>JAEBET010000018.1:0-151586 GCA_049998195.1 Streptomyces sp. cmx-11-4
TAAGGCTCCCAGTAGACGACTGGGTTGATAGGCCAGATGTGGAAGCCCGGTAACGGGTGAAGCTGACTGGTACTAATAGGCCGAGGGCTTGTCCTCAGTTGCTCGCGTCCACTGTGTTAGTTCTGAAGCAACGAACAGTTGCTGGTTTCTAGAGCTAGAACATAACTACAAAGTGTGCTTGTTCGCTCGAAACCGATAGGGTTTCGGTGGTCATAGCGTTAGGGAAACGCCCGGTTACATTCCGAACCCGGAAGCTAAGCCTTTCAGCGCCGATGGTACTGCAGGGGGGACCCTGTGGGAGAGTAGGACGCCGCCGAACAATCTTTCAAAGGACCCTTGGTCCAGCGTTCAACGCTGGACCAAGGGTCTTTTTTGTTTTTCACCTCTTTACGCCGAAGCGCGGCCATGGGTTGGTTGCGCGAGAATGACTAGCGGTACCCCGAAGACAGGAGTCACACCCATGTCCAACTCTCCCGACGATCGTCCGGAGCGCGAGCCTCGGCGCAACGACGGCGGTGACAGGGGCGGCTACCGCGGGGGCCGTGACGACCGTGGTGGCGACCGTCCCCCGTTCCGTCGTGACGACCGTGGTGGCCGACCGGCCGGCGGTGGCGCTGGCGGTGGCTTCCGTCGTGACGACCGTGGCGGTCGTCCCGCCGGCGGCGCTGGCGGTGGCTTCCGTCGTGATGACCGTGGTGGCGACCGTCCGTCCTACCCGCGTCGTGATGATGACCGGGGTGGGTTCCGTGGCGGTCGTGATGACCGTGGTGGGGACCGTCCGTCCTTCCCGCGTCGTGACGACCGGGGTGGCGAGCGTCCCGCCGGCGGTGGTGGCGGCTTCCGTCGCGATGACCGTGGTGACCGTCCTTCCGGCGGTGGCGGCGGCGGCTTCCGCCGTGACAATGACCGTCCCAGCTTCCCGCGCCGTGACGACCGGGGTGGCGACCGTCCCGCCGGCGGCGGCTTCCGCCGTGACGACCGTGGTGACCGTCCTTCCGGCGGCGGCGGTGGCTTCCGCCGTGATGACCGTGGTGGGGACCGTCCGTCCTTCCCGCGTCGTGACGACCGGGGTGGCGAGCGTCCCTCCGGCGGTGGTGGCGGCTTCCGCCGCGATGACCGTGGTGGCGACCGTCCGAGCTACCCGCGTCGTGATGATGACCGGGGTGGGTTCCGCGGTGGTCGTGATGACCGTGGTGGGGACCGTCCGTCCTTCCCGCGTCGCGATGACCGGGGTGGCGAGCGTCCCGCCGGCGGTGGTGGCGGCTTCCGTCGCGATGACCGTGGTGACCGTCCTTCCGGCGGTGGCGGCGGCGGCTTCCGCCGTGACAATGACCGTCCCAGCTTCCCGCGCCGTGACGACCGGGGTGGCGACCGTCCCGCCGGCGGCGGCTTCCGCCGTGACGACCGTGGTGACCGTCCTTCCGGCGGCGGCGGTGGCTTCCGCCGTGATGACCGTGGTGGGGACCGTCCGTCCTTCCCGCGTCGTGACGACCGGGGTGGCGAGCGTCCCTCCGGCGGTGGTGGCGGCTTCCGCCGCGATGACCGTGGTGGCGACCGTCCGAGCTACCCGCGTCGTGATGACGACCGGGGTGGGTTCCGCGGTGGTCGTGATGACCGTGGTGGGGACCGTCCGTCGTACCCGCGTCGTGACGACCGGGGTGGCGAGCGTCCCGCCGGCGGTGGTGGCGGCTTCCGCCGTGACGACCGTGGTGGCGACCGTCCGTCCTACCCGCGTCGTGATGACGACCGCGGTGGGCGTCCCTCGTACCCGCGTCGCGATGACGACCGTGGTGGGTTCCGTGGCGGTCGTGATGACCGTGGTGGGGACCGTCCGTCGTACCCGCGTCGCGATGACCGGGGTGGCGAGCGTCCCTCCGGCGGTGGTGGCGGCTTCCGCCGTGACGACCGTGGTGGCGACCGCCCGTCCTACCCGCGTCGTGATGACGACCGGGGTGGCGACCGGGGCGGGTTCCGTGGTGGCCGTGACGATCGCGGTGGTGACCGTGGTGGCTACCGTGGTCGCGATGACCGTGGCGGCGACCGCGACTACCGCGGCGACCGCGACCGGGACCCGGTCAAGCGGCTCCCGATCGACGAGGACGTCACCGGTCTCGAGATCGACGCCGACGTGCGTCAGGAGCTGCTGAGCCTGCCCAAGGGTCTGGCCGAGGAAGTCTCCAAGAACCTCGTCATGGTCGCGCGGCTGATCGACGACGACCCCGAGCAGGCGTACGCGTACGCGCGCATCGCCCTGCGACTGGCCTCCCGTGTCGCCGCCGTCCGCGAGGCCGCCGGCTTCGCCGCGTACGCCACGCAGAAGTACAGCGAGGCGCTCGCGGAGTTCCGCGCCGCCAAGCGCATGACCGGCTCTGTCGAGCTGTGGCCCGTGATGGCCGACTGCGAGCGCGGCCTCGGCCGTCCGGAGCGGGCGCTGGCCATGGCTGGCGAACCCGAGGTGCAGAAGCTGGACAAGGCCGGTCAGGTCGAGATGCGGCTGGTGGCCGCCGGTGCCCGGCGCGACCAGGGGCAGCTCGAGGCCGCCATCGTGACCCTGCAGAGCCCGGAGCTGGCCTCCCACTCGCTCCAGCCCTGGACCGCGCGCCTGCGGTACGCCTACGCCGACGCCCTGCTGGCGGCCGGTCGTGAGGACGAGGCGCGCGAGTGGTTCGCCAAGACCCTCGAGGCGGACAAGGACGGGGCCACCGACGCCTCCGACCGTCTCGCCGAGATCGACGGTGTCGAGTTCGTCGACGCCTCGGCGGACCTCGCCGACGACCTGGTCGAGGACGACGAGGACGACGAGGACGCGGACGACCAGGACCCGGCCGAGGTCGCCGCGGCCGAGCGGGCCTCCGACGTCGCCGAGTACTACGACGAGGACGACGACGAGTACGAGCCGCTGGAGGAGCCCGAGGCCGACTTCGACGTCACCGACGAGATCGCGGTCGTCGAGGACGACGAGGACGACGAGCGGGACGCGGGTCGCGACAAGGCCTGAACCGTGACGTGAAGAAGGGCGGTACCCCGGTCGGGGTACCGCCCTTCCGCATGTCCGGGGTGGTCAGTCCAGGCCGCGCAGCACCAGGCCGGTGGCCGGCTTCGGGCCGAAGGAGGTGGACTTGCGGGGCATGGTGACGCCCTGGCGGGCCAGGTCCCGTACGACTTCTTCCCGTACGGGGTGCAGCAGGACCGCGGTGCCCCCGTGGCGCTCGGCCATGGCCACGGTGGCCGCCGCGTCGTGGATGTACGTGATCTGGTCGGGGGCGTCCGGGATGTCCCACAGGACGTCGAGCAGGGTCGCGTGCAGGACCGTGGCGTCCAGTCGGCGCCAGGCCTCGGGGCGGTCGCGGCGGACCGTGCGGTCGAGGAGGGCCAGGTCGGGGTCGGTGACCAGGTGGAAGCTGCCGTCGCCGGTGAGGAGGAAGGCGTTGCCGCGTTCCGCGGCGTCCGTGAGGGCCTCCAGGGCCAGCGGGAGCGGCCCCTCGACCGGGCGGACCTGGAAGTGGCCGTGCAGGGCGGCCAGGGCGTCCCGGACCGGGAGGCGGCGCAGCATCCGGTGGATGGCGCGGACCTGGAGCGGGTAGCGGACGGTGTCCACGAGGAGGACCAGGCCGAAGTCCCAGGGGGTCGGGGACCCGTGTTCCTCCTGGAGGCGCAGGTACGTCGCCCAGCGGTGGTGGCCGTCGGCGATGAGGGCCTGGCGGTGGCTGAGGTCGACGGTGACGGTGGCCAGCTCGGCCGGGTCCGTTATGGCCCAAAGGCGGTGCTGGAAGCCGTCCTCGGTGGTCGTCGACAGCAGGGGCGCGCGTCGCGCGGTCCGCTCGACGACCGTCGCCGCGCCCGCGCCCGGGTCGTCGCCCTGGTAAGTGAGCAGGAGCGGCTCGAGATTGGCCGAGGTGGCCCGCATCAGACCGGCCCGGTCGGTGACCACGTCGGGCATGACGTCCTCGTGGGGCAGGACGATGCCGGCGTCGGCGGTGGACAGGGCGAGGGCGCCGATGATGCCGCGCTGGAGCAGGCCGGCCCGGCGTTGTTCGTAGACGTAGAGCGCGGGCTCGGGGTCGGCGCTGAGGATGCCCTCGGCCAGCCAGTCGTGCAGGGTGCGTGCGGCCTGCTCGTTGCGCGCGGCGGGGGTGCCGGCCTGCGGAAGGATCAGCCGGACGATGTTGTGCGGGTCGGCGGACTCGAGGTGGTCGACTCCGTCGGGGCGCACGACCACGTCGTACGGCGGTGACGTGACGGCGGCGAGGCTGCCGACACGCTCCGGGACATAGCGCAGGCCGTGGAACGGGATCAGGCGCAGCCCTCGGTCCGCGGTACCAGATGTGGTCATTGGTGCATGGTAAGACCCGTCTCGGGATGCGGGATGATCGGGGGAGTTCGGATCCGGACAAGATCGGTCGTGCGAAACGTATGAGGAGCGGACAGATGACCCGGCAGAGCAGGACCAGCCCCGCGCCGAGCGAGCGGAGCCTCCACCAGGCTTACGACACGGCTCTGCTGGACCTCGACGGAGTGGTCTACGCGGGCGGGAAGGCCATCGCGTACGCGGTCGAGTCCCTCGCCGCGGCCCGGGCCGACGGGATGCACCTCGCGTACGTCACGAACAACGCGCTGCGGACTCCGGACGCCGTCGCACGGCACCTCGGCGAGCTGGGCATCCCGACCGAGCCCGCCGAGGTGATCACCTCGGCGCAGGCGGTGGCCCGGCTGATCGCGGAGCAGGTGGCTGCGGGGTCCAAGGTGCTGGTGATCGGCGGGGAGGGGCTGCGGGTCGCGCTGCGCGAGCGCGGGCTGGTGCCGGTGGAGTCGGCCGAGGAGGAGGGGCTCGCGGCGGTCGTTCAGGGGTACGGGGGACCGGACCTGGCGTGGGGGCGGTTCGCGGAGGCCTCGTACGCGATCAACCGGGGGGTGCCGTGGTACGCCTCCAACACCGACCTGACGATTCCGGGGGCGCGGGGGATCGCGCCGGGCAACGGGGCCGCGGTCGAGGTCGTGCGGATCGCGACGGGCGCCGAGCCGCAGGTGGCGGGCAAGCCGCTGCCCCCGATGCACCGGGAGACGGTGCTGCGGACCGGGGCGAAGCGGCCGCTGGTGGTCGGGGACCGGCTGGACACCGACATCGAGGGCGCCTTCAACGGCGGGGTGGACTCGCTGCTGGTGCTGACCGGGGTGACGGACGCGAAGCAGCTGGTGCGGGCCGAGCCCAGGCACCGGCCGACGTACGTGGACCGGGATCTGCGCGGGTTGTTGACCGGGCAGCCCGAGGTGGCGGCGGACGGGGCGGGGTTCCGCTGCGGGGGATGGGCCGCGGTCGCGCTGGACGACGTACTGGAACTGCGCGGCGAGGACGGGGATCCGGTCGACGGGCTGCGGGCGCTGTGCGCGGCGGCCTGGACGGTGGCGGGGGACGGGGTCTGTGCGCTGGACGCGGAGAAGGCCCTGGTCCGGCTGGGGCTGTAGGACGTTCGGGTGATCGGAAAACGCGCAGGGTAGGTTAGCCTAACCTCCGTGTTGGTCGAGAGTCCCGAGAGTCCCCCCGAACAGAGCGCGGCGCCGGTCGCCGCCGCCGCACGTTCACGCCACGGCGCGCGTGCCGCAGGTCTGCTGGGCGCCCTCGCGGTGCTGGCGCTGATCGCGGTGGTGAGCGTCGCCGTCGGCGCGAAACAGATGCCCCTCGACGAGGTCTGGCACGGCCTGTTCGACTACTCGGGGACCCCATCCGACGTGGTGGTGCGGGACCTGCGGGTGCCGCGCACCCTGCTCGGGCTGATGGTGGGGCTCGGGCTCGGCCTGTCCGGTGCGGTCATGCAGGCCCTGACGCGCAACCCGCTGGCGGAGCCCGGCATCCTCGGCGTCAACGCTGGTGCCGCGGCCGCCGTCGTCTCGGCGATCAGCTTCCTGGGCGCGAGCTCCCTGAGCGAGTTCGTGTGGTGGGCCTTCCTCGGCGCTGCCCTCGTCTCCGTCGTCGTCTACGTACTCGGCGGCAGTCGCAGCGCCACGCCGGTGCGCCTCGCGCTGGCGGGTACGGCGGCCAGCGCGGCCCTGGTCGGCTACATCAACGCCGTGCAGCTGATGGACAGCAAGGCGCTGGACAAGCTGCGCTTTTGGACGGTGGGGTCGCTGGCCTCCGCCAACATGGAAACGGTCCGCCAGGTCGCCCCCTTCCTGCTGGTCGGCGCGGTGCTCGCGCTGTCGCTCGGCCGGCCGCTCAACGCGATGGCCATGGGCGACGACACCGCCCGCTCGCTCGGCGCGAACCTGACGCGGACCCGGATCGGCGCGATGCTCGCCATCACCCTGCTGTGCGGTGCGGCCACCGCCGCCTGCGGGCCGATCGTCTTCATCGGGCTGATGATCCCGCACATGGTGCGGGCGTTCACCGGGCCCGACATGCGCTGGGTGCTCGCGTACTCGGCCGTACTGTCCCCCGTGCTGCTGCTCGGCGCCGACGTGGTCGGGCGGGTCGTGACCCGGCCCGCCGAACTCCAGGTCGGCATCGTCACCGCCCTCATCGGCGGCCCCGTCTTCATCTACCTGGTTCGGCGCAAGAGGATGGCCCAGCTGTGACCGCGACCGCCAAAGCCCGTCGGATGAACCTCCCCGGCGGGATCTCGCTGCGGGTCGAGCGGCGCGCCCTGGCCGCCGGGGCGCTGCTGGCCGTCGCCGCGCTCGCGCTGGCCGTCGTGCTCATCGGCACCGGCGACTTCCAGATCGTGCCGTGGGACGTCGTACAGACCCTGCTGGGCAACGGCACCCCCGCCAACGACTTCATCGTCAACGACCTGCGGCTGCCGCGGGTCCTGGTCGCCCTGCTGGTCGGCGCGGCCCTCGGGATGGCCGGGGCCGTCTTCCAGTCGGTCTCCCGCAACCCGCTCGGCTCGCCCGACCTGCTCGGCTTCGGGTACGGCTCGGCGGTGGGCGCGCTCGTCGTGATCATCCTGTTCAAGGGCAGCGCCACCGAGGTGGCCGTCGGCGCGCTGTTCGGCGGCCTGCTGGCCGGCCTGGCCGTGTACCTGCTGGCCTACAAGCAGGGGATCCAGGGGTACCGGCTGGTGCTGGTGGGCATCGGTGCCTCCGCCATTTTGATCGCCCTGATCCAGTACTTGATCACGAAGGCCCAGATGGTCGAGGCCACCCGGGCGATGGTCTGGCTGACCGGTTCGCTGGCGGGCCGGGACTGGGCGCAGGTGTGGCCGCTGCTCGCGGTGTGCGCGGTGCTCTTCCCGCTGGTGCTCGGCCAGGGCCGGGCGCTGCGGATGATGGAGATGGGCGACGACGCCGCGTACGCCCTCGGTGTACGGGTGGAACGCACCCGGCTGCTGCTGATGCTCGCGGCGATCCTGCTCACCACCGCGGCGAGTGCCGCGGCCGGGCCGATCTCTTTCGTCGCGCTGGCCGCGCCGCAGCTGGCCCGGCGGCTGACCCGCTCGCCGGGCGGGAACCTGCTGACCGCCGCGCTGATGGGCTCGGTACTGCTGCTGGTGTCCGACTGGGCCTCGCAGCGGGCCTTCGGCTCCGACCAGCTGCCGGTGGGTGTGGTGACCGGGCTCGTCGGCGGCGTCTACCTGCTGTGGCTGCTCGTCACCGAGCGCAAGGCGGGACGCATATGACCGCCTCCACCACGACTGCGATGTTCCGGAACCCGAGGAGTACCCAAGTGCAGCGGCTGACCGCGGAGAACGTGACCCTCGGCTACGACCAGCGGGTCATCGCCGAGAACCTGTCGGTGGAGATCCCCGACCACTCCTTCACGGTGATCGTCGGCCCCAACGCCTGCGGCAAGTCCACGCTGTTGCGGGCCCTGTCGCGGATGCTGAAGCCGTCCGCCGGGCGGGTGCTGCTGGACGGGCAGGCCATCGGGTCGATGCCGGCGAAGAAGGTCGCCAAGACCCTCGGCCTGCTCCCGCAGTCCTCCATCGCGCCGGACGGCATCACGGTGGCCGACCTGGTCTCGCGCGGGCGGTACCCGCACCAGGGGCTGCTGCGCCAGTGGTCCGCGGAGGACGAGCGGATCGTCACGGAGTCGATGGCCTCGACCGGGGTCGCCGAGCTCGCCGACCGGGCCGTGGACGAGCTGTCGGGCGGTCAGCGGCAGCGGGTGTGGATCGCGATGGCGCTGGCGCAGCAGACCCCGCTGCTGCTGCTCGACGAGCCGACGACGTACCTGGACATCCAGCACCAGATCGACGTGCTCGACCTGTGTGCGGAGCTGCACGAGACGCAGGGGCGGACGCTGGTGGCGGTGCTGCACGATCTGAACCACGCGGCCCGGTACGCGACGCATCTGATCGCGATGCGGGGCGGGGAGGTCGTGGCTGAGGGGGCGCCGGGGGAGGTCGTCACCGCGGAACTGGTGGAGAAGGTGTTCGGCCTGAAGTGTCAGGTCATCGCCGACCCGGAGACGGGGACGCCGCTGGTGATTCCGGCGGCTCGGCGGGCCCGTGCGGATGCTCACGCGGTGTAGCGGGTGCGGGCCGCGGGGCTCGCGCCGCGTCGGTGTGCGGCGGCGCCGCTGCCGGGGCTCCGCCCCGGGCCCCGCGCCTCAAACGCCGGCGGGGCTGCGGGCCGGTGGGGTTGGCTAGAGCAGGGTTTTCAGGCGGAGTAGGTCGCGGAGGCCCGCTTCCAGGCGGACTCGGCCCGAGGCCCAGGCCTTCGCGAATTTCAGGTGGCCCGCCACCAGTGCGACCAGGTCGTCGCCGGTCATCGCGAGCCTGATCTCGGCCTTCGTCGCGGGCGGGCCCGGCGTGACCGTCTCCACCCGGATCCGGCCGTCGTCGAGGCGGCCGGTGAAGGTCTGGTCGAGGTCCGTGATGTGGCAGCTCAGCGAGCGGTCGAGCGCCGCGGCGCCGCGCACGCCGCCGTCCGCCCCGGAGAGGTTGTCGGAGAGTCGGTCGAGTGCGTCTCGGCACTCCTGAATCGTAGCCATCGTGATCACGACCGTACCGCAGAGCCGTTGCGTGGTCGCGGGGCGCTTCGGGGTAGCGTCGGGGCATGACCGACGAAGCTGCCGAGCCCACGGCCGAGTCCGCCGCCGGGCCCGCGGCGCTGGGCATCGTACGCACGCCCACCGGGCACGACGCGGTGGACGCGCACCTGGAGCGGCTGGCGGACGCCGACCACCTCGCGGCGGACGGACACCTCGCGGTGTACGAGGATGTCCACCGGGGACTGCGCGAGGCGCTGACCGCGCTGGACGCACCGCCCGTCCCTGGACCGTACGAAAACAGGAGCTGAACCGAACGTGGCAGGAGTGGCACGCCGCCGCCTGGACGCCGAACTGGTACGCCGCAGCATGGCCCGCTCCCGCGAGCACGCCGCGCAGCTGATCGCCGCGGGCCGGGTGACCGTGGGGGGCACCACCGCGACCAAGGCCGCCACCCAGGTCGAGACGAGCGCGGCGCTGGTCGTCCTCAAGGACGACAGTGATCCGGACTACGTCTCGCGGGGCGGCCACAAACTCGCGGGCGCGCTCGCGGCCTTCCAGCCGCAGGGGCTGCGGGTCGAGGGCCGGCGGGCGCTGGACGCCGGGGCCTCCACGGGCGGGTTCACCGATGTGCTGCTGCGCGCGGGCGTCGCCCACGTGGTGGCCGTCGACGTCGGCTACGGGCAGCTCGCCTGGTCCCTGCAGAGCGACGACCGGGTCACGGTCAAGGACCGCACGAACGTCAGGGAACTGACGGTCGAGCTGATCGACGGGATTCCGGCCGATCTGGTCGTCGGCGACCTGTCCTTCATCTCGATCGGGCTGGTGCTGCCCGCGCTCGTACGGTGCTGCGCGCCGGACGCGGACCTGGTGCTGATGGTCAAGCCGCAGTTCGAGGTGGGCAAGGACCGGCTGGGGAGCGGCGGCGTGGTGCGCAGCCCCGAGCTGCGGGCGGAGGCGGTGCGCGAGGTCGCGGCGCAGGCGGCGAAGCTGGGGCTGGGCGTGGTCGGGGTGACCGCGAGTCCGCTGCCGGGGCCGTCGGGGAACGTCGAGTACTTTCTGTGGCTGCGGGCGGGAGCACCGGCACTCGACCCGGCGGATGTTGACCGTGCAGTGGCGGAGGGGCCGCAGTGACAGATTCAGCGGGTTCTGGTTCAGGGTCGGGTTCGGCGACGGGGCGGACCGTCTTCCTGCTCGCGCACACCGGACGGCCGGCGGCCATCCGCAGCGCCGAGCTGGTCGTGAAGGGGCTGCTGCGCTGCGGGCTGGGCGTGCGGGTCTTCGCACACGAGGCGGCCGACCTGCCGCTGCCGCCCGAGGTGGAGCTGGTCACCGAGTCCACGCCGGGGGTGCTCGACGGCTGTGAGTTGCTGATCGTGCTGGGCGGTGACGGGACCCTGCTGCGGGGCGCGGAGTTCGCGCGTGCCTCGGGGGTGCCGATGCTGGGCGTCAATCTGGGGCGGGTGGGGTTCCTCGCCGAGGCGGAGCGCGACGACCTGGACAAGGTCGTCGACCGGGTGGTGACGCGCGAGTACGAGGTCGAGGAGCGGATGACCCTCGATGTGACGGTGCGCACGAACGGCGACGTGGTCCACCAGGACTGGGCGCTGAACGAGGCCGCGGTCCAGAAGGTCTCGCCGGAGCGGATGCTCGAGGTGGTGCTGGAGATCGACGGGCGTCCGGTGACCGGTTTCGGCTGTGACGGGATCGTCTGCGCGACCCCGACCGGTTCGACGGCGTACGCCTTCTCCGCGGGCGGGCCGGTGGTCTGGCCGGAGGTGGAGGCGCTGCTGATGGTGCCGATCAGCGCGCACGCGCTGTTCGCGAAGCCGCTGGTGACCTCGCCGGAGTCGGTGCTGGCGGTCGAGGTGCAGAGCGGTACCCCGCACGGGGTGCTGTGGTGTGACGGGCGGCGGATGCTGGAGCTGCCGTCCGGGGCCCGGGTGGAGGTCCGGCGGGGTGCGGTGCCGGTGCGGCTCGCCCGGCTGCACCACGCTTCCTTCACGGACCGGCTCGTCGCGAAGTTCGCGCTGCCGGTCTCGGGGTGGCGCGGGGCGCCCCACTGAGCCCGGTCCCAGCCCGCCGCCCCTCTAAATAGCACGTCCGTTCGGAGAACTTCGGGCGGGTGAGGTCACATGGCACCAGTGAAACCTCGGTATCGTCGTCCCGTGCTTGAGGAGATGCGGATACGGTCGCTCGGGGTCATCGACGACGCGGTGGTCGAGCTGTCGCCCGGTTTCACCGCGGTGACCGGCGAGACCGGCGCGGGCAAGACGATGGTCGTCACCAGCCTCGGGCTGCTGCTCGGCGGTCGCGCCGACCCGGCCCTGGTACGGATCGGGGCCAAGGCCGCGGTCGTCGAGGGCCGCATCGTCCTGCGCCCGGACGCGCCCGCCGCCGTACGCGCCGAGGAAGCGGGAGCCGAGCTCGACGACGGCGCCCTGCTGATCAGCCGGACCGTGTCCGCCGAGGGGCGCTCGCGCGCCCACGTCGGCGGCCGCTCCGTGCCCGTCGGCCTGCTCGGCGAGCTCGCCGACGACCTGGTCGCCGTACACGGGCAGACGGACCAGCAGGGCCTGCTGCGGCCCGCCCGGCAGCGCCAGGCGCTCGACCGGTACGCCGGGGACGCCGTCGCCGTCCCGCTGGAGAAGTACGGCTCGGCCTACCGGCGGCTGCGCGCGGTCGCCGTCGAGCTCGAGGAGATCACCACCCGGGCCCGGGAACGCGCCCAGGAGGCCGATCTGCTGCGGTTCGGGCTGGACGAGATCGCCGCCGTGGAACCCGTCGCGGGCGAGGACACCGAACTGTCGGCGGAAGCCGAGCGGCTCGGGCACGCCGAATCGCTGTCCTCGGCCGCCCAGCTGGCGCACGCCGCGCTGGCCGGCAATCCGGAGGACCCGGAGGGCATCGACGCCAACACCCTCGTCGCGGGCGCCCACCGGGCCCTGGAGTCCGTACGGTCGCACGACCCGGCGCTCGGCGCCCTCGCCGAGCGGATCGGTGAACTCGGCATCCTGCTCGCCGACGTGGCCGGGGAGCTGGCGGGCTACGCCGACGACCTGGACGCCGATCCGCTGCGGCTGGCCGCCGTGGAGGAGCGGCGGGCTGCCCTGACCCAGCTGACCCGCAAGTACGGCTCCGAAGGCACCGTGGACGCGGTGCTGGAATGGGCGGAGCGGGGCGCCGCGCGGCTGCTGGAGCTGGACGGCGACGACGAGCGGATCACCGAGCTGACCGCCGAGCGGGACGGGCTGCGGTCCGAACTGTCGTCACTGGCCCAGGCGCTGACCGACGCGCGCGTGGAGGCGGCGACCCGGTTCGCCTCGGCCGTGACGCAGGAGCTGGCCTCGCTGGCGATGCCGCACGCCCGGGTGACCATCGACGTCCGGCAGACCGAGGACCCCGAAGGGGTGGACGTGGACGGCCGCCCGGTCGCCTACGGACCCTCGGGCGCGGACGAGGTGGAACTGCTGCTGGCCCCGCACCCCGGGGCCCAGCCGCGGCCGATCGCCAAGGGCGCCTCAGGAGGTGAGCTCTCCCGGGTGATGCTGGCCGTGGAGGTCGTCTTCGCGGGCTCCGACCCGGTGCCCACGTACCTCTTCGACGAGGTCGACGCGGGCGTCGGCGGCAAGGCCGCCGTCGAAGTGGGCCGACGGCTGGCGAAGCTCGCCAAGTCGGCTCAGGTGGTCGTCGTCACGCACCTGCCGCAGGTGGCGGCGTTCGCGGACCGGCAGCTGCTCGTCGAGAAGACCAACGACGGATCGGTCACGAGGAGCGGTGTCACCGTCCTGGAGGGCGAGGACCGGGTCCGCGAGCTGTCGCGCATGCTGGCGGGCCACGAGGACTCCGTTTCGGCGCGGGCACACGCCGAGGAACTCCTCGCGGCGGCGCGCGCGGACGGCGGCCGTGGTTGACGCCCCGCTAACCCGTGTGGGTGAGGCTCGGGGGTGTCCTGCGGTATCTCTCACGGGATCCGCACCCGTATGGTCCCGGAACGCGCGTGCGGACTGGCATCCTGGGCGACGTCTCTGACTCCCTCACCCTGGAGCTTCGGCCCGTGAGCAGCTCCCCGGTCTCCCCGTCCGTCCCGGCCCAGCCCTACGGGCGGCCGCCGCTGCGTACCGTCCAAGTGCTCGGCGGCGGTGCGGGCGCGGGCAGCAGCGCGCACGTACGGTCGCTCACGACCGGGCTTGCCGCGCGCGGCGTACGGGTCACGGTGTGCGCGCCCGTCGAGGCGGAGGGCGAGTACGACTTCACCGGCGCCGGGGCGCAGTTCGCGCCCGACGCGGTGAACGCGCTGCGAGCCGCCTGCGCCGGGGCCGACGTCGTGCACGCGCACGGGGTGCGGGCCGGGATGCGGGCCGCGCTGGCCCTGCGGGGGCGGCGGGTACCGCTGGTCGTGAGCTGGCACGGAGACGGCCCGGCCGCCGCCGGTGCGGCCGGCGCCGCGCTCGGGCGGCTGAGCCGACTTCTGGAACGGCACGTGGCGCGGGCCGCGGCGGTGGTGCTCGGCGCCTCCTCGGACCTGGTGGACCGGGCCCGGCTGCGGGGTGCGCGGGACGCGCGGCTCGCCCCGGTGGCCGTGCCGACGGCCGTGCCGGGGGCCGATCCCGGGAAGGTGCGGGCGGAACTGGGGGCGGTGGAACGGCCGCTGCTGATCGCGGTCGGGAGCCTGGTGGCGCACCGCGGGTACTCCGTCCTGCTCGACGCGGCACGGGAGTGGCGGACGCTGGAACCCCTGCCGCTGCTGGTGATCGCGGGGGAGGGGCCGCTGCGGGCCGAACTGTCCCGGCGGATCGTGGAGGAGGGACTTCCGGTACGGCTGCTGGGGCGGCGCCGGGACGCGGCGCAGCTGCTCGCGGCGGCGGATTTGGTGGTGCTCCCGAGCCGCTGGGAGGAACGGGCCCTGCTGGCGCAGGAGGCGCTGCGGGTGGGGGTGCCGCTGGTGGCCATGGCCGCGGGGGGCGTGCCGGAGCTGGTGGGGTCGGCGGCGGTGCTGGTCCCGCCGGGGGATGCGGAGGCCTTCGCCTCGGCCGTGACCGGCCTGCTGGCGGATGCGGGGCGTCGGGCCGAGCTGGTCGCCGCAGGGCGGGCGCAGGCGGCGACGTGGCCGTCCGAGGACGACACGGTCGCGCAGGTCCTGTCCGTCTACGACGAGCTGATGGAGCGTGGGCGGCGGTAGCCCGTCCGCCGGGTGCAGGTCCGCTGCCGGGGGCCAGCCCCCGGACCCCTGGACCCCCGCGCCTCAAACGCAGGCAACCCAGCCCCGCCGGCGTTTGAGGCGCGGGCGCGCAGCGCCGTAGGGGGTCTGGGGCGGAGCCCCTGGGAACGGTGGAAGGTCGGGTAGGGGACCAGCCCCGCAGAGCCACCTCCCCGCGCCCGGCCGCCGGCGGTAGCGGCATCCCGCCCAGGGGCCGGCGGGACGGAGTCCGGCGCGGCGGCGAGAAGCCCCGGAGGCCCGACGGAGCCGAGGGGAGCGGGCGGCGCGTCAAGAAGGAACGTGGCGGCGGGCGCGCAGGGCCAGGCTGAGGGAGAGGACCGTTTCGGGGTCGTCCAGGTCCGTGCCCAGGAGTTCCGAGATGCGGGCCAGGCGGTTGTACAGGGTCTGGCGGTTCAGGTGGAGCTCCCGGGCCGTTTCCGCCTTGCGGCCCGCGTGGGCCAGGTACGTCTCCAGGGTGGGCAGCAGCGGCGGGCGCGAGGTCGTGTCGTGGGTGCGCAGCGGGCCGATCGCACGGTCCACGAACGCCGCCAGGTCGGGATGCTCCCGCAGCCGCCACAGCAGCAGGTCGATGTCCAGGCGCCGGGCGTCGTACCAGGGACGGGCCGGCAGGCCGTGCGCCGCCGTCGCGGTCTCCGCCGCGTGCCGCAGGGCCGCCGAGGCCGCCGCCCAGCCGCCCGCGACCCCGACGACCACGGCCGGCGGGGCCGAGGCCCGGTCCAGGCCCGCGCGTTCCACGCCCGCCCGCAGCGCCGCCGCCACCCGGTCGGCCACCGCCGTACGCTCCGACTCCGCGCGCAGGGAGACCAGCAGGGGCACCCGGCCCTCCACCGGGCGCACCCCCAGCAGCACCGGGACCCCGACCGACGACAGCTCCTCCAGGACCGCGCGGGCCAGGACGGCCCAGTTGCCGGACGGCCCCAGGTCCGTCGACAGGCGCATCACGATCGGCAGCAGCGGCCCCGCGCCCGGCTTGAAGCCCAGGACGCGGGCCTGCGCGGGAGCGTCCTCGGCCGAGATGCGGCCCTCGGCGAGGTCCGTCAGGAAGTCGCCGCGGCCGCGCGCCGCCAGTTCGTCCTCCTGCCGTGCCTGCATGAGGACGACGGCCAGGACTCCCGCCGTACGCTCCGCCGCCATCCGGTGCACCGGCAGCAGCGGGGCCGAGACCCCGACCAGCACCACCCGGGCCCGGACCGAGCCCGTGCCGTGGCCCCCGCCGGGTACGTCGATCACCACCGTGTTCGCCGACGGCTCGGCCTCGCGCTGGCCGCGCAGGCCCTCCCAGACCTGGAGCGGGTCGGCGCCGGCGTCCGCGCCCGAGCTGCCGGCCGCGTACAGCAGCTGTCCGTCGGGGGTCTCCAGGAAGACCGGGTTGCCCGTGAAGTCGGCCACGATCCGCAGTACCTGCGGGATGCCACCGCCGCCCAGCAGGGCCTCCGTACACCGCCGGTGGACCTCCTCGGCCCGCTGGAGCAGCGCGTAGTGGTGGTTGACGATCTCGGTGTGGACCTCTTCCGTGACGGTGACGAAGGGGACCTCCCGGTGGAGCTGGACGAGGGGGAGGCCCGCCGCGCGGGCGGTCTCCACGAGCGTCGCCGGAAGCCGGGTGAACCGCGGGCCCAGCTCGACCACCAGCGCGGCGATCCCCCGGTCCGCGAGGCGGCGTACGAAGGCACGCTGCTCGGCCGGCCGGGTGCCGAGGCCCAGACCCGTGGTCAGCAGCAGTTCGCCGCCCTTGAGCAGCGAGGCGATGTTCGGGACCTCGCCCGCGTGCACCCAGCGGACGGTCCGGCCCAGCCGGTCGGCGCAGGCCAGCACCTCCGGCAGCCCGCTGCGCAGGCCCGGCAGTTCCAGTGCCCGCTGAACCGTGATTCCGCCCTGATCGTCCATATCGCGGGACGGTACCGGCCGTGCTGTTCCGATCACATCACCCACCGGTTGCAACTGGCGCGCCACCGCCCGTCCGGCCCGACAACTCGTCGCCTGCGCAAGGAGATTATCGGACCATGTGCCGATTGTGGTGTGCGTCACCCGGGGAGAGAGTGGGCGCCCTCCACACGGAAGAGGACGCACATGAGCAGAGACGTCACGGGCGGGTCCCCGCAGACCCGCGCGACCCCGCAGGTCCAGCGGCTGAAAGCCAATTCGGTCGGGCTCGTCGGCGTGGTGTTCATGGCGGTGGCCACCGCCGCGCCGATCACCGCCATGACCGGCAACCTGCCCATCGCGGTCGGCTTCGGCAACGGCGTCGGGGCCCCCGCCGGATATCTCTTCGCGACGCTCGTGCTCACGGTCTTCGCCGTCGGCTACGTGGCCATGGCCAAGCGGATCACCGCCGCGGGCGCCTTCTACGGATACATCTCGCACGGCCTCGGCCGCATCGCCGGCATGGCTTCCGGGATGCTCGCCGTCCTCGCCTACATCGTCTTCGAGGCCTCGATCGTCGGGGTGTTCTCCTACTTCGCGAAGACCACCGTCCACGATCAGCTCGGCGTCGACCTGCCGTGGGTGCTGTACGCGGCCGCCATGCTCGCCGTCACGGCCGCCCTCGCCCACTTCGACATCAACCTCACCGCCAAGGCCCTCGGCGTGATGCTGATCGGCGAGATCGCCGTGCTGTTCGCCGTCGCCACCGCCGTCCTGATCGCCGGGGGCGGACCGGAGGGGATCCCGCTGGAGCCCGTCAACCCGAAGAACGCCTTCACCGGCACCTCCGCCGGACTCGGGTTGTTCTTCGCCTTCTGGTCCTGGGTCGGCTTCGAGTCCACCGCCATGTACGGCGAGGAATCCCGCGACCCCAAGCGGGTCATCCCCAGGGCCACCCTCATCTCCGTCGTCGGCGTCGGCCTCTTCTACATCTACGTCTCCTGGATGACCCTCGCGGGCAACGGCCTGGCCAAGTCCGTCGAACTGTCCTCCTCCGCCAGCCCCCTCGACCTGTTCTTCGCCCCCACCCAGAACTTCATCGGAGCCTGGGCCGTCGACGCCTTCCAGTGGCTGCTGCTCACCGGCTCCTTCGCCTGCGGCATGGCCTTCCACCAGTGCGCCGCCCGCTACCTGTACGCCATCGGCCGCGAGGGCTTCCTCTCCCCGAAGCTCGGCCGCACCCACGTCAAGCACGGCTCCCCGTACGTGGCCTCCGTGGTGCAGACCGCCATCGCCACCGCACTCGTCGCCGGGTTCTGGCTCACCGGGCAGGACCCCTACCTGCACCTGTACACACTGCTCGCGATCCTCGGCACCATGGCGATCCTGATCGTCCAGACGCTCTGCTCCTTCGCCGTCATCGGGTACTTCCGCAAGAACCACCCCGAGGACCGGCACTGGTTCAAGACCCTGACCGCCCCGCTGCTCGGCGGGATCGGCATGACCGCCGTCGTCGTCCTGCTGGTCCTCAACATGGAGACCGCGGCGGGGACCGCGGCCGGGTCCCTCTTCTTCACCTTGATCCCGTGGATCGTCGGCGGAGTCTTCCTCGGCGGTCTCGGCCTCGGCTTCTGGCTCAAGGCGAAGGCTCCCGAGCGCTACGAGATCATCGGCCGGATCGTCCTGGAGGACGCCGCCGAGCGCCCCGACGCCCCGTCCCCGTCCACCGCCGCCGCGAACGTCTGAGGAGCGCCGCCATGGCCCGTACGCCCCTGATGCACGCCCTGCGCCGGCTCGCCGCCGAGCACGCCGCCGCCCGCCGCCTCGACCTGCCCGCCGCCGAGGTCCGCGGCTCCACCCGTCGCGAACTCCTCGGCCGGGCCGCCGCCCTCGGCCTCGGTACCGCCCTCGCCGCGTCCGGGGCCGCCCACGCCGCCGAAGCCGCCCCCGCCGCCCCCGACAAGAAGCCCGTCGGCCCCGCCCGCGTCGCCGTGGTCGGCGCGGGCATCTCCGGTCTGACCGCCGCCCTCACCCTCAAGGACGCGGGCGTCAGCTGCACCCTCTACGAGGCCAACCCCAGCCGCGTCGGCGGCCGGATGTGGACCCAGCGCAGCCACTGGGCCTACGGCCAGACCTCCGAGATCGGCGGCGAGCTGATCGACACCAGCCACAAGAAGATCCTGGAACTCTGCCGCCGCTTCGACCTGCCCGTCGAGGACTTCCTCGGCGGCGGGCCCAACGGAGCCGAGGAAGTCCTCTGGTTCAACGGCGAGTACTACTCCCGCACCCAGGCCGACGAGGACTTCAAGGCCGTCTACCAGGCGCTGCGCCGCGACCTCCAGGAGGCCGGAGAGGTCTCCTGGAACTCCTCCACCCCCGCCGGCACGGCCCTCGACAACATGACCCTGTACGAGTGGATCGAGACCCGGATCCCCGGCGGCCACGGCTCCCAGCTCGGCCGCTTCATCGACGTGGCGTACAACGTCGAGTACGGCGCCGACACCCAACAGCAGTCGGCCCTCGCCCTGGTCCTGCTGATGGGCTACCAGCCCAACCCCGGCAACTTCAACGTCTGGGGCCTGTCCAACGAGCGCTACCACATCACCGGAGGCAACGACCGGCTGCCGAACGCCATCGCCGCCGCCCTGCCCGCCGGTTCGATCGCGAGGGGCCGCGAGCTGGTCGCCGTACGGGCCAACGCCGACGGCACCCAGACCCTGACCTTCAACGACTCGGGCGCCACCCGGACCGTCGTCGCCGACCACACCGTCCTGTGCCTGCCGCTGCCCATCCTCCAGCGCATCGACACCTCGCAGGCCGGCTTCGACCCGCTCATGCGCAACCTGCTGCGGGACGCCAGGATGGGCTACTGCACCAAACTCAACATGCAGTTCACCGCCCGCCCCTGGCGCGGGACGGGACCCTGGCCGGGCGTCTCGGCGGGAGACTGCTTCACGGACCTGGACGTCCAGCAGACCTGGGACACCACCAAGCTGCAGCCCGGCACCGGCGGGATCCTGCTCCAGTACGGCGGCGGCACCCTCGCCGGGGCGCTCGCCCCCGCGACCCCCTTCGCCACCGAGGCCGACCCGTACGTACGCGGCCTCGCCGGCCGCGTGCTGAGCGGCGTCGACTCCTTCTTCCCGGGCACCAAGGCGGTCTGGAACGGGCGGGCCCAGCTCTCCGCCTGGCACCGCAACCCCTACGCCCTGGGGGCCTACTCGTACTGGCCCACCGGCTACCTGCACCGCTACGCCCAGTACGAGGGCACCGCCCAGGGCAACATCCACCTCGGCGGCGAGCACTGCAGCTACGACTTCCAGGGCTTCATGGAGGGCGGCGCCACCGAGGGCGAGCGCGCGGCGCGCGAGGTGATCGCCGCCCTCACCTGAGGCTCAGAGCGGCCGGATGTTGTGGTTGAAGCGGAAGACGTTGTCCGGGTCGTACTCCCGCTTCACCCGCCCCAGCCGCCGCATGTTGTCCTCGCCGAGACCCGAGACCACCCGGTCCGAGCCCTCGTCCCCGGTGAAGTTCAGGTAGACCGCACCGGTGCTCCACGGCTGGACGTCGGCGCGGACGTCCTTCACCCACTGGCGGCACCGCTCGTCGTCGGCCGTGTCCTCCCAGATCCCGAACGGGTGCACCGCCCAGGACGAGTCCCGGTACGGCACCGGGTACTCGGCCGGCCCCGAGGCGATGGCGCCGCCCTGCGGGAACAGGATGTGCTGCGTCCCGGTGGGCACCGGCATCGAGGCGGCCCGCGAGCAGAACACGTCGACGAACGCGTCCGGTGCACCGGTCAGGTACTCCGCCGACCAGTAGTTCCGCAGCCCCGGCGGGTCGTCGATCATGCACTGCAGATCGGCGTAGGGGATCGCGGTGACCATCGCCGCCTCGTGCGGCAGCGCCATCAGCGGCTCGGCGAGCCGGCGCAAGCGGTCCTCGGGGCCCGCGTAGGTGACCAGTGCCGCGCAGATCAGCCTCCCGGCCAGATGGGGCGGAACGAACTCGTCGTCGGGCGGGCCGGTCAGGTAGATCACGCCCCCGCTCGCCTCCACCGGGCCGCCCTCGATGACGTCCCGGTAGGTCCGCACCACCTCGGGTCCGTACTCCGGCAGGTACAGCAGGAACGCGATCGACATGGCGGGCAGTTCGTGCAGCCGCAGGGTGAGCGCGGTGGCCACGCCGAAGTTCCCGCCGCCGCCGTGCAGGGCCCAGAACAGCTCCGGGTGCTCCTCGGACGTGGCCTCCACGACCGTGCCGTCGGCCGTCACCAGTTCCACGCCCAGCAGGTTGTCCACGGCCAGCCCGCACTTGCGGTCCAGCCAGCCGCTGCCGCCGCCGAGGACGAAGCCGCCCACGCCCGTGGTGGAGGCCCGGCCGCCGGTGGTGGCCAGTCCGTACGGGGCGCAGGCGCGGTCCAGGTGGCTCATGGTCGCCCCGCCCTCGACCCGCACCGCGCGGGCCGCCGGGTGGACGGTGACCTCGTGCATCCGCCGCAGGTCCACCACCAGGGCGCCGTCGCCGAGGGCGGAGCCGGACACGCTGTGCCCGCCGCCGCGCACCGCGATCTTCAGGTCCAGGTCCCGGGCGAACCGTACGGCGGTCACCACGTCGGCCGGGCTCGCGCACTGGGCGATGACGGCGGGCCTGCGGTCGATCATCGCGTTGAAGACCGTCCGGGCCTCGTCGTAGCCCGGATCGTCCGGGGCGAAGACATCACCGGCCAGGTCCTCGCGGAGCGCGGCGAGCGCCGTGCCCGCTTTCGACAGGGGCGCCATGGCCTCCCCTTTCCGAGAAGGGCATAGGACCCTTCCAGAGTAGGCGGAGGCGATCACCGGGGCGCGGCGGAAGACCCGCGCCCCTCGGCGCTACCCCCCGTACGCCCCGCTCGCGGTCAGCCGCAGCGCCGTGTCGATGAGCGGAACGTGGCTGAAGGCCTGCGGGAAGTTCCCGACCTGCCGCTGGAGGCGCGGGTCCCACTCCTCCGCCAGCAGCCCGAGGTCGTTGCGCAGCGACAGCAGCCTTTCGAACAGCCGGCGTGCCTCGTCCACCCGCCCGATCATCGCCAGGTCGTCGGCCATCCAGAACGAGCACGCGAGGAAGGCCCCCTCGTCGCCCTCCAGGCCGTCCACACCGGCCTCCTCGCCCGCCGTGGGGTAGCGCAGGATGAAACCGTCGGGCGTGGACAGCTCGCGCTGGATCGCCTCGATGGTGCCGATGACCCGCTTGTCGTCCGGCGGCAGGAAGCCCATCTGCGGGATCAGCAGCAGGGAGGCGTCCAGCTCCTTCGACCCGTACGACTGGGTGAAGGTGTTGCGCTCCTTGTCGTAGCCCTTCTCGCACACGTCCTGGTGGATCTCGTCGCGCAGCTCCCGCCAGCGCTCCAGCGGCCCGTCCGCGTCCCCGCTCTCGATCAGCTTGATCGTGCGGTCCACGGCCACCCAGGCCATCACCTTCGAGTGCACGAAGTGGCGGCGCGGGCCGCGCACCTCCCAGATGCCCTCGTCGGGCTGGTCCCAGTGGGTCTCCAGGTAGCGGATCAGCTTGAGCTGGAGCAGCGAGGCGTAGTCGCTGCGGGCCAGGCCCGTCATGTGGCCCAGGTGCAGGGCCTCGGTGACCTCGCCGTAGACGTCGAGCTGGAGCTGCCCGGCGGCGCCGTTGCCGACGCGGACCGGGCGGGAGTTCTCGTAGCCGGGCAGCCAGTCCAGCTCGGTCTCGCCGAGCTCCCGCTCGCCCGCGATCCCGTACATGATCTGGAGGTTCTCCGGGTCGCCGGCCACGGCGCGCAGCAGCCACTCGCGCCAGGCGCGGGCCTCCTCGCGGTAGCCGGTGCGCAGCAGCGAGGACAGGGTGATGGCGGCGTCGCGCAGCCAGGTGTAGCGGTAGTCCCAGTTGCGGACCCCGCCGATCTCCTCCGGCAGGGAGGTGGTCGGCGCGGCGACGATCCCGCCGGTGGGGCCGTAGGTGAGGCCCTTGAGGGTGATCAGGGAGCGGACCACCGCCTCCCGGTAGGGCCCGTGGTACGTGCACTGCTCGACCCACTCGCGCCAGAACTCGGTGGTGGAGTCGAGGGCCGCCTCGGCGTCGGGGGCCTCCGGCGCGCCGCGGTGCGAGGGCTGCCAGCTGATGCTGAAGGCCATCCGGTCACCCGGTCCGACGGTGAAGTCGGAGTAGGTGGTCAGGTCCTTGCCGTACGTTTGCGCATCGGTGTCCAGCCACACGGAGTCGGGGCCGGCGACGGCGACCGTGCGCCCGTCGACCTTGTGCACCCAGGGCACGACCCGCCCGTAGCTGAAGCGCATGCGCAGCGCGGAGCGCATCTTGACGCGCCCGCTGACCCCCTCGACGATCCGGATCAGCTGGGGCGCGTGCCCCTCGCGTGGCGGCATGAAGTCGATCACGCGGACGGTGCCGCGCGGGGTGTCCCATTCCGACTCCAGCACCAGCGAGTCGCCGCGGTAGCGGCGGCTGGTGGCCCGCGGCGGCTCAGTGCCGGGCGGGAAGGCGGGGCCGATCCGCCAGAACCCGTGATCCTCGGTGCCGAGAATGCTCGCGAACACGGCATGGGAGTCGAAACGGGGCAGACACAACCAGTCCACTGCCCCGTCCCGGCAGACCAACGCGGCGGTCTGCATGTCCCCGATCAGTGCGTAATCCTCGATGCGCCCGGACACGTTGCATCTCCAGTCGAACGGCCACGTCCGCCCCGAAGGGCGCTTGCATTGCGCAGTTTGCGCGGTCTCCTGTGGGTGGGGATCTCCGCGTTGAGCCCATGATTCCGTATATCGGCTCGGTGGTGCCGTGCGACGGACTGCTCGGCGGTGATGTGTGCGGTATCCGAGCAGGATATGACGGCACCCTAGTGATCTCCTTAAGCCGCGGAAGAATGCGACTGGGCCAAACGGGTGACCTGCCGGTACGCCGCTGCGCCACCCCTCCGGGCCCCGGCACCGGACCCCCGCTCCGCGTGGCCGGAGGCAGACGGGCCCGGGCGCTGATAGGCTGGTACCCCGTGGACCGGTGGTCTGCCTGTGCAAATCAGGAGCCCCGAAACCGCAGCTTCGGCGCCCCCTGAGACCCTTCCGGATCGACGGTGGCCGGCGCCGGACGCACCTCACCTCGCGACCACGGGAGCCCCCTCTTGGCGATGCCGCCCAAATCCATGACGACCAAGCACATCTTCGTCACCGGGGGTGTCGCTTCGTCCCTCGGCAAGGGCCTGACGGCCTCCAGCCTGGGTGCGCTGCTGAAGGCGCGCGGCCTGCGGGTCACCATGCAGAAGCTCGACCCGTACCTCAACGTCGACCCGGGCACGATGAACCCGTTCCAGCACGGCGAGGTGTTCGTCACCAACGACGGCGCCGAGACCGACCTGGACATCGGCCACTACGAGCGTTTCCTCGACGTGGACCTCGACGGCTCGGCCAACGTCACCACCGGCCAGGTCTACTCGCAGGTCATCGCCAAGGAGCGGCGCGGCGAGTACCTCGGTGACACCGTGCAGGTCATCCCGCACATCACCAACGAGATCAAGCACCGCATCCGCCGCATGGCGACCGATGACGTCGACGTCGTCATCACCGAGGTCGGCGGCACGGTCGGCGACATCGAGTCGCTGCCGTTCCTGGAGACCGTCCGCCAGGTCCGCCACGAGGTCGGCCGCGACAACGTCTTCGTCGTGCACATCTCGCTGCTGCCCTACATCGGCCCGTCCGGCGAGCTGAAGACCAAGCCGACCCAGCACTCGGTCGCGGCCCTGCGCAACATCGGCATCCAGCCCGACGCGATCGTGCTGCGCGCCGACCGTGACGTCCCGACGTCCATCAAGCGCAAGATCTCGCTGATGTGCGACGTCGACGAGGCCGCGGTGGTCGCCGCCATCGACGCCAAGTCGATCTACGACATCCCGAAGGTGCTGCACACCGAGGGCCTGGACGCCTACGTCGTGCGCAAGCTCGACCTGCCCTTCCGCGACGTGGACTGGACGGTCTGGGAGGACCTGCTGGACCGCGTCCACAACCCCGACCACGAGGTCAAGGTCGCGCTCGTCGGCAAGTACATCGACCTGCCCGACGCCTACCTGTCGGTGACCGAGGCGCTGCGCGCCGGCGGTTTCGCCAACAAGGCCCGCGTGCAGATCAAGTGGGTCACCTCCGACGACTGCAAGACCCCGGCCGGCGCCGCCGCGGTGCTCGGCGACGTGGACGCGGTCTGCGTGCCCGGCGGCTTCGGCGACCGCGGCGTCAACGGCAAGGTCGGCGCGATCACCTACGCCCGCGAGAACAAGATCCCGCTGCTCGGCCTGTGCCTTGGTCTGCAGTGCGTGGTCATCGAGGCCGCGCGCAACCTCGCGGGCATCGAGGACGCGAACTCCACCGAGTTCGACGCCTCCACCCCGCACCCCGTCATCTCGACCATGGAGGAGCAGCTGGCCTTCGTCGAGGGCGCGGGCGACCTGGGCGGCACCATGCGCCTCGGCATGTACCCGGCGAAGCTCGCCGAGGGCTCCATCGTGCGCGAGGTCTACGGCGACCAGGCGTACGTGGACGAGCGCCACCGCCACCGCTACGAGGTCAACAACGCCTACCGCGGCGAGCTGGAGAAGAAGGCGGGCATCGTCTTCTCCGGCACCTCCCCGGACAACAAGCTCGTCGAGTACGTCGAGTACCCGCGCGAGGTGCACCCCTACCTGGTGGCCACCCAGGCCCACCCGGAGCTGCGCTCGCGCCCGACGCGCCCGCACCCGCTGTTCGCGGGTCTGGTCAAGGCGGCCGTGGAGCGGCAGCAGTCCGCGAAGTGATCGCCTGACGGCATAACGTAGACAGCCGGGGTACGGAGTTCCCGTACCCCGGCTGTCGCGCGTTGTGGAGGGTCGGGGCATGAACGTCACGGACACGTCGGAATCCTGGGAGACACTGTCGACCCGGCGGCCGTTCCAGGGGGCGAAAACCGCGGTGAACTCCGACGTGGTCCGGATGCCGGACAGGTCGACGGTCCGCCGCGACTACCAGGTGCACCCGGGCTCGGTGTGCGTGCTGGCGCTGGACGAGCAGGGCCGGGTGCTGGTCCTCAGCCAGTACCGGCACCCGGTGCGGCGCCGGCTGTGGGAACTGCCGGCCGGGCTGCTGGACGTGCCGGGGGAGGACCCGCGGCTCGGCGCGGAGCGCGAGCTGTACGAGGAGGCGCACGTCAAGGCGGAGGACTGGCGGGTGCTGGCCGACTTCTACGCCTCGCCGGGCGGGTCGGACGAGGCGGTCCGGGTCTTCCTCGCGCAGGGCGTCTCCGAGGCCGAGGGCGAGCGGTACGCCGAGACCGGCTCGGAGGAGGCGGACATGGAGGTGGCCTGGGTGCCGCTGGCCGACCTGGTGCGGGGCGTCCTGGCGGGCGAGCTGGGCAACGCGGGGCTGGTGACGGGGGTCCTCGCCCTGTCCGCCGCGCTGGCCGGTGACGGCCTGGACGCGCTCCGCCCGGCCACGGCCCCCTGGCAGGCCCGACCGTACGAGGCGTAGCCGCCACCTCCCCCGTCCCCGGCCCCCCTCCCCGTCCCCGGCCCCCCTCCCCGTCCCCGGCCCCCCTCCCCGTCCCCGGCCCCCCTCCCCGGCCCCCCTCCCCGTCCCCGGCCTCCCGCCCCCGAGCCCCGGGCGGGGGCCGCTCGGCCCCGCCCGGCGCCCAGGGAAGTGCCCCGTGGGAGGAAAAACGGACCATCCGCTGATCCGATCAGGGGATATGCCCGCCGCGCTCCACCCGGGTCGTCGCTCTGCGTGAACTACGCTCGCCATCCGAAGGCAGGGAGAGGAGCGGATCCGTGACGGATTTCGTCGGGCGGCGGCGTGAGCTCAAGGAGCTGCGCGAGGACATCGCACGGACCGGGCTCGACACCCTCTCGGGCCGCAAGGCCAAGGCCCCCCGCGCCCGCGTGCTGCTGGTCGCCGGGCGGCCGGGGTCGGGGCGGACCGCGCTCGCCGAGGCGTTCGTGCGCGAGGTCGCCGACCAGTACCCCGACGGGCTGCTGCGGACCCGGCTGACCGCACCCGGCGGGGAGACCCTGCCCACCGAGCGCGCCGTCCGCGGCCTGCTGGAAGGACTGGGCAGGACCACCCCGCCCGGCGCCGGCGAGGACGAGCTCAGCTCGGCCCTGCGCGCCGCGCTCGACGGGCGGCGCGTGGTCATCCTGGTCGACGACGCCGCCGACCCCCACCAGGTCGACGCCCTGCTGCCGGACACCCCCGAGTGCCTCGTCGTGGTCACCGCGGAGGGACCGCTCACCGGCATCCCCGACGTGCGGCCCTGCACCCTCGGCGGACTCGACACGCCCTCCGCCGTGGAGATGCTCGCGCAGCGCATCGGCGACACCCGCGTCAGCGCCGACCCGCGCGCCGCCGAGACCCTCGCCGAGGAGTGCGGCGGCCAGCCCGCCGCGCTCGCCCTCGTCGGAGGCTGGCTCGCCGCCCACCCCAAGGCCTCCGTCGCCGACGTCGCCAAGCAGCTGCACGACATGCCCGCCGGTGTCGGCGGCGCGCTGGGCCGCGGCTTCCGCCTCGTCTACGAGTCCCTGCCACAGCCGGCCCAGCGGACCCTGCGGCTGCTGCCGCTGGCCCCCGCCGGGATCGTCGACTCGCACACCGCCTCCGCCCTCGTCGGCTGCTCGGTCGCCGCGGCCCAGTCCACGCTGGACGACTTCGCCGGGCTGGGCCTGCTGCACCACGTCCACAACGGCCTGTTCCTGCTGCCCGGCTGCCTCGCGCCGCTGCTCCAGGCCCTGCTCGAGGCCAAGGAGCGCCCGGCCGAGGTCCAGCTCGCCCGGGCCCGGATGCTGGAGCGCACCGTACGGCTGCTGCACTCCTGCCGGGTCATGGCCGAGACGGACGAGAACGAGGGGGTCGGTCTGCGGGAGAAGCTGGACGGGGTGCCGCGCACCCTGCGCTTCCCCGACCGGCGGGCCGCCGCCACCTGGCTGGACACCCGGCTGCCCGCGCTCTCGGCGGCCGCCTCCCTGGCCGTGGCCGACGGGGAGCTGGACACCCTGGCCCGCCGGCTGATCGCGGCGCTCGTACGGGCCCTCGCCGAACACCGCGGCACCGCCGGGGCCGCCCCCGAGCTGTACGGGCTGCACCGGCTGGTCCTGGACGTGGCCGAGCGGCGCGCTCTGCACCGGGAGCAGGCGGCCGCACTGCTGAACCTGGCCGACCTGGACGCCGAGACCGGCCGGACCCAGGAGGCGCTCGACCGCTACCGGGCCGCGCTGGACGCGGGACGGGCCGCGAACGATCCGTACGCGACCGGCCGCGCGATGGAATCCGTAGGAGGCGCCTACCAGGAGCTGACGGACTGGCACCGGGCCTCCGACTGGTTCGGCCGGGCGCTCGCCCAGGCCCTGTCGCGAGGGGAGCGCGCGGACGAGGCTCGGCTGTACGGGCGGCTCGGGAACGTCCACACGTACGCGGGCCGGTACGGGGACGCGCTGCGCAGCTGGCGGGCCGCCGCCGCGGGCTACCGGCGGCTGGCCGATGTGCCGGGCCAGGCAAAGGCGTTGAGCGAGATGGCCCGGGTCCAGGAGTACGCCGGCCGGCCCGAGGAATCGCTGCACACCTGCCGGGAGGCGGTGGAGCTGGCGCGCCGTGCCGGGGACCAGCGGCTGCAGGCCGCGCTCCAGGTCCGGCTGGCCGACACGCTCGACCGGCTGGGGGACCCGGCAGCCGCGAGGCTGCACCGGTCCGCGGCCGACAGATTGCTGGGCGACGACCCCGCGGCCTGCGAAATCCGTAGTGGATCCGACTAAGATTATTTGTTTGCAAGGCTAGACACGCGTTCATCCTTCATTAAACTGGCTTCACCACGTCATCCCGTGGTGCATCCCGTTGCGCGTTCTTGTGGGCGGGTATGTATGGAAGTGCCCCGTATTTTCCCCTGAGCCAAGGACCGTGATCGACGATGAAGGTCGGCATCCCCCGCGAGGTCAAGAACAACGAGTTCCGGGTCGCCATCACGCCCGCCGGTGTGCATGAGCTGGTCCGCAATGGCCACCAGGTCTTCATCGAGCAGAACGCCGGTGTCGGCTCCTCGATCACGGACGTCGAGTACGTCGCGGCCGGCGCCGAGATCCTGGGCACCGCGGACGAGGTCTGGGCGACCGCGGACCTGCTGCTGAAGGTCAAGGAGCCCATCGCGGAGGAGTACCACCGCCTCCGCAAGGACCAGACCCTCTTCACCTACCTGCACCTGGCGGCCTCCCGCGAGTGCACGGACGCCCTGCTGGAGTCCGGCACCACCGCCATCGCGTACGAGACGGTCGAGCTCGCCAACCGCGCGCTGCCGCTGCTCGCCCCGATGTCCGAGGTCGCGGGCCGGCTGGCCCCGCAGGTCGGCGCCTACCACCTGATGCGCTCGGCCGGCGGCCGCGGCGTGCTCCCGGGCGGCGTCCCCGGCACCCACGCCGGCGAGTGCGTGGTCATCGGCGGCGGCGTCTCTGGCTGGAACGCCGCGCAGATCGCCATCGGCATGGGCTTCCACGTGACCCTGCTCGACCGCGACATCAACAAGCTCCGCGAGGCCGACAAGATCTTCGGCACGAAGATCAAGACGATCGTCTCCAACGCCTTCGAGCTGGAGAAGGCCGTCATCGAGGCCGACCTCGTCATCGGCGCGGTGCTGATCCCGGGTGCGAAGGCCCCGAAGCTGGTCACCAACGAGCTCGTCGCCAAGATGAAGCCCGGAAGTGTCCTTGTCGACATTGCGATCGACCAGGGCGGCTGCTTCGAGGACTCCCGTCCGACCACCCACGCCGAGCCGACCTTCCAGGTCCACAACTCGGTCTTCTACTGCGTCGCCAACATGCCGGGCGCGGTGCCGAACACCTCCACCTACGCGCTCACCAACGCCACGCTGCCCTACATCGTGCAGCTCGCGAACCTCGGCTGGGTCGAGGCGCTGCGTCGTGACCCCGCGCTCGGGCTGGGCCTCAACACCCATGACGGCCAGGTCGTTTACGGTCCGGTCGCCGAGGCCCACGGCCTCGAGACCCTCGAGCTGAGCACGCTGCTCGGCTGACCCGTCAACGACTGACGTCAATCTCACGTATCCGGCCGGACCTTGCCCGCAAGGTCCGGCCGGAGGCGTTCGCGGGGAGCGCCGGAGAGCCGCTCAACTCGCCTCGAACGTAACCCTTTAACCCTTTCGCACACCCGCGAAACTTCGCGGCGACAGCTCGTACGCCCTTGACAGAGTGGTGTTCGGTTGCCGACACATCGTGCCGGGTCCGGCGGATTGTGTTGCCGCTGAGCGGTGACACGCCATAGAGTCGCCAACCGTCGGCATGGTGCCACGCTGACCTATCGATAAGTGTCCTGGTCACGTCCGAGGAGGTAAGACGACTTGTGAATGAGTCGACATTTGCTCCTGGGGGTGGTCGAGCAGGCGTGCCGGAGCGGGGCCAGAACCCCGCCGGGCTCGAGGCTGTCGGCTCCGTCGCAGTCCGCACCTTCGCAAACCACCAGCACATGACGACGCCCCAAAAGAGCATGGACGGCCTAGACGTGAACTCCAGGGCCGGCGACCTGAGCGGCGAAAAGCCCACTGGTTTCGCCGACTACGACAAGGTGCCCGAAGGGCACTTCTACGACCCCGACGCGGAGTACGAACCGGACCCCGAGTACGCGGCCACCCTCGCCCCCGACGCTGCCCGCCAGCGCCGTGAGCGGATCGGCCCGACCGGACGCCCGCTCCCGTACTTCCCCATCCCGGGTCCACTGACCGACCACGGTCCGGCGAAGATCATCGCGATGTGCAACCAGAAGGGCGGCGTGGGCAAGACCACGTCGACCATCAACCTGGGTGCCGCGCTCGCCGAGTACGGGCGCCGCGTGCTGCTCGTCGACTTCGACCCGCAGGGCGCGCTGTCCGTGGGTCTCGGCGTGAACCCGATGGAACTCGACCTGACGGTCTACAACCTGCTCATGGAGCGGGGCATGTCGGCCGACGAGGTGCTGCTCAAGACCGCGGTCCCCAACATGGACCTGCTGCCGAGCAACATCGACCTGTCCGCTGCCGAAGTGCAGTTGGTCAGCGAGGTCGCGCGCGAGTCCACCTTGCAGCGGGCGCTGAAGCCCCTGATGGCCGACTACGACTACATCGTGATCGACTGTCAGCCCTCGCTGGGTCTGCTGACCGTGAACGCCCTGACGGCGGCTCACAAGGTCATCGTTCCGCTGGAGTGCGAGTTCTTCGCGCTGCGCGGCGTGGCGCTGCTGACCGAGACCATCGAGAAGGTGCAGGAGCGGCTCAACCCCGAGCTCGAGCTCGACGGCATCCTCGCCACGATGTACGACTCCCGTACGGTGCACAGCCGCGAGGTGCTGGCGCGCGTCGTCGAGGCCTTCGACGACCACGTCTACCACACGGTCATCGGCCGCACGGTGCGCTTCCCGGAGACCACGGTCGCCGGTGAGCCGATCACGACGTACGCCTCCAACTCCGTCGGCGCCGCCGCGTATCGCCAGCTCGCCAGGGAGGTGCTCGCCCGGTGTCACGCCGAGTGAGTCTGCCCGGAGCCGACGAACTGTTCCGTACGACCGGCGGGATGGCCCTGCAGTCCTCCTCGCCGAGGCGGGGCGCCGACGAGGCGCCCGCCGCCGAGCACACGGCCTCCTCGGCCGAGGGCGCGGCGGGGGAGGGCCGGAGCCGGGAGGCCGAGGCCCGCACGGAATCCGTGGTGGGAGCACCCCGGCGGCCGCAGGAAGGTTCTGTCAACGGAGCCTCCGCGGCCCCCGGGGCGGGCGGACGCCCCAAGGGCCAGGGCCGGGGCGCGAACCGGCGGCCCAGCGGGCGCGAGCGGCACGACGAGAAGATCACGGTCTACGTCTCCGCCGAGGAGCTCATGGACCTGGAACACGCGAGGCTGGTGCTGCGCGGGGAGCACGGCCTGGCGGTCGACCGCGGCCGCATCGTCCGCGAGGCGGTGGCGGTCGTCCTCGCCGACCTGGAATCCCGCGGGGACGCGAGCATCCTGGTCCGCAGACTCCGCGGCCGCTGACGCCCCACCGCTCCGCCCACCCGGGGGCCCCAACGGCCCCTCCCGGCCCGGCTCCGGCTCAGCCACCCGCCCAGCGGCCCCCGGCTACGGACACCCCGGCCCCGGCTCCGCGGTGCCCGGCTCGGAATCCCCCGGCCTGGCGACGCCCGGCGCGGGCTCCGGCCCCCTGACCTGGCGCGCCCGGCGCGGGACGCCCGGCCCCGGCCCGCGAGGCCGACGGCTTCGGACACCTCTACCTCCGGCTCCGCGGCGCAGGGCTCCGGACCGCCTGGCCTGGCGGCGCCCGGCGCGGGACCTCCGGCCTCCGGCCGCGAGGCCGACGGCTTCGGACGCCTCTACCTCCGGCTCCGCGGCGCAGGGCTCCGGACCGCCTGGCATAGCGGCGCCCGACGCGGGACGCCCCGCCCCGCCCCCGGGTCTCGCCGTGCACGGCGTCGGCCCTGGCCGTCGATTCCGGGCCTCCGGCCGCGAGGCCGACGGCTTCGGACGCCTCGACCCCCAGTTTCGCGGCGCAGGGCTCCGGCCCCCGGCCTGGCGGCGCCCGACGCGGGACGCCCGGCCCCGCCCCCGGGTCTCGCCGCGCACGGCGTCGGCCCTGGCCGGCGATGCCTCGCGGCGCACGGCTGCGGACGCCCCGGGCCGGTCCGGCCCGATCGGCGGGTCGCACCCTAGGGTGGGGTCACGCCCCGGCCCCCAAGCCGCTGTGCCGCCCCCTCCGCACGACCATGGACCGCGATGCCCCTCCCCGCCGAACCCGGCCGTCCCGCCCGCCGACTCCTGGGACGAGGCCCCGGTGCGCCGGGAAAGACCCCCGAGGCGTCCGCTGAGCGCCCCGGGCCGTCCGGACCCGGGGAAGACCCCCACGGCCCGTCCACGGCCCCTGACGCCGCCACAGAGGGCCGCGACGGCCGCCCGGAGCCCCGGGACGCCGGAAGACCGGACGGCGGCTCCCCGCCGGAGGCGGCCCGGGCCGGTGCCCTCGGCCAGGCCCCGGCCGATGTCCTGGACACCGCGCACCCCGCGGGCGACGGCGCGGCGGCGACCGTTGCGGGCGCTCCCGTAACCGCGAGCCCCGCTGGCGGCGGCGCGGCAGCCGGAGCCACCCCCGTAACCGCTGGCCCCGCCGGAAGCGAAGCAACGGCCACAGTCGCGGACGCTCCCGAATCCGCGAACCCGGCGGGCCCCGGCGGCTCGGCCAAGGTCCCGGGTGCCTCCGAAACCGCAGGCTCCGCCGGAAGCGAAGCAACGGCCAGGGTCATGGACGCTCCCGAATCCGCGAACCCGGCGGGCCGCGGCACGGCCGTCACGGCGGCGGGAGCTCCCGAAGTGGCGAGCCCCGCGGGCGGTGGCGCGGCAGCCGGAGACGCCCCCGTAACCGCTGGCCCCGCCGGAGGCGAAGCGGCCACGGTCGCGGACGCTCCCGAATCCGCGAGCTCTGCGGGCCCCGGTGTCTCGGCCACGGCCCCGGATGCCTCCGAAACCGCAGGCTCCGCCGGAAGCGAAGCAACGGCCGGGGGCGCGGATGCCCCCGTGGCCGCGAGCGAGCCGGAAGCGGCCGGCCCCGCCGCTGGCCGCGTACCCGCGGGCGGACCCGAAACCGCCCACCCCGCCGGAGGCGACGGGCGGTTTACCTTGCGGCTCGCGAACTTCGAGGGGCCCTTCGATCTGCTGCTCCAGTTGATCTCGCGGCACAAGCTCGACGTCACCGAGGTCGCGCTGTCCAAGGTCACCGACGAGTTCATGGTCCACATCCGGGCCATGGGGCCCGACTGGGACCTCGACCAGACCACCGAGTTCCTCGTCGTCGCCGCCACCCTGCTCGACCTGAAGGCCGCCCGGCTGCTGCCGGCCGCCGAGGTCGAGGACGAGGCCGACCTCGCCCTGCTGGAGGCCCGGGACCTGCTCTTCGCCCGCCTGCTGCAGTACCGGGCGTACAAGCAGATCGCCACGATCTTCGAAGAGCGCGCGGAGGCCGAGGGCCGGCGCTACCCCCGCACCGTCGGCCTGGAGCCGCACCACGCCGACCTGCTGCCCGAGGTCGTCATCACCATCGGCCCGGAAGGCCTCGCCCGCCTCGCCGTCAAGGCCATGCAGCCCAAGGCCAAGCCCCAGGTGTACGTGGACCACATCCACGCGCCACTGGTCAGCGTGCGGGAGCAGGCGGCTCTCGTCGTGCGGATGCTGAAGGCCCGCGGCGAGGCCACCTTCCAGGAGCTCACCGAGGACGCCGGGGACACCCTCACCGTCGTCGCCCGCTTCCTGGCCCTCCTGGAGCTCTACCGCGAAAAGGCGGTGGTCCTGGACCAGGAGGAGGCCCTGAAGACCCTCACCGTGCGCTGGAGCGGCGGGGACGGCGACGGCATGCCGACCGTGACCGACGAGTTCGACCAGATCGTGGAGGCCAAGGAATGAGCAGCAGGGAATGAGCAGCGACGTGGCCGCGCTGGCGCTGAAGCCGGCGCTGGAAGCCGTACTCATGGTCGTGGACGAGCCCGCGACGGAGACGCACCTCGCCAAGGTGCTCGAGCGCGCCCCGCGGGAGGTCGCGGACGCGCTGCGCGAACTCGCCGACGAGTACACGCTCCAAGGGCGCGGCTTCGAGCTGCGCCTGGTCGCCGGCGGGTGGCGGTTCTACAGCCGGGCGGAGTTCGCCCCGGCCGTCGAGGGCTTCGTCCTGGACGGCCAGCAGGCCCGTCTCACCCAGGCGGCGCTGGAGACCCTGGCGGTCGTCGCGTACCGCCAGCCGGTGAGCCGTTCCCGGGTGTCGGCGGTCCGCGGAGTCAACTGCGACGGGGTCATGCGGACCCTCCTCCAGCGGGGTCTGGTGGAGGAGGCGGGGACGGAACCCGAAACAGGTGCGATCCTGTACAGGACGACGAACCACTTTTTGGAGCGGATGGGCCTGCGCGGCCTGGACGAGCTCCCGGAGCTCGCGCCCTTCCTCCCCGAGGCGGACGCGATCGAAGCCGAGACGCAAGAAGGTGTGCCGTCGTTCGATCCGGACGCACCGGACACTGATGAAGACGACGACAAGACGACGGACATTTGATGCGAAGCAACGGCAACGGCGGCGGCAACAGGAACAGCGGCGGCGGCGGTGGTGGCGGACGCGGTAGCGGTAGCTCCTCGGGCGGCGGCTACCGGGGTGGCAGCTCCTCTGGTGGTAGCTCCTCGGGCGGCGGCTACCGGGGTGGCAGCTCCTCTGGTGGTAGCTCCTCGGGCGGCGGCTACCGGGGTGGCAGCTCCTCTGGTGGTAGCTCCTCGGGCGGCGGCTACCGCGGTGGCAGCTCCTCTGGTGGCAGCTCCTCCGGCGGCGGCTACCGCGGCGGCAACTCTTCCGGAGGCGGCGGCTCCCGCGGCGGCTCTTCCGGCGGCGGCTACCAGGGCGGCGGCTCCGGCTCGCGCGACCGCGACCAGGCTCCCCAGCGCCCCCGCAACCCCCGCCCCGAGGAGCGCCGCTACGACGTGGGCCCCGAGGGCGAGCGCAACGGCCGCGGCGGAGCGAAGGCCGGTGGCGGCGGTGCCCGCGGCGCGGCCGACGGTCCCCGCGGCGGCTCCGGTGCCCGTGGCGCCGCGGCGCGCGGTGGCGCCAAGGGCGGCCCCAAGCCCTCCAAGACCCCCGGCATCGGCGGGGCCGGCGGCCCGCGCCGCGGCCCGGGCAGCCGCAGCGGCCAGTCCCGTCCGCGCGAGCTGGACGCGCGGATCGAGGAGCGCGTGCGCGACCGGTACGCGGACAAGCCGGTCATCAAGACCCCCAAGACCTTCCCGGGCGCCGAGGAGGAGGGTGAGCGTCTGCAGAAGGTGCTCGCCCGCGCCGGCATGGGTTCGCGCCGCGCCTGCGAGGAGCTGATCGAGCAGGCCCGCGTCGAGGTCAACGGCGAGATCGTGCTGGAGCAGGGCAAGCGAGTCCAGCCGAAGGACGAGATCAAGGTGGACGGCCTGACCGTCGCCACCCAGTCGTACCTCTTCTTCGCGCTGAACAAGCCGGCCGGCGTCGTCTCCACCATGGAGGACCCGGACGGCCGCCAGTGCCTCGGCGACTACGTCACCAACCGTGAGACGCGTCTCTTCCACGTCGGCCGGCTCGACACCGAGACCGAGGGCATCATCCTGCTCACCAACCACGGCGAGCTGGCCCACCGCCTCACGCACCCGAAGTACGGCGTGAAGAAGACGTACGTCGCCGCGATCACCGGCCCGCTGCCGCGCGAGATCGGCAAGCGGCTCAAGGACGGCATCGAGCTGGAGGACGGGTACGCCCGCGCCGACCACTTCCGCGTCGTCGACCAGGTCGGCAAGAACTACCTGGTCGAGGTCACCCTCCACGAGGGCCGCAAGCACATCGTCCGCCGCATGATGGCCGAGGCCGGCTTCCCGGTCGAGAAGCTCGTCCGCACCTCCTTCGGGCCGATCGAGCTCGGCGACCAGAAGTCCGGCTGGCTGCGCCGCCTGACCAACACCGAGGTCGGCATGCTGATGCGCGAGGTCGGTCTGTAGTACCCCCCGATCCCGGGTCGACGAGCCCGCAGTGCCTTCTGGCGCTGCGGGCTTTTCGATTGCCCGGCACCCCCTGGCCTGTTTATAGTCAACCTGACTATTAGAGGGAGTGGGGGGCTCGTCATGAGCTGGACCGAGGTACTCGGATTCGCCACTGGTGCCCTGTGCGTGTGGCTCGTGGCCCGCCAGCACATCGCCAACTGGCCGATCGGCATCGCCAACAACGTCTTCTTCATCGTTCTCTTCGCCCAGGCGGGCCTCTACGCCGACGCCGGGCTGCAGATCGTCTTCATCGCCCTCGCCGCGTACGGCTGGTGGTCCTGGACCCACGGGGGTGGACCTGGAACCGCCGAAGCCCTGCCGGTGCGCCGCACCACGCGCACCGAATGGGTCTGGCTGGCGGCGGCGGGGGCGGTGGGGGTGCTCGCCCTCACCCTGCTGCTGAGCCGCGCCACCGACTCCACCGTCCCGTTCTGGGACGCCCTGACGACCGGGCTCTCGCTCGCGGCCACGTACGGCCAGTGCCGCAAGCTCCTCGAGTCCTGGTGGCTATGGATCGCCGCCGACCTCGTGTACATCCCGCTCTACGCCCACAAGGGCCTCTACCTGACCGCCGTCCTCTACGTCGGCTTCCTCGCGCTCTGCGTGGCCGGGCTGGCCGGCTGGCGCCGGACCCTCCCCGCGCCGGGCGCCCGTACGAGCCTGGAGGCGACGGCATGAGGCGCTACGGGCACGGGCTGGTGCTCGGCAAGTTCTATCCGCCGCACGCCGGGCACCACCACCTGGTGCGCACCGCGCAGGACCGCTGCGACCGGCTGACCGTACTGGTCTGCGCGGCCTCCGTGGAGTCGGTGCCGCTCGCCGACCGGGTCGCCTGGATGCGCGAGGAGCACCCCCGCGCGCACGTCGTCGGCGCGGTCGACGACATCCCGGTCGACCTGACGGACCCGGCGGTCTGGGAGGCCCACATGGCGGTCTTCCGGGGAGCGCTCGGCGGGCCCGTCGACGCCGTCTTCACCTCGGAGGCGTACGGGGCCGAACTCGCGCGGAGGTTCGGCGCCGAGGAGGTCTGCGTGGATCCGGCGCGGACGCTGTTCCCGGTCTCCGGGACGGCGGTACGGGCCGACCCCGTGGGCTGCTGGGACTTCCTGGGACCCGCCGTACGGTCCTCCCTGGTCCGGCGGGTCGTCGTACTCGGCGCAGAGTCCACCGGCACGACGACGCTGTCGCGGGCGCTGGCCGAGCACTACCGGCGGCGCGGCGGGGTGTGGGCCGGGACGGGCTGGGTCGCCGAGTACGGGCGCCGCTACAGCGAGGAGAAACTGGCGGCGGCGCGCGCCGCCGACCCGGCGGCCACCTGGGCGGACATCACCTTCGCCTCCGAGGAGTTCCCGGTCATCGCGCGGCGGCAGGACGCGGAGGAGGAGGAGGCGGCCCGGCTGGGCTCGCCGGTGCTGTTCTGCGACACCGACTCCTTCGCCACCGGCATCTGGCACGAGCGGTACACGGGCGGCCGCAGCGAGGAGGTCGAGAAGACCGCCTCCCTCACGCGGCGCGACCTGTACCTGCTGACGGACGACGCGGACGTCCCCTTCGAGGACGACGGACTGCGCGACGGCCCGCACCTGCGGCCCTGGATGACCGGGCGGTTCAGGGAGGAACTGGAACGCACCGGCAGGCGTTTCCTCGTCGTACGGGGCGACCGCGAGCAGCGGCTGGCGGCCGCGGTGACGGCGGTCGACGAACTGCTCGCCGAGGGATGGCACTTCGCCGATCCGCTACCGGAGACCCGATGAGCGGGGCGCTGCCCGGGGGCTACGACCCGTCCGCCTTCGTGCCGTTCGCGGTGACCGTCGACCTCGCCGTCTTCACCGTGCGGGGCGGGCGGCTGCACGTGCTGCTGATCCGGCGCGGTCAGGAGCCGTACGCGGGGGACTGGGCGCTCCCCGGCGGCTTCGTCACGCCGCGCGAGTCCGCGGAGAGCGCCGCCCGGCGCGAACTGGCCGAGGAGACCGGGCTGGCGCAGGACGTGGTGGCGGCCCTGCACCTGGAGCAGCTGCGCACCTACAGCGAGCCGGACCGGGACCCCCGGATGCGAGTGGTCTCGGTGGCCTTCACGGCGCTGGTCGCCGATCTGCCGGAGCCCGCGGCGGAGGGCGGCGGCGACGCGGCCCACGCCCGCTGGGTGCCCGTGGCCGAGGTCGGGCCGCTCGCGTTCGACCACGCCGTGATCCTGGCGGACGCCCGGGAGCGGGTCGGCTCCAAGCTCGAGTACACCTGCCTGGCCACCGCCTTCTGCCCGCCCGAGTTCACCCTCGGGGAGCTCCAGACCGTCTACGAGACGGTCTGGGACTCCGCCCTGGACCGCCCCAACTTCCGCCGCAAGGTCCTGGCCACACCCGGCTTCGTCGAGGCCGTACCGGGAGCCGCCCGGCTCACCGGAGGCCGCGGCAAACCGGCCGCGCTGTACCGGCCGGGACCCGCGACCGCCCTGCACCCGCCCCTGCTCCGCCCCTCGGAAGGACGCACACCATGAGGACGACCCCGAAGCGCGCGGCGACCGGCGCGATGATCGGCCTCGCCCTGGGGGACGCCCTGGGCTTCCCCACCGAGTTCAACGACGTGCCGTCGATCCTCGCGAAGACCGGCCCGTGGCGCGGGATGGAGCTTCCCCGGCCGGCCGTCGTCACGGACGACACCCAGATGACGCTCGCCCTGGCGCGGGGCATCCGCACGGCGGCAGACCGGGGCCGGGTGGGCCCGCTGCGGCTCGCCCGCCCGGTCCGGGAGGAGTTCGTCGACTGGTACCACTCGCCGGAGAACAACCGGGCCCCGGGCAACACCTGCCTGCGGGCCTGCTCGTTGCTGAACCACCCCGAGCGGGACTGGCGGGACGCCAGCCAGCTCGGCTCCAAGGGCTGCGGCGCGAACATGCGGGTGGTGCCGGTGGGGCTGGTCCCCGGCTGGACCGAGGAGGAGCGGGCGGGCGCCGCCCAGCTCCAGTCGGCCCTGACCCACGGCCACCCGACGGCCCTCGCCGCCTCCGACCTGACCGCGCGGGCCGTGTACCTGCTCGCGCGGGGCACCGAGGTGACGGGCCTGGTCGGGCGGCTGCGCTCGTACGCCCTGGAGAACCGCACCCGCTACCACGAGCGCTGGCTCGGCGACCTCTGGACGCGGACGGCCTGCGACGCCTCCCCGGAGTCCTACATGTCACGCGGCTGGGACGACTGCCTGGCGGCCCTGGACCGGCTGGCGGCAGCCCTGCGCACCCCGTCGCCGGAGACGGACCCGTGCCTGACCACGGGCGAGGGCTGGATCGCGGAGGAGGCCCTCGCCACGGCCCTGCAGTGCTTCCTGCTCTTCCCGCAGGAGCCCCTCCTGGCCCTGCGCCGCGCCGCCTGCACGTCGGGCGACTCGGACTCCCTCGCCTGCCTGGCCGGCGCCTTCGCGGGCGCCCACCTCGGCGCGGACATCTGGCCCCGCGACTGGGAGGGCCGCATCGAATACCGCGACGAACTCCTGGCCTTCGGCGCGCTCTGGGATGCTTGATCCATGTTGGACGCACTGAGCCTCGACCTGAGCCCCGTCGTGGCGGAACAGCCCGACCCGCTGCTGTTCGCCACGGTGTCGGGAGCCCACCTGTACGGCTTCCCGTCCCGGGACTCCGACATCGACCTGCGAGGCGCGCACCTGCTCCCGGCGCAGGCACTCCTGGGCCTGCGCGAGCCGGAGGAGACCCGCAGCCGCATGTGGGACAGGGACGACGTGGAGATGGACCTCGTCACGCACGACCTGCGCAAATTCGTCCGCCTGATGCTCAACCGCAACGGGTACGTCCTGGAGCAGCTGCTGTCCCCGCTCGTGGTCCACACGACGCCGGCGCACGAGGAGCTCATCGCGCTGGCCCCGGGCGTCCTGACCTCCCACCACGCCCACCACTACCGGGGCTTCGCCAACACCCAGTGGCGGCTCTTCGAGAGGACCACCGAACTCAAGCCGCTGCTCTATGCCTTCAGGGCTCTGCTGACCGGCATCCATCTGATGCGGTCAGCCGAGGTGCAGGCGCACCTGCCGACCCTGCTCGCCGAGGTGCCGGAGGCACCCGGCCTTCTCGCCGGTCTGATCGAGGCCAAGGTGGCCGCCGAGCACGGAGCGTACGAGGGACCGGCCGCCGGTGGGGTACGGGAACACTTCGAGGCGTTGCACGGGGTGCTGGACGCGGCCGAGGAGGGCTCCGGGCTGCCCGCGCACGGGTCCGCGTACGACGCGCTCGACGAGTTCGTCGTACGGCGGCGCGCGCTAGCCCGCTGACGCGCGGCGGGTGCGCGTGAGGAAGTCGTCTACGCGGGCGTGGTCCGGGTTCTCGGGGAGGCGGGTCGTGGTCAGGGCCGTGTCGGTCTCGGAGGTCAGGCGGGACATCCAGGTGTCGACCTCGGCCCAGCTGAGTTCGCCTCGGCGGACCGCCAGGAGGCGGTCGCGGTGGGGGCCCGCGTCGAGGGTCAGGCGGCCCGTGCGCAGGAGGTCGCGGCAGGACAGGAGCAGGCGCAGCAGGTGCATGGCGTGCTTCCAGCGCGGGGCGCCGTGGATGCGGACGTCCGCGAGGAGTTTGCCGTGCTGGGAGGCCGCGTACCGGCTGAAGCTGGTGTGGGCCCGTCGGGAGAGGAAGGCCTCGCGCAGGGAGAGGAGTTCCTCGCCGACCGGGGTGACCTGCTCGACCAGCGGGGAGTGGAGGCACTCCAGGATGTTCGGGTTGGCGCGAAGGGCCAGCTCGCAGAAGCGCTCCAGCTCCCACGAGAACTCCTCGTCCCGCGGGCCCTCCACGTGCGTGGGGGGCTTCTCGAACCGCCAGAACAGCGGCGTCGGGGCGAGGTAGACACCGCGCCGGTCGGTGTCGCTCGCCTCCGTCGCCAGCCCGAACGCCCGGGAGCCCATCACGCACTGGTAGATCGTGTGGTCCCGTACCAGTGTCAGTTCGTCCATCCGGGGAGCCTAGTGCTGTGACCGGAAAGGTTCACCGGGTCGCGACGCCCGGCACGGCACCTCGCCGTGTTGTCGGACCACGCGAGTACGTCCAGTACGAGTCGTGGCCCTCCGCCTTGCGATGCACCGCACCGGGCGCCGCGACCCGGCAAACCTTCCCGGCCACAGCACTAGGCGCGGGCCCCGCCGCTAGGCGAGCGAGATACCGCCGTCCGCCGCGACGTTGATCTTCTTCTCCGGCAGCGGGCGGGTGGCCGGGCCCTTGGTCACCGCTCCGTCCGTGGCCTCGAACGTGCTCATGTGGCAGGGGCAGACGATGGTGTTGTCCTCCACCTTGTTCACCATGCAGCCCTGGTGGGTGCAGACCGCCGAGAAGCACCGGAAGGACCCGGCGGTGGGCTGGGTGATCACCAGCTTCTCGTCCTTCAGGATCTTGCCGCCGCCCACCGGCACCTCGGTCGCCTTGGCGATGACCTTGTCGGTCCCCGCCGGCTCCTGGGACGTGCCCGGCTGGGACGGGGCGGGCGCGGACGCCGACCCGTTCGCGGGTGTCTTCTCGGCGTCACCGCCGCCGCACGCGGTGAGCGCGCCGCCTGCCAGGGCGGCGGCGCCGGCCGTCAGTACCGTACGCCGGGCGGTGCGCGTGGGGTCGCTCATGGTGTCTCCTCGCTTCGTGGCCGGATCGGCGAGAGCATCCTGGCCTGCGGCGGGCCTCAGGAGAAGCCTGCCGCGCCGTTTCGGTGGCCCGGGTCCCAAGGTGCCAGTGAGGCAGGACTGCCGGGTGTGCGTACGACCTCCCACACGCGGGTAACGGCCTCCCGGTTCAACGGGCCGTGAACATGCGGGTAGCGGCCGCCGGATTCACCCTCGCGGCGGACCTCGGCGGTCAGGGCACCTTCGTCGAGTTCCACCGCGAGCAGGATCCCCGGTACCGCCCGGTAGTGCGCGTCGGCGATCGCGAGCGCCGTCGGCCGGTCGGCCGAACAGTGCACGAAACCCTCCGAGTCGAGCGAGGGCGGGGCGTACGGCCGCTCGGGTGCGGCGGTCCAGTCCGCGAGCGGGACGAGGTGGAAGATCATGCCGATCGTTCTACCGCAGGGTCCGGCGGTGTGTGCGCCAAGTGGCGGCCATGCCCGGCTTGGGTGACATTGTCCGTGTCTCGAAGCCGGGTACGCCGCTGTCGTGCGGCCCGGTCCCTCTGCGAAAGGCAGGACCATGGCGGGTAACGACCTCGGCTCCCTTCTCGGCGGCCTCCTCGGCGGCGGCCGGAGCGGCGGTGCCGGCGGCGGAGGCGGCAACATTCTCGGCTCGCTGCTCGGCACACTCACGGGCGGCGGCGGAGCGGGCGGTGCCCAGGCGGCCGGAGGCGCGAACAACCCGCTCGCCGGCCTGCTGGAGATGCTCACCAAGTCCGGCCTCGTCGACCAGGCGCAGTCCTGGGTCGGCACCGGACGGAACCAGCCGGTCAGCGCCGACCAGATCAAGGGGGCGCTGCCGGACGACACGCTCCGGAAGGTCGCCGAGCAGGCGGGCGTCACCCCCGACGCCGCCGCGGCCGAGATCGCGCAGTCGCTGCCGACGGCGGTCGACAAGCTGACGCCGAACGGAGCGGTCCCGTCCGGTTCGCTGGAGGACATCATCAAGGCCCAGCGGCTCTGACGCGGTTGCCCGCCGGGGCCCGGCCGCCGTCCCACTGGACGGTCGCCGGGCCCTCGCGCCGTCCGGGCTGGCTACCCTGGCCCGACAGCCCGTCACCTCGCCCCACGCAACCCTGGAGTGCCCCGTGAGAACCGCCGTCGTCATCGGAACCGGACTGATCGGCACCTCCGCTGCGCTCGCGCTGACCGCCCGCGGGATCACCGTCCACCTCGTCGACCACGACCCGGCCCAGGCCCACACCGCGGCCGCCCTCGGGGCCGGCACGGACGAGGCCCCGGAGGGCCGGGTCGACCTCGCGATCGTCGCCGTGCCCCCGGCCCACGTGGCGGCGACGCTCGCCGACGCGATCGGCCGCGGGGCGGCGCGCGCCTACGTGGACGTGGCCAGCGTCAAGGGCGGGCCGCGCCGGGAGCTGGAGGCGCTCGGCGTGGACGTGACGGAGTACATCGGCACGCACCCGATGGCGGGCAAGGAACGGTCCGGGCCGCTGGCCGCCACCGCGGACCTCTTCGAGGGCCGCCCCTGGGTGCTGACCCCGACCCGGGACACGGACCACGAGGTGCTGAACCTCGCCCTGGAACTGGTGTCCCTGTGCCGGGCCGTACCCGTGGTCATGGACGCCGACGCGCACGACCGGGCGGTGGCGCTTGTTTCCCACACCCCGCAGCTGGTGTCGAGCATGGTCGCCGCACGGCTGGAGGAGGCCGACGAGACGGCCGTCCGGCTGTGCGGGCAGGGCATAAGGGACGTCACCCGGATCGCGGCCTCCGACCCGCGGATGTGGGTGGAGATCCTGTCGGCGAACCCGGGGCCCGTCGCCGACGTCCTGGCCGGGATCGCGGCCGACCTGGAGGAGACCGTCGAGGCGCTGCGGGGGCTCCAGTCGGCCGACGTGGAGAAGCGTCGGGGCGGCGCCGCCGGGATCGAGGACGTGCTGCGGCGCGGGAACGCGGGGCGGGTGCGGGTACCGGGCAAGCACGGCGCGGCGCCGACGCTGTACGAGACGGTGGCCGTGCTGATCTCCGACCAGCCGGGGGAGCTGGCGCGGATCTTCGCGGATGCGGGACGGGCCGGGGTCAACATCGAGGACGTGCGGATCGAGCACGCGACGGGGCAGCAGGCCGGTCTGGTGCAGTTGATGGTGGAGCCGCGCGCCGTGGCCGGCCTGACGGCCGAGCTGCGGGAGCGGGGCTGGGCGCTGCGTCAGCAGTAGCCCTGCGGTCGGCTCCGCCGGCCGGGGGCGGGTGTGCCGGGCCGGGCTCAAAGACCGGGGGGCTCCGCTCCGGACCCCGCGCCTCGAGCGCCGGCGGGGCTGGATTTGCCTCGGGCGGGACTGGGGTTGCCGGGCGGGCGGGGCCGGGGGGTCTCGGGGCCCGGTAACCTGGAGGAGGGGCGTTTTCGTGCGCCCGGACACGTACGCGCAACCAGGAAGGTGCCCGCACCGTGGAAACCGCAGCTCCGGCAGCCGTGATCGTCGCCATCGACGGTCCCTCCGGCACGGGCAAGTCCAGCACCTCCAAGGCCGTGGCCGCCAAGCTCGGGCTGCGCTACCTCGACACCGGCGCCCAGTACCGGGCCATCACCTGGTGGATGATCACCAACGGCGTCGACACCGACGACCCGCACGCGATCGCCGTCGCCGCGGGCAAGCCGTCGATCGTCTCCGGCACCGATCCGGCCGCGCCCGCGATCACCGTGGACGGGCTGGACGCCGCGGGGCCCATCCGCACCCAGGAGGTCACCTCCAAGGTCAGCGCCGTCAGCGCCGTCCCCGAGGTGCGCACCCTGATCACCGAGCTGCAGCGCTCCATCGCCGCGAAGGCGGCCGCGGAGGCCGACGGCATCGTCGTCGAGGGCCGCGACATCGGCACCACCGTGCTGCCCGACGCGGACCTCAAGATCTTCCTGACCGCCTCCGCCGAGTCCCGCGCCGCCCGGCGCAGCGGTGAGCTCCGCGGCAAGGAGGCCGCCGACCTCGCGGCCACCAAGGCGGCGCTGATCAAGCGCGACGCGGCGGACTCCGGCCGCAAGACCTCCCCGCTGGCCAAGGCCGGCGATGCGGTCGAGGTGGACACCACCGAGCTCACGCTCGAGCAGGTCATCGAGTGCGTCGTGACCCTGGTCGAGGAGAAGCGGGCGGGCCGCAAGTGAGCGAAGCGCCCTCCCTGAAGGGTGCGGCGGTCGGCAGGCGCATCGGCATCGGGCTCATGTACGGGCTGTGGAAGCCCCGCGTGCTCGGCGCCTGGAAGGTGCCCGCCTCCGGCCCCGTCATCCTCGCCGTGAACCACTCGCACAACATAGACGGCCCGATGGTCATGGGCACCGCGCCCCGGCCCCTGCACTTCCTGATCAAGAAGGAAGCGTACGTCGGCCCGCTCGGCCCCTTCCTCGAAGGGATCGGGCAGGTCAAGGTCGACCGCACCGGCGCCGACCGGACGGCGATAAGCCGCGCCCTCGGCGTGCTCGACCATGGAGGGGCCCTCGGCATCTTCCCCGAGGGCACCCGGGGCGAGGGCGACTTCGCCTCGCTGCGCGCCGGTCTCGCGTACTTCGCGGTCCGCAGCGGCGCGCCCATCGTGCCGGTGGCCGTGCTCGGCAGCGGCGACACCAAGGGCCGGCTCGTCAAGAGCCTGCCCGCCTTCAAGAGCCGGGTCGACGTCGTCTTCGGCTCGGCCTTCGACGCCGGGGACGGCAGTGGCCGCCGTACCCGCACCGCGCTGGACGAGGCCACCGTACGCATCCAGGACCGGCTGACCGCCCACCTGGCCGACGCCAAGCGCCTCACCGGGCGCTGAGCGAGACTTGACCTAGTAGTGGAACCGCGCTGCGCGGGTACCACCGATCACCACGAACGACGAGGAACGGACTTCATGAACGACCAGCACGACCACGGAGCACTTGGCGATGCCGAGTACGCGGAGTTCATGGAGCTCGCCGCGGAAGAGGGCTTCGACATCGAGGACGTCGAGGGTGCCCTCGAGGAGGCCGCCGCCGGCCCCCTCCCCGTCCTCGCCGTCGTCGGCCGGCCGAATGTCGGCAAGTCGACCCTGGTGAACCGCATCATCGGCCGCCGCGAGGCGGTCGTCGAGGACAAGCCCGGCGTCACCCGCGACCGCGTCACGTACGAGGCCGAGTGGGCCGGCCGCCGCTTCAAGGTCGTCGACACCGGCGGCTGGGAGCAGGACGTCCTCGGCATCGACGCCTCCGTCGCCGCCCAGGCCGAGTACGCCATCGAGGCCGCCGACGCCGTCGTCTTCGTCGTCGACGCCAAGGTCGGCGCCACCGACACCGACGAGGCCGTCGTCCGCCTGCTGCGCAAGGCCGGCAAGCCCGTCGTGCTGTGCGCCAACAAGGTCGACGGCCAGAGCGGCGAGTCCGACGCGGCTTCCCTGTGGTCCCTGGGCCTCGGCATGCCGCACCCGGTCTCCTCCCTCCACGGGCGCGGCACCGGCGACATGCTGGACGCGGTGCTCGAGGCCCTGCCGGAAGCCCCCGAGCAGACCTTCGGCGGCGCCGCCCCCGGCGGTCCGCGCCGCATCGCGCTGATCGGCCGCCCGAACGTGGGCAAGTCCTCGCTGCTCAACAAGGTCGCGAAGGAGGACCGTGTCGTCGTCAACGAGATGGCCGGCACCACCCGCGACCCGGTCGACGAGCTGATCGAGCTCGGCGGCGTGACCTGGAAGTTCGTCGACACCGCCGGCATCCGCAAGAAGGTCCACCTGCAGCAGGGCGCCGACTACTACGCCTCCCTGCGCACGGCCGCCGCCGTCGAGAAGGCGGAGGTCGCGGTCATCCTGATCGACACCACCGAGGCGATCAGCGTCCAGGACCAGCGCATCATCACCATGGCCGTCGAGGCGGGCCGCGCGATCGTGATCGCGTACAACAAGTGGGACGAGCTCGACGAGGAGCGCCGCTACTACCTCGAGCGCGAGATCGAGACCGAGATGCAGCAGGTCTCCTGGGCGCCGCGGGTGAACGTCTCGGCGCTCACCGGCCGCCACATGGAGAAGCTGGTCCCGGCGATCGAGACCGCCCTCGCGGGCTGGGAGACGCGCATCCCCACCGGCCGGCTGAACGCCTTCCTCGGCGAGGTCGTCGCGGCCCACCCGCACCCGGTCCGCGGCGGCAAGCAGCCCCGCATCCTGTTCGGCACCCAGGCGGGCAGCAAGCCGCCGCGGTTCGTCCTCTTCGCCTCCGGCTTCCTGGAGCACGGCTACCGGCGCTTCATCGAGCGCCGGCTGCGCGAGGAGTTCGGCTTCGAGGGCACCCCGATCCACATTTCGGTGCGGGTGCGCGAGAAGCGCGGCGCCCAGTACAAGAAGAAGTAGTACGGGCGGTACGGAGTCCCGGGGTCAGTAGCCCCGGCGCGGAGCGGGCGGCAGGGCCGCCGGGATGGGCGTCATCCCGGTGTGGCGCGACCGCCCGTCGGCGTATCCGGAGCCGCCGGCGTACGAGTACGCGGGCTGGGGCTGCGCCACGTACGTGGGCTGCCAGCCGTCGCTCCGCTGCCACGAGGAGCTGCTCCAGCCGCTGTCGTACGAGCCGCCCGTGCCGGCGTACCCGCCCCCGTACGAGAAGGCCGTGAACCCGAGGTCCTCCTCGCCCGTACGGTCGCCCGGCAGCGCCCGGAAGGCGCGCAGGTACTCCGAGTACAGGGTGTCGTAGATCGGGGTGTGCGAGACGGGGCTCGTACGGGACGGGGCGCGGGAGGAGTCGTATGGATGCACGTATCAGCCAACGAAACCGGCGCCCTGCGGATGCGGGGTGGCGGCCGGAAAACGCAGATCGCCGCCGGGGCCATCCCGGCGGCGATCTGCGGTGCGTCGGTCAGGCGCCCGGCGTACCGGCCAGGGGCATGGAGGCGGCCACGAGCTTGCCCGAGGCGGCGGCCTTGTCCAGGGCGTCGCGCAACAGGTCCTCACGGGGCTGCTGGCCGATGGACCCGACCGGGGCGGCGTAGATGAGCACGCGCTGGGTCTTGTTGACGGCACTGCGCCAGCCGTCGGTGACCGACAGCGCCTGGTGCGCCTGCCACCAGGCGATCGGGCGGCCGCCGTCGGGGCCCGGCTGGAGGACGGCGTGCAGCTGACCGCCGGCGAGCAGGACCGACCAGCCGCTCAGCGCGGTGGGGAGCTGCGCGGTGTCCATGACGGGGATGAAGCCCTGCTCGATGAGGAGCGGGAGGAAGTCGTCGCCGGGGCCGTCGCTGCCGGGGCGGGCGATCGGCGCGGTCGGCTCGACCACCAGGGCGGGGTGCAGCTCCCCGCCGATCAGGACCAGGCCGCTGGTGATGCCGAGGACGGCCTGGCCGCCGGGCACGTTCTGCGGGCCCTCACCCGCGGCGGGCGCTGCCGGGCTGTCACCGGTGATGCTGGCGACGGCGCCCTGGAGCTGCTCCTCGGACACCTTCACCACCTGCGAGGGGATGCAGGTGGCGTGGGCGAAGGCGAGAACGGCGGTCTCCTCGCCGACGAACAGCACCGTGCTGGTGCGGTCGTTCTCGGGGTCGCCCGGGGTGCGGCAGGAGGTGCAGTCGTAACTGCGCGGCGCGTCCTCGCCGACGAGCAGCCTGTCGGCTTCTTCGTCACCGATCTCGGCACGTACCTCATCACTGACGTCGAGCATGCGCGGCACGGGGTGGCTCCTCGGCATAGGTGCAGGGGCCGGGCGGTTCCCGGCTCGCCGGGCTCAACGGGGGAGCGGCGGCCGGGGTCACGCCATTGGAGGGAACGGATTCGAACCGGGCCCCCGTACGAGTGAACCGTCCGGCCGGGGCTTCGTTTCGTGCTAACTCTTCTCTGCTTGTGCGCAGTTGATGGTCGTGATTGGCCGTTTGGGGAGGGCGGCCGGTCGGCCGACCGGGTGGGTGCGGGAGCGCGCCGGGCGCGCCGGGCCGGGCGCGCCGCGGGCGCTGCGTAGCGTGACGCGATGCCCCACCTCCGGATCCGGCGCCGGCGGGCCAGGCCCCGTCTGGGCGCCGCTGCCGTCGCCGCCGCGCTGGCTCTTGTACTCCCTGCCGGTGCGGCGGTGGCCGAGGCCCCGCCGCCGCCCGCGCCCGGCCCGGCGGGGGCGGCGCACCCCGGCTCACCGGGGGTGATCGGAACGGGGCCGGGGGACTGCGGGCCGGGCGGGGAGTGGCCCTGGGACTGCGTCGCCGACTGCGAGAGCGGCGGGCGCTGGGCGATCAACACCGGCAACGGCTTCTACGGCGGGCTGCAGTTCTGGCAGCAGACGTGGGAGGACTACGGGGGGCTGGTGTTCGCGGCGCGCGCCGACCTGGCGAGCCGGGTCCAGCAGATCCGGGTGGCGCAGGACGTGCTGGGCGCGCAGGGCTGGGACGCCTGGCCGACGTGCTCGAAGCGGTACGGGCTGGCCGGGCGGATGCACGTGGTGAGGAGCGGGGACACGCTGGTGTCGATCGCGCGGAAGCACCGGGTGCGGGGCGGGTGGCAGGCGCTGTACGAGGCGAACCGGACGGTGATCGGGGCACGGCCCGCCGCGCTGGTCGTGGGCACGCTGCTGGTCATCCCGGAGCAGGAGCCGGCCCGCCCGCCGCGCCCGGTGGACCCGCCGGCCCCGGTGGTGCCGCCCGCCCCGGTGGTGCGGCCGACCCCGACGGCCCCCGTGGCTCCGGCCGGTCCGGCTCCCGTTCCCTCGGCCGCGCCGTCGGCGGCCCCCTCCGGCGCGGCGTCGGCCGTGCCGTCGGCCGTTCCCTCCGCCGTGCCGTCAGCCGTGCCGTCGGCCGTTTCGAAGCGTCCCCGCTGAACTCGCGGGCACCCCTGCGCAGTTCCTGGACCAGGACCCCGGGACGGGCCGGCGCCGGGGGCGGCCGCGGCGTCCCCTGCACAGCTGCGCTCCGGCCGCAACCGCACACAGGGTCCGCTTCGTCCCTGTCCGACCCCGATTGCACTCCGGCCCGAAGGCGTCGACCCTGGAACCAAGGAGCCGAACGGCTCGCTCGGACACCGGTGGTGAGCCAGATGGACCTGGGCAGACACCCTCGTATCGGAGTGTGGGCGGCGGCAGCCGTAATGGCGGCCGTGCCCGCCCTCGCGGGATGTTCCTCCGATTCGGGCCAGGACGGGAGCGGTACGACGACCTCCGCGGGCACGCCTGCCGCGCCCCTCGCGCCCCTCGCGCCCCTCACGGCCGTCGTGGCCGCCGCGCCCACCGTCGACGGCCCGGCGGATCCGGCCGCGGCAAAGGCCCAGGTCGAGAAGAACTGGGCGGCCTTCTTCGACTCCAAGGTCTCCGTCGAGGAGAAGGCCAAGGTCCTGGAGCACGGCGACTTCCTCGAGCCGCTGCTCGGCGGTTTCGCGGGCAACACCGACGCGGCCGTGTCCTCGGCCGAGGTCACGGACGTGGTCTTCACCTCGCCCACCGAGGCACAGGTCACCTACGACCTGCTGCTCGGCGGGATCACGGTCATTTCGGACAGCAAAGGGACCGCGGTCCTCGAGGACGGGGTCTGGAAGGTGTCGACCAAGACGCTCTGCGCGCTGATCGAGCTCAGCGGCAGCGAGGACACGGGTCTGCTGAGCCCCTGCTGATCGCGGTGCCCGGCCCGCCGCCGTACCGGCCCTGAACCGCCCGCGACCCGTCGGCAGGCACGCTGGCAGACTTCGGCCATGCTCGAGACCTCCGCACGACTGCTGCGCCTGTTGTCCCTGTTGCAGGCTCACCGCGAATGGACCGGAGCGGACCTCGCCGACCGGCTCGGGGTGACTCCGCGGACCGTACGCCGGGACGTGGACCGGCTGCGGGAGCTGGGTTACCCGGTCAACGCCAGCCCCGGGACCGGCGGCGGGTACCAGTTGGGGGCAGGGGCCGAGCTGCCGCCGCTGCTGCTGGACGACGACGAGGCCGTGGCCGTCGCGGTCGGGCTGCGGACGGCCGCCGGGAACGGGGTCGAGGGGATCGGGGAGGCCTCCGTACGGGCCCTCGCCAAGCTGGAGCAGGTGCTGCCGTCGCGGCTGCGGCGCAGGGTGTCCGCGCTCAACGAGTTCACCGTGCCGATGCTGCGCGGGGCCGAGCGCTCCACCGTGGACCCCTCGGTGCTCACCGAACTCGCCGCCGTGTGCCGCGACACCGAGCGGCTGCGCTTCGGCTACCGCGACCACGAGGGCAACGTCACCCGCCGCACCGTCGAGCCGCACCGGCTGGTGTGCACCGAGCGGCGCTGGTACCTGGTCGCCTGGGACCTGGACCGGGAGGACTGGCGGACCTTCCGGGCCGACCGGATCGAGCCCAGGGCGCCGCACGGGCCGCGGTTCACCCCGCGCGAGCCGCCCGCCGGGGACCTCGCCGCGTACGTCTCCCAGGGTGTGTCACAGCGGGTGTACGCGGCCCGTGCGGTGGTGCGGCTGAAGGTTCCCGCGCAGGAGGCGGCCCGGATCGTCGGGCCGAGCGACGGGGTGCTGGAACCGGTCGACGGCCAGAGCTGTCTGCTGCGGACCGGGGCGGTCAGTCTGGACGTCCTCGTGATTCACATCATGCTGATCGGCTGTGAGTTCGAAGTGGTCGAGCCGCCGGAGCTGACGGATCGGATCAGGGCCGCGCGGGATCTGCTGGGGCGGGCCGTGGAGCCGCCGAAGTGAAGGAAATGTGGCGGACCTGAGGGGGATTCACCTGGTCTGGTCCAGCAGCCTCGTGACAATCTCCTACTGGAATTCCAGAGGTTCGGCAGGGGGCTTCGGGAGAAATTCCAATGCGCTTGAACGGCGGGCGTGTCGCGGGCCGGAAAACAATGGGGGATTGTCGATATTCTGTGACACAAGCGTGACCCGGGATGGACGAACGTCCTGGCGTGGCGCTGACGGACGGCGACCGCGGACAGCGAGGACGGCGGACCGTCGGCGCGAACGGCGAAGGCGGGCCGGGTCAGTGACCCGGCCCGCCTTCGCCGCGCGGGTGAGGTGGTGCGTACCGTCCCGCGCGGTGTGGTTCAGCCGCCGGCGACCGGGCGCGCCGCGGCGCTCCGGGCGGCCGCCCGATCGCCGTGGGCCGGCCGGCGGCTGCCGGCCGGAGTGACCGGGGTCCGCTCGGAGCGGATCAGGTGCGGCCGGCCCGTGAGCAGGGGCGCGGGCCGGGATGCCGGGGTGTGTACGGGCACGGGGGCCGTGGGAGCGGGCTCCCCGGCGGTCTCCGAGGCGGCGGGCTGGAGCCGCCACTTGCCGCCCGCGGAGAGCAGCGGGGTGAGCGCGGACACGACGGGCGCGGGCATCCGCCCGGTCTCGGCGCGGCGGCGCAGCAGCTCGCGCAGGTCGAAGACGTAGGCCTCGGCCCGGGCGATGAGCGGCTCGAACCAGGGCAGCGCCAGCAGGATCAGCAGTCCCGCGGACCAGCCGAGCAGTACGTCGCTGACCCAGTGCGTGCCGAGGTAGACGGTGGTGGCGCCGACGCTCAGAGAGACGACCGCGGACACCACGGACAGCACCCGCCGGGTGACCACGGTGGACGCCAGGTAGGCGAGGATCCCCCAGGTCACGACGGCGTTGGCGGTGTGGCCGGAAGGAAATATATCGCCGCCCGCGAAGAGCTCGGCCGAACCGATCTCGGTGGCGTAGTGCGGGCCGAGCCGGCCGAGGCCGAGCTTGACGGACCCGACGGTGACGTTGAGCAGGAGCAGCGCCACGCCCAGCGTGATCAGCGGGCGGAGGGTGTGCTGGCGCCAGGACCGCCAGCCGAGCCAGGCGGCGACCATGACCGCGGTGGGTCCGCGCTGGCCGAGTACGACGAGGTAGTCGAGGAAGGCGTGCAGCTGCGGCCACTGCTCGTAGGGCCGGAAGAACATGATCTGCCAGTCCAGGCGGACGAGCCAGGACGTGGTGAGTACGGCCACCACGATCGCGAGGTAGAAGGCGAGGGTCGACCCGAAGAGCACGACGCGGTGCCGGCTCATCTGCGGGGTTTGCAGATGAGCCGGTCGCTCTGGTTCCCGGTCCAGGCGGGCGAACACCCGCTCCAGACGGGTCAGGATTTGATCGGTACGCACTCAATCGACGTTACCGCGCGCCGATGCTCGGCCCGTGCGAATCGCGGGCTTTGTGATGACCATGTGATGTGGAGTTGGTCTCACGCGGGACTTAATTCCCAGTATTTCGGCAATGGTTGGAGCCTTCTTGATCTACTGCCCCGGCAATTGTTTCGCATACGTACCCGGGCTTTATTGCCGCAACTCGTCGTCTTTTGCCGAACGATGGATCGGAATGATCCATTCGGTTACGGTGGGCCCGAGCCGTTCAGCCAGAACGCCCCGTAGACCGCCGAGAGCAGGGCCGCCGCGCCCAGCACGAGAGCCGCCCGCCGGGTCCGCCACCGGGCCAGCGCCACCGCCACCGGCAGCACCAGCGGGAAGGCCGGCAGCAGGAGCCGGGGCTTGGAGCCGAAATACCCGGAGGCGCACAGCGCCAGCGCCACCACGATCCCGCCGTACACGAGCAGCGGCACCGGCTGACGCTGCCGCACGCACCGCCCGTACAGCCAGAGCACCAGCACGACCCCGGCGATCAGCCCGAGCCCGGCCGCGAAGGCGGACGAGGCGAGCTTCGCCCCGATGAACCGGGCGAAGGCCCAGCCGCCGTCGAAGCCGTTGCCCCAACCGGCCTGCACGTCCAGGTACCCGAGCAGCCCGCCGCCGGTGCGCGCGCCGACCCACAGCACGTACGCCCCGGCCCCGAGCGGAGCCAGCAGCGCACCGGCCGCCATCCGCCAGGACCGCTCGCCGCCGCGCCAGGCCAGTACGACGGCCACCCACACCGCCGCGACCACCGCGGCGCCGACCGGGCGGGTCAGCCCCGCCCCGGCCGCGAGCAGGCCGGCCGTCAGCCACCGGCCGCGCAGGGCCCCGTACAGCGCCCAGGCGGCCAGCGCCGTGAACAGCGACTCGCTGTACGCCATGGACTGCACGATCCCGACGGGCAGCGCAGCCCAGACGGCGACCGCGAGCACCCCGGCCCGGCGGCCGTGAAGCAGGTCCGCCACCGCGAAGATCCCCCAGGCCGCGGCGAGCCCCGCCAGCGCGGAGACCACGAGGCCCGCCGAGCCGTACGGGAGTCCGGTCGCCGCCGACACCAGCCGCTCGAGCCAGGGCAGCAGCGGGAAGAACGCCAGGTTCGAGTGGACGTCCCCGTTCGGGAGGGCCACCTCGTACCCGTACCCCTCCGCGGCGATCCGGGCGTACCAGAGCGAGTCCCAGCGCGCCGACAGCAGCGTGTGCGGGCTGCTGCCGGCCGCCGCACCCCACACCCCGAGCACGGCCAGCCCGAGCAGGCGGACCGCCGCGAACACCGCGAGCGCCGGCCCGGCGACGGCGAGCGCGGGCGCGTACCGGCGCAATCCAAGATCTTTCACGGGCATGATTATCGGTGCCGCGCACTCGGTCCCCGGCCGAGAACCACGGGCCGTGAGCGCGCGTGTACGAGGGGGAAGGGGCGGGGCGGGAAAAGTGGCGCACGCCACAGGGCGGCCTCCGCCGGGATGAGAGCTTGACCACGTGTGGGACAGGCGAACTCGCGTACGCTAACCGTTCACTCGCGTGTCGATGCCGGACCCCGTTGGACGCCGCACAGCGCACCACCTCCGTGGCTCCGCAAGACGCTGGTCCGCCGAGCGCGAGGGATCACCTGGGAGGTACATGCATGTCGGGGACGAACGCGGCCGGAGTCCGGACCACTGCCCCCTGGCAGCGGCTCCGCGCGGCCTCCGGCGGGGGCAATCGCTGGGTCGTCCTGGCGGTGCTCTGCGTCAGCCTGGTCCTCGTCGCGCTCGACGCGACGATCCTGCACGTCGCCGTCCCCTCCCTCACCGAGGACCTCCGCCCCGGATCCGTCGAGCTCCTGTGGATCGTCGACGCCTATCCGCTGGTCTGCGCCGCGCTGCTGATCCTCTTCGGCACCCTCGGCGACCGGGTCGGCCGCCGCCGCGTACTCCTCCTCGGCTACGGGCTCTTCGGCGCGGCCTCGGCCATGGCGGCCCTCGCCGACAGCGCCCAGGTCCTCATCGCCGCCCGCGCGCTGCTCGGCATCGGCGGGGCGATGATCATGCCCGCCACGCTGTCGATCCTGCGCCAGGTCTTCCCCGACCGGCGCGAACGGGCCCTCGCCATCGGCATCTGGACCGCCGTCGCCGCGATCGGCGCCGCCAGCGGACCCGTGCTCGGCGGCTTCCTCGTCCAGCACTTCTGGTGGGGCTCCGTCTTCCTCATCAACATCCCGCTGATGGCGCTGATCCTGCCGCTGGGGCGCTGGCTGCTCCCCGAGTCGAAGGGCTCCTGCGACGGGCCGTGGGACGTGACCGGCGCGCTGATGGCCGCCGCCGGTGTGCTCGGTTCGGTGCTCGGGATCAAGCGACTGGGCGCCGAGCGGGATCTCCTCGACCTCGAGGCGCTGGTGCCGCTGGTGCTCGGCGTGGCGCTGCTGGTCCTGTTCGTGCGGCGGCAGAAGCGCCGGCCGCACCCGCTGATCGACATGCGGATGTTCTCCCGCGCCGCCTTCTCGACCTCCGTCGGCTGCATCGTGCTCGCCATGCTCGCCCTCGTCGGCCTGGAGCTGATCGCCGTCCAGTACCTCCAGCTGGTGCTGCACCTCAGCCCGCTGGAGACCGGCCTGCGGCTGCTGCCGCTGACCTTCGCCGCGATGGCGGCCGGGGCCACGGGGTCCTACACCCTGACCCGGATCGGCCCGCGCATCATGGTCTCGCTGGGCTTCCTGCTCACCGCGTTCGCCGTCCTCGTGCTCACGTTCATGGGCCACGACGACCGGCCCGTGCTGCTGACGGTCGGCTTCATCCTGCTCGGCTTCGGGCTCCAGACCACGCTGTTCGCCGCGTACGAGTCGATGCTGAACGAGGCTCCGGCGGCCACCGCGGGCAGCGCGGCCTCCATCGGCGAGACCTCGTACCAGCTGGGCGCGGGCATGGGCATCGCACTGCTGGGCAGCGTGATGAACGCCGCGTACGCGCCGGGGCTGGCGGGGGTGCCGGGGGTGTCGGCCGAGGACTCGGCGGGCGCCGCGCACTCGCTGGGCGAGGCCTACCAGATCGCCGCGCAGCTCGGCGGGCCGGCGGGGGAGGCCCTGCACGCCGCGGCGCGGAACTCGTTCGTGTACGGGCTGCACATGACGTTGCTGGTCAGCGCGGGGCTGTTGGTCGCGGGGGCGGTGATGGCGCTGAAGCTGCCGCGGGCGATGGACTTCGGGGCCGAGGCCGACGGGGCCGGCGAGGGCGACGGGGTGCGGTTGCCGGCGCAGGCCTGTGCGGAGCCGGGGCCCGGGCCGGCGGCGGTGCGGGGCGCGAAGGTTCCGGCCCCTGCGGCGGAGCCGGATCCGGCCGTCGGGCGCGTGTCGGGGCGTGCGGGCTGAGGCAGCCGGTGTGCGAGTGCGGCGCCGTTGCCGGGGCTCTGCCCCGGACCCCGGCGCCCCGAACGCCGGCGGGGCTGGACCTGACGGGGCTGGACGGCTGGGAACGGGGCGTCTAGCGTCGGGGCCGCGCAGCGTAAAACTTGCGCTGCTAGGTTCTGTACTCAGGCCGCCGGGAGGCCCAGTGTCCGCGTTCCTGCCCCTTGATCCGCTCGGGATCGACGAGCTCCTCGGGCCCGAGGACCTCGCCATCCGTGACACCGTCCGTGACTGGGCCGCCGACCGGGTGCTGCCGCACATCGCCGGCTGGTACGAGAGCGGCGAGCTCCCCGGGATCCGCGAGCTGGCCCGGGAGCTCGGATCGATCGGCGCGCTCGGCATGTCCCTGGAGGGGTACGGGTGCGCGGGGGCCAGCGCCGTGCAGTACGGGCTGGCCTGCCTGGAGCTGGAGGCGGCCGACTCCGGCATCCGCTCGCTGGTCTCCGTACAGGGCTCGCTCGCCATGTACGCGATCTGGAAGTACGGCTCCGAGGAGCAGAAGCAGCGCTGGCTGCCCGGCATGGCCGCCGGAGAGCTGATCGGCTGCTTCGGGCTGACCGAGCCCGACGTGGGATCGGACCCCGCCGCGATGCGGACCTACGCCAAGCGCGACGGCGGCGACTGGGTGCTCAGCGGCCGCAAGATGTGGATCACCAACGGGTCCGTCGCCGCGGTCGCGGTGGTGTGGGCGCAGACCGACGAGGGGATCAGGGGGTTCGCCGTCCCCACCGGCACGCCGGGGTTCTCCGCTCCCGAGATCAAGCACAAGTGGTCGCTGCGCGCCTCGGTGACCAGTGAGCTGGTCATGGACGAGGTGCGGCTGCCCGCGGACGCGGTCCTGCCGGGCGTCACCGGTCTCAAGGGGCCGCTCGGCTGCCTCAGCCACGCGCGGTACGGGATCATCTGGGGGTCGATGGGCGCGGCACGCGCCAGTTTCGAGGCGGCGCTCGACTACGCGAAGACGCGGGAGCAGTTCGGGAAGCCGATCGGCGGCTTCCAGCTCACCCAGGCCAAACTCGCGGACATGGCCCTCGAACTCCACAAGGGCATCCTGCTCGCCCACCACCTGGGCCGGCGGATGGACGCGGGCACCCTGCGGCCGGAGCAGATCAGCTTCGGCAAGCTCAACAACGTCCGCGAGGCCATCGAAATCTGTCGTACCGCGCGGACCATTCTCGGTGCCAACGGGATCTCGCTCGAATACCCCGTCATGCGGCACGCCACCAACCTCGAATCGGTCCTCACCTACGAGGGCACCGTCGAGATGCACCAACTGGTGCTGGGCAAGGCGCTCACCGGGCTCGACGCCTTCCGGTGAGGGCCCTGCCTAACTCTGGTTGAAGAAGTCGCGCGAGCGGCCGCCGGGCTCGCCGCTCACGATCTGGGTGTCGGCCGGGGTCAGCAGGAAGACCCTGGTCGCCACCCGCTCGATCGAGCCGCGCAGCCCGAAGGTCAGGCCGGCCGCGAAGTCGACCACGCGCTTCGCGTCGCCCGGGTCCATCGACGACAGGTTCACGATCACCGGGACGCCCTCGCGGAACAGCTCGCCGATGCCCCGCGCGTCACGGAACCCGTCGGGGGTGACCGTCGCGATGCGGCGGCCCTGCTCGACCGCGGACTCGGAGGCCACTCTGACGCGGGGGTCGGTGACCCACTGCTCGCCGGGACCGGCCACCGAACCCTGGGCCGCCTCCGCGTAGTCGTCGTCGTAGTAACGCTCGTCGTCGCTGTCCTCCACGAGACCCAGCCAGGCACTCGCCTTGCGCACCGAACCCATGGACGCCTCCTTTCACCGTGGTCAGTCTGTCTTCTCTCCGCTGCCCCTATGGTCGTCCATGATGCTGACAACGCGCCAAGTGGATAGCCGCCGCGCAGTGTTTTCGTGACGGTACTGGTGCAGAACATCCGTTGCACGGTCAAGGTTCCTGGCAGCTACCACTGCTGACTGAGTGAAAATACGACCGGTGCCGCCGGACGGGTGGCCGGTGGGGACGTACGGGTGAAGGACGCGGGTCGATACGATGCCCGGCAGGCACGCGTACGACACACGGGGGAAGCAGTTGTTCGGCATCGTCAGACCTTGCACGCACAGGCTGGGCGAGCGGTTCAAAGCGGAGTGGATGGCTCATCTGTGCGGGCTGTGCCTGGCACTTCGCGGGGACCACGGCCAGTTCGCCAGGATCGTCACCAACTACGACGGGCTGCTCGTCTCCGTTCTGACGGAGGCTCAGTCCGGTCCCGCTCCCGGCGCCCGGCGCACCGCGGGGCCCTGTCCGCTGCGCGGCATGCGCACCGCCCCGGTGGCCAACGGCGAGGGTGCGCGGCTCGCCGCCGCCGTCTCGCTCGTACTGGCCTCCGCGAAGGTACGGGACCACGTGGCCGACCGGGACGGGCTGTTGGCCCGGGCTCCCATAGCCGCGGCCGCCCGCAAGGTGGCCCGCGGCTGGGACCGGGCCGGAGCCCGCACCGGCGCCTCGCTCGGCTTCGACACGGCGGTGCTCGTTGACGCCGTGGACCGCCAGGCCGGGATCGAGTCGCTGGCCGGAGTCGGCACACCGGTGCTGGTGGTGACCGAGCCGACGGAGACCGCGACGGCCGCCGCCTTCGCGCATACCGCGCAGCTGGCCGGACGGCCAGGCAACGCCCCCGCGCTCGCCGAGGCCGGCCGGTACTTCGGGCGGCTCGCGCACCTGCTGGACGCCGTGGAGGACCGGGCGGCGGACGCCTCGGCAGGCGCCTGGAACCCGCTGACCGCCACCGGGACCTCGCTGACCGAGGCCCGGCGGCTGTGCGACGACGCCCTGCAGGGCATCAGGCTCGCACTGCGCGAGGTCGAGTTCGCGGACGCCGGGCTCGCCCACCGGCTGCTGGTGCACGAGCTGCGCACCTCGGTGGACCGCGCCTTCGGGACCAGCGGCTGCGGGCACACGGCGACCGCCTCCGCCGGGCAGGGCGGCAGCCCGTACGGGTCCGGACCGTACGCGAGCGGCACCCATGCGAGCAGCCCGTACGCGAGCAGCCCTTACGCGAACGGGAACCCCTACGGCGGCCATCCCTACGCCCCGGACGCCCCCCACGCGCCTGGCGGGCCGGGGATGCCCCCGCCGCCCATGGGGCCTGGTGGCGGTGGCGGTGGAGGTGGCGGCGGCAGGCCCCCGCAGAAGCCGCGGCGCGGTCTGCTCGCCGGGTGCGCGGTGGCCCTCGGGCTGTTCTGCACCTGCCAGCTCTGCTGCACCGAGCACGAGGGGCCGTGGTCCCGGGAGAAGAAGGAGGCCTGGTGCGACAACTGCGACTGCGGCAACTGCAACTGCAACTGTGACTGCGGCTGCGGTGACTGCTGCTGCTGTCCCTGCGACGGCTGCTGAGCCCTTCTCGGGCTGACGCTCTCTCACGTCGTGCACGTCCGGACGGGGTACCTCATGGTTCCCGGCCGGACCTGCGTGGAAGGGTTGAGCGGCATGAGCGATGACGCAGACGATCCGCCCGCGGACTGGCGGAAATGGCACGAGCGACGGGTGGCCTCCGTCTCCGCCCCGTACGGGCCGCTCGCGCTGACGGGCACCTACTGGCTCGCCGACTACCTGGAAGGTCGAATTCCGGCCGTTCCGGGGCACTGGCGCGCGACCGACGCCTCGGTGGTGCTGGCCGCGGCTGCGGAGGACTCCGTTCACCTCGACGGCGAGCCCTTCGCCGGTGAGGTGGTGCTCGCCGCGGACGAGGCCCCGCCCGCGCGTTCCCGGCTCTCCGCCGGGGAGCGGCGTCTCGTCGTGATCCGGCGGGAAGGACAGTGGGCGGTCCGCGTCTTCGACCCGGACTCCGAGACCCGCCGGGCCTTCGCCGGCCTGGAGGCCTCCCCGTACGATCCGGCCTTCAGCCTGCCCGGGCGGTTCCGCCCGTACGGCGAGGACCGGACCGTCCAGGTGGAGAACGCCGACGGGCGGGCGCGCGGGCTCGGCCTCGGCGGGGAGCTGATCTTCCCCTTCCAGGGTGTGGAGCACACCCTCCAGGTCGCCGTCGACGAGGAGGACGGCAGCCTCTGGGCCGTCTTCGGCGATGCCACCGGCGGACGCTCCAGCTACCGCTTCCGTTTCCTGAAGCCCGGCATCCCCGCCTTGGGCCCCGGGACGGAGTCCGGGGGAGGCTCGATCACGGTGGACTTCAACCGGGCCCTCCTGCCTCCCTGTGCCTTCGCCGACCACTTCATCTGCCCCTTCCCGCCGCCCGGCAACACGCTGCCCTTCGAAGTGACGGCGGGGGAGCGGCGGCTGAAAGGCGCCCTTGCCGACCGGTAACCGACGCCACCACACTCCCGACAGTGCTTGTCAGGGGCACGGCACAAAAGCGTGCGCTTACCGTGCCCTGACTGCGCCTCACGGGCTCCGGCACCCCCACGACCGCCGGGCCCCCGACCCTCTCGGAGGACGAGAAGTGAGGATCAAGAGCATCACCCGTACCAGGCTGCTCGCGTCGGCCACCGGCCTGGCCGCCGTCGCAGCACTCGCCGCCCCCACCGTGGCGAACGCGGACCCACAGGACGGCGGATTCAGCGCCGCGCGGCTGGCTTCGGCCGACGCATCCGTCCTGCGCGCCGACGTCGCGGGCACCGCCTGGCACACCGACCCCGCCACCGGGACCCTCGTGGTCACCGCCGACTCCACCGTCTCCGCCGCCGACCTCGCGAGAATCAAGCGCGAGGCCGGAGCCGACGCCGGGGCCCTGCGCATCGAGCGCACCCCCGGCAAGCTGACCAAACTGGCCTCCGGCGGCGACGCGATCTACGCGTCGAGCTGGCGCTGTTCCCTCGGTTTCAACGTGCGCAGCGGCAGCAACTACTACGCGCTGACCGCCGGGCACTGCACCGACGGCGCCGGGACCTGGTGGACCAACTCCGCCCGGACCACCGTGCTCGGCAGCACCACCGGATCCAGCTTCCCGAACAACGACTACGGCCTGATCAAGTACGCCAGCAACTCGCCGGTCCCGCCGGGCACCGTCGGCGGCCAGGACATCACCAGCGCCGTCAACGCCACGGTCAACATGTCCGTGACCCGGCGCGGCTCCACCACCGGCACCCACAGCGGCCGGGTGACCGGTCTCAACGCCACCGTCAACTACGGCGGCGGCGACGTCGTCTACGGCATGATCAGGACCAACGTCTGCGCCGAGCCCGGCGACAGCGGCGGCCCGCTCTACTCGGGCACCCGCGCGGTCGGCCTCACCTCCGGCGGCAGCGGCAACTGCTCCTCGGGCGGAACCACCTTCTTCCAGCCCGTGGTCGAGGCCCTCAACGCCTACGGGGTCAGCGTGTACTGACCTTGCCGGCGGGTAGGAGACCCGCCCGGCTTGCGGCACCATCGTGAACCCCCGCCCGGACTGCCGGGCGGGGGTTCGTCTTCGGGGGAGAGACGAACATGAGCAGCAGTGCACCTTCCGGGCGGGGAGGACCTTTCTCCGACACCCAGCGGCGCATCCGGCGCAACCGCTGGCTCTTCACGGCACCCCTGGTGTTGCTGTGCGTACTGGCCGTCGTCCTGGTCTGGGAGGTCGTGCGCGGCAACGTGTCCGAGGCGTGGCGCGCCGACTGGCCGTGGCGCCTTCAGCTGATCAGCGCCGAACCCCTGGCGAGCCTGCTGGCCGTCGCGGCCGGCGCGGTCCTGGCCCGGGCCCAGTACGCGCGTACGGTCCGGCCCGCGCTGGGATGGCGGTCCGAGTTCATGCCCGGACTGCTGCCTGGTACGGCGAAGTCCTGGAACGTGGGCATCCTCAACGGCGGACAGCACAACGTGGTGCTGGAGCGGGTCGACTACCACCTGGTGATGACCGGGGACCCGGTGGGGGACTCGGACGACACCGACGTGCTCTGGACGGGCCCGGCCGCCGTCGGCGAGCGACTGGCCGGGAGGGGCCTGCGGGGTGCCGTCGACTTCCGGATCACCTCCTTCGGCGCTGGATACCCGCTGGTGGCGACCGGTACCTACGAGACCGTCGGGGCAGGCGTGTTCTCGAGGCGGTTCATCGACGAGGTGCAGGCCTTCTACATGCGCATACGCGTGGTGGACAGCGTCGGGGACACGCACGAGCGGATCATCGAGTGCCTCGAAGGCGCCCGCAAGGAGTGGAACGCCCCCGTCGAGGAGCAACCGCCGGTCACAACAGCCAGTCCAGGGCCTCCGGCTGCGCGTACTGAGCCGCGAAGTGACCCGCACCGGGCTTGATCACGGCGGTGCTGTGCTCGATGTGGCCAGCCAGCCAACGGAAGTGGCCCAGCGGTGAGAAGGCGTCCTCCGAACCGCGCCAGAGCAGGACCCGGCCGGGGATCGAGCCCGGGTCGAAGCCCCAGGGACGGCAGAATGCGAGGCTGTCGTCCAGCCAGCCGTACACGGAAGTGCGCAGTGCCTCCCGGTAGTTGTCCAGGATCACCTGATGCACCAGGTGGTCCGAGAGGACCGGCAGATCGGCCTCGGCGAGGTCCGCCCGCAGCTCCTCGAGCAGTCGGCCCGGATCGCGGCAGATCGCCGCCGCGCGGGGCGTGAGCCGCAGCTCCAGGGCCGCGGGGTCACGGACCGCGAGGGCGTAGTGCTCAGCGTTGTGGGGGGTCATCCCGGCGAACCAGTCGAGTCCGGCTCCGTCCCACGGCGCCAGGCTGACCAGGGCGGCCGTCCCCGTCACCCGCTCCGGTAGCAGCGCCGCGCAGGCGAGGGCGTGCGGGCCGCCACCGGAGCGGCCGACGACGGCGAAGGTGTCCACACCCAGGGCGTCCGCGACGGCCGCGGAGTCGCGGGCGGCGTCGGCCACCGTCCGCCCCGGGCACCTCTCGGAGTCCCCGTAGCCGGGCCGGTCGTACGCGAAGAAGCGGATGTCCGGGTAGTGCTCCGTGATGTCGCGCAGCGCGGTCCCCAGCCTGCTCCCCGGGGTCCCGTGGTGCAGCATTACGGGAAGCCCGTGCGGCGCTCCCCAGACCTCGGCCACGAGCAAACGGCCGTCTCCCGCCTTCACCTCGACCCGCACGGCGCCTCCGCGGTCTTTCGGCTGCCTACAGATGTCTCTAGTCTCATGAAGACAGCTCTCCTGATGGAAACACAGCCACGACCCTGAGGGGGGAACCGTGACCACCACCCAGAAGCAGCAGCCCGCCGCTGCACCGGCGCGGCCGGAGCACGGCAGCCGTACCAGCCTGTCCTCGCTCGCCGCGCGGGGGACGGAAGCCGACCCGCGCATCGCCCGGGTGCTGCCCGGGGCGGCCGCTCCCGGCGAGGCGCGGACGGTCACCTTCAACTCCTCGCTCTGAGCACGGGCGCACCCGTCGCGATGGAGCCCGCCGGGGCCGGTGCCGTACGGCTCATCCCGTTCCGCGAGTTCGTGGTCAAGGTGCACAGCAGGTGCGATCTCGCATGCGACCACTGCTACATCTACGAGCACGCGGACCAGAGTTGGCGGCGGCGGCCCGCGGTGGTCTCCGAGGCCGTGGCCGAGCGGTTCGCGGAGCGGCTGGCCGAGCACGCGGCCACCCACCGCCTGCCCTCGGTGACCGTCATCATGCTCGGCGGAGAGCCGCTGCTGGCAGGCCCGGCGCGCCTGCGGACGCTCTGCGAGGCGCTCACCCGAGCCCTCGACGGGGTGGCCGCACTCGATCTGCGCATCCACACCAACGGGCTGCGGCTGAACACCGCCTTCCTCGACCTGTTCGGCGCGTACGGGGTCAAGGTCGGGGTGTCCCTCGACGGGGACCGTGCGGCCAACGACCGGCACCGCCGCTTCGCGAACGGCCGCACCAGCCACCCCCGCGTCCTCCGAGCGCTCGGACTGCTGCGGCAGGACCGCTACCGGCACCTGTACCAGGGCCTGCTCTGCACGGTGGACGTGGAGAACGACCCCGGCGCGGTGTTCGACGCGCTCACCGCGCTCGAACCGCCGCGCATCGACTTCCTGTTGCCGCACGCCACCTGGGAGACGCCCCCGGCCCGGCCCGACGGCCGCCCCGACACCTACGCCCGGTGGCTCCTGCGGGTCTTCGACCGGTGGGAGACGCGGGGTAGGCCGGTCCCCGTCCGGATGTTCGACTCCCTGCTGAGCACCCTGCGGGGCGGGCCGAGCCTGACCGAATCGCTCGGCCTGGCGCCCACGGACCTGGTCGTCGTAGAGACCGACGGCACCCTGGAGCAGGCCGACTCGCTGAAGACCGCTCACGAGGGCGCGGCTTCCACCGGCTTCGACGTCTTCCCCCACGCCTTCGACGAGGTGGCGGCCCATCCCGGCATCCGGGCCCGCCAGGCGGGCCTCGCGGGCGTCAGCGCCGCATGCCGCCGGTGCCCCGTGGTGCGTTCCTGCGGCGGCGGCCTCTACGCACACCGCTACCGGGCCGTGAACGGCTTCGACAACCCCTCCGTCTACTGCGCCGACCTGCGGGAACTGGTTGACGGGGTCGAAGCGCGCACCGCCCGGACCTCCGTCGCGCCCGAGAGCGCCGACCCCGCAGTGCGGGCGGCCTCCCAGCAGGAGCTGACCCGGGTGCTGCTGGCCCGGCTGCACGCAGAGCTGGCCGGGGTGGGGAACGGGCCCGGAGACGACCTCTGGCAGTGCTCGTGGGAGCTGCTCACGGCGGTGGAGGCCGCGGCGCCGGAGGCCCTGGACGCCGTACTGGACCATCCGTACACCCGTACCTGGCTGTTGTCCGCCCTGGACTCCGTACGCCGGGGGCGTCCGCCGGGCGCGGCGCCCGCCCGGCGGCTGTCCGCGCTGGCGGCGGCGGCCGTGGTGCGGGGTCGGGGGCGGGGGCGGCTGGAGTGCGCCGCGACCGTGGTGCACCAGGGCGGGGAGCTGTACCTCCCCACGCTCGGGCTGCTGCGCACGGGCGGGCCGGCGGATGCGCGGGTCGGCGCGGGCCGGGCCGAGATCAGGGCCACCGACACCGGGTTCTGCGTACGGGAAGGCCGCACCGAGCGGCGCTTCGGGCTGTCCGAGGAGGATCCGCGCTGGCAGCCCGTACGGAGGTGGCCCGGAGCCGGGGCGCAGGTGCCGCCGATGGCCCTCGAGGACCTCGACCCCTTGCGCGACTGCTTCTCCCGGCCGCCCCGGCCGAGGCTGGCGGAAGCGGAGGCGGCGGACTGGCAGCGCCGCCTCGGCGCCGCCTGGACGCTGCTGGAGCGCACGGTGCCGGGCCTGGCGCGGGAGACCGCGGCCGGCCTGGGCACGCTCACACCGCTCGGGGGCGGGGCGCGCGGGGAGGCCGCCGGGGCCGCTGGGGCCGCGGGGAGGTGCGGGCCCGGGGTGCTGGGCGTGCCCTACGCGGCGGACGTACGCCGGACCGCGCTCGCGCTGCTCACCGGGCGGCGGCGGGCCGGGCTGCGCGAGCTCACGGAGGTCGCCGACCTGTACGCGCTGGACGGGGAGTGGCTGTACGCGTCCCCGTGGCGGGAGCGGCCGGTGCCGGTGTCGGAGCTGCTGGCGGATGTGTACGCGCGGGTGGCGGCCGAGGAGTACCGGCGGGCGGTCGGGCCCGACGGGGACGGGGAGGGGGAGGGCGACGCGATCGAGCGGGCGCTGGACCGGCTCTCCGGAGCGGCGGAGCTGACGGTGAGCGGCAGGGCGGTCGTGGCCCGAATGCGCCGGGAGTTCGCATCGGGATGGTGAATCGGGACTGGTGGGAATCGGGAATGGGGGAAGACACTGCCGGAAATTCTTGTGAAAGTCTCACAAGTGGGCATGGTTCTTTCGGCCCTTCGCGTCTTCCCAGGCCAGATGCCATCTGCTCGACCCTTTAACGGCCGTGAACAGCCCTTCGGCCTGCCAGAAAGGGTGCCTTGCAGGCCAACGAGATGGTGGACGGACTGGTCCAGCGGGCGCTCAAGGCGGTCGACCGGTTCGAGTCGTTCAACCAGGAGCAGGTCGACACATCGGCAAGAAGGCCTCGCCGGCCGCGCTGGGCCGGCACGTGAACTCGCCGAGCTCGGCGTCGAGGAGACCGGCCGCGGCCTCTTCGAGGACAAGGCCGTCAAGAACCTGTTCGCCTGCGAGCACGTCGTCCACTCGATGCGCGGGTTGAAGACCGCGGGTGTCATCCGCCGGGACGAGCTGAACGGCATCACCGGCCGAACCCGTCGGCGTCGTCTGCGCGATGACCCCGGTCACCAACCCGACCTCGACCTCGATCTTCAAGGCGCTGATCGCCCTGAAGACCCGCAACCCGATCGTCTTCGCCTTCCACCCCTCCGCGCAGAACTGCTCCGCCGAGGCCGCCCGCATCGTCCGCGACGCCGCCGTCGCCGCCGGCGCCCCCGAGAACTGCGTGCAGTGGGTGACCGTTCCCTCCATGGAGGCCACCGGCGCCCTCATGAACCACCCGGGCGTCTCCACCATCCTGGCCACCGGCGGCAACGCCATGGTCAAGGCCGCCTACTCCTGCGGGAAGCCGGCCCCGGGCGTCGATGCCGGCAACGTCCCGGCGTACGTCCACAAGAGCGCCAGGCTGGGCCGCGCGATCCACGACATCGTGCTCTCCAAGGCCTTCGACAACGGCATGATCTGCGCCTCCGAGCAGGCCGTCATCCTGGACCAGGAGATCTACGAGCAGGGCCTCGCCGAGTTCAAGCGGCTCGGCGCCCACGTGGTCACCGCCGCCGAGAAGATCAAGCTGGAACACTTCGTCTTCGGTACGACGGCCTATGCGGCCGACTGCTCGGGCGGCAAGCTGAACCCGGCGGTCGTCGGTAAGTCCCCGCAGTGGATCGCCGAGCAGGCCGGCTTCGCCGTCCCCGAGGGCACCTCCATCCTCCTCGCCGAGTGCGACGAGTCCTACGCCCGGGCCGTCGAGGAGCTCCGTACCCAAGTGCGGGACCCCGCCTCCTTCGCCGAGGAGGGCGTGGACGAGAGCGCCTTCATCGAGGCCCTCCCGGTCCAGGCCGTGAATGCCTACGCCGAACAGTGCGCCCCGCCAACCCGCGGATGCCGATGATCGACGGCATGCGCCGGCTCATGCGGCAGGCGGACTACGGCAACGCGGAGGGGGCTCCCGCCGGGAGGAACTGACACCTGCGACTGTCCCCCGAGGGGGACGCGCGGCCCGCCCGGCCCCGAGACCCGGGCGGGGCGTTCCGCGTGCCCGGGGTCCGCCCGGCGGTCCGGCGTAGGGCGCGGAGCGGTCGGCGGATCCGGCCGGTCCTTACGCGGGCGGGACCAGGGCCGCCGCCGCCGAGCGGGCCTGGTCCAGGGCCCGGGCGCGGTCCGCGCCGCGCTGGCCCAGCACCACCCGGGTGCTCAGCCCGTCCAGCAGGGCGAGCAGCTCCGAGGCCCGGGCGGGGACGTCCATGGGGGCGAAGCGGCCCTGGTCCACGCCCTTGGCCAGCAGCGCCTCCAGGTCCCGCTGCCAGCTGTCGTCGATCTCCTCCTGGGCCGCCTTCAGCGGTTCGTTGGAGGCCGTACGGGCCCACAGCTCGATCCACAGGGTCCAGCGCGGGTCGCGCGGCCCCTCGGGGAGGTAGAGCTCCAGGAACTGGTCGAGCTTGCGGGCGGCCGTCACCCGGCGCCCGAGCAGGGCCCGGCGCTCCCCGGTGAGCAGCTCCTCGCTCCAGCGCAGGGCCTCCAGCAGGAGCCGGTCCTTGCTGCCGAAGTAGTACAGGATGTGGCCGCCGCTGGTGCCGAGGCGCTCGGCCAGCGCGGACATGGTGAGCGCCGCCAGCCCGTTCTCGGCGATCGCCGCCATGGCCTCTTCCAGCATCCGCTCCTGGGCGATCCGCCCGTCGCGCCGCCGTGCTGCTCCCGCCACCGCTCCCGCCCTCCGGATCCTCCTGGCCAGACCTTATCCCGGACGGGGTCTTGACGGGGTCCCGGTGCAGCCCGCATCTTGAATGCCATTCAAGAACTTAGAACGCCATTCAAGATCGCTCAAGGTCAGGGGTCCGTCATGGGACAGCAGGAGACAGCCGACGTGGACGAGGTGTTCCGGGTCGAGACCCACGGGATCGACCCCATCCCCGACGCGGAACGCCACGGCAGCGCCAAGGACCTCTTCTGGCTCTGGTTCGGCTCCAACCTCACCTTCACCTACGTGATCAACGGCGCCCTGGCCGTGGCCTTCGGGCTCTCCTTCTGGCAGGCCACCGCCGTGGTCGTGATCAGCGGACTGTCGTTCTTCGCCATCAGCGCCGCCGGACTCGGCGGCATCCGCACCGGCACCGCCACCCTGGTCATCTCCCGCGCCGCGTTCGGCGTCCGCGGCAACTTCCCGGCCGGGGTCCTCAACTGGGTGGTGAGCATCGGCTACACCATCGTCAACACCGTGGTCGGCACGCTCGCGCTGGAGGTCTTCTTCGCCGAAGTCGGCCTGGGCAGCGGCCACGTGGTACGAGGCCTCGCGCTCGGCATCACCCTCGCGCTCACCTTCGCCGTCGCCATGTGGGGCCACGCCACCGTGCAGTTCGCCGAGCGCTGGATGGCCTACGTCCTCGCCGCCGGCTTCGGCGCGCTGCTCGTCTTCGTCCTGCCCGGCGCCGACACCTCCGCCCCCGCCGACGCCCCCGGGCTGTCCGGCTGGAGCCTGGCCTTCGTGGTCATGCTCGCCGGGCCGTTCTCCTACCTGCCGATGCCCGCCGACTACACCCGCTACCTGCCCCGGACCACCTCCTTGAAGTCGATCACCTGGATGGGCGCCCTCGGCGGCTTCGTCTCCTCCGTGGCCCTCGGCGTCGCGGGCGTCGCCGCCGCCACCCAGACCGACATGACCGATGCGGTCGCGGGGGCCGAAAGCCTGCTGCCCGGCTGGTTCCAGCCGCTGTTCCTGGCCCTCGTACTCGGCGGCTCGGTCACCAACTCGATCATCACGCTCTACTCCTCCAGCCTGAACCTCCAGGTCCTCGGCATCCCGTGGAGCCGCGCCCGGGCCATCGTGATCAGCGCCGCCGTCACCGCGCTCGGCTCGCTCGCCGCGCTCTTCCTCACCGACTTCACCACCTCCCTGCTCGCCTTCCTCTCCCTGCTGATCATCGTGTTCGCGCCCTGGGGCGGGGTCTTCCTCGCCGACATGCTGCTGCGCCGCTGCCGCTACGACTCCGACGCGCTGCACGCCGGGAGCGCGGGCGCCTACTGGTACCGCGCCGGCTACCACCCGGCCGGGATGGCCGCCCTGCTCGCCGGCATGGCCTTCGCCACCCTGACCTGCGATTCCGAGCTGTGGACCGGGCCGCTGGTGGCCCCGCTCGGCGGCGCCGACCTCACCCTCCTCGGCTCGGTCGTCTCCGGCCTCACGTACGGGGCGCTGGCCCGCCGGATCCCGGCGCACGTCCCGGCGGGCGCTTCCGCCTCTGCCGCCGCGCCGGCGGCCTGACCGGCCGGAGCCGCGCCCCGCCTCTCCCGTTCCGCCTCTTGCGTCTCGTTCCTCGTCTTCCGTCCCGCGTCGTAATGGAGCACCTGCACATGGCACGCCGTCCCTTCCCCGCCGACCTGCTGCTCACCGGAGCCCGCATCCACACCGTGGACCCGGCGCTGCCCGAGGCCGAAGCCCTGGCCGTGCACGACGGCCGGATCGTCTGGCTCGGCCCGGACGCCGAGGCCGCCGCCTGGGCCGGACCGGACACCGAGCGGATCGACGCGGGCGGCAAGCTGGTCCTGCCCGGCTTCATCGACGCGCACAACCACGTGCGGCTCGGCTCCGACGACGCCTGTGTGCAACTCGCCGGGGTGCGGACGCTGGAGGGCATCCACGAGCGGATCCTGGCCTGGCGGCAGGCCAACCCGGACGCCGAGTGGATCGAGGCCGAGGCCTTCGACTACTCCGCCATCCCGGGCGGCCGGATGCCGGACGCCGCCGACCTCGACCCGGTCACCGGGGACATCCCGGCGCTCGTGCTCTCGTACGACGTGCACACGGCTTGGCTGAACACGGCGGCCATGCGGCGCCTGGGCGTCACCCGGGACCGTACGGACCTGCCCTTCGGGACGGCGGCGGTGGACCCGGAGACCGGTGAACCCACCGGCTTCGTCAAGGACTTCGCCGTTAAGGGGCTCTCGCGGGACGGCCATCGGGCGCTGCGCGAACTGGGTGTGCCGTGGGCCTCGCCGGACCGGCAGTACGGGCGGCTCGCCCAGAGCCTCGACGACGCGATCGGCTTCGGCATCACCACGGTGGTGGAGCCGCAGAACTCCCTCGACGACCTGGAGCTCTACGAGCGCGCCCGGGCGCAGGGGCGGCTCCGCTCGCGGATCGTCGCGGCGCTGTTCCACCCGCGGGGGACGGGTGAGGCCGACCTGGCCGACTTCGAGGACGCGGCCCGCCGGTTCGCCGGGGACCGGCTGCGGGTGGGCCCGCTCAAGCTGTACATCGACGACGTGGTGGAGCCGCGTACGGCCGCGCTGCTGGAGCCGTACGCGGGCTGCGGGCACCACCGGGGCGAGACCTTCTACCCGGCCGAGGAGTTCGCGGAGCTCCTCGCCGGGCTGGACGCGCGCGGCTTCCAGTGCTTCGTGCACGCCACCGGTGACCGGGGCATCCGGACCGTCCTGGACGCGGTGGAGCACGCGCGGTCGGTGAACGGTCCGCGCGACGCCCGCCACCAGGTCGTGCACGTGGAGTGCCTGGACCCGGCGGACGTGGCGCGCTTCGCGGAACTGGGCGTGGTCGCCTGCATGCAGCCGCGGCACTGCGCGCCGGAGATCGCGGGCCCCGGGCAGGACTGGGCCGAGAACGTGGGGCCGGACCGCTGGCACAAGGCCTGGCCGATGCGGAGCCTGCACGAGGCGGGGGCGGTGCTGGCGTTCTCCAGCGACTGGAACGTGGCGGAGATGGACCCGATGATCGGTATCTACACGGCGGTGACCCGCCGGCCCCTGGCCGGGGGCGAGCCGTGGCAGCCGGGGGAGACGGTGGACGTGGCGACGGCGGTCCACGGTTACACGGTGGGCTCGGCGTACGCCAACTTCCTGGAGGGCGAGCGGGGTTCGCTGACGGTGGGCAAGGCGGCGGACTTCGTGATCCTGTCCCGGAACATCTTCGAGATCCCGGTGGAGTCCATCCCGGGAACGGTCGCCGAGACGGTGGTGGTGGCGGGAGAAACGGTTCACCAGAACCGCTGACGCGTGGCCGCCTGCCCGTGGCCAGGCGGCCGGGACGAGCCCGTGCGGGCCGCCTTCCTGGGGCTCCGCCCCAGACCCCGCGCCTCAAACGCCGGCGAGGCTGAGGGTGTCCCCGCACCGACCCCCACCGCCGCCCCCGGCACCGGCCCCCACCGCAGCCCCCTGGCACCGACCCCGCCCCCAGCGAGCCCCCGGCACGGGGATCAGCGTTGGGGCCAGTACCAGAGCGGCTCGTCCAGGGGGCCCTCGCGGCCCGCGACCTCGGTGCGGCCGAATTCCTTCAGCAGCGTGATCGTCCGCAGGTCCACCCGGTGTCGGCGGGTGCCCGCCTCCAGGGCGTCCGCCAGCGGGGTGGCGTGCGTGACCACCACCGTCTGGGTGTCCCGGCTCACGGTGAGGATCAGGTCCGCCAGCGGAGCCAGGAGGTCCGGGTGGAGGCTGGTCTCCGGCTCGTTGAGCACCATCAGCGCCGGCGGGCGGGGCGTCAGCAGGGCCGCCGTCCAGAGCAGGTACCGCAGCGTCCCGTCGGAGAGCTCGGCCGCGCCCAGCGGCCGCAGCAGGCCCTGCTGGTGGAGCTCCAGCTCGAACCGGCCGTCCCGGTCGGTGACGGAGACCCGGGTCCCGGGGAAGGCCGCGTCGACCGCGGCGTCCAGCGCGGCGTGGTCGCCGATCTCCCGGATCGTCTGGAGCGCGGCCGGCAGGTCGGAGCCGTCGGCGCCGAGCACCGGCGTGCGGGTGCCGATCCGCGGGATCCGGGCGGGTGCCCCGGCGTCGGTGCGGACGTGGTCGTAGAACCGCCAGGACCGCATCCGCTCCCGCAGGGCCAGCAGGTCGGGGGCCAGCTGGGGGTCCGCGAGCTCGCTGAGCATGGAGTCGTAGGGGCGCAGGGCGTTCCGCGTGCGGTGCCAGCCGCCGTCCGCCGTCCGCGTCCGTACGGCGGGCCCCGCGCGGTCGGACAGCAGCGCCGCCGGGCGCAGTACCGGCCCGGCCCAGGTGCATTCGCGTTTGATCTCCGGGTCCAGGGCGAAGAGGGAGTCCGGGACCGGCGCCGGATGGCCGAAGTCCACCGCGTAGCCGAACTCGTCCCCGGCGAAGCCCAGCCGTAGGCTGACCGGCTCGGTGCGGACCGTGCCCTGGAGCGGGCGGTGCCCCTCGCGCACCGCCCGCCCGGCCTTCTCCGGCCCTGCCCACAGCGTCGACGGCAGCCCGCCCTCCCGGGCCAGCGCCGCGATCGCGCCGCCCCGCGCGGAGTCGGCGAGCAGGCGCAGGGAGCGGTAGAGGCTGGACTTGCCCGTGCCGTTCGCGCCGGTGACGACGGTGAGCCGGCCCAGCGGGACGATCAGCTTGCGCAGGGAGCGGTAGTTCTCCACCGCCAGAGTGGTGATCACCTCTCGATGATGCCGCGATCAGGGGCGATCAGAGGTGATCAGGAATGAATCAGAGAGCGATCAGGGAGCGATCAGGGCGCCGCGCTCACGTCTCGGGGTGTTCCTCGGGGGCCAGGAAGCGGCCCATCGGGAGCACCTGGCGGCCCCAGGTGCCGGCCAGGATCTGTCCGGCGAGGAGGTACGTCGCGCCGAGCGCGCCCAGCTGGGCCTGGGTGCTGGGCTCCATCCGCGTGACGGAGACGCCTGTTCGGCCGGGCCCTGCCGGTTGCGGGAGCCCGGAAGCCCCGGGGCGTTCACCGGGCGTCGGTCCCCTCGCCCACGAACCGGGGGACCGACGGCGAGTCGTCGGGGAGCCCGCTGCCCACGGCGGCTCCCGGCCTGCCCCCGCGGAAGAGCGCGCAGGCGATCGTGATCGCCGAGCCGGCCACCGCCCAGGCGGCCAGCACCAGCATCGGCCCGGTCGTGCCGTTGCCCTTGAAGTACGCGATGGAGCGCGCGGCGTACGTACCGGCGCCCGGCGGCAGGGCCGGGCCGATCGCCTTCCAGAACGGCGGCAGCAGCGGGTAGGGATAGGCGCCGCCCGCACTCGGGTTGCCGAACACCACCACCAGCAGGATCGCGAGACCGATGCCGACCACGCCCGCCAGCCCCTGGAAGGCCAGGGTGATCGCGCCCACCGCGAAGACGACCAGGGTGCCCAGCCCCCACAGGGCCATGAGCGAGCCGGGCAGCGCGTCCAGGACCGGGCCGGCGATGACCGCGCCGAGCAGTCCGGCGGCGATCGCGTAGACGAGCAGTGCACCGAGCCGGATGACGGCACGGGCGGAGTTCGCGGGCCGGGCGCCGGCGCTGATGGCGAGGATCGCGGCGCACAGGTAGCCGCCCACGCACCAGCCCACGACCAGGTAGAAGGAGCTCAGGCCGCGGCTGTCGCCCCGGTAGGCCGGGGCCACGTCGGTGACCTGGACGGTCCGCCCCTGGGCCCTCTCCGCCGCGCCGACGATCTCCTCGAGGGCCTGCGAGAGGGAGGCCCCGCCGCCGGAGGCGACCAGCAGCCTGTCGGTCCGCCCGGCCGGGTCGACGATCAGCGCGCCGTCCACGTCCCGGTTCTCGATCAGGCGGATCGCGGCGGCCTCGTCCTCGGCCGTACGGGGGTCGAGCGGCTTGCCGGGCAGGGCGGCGAGCCGCTGTGCGGACTGCTCGGCGACCGGTGCGGCGGGGGCGGTCACGGCGATCGGGATCTCACTGGGCTTCGGGTGGTGGAAGGCACCGATGTACGAGGTGATGAACGCGAGCTGGAGGGCCAGCACCCCCAGGACCAGCAGCGCTGCCCGGGTGGTCACGGCGTCCTTGATCTCGGCGAGGAAGCCGCCGGACGGACCTGCGTCGGTGCTCTCGGTGGGCTGGGTCATGCCCCCCACGCTCGGCGTACGGGGGACGCGTCGCAGCAGGGGTGGGCCCAATGGGTGACCTGCGGGACGCCTTCCCGGATGATCGAACAAGTGTTTCGCACGAATATTCGAATTGCTCTATGGTGGAGAGCGGGGGAGGTCGAAGGGACGGGGGCAACGAGCGAAGCAGGAGGCCGCGGGTGCCAGGTTTTACGCATCTGCACACCGTTTCGGGGTTCTCCGTGCGCTACGGAGGCTCCCACCCGGAACGGCTGGCGGAACGTGCCGCAGAGCGGGGCATGGACGCCCTCGCCCTGACCGACCGCGACACCCTGGCGGGCGCGGTGCGGTTCGCGAAGGCCTCCGCGAAGGCCGGGATCCGGCCCCTGTTCGGGGTGGACCTCGCCGTGTCGCCTCCGGCGGCTCCGGCCGGGCCGGGGGGCCCGGCCGGCTCCGGTGAGGCCTCGTACCGGCGGCGCAACCCCGTCAAGGGCGGCGCCTTCATCGACGAGTCCGCCGCGCGGGCCGTCTTCCTGGCCCGTGACGGGGCCACCGGATGGGCCGAGCTGTGCCGGATGATCACCGCTGCCCACGCGGGCGACGCCGCCGGCCGGCAGCCGCTGCTGCCCTGGAACGCCCTGCGCGGAGAGGGTGTCCTCGTGCTGCTCGGGCCCGGCTCCGAAGTGGGGCGGGCGCTCGCCGCGGGCCGCCCCGACCGGGCCGCCCGGCTGCTCGCGCCCTGGCGGGAGGTCTTCGGCGACTCCCTGCGCCTGGAGGCCGTCCACCACGGCCGCACCGGTACCGGTCCCGGCTCGCTCCGGCTGGCCGCCCGTACCGTCGGCTTCGCCGCCGAGCAGGGCGTCCCGGCGGTGCTGACCAATGCCGTCCGCTACGCCGACCCCGGCCAGGGCCCGGTCGCCGACATCCTCGACGCGTCCCGCCGCCTGGTCCCCATCGACCCCCGCGGCCCCCTCGACAGCGGCGAACGCTGGCTCAAGGCCCCGGCCGCCATGGCCGAGGCCGCCGACCGGATCGCCCGGGCCGCCGGCCTGCGCCCCGCCGACGCGCGGCGCCTCCTCGCCGAGACCCGGCACACCGCCGAGGCCTGCGCGGTGGATCCCGAGGACGACCTCGGCATGGGATGCGTGCACTTCCCCGAGGCCCGCCTCGTCGGCGCCGCCCACCGCAGCGCCCAGCGGGTCCTCGCCTCGCGCGCCTCGGCGGGCATGGTGCTGCGCGGCTACGCGGACGACCCCGCGTACTGGCGGCGGATGCACCACGAGCTCGACATCATCGCCTACCACGGCTACGCCTCGTACTTCCTGACGGTTGCTCAAGTGGTGGACGATGTAAGGGAGATGGGCATCCGGGTGGCCGCCCGCGGCTCCGGTGCGGGCTCCCTCGTCAACCACCTGCTCGGCATCGCGCACGCCGACCCCGTCGCGCAGGGCCTGCTGATGGAGCGCTTCCTGTCCAAGCGCCGGCGCGTCCTGCCCGACATCGACATCGACGTGGAGTCCGCCCGCCGGCTGGAGGTCTACCGGCGGATCATCGGCCGGTTCGGCGCCGAGCGCGTCGCCACCGTCTCCATGCCCGAGACCTACCGGGTCCGGCACGCCATCCGCGACGTCGGCGCCGCCCTGTCCATGGACCCGGCCGTCACCGACCGGCTCGCCAAGGCCTTTCCGCACATCCGGGCCCGCGACGCCCGCGCCGCGCTGCAGGAGCTTCCCGAACTGCGCGACGTACGCGGGGAGTCGTACGGGCGGCTGTGGGAGCTCGTCGAATCGCTCGACGCCCTGCCGCGCGGGATCGCCATGCACCCGTGCGGGGTGCTGCTCTCCGACGCCTCCCTGCTCGCCCGTACGCCGGTGGTGCCCACCAGCGGCGAGGGGTTCCCGATGTCCCAGTTCGACAAGGACGACGTGGAGGAGCTCGGGCTGCTCAAGCTCGACGTGCTCGGCGTACGGATGCAGTCCGCGATGGCGCACGCGGTCGCCGAGATCCGGCGCGGCACGGGGCGCGAGCTCGACCTGGACGACCCGGCGCAGGTGCCGCCGGGGGACCGGGCCACGTACGAACTGATCCGGTCGGCCGAGACGCTGGGCTGCTTCCAGATCGAATCCCCGGGCCAGCGCGACCTGGTGGGGCGGCTCCAGCCGTCGACCTTCCAGGACCTGGTGGTCGACATCTCGCTGTTCCGGCCGGGGCCGGTGGCCGCGGACATGGTGCGGCCGTTCATCGAGGCCCGGCACGGGCGGGCGCCGGTGCGCTTCCCGCACCCGGACCTGGCGGACGCGCTGCGCGAGACGTACGGGGTGGTGGTCTTCCACGAGCAGATCATCGAGATCGTGCACGTCATGACCGGCTGCGGGCGGGACGAGGCGGACCGGGTGCGGCGCGGGCTGTCCGATCCGCAGTCGCAGGGGCGGATCAAGGTCTGGTTCGCGGCGAAGGCGGGCGAGCGCGGCTACCCGGCGGAGGTGATCGCCCGTACCTGGGAGATCGTGGAGGCCTTCGGCTCGTACGGCTTCTGCAAGGCGCACGCGGTGGCCTTCGCGGTGCCCACGTACCAGTCGGCGTGGCTGAAGGCCCACCACCCGGCGGCCTTCTACGCGGGGCTGCTGACCCACGATCCGGGGATGTACCCGAAGCGGCTGCTGCTGGCGGACGCGCGGCGGCGGGGCGTGCCGGTGCTGCCGCTGGACGTGAACCGGTCGGCGGCCGCCCATCGGATCGAACTGGTGTCCGATGTGGAGGCGGCCGGTGTGTGGGGGCTGCGGCTCGGGCTGTCCGATGTCCACGGCATCAGCGAGGCCGAGGCGGGCCGTATCGAGGCCGGGCAGCCGTACGCCTCCCTGCGCGACTTCTGGGACCGGGCGCACCCGGGCCGACCGGTGGCCGAACGGCTGGCGCAGGTGGGGGCGTTGGACGCGTTCGGCGCCAACCGGCGCGATCTGCTGCTGCACTTGACGGAGCTGCACGGTGCGCAGCGGGCGGCTGGTGTGCGGGGCCCGGTACGCGGCACCCAACTCCCCCTGGAAGGCGGCCGGTCCACGGCGTCGGTCGGGCTGCCGGACCTGTCCGACGCGGAGCGGCTCAGCGCCGAGCTGGGCGTCCTCGGCATGGACACCTCGCGGCACCTGATGGCGGACCACCACGCCTTCCTGGCCGAGCTGGGGGTGATCCCGGCGCGGCGGCTGCGCGAGGCCGGGCACGGGCAGACGGTCCTGGTGGCCGGGGCCAAGGCGGCCACCCAGACCCCGCCGATCCGGTCCGGGAAGCGGGTCATCTTCACGACGCTGGACGACGGGACGGGCCTGGTCGACCTGGCCTTCTTCGACGACAGCCACGAGCGGTGCGCGCACACCGTCTTCCACTCCTTCCTGCTGCTGGTACGGGGCGTCGTGCAGCGGCGGGGCCCGCAGAGCCTGAGCGTGGTCGGGGCGGCGGCGTGGAACCTGGCGGAACTGGTGGAACTGCGCACGGCCGGCGGCCTGGAGGCGGTCGCGACCCGGCTGGCCTCCGGCGACGCCGGGGCTGCGGGCGGGGCCGGGCGTGAGGGCGGCGACGCCGGGGCCGAGGGCGCGGCCCCGGCGGACCCCGGCCGCCGGATCCGCATGTCCACGGGGTACGAGATGAACCCCTGGGCCGACCTCCAGCCCCCGGGCACCGGCCCCGCCACCGGACGCAAGCTGTGGCACTCCAGTCCGGGGAGCGCGGGATGAGCACGGGCGCGGGCGCGGCTTCCGGGGCGGGTGGCGCGGCTTTCGGTGGGGTGGTGGTCTGTCTGCGGATGGGTTCCGCCGACGGGGGGCCGCCCGGGGCCTCGGAGTATGCCGGGGTGCTGGCGCTGCTCGGCGGCATCACCCCGGCCGTGCAGGCCCTGCCGCCCGACGGGGCCCTCGCCGATGTCCGGGCCGCGCTGCGGTACTTCGGCTGCGACGCCGCCCGGCTGGCCGCCGTGATCCGGGTGCGGGCCCTCGCCCTGTACGGCGTGGACTGTACCGTCGGCGTGGCCGGCAACCCCATGCTGGCCCGGGCGGCGGCCCGCGAGGCACAGCCCGGGGGGACCCTGGTGATCCCCGACGATCCCGCCGCCGTCCGTGCGTTCCTGGCCCGCAAGCCCGTCACCGCCCTCGACGGGGTCGGCCCCAAGGCCGCCCGCACCCTGTGCTCCTACGGCCTCGACTCCGTCGGCCGGGTCGCCGCCGCCCCACCCGCCGCCCTGCGGCGGATCCTCGGCGCCCGCCTCGGCCGCGAGGTGCAGGAGCGCGCCCTCGGCATCGACCGGACCCCCGTCCGGCCCGGCGCGGCCGCCCGCGCCATCGCCGCCGAGCGCGCCTTCGACCGGGACGAGCTGGATCCCGTACGGCACCGGCGGGCCCTGCTCTCGCTGGCCGACGAGCTCGGCACGAAGCTCCGTACGCTTCGTACACAAGAAGAGGGCCGGGGCCAGGTCTGCCGCACCCTCTCGCTCACCGTCCGCTGCGCCGACCGCACCACGCTCACCCGGACCCGCACCCTGACCGAGCCCACCGCGCACTCCGCCACCTTGACCGCCACGGCCTACGCCCTCTACGAGGGCCTCGGCCTGCAACGGGCCCGCGTCCGCGCCCTGTCCCTGCGCGCCGAGGGGCTGACTCCCGCCGAACGGGCCGCGCGGCAGCTCAGCCTGGACCCTGAGGACGAGAAGGCCCGTCGCCTGGAGGCCGTCACGGACCGCGTCCGCGCCCGGTTCGGGCCGCGCGCCATCGCCCGTGGCACGCTCGCGGCCTGAGCGAGGCTCGAACATCGGAAGACACGCGAGTTTTTACCGACGCGTAACTTCCCTGTCTTGCTACTCACCCGTAATTTAGCGGCAGCAGCACCCCCCTTGTGATCCGGATCACGGGACGAACCCCCACGCTCCCTCCCCTTGAGTCGACCGCAAGGAGATCACACGATGCTGCCCTGGAGACGCCTGCTCCGCCCGCTGGCCGTCCTCACCCTCACCGCCGCCGCGCTCGTCGCCCCCACCGGCGCCGCGCAGGCCGCGTCCGCACCCAGCAGCGGCTGGAACAACTGGTCCTGCAAACCGTCCGCCGCGCATCCGCGCCCCGTCGTCCTCGTGCACGGCACCTTCGGCAACTCCGTGGACAACTGGCTCGGCCTCGCGCCGTACCTCGTGCACCGCGGCTACTGCGTCTACTCGCTCGACTACGGACAACTGCCCGGCGTGCCCTTCTTCCACGGGCTCGGGCCCATCGACAAGTCCGCCGAACAGCTCGACGTCTTCGTCGACAAGGTGCTCGCCGCCACCGGCTCCGCCAAGACCGACATCATCGGGCACTCGCAGGGCGGCATGATGCCGCGCTATTACCTGAAGTTCCTCGGCGGCGCCGAGAACGTCAACGCGCTGGTCGGGCTCGCCCCCGACAACCACGGCACCACCCTGCTCGGATTCACCAAGCTCCTCCCGTACTTCCCCGGGGCCGAGGACCTGATCAGCACCGCGACCCCGGGCCTCGCCGACCAGATCGCCGGATCCGCCTTCCTGCAGAAGCTGAACGCGGGCGGGGACACCGTGCCCGGGGTGAAGTACACGGTGATCGCCACCCAGTACGACCAGGTGGTCACGCCGTACCGGAGCGGGTTCCTGGACGGGGCGAACGTCAAGAACGTCGTCCTGCAGGACCTGTGCGTCCTGGACTTCTCGGAACACGTCGCCATCGGGCTCACCGACCGGATCGCCTGGCACGAGGCGCTGAACGCCCTCGACCCGGCCCACGCCGAACGGACCACGTGCGCATCGGTCTTCGACTGACGCACACGCGGTCCGCGGCCTGTTCGACCGAATGACCGAATGACCGTATGACCTAGCGGCCGTGCCGGCCGGTCGTCGCACGACGGCGGGCCAGCCCGAACAGCACGGCAGCACCGACGGCCAGGACACCGGCGCCACCGATCGCGATCGCGGGGGTGGCGCTGCTGCCGCCCGTCTCCGCGAGGTTGTCGCCCCGCGGAGCCGGGGCCTGGGCCTGGGCCGAGGACACCGGGGCCGCGGCCGCGTTCCCGTTCGTCTTCGGGTCGTTGTCGCCGTGGCCGTTGTGCTCCACGCTGGACTTGCCGGAGCCGTCGGCGATCTGCTGGTCCGTCGGGGCCGAGGGGGTGTCGGAGGGCGCCTCGGACGGCTTGGCGTCGCTGGGCTTGGCACTCGGCTTGACGCTGGGCTTGCCGCTCGGCTTGGGGGCCGAACCGCCGCTGTCCTTCCCGAAGACCACGTCGGAGCAGGTGTAGAAGGCCTCCGGGCTGTCCGAGCGCTGCCAGATGCTGTAGATCAGGTGGCGGCCGGACTTGTCGGGGACGGTCCCGGAGAACACGTAGTCGCCGTTCTGCATCCCCGGGTCGGTGACCTTCGCGAACGGGGCGGGCTCCAGGTCCGACCACGCCAGCGGCTTCGCCGGGTCGTACCCGTCCTTCGTCACGTACAGCTCGAAGGAACCCTTGTGGGGGGCGGTCCCCTTGTAGCGGAAGGTGTGCGCGCCCGCCGTCATCGGGCTCGCGGGCCAGTCGGCGCGCGCCAGGTCCAGGCCCTGGTACTTGTCGTTGCCCGCCGAGCAGAGCTGGCCGTTCGGGATCAGCGCCCGGTGGTTGCCGGCCGCGTTGGCGATGTTCACCGCGTTCCAGTCGTACAACGCCTGCGCTCCGCTCGCCGCGACCGCCGCCTTGCACGCCGCGGACCGTGGAGACTCCGGGCCCTCCGCGTAGCACGCCGCCACCCGGCTGACCGGGTCCGTCATCGAGCCGTGGGCGGCCGCGGGAGCGGCGGCGTACGCGGCCACCGCGAGCGGCGCGAGGCCGGCGGAGGCGATACGGGTCAGCGTCACGGTACGGCGGCGTGCGGACATGGTGGATCTCCTTCGGGCACAAGGCAGGGGCGCGCCAGCGGAACCGGAATCGGGCCCTGCGGCGCCGCCCCCCGGCGGCGCCACATCGGGCCCTTCCTGTCCTGGCCCCGCCAAGCTAGCCCCCCGGACCACGGCTTTCCCCGGGATGGGCCCCCACGGGGTGATCCTTAGGCTCCGCTTAAGGAAGCGCTAAGCGGGGCCTACAGAAACCGCCGTCCCGGCTCCCTCAGGCGAGGAGTGCGGGGAGGCCCGCCGGGGTTCTGGCCTGGTCGTCCAGGGCGTCGAGGGCGCGTATGGCCTGGGCGGCGGCCTCCGGGTCGCTCGTGGTGAGGCCGCTCTCGGCGAACTCGTCCTCGTCGAGCCGCAGTACGCAGGACCCGTCCGCCGAGACCCACAGGTCGAGGTCCAGGTCCTCCACGAGGATCTCCCCGCTGCGCACCAGGGCCGGGCGCGTGACGTCGCAGTACCAGCCCTTCAGGACGCCGCCGCCGGTCCACACCTCCTTGACCGCGTACCAGCGGGTCCGCCAGAAGTGCTCGACGAACACGTCGCCCGGCTCGAAGCGCACGAAGCCGAAGTCGCGCACGCCCTCGGCCGCCCAGGGGGCCCGTACCGAGATCCGGTCGCCGTCGTCGGCGACCCGCGCCGCCGGGTAGCGGATCTTGGTCCGGCCGGCCTTGGTCAGGACGACGGTCAGCTGCTCGGTCACGCTGTCTCCAGTTTCCTCGTGTAGCGCGTCTCGCTCGCGCAGATCTCGTATCCGAACCACTTGTTGATGGCGAGCATCGGACCGTTGCCCGCGTCGTTGCCGGTGAACGCCTCGGTGTACCCGGCCGCGCGGGCATGGCGCAGGGAGGCCGTCTTGGCGAGCTTGGCCAGGCCCCGGCCGCGGAAGGCGCGGAGGGTGCCGGTCATCGCCGTGGCGTAGCGGGTGGCGCCGTCGGTCCGGGCGGCGGTGAAGGCCGCCACCACGCCGTCGACGAGGACGACGGTGGTCAGCTCCTTGTCCAGGTCCGGGCTGTTCCAGGTGTGCGCGAGCCACTCCTCGTAGTCGTCGAACTCAACCGCCACGTCGCCGGGTTCGTCGGAGGTCGCCTCCGCGTCGGCCTCGAAGAGCGGGCGCGGGTCGGCGGCGAAGGCCGAGGCGGGGCGCAGCTCGACCCCGGCCGGGAGGGTCTCGGGGAGCGGGGGCAGGGTGCCCGCGGCCAGGTCCAGGCGCAGGAAGTGCGCGGACCGGCTGGGACGGTAGCCGTGCCGCTCGGCGAAGGCGCGGTGGGCGGGGCCGTCGAGGACCCAGGCGTACGTGTCCACCGCGCCGTGGGCGGCGAGGTGCTCCTCGGCCGTGCGGAGCAGCAGGCTGCCGGCGCCGAGGCCGCGGTGTGCCGGGTCGACGTACGCGTTGACGTACGACTGCCCCGGCTCGGGGCTGTCGTGGGCGATGCCGACCTGGGCGGTGCCGATGACGCGTCCGTCGGCCGTGTGCGCGAGGAGGAGGCGGAAGTGCGCGTCGGGATGGGCCGAGTCGACCTCGAAGGCGACGCCCTCGGGGGTGGTGATCAGGAAGGGCAGCGCCGCGCGGCGCACCCGTACGACGGACTCCGCGTCCGTGGGGTTCTTCGGGCGGAGGTCGCGGATCAGAACGGTCATGTGGCCGACGCTACGGGCGGACGCGCGCCGGGCGCCTCCCAATTATCCGGCGGCGGGCGGCGATGGGGGACAATCGGGCCCGTGACCTCGACGAACCTGAAGATCACCATCAACGCGGCGGCGGGCTCGGCCGCGCCGTACGAACAGCTGCGCGCGCAGATCGCCGACCGGGCCCGGTCGGGCAGGCTGCCGGCGGGCTTCAAACTGCCGACGGTGCGGGGGCTGGCGGAGGAGCTGGGGCTCGCGGCCAACACCGTGGCGAAGGCGTACCGGGCGCTCGAGGCGGACGGGGTGATCGAGACGCGGGGCCGGAACGGGACGTTCGTCGCCGCGGAGGAGGGGGCGTCGCGCGAGGCGGTGGCCGCCGCGCAGGCGTTCGCGGAGCGGGTGCGTCGGCTGGGGCTGACGGAGGGGGAGGCGATGGCGGCCGCCGCCGAAGCCCTGCGGGCACGCTACGCCGCCGACTAGCCCGCGCGGGCCGCCTGCTGGGGCTCCGCCCCGGACCCCGCGCCTCAAACGCCGGCGGGGCTGAAGATCGGGGCTCCGCCCCGGGCCCCGAGCAGCCCCGGTTACAGGTAGAGGCCCGCCTCCGAGGTGTGGGGCTGGGGCGGGAGGACCGCCGCCGGGCCCGTGCCTCGCCGGAGGGCGAAGAGTTCGGCCAGGCTCGCGCCCTCGCGGGACACGCCCTCGTCCGTGCCCAGCCAGTCCACCGCCTCGCGATGGGTCAGCCGGCCCACCTCGATGCGGGCCAGGCAGCGCCCCGGCCGGACCACCGCCGGGTGGAGCCGTTCGAGGTCCTCGTTCGTCGTGACACCGACCAGGACGTTGCGGCCCTGCCCCAGCAGACCGTCCGTCAGGTTCAGCAGCCGCGACAGCGCCTGCCCCGCCGTGTGCCGGGCCTCACCGCGGATCAGCTCGTCGCAGTCCTCCAGGAGCAGCAGCCGCCAGCGGCCCTTCGCCGTGCCCTCCTCCTCGCCGATCGCGATGTCCATCAGGTAGCCCACGTCGTTGAACAGCCGCTCCGGGTCCAGTACGCAGTCCACCTGGCACCAGTCCCGCCAGGACCGGGCCAGCGTGCGCAGCGCCGAGGTCTTGCCCGTCCCCGGCGGGCCGTGCAGCAGGAGCAGCCGGCCCGCGATGTCGTCCGGGGTCACCTTCATCAGCCGGTCCATCGCCCCGGCCACCGGCGCCGTGTAGTTGGGCCGGACCTCGGCCCAGGTCCCGGCGCCGATCTGGCGGGTCGTCCGGTACGGGCCGCGGCGCGGGGAGACGTACCAGAACCCCATCGTGACGTTCTCCGGCTGTGGTTCGGGGTCGTCCTGCGCCCCTTCCGTGGCCCGGCCGAGCACACCGGCGGCGAGTTCGTCGCTGACCGCCGTCACCGTGACGTCCGCGCCGCGGCTCCAGCGCGAGACGAGCATGGTCCAGCCCTCGCCCTCGGCGAGCGTGGCGCTGCGGTCGCTGTCGCGCGCCGAGCGCAACACGCTGGCCTCGGGCGGCAGCAGGCTGGCGCCCGGCCTGACCCGGTCGATCGACACGCTGTGCGAGAACGGCTGCTCGCCGGACGCGAACCGGCCGAGGAACAGCGCATCGACGACGTCCGACGGCGAATCGCTGTCGTCGACATTGAGCCGGATCGGCAGCGCGTCATGCGGGTTGGCTGGCATGGCGCCCATGATCCGGCACACCGTGCCCCCGTGCACCCGTGTTTCGCCGGATCGAGTGGCCGGGTTCCCTCTTCAAACACCTCGGCGGTGAAGATTCGGACAGCAACTCTGCTCCGAAAATTCTTGGCATGAACACTTCCAGCCAACCCCGGCTCCTTGTACCACGGACTCAGGAGTAACCCCCACAAGGAGCCGCACACATGAGCATGAAGATGCCACGTTTCGCCGCGCTCGCCTCCACCCTGTTACTGGCCGCCGGCGCCGCCCTGTTCGGCGCGGGCCAGGCGGCGGCCGCCGCCCAGGCCGACTTCGGATACGTCGCCCTCGGCGACTCGTACTCCTCCGGCGTCGGCGCCGGCAACTACGACAGCGGGAGCGGCGCCTGCAAGCGCACCCCCCGTGCCTACCCGGCCCTGTGGGCCGCGTCCCACGCCCCGCAGACCTTCTCCTTCGTCGCATGCTCCGGCGCCCGTACGAACGATGTGCTCGCCGGCCAGCTCACCCCGCTGAACTCCGGCACCGACCTGGTCAGCATCACCATCGGCGGCAACGACGCCGGATTCTCCGACGTCATGACGACCTGTGTGCTCCAGTCGGAGTCCACCTGCGTCAGCCGCGTCAACGAGGCCAAGGCGTACGTGAACTCCACCCTCCCCGGCCGCCTCGACCAGGTCTACAACGCCATCGAAAGCCGCTCCCCGAACGCCCGCGTCGTCGTCCTCGGCTATCCCCGCTTCTACAAGCTGAACGGCACCTGCACCGCCGGCCTGACCGAGGGCGAGCGCGCCGCCATCAACGGCGCGGCCGACCACCTCAACGCCGCCATCGCCAAGCGCGCCGCCGACCACGGGTTCGCCTACGCATCGGTCGCCGGAGCCTTCACGGGCCACGAGATCTGCTCCGGCAGCGCGTGGCTGCACAGCGTCAACTGGCTCAACATCGGCGAGTCGTACCACCCCACCGCCGCCGGACAGTCCAGCGGCTACCTGCCCGTCTTCACCAACGCCGCCTGAAGGCTGAAGCGCAAGCGCTAGGAGCTGACGGACGGTTCCGCCGTCGGCTCGGTCTGCGGGCTCGGTGACGTGCTCGCGCCAGGGGAGGAGGCCCCGCTCGTCGGGGTCTCCTCCTCGCACGTCACGGCGGTGGCGACCCACTGCGTGGCCACCTCGGCCGGTCCCCGTACCTCCAGCCGGACCGCGTCCTCGTAACCCGCGCCCGGCACGTGCGTCAGCTCGGTGTGTTCCAGCCGCCGGCTCCTCGGCCCGCCCTCCTCGTACGTGAGGAACTGCCAGCCGGGTCCGGAGGTCTGCCCGCTCCGCGTCGCCCAGCGGTACGCCAGCCGGACCGGAAGCCGCTCCACCTCCACGGTGGCGGTGAAGGAGGGCGCACGCTCCGCGGGCGGCGGGCAGCTGCCTCCGTACGAGGCGCGCAGGGTGTCCACGTACACCGAGACGTGCTGCTCCGGGCCGGTGGAAGCGGAAGGAGGGGCGGAGGGCGGGGCCGAGGCGGGCGGGGGCGGGGAGGCCGCAGTGGTGGCGGCCTGGGCGGTGGTCGCCTTGCCCGTCGGGCCGGCTCCGCCGCTGCCGCCCTGCTTCTCCCCCTCCCCCAGGTCCTTCAGCAGCAGCCATCCCAGCGCGGCCAGCGCCACCAGCAGCACCACGATCCCGACGGTGAGCACCGCCCCGGCCCGGCCCTCGCGCGGCGCCTGCCCGGGCGCGGGCGTGGCCATCGGCGGCGTGGGTCCCCCGTACGGCTCCCCGTACGCCTCCCCGTACGGCCCTCCGTGCGGGGCGGGCCGCGGTTCCCGGCCGTGGTCCTGCCGGTGGTGGCGCGCGGCGGCCGTCGGCGCGTCCGGCCCCGACACCGGCCCTCCGGAGGCCCGTACGGCGCCGCCCGCACCCACCACCCGCAGCATCCGGGCCGCCTCCGACGCGGGCAGCCGCTCGGCCGGGTCCTTCCGCAGCAGCCCCTCCAGTACGGGCTCCAGCGACCCGGCCCGGTGCGGCGGCGGCAACTCCGCGTCGACCACGGCCCGCAGCGTGTCCACCGGCGTCTCCTGCCGGAACGGCGAGACCCCCTCGACGGCCGCGTACAGCATGATCCCGAGCGACCACAGATCGGATTCGGGCCCCGGTTCGCGCCCCAACGCCCGCTCGGGCGCGAGGAATTCGGGAGAGCCGACCACCTCGCCCGTCATGGTGATCGCCGACGAGCCCTCCAGGCTCGCGATCCCGAAATCGCTCAGCACCACCCGGCCGTCGTTGGCGATCAGCACGTTCGCGGGTTTCACGTCCCGGTGCAGCACCCCCGCCTCGTGCGCGGAGCGCAGCGCGGCCAGCACCTGCTCCCCGAGGTGCGCCGCGCGCTGCGGGGACATCGGGCCCTCGGCCTCCAGTACGTCGGCCAGCGAGAGCCCGCGCACCAGCTCCATCACGATCCAGGGCCGGCCGTCCTCGGAGGCCACGTCGTAGACCGTGACGACCCCGCGGTGCGAGACCCTGGCCGCGGCCCAGGCCTCCCGCTCCAGCCGCCGGTACATCCGCTGGAGTTCGGCGGGCTCCAGCCCGGCGGGGGCCCGTACCTCCTTGACGGCGACCTCACGGGCCAGCACCTCGTCCCGGGCCCGCCACACGATGCCCATTCCGCCGCGGCCGAGGGGATCCAGCAGGCGGTAGCGGCCCGCGATGACACGATCGGGGCTCGATTCCCCGTCCACATCGGCCACATTCCGACTCACACGAGCCCCCATGGGTCACCAGGCGATCACTCCAAGTTAGCGCACTGTGCCCGAAGTGGCCCCTGTCGTGACGTGACGCGCACCCAGGTCCTCCGAAAGCGGCGCGCCTGTGCGGAGAGTGACTGCCGACTCCGCTGAGTAATCGTCAACTCCCCGTACTGATAGGGGTAATTCACACCACCGGGATACCCGAGCGCGACGCAGGGACGATAGGGTTAACCTGCCCGGGCCGGGTGCCCTCGTACGGGTGGGGAGAGAACATGGAACAGATAGCAATGCGCAGCAGGCCGCCTCGCGTGCCTGCCATCACCTGCGGCAGCGGTGCGACCAGCTCGCGCCTCGACCGCCATCTCGCCGTGCTGGGCGGACCTGCCGTCCCGCACCGGGAGAGCGCCGAGGCGACCCTGCTGATGCGCGAGCTCACCTCCCGCGACCACACGCACCGCCTGCGGAGCCGGAGCGCGCGCGTCTCGCTCTTCGCGCCGCTGCGCCGTCTGCGTCGCACGCTCTTCGGTAGCCGCCGCTCGTAACAGTCCCCGTACCGCAGCCCTCCCTTCGGCTCGGCTCCGGCTCCCCGGCCCTACGCCACGACACCCTCCCGGCGCAGTTCCGAGATCTGTGCGCCCGTCATCCCCAGGGCGCGCAGCAGGGTCTCGGTGTGTTCACCCAGCGCGGGCACCGCACCCATGTGCGGTGCCGCGCCGCCCGGCAGTCCGATCGGCGGGAGCAGGGCCCGCAGCGGACCGGCCGGTGATCCCACCTCCCGCCAGCGGTCGCGGGCTGCCAGCTGCGGGTGGCCGGCCAGCTGGGCCACCGAGTTCAGCCGCGCGCAGGCGATGCCCGCCGCCTCCAGCCGCCCGATCGCCTCGTCCGCGCCCAGCCGGCCCAGGGCCCGCGCCACCACCGCGTCGGTGTTCTCCCGGTTGCCGGTGCGCGCCGCGTTCGTCGCGTACCCCGGATCCTCCGCCAACTCGGGGAGCTCCAGCACCTGTTGCGCGAGGCGTCGCCACTCCCGGTCGTTTTGCACCGACAGCAGCACCCGGTCCCCGTCGGCCGTCGCGTAGGCGTCGTAGGGCGCGATCACCGCGTGCGCGAGACCGGTCCGTACCGGCTGCTCGCCGCCGTGCATCGTGTGGTGCAGCGGATGCCCCATCCACTCGGCGAGCGCGTCCAGCATGGACACCTCCACCCGGCCCCCGCGCCCGGTGACACCGCGGCGCAGCAGGGCCGCGAGGACCCCCGAGAAGGCGTACATGGCCGCCGCGATGTCCGCTGCCGGGATCCCCGCCTTGACGGGCTGCTCCGGGGTGCCGGTCACCGAGACCAGGCCCGCCTCGCACTGCACGAGCATGTCGTAGGCGCGCTTGTGGGCGTACGGGCCTTCGGCGCCGTAACCGGAGACGTCCACGGCGACCAGCCGCGGGTACCGCGCGCACAGCGCGGCCGAGTCGAGCCCGAGCCGGGCCGCCGCGCCCTGCGCGAGGTTCTGTACGAACACGTCGGCGCCGGTCAGCAGCCCGTGCAGGACCTCCCGGCCGCGCGGGTCCTTCAGGTCGAGCGCGAGCGACTCCTTGCCGCGGTTGGCCCACACGAAGTGCGAGGCGAGGCCGTGCGCGGTGGTGTCGTAGGCGCGCGCGAAGTCGCCGCCGTCGGGGCGCTCGACCTTGATCACCCGGGCGCCGAGGTCGGCGAGCTGGCGGGTGGCGAAGGGGGCCGAGACGGCCTGTTCGACGGCGACGACGGTGATACCGGCGAGGGGGAGGGGCTCGGGCGAGTGCGCGGCGCTTTCGGTGTCCATGGCACCGATCCCTATCCCGTCCGGCCCCCTCCTGTCACCCCCTCTCCTTCGGCGGCTGGTGCTGTGGCCGGGGTTTGCCGGGCGTCGTGACCCGGTGGACCTTTCCGGTCACAGCACTAGGCGGCGAGGCCGCGCGCGAAGCGGCGCGTGGCCAGCGGCACGAAGAGCGCGAGGAGGACGAGCGACCACACGACGGCCCCGGCGACCGGGTGGGCGGCGGGCCAGGCGGCGCCCGCCGCGGCCTCGGCCCCGGCGTTTCCGCACAGCTCGCGCACGGCGGTGGCGACGGCGCTGATCGGGTTCCACTCGGCGACCGTACGCAGCCAACCGGGCAGCCCTGCGGTCGGCAGGTACGCGCTGGACAGCATCGGCAGCACGAAGGTGGCGCTGCCGAGCTGGCCGGCCGCCTCCTCGCTCTTGCTGAGCAGACCGAGGTACGTCCCGACCCACGCGGTGGCGAAGCGGAACAGCAGCAGCAGGCCGAAGGCCCCCAGCGCGCCCGGCAGGCCGTTCTCGATGCGCCAGCCCATCGCCAGACCCACCAGCATCAGCGGCACCATGGAGACCGCGGTGGTGAGCAGATCCGCGGCGGTCTGCCCGAGCGGCACGGCGCTCCGGCTCATCGGCAGGGTCCGGAAGCGGTCCATCACTCCGCGGTGGGCGTCCTGCGCGGCGGTGAACATGCCGGTCATCAGCCCGTTCGCGGCGGTCGCGGCGAGCAGCCCGGGAACCAGGAACTCCCGGTACTCGGCGCCCGGCATGGCGAGCGCGCTGCCGAACACGTAGCCGAAGAAGAGCATCATGGTGATCGGCATGGTCTGGGTGAGGATCAGCAGCGCGGGGGCGTGCCGGGCCTTCTGGAGCTGGCGGGTGAGGACGGCTCCGCCGTCGGACAGCAGGGTGCTCATGCCGCGTTCTCCTCGAGGGTCGTGTGCTGCCGCTGGGCCACCGGGATCCGGGTGAGGCGCAGGAACACCTCGTCGAGGGTGGGCGGGCGCAGGCTCGCATCGGTGACCGGGACCCCGGAGGTGTCGAGCGCGCGGATGATCCGCGGCAGGGTGAGGCCGGAGTCGAGCACGGTGACGCCGACCGTCAGCCGCTCCTCGTCGAGCACCGGCCGGCCGCCGGTGAGCTGGTCCAGTACGGCGGCGGCGCCCGCGAGCGCCTCGCGCGCGGGGACCGTGACCTCGGCGTAGGCACCGATCCGGGCCTTGAGTTCGGTGGGGGTGCCGTGCGCGACGGCCCGGCCCCGGTCGACGACCATGATGTCGTCGGCGAGCCGGTCGGCCTCCTCCAGGTACTGGGTGGTGAGCAGCACGGTGGTGCCCTCGTCGGCGAGTGCCCGTACCGCGGTCCAGATGTGCTCCCGGGCCGCCGGATCGAGGCCGGTCGTCGGTTCGTCGAGGAAGAGCACGCGGGGGCGGGTGATCAGCCCGGCGGCCAGGTCGAGGCGCCGCTTCATGCCGCCCGACCAGGTGCCCGCCACCCGGTCCGCCGCCTCGCCGAGGCCGAAGCGCTCCAGCAGCCCGTCGGCGCGGTCCCGGCCCGCGGAGCCGCGCAGTCCGGCCAGGCGGGCGAAGAGCCGCAGGTTCTCGCGGCCCGTCAGGTCCTTGTCGACGGAGGCGTACTGGCCGGTGACCCCGATGGCGCGGCGCACGGCCGCGGGTGCGCGGGCGACGTCGTGACCGGCCACGAGGGCGCGGCCGCCGGTGGGTGCGGTGAGGGTGGCGAGGATGCGGACGGCGGTGGTCTTGCCCGCGCCGTTGGGGCCCAGGAGACCGCAGACCGTGCCCTCGGGCACGGCGAGGTCGAGCCCGCGCAGGGCATGGACCTGCCCGTAGTTCTTCTCCAGACCTTCACTAAGTACAGCGTACGTAGTCGTCATGTGCGACACCATACCGCACTACGTACGGCGTACGTAACTAAGATGGTGGCGAGACGACGAGGTGATCTGAGCGATGAGAGCCGGCGGGCGACCCGCTGAACCCGAAGTGATCTGGTCCCGCCCCCAACGGGCCGGCCGCGGACCCAGGCCTGCGCACAGCCGCGAGTCGATCGCCGCCGAGGCGGTGCGGATCGCCGACGAGGAGGGGATCGAGGCCGTCTCCATGCGGCGCGTGGCGGCCGGGATCGGCGCGGGGACCATGTCCCTCTACAACTACGTGCCGCGCAAGGAGGACCTGTACGAGCTGATGGTCGACGCGGTCAGCGCGGAGTACGACTTCCCCCCGCCGAGCGGCGACTGGCGGGCCGACATGCTCGCGCTGGCCCGCCAGACGCGGGCGCTGATGCACCGCCATCCCTGGTTGCCGCGCCTGCTGAGCCCCGTCTATGGCTTCAGCCCGAACGCCCTGCGCTACCTGGAGCACAGCCTGGACTGCCTGGCGCCGCTGGACGTGCCGGACGCCGAGAAGCTGGAGCTGATCGCCGCGGTCAACGGCACCGTCGCCACGTACGTGGCGGGCGAACTGGCGCTGGCCGAGCGGGCCCGGTCGCTGCCCTGGAGCGAGGCGGAGGAACAGGGCGTACGGACGGCCTGGCTGGGCTCGCGCCTGGCCACCGGGCAGTACCCGCGGCTGGCGGCGGCCGTCACGGGCGACGGCCCGGTCCCCGGCGCGGCGCTGGACATGGCCGCCGTCTTCGACCGCTCGGTGTCGCGGCTGCTCGGGGCCTGGGGTCCGTAGGGGCGCGGCGGCTCGGCGGTGGCCCTGCGGGCGGCTCGGCGGCTCGGCGGGTCGGGAGGGCGGGGCCGCGGGGTCGGGCTGGTGGCTCGGCGGCTCGGCGGTGGCTGGGCGGCCCAGCCCGGCGGTGGCTGGGCGGTGGCTGGGCGGTTCGGCGGTGGCTGGGCAGCCCGGCGGTGGCTGGGCGGTGGCTGGGCGGTTCGGCGGTGGCTGGGCAGCCCGGCGGTGCCCGGCGTTAGCCGGCCGGTGGCTCAGCGGTGCCCAGCGGCCGGCTCGGCGGTGCCCGCCGACGGTTCGGCGGGGGCCCCGCGGTGCCCCCGCGGTCGCTCAGAGCAGTGCGAACTGCCCGCCCGGACCCTCCTCCTGGTGGTCCAGGACCGAGGCGGGCCGCCTGGCCCAGCGCGGCGGCGGCAGCACCCCGGCCGCGCGCAGCTCGGCCGCGGAGAGGGTGGGGCCAGGTTCGAACGCGGCCCGCTCCGGGGCCAGATCGGCCAGCAGCGCCAAGGTCGTGACCAGGGCCAGCAGCTCCGAGGTCCAGGCCTGCGGCCACTCGGCCGGACCCAGCGCCTCCAGCCCGTCGGCGGCGGGGTCGCGGTGCGCCCGGCGGGCCGCGAACCAGGCCTCCAGCACCCGCACGCCCTGCGCCTCGTACTCCCACGCGCCGCGCGGTACGGGGGACACGGTCCCGCCGCCGAGGCTCAGCGTCTCGCTCTCGGCGTCGTACGCGACCTCGTGCGGCCATGCCGTGACGGCCGAGCGGACGTACGGGCGGCGCCCCCCGGGCAGCCGCGGCGGCTCGCCCCCGCGGGCTCCGCGCAGCCGGACCGTGAGGAGCCGGTGCCCCAGCTCCAGCCCGGCCCGCCAGCGGGCGGGATCGGCCGCGAGCGGGACCTCGTACCCGCGCGTCCCCGGGCGGCCCGCCGCGAGGATCCAGCACAGTACGTCCTCGGGGGTGACCCAGCCGCCGTACCGCTCGCCCAGCAGCGGCAGCAGGCCGGGGGCGAGATTCGGCTCGGCGCCGCCGGGGCGCCGGTGCAGCGGGCGGATCCGGCCGAGCCGGCCGGCCGGGAGGTGCGCGGTGACCAGCGGGTCCGGGGTCTCCACGAGGAACAGCTGGTGTTCGTCCAGGACCCGCCACAGCTCCGGCCGGGCCGTGTCGATGAGCCGCTGGTCGGGCAGCAGCCACTGCTCGTCGAAGGGCTCGCGGAGCACCCGTACGGGTTCCGGGCACGGGCCGGGCCCGTCGGTGAAGCGGGCCGTCGCCGCCGATCGCCGGCCGGGCAGCGCGGCGGCCCCGGCGGCGGGCGTCCGGCTCCGGCTCGGGCGGAACAGCCGGTCCCGCTCTGCTCCTTCGGCGCTGGTCAGGGCCGCCCACCGGGCGCGCAGGGCCGCCGGATCGGGCGCGGCCACCCAGTCCCGGCCCAGGCGCAGGCCGCCCACGGCCCAGGGCATCAGATCGTCCAGCAGCAGGTCCGGCAGCGGTGTGTCAGCACTCACGCCGCCGATGGTAGCGACGGGATCCGGTGGCCGGGCTGCGTCCAGACCGAAGCGCTACGCTCCTTATGTACGCATACGCACCGTATCCACGTACGTATCGACCGAGGAGACGGTCATGAGTCAGTACGACGAATACTCGACTCCTTCGCAGGCCGAGGGCGAGCGGCTCGACGAGGACCTGGACGAGACGCAGCGCAAGCAGCAGCACCCCCAGACGACGCGGACCACGCCGTCGCAGGCGGAGGGTGAGCGTGGCAGGGAAGACGACGAGAAGTGACCCGGGCGCATCCGGGCGTCAGTGCGCGTCGACCGTCACCGTGAAGGAGAACCGGTCGCCGCGGTAGCGGATGCGCGCCACGTCCACGACCCGGCCGTCCTCGTCGTAGGTGACGCCCGTGTAGTGCAGGATCGGGCTGAGCAGCGGCACCTGGAGCAGCTCGGCCGTCTCCGGGTCGGCGAGCCGCGCCTCCACCGTGTCGGTGATCCGGCTGATGCGCACCCCGACGACGTCCCGCAGGACCTTCGTCATCGGCCACCGTTCGAGATCGGCGAGCTCGACCGCCTCGGCGAACTCCGGAAGGACCGCGTTCTCCGCCCAGTTGGTCGGCTCGCCGCTCGCGGGGTCGTGGCGGAGCCGGCGGTAGGTGACCACCTCGGGCGTGTCCGGGAAGTGCTCCAGCAGCTCCCCGGACACCGTCGTGCGCCCGTGGCCGAGAATCGTCGTACGGTCGCCCGACTGCTGGGCCACGATCGCGTCGACCGAGCCCAGCAGCCGCACCGGGGAGCCGCGCCGCGCGCCCGGCTCGATGAAGGTGCCGCGCCGCCGGTGCCGGCTGATCAGGCCCTCGCCCTCCAGTTCCTTGAGCGCCTGCCGCATGGTCAGCACGCTCACCCCGTAGTGCTCGGCGAGCTGCTCCTCGGTGGGCAGGCGCAGCGAGGCGTCCGGGGTGCGCCCCAGTATCGAGGCGCGCAACGACTGTGACACCTGGTACCAGAGGGGCAGTTTCCGGTTCAGGACCAGAGAGTCGGGGGCGAAGGCGGTCACGGGTGGTTCTCCGTACGGATGGACGGCGGCACTGCGCGGCGCAGGCGCGGTACGCAGGGTATGCAGTGCAGGTCAGGCGCGGAAGTGGCGCTGCAGGCCCTGCCACACGTCGTCGTACCCGCGCTGGAGGTGGTCCGCGCCGGCGGCCTGGGCGGTGGCGGTGATCGGCCAGCGGGTCTCGAACATGAAGGCCAGGCCGTCGTCGATCTTCTGCGGCTTCAGGTCGGCGGCGCTGGCCCGGTCGAAGGTCTCCCGGTCCGGGCCGTGTGCGGACATCATGTTGTGCAGCGATCCGCCGCCCGGCACGAACCCTTCGGCCTTGGCGTCGTAGGCGCCCTCGATCAGGCCCATGTACTCGCTCATCACGTTGCGGTGGAAGTACGGCGGGCGGAAGGTGTCCTCGCCGACCAGCCAGCGCGGGGCGAAGACCACGAAGTCCACGCCCGCCAGCCCGGGGGTGTCGGAGGGCGAGGTCAGTACCGTGAAGATCGACGGGTCGGGGTGGTCGTAGCTGATCGAGCCGAGCACGTTGAAGCGGCGCAGGTCGTAGACGTACGGCACGTGGGTGCCATGCCAGGCGACGACGTCGAGCGGGGAGTGGTCGTAGGTGGCCGACCACAGGTTGCCGCAGAACTTGTTGACCACCTCCGTCGGGCGGTCGAGGAGGTCCGGGGTCTCGTACGCGGCCACCGGCGCCCGGAAGTCCCGGGGCGAGGCGAGGCCGTTGGCGCCGATCGGGCCCAGGTTCGGCAGCTCGAAGGGCTGGCCGTAGTTCTCGCAGACGTAGCCGCGGGCGGGGGCGCGGTCGGTATCGGTGTCGGAGCCGGAGCCGGAGCCGGAGCCGGAGTCGGTGTCGGTGTCCAGGAGCTCCACGCGGAAGCGGACGCCGCGCGGGATCAGGGCGACCTCGCCCGGCCGGGCGGCGAGCAGGCCGAGCTCGGTGCGCAGCAGCAGGCCCCCGCGCTCGGGGACGATCAGCAGCTCGCCGTCGGAGCTGCTGAACACCCGGTCGGTCATGGAGGCGTTGGCGGCGTAGAGGTGGATGGCCATGCCGGTGCGCTGGGTGGCGTCGCCGTTGCCGCCGAGGGTCCACAGGCCGGCCAGGAAGTCGGTGCCGGGCGCCGGGTCGGGCAGCGGGTTCCAGCGGAGCCGGTTCGGGTCCGCCGGGATCTCGGTGAAGGGCCCGGTGCGCAGGGCGCCGTTGCCGATCCGGGTGAAGGGCGGGTGCGCGGCCGAGGGGCGGATCCGGTACAGCCACGAGCGTCGGTTGTGGGTGCGCGGCTCGGTGAAGGCGGAACCGCTCAGCTGCTCGGCATACAGGCCCAGGGCTGCGCGCTGGGGCGAGTTCCGGCCGAGCGGCAGGGCGCCGGGGACGGCCTCCGAGCTGTGCTCGTTGCCGAAGCCGGTGAGGTACTCCAGCCCCTCCGCGGTCTTCCTGGCCTGCTCGCTCATGTGCTGCTCCCGCTCCGTCGAAGGAATCCTATGGTTGACAGTAGGATTCCGCGGCCCGCACGTCAACGGTGTCCCGGGTGGAGCGGCCGACTTCCGCGCGGGTCGGATCCGCGCAGGGGTGGACGGACTCGCTCGGAAGGTGGACGGATTCGCGCAGGGGTGGGACGGATTCGCGCAGAGGGGGATCACAAAAGATGAACATTGCTCTACTCTCACGGCCATGTCGTGGACCCGCAGGTTCCCTGCCGTGCCGGCGGCGCTCCTCGCCGCCCTCCTCGCCCTCCTGTCCCTCTTCGCCGCCGCGCCCGCCGCCCGCGCGCACGAGGAGCGCCCCGTCACCCTCCCGGACGGCTCCGGCTCGGTACCCGAGTACCGCAAGGCCGAGCCCGACCTCCTGGTCTGCAAGACCGGCCGTCCCGACTTCGAACGCCGCATATCCGCCTTCCCGGAGGACCTCAGACAGCGCAACCTCGCCCTGTACGAGCGCTGCGAGAAGTCCGGCTACCGCCACCTCCAGGAGGCCGTCGACGCCGTCGACCGGCCCGGGATGAACATCGCGATCCTCCCCGGCCTCTACGAGGAGGAGCCCTCCCTGGGCAAGCCGGCGGGGGAGTGCGCCAACCTGAAGGCCCCGGACTCCTCGCTCGGCTACCAGATCCTCAGCTACGAGCAGCAGGTGGCCTGCCGCCACAACCAGAACCTCGTCGCCATCCTCGGCAAGACGAACCTCCAGATCGAGGGCACCGGGGCCTCACGCCTCGACGTGGTGATCGACGCCAAGTACCAGAAGCTGAACGCGCTGCGCGCCGACAAGTCCAACGGCATCTACTTCCGCAACTTCACCGCCCAGCGCACCACCTTCAACTCGCTGTACGTGCTGGCGGGCGACGGGTTCGTCATCGACGACGTGCTGACCCGGTGGAACGACGAGTACGGCTTCCTCACCTTCGCCAGCGACCACGGGCTGTACAAGAACTGCGAGTCGTACGGCAACGGCGACTCCGGCATCTACCCCGGCAGCGCCTCCAACATCAACGACGGCCGGGGCTACGACGTGCCCCGCTACTCCATCGAGATCACCGGCTGCCGCAGCCACCACAACATGGTCGGCTACTCCGGCACCGCCGGCGACTCGGTGTGGGTGCACGACAACGAGTTCGACCAGAACATGGGCGGCGCCTCGATGGACAGCGCCTTCCCCGGACACCCCGGACTCCCGCAGAACCACGCCAAGTTCGAGCGGAACCTGATCCACGACAACAACCAGGACTACTACCGGTACGTTGCCGACGGCACTTGCGCGAAGCCGCCGGCCGAGCGCGGCTACGAACGCGGTGTCGTCTGCCCGCAGATCTCCATGCCGCCGGGCACCGGCATCATCACCGCGGGCGGCAACTGGAACCTCTACGAGGACAACTGGGTGTACGGGCACCAGCGCGCCGGCTTCTACCTCAGCGCGGTCCCCGCCTTCATCCGCGGCGAGGAGCAGTGGTCGAAGCAGGCCGACACCTCCCACCACAACCGGTACGCCGGGAACACCCTGGGCAAGGACAAGTCCGGCGCCGCCCGCCCCAACGGCATGGACGTCTGGTGGGACGGCCAGGGCAGCGGCAACTGCTGGCAGGACGGCCCCGACGGATCCACCCCGGGCACCGTGCCCCAGTGCGGGGAGGCCCGCGGAGACGTCACCGGAGCCTCGGCCCGTCTGATCGGCGAACCGGTGAAGCTGGTCCAGCTGCTCGTCTGCGCGGACTACAGCGTTCAGGCGCGCAGACTCCCGGCCGGCTGCGACTGGTACGGCGCCCGCGGCCTGGAACGGGTCGAGACCCAGATCGCGCTCGCCGTGGCGGGCGTCCTGCTCCTGGTCGGCGGGGTGCTGTGGCGGCGCCGCCTGCGCGGCTCCCGTCTGGGCACGGTGGCCTCGCTGCTGGGCCTGGCGGGCCTGGCCCTGGACGTGGCCGGCTCCACGACCGGACTGGTGTCCACCTTCGTTCCGCCACTGGCTCTCCTCCTCCTCGGACTGTGGTGGTCGGGAGTCGGGCTCGCCCTGCGCCCGACCCGCCCCTGGCTGGCCCGCCTGACCCTGCTGCTGGCCGGGCTGACCCTGCTGGACGCCTTCGACAAAGCCGTCCTGATGATCCCCTGGACCCCGCTGAGCCCCGCCTGGCTACGGGCGCTGCTCGCCGTGGTCTGGGTCCTGTGGGCGGTGGTCGCCTCGGCCCGCCCGGAAGCCCCGGTCCGGCCCTCCGGCCCCGGCGACGACCCCACGGGCGACCGCACCCCGGTTCCGGCGGGCCCGGCCCCGGCCCTCGGCGCCACAGCCCCCGAACCCCCAGCCACGGCAAGCCCGGACACCCCCGCCCCGCCGACGGGAGGCCGGCCGTGACGGCCTGCCCTGCGGCCGGGGAGCTTCCCGCGACCACCTGCCTTGCCCCCGGGAGGCCGTCCGTGACTGCCTGCCCTGGCGTCGGGGAGCTTCCCGCGGCTGCCCGCCCTGCCCCCGGGAGGCCGGCCGTGACCGCCCGCCCTGTCCCCGGGCCGGCCGGGACTGCCCGCCCCGCCCGCAGCTCGGCGATGCTCGCGCTGGTCCTGCTGCTCGTCTGCGCGGTGGCGACGGGCTGTGGTGGGCGGGCCACCACCCACCACAAGCCCGGCACCACCCACGAGCAGGCCTCCGGGAACACGGGCACCCTGCTCCCCGCAGACGACGGCGCCGGCCACCGGCTCCGCGAGGTCCCGGCGGAGGGCGCGCCGGAGGTGCGGGTCACCGCCCGCCCGGACTCGGAGGACGGCTGGAACCTCCAACTGGCGGTGAAGAACTTCCGCTTCACCCCTGACAGCGCCGGCGGCGCCGCCCTCCCGGGCGCGGGCCACGCCCACCTGGAGCTCGACGGCCGCAAACTGGCCCGGCTGTACGGCCCCTGGTTCCATCTGCCCGCCGCGCAGGTCCCCGAGGGCACGCACACCCTGACCGTCCGCCTGTACGCCGACGACCACACCGCCTGGGCGGTGTCCGGCAAGCCGGTCGAGGGCACGACCCCGCTGACCGCCGCAGCCGCCGCCCCGGGCCAGCCCGGCGGCCACGACCACGGCAGCACGCCGCAGGAGCAGGCCGACCGGACGGTCACCATCACCGTCCGGGACGGCAAGGTCAGCCCCGCTCCCGCCCGCACCGAGCTGCGGCGCGGCGAACGGGTCGCCCTGCGCGTCACCAGCGACCGCGTGGACACCCTGCACGTCCACGGCTACGACAAGGAACTCGCCCTGCCCGCAGGCCAGGAGGCCACCCTGGTCCTGACGGTCGACCGTACGGGCCTCTTCGAGGTCGAGACCCACGAGTCCGCCCTCGTCCTGACCCAGCTCCTCGTCCGATGACCCCGCCGATGCCGATGCCGATGCTGACGACGGCGCATGCCGTGCCCTCCGCGGCCGCCCGAACCGCCCCCGGCGTGGGAGCGGCCCGGGGCGCCCGGTCCTGCCCGGGCTTCGGCCGGACGCCCGGGCGCGAGGCCGCAGTGCCCGGCTGGGGCCCAGGCCGGGCCGGGCCCCGGACCGGGCTCCGGGTGGGGCGATGGTGACCCCAGGGAGGCTGTGGCCGGGACCGGGGCCGGGTTCCGTTCCGGGCGCCGGTGGTGGCGGGGCCGGCTCGGGCATGGTCCCGTACCGGGCCGACGATCCGCTCACCACACTCGCGCACGGGATCGGGTCCCAGCACGATCTGCCGATCTCTCCCTTCTATGCCTTCGCCGGTGCCTTCACCGCGCTCTTCGTCTCCTTCCTCGCGCTGGGCCTGCTCTGGTCCACCTCCCGTTTCCGCGGCGACCGCTCAGGTCGCCCCCTGCCCGCCGCGCTCCAGCGGGCCGCCGACGCACCCGCCACCCGCACCGCCCTGCGCGGACTCGGCCTCGCCGCCGCCCTTGCCGTCCTCCTCCACCTCCTCCTCGGTCCCGACGACCCCGCACGCAACCCCGCTCCCGGCGCCGTCTACGTCCTCTTCTGGGTCGGACTCGTCCCCGCCTCCCTTCTCCTCGGCCCGGTCTGGCGCCTGATCAACCCGCTGCGCACCTTGCACCGCCTCCTCACCCGGGCCCGCCACCGCCACCGCGAATCCGACCGCCCCCTTCCCGAGCGTCCGCTCCCCGAGCGTCCGCTCCCCGTCCTCCCCGCCCGGCTCGGCCAATGGCCCGCCGCCGCCGGGCTGTTCGCCTTCACCTGGCTCGAACTCGTCGCTCCCGATCCGGCATCCACCACCACCCTCCTCATCGCCCTCGCCACCTACGCCACCGCCCACCTGCTGCTCGCCGCCCGCTTCGGCGAGCGCTGGTTCGACGACGCGGACGCCTTCGAGGTGTACTCCGCCCTCCTGGCCCGCCTCTCCCCCCTCGGCCGTCGAAGCGACGGCCGGCTGGTTCTCCGTAACCCCTTCCACGGACTCGACGCGACACCCGAGCGGCCCGGACTCGTCGCCACCGTCTGCGTCCTGCTCGGCTCCACCGGCTACGACGGCTTCTCCGACAACCCCTCCTGGATCAACGTCCTCCAGACCTCCCCCCTCGGCCGCACCCCCACGGCCACGCTCGGACTGCTCGCTTCCATCGCCCTCGTCGCCACCCTGTACTGCCTCTGCGCGGCGGCCACCCGCCTGGTCAGCGGCCCGCACCCCGGCCCGCTCACCGCCTTCGCGCACTCACTCGTGCCGATCGCACTCGGCTATCTCGTCGCCCATTACTTCTCCCTTCTGGTAACCGAAGGACCACGCACAGTAAGCATGGCACTCGGCACTGACAACGCCCCCGAACCCGCCCCACTCCTGGGGCCGGGGGGTCTCGCCGCCCTTCAGGTCATCGCCGTCGTCACCGGCCACGTGCTCGGCGTGGTCGCAGCCCACGACCGGTCCGTACGCCTCTTCCCGCCCGCGAAGGCGGTGGCGGGCCAGCTGCCGCTGCTCGCGCTGATGATCACGTACACCGTCGGCGGGCTGAGCCTCCTGCTGAACTGAGCCGCCGCTCGACACAGAAGCAAGGACCGGCATGATGGACCCCGTGCCTCCCGCCCACTCCCTGCGCCGCACCCCGATCCAGCAGCGCAGCGCCGACCGGCTCGCCCGGATCCTCGACGCCTGCGCCGAGCTGCTCGACGAGACCGGGTACGAGAACCTCAGCACCCGCGCCGTCGCCCTGCGCGCCGGCGTGCCGATCGGTTCGGTCTACCGTTTCTTCGGCAACAAGCGGGCCATGGCCATCGCCCTCGCCCACCGCAACCTCGACCGCTACGCCGACGGCATCGCGGACCGGCTCGCCGGCCTCCCCGCCACCCACTGGCGGCCCGTGGTCGACGCCGTCCTCGACGAGTACCTGGTCATGAAGCGGAGCGTTCCCGGCTTCGCCCTCGTCGACTTCGGCGTGCCCGCGCCGCCGCCCGAGGGTCCGGAAGCCGACCCCAACGACCTGGTCGCCGCCCGCCTCACCGGACTGCTCTGCGCACACCTCGGGCTGACCCCCGACGCCACGCTGCGGCGGGCCGTCCTCGTCGCCGTCGAGGCCACGGACGCGCTGATCCAACTGGCCTTCCGGGCCGATCCGGCAGGCGATCCCGGCATCGTCGCCGAGACCCGCGCGATGATGCACGCCTACCTGGCCCGCGTACTGGACTGACTCCCCGGCCCCGCAGCCAGGACCGGCCCGCCCGCCTCACCTCCCGTCGGCACGACCGGCGCCCCAGCCCCCTCCCCTCCGTCCCAACCGGTCGGTATGCTCGGTGCGCCCGCGTGTCCGTGCCGCAGCCTGCCGCCCCTGGAGGGCCCATGCCCCGCACCACCGCCCTGCGCATCTGCCCCCTGTGCGAAGCCACCTGCGGCCTCACCCTCACCATCGAGGGCGCCGCCGTCACCGGCGCCCGCGGTGACCGGGACGACGTCTTCAGCCGCGGTTTCATCTGCCCCAAGGGCGCCGCCTTCGGAGCGCTCGATTCCGACCCCGACCGGCTGCGCGCCCCCCTCGTCCGACGCGACGGCCAGCTCCAGGAGGCCACCTGGGAGGAGGCCTTCGACGCCATCGCCGCCGCCGTCCCCGGCCTCGTCCGGGAGTACGGGCCCCAGGCGGTGGGCGTCGTCCTCGGCAACCCGAACGTCCACACCATGGCCGGCGCCCTCTACCCGCCCCTGCTCCTCAAGGCCCTCGGGACCCGCAACCTCTTCACCGCCAGCACGCTCGACCAGATGCCCAAGCACGTCTCCAGCGGACTGCTCTTCGGCGACCCCTTCGCCATCCCGGTCCCCGACCTCGACCGCACCGACTTCCTACTGCTCCTCGGCGCCAACCCGGTCGAGTCCAACGGCTCGCTGTGCACCGCCCCCGATTTCCCGGGCCGGCTCAAGGCGCTGCGCGCCCGCGGCGGCACCCTCGTCGTCGTCGACCCGCGCCGCACGCGCACGGCCAGGCTCGCCGACCGCCACCTCGCGCCGCGCCCCGGCACCGACGCGCTGCTGCTCGCCGCCCTCGCGCACACCCTGATCGAAGAGAAGCTCGCGGCCCCCGGCGCGCTGGAGGAGAACACCGAGGGGATCGGGGAACTCGCCGCCGCGCTCGCGAGTTTCACTCCTGAGGCCGTAGCACCCGCCTGCGACCTCACGGCCGCCGAGATCCGCACCCTCGCCCGCGAGCTCGCGGCCGCGCCCACCGCTGCCGTCTACGCACGGATCGGCAGCTGCACCGTCGAGTACGGCACGCTCGCCAGCTGGCTGGTCGACGTACTGAACATCCTCACCGGCAACCTCGACCGGCCGGGCGGAGCCCTCTTCCCGCTCTCCGCGACCGCCCCCGCGCCGAGGCCCGCCGGTCCCGGCAAGGGGTTCGCCCTCGGCCGCTGGGCGAGCCGGGTCAGCGGTCACCCCGAGGCCAAGGGCGAACTCCCCACCGCTGCACTCGCGGAGGAGATCGAGACCGCGGGGGAGGGGCAGATCCGGGTGCTGCTCGCCATCGCCGCCAACCCCGTCCTGTCCGCACCCGACGGCGACCGGCTCGACCGGGCGCTGGCCGGGCTCGACTTCATGGTCTCCGTCGACCCGTACCTGAACGAGACCTCGCGCCACGCCCATGTCGTGCTGCCCCCGCCGCCGCCCTCCCAGAGCGCGCACTTCGACTTCGCGTTCAACGGGTTCGCCGTACGCAACCAGGCCCGCTACTCGCCCGCCGCCGTGCCGCTCGAGGAGGGGCGGATGGACGAGTGCGAGATCCACGCGCGGCTGATCCTCGCCGTCTCGGGCATGCACGGCACCGCCGACCCGGCGGGCGTCGACGAACTGGCCATCCAGTCCACCCTCGCCAGGGAGACCGCCGCTCCGCACTCGCCGCTCCACGGGCAGGACCCGGGGCACCTCGCGGGCCTGCTCGCGGGCGGCAGCGGCCCCGAGCGGCGGCTCGATCTGATGCTCCGACTCGGGCCGTACGGAGACCGGTTCGGCGTCGCCGTCGCCGAGCCCGCTGCCGCGCATGCTGCCGACACCGCTGGTGGCTGCGGTGCCGCCAGTGCTGCCGACGGCGGTGCCGGCGGCACCGACGGTGGCGCCGACCGTGCTGCCGCCGAGCCGGCCGCCGACGCCGCCGTACCCGGGCTCAGCCTGGAGCGGCTGCTCGCGCACCCGCACGGGATCGACCTGGGCCCGCTGGGGCCCCGGCTCCCAGGCGTGCTGAAGACCCGCAGCGGCAGGATCGAGCTGCTCCCGGACCCGATCGCGGCCGAGCTCCCCAGGCTGCGTACGGCGCTCGCCGACCGCCCTGCCGCCCTGGTGCTCGTGGGCCGCCGCCATCTGCGGTCCAACAACAGCTGGTTGCACAACGTCCCGGCCCTCATCGGAGGTTCCAACCGGTGCACCCTCCAGGTTCACCCGCAGGACGCGGACCGACTGGGGCTCACCGACGGGGGCCGGGCCCGGATCACCGCCGACGGGGGCAGCCTGGACGTTCCCGTGGAGATCACCGACACCCTGCGCACCGGAGTGGTGAGCCTCCCGCACGGCTGGGGCCACGACCGCGCCGGGACGCGGCTCTCGGTGGCCGCCGCGACGCCCGGAGCCAACGTCAACCAGCTGCTCGACGGCACCCGGCTCGACCCGCTCTCGGGCACGGCCGTGCTCAACGGCTTCCCCGTCGTCCTGACGCCCCTGCCCTGAGCTGGGGTTTTGCTCGTATTGCTCACGCGTTGACGTCTTGTTGGCACAAGGAGGAGCCACCTACGTTCCCAGCATGCTGACCATCCTCGGCTTCGCCATGATCGCGACCTTCCTGGTCTTGATCATGCTGAAGAAAATGTCGCCCATCGCGGCGCTCGTCCTCATCCCCGCGCTCTTCTGCGTGTTCGCAGGAAAGGGCGCCCACCTCGGCGACTACGTCATCGACGGCGTCGGCAAACTCGCCCCGACCGCCGCCATGCTGATGTTCGCCATCGTCTACTTCGGCGTGATGATCGACGTCGGCCTGTTCGACCCGATCGTGCGCGGCATCCTGCGCTTCTGCAAGGCGGACCCGATGCGCGTGGTCGTCGGCACCGCCCTCCTGGCGGCGATCGTCTCGCTCGACGGAGACGGATCGACCACCTTCATGATCACCGTCTCGGCGATGTACCCGCTGTACAAGCGGCTCGGCCTGAGTCTGGTGGTCATGACCGGCGTCGCGGCCACCGCCAACGGCGTCATGAACACCCTGCCCTGGGGCGGCCCCACGGCCCGCGCCGCGACCGCCCTCAAGCTCGACGCCGCCGACATCTTCGTCCCGATGATCCCGGCCCTCGCGATGGGCCTGGTCTTCGTGTTCCTCCTGGCCTACGTCCTCGGGGTGAAGGAGCGCCGCCGCGTCGGCCTCCTGGCCATGCTCGAAGACGAGGCCGTCACGTCCACGGCCACCGTCGCCGAGCACGCGCCGGAGGCCGCCTCCGCGCTGGTCGCCGCCGGTGCGGGCGGCTCCGCCGGAGGTCCGGCGAGCCCGGCGAGCCCGGCCGGTCCGGCAGGCCGCGGCGGTACGACGTCCACCGCGACCGGCGGTTCCGAGCCCGCAGCCCCGGTCCCGGCCGTACCCGCCTCGGCCACGCCCGACGCCTCCGAGGGCGGGTTCCAGGGCCTCGACCCGCACCGCGCCACCCTGCGCCCGCACCTGTACTGGTTCAACGCCGGGCTCACCCTCGCCCTGCTCACCGCGATGATCATGGAGCTGCTGCCCATCCCGGTGCTGTTCCTGCTCGGCGCCGCCCTCGCCCTCACCGTCAACTACCCGCACATGCCCGACCAGAAGGCGCGGATCGCCGCCCACGCCGAGAACGTCCTCAACGTCGCCGGCATGGTGTTCGCCGCCGCCGTCTTCACGGGCGTCCTCTCCGGCACCGGCATGGTCAAGCACATGGCCGACTGGCTCGTCGGCGCCATCCCCGAGGGCATGGGCCCGCACATGGCGCTGGTCACCGGCCTGCTCAGCCTGCCGCTCACCTACTTCATGTCCAACGACGGCTTCTACTTCGGCGTACTGCCCGTCCTCGCCGAGGCCGGAGCCGCCCACGGGGTCTCGCCGCTCGAGATCGCCCGCGCCTCCCTGGTCGGGCAGGCGCTCCACATGTCGAGCCCGCTGGTTCCGGCCGTCTACGTCCTCGTCGGCATGGCCAAGGTCGAGTTCGGCGACCACACCCGCTTCACCGTGAAATGGGCGGCCCTGACCTCCCTGGTGGTTCTCGGGGCGGGGATGCTTTTCGGCATCATCTGATCCCGGTCACCCCTGGCGCGCCGAAAACTACCGGCGCTAGTTTGTAGGGTGTCCGCGAGGTCAGGTCTACGCGCTCGTGCGTGCTCGGGAGGAATGCCATGAAGGCCCACGACGGGATGTACATCGGCGGCGCGTGGCGGCCCGCCGCCGGACGCGACCGCATCGAGGTCGTCAACCCGGCCGACGAGACGGTCATCGCCGAGGTGCCGGCCGGCACCGCCGAGGACGTGGACGCCGCCGTACGGGCGGCCCGCGCGGCCTTCCCGGCCTGGGCGGCCACGGCTCCGGCCGAGCGGGCGGCGCTGATCGGCGCCCTCCGGGACGCGCTGGCGGCCCGCAAGAGCGAGATCGCCGAGACCATCACCGCGGAGCTCGGTTCCCCGCTCGGCTTCGCGGAAATGGTCCACGTCGGGGCGCCGCTCGCGGTGGCCTCCTCGTATGCCGAGCTGGGAGCCTCGTACTCCTTCGAGGAGCGGCTGGGGAACTCCACCGTGCTGCTCGAGCCGGTCGGCGTCGTCGGGGCCATCACGCCCTGGAACTATCCCCTGCACCAAGTCGTTGCAAAGGTGGCGCCCGCTCTCGCCGCCGGCTGCACCCTCGTCCTCAAGCCGGCCGAGGACACCCCGCTGACCGCACAGCTCTTCGCCGAAGCCGTGCACGAGGCGGGCATCCCGGCCGGAGTCTTCAACCTGGTGACCGGTACCGGTCCGGTCGCCGGGCAGGCCCTGGCCGCGCACGAAGGAGTCGACCTCGTCTCCTTCACCGGCTCGACCGCTGTCGGCAGGCAGATCGGTGCCACCGCCGGCGCCGCCATCAAGCGGGTCGCCCTCGAGCTGGGCGGAAAATCGGCCAATGTCATCCTGCCCGGTGCCGACCTCGCCAAGGCCGTCGCCACGGGCGTGGGCCACGTCATGAACAACACCGGCCAGAGCTGCAACGCGCTCACCCGCATGCTCGTCCACCGGGACCAGTACGAGGAGGCCGTCTCGCTCGCGGCCGCCGCCGTCGCCACGTACCCCACCGGCGACCCCACCGACCCGGCCACCCGCCTCGGCCCGGTCATCAACGCCAAGCAGCACGAGCGCGTGCGCGGATACATCGCCAAGGGCATCGAGGAAGGCGCTCGCCTCGTCGCCGGCGGCGCCGACGCACCCCACGAGCGGGGGTACTTCGTCGCTCCCACCGTGTTCGCCGACGTCACGCCCGACATGACCATCGCCCAGGAGGAGATCTTCGGCCCCGTGCTGTCGATCCTCGCCTACGAGGACGAGGAGGACGCCCTGCGCATCGCCAACGGCACCGTCTACGGCCTGGGCGGCGCGGTCTGGGCGGCGGACGACGAGACGGCCGTGGCCTTCGCCCGCCGCATGGACACCGGACAGGTGGACATCAACGGCGGCCGCTTCAACGTGCTCGCGCCCTTCGGCGGCTACAAGCAGTCGGGCGTCGGCCGCGAACTGGGCCCGCACGGTCTGACGGAGTACCTCCAGACCAAATCCCTGCAGTTCTAAGCTGTCCCGACTGTCCGTTCCCGACCGTTCCGAGCCGCCCCGATCCGGAGAAGACGATCATGGTCCGCGCCGCCATCCTGCCCGCCGTCGGAGCCCCGCTCGAGATACGGGAGATCGTCCTGCCCGATCCCGGCCCCGGGCAGGTCAGGGTCCGGCTCACCGCAGCCGGGGTCTGTCACTCCGACCTCTCCCTCACCAACGGCACCATGCGGGTGCCCGTCCCCGCCGTCCTCGGCCACGAGGGCGCGGGTACGGTCCTCGCCGTCGGGGTGGGCGTGACCCATGTCGCCCCCGGCGACGGGGTGGTGCTCAACTGGGCCCCGTCCTGCGGGCAGTGCCACCACTGCTCCATCGGCGAGGTCTGGCTCTGCGCGCAGGCGCTCACGGGCGTCGGGGCCGTCTACGCGCACGACGCGCAGGGTACCGAGCTGCACCCGGGGCTGAACGTGGCCGCGTTCGCCGAGGAGACCGTCGTCGCGGCCAACTGCGTGCTGCCCGCGCCCGCCGGGGTTCCGCTCGCCGAGGCCGCCCTGCTCGGCTGCGCGGTCCTCACCGGCTACGGCGCGGTGCACCACAGCGCTCAGGTCCGCCCGGGCGAGTCGGTGGCCGTGTTCGGGGTCGGCGGGGTCGGCCTGGCCGCTCTGCAGGCAGCCCGGATCGCCCAGGCGGGCCCCGTCGTGGCCGTGGACGTCTCCCCGGCCAAGGAGGAGCTGGCGCGGGCGGCGGGAGCCACCGAGTTCGTGCTCGCCTCCGACACCACCGCCAAGCAGATCCGCGCCCTGACCGGCGGCCAGGGCGCGGACGTCGCCGTGGAGTGCGTCGGCCGGGCGCAGACCATCCGCGCGGCCTGGGAGTCCACCCGCCGGGGCGGGCGGACCACGGTGGTCGGGATCGGCGGGAAGGACCAGCAGGTCACCTTCAACGCTCTGGAGATCTTCCACTTCGCCCGCACCCTCACCGGCTGCGTCTACGGCAACAGCGACCCCGCCCGCGACCTCCCGGTCATCGCCGAACACGTCCGCGAGGGCCGCCTCGACCTCGGGTCCCTCGTCACCGACCGCATCACCCTCGACGGCATCCCGGCGGCCTTCGACGCCATGCTGGCGGGCAAGGGCGGCCGTTCGCTCGTCGTCTTCTAGCCCGCGGCGCAGCGCGGCGGGGCAGTTCGGCGGGGGCGGCCCGGCGTAAGCCGCCCGCGCCGGCCGCCTCCGCAGGTGCCACCGTGATGAGGCCCGTGCGTCACGCGGTGTCGCGCATCGCCTCGTACTGGAGGGCCAGTCCGTCCAGCAGGGCGGCCAGGCCGGTCTCGAAGGCGCCCTCGTCCACCTCGTGCTGGTGCTCGGCCAGCAGATGGGCCTGGCCCAGGTGGGGGTAGTCCGCCGGGTCGTATGCCGTCTCGTCGTCCACGAAACCCCGGGCGAACGAGGCCATCGCCGAGCCCAGGATGAAGTACCGCATCAACGCGCCGATCCGGGTCGCCTGGGCCGGGGGCCAGCCGGCCTCCGTCATCGCGCCGAAGACGGCGTCCGCAAGCCGAAGGCCCGCCGGCCGGCGCCCCGGGCCCCGCGCCAGCACCGGCACGATGTTCGGATGGTCGGAGAGGGCGTCACGGTACGAGTGGGCCCAGGCGTGCAAGGCGCCCCGCCAGTCCAGGCGGCCCACCTCGAACATCGACAAGTCGACCCGCGCGCTCACCGCGTCCGCCACCGCGTCCAGGATCTCGTCCTTCGTGCGGAAGTGGTTGTACAGGGACGGCCCGCTGACGCCGAGCGCGGCCGCCAGCCGCCGCGTCGACACCGCCTCCAGCCCCTCCGTGTCCACCAGCGCACCCGCCGCCTCGACGATGCGGGCTCTGCTGAGAAGGGGCTTGCGCGGTCTGGCCATGCGCCACATAGTAGGGCCTGCCCGCCATAAACTACCGGTGCTAGTTAAAGGCCGGGACGAGACGCCCGGAGGTCCCCGGTGAACCTGGAGCTGAGCGAGGAGCAGAGCGCCGTACGCCGGCTCGCCCGCGAGTTCACCGAGCGCGAGGTGGTCCCGTACGCCGCCGCGTGGGACCGCGCCGAGAGCGTGGACCGGGGCATCGTGAAGAAGCTCGGCGCGCTCGGCTTCCTCGGGCTCACCGTCCCCGAGGAGTACGGCGGCTCCGGCGGCGACCACCTCGCGTACGTCCTGGTCACCGAGGAGCTCGGCCGCGGCGACTCCGCCGTGCGCGGCATCGTCTCCGTCTCCCTCGGCCTGGTAGCCAAGACCGTCGCGGCCTGGGGCACCGAGGAGCAGAAGCGCGCCTGGCTGCCCCGCCTGTGCTCCGGGGACGCGCTCGGCTGCTTCGGCCTGACCGAGCCCGGCACCGGCTCCGACGCCGGAAGCCTCACCACCCGCGCCGTGCGCGAGGGGGACTCGTACGTCCTCAGCGGCAGCAAGATGTTCATCACCAACGGCACCTGGGCCGACGTCGTGCTGCTGTTCGCCCGCACCGGCGACGAGCCCGGCCACCGCGGGGTCTCCGCCTTCCTCGTCCCCACCGACACCCCCGGCCTCACCCGCCGCGAGATCCACGGGAAGCTCGGCCTGCGCGGCCAGGCCACCGCCGAGCTCGCCCTCGACGGGGTCCGCGTCCCCGCCTCCGCCCTGCTCGGCCCCGAGGGCAAGGGCTTCTCGGTCGCCATGTCCGCGCTGGCCAAGGGCCGGATGTCGGTCGCCGCGGGCTGCGTCGGCATCGCCCAGGCGGCCCTGGACGCGGCCGTCTCGTACGCCGCCCAGCGCGAGCAGTTCGGCAAGCCGATCGCCCACCACCAGCTGGTCCAGGAGCTGATCGCCGACATCTCGGTCGACGTGGACGCCGCCCGCCTGCTGACCTGGCGGGTCGCGGACCTCATCGACCGCGGGCAGCCCTTCGCCACCGAGTCCTCCACCGCGAAGCTCTTCGCCTCCGAGGCCGCCGTCCGCGCCGCGAGCAACGCCCTCCAGGTGCACGGCGGTTACGGATACATCGACGAGTACCCGGCCGGGAAGCTGCTGCGCGACGCCCGCGTGATGACCCTCTACGAGGGCACCAGCCAGATCCAGAAGCTGCTCATCGGCCGCGCTCGCACGGGGGTTTCCGCCTTCTGACACGGAGGTTTCCGCCTCTTGAACGGATGCCCGGTGCGCGCGCCCGCTAAGCGCTTGCTCACCCTCCGGTAAGGTGTCACTCCCATACGGCGAAGAGGGTGAGTGAGCGATGGACAGCGCGGCGGAGACGGCCGGCGGCTACCAGCCGTGGTCCGAGGTCACCCCCGACGCGGCGCGGCGGCTGCTCATCGCGGCCGTCGAGGCCTTCGCGGAGCGCGGGTACCACGCGACCACCACACGTGACATCGCGGGCCGCGCCGGGATGAGTCCCGCCGCCCTCTACATCCACTACAAGACCAAGGAAGAGCTGCTCCACCGGATCAGCCGGATCGGTCACGACAAGGCCCTGGAGATCCTCACCACCGCGGCCGACGGCCGCGGCGACGCCGCCGAGCGGCTCGACGCCGCCGTGCGGTCCTTCGTACGGTGGCACGCCGCGCACCACACCACCGCGCGCGTGGTCCAGTACGAGCTCGATGCTCTCGCTCCGGAGCACCGCTCCGAAATCGTGGCACTGCGCCGCCAGAGCGACGCCGCGGTGCGCCGCATCCTCGCCGACGGCGTCGAGGCGGGGGAGTTCGCCGTCCCGGACGTGCCCGGCACCACCCTCGCCGTGCTGTCGCTCTGCATCGACGTGGCCCGCTGGTTCAGCGTGTCCGGGCCCCGCACGCCCGACGAGGTCGGCGCGCTCTACGCCGACCTCGTGCTCCGCATGGTGGGCGCGCGGCCGCACAACGCGCTGCCCCCCAAGTAGGCCGGGGAACGCGACCGGGTCGAAACCGGTCGACGGTGGGCGTGGGCCGGGGACCGCTCAGAAGTAGTAGCGCGACACCGACTCCGCCACGCACACCGGCTTGTCGCCGCCCTCGCGCTCCACCGTGACGGTGGCCGCGACCTGGACGCCGCCCCCGGCCTCCGTGACCTCCGTGATGACGGCCGTCGCGCGGAGCCGCGAGCCGACCGGCACCGGCGCCGGGAAACGCACCTTGTTGGCCCCGTAGTTGATGCCCATCTTCATGCCTTCGACCCGCATGATCTGCGGCACCAGGCTCGGCAGCAAGGACAGGGTCAGATAGCCGTGCGCGATCGTGGAACCGAAGGGTCCGGCCGCGGCCCGCTCCGGGTCCACATGGATCCACTGGTGGTCGCCCGTGGCGTCCGCGAAGAGGTCGATCCGCTTCTGGTCCACCTCTAGCCACCCGCTGGGCCCGAGCGGCTCGCCCGTCCCGGCGTGCAGCTCTTCGGCGGACGTGAAGATCCTCGGCTCGGCCATGCCCTGCTCCTGCCTCTCACTCACGGATGCGCTGGGGCGAACAAGCGCTTGCTCAGCATGCTGGGACCGTATGTGTATGTCAACGGACCGCCGACTACCCTCGACCGGGTGCCGCAGATTCCCGAGAAAATCCACGAACTGACCGTCGGCCAGCTGTCCGCCCGCAGCGGGGCCGCCGTCTCAGCGCTCCACTTCTACGAGGCCAAGGGCCTGATCAGCAGCCGCCGCACCTCCGGCAACCAGCGCCGCTACACCCGTGACGCACTGCGCCGCGTGGCCTTCGTACGGGCCGCCCAGCGTGTGGGCATCCCGCTCGCCAGCATCCGCGACGCACTGGCCCAACTCCCCGAGGAGCGCACCCCCACCCGCGAGGACTGGGCCCGGCTCTCCCAGGCCTGGCGCACCGAGCTCGACCAGCGGATCAGCCAACTCGGGCGGCTGCGCGACCATCTGACCGACTGCATCGGCTGCGGCTGCCTCTCCCTGGAGACCTGCGCGCTGTCCAACCCCGACGACGTCTTCGGCGAACGGATCACCGGCTCGCGGCTGTAACCGGCGCGTGCCGCGCCAGCTGCTCCCGGGCGGCCGCCACCAGTTCGGCGTTCGACCGCGCCGGCCGCCCGTCCGGCAGGTGCAGCACATCGCCCACGCCGGTCCGCGTGCCCGTGCCGCACCGCGCTGCCAGCCGCAGCACCGGCCAGGCGGCGGCATCCCGCCCGTACAGCACCACCGCCACCGGCGGCAGCCCGCGCAACCCGGCCACCAGTGCCGGATCGGCCGCGGCGAGCTCCGCCACCAGCCGCACGCGCCCGGGCGTCCGCACCGGCCAGGCCAGGAACCGCGCCATCGGCTCAGGCCCGGCCGGTCCGCCCAGCGGAACCACGGCGTCCACCGCGACCCCCCGGGCCAGCAGCGCCTGCGCCAACTCCGCGGCCCCCGGCTCCGCGAAGCTCACCTCCCCCCGGTCCGGCAGCACGGTCCAGGACCGGACCCGCTCCAGCCGCCCCGCCGGATCGGGCTCGGTCTCCACGCTCACCGGCACCGACAGCGGTACGGAGACCCCCGTGCCCCGCAGCGCCTCCAGTGCCGGCCCGACCACCCGGGGCGACAGGCTCCGGCGCCCGCACGGGGTCCGCGGGCTCACCAGTACCTCCCCGGCCCCCGCGGCGACCGCGGCCGACGCGGCCCGCGCCAGGTCCCGGGGCGACATCGGCACGGCCGCCCCGTCGGCGGCGCTGCGGCCACCGTTCAGCGACACCGCAGGCGCGCGCGGCACGGACAGGCCTCCCGCGGCTGCGGCGGCTGCTGCGGGTGCCGCCGACGCGCGCCGCGCCGCCGCGGGTCTCATGCCGCCCCCGCCTCCGGGGTGTCCGCCAGCGCCGGTCTGGGCACCACGATCCCGCAGCCCGCGCACACCGGACCGTCCCAGGCCCACGCCTGCTCCCAGGCGCCGACCGCAGGCACGGCCGGCCAGCGCAGCTCCTCCTCGCCGCAGACCGGGCACCCCGTCCCCGGCGCCGATTCCAGCGCCTTCACCAGCCGTCGCAGCACCTCGCCCAGCGCCCCCTGCGGACGCACCCCCGGATCCGCGCACCGCACCACCGCGTCCCCGCTCCCGCCCCACGCCCACTCCGGCCGGCGCAGCCCGTGGTGCTTCTCCCGCCGGCGCCGCTCCGCGAACTGGCGCTCGTACTCCAGCCAGACCGCCCGCGCGTCCTCCAGCTCCTCCAGCGCGGCGACCAGCCGCAGGGGGTCGGCCCCCCGGTCCTCGGGGGCGATCCCGTGCCGGTCGCACAGGTGCCACCACGTGGCCCGGTGCCCGTAGGGAGCGAACCGCTCCAGGCAGCGGCGCAGGGAGTGGCGCCGCAGGGCCCGGTCATTGCGTGCGTCACGCACTTGGTAGGCCAGACTCCGGAATCCTGCCATCGCACCTTCACCTCCGCCGATGTGCCCAACATGCCCTGCGGGTGCCGGGCGCATGCGGGGGCGGTCGAGGCGTGCGGGTGGCACATGGCCGGAAGTCAGCGCCCCATGCGCCCCGCGGCAACCACGAGCCGGGCCAGTTCCGCGTGGCAGATGTCGCTGTGCGCCCCCGAGGGAGCGCCGCCGCGCCGCACCACCGAGCCCGCGTCCACGCTGACGCAGCCCGCCGCGGGCACCCCCTCGCGCAGGGCCGTGTCCAGGGTCAGCCGGGGCGCGCCCGGTACGGCCTGCACCCCGTCGTGCCCGATCGCGCCCCAGCGTTCGTCGAGGCCCAGCAGTCCGGCCGAATCGCCCGCCATCCGGGAGGCCAGCGGATAGAACACCCGCAGGGAGCTGTCGTGCGGGGAGTGGCAGGCCACCACCGGTCCGTCGACCTTGCGGTGGAGGCCGCGCAGGGCGCCGCCGCGGTTCCTGTCGTGCGGCAGCCGCTCCGAGAACACGTAGTGGGAGAAGGCTCCCTGAAGCAGGGTCAGCGATCCGATGTGCCGGGCGCCGTCCGGTACGGCACGCAGCGAGAACGACACCAGCCGCGCCCCGAAGCTGTGTCCGATCAGATGGATCCGCAGGCCGGGCCGCTGCCGCGCCAGCTCCGCCAGCACCGGGCCGAGGCCGCGCTCGCCGACCACGCCCGCCCGCTTCTTCATCTTGTAGTACGTGGCCTGCCGCAGCAGCTCCTTCGCGCCGTTCCACAGCGGGCGCAGCCCGCCGCCGAACGCGAGGCCCTGCTCATCGGCACCGGAGCCGGTGCCACAGCCCGTGCGGAAGCCCGCTCCGGAGCCCCCGGTCGGCGCGCCCGCCTCGGCCAGCGCTTCGGCCAGCGCCCGGCAGACCTCCAGGACGTCCACCGCGAAAAGGGCCGGTACGGGCGCGGCCGACGCCGCGGCCACCGCGTCGGCCGGATCCGCCGTGTCCGCCACTTCCGCCGTGTCCCTCACGTCGACCCCGTCCACCACGTCGACCACGTCCACGCCGGCGAGTTCCCGTACGAGCGCGCCGAACTCGATGAAGGCCGCCTCCGACTCCGGCCGCTCCTCCAGCAGCTCGGCCACCCGGTCCAGCTCCGCCTCCCGGCCGGGCCAGAACACCCGAAGCGCCTGCCGGGTCCCGGGGTCCAGCGCCGTCCCGGAGCCGGGCTCCGCGAGCACGCCCCGCTCCTCGAAGTCCGGTATCGGCTCGTCGGAGAAGCGCATCGAGGGCCATACGACGCCCACGTACCCCAGCCGTACCCCCGGCCCCACCAACCCCGGGAAGGGGGCGAAGAACCGTTCGTAGAGCCGGGTCGCCGTGGAGCGGTCGCTGTTCCAGCCGTGCGCGAAGACCAGCAGGTCCGTGGCATCGATCCGGGCCACCGCCGCCAGTGAGCCCCGGTCCACGTCGCCCTCGGAGTCGAAGGTCAGCTCCGCGTACGGCGCGACCCCGATCCCGGCCCCGACCCCGGCCCCGATGCCGACTCCGACCCCGGCTCCGCTGTCCGCCATGACCCGTCCCCCTCCACGCCGCGCGTCCGGTGGATCCAGCATCCTGCGGGTACGCCCACCCGGCCAGACCCCCGACGCCACCGGCTCACCTGTAGAGCAGGTACTCCGCGCGCACCGCCTCGAACCGGGCCAGCCCCGCGGCCCAGTCACCGGCGATCTCCTCGACCCCGGCCCCCGCGTCCACGAGCTTGCGCACCCGGTCCGAGCCCGTCAGCTTGTCGATCCAGTGGTCCGTGCGCCAGGCGAAGCCGCTCCAGGAACGCCGGGCCGTGACCAGCAGCCCGATCCCGGCCAGCACCGGATCGAAGGCCTCCCGGTCGTGCACGATCAGCCGCACCCCGCCGCACACCTTCCCCACGTGCTTGGAGAAGGACGGCGTGAAGTACGCCTCCCGGAACCACACCCCGGGCAGATCCAGCGCGTTCGCCGCCTCCGCCCACCGCCGATCGATTCCCTCGGCGCCCAGCACCTCGAAGGGGGTGGTCGTCCCGCGGCCCTCGGACAGGTTCGTCCCCTCGAACAGGCAGGTGCCGGCGTACGCGAGGGCCGTGTCCGGGGTCGGCATGTTCGGGCTGGGCGGCACCCAGGGCAGCCCGGTCTCCCCGAAGAACGACCCCCGCCGCCACCCGGTCATCGCCACCGTCCGCAGCCTGACCGGCCCCTCGGGCAGCCGGGACAGGAACTCGCCGTTGAAGAGCAGGGCCAGCTCGGCCGCCGTCATCCCGTGCGCGAGCGCGATCGGCTCCCGGCCCACGAAGCTCGCGTACGGAGCCTCCAGCGCCGGCCCCGCGGCCCGTCGGCCGCCCACCGGATTGGGCCGGTCCAGTACGACCACCGCCTTGCCGGCGAGGGCGGCCGCGCGCATGCAGTCGTAGAGCGTCCAGATGTAGGTGTAGAAGCGCGCCCCGACGTCCTGGATGTCGAAGACGACGGTGTCGATGCCGGCCGCCGTGAACACGTCCGCGAGCCGCTGCCCGCTCTTGTCGTACGTGTCGTACACGGGCAGCCCGGTCGCCGGGTCACGCGAGGCCCCCTCGGAGCCGCCCGCCTGAGCCGTCCCGCGGAACCCGTGCTCCGGGCCGAACACCGCGACCAGGTCCACCCGTTCGTCCGCGTGCAGCACGTCGACCAGGTGGCGGGCATCGGCGGTGATCCCGGTGGGGTTGGTGACCACCCCGATCTTCTGCCCGGCGAGTACGGCGTACCCGTCCGCGGCGAGGCACTCGAAACCCGTCCGCACCTGCCCCGCCCGTGGAGCGGCCGCGCCGCCCACCTCCTGAGCCGCGCCCACCGCCTGAGCCGCCCCCACGGGCCCGGCGACCCCCACGGCCCCTGCCGCCCCCATGGCCCCCGCCAGTCCCAGCACCCCGCGTCGCGAGAGAGTCATCCGGCCAACGTAGGGCGCAACCCCCTTCCGCCCCGACATACCGACTGGTTAGTCTGCCCACGATCCACAGCTTTCCTCCCAGCCGCCAGCCCCGGCCGTCCTCCCCGAAAGGTGATTCCCGTGAGCGCGTACGCGTACCAGGACCAGCGAGTCGTCGTCACCGGCGCGGGCGGCGGGATCGGCGCCGCCCTCGCCCACCGCTTCGCCGCCGAGGGCGCCACGGTGGTCGTCAACGACCTCGACCCGGCCAAGGCGGCAGCGGTGGCGGGCGCGATCGGTGCCCGCGCCATCCCCGTCCCCGGTGACGCGTCGGCGATCGTGGCCGACGCTTGGGAGGCCCTCGGAGGCGGGATCGACGTCTACTGCGCCAACGCCGGACTGGCCTCCGGCGGCGACGCGTTCGCCGACGAGGCCGTCTGGGAGGCGGCCTGGGACACCAACGTCATGGCGCACGTCCGCGCGGCCCGGCTGCTCCTGCCGGACTGGCTCGAGCGGGGGAGCGGCCGCTTCGTGTCCACCGTCTCCGCCGCCGGACTGCTGACCATGATCGGCGCGGCGCCGTACAGTGTCACCAAGCACGGTGCGCTCGCCTTCGCCGAATGGCTCTCCCTGACCTACCGCCACCGCGGTGTCCAGGTCCACGCCATCTGCCCGCAGGGGGTGCGCACCGACATGCTGACGGCCGCGGGATCGGCGGGTGAGCTCGTGCTCGCGCCGACCGCGATCGAGCCGGAAGCGGTCGCTGACGCACTGTTCGACGGCATGGAGAAGGGCCGGTTCTTGATCCTCCCGCACCCCGAGGTCGCGGACTTCTACGCCGCCCGCGCCACCGACCCGGACCGCTGGCTGAGCGGCATGAACCACCTCCAGCGCACGTGGGAGACTCCGTGAGCTCCCCGTACGCCGCCAAGCCCTGGCTCGGCCTGCTGAGCCCTGCGCAGCGGGCGCCCGTCACCCCGCCTCCGACCGTGCTGCACGCCTTCCGCGAGGCCGTGGCCCGGGCGCCCGAGCGGACCGCCCTCGCCTACTTCGACGGCCGCACCGGCTACGCCGAGGCGGACGAGCTCTCCGACTCGGTGGCCGGCCACCTCGCTGCGCGCGGCATCGGCCGCGGGGACCGGGTCGCCGTCATGCTGCAGAACACGCCGCACTTCGTGCTGGCCGTCCTCGCTGCCTGGAAGGCCGGCGCCGTCGTGGTCCCGCTCAACCCCATGTACAAGGCCGGGGAGGTCGGGCACGTCCTGCGCGACTCCGCGGCCGCCGCGCTGGTCTGCGACGGCCGCGCATGGTCGGCGTACCTGCGCGAGGCCGCCGAGGGCACGGCCGTACGGACCGTCCTGACCGCCTCCGACCTGGACTTCCAGACCCGCAACGACCCGCGCGTCCTCGGCCCCGCGACGGGCCGGCCCTCCCCGGTGGACCGTTCGTCCGCAGCCGACGGTTCGTCCACGCCGCCTCCCATGCCCCGGCAGTCGGTTTCCACCGGACCGGGGGACCGCGCGGCCGGGCAGGCGGACCGTGTCGCCTCGCCGACGGCCCTCCACGTCAGCGACCTCGTCACCGCGGCCCGCGGCAGGCGACCCGCGCCGGACGACCCGCACCTCACCGCCGCCGACACCGCCCTCATCAGCTACACCTCCGGCACCAGCGGCACCCCCAAGGGCGCCATGAACCCGCACGGGGCCCTCACGTACAACGCCGTCCGCCAGGTCACCGCCCACCCGCTCCCCGAGGGCGCCACCTACTTCGCCCTCGCACCCCTCTTCCACATCACCGGCATGGTCTGCGAGCTCGCCGCCTGCTTCGCCAACGCGGGCACCCTCGTCCTCGCCCACCGTTTCGACGCCGCGGTCGTGCTCGACGCCTTCCTGGAGCACCGGCCCGCCTACACCGTCGGCCCGGCCACCGCCTTCATGGCCCTGGCGGCCCATCCGGATGTCACCCGGGACCACTTCGCCTCGTTCCAGGTGATCTCCTCGGGCGGAGCCCCGCTGCCGCCCGCGCTCGTCGAACGGCTGCGCGGCTCCTTCGGCTTCTACCTGCGCAACGGCTACGGCCTCACCGAGTGCACCGCCCCCTGCGCCAGCGTCCCCCCGCACCGCGAAGCCCCCGTCGACCCGGCCTCCGGCACCCTCTCCGTCGGACTCCCCGGCGCCGACACCGTCGTACGGATCCTCGACGAGCAGGGTGCCGAGGTGCCCTTCGGCGAGACCGGCGAGATAGCCGTCCGCGGCCCCCAGGTCGTCCCCGGCTACTGGGGCCTGCCCGCCGACACCGCCAAGGCCTTTCCGGACGGCGAACTGCGCACCGGGGACGTCGGTTTCATGGACCCGGACGGCTGGCTCTACGTCGTCGACCGCAAGAAGGACATGATCAACGCCTCCGGTTTCAAGGTCTGGCCGCGTGAGGTCGAGGACGTGCTCTACACCCATCCGGCGGTCCGCGAGGCGGCCGTGGTCGGCGTCCCGGACCCCTACCGCGGGGAGAGCGTGAAGGCCTACGTCAGCCTCCGCCCCGGCGCCCGCGCGGAGCCGGCCGAGCTGTCCGCCTACTGCGCCGAGCGCATCGCCGCCTACAAGTACCCCCGCCAGGTGGAGATCCTGCCTGTTCTGCCGAAGACCACCAGTGGCAAGATCCTTCGACGGGAACTGCGCGATCGCGGCTGAAAACAGTCGGATGGTCGTACAGCTGGAATGGGAAGGGAAGGTCGGCGCCATGGCTGCCAGGACCACGGAACCCGAAGGCACGCACGAGGCCCCGGTACCCCAGCGGCTGCTGGCCGTCGCCACGCGGCTGTTCGCCGAACGCGGCTACGACCGCACCTCCGTACAGGAGATCGTCGAGGCGGCCGGGGTCACCAAGGGCGCGCTCTACCACTACTTCGGGTCCAAGGACGATCTGCTGCACGAGGTGTACGCGCGGATGCTGCGCCGCCAGCAGCAGCGGCTCGACGCCGTGGCCGCGTCCGACGCGCCGGTCGAGGACCGGCTGCGGGCGGCCGCCGCCGACGTGGTGGTCACGACCATCGAGAACCTCGACGACGCGATGATCTTCTTCCGGTCGATGCACCAGCTCAGCCCGGAGAAGTTCAAGCAGGTGCGGGCGGAGCGCCGGCGCTACCACGAGCGCTTCAGGGCGCTGGTGGAGGAGGGCCAGCGCAGCGGCGTGTTCTCCACCGCCACCCCCGCCGACCTGGTGGTGGACTACCACTTCGGGTCCGTGCACCACCTGTCGACCTGGTACCGCGCGGACGGGCCGCTCACCCCGCAGCAGGTCGCCGATCACCTCGCCGACCTGCTGCTGCGCGCGCTGCGTCCCTGAGTCAGCCCGGCGGGAGGACCTTGCGGCCCCAGGTCTCCTCGGTCACGACGGCGAACGAGATGTGCCGGGCGATGCCCGCGCAGAGCAGGCCGAGGGGGCCGCCGACGTGTCCGAGGGCGGTGACCTGGGGCAGGTCGCCCCATGCAGGAACACCAAAGGGTCCACCCGCCGGGGGCCGAAGTCCCGAAGCTCCGCCAGATCCCCGTCCGGCCCCGGCCCCCGCCCGCCGCTACATGTACCGCTTCAGCTCGCGCCGTGCCAGCGAGCGCTGGTGCACCTCGTCGGGCCCGTCGGCCAGCCTCAGGGTCCGCGCCGCTGCCCACAGCTCGGCGAGCGGGAAGTCCTGGCTCACCCCGCCCGCGCCGTACAGCTGCACCGCGTCGTCCAGGATCCGCACCACCGCCCGCGGCGTCGCGATCTTGATGGCCTGGATCTCGGTGTGCGCGCCCCGGTTCCCGGCCGTGTCCATCAGCCAGGCCGTCTTCAGGACCAGCAGCCGCAACTGCTCCACCGTCACCCGGGCGTCCGCGATCCAGTTCTGTACGACCCCCTGCGCGGCCAGCGGCTTGCCGAAGGCGGTACGGTCCACGGCGCGCCGGCACATCAGCTCGATCGCCCGCTCCGCCATGCCGATCAGCCGCATGCAGTGGTGGATGCGGCCCGGCCCGAGCCGCGCCTGGGCGATGGCGAAGCCGGTGCCCTCCTCGCCGATCAGGTTCGCCGCCGGGACCCGCGCCCCGTCGAAGACCACCTCGGCGTGCCCGCCGTGGTCGTGGTCCTCGTACCCGTACACGGTCATCGCCCGGCGCACCTCGACCCCCGGGGTGTCGCGCGGCACCAGGATCATCGACTGCTGGCGGCGCGGATCGGCGCCCTCCGGGTCGGTCTTGCCCATCACGATGAAGATCTTGCAGTCCGGGTTCATCGCCCCGGAGATGAACCACTTGCGCCCGGTGACCACGTACGCGTCACCCGCGCGCTCGATCCGCGTCTCGATGTTGGTCGCGTCCGAGGACGCCACCTCCGGCTCGGTCATCGCGAACGCGGAGCGGATCTCCCCGGCCAGCAGGGGCTCCAGCCACTGCTTCTTGTGCTCCTCGGCGCCGAACTGCGCGAGCAGCTCCATGTTCCCGGTGTCGGGGGCCGCGCAGTTGGTCGCCATCGGGGCCAGGTGCGGGCTGCGGCCGGTGATCTCGGCGAGCGGGGCGTACTGGAGGTTGGTCAGTCCGGCGCCGTACTCGGCGTCCGGCAGGAAGAGGTTCCACAGCCCCTGGCGGCGTGCCTCGGCCTTCAGTTCACCGAAGACGGCCGGGGTGTCCCAGGGCGAGGCCAGCCGCGCGCGCTGCTCGGCGGCGACGGCCTCCGCCGGGTAGACGTACTCCTCCATGAACGCGAGCAGCCGCTCGCGGAGTTCCTCGGTCCGGGCGTCGAATGCGAAGTCCATCGGTTGTGTGCCTCAGCCTTCGTGGAGTTCCTGGAGGGTGGTCAGACCGTGCTCGATGAAGACCGGGACCAGTTCGCCGATCCGGTCGAAGCCCGCGCCCACGGTCTGCCCGAGCGTGTAGCGGTAGTGGATCCCCTCGAGGATCACCGCGAGCTTGAACCAGGCGAACGCCGTGTACCAGGCGATCGCACCGGTGCCCCGCCCCGAGCGGGCCGCGTACCGTTCGACCAGCTCGGCGGGGGTCGGATGCCCCGGAGCCCCGCTGGTGGTGCTGACCGGGGATTCGGTCAGGCCCAGGTCCGAGCTGTACATCACCAGCAGCCCGAGATCGGTGAGCGGATCCCCCAGCGTGGACATCTCCCAGTCCAGCACCGCCCGGATCCTGTCGTCCGGACCGCCGATCAGGACGTTGTCCAGCCGGAAGTCCCCGTGCACCACGGTCGGCGCGGGGGAGACGGGCAGCGTTCGGCCGAGCGCGCCGTGCAGTTCGTCGATCCCGGAGAGCTCCCGCCCCCGGGAGGCCGCGAGCTGCTTGCCCCAGCGGCGCAGCTGCCGGTCCAGGAACCCCTCGGGGCGGCCGAAGTCGCCCAGCCCGACGGCCGCGGGGTCCACCGCGTGCAGGTCGACCAGGGTGTCGACCAGGCCGAGCACCGCCCGCCGGGTGCGCTCGGGGCCGATCCCGGCGAGCTCGCCCGCCGTGCGGTAGGGCACCCCCTCCACGTACTCCATGACGTAGAACGGCGCCCCCAGCACGGACTCGTCCTCGCACAGCAGCACCGGCTCGGGCACCGGTACGGCCGTCCCGTGCAGGGCGGCGATCACCCGGTGCTCGCGCCGCATGTCGTGCGCCGTGTCCAGGACGTGGCCGAGCGGGGGTCGGCGCACCACCCAGCGGCCGGAGCCGTCGGTGACCTCGTACGTGAGGTTCGACCGGCCCCCTTCGATCAGCCGGGCGCTCAGCGCCCCGGCCACGAGCCCGGGCCGCGCGGCGTCGAGATGGCCGCGCAGCCGTTCCAGGTCGAGGCCTCGCGGATCGTCCGGGGCTGGGGTCATGGGTGGGCACCTCCATGCGGAATTCGACGGTGACAGTTCACTCGTAGGCCATCATGCCGACCAGTCGGTATGTAGTCCAGAGTGTGGGCCGAAAGAACTCCTCCGGCCGCGCCCCGCCCTGGTCAGGCATGGCAGAGGATCGGCGTCCCGCCGTTCATCACCGTCATGTCCTTCAGTACCGCCAGGATGTCCAGAGGAACACCCTCCGGTTCTCCGGCCAGTTCCGCGTACGCCCGGTGCAGGTTCGCCACCAGCCGCTCGCTCTCCCGCCACGCGGCGAACTCCCCGAGAGCGGCCCGCCGGGCTGTCTCCAGCGGGGTCAGCCCCTGCGCCCGCCCCTCCCGGGCGAGTTCGGCCACGTACCGCAGATAGCGCTCGGTGGCGTCGTAGGCCGACGCGTCGGTCAGCGGCCCGTGTCCCGGTACGACGGTCTCCGCGTCCAGGGAGCGCAGCAGCTCCAGCGCCCGCAGCGAGCCGGCCAGCGAGCCCATCGCGAGGAAGGGCGTGCCCTCGGCGAAGACCAGGTCCCCGGTGAACACCACCCGTTGCCGGGGCAGCCACACGATCGAGTCGCCGGTGGTGTGCGCCACGCCCGGGTGGATGACCCGCACCTCCGTCTCGCCGACGTGCAGGGTCATCCGGTCGCTGTAGGTGAGGTCGGGCGCGGTGATCTCTATCGCGCCGAAGTCGGTCGCGGGCCAGATCATCTCGAGCTGGTGCCCGGCGGCGAGCTGCTCGGCCCGCGCGTTGTCGTGCCCGAGGACCAGCGCCTCGGGCGTGAACACGCCGTTGCCGTAGGTGTGGTCGCCGTGGTGGTGGGTGTTCACGACGGTGCGGGGGAGCGGCGCCCCGGTGGCCGTGACCGCCTCGCGCAGGGCCAGGGCGCGGCGCTCGGTGGCGGCTGTGTCGACGAGCAGGGTCCGGCCGCCGTCGCTGACGAACCCGGCGTTGTTGAGGCACCAGCCGCCGTCCGGCTGGACGTAGGTGTACACCCCCGGTGCGGGCTGGACGAGGTACGGCTTGCCGACGGTCATCTGCGCTCTCCCCGGGTCGCTTTGACGGACGGTCGGCATCCTGCCAGCCGTCGCGGCGCCGGGGGAGGGCGGGTGACGCTCCTGCGTGGGTTTCCGGTCAGCGGCCGCCGGCGTCGGCGGCCGCTCGCCCCGGTGGCCGCTCGTCTCGGCCGCCGCCGGCCTCAGCGGCCGCGCGCCTCAGTGGTCGTCGTAGTGCCCGTCGTGCTCGGCGTGCCGGTGTCCGTCGTGCACGTAGTCCACGTGGTCCCCGTGCCGGACCGCCTCGTGCCCGCAGTCCGAGCCGTGCACGTGGGTGTGGCCGTCGTGGGTGGTGTGCCCGCCGCTCTCGCACTCGTCCCAGTGCCCGGAGTGCTCCCGGTGCAGGTGGCCGTCGTGCGCGTAGTCGACGTGGTCGCCGTGCGAGACGGCCTGGTGCCCGCAGTCGGGGCCGTGGGTGTGCGTGTGCGTGGGGTGTTCCAGGTGCTGGGTGGTCATGGGGCCGAGGCTAGTGCGGATCGTCCGGGATCGCCCGTTCTGTCCGGGGAGTGTTCGGATGGTACGAGAAAGCCTGATCATCCGACCGTCGGATCAGATGATCACGGCCATCGCGAACACCGCCAGCGCCAGCGTGCAGGCCACCACCCCCAGGGCCGCGCGCGGCGCCAGCCCCGGCGGCCGGCCGGCCGCCAGCTCCCGGATCCGCCGGTGCGCCCCCCACAGGAACGCCAGCCAGACCAGCGCGGTCACCGCCGCCCCGGCCACCTCCAGCGGTCGGCCGGACCCGCGCAGTGCCTGCCGCAGTGCCAGCACCACCACCACCGAGGAGGCCAGCGTCGTACGCCGCCACGCGAGCCGGGTCCGTTCGGGCTGCAGCCCCGCGTCGCGGACCTCACCGTCCCGGGACAGGCTCACCGCCCCGACGTCCAGCCCAGCGCCACGACCACCACCATCGCCACCGCGACCAGCCCGACCCCCAGGCTCAGCACCACCGGGAACCGCGACAGCGGCAGGTCCTCGCCCCGCCGCATCGCCCGCTCGCACCGCACCCAGTGGTTCACCGCCCGCAGCGCGCACGCCGCCCCCACCGCCAGCAGCGCGAAGGCCATTCCGACGCGCACGCCCCACCGCAGGTCCGGCAGGAACTGGTCGACGGCGAAACCGCCGCCCACCAGGGCCAGCGCGGTCCGGATCCAGGCGAGGAAGGTCCGCTCGTTGGCCAGCGTGAAGCGGTAGTCGGGGGTCTCGCCCTCGTCCTGGAGGCCCTGCGGCGCGAACCAGAGGCGGACGTCTTTGACGAAGTCGATCACAGGGGCAATGTACGGCGGAACTCCCGCAGCCGCCGGTACGCCTCCAGCCCGTCCGGCACCCAGGTCCACTCCCCGCCGGCGACGCGCCGGTCCAGCTCCTCCGGCGAGAGGTAGGTGTGCCAGTCCACCTCCGACTCCTGCGGGACCACCGGCAGCTCGCACCGCACCTCGTGCACGTACGACCACCAGGCCCCGCCCGGGCCCTCGTACAGGAACTTGAACAGCGGCGCCGGCTGCGGCAGCCCGCTCACCCCGAGCTCCTCCTCGGCCTCCCGCAGCGCGGCCCGCGCATAGCCCTCCCCGGCGCCCAGCACCCCGCCCACGAACATGTCGTAGTGCGAGGGGAACACCAGCTTCGAGGCCGTGCGCCGGTGCACGAAGATCCGCCCGCGCGCGTCCGCGGCCTGCACGAACACACAGCGGTGGATCAGCCCCCGCGCGTACACCTCGCCCCGCGGGGCCTGCCCGACGACCCGGTCGTCCCGGTCCACCACGTCCAGTACTTCATCAGCGGCACTCACACGGTTCATCCAACCACCGCTGTTGACTGGTTACCGCTCCGTAGCCAAGGATCTGCCCCACCACCGACGGAGGACGGGTATCGCATGACGTACGACGCAGACGTGATCGTGATCGGGGCCGGGCTGGCCGGGCTCGCGGCCACCGCCGAACTCGTCGACGCGGGCCGCAAGGTCATCCTGCTCGACCAGGAGCCCGAACAGTCCATCGGCGGCCAGGCCCACTGGTCCTTCGGCGGGCTGTTCCTCGTGGACTCGCCCGAGCAGCGCCGGATGCGGATCAAGGACAGCCGTGACCTCGCCCTCCAGGACTGGCTGGGCACCGCCGGTTTCGACCGCGCGCAGGACGGCTGGCCGCGCCGCTGGGCCGAGGCCTACGTGGACTTCGCCGCCGGCGAGAAGCGCCCCTGGCTGCACGCGCAGGGCGTCCGCTTCTTCCCGGTGGTCGGCTGGGCCGAGCGCGGCGGCTACGACGCCGAGGGCCACGGCAACTCCGTCCCCCGCTTCCACATCACCTGGGGCACCGGCCCCGGCCTGGTCGAATCCTTCGAGCGCCGGGTCCGGGCCGGAGTGGCCCGCGGCCTGGTCCAGCTGAAGTTCCGCCACCGGGTGACCGGCCTGTCCCGCACCGCGGGCGCGGTCGACACCGTGACCGGCGAGGTCCTGGAGCCCTCCGACGCCGGACGGGGCACCGCGAGCAGCCGCGAGGGCGCCGGGGCCTTCTCCCTCCGGGCCCAGGCCGTGATCGTGACCAGCGGCGGCATCGGCGGCAACCACGACCTCGTACGCGCGCAGTGGCCCGCCCGGCTCGGCACCCCGCCCGAGCGGATGCTGTCCGGGGTCCCCGCACACGTGGACGGCCTGATGCTCGGGATCGCCGAGGAGGCGGGCGCCAGCCACATCAACAAGGACCGGATGTGGCACTACACCGAGGGCATCGGGAACTGGAACCCGATCTGGTCCAGGCACGGCATCCGCATCCTGCCGGGCCCCTCCTCGCTCTGGCTGGACGCGACGGGCCGGCGGCTGCCCGTACCGCTCTTCCCGGGCTTCGACACCCTCGGCACCCTCGAGCACATCATGAAGACCGGCCACGACCACACCTGGTTCGTCCTCAACCAGCGCATCATCGGCAAGGAGTTCGCCCTCTCCGGCTCCGAGCAGAACCCGGACCTCACCGGCAAGTCGGTCCGCGACGTCATCAACCGAGCCCGGCAGGCCGTGCCGGGACCGGTGAAGGCCTTCATGGACAACGGCGCGGACTTCGTCGTCGAGCGCGACCTGTCCGCCCTGGTGCGCGGGATGAACGCGGTCACCAAGGAGGACCTGATCGACGAGGCCGGACTGCGCCGCGTGATCACCGCCCGGGACCGGGAGATCGCCAACCCGTTCAGCAAGGACCTCCAGGTGACGGCCATTCACGGGGCCCGCAAGTACCTCGGCGACAAGCTGATCCGCACGGCCGCACCGCACCGGATCCTGGACCCCGGGGCCGGGCCGCTGATCGCCGTACGGCTGTCGATCCTGACCCGCAAGTCCCTGGGCGGCCTGGAGACCGACCTCTCCTCGCGCGTGCTCGCGGCGGACGGCGAACCGCTGCCCGGCGTCTACGCGGCGGGCGAGGCGGCCGGCTTCGGCGGCGGCGGGGTGCACGGCTACCGGGCCCTGGAGGGCACCTTCCTGGGCGGCTGCATCTTCTCGGGGCGGGCGGCCGGCCGGGCGGCGGCGAAGGCGGTCGGCTGACCCCCGCCGGGGCCTCCGCCGCGGTCCCGGCCGAGGGGTCAGCCCACCGCTCAGCCCAGCCGCTCGACGATCCGGAACCGCTCCGTCACCACCGGAGTGTCATCGTCCACCGTGAATCCCGGATCGCCGAGCAGCTCGCGCAGCTCGGCCCCGTGCCAGAACTGTTCGTGCGAGGAGCGCCATTCGGCCACGGACGCGTACCCCTCGCCCTCGGCCAGCGCGTGCTCCAGGTCCACCTCCCCGAGCCGCAGGACCCTTACGTCCGTCACCTCCAGGACGGCCACCGGACACTCGGCGGAATCCAGCAGCGCCGTCCGCTGCCCCGCCTCGGGCAGCGGCTCGCCCTCCGCCTCGTACCCCGCGAGCAACCCCGTCGTCGAGGTCTTCGCCCCGCTCAGCACGGCCGCCACCAGCCGGTCGCGCAGCGGTCCGGGGAAGCCCAGCAGGTACGGAGGAAGATCGTCGTGGGTCGTCATGTCCCGAGCCTAAGGGATGGGGCGAAGTCCTCCCCGAACCGGTACAACCACCCCAACTCACACCATCGTCCCAGCAGTTGAAACCCGCCACGCAGTGGACTGGACCTTGACTCGGAGCTGTGCGTACCGCTTTGCTGTCAGTGATCACCGGTTCGCTCACCGGCATGATCCGGGCACCGCGTGGCCGCACCACCCACGTGCATCATGCACGTTTTCCGGCCACCGCTCGTTAGCACCCCCCGTCCGCCCGCGCCCTGGAGGGAAAACCCGCGGATGTCCCCGCCTCCGCCGCCCCTCGGCCGCGCCCGCAAGCGGGACGCCCAGCTCTTCGACCCCGCCCTCTGCGACGCCGAACTCGTCGACGTGCGCAGCCAGTTCACCCAGGGCCGCTGGGCCAAGGCCCGGTCCCTGCTCGTCGGCACCGGCGACGACTGGGACCGCCGCGGCCACCGCGTCGTCGTGCTCGCCGAGACCCCGGCGGCCACCGCCTGGGCCCGTGAATGGCTGCTCGCCGAACCCGAGAGCGCCGACGCCGCCACCCTCCTCGCCTGCGCCGCCGTCTTCACCGCCCTGCGCCGCAAGGGCACCCCGGCCGCGGCCGAGGAGGCCTGCCGCCGGGCCGCCGCCCTGCTGCCCGCCGACCCCACCCCCTGGCTCGGCCTGCTCCTGCTGTCCCGGGCCTTCGGCACCGAGGAGGAGTTCAGCCGCCACTTCGACCAGGTCCGGGCCCGGCACCGCGAGCACCACCACGCCCACCACCTGATGGTCGCCAGGCTGGCCGAACGCACCCCCGCCGCCGGCCACGACCCGCTCCACGAGGTCTACGACTTCGCGGCCTGGGCCGCCGAGGAGTCCCCGGCCGACTCCCCGCTCGCCGTGCTCCCCGTCATCGCGCACGCCGAGCGCTACCGGGTGCTCGCCGCCACGCACGGGCACACCTTCGGCAACGCCGCCCAGCACTGGTCCGGCCGGCGCGCCCGCCAGGTGCTGCGCTCCGCCTTCGACTGGTGGCTGGAGTGGGAGCGCGAGGACCACCCCCGCAACCGCGTCGACCTCAACTTCCTCGCCCACGCCAAGCTCTGCGAGGGCCGCCCCGCCGAGGCCGCCGCCCTGTTCCACCGGATCGGCAGCCACGCGACCCCCGCCCCGTGGTCCTACCCGGACCTCGACCCGCACAAGGCCTTCCTCGCCGCGCGCCACGCCGCGCTCGGCACCGCATGACCGCTGCCTGACGGCCGCCCGACCAGCCCGGGCCACCCCGGGACCACCCCCCGCACCAGCCCCAGTCCACACGAAAGGACGGACCCGCCATGCCGACGGGCAGATCCACCACGCTCCAGGACCCGGCCGAGATCCGCACGTACAAGGGCCAGGACCGGGCCCTGCGCGCCGACCGCCTCGGCACCGCCGGCCTGCTGCTCTCCGTACTCGCCGCCAGCGCACCCCTGATGGTGGTCGCCGGTGTGATGCCCACCACCTTCGGCGTCATGGGCATCGTGGGCCAGCCGCTGCTCTTCGTCATCCTCGGCCTCGTCCTGGCGCTCTTCAGCATCGGCTACGCCGAAATGAGCCGCCACGTCCACAACGCCGGCGCCTTCTACGCCTACATCGCCCGGGGCCTCGGCCCCACCGCGGGCGCCGGGGCCTCCCTGGTCGCCCTCGTCGCGTACAGCGCCATGCAGGTCGGCGTCTACGGCATCCTCGGCTTCGAGATATCCGGCCTCTTCGCCACCTACCTCGGCATCGAACTCGCCTGGTGGATCCCGGCCCTGCTCGCCGTCGCCGCCACCGGCGCCCTCGGCTGGCTGAAGATCGACCTCAACGCCAAGGTCCTCGGCGTCCTGCTCCTCATCGAGTGCGCCCTCGTCGTCGTCTTCGACCTCGCCGCCCTCGGCAAGCCCGGCGCCGAAGGCCTCTCGCTGCACGCCTTCAACCCCGAGACCCTCAGCGGCCCCGGCCTCGGCACCGCCCTGTGCTTCTGCATCGCCGCGTTCGTCGGCTTCGAGCAGTCCCCGGTGTACGCCGAGGAGACCAGCAAGCCGCACATCGTCGTCTCCCGGGTGATGTTCCTCGCCGTCGGCTTCGTCGCCCTCTTCTTCGCCCTGAGCGCCTGGGCCCTCACCGTCGCCACCGGCCCCTCCGAGGTCGTCAAGACCTCCGCCGAGGCGGGCCCTGGCCTGCTCTTCCAGCTCACCGAGGCCCGCCTCGGCGGCGCCTTCACCGACGTCCTGCACGTCCTCTTCGTGACCGGCATGTTCGCGGCCATGCTCAGCTTCCACAACGTGGTCGCCCGCTACGCCTTCGCCATGGGCCGCGAGGGCCTGCTCCCGGCCGCCTTCGGCCGGACCAATCCCGGCACCGGCGCCCCCGGCACCGGCTCCCTCCTGCAGACCGGCATCGCCACCCTCGTCGTGATCGCCTTCGCCGTCACCGACGACATGCCCACCGGCGACCCGACCGCCCCCGTGCTCCACCTGTTCACGTGGATGGGCAGTGTCGGCGCTCTCGGTGTGACCCTCCTCATGGCCGCCGCCTCCTTCGCCGTCATCGCCTTCTTCGTCCGCCGCGGCACCGCCGGCGCCCAGGTCTGGCGGCTCGTCGCGGCCGGCGCCGCCGGGCTCGCGCTGCTCGCCATCGCCGTCTACACCGTCAAGGACTTCGGCGTCCTGGTCGGCGCCGCGGAGGGCTCCGCCCTCAACTGGGCCCTGCCGGGCATCATCGGCGCCGCCGTCGTGACCGGTCTGCTCTACGGGGCCTTCCTGCGCCGCAGGCGCCCCGAGGTGCACGCCCGCATCGGCCTCGGCAACGAGGCCTTCCGTCTCGACCAGGCGGCGGAGGCCACCTCCAGAGACTGACCTCAGGACCTGGCTTTCCAGCTTCCACGAAGCCCCCGACACCCCTTTCCAAGGTCGTCGGGGGCTTCGATGCGCTGGGCCGATTTTGGCGGGTGGCGGACCCCCATGGTCTCCTGGGGCGATCAAAACGACCGAACCGCAGCACAGGGGACACCACCCAGCTCCCCTGCGCGGCGGTCCGGGCCTGCCTTGTCCGACCCCCACGAAGGCGAAGTCATCCATGAGTGACCGCACCTTGACCGAGGCTCCCGCCCCGGCGTCTTCCCGCCACGTCGACGCCGGTGACGAGGGCTACAGCAAGGACCTCAAGTCCCGCCACATCAACATGATCGCGATCGGCGGGGCGATAGGCACCGGCCTGTTCCTCGGCGCCGGCGGCCGCCTCGCCGGGGCCGGCCCCTCCCTGGCGATCGCCTACGCGGTGTGCGGCGTCTTCGCCTTCTTCGTCGTCCGGGCCCTCGGCGAGCTCGTGCTCTACCGCCCCTCCTCCGGCGCCTTCGTCTCGTACGCTCGCGAGTTCATGGGGGAGAAGGGCGCCTACACGGCGGGCTGGCTCTACTTCCTCAACTGGTCCACGACCACCGTGGCCGACATCACGGCCGCCGCGACCTACGCCCACTTCTGGTCGCTGTTCACCGACGTCCCCCAGTGGGTCCTCGCCTTCATCGCCCTCGCCGTCGTCCTCACCGCGAACCTGATCTCGGTGAAGTACTTCGGCGAGATGGAGTTCTGGTTCTCCCTGGTCAAGGTCGCCGCCCTGGTCATCTTCCTGATCGTCGGCATCTGGCTCGTGGCCACCAGCCACGAGATCGGCGGCCACACCCCGGGCCTGACCACCGTCACCGACAACGGCGGCATCTTCCCGTCCGGCGTCCTGCCCATGCTCCTGGTGATCCAGGGCGTGGTCTTCGCGTACGCCTCCGTCGAGCTCTGCGGCGTCGCCGCCGGCGAGACCGAGAACCCCGAGAAGATCATGCCGAAGGCGATCAACTCGATCATGTGGCGCGTGGGCCTCTTCTACGTCGGCTCCGTGGTCCTGCTCGCGCTGCTGCTCCCGTACACGGCGTACTCCTCCGACCAGAGCCCCTTCGTCACCGTCTTCGACAAGCTCGGCGTCCCCGGCGCCGCGGGCGTCATGAACCTGGTCGTGCTGACGGCGGCCCTCTCCAGCCTGAACTCCGGCCTCTACTCCACCGGCCGCATCCTGCGCTCCATGGCCCTGTCCGGCTCCGCCCCGAGGTTCACCGGCGTCATGAACAAGGGCAAGGTCCCCTACGGCGGCGTCCTGTTCACCGCCGCCTTCGGCGTCGCGGGCGTCGGCCTGAACTACTTCATGGAGGAAGAGGCCTTCGAGATCGTCCTGAACTTCGCCTCGCTGGGCATCCTCGGCACCTGGGCGATGGTCATGATCTGCTCGCTCCACTTCTGGCGCCGTGCGCAGCAGGGCCGCGTCGAACGCCCCGCCTACCGCCTGCCCTGGGCCCCGTACACCCAGCTCGTGACCCTGGTCTTCCTCCTCACGGTCCTCGTCCTGATGTGGTGCGACGGAGGCGTGGGCCGCACCACGGTCATGTTCGTCCCGGCCATCGGCGCGGCCCTGGTCGGAGGCTGGTTCCTGGTGCGCCGCCGGGTGGCGGAGATCGCCGCGGCCCGCGACTGACCGTCCCGGCCGCTCACGGGGCCCCTCGCCCGGGCCCCGTGAGCGGTTTTCGGCGTCCGTGCGCCGAGCCCGGGACAACGAAAAAGACCCCGCCGAAGCGGGGTCCTTCTTTTGTGTCCGAGGGGGGACTTGAACCCCCACGCCCGATAAAGGGCACTAGCACCTCAAGCTAGCGCGTCTGCCATTCCGCCACCCGGACAAGGTGTCTGTCTCGCGTCCCTCGCGGGCCGTTCCGACGTGGAAAACATTACCAAACATTCCGGGGCCCTCGATCACACCCCCCTGTGGCCAGGGAGTGCCCTTGGGGAGAACGGCTCCGAGCGGGAGGATGGAGGCAGTTCGGTACCGATCAGTGGGAGGAAGCAGCGTGAGCGAGTCGAGCGCGGGCAGGACCGTCTCCGGCGAGGACGAGGTCGTCGACCTCTGCCGGGACCTCATCCGGATCGACACCAGCAACTACGGAGACCACTCGGGCCCCGGCGAGCGCAAGGCGGCCGAGTGGGTGGCCGAGAAGCTCGCCGAGGTCGGGCTGGAGCCGCAGATCTTCGAATCGCACAAGGGGCGGGCCTCGACCGTGGCGCGCATCGAGGGGGAGGACCCCTCGCGGCCCGCGCTGCTGATCCACGGGCACACCGACGTGGTCCCGGCCAATGCGGCCGACTGGACGTACGACCCCTTCGCGGGCGAGATCGCCGATGGCTGCGTGTGGGGCCGCGGCGCCGTCGACATGAAGGACATGGACGCGATGACGCTGGCCGTCGTACGCGACCGCATGCGCAGCGGCCGCAAGCCCCCGCGCGACATCGTGCTCGCCTTCCTCGCCGACGAGGAGGCCGGCGGCGTCTACGGGGCGCGGCACCTGGTCGACAAGCACCCGGGGCTCTTCGAGGGCGTCACCGAGGCGATCGGCGAGGTCGGCGGCTTCTCCTTCACGGTGAACGAGAACCTGCGGCTCTACCTCGTGGAGACGGCCCAGAAGGGCATGCACTGGATGCGGCTCACGGTGGAGGGCACCGCTGGCCACGGCTCCATGACCAACAACGACAACGCCATCACGGAGCTGTGCGAGGCCGTGGGGCGGCTCGGGCGCCACCAGTGGCCGGTGCGCGTGACCAAGACCGTACGGAGCTTCCTGGACGAGCTCTCGGACGCGCTCGGGACCCCGCTGGACCCGGACAACATGGACGCCACGCTCGCCAGGCTCGGCGGTATCGCCAAGATGGTCGGCGCGACCCTGCGCAACTCCGCCGCCCCGACGATGCTCGGCGCCGGCTACAAGGTCAACGTCATTCCCGGCCAGGCCACGGCCCATGTCGACGGCCGCTTCCTGCCGGGCTACGAGGACGAGTTCTTCGCCGACCTGGACCGCATCCTCGGTCCCCGGGTCAAGCGGGAGGACGTGCACGGGGACAAGGCCCTGGAGACCGACTTCGACGGCCGTCTGGTCGACGCGATGCAGGGGGCCCTGAAGGCCGAGGACCCGATCGCGCGGGCCGTCCCGTACATGCTCTCGGGCGGCACGGACGCCAAGTCCTTCGACGACCTCGGCATCCGCTGCTTCGGCTTCGCGCCGCTGCAACTGCCGCCTGCGCTGGACTTCGCCGGAATGTTCCACGGCGTGGACGAGCGGGTGCCGGTCGACGGGCTGAAGTTCGGCGTCCGCGTTCTCGACCGATTCATTGACAACGCCTGAAAATCGCAGAGGTGTGCGAAGGCCACTGGGAAGAGTGAATGCGCTCATACGCTCGTAGCCCTGGTGATCCCTCCTCGTTACAGGTGGTGCGGTCCGCGGCTGGGACCGCAATTGCCTACTAGGAGGAACAATGATCAAGAAGGTTGTCGCCGCTGCGGCTGCCACCGGTGGCCTGGTTCTCGCGGGTGCGGGTCTGGCTGTCGCCGACGCGGGTGCCCAGGGTGCGGCCATCGGCTCCCCGGGTGTCCTGTCCGGCAACGTCGTCCAGGTCCCGGTTCACATCCCCGTGAACGTCTGCGGCAACACGGTCAACGTGATCGGCCTGCTGAACCCGGCCTTCGGCAACACCTGCGTCAACGCCTGACGCATCTGAAGTCTTTGGCCCCGGAGCGCATTCCAGCGCTCCGGGGCCACCGGGCTTTCCGGCCCGGATTCCCAACGATTCTCACTTCCGGCGGACCAGGCGGGGGAGCCTGGACGTACACACCAGGGGACGAGTACAGATGCGACGACCGGCACAGGCCACCAGGAAGACCCTGATCACCATGGCTGCCGCGGGGGGCGTCCTCGCGATGGGCGGGGGGTACGCGCAAGCGGACTCCGGCGCATCGGGGCACGCCGCGAACTCTCCGGGACTGCTGTCCGGGAACAGCGCGCAGGTGCCCGTGGACGCGCCCGTGAACGCCTGCGGGAACACGGTGAACGTGGTGGGAGGCCTCAATCCGGCCTTCGGGAACCACTGCTTCAACGGTTCGGACCGCCACGGCGGGCCGAGCCACCCGAACCTTCCCGGCACACCTGACCACCCGGGGAACCCGGGCAGCCCCGGTCACCCGGGGCATGACGACGACGAACCGTGCGACGACCACCCCGGCACACCGGGCAACGGGAACCCGGGCAACGGCAACCCGGGCACGCCGGGCGAGGAAAACCCCGGGAACGGGAACCCGGGCAACGGGAACCCGGGCAACGGGAACCCGGGCAATGGAAACCCGGGCAATGGAAACCCCGGCAACGGGAACCCGGGCAACGGCAACCCGGGCGGCCAGACCCCGGGCACACCCGGTGCGCCGGGTCCGGGCACCGGCCCGGCCGCGGGTCCGGTCACGCCGGTCACCCCGGCCACGGAGACCGGCGTCCCCGGCCCGTCGGCCGGCCTCGCCGCCACCGGCTCCGGTGACGTCCTGACCGCCGGCCTGCCGCTCGCCGGCGGCCTGCTGCTGGCCGGCACCGTGCTCTACCGGCGTGCCCGCACGGCCGCCTGACGACCGTTCACGACGCGGGTCCCGCACCCGGGGCCCGCGTCACCAGGTCGCGCGGACCTGGCGGATGATCCGGCGGCGCAGTCGCACACGGCGGCTGCCGTCCCGGTGCAGGGTCAGGCGGTCGAGCTCCCAGTTCCCGTACTCGGCATGATCGGTCAGCAGGCGGGTCGCCTCCTTGCGGGCAACGCCGCGCGGCACGTACACGTCGACAAATTCGTATTCCGGCATCGCATCTATTGTGCGGGCAGAGCCCTGCTACGGATAGCGTCTGCTCTATGTCTGATGCCGCTCTGCCCACTGCTGCCGAGGTACGCGCCGCCGCCGAGGCGGTCAAGGAAGCGCTCGACCGGCACCTCGCCGCGGTCGAGCGCAGGACCGGGGACGAGGACCCCGACGTCTACGCCGCGTTCAACGAACTCGCCGCCGCGGCCGAGGAGTACGACGAACTCCTCTACGACCGCTACGACGAGGTCACCCCCTTCGAGATCCCCACCCCCGAGGACGGCGTCCCGTACACCGGTCCCGCCGAGCCCGCCGCGTTCAGCGTGTTCATCCGCCGCGACTACGCCGTGGTCGAGCCGCCGAGGCTGATCGCCCAGGCCGAGCGGGTCGCCGCGCACGACCGGGACGCGGAACTGGTCCACGACGGGGGAACCGCCGGCGCGCTGGGTGTCCTGTTCGGGGAGTACGAGCCCGACGAGATCGCCTCCCGGTACAAGGAGTTCGGGCTGGAGGAGGGCGACTCCACCCTGTGGATCGCGGCCTCGGAGGAGATGGCGGAGCCGGGGGAGTGGCTCAACTCGCCCTTCGGGCACACCGACCCGGAGGACGTCATGCACCGGTTCGACGTCAGCTCCGTCTTCGACGAGGAGACCGACGAGTTCGGGGACGCGGACGAGGGCCAGCACACGGACGAGGACGAGCCCGCGCGGCCGGGGCTGACCCCGGCCTGAGCGCACCGAGCGGGACCTGAACGGAAAGGAAGCGGCCCCCGCAGTCACCGCGGGGGCCGCTTCGCGTCACTCCGGCTGCTCGCCCGCCGTCGCCAGGGCGGTCAGCAGGCCCGTCAGCCGGGTCGTACGCGGCTTCGGCAGCACCTCGGCCACCGCACGCGGCAGCGCCTGGTCCACACCGTGCACCACGGACAGGTGCCGCTCGGCCCGCCCGAACGCGGTGTACACCCAGTCCCGGGAGAGGGCCTGCGCCGCGTCCCCCGGCAGTACGACGACCACCGCCGGCCAGCGGGCACCCACCGCCTGGTGCGCGGTCACCGCCCAGCCGTGCCGGACCTGCGCCTCCACCAGCTCCTTCGGTACGACGACCGGCGCGCCCGCGCGCTCCAGGTGCAGCCCCTGCGCGTCGGCCGACACCACCCGGGCCGGCAGGGCCCGCCCGGGGGAGGGCACGTGGACCACCCGGTCGCCGGGATCGAAGCCGCCGAACCGGCCGGGACCGGGGTTCAGCCGCTCCTTGAGGGCGGCGTTCAGCGCCCGGGTGCCCGCCGCGCCGCCGTGGCCCGGGGTGATCACCTGCACGCTCTGCGCCGGGATCCCGAAGGCCCGCGGCACCGACTCGGCCACCAGCTGCACGGTCCGGTGCACGGCCTCCCCGGCGTCGCGCACCGGGACGATGACGACCTCCTTGCCGGGGGCGTCGACCTGGTGCAGCTCCCCGATGCCGACCCCCGAGACCAGCTCGCCGAGGGGACCGGGGTCCGGGACGCGGGAGACCACCTGCGGACAGGTGCGGGCGGCCAGCAGATCGGCGAACACCCGCCCGGGCCCGGCGGACCCGAGCACCGCGGGGTCCCCGGAGAGCACCAGACGGGCCCCGTCGGGGACGGACTCCACCAGTGCGGCCGCGGTGTCCACGTCCAGCTGGGGCGCGTCCAAGACCACCAGCAGGTCCAGCGCGAACTGCCCGTCGGCGTCCCGGCCCGGCCCCTGCGCCCCGGCGAGCAGCCCGGCGACGGTGACCCCGTCGGCGGGGGGCACGTGCGCGGCCAGGCAGGCCCGCAGGCCGAGCTCCCGGGCGGCGGCCAGCAGGGCGAGCGGTTCGGCGCGGGCGGCCTCGCCGCCGGTGTGGGCGACCAGGCCGTGGCCCGCGACGGCGCGGATCAGCTCGGCGCCGGGTCCGGTGGCGGCCTTCTCCCAGTCCGCCGGGGCATCGAAGGTGCTGGCGATCCGGGCCAGCCCGTCGGCCAGGCTCTCCTCGGCCATCGCCGCGCCCTCCAGGCCCACCAGCACCCGGACCGGCTGCTCCTCGTCCTCCGCGACGGGCGGGCCCAGCGGCTCGTGGAAGACCAGCACCGAGCCGTCGCCGATGGCGGCTTCGAGGGCCTCGTCGGGGTCCGGCACGCCGTACTGGGCCAGCGCCGACCGCAGGACCGGGGCCTCCAGCGCGGTGTGCCCCTTGAGTCCGGCCTGCACCAGCAGCCAGCCGACCAGGGCGGTGGTGCGGCGCTCGTCGCCCGGACCGGCGTCGGGGCCCAGCAGGGCGCGGGCGAAGCCGTCCGCCTGGGTCGGGCGGACGGCGGGGACGGACAGGAGCAGCCAGGGGTTCTCGGCGAGCCGCTCGGCGGCGCCGTCTCCGAGCGCCGCCGCGGCCGGGGCCGCCGGCGCCTCGGGGGCGCCGCCCCGGGCCAGGACGGCCCGTACGGCGTCGACGGTGTCCGCAGCGGGGGCGGCGGCCGGAGCCTGCGCCGCCTTGCGGGGCGGCGGCGGGGGAGCGGGGGCCGCCTTGCGCGGCGCGGCTGGGGCCTCGTCGAAGTACACGGACGGGGGCTCCGCCCCGCTCTCCACGGCCCGTACGGCGGCCAGCAGGTCGGCGGCCTTCCCGCTGAGCTTCGCCCCGGCCTCGACGGGTCCCTCCCGCTCGGCCTTGCGCCGGGCGATCCGCTCCCGCTCGATCTTCTGCGCGGCCAGCTCGGCCTGGGCCTCGCTCAGTTCGGGGGCGGCGGCCGCCGCTTCGCCCGCGGCGGGCTCGGCCGGGGCGGAGGGCTCCGCCCCGGTCTCCCCGCCGCCGGCTTCTCCGTCCCCACCTTCTCCGCCGCCGGCTTCTCCGTCCCCACCTTCTCCGCCGCCGGCTTCTCCGCCGCCGGCTTCGCCGTGCGCCGCGGCCTCCGGGCCGGGACCGGCCGGTTCGACCGGTGCGGCGCCGTCCGCGGCGCCGGTCACCGCCGTGTCCGGGGCGTCCCCGTCGGCGGGTACCTGCCCGGCTGAGTCCTCCGCGGCAGCGGGCTGGACGGCCGGCGCCTGCGTTTCCTCCGCGGCAGCGGGTTCGGCCGAGCGGTCGGTACTCACAGCGTGCTCCAGTCCTGATCGGGGTAGCGGTGCACGGGAGCCGACACATCGTCCAGCGCCCGGCAGATCTCCTCGGGAAGACTAAGGGCCTCCACTGACAGAGCCGCCTCGAGCTGCGCCGACGTCCGCGCGCCGACGATCGGCGCGACCACTCCGGGCCGGTCCCGGATCCACGCCAGGGCCACCTGGAGCGGAGTGACCGCCAGTCCCTGAGCCGCCGTCACCACCGCGTCCACGATCCGGCCCGCGGCCTCGTCCAGGTAGGGGTCCACCAGGGCGGCCAGCGACTCCGAAGCGCCCCGCGAGTCCGCCGGGGTACCGCCCCGGTACTTGGCCGTCAGGACCCCCCGCCCCAGCGGGGACGAGGGAAGGAGGCCGACGCCCAGGTCCAGGGCGGCCGGCAGCACCTCGCGCTCGACCCCGCGCTGGAGCATCGAGTACTCCATCTGGGTCGAGGCCAGCCGGGTCCGCGCTCCCGGGGCCGCGAGCTGCCAGGTCGCCGCCTTCGCCAACTGCCAGCCGCAGAAGCCCGCCACCCCGGCGTACCGGGCGCGGCCGCTGCTCACGGCCAGGTCCAGCGCCTGCAGGGTCTCCTCCAGCGGCGTCACCGGGTCGAACGCGTGCAGCTGCCAGAGGTCGACGTAATCGGTGCCCAGCCGGTCGAGCGAGGCGTCGAGCGCGGCCAGCAGGTGTCCGCGCGAGCCGTCGAACCGCCGGTCCGGATCGGGCACGCTGCCCGCCTTGGTCGCGATCACCAGGTCCCGGCGCGGGACGAGCCCGGCCAGCAGCCGGCCCAGGAGGTACTCCGCCTCCCCGCCGGCGTACACGTCGGCCGTGTCGACGAGGGTGCCGCCCGCCTCCCAGAAGGTCTTCACCTGCTCGGCGGCGGCTTCCTCGCCGGTGTCGCGGCCCCAGGTGAGGGTGCCGAGGCCGATCCGGGATACGCGCAGTCCGGTGCGGCCGAGATGCCTCTGCTCCATGAGCGCTGAGACTACTGGGGCACTGACGGAAGGGCTCCGGGCGCGCTAGAGTCCCCGCACACGCACGTTACTGATCGGTAAATTCGGTAAGGGGACGACACATGCGGCTCGGTATCAATCTCGGCTACTGGGGTGCGGGCATGGACGCCGACAACCTCGCCGTCGCACAGGAGGCCGACCGCCTCGGCTACGACGTGTGCTGGGCCGCCGAGGCCTACGGTTCCGATGCCCCCACCGTCCTCGCCTGGGTCGCCGCCCAGACCGAGCGGATCGACGTCGGCTCGGCGATCCTCCAGATCCCGGCCCGCCAGCCCGCCATGACGGCCATGACCGCCGCCACCCTGGACTCCCTCACCAAGGGCCGCTTCCGGCTGGGCCTCGGCGTCTCCGGCCCGCAGGTCTCCGAGGGCTGGTACGGCGTCAAGTTCGACAAGCCGCTCGCGCGGACCCGGGAGTACGTGGAGATCGTCCGCAAGGCCATGAGCCGCGAGCGCCTCTCGTACGAGGGCGAGCACTGGACCCTGCCGCTCCCCGGCGGCCCGGGCAAGCCGCTCAAGCTGACCGTGCACCCCGAGCGCGAGCACATCCCGCTCTACATCGCCGCGATCGGCCCCAAGAACCTGGAGCAGACCGGCGAGATCGCCGACGGCGCCCTGCTGATCTTCCCGGCCGCCGAGCACCTGGAGGCCACCGCGCTCACCCACATCCGGGCGGGCCGCGAGAAGGCCGGGCTGACCATGGACGGCTTCGACGTCTGCCCGACCGTGCCGCTGGCCCTCGGCGAGGACGTGACCGCGCTCGCCGACATGTTCCGCCCGTACACCGCCCTGTACGTGGGCGGCATGGGCAGCCGGAAGCAGAACTTCTACAACCAGCTGGCCCAGCGCATGGGATACGAGAAGGAAGCCGCAGAGATCCAGGACAAGTACCTGGGCGGCGACAAGACCGGCGCGGCCGCGGCCGTCCCGCACTCCCTGATCGACTCGACCACGCTGCTCGGCCCGGTGGAGCGGATCGCGGACGGGATGCGGGCCTACGCGGAGGCCGGGGTCACCACCCTCACGCTGGCCCCGGCCGGCTTCACGCTCGACGAGCGGATCGCCGCCCTGCGGGCCGGCACCGAGGCCATGGAACGCGCGGGCCTGGCCTGACCGAGGCCCGGCCCGGCCGCCCGAACCCCGCGGAGCGGTGCGCGGGCGGCGCCGGAAAGGAGCCTGCGGCCGTGGTGGGGGCTCGGGGGTCTTCCCCGCCACGGCCGACACAGCCAACAACGCGCGGGGCGCCCGCCGGGTTACGCACCACCGCCCAACCTCCGGTTTCGTTCATTCGGGCGAGTAGCCCCGCGCTTCGGTTGCCGCCCCCCGCGACCGGCGTTTGACTCGGTGCATGCTCTCTGCCCGCAGCCTGTTCCAGGAGATTGTCGACAACGACGACTCCTTCCAGCTGTTCTGCTCCATCGCCGCCAGCGGGGAGACCCAGGGCGGCTGGGAGAACGCCCGCATCGCGGCCCTGGTGCCGGACGGGATGCGCGACCTCGCACCCAAGATCACCCGGCACGGCGCCGACGAGGACAAGCACGGGCGGATCTTCAACGCCCTGCTGCGCAAGCGCGGTCTGCCGCCCGTCCCGGTACCCCCCGAGACCGACTACACGATGCTCCTGGAACGGCGCGGCATCGGCCTCGCGCACGAGAAGCTGCGCCGCGAGGAGCCGCTGACCGAGCGCGACATCGTCGTCTACCTCGCGCACAGCCGGGTCACGGAGCAGCGGGCCGCCGACCAGATGGACATGCTGGTCGGTCACTTCGGAGACCATCCCGAGCTCGGCAAGGCCATCCGCGTGATCAGTCACGACGAGGACAACCACCTCGCCTACTGCCACGAGGAGTTGCTGCGCCTCGCCCGCCAAGGGCACGGCCCCACCATCCACCGGGTGCTGCGCGAGAGCGCGCTCGCCGAGATCGGCATCTACCGCGACGTGAGCCTCGCCGTCATGGACCACATGGGACGGCTGCTGCACTGGCCGGGGCCGAAGGCGGCCGCGCTCGCCGCCGGGATCCGCGGGATGTACGCGTACGAGCGGTTCAGCGGCTGGCACCGGATGGTGAGCCTGCGCATGCCCCGGCGACGCGACGCCCTGGGCGGCGCTCCGGCCACCGCGCCCGAACTCGCCTAGTGCCCTCGGCCGGGGCCGGCTAGAGCCAGCCCCGGCGCTTGAACATCCGGTGCAGGCCGAAGCACGCGCCCACCATGACCAGCACCACGGCCGGGTATCCCACGCCCCACGTCAGCTCGGGCATGTGTTCGAAGTTCATCCCGTAGATCCCCGCCACCATCGTGGGCACGGCCGCCATCGCCGCCCAGGCCGAGATCTTGCGCATGTCGTCGTTCTGCCGCACGCCCATCTGCGCCAGATGCGCGGCGAGGGCGTCCGACAGCAGCCGGTCCAGGCCCTCGACGTACTCGTTCGCCTTGGTCAGGTGGTCGGCCACGTCGCGGAAGAACGGCTGGGCGTGCTCGTGGACGAAGGGCACCGTCCCGAAGGCGAGCCGGTCCATCGGCGCCAGGAGCGGGCTCGTCGCCCGGCGGAACTCCAGCACCTGCCGCTTGAAGGCGTAGATCCGGGCGGCGGTGTTCTTGGTGTCCGAGGCGTTCGGGGCGAAGACCTCCGCCTCCAGTTCCTCCAGGTCCGCCTGGAGTTCGGCCGCCACGTCGATGTAGTGGTCCACCACCGCGTCGGAGACCGCGTACAGCACGGCGGTGGGGCCGTGCTTCAGGACGTTCGGCTCGTGCTCCAGCCGCCGCCGTACGGCGGCCAGCGCGGCCCCCTCGCCGTGCCGGACGGTGACCACGAACGAGTCGCCGATGAACAGCATCAGCTCGCCGGTGGTGACGATGTCGGTGTGGTCGTCGTAGAGCACCGGCTTGAGGACGACGAACAGCGAGTCGTCGTACACCTCCAGCTTCGGGCGCTGGTGCGCGGTCAGGGCGTCTTCCACCGCCAGCGGGTGCAGACCGAACTCGGTCCGGACGTGCTCGAATTCCTTTTCGGTGGGTTCGTGCATGCCGACCCAGAGGAAGGCGTCCCCGGCGGCCCGTGCCGCCTCCAGGGCGTCCGAGAAGTCCTCGGGACCCTCGGTGCGGCGGCCGTTCCGGTAAATCGCGCAGTCCACAATCACGCGGCGTATTCTCCCCCGTCCTCGTCCCGCCCGCACGTCGCCGGCACCGCTTAGGCTGGCGGCATGGCCACGCTGATCCTCGTACGACACGGGCGGTCCACCGCCAACACCGCTGGGCTGCTCGCCGGATGGACCCCGGGAGTGGCCCTCGACGAACGCGGCGCCGAGCAGGCCGCCGCGCTCCCCGGCAGGCTGGCGGGCGTACCGCTCGCCGCCGTCGTCACCAGCCCGCTGCAACGCTGCCGGGAGACCTTGGCCCCGCTGCTGGCCGCCCGGCCGGAGCTGGAGCCGCACTCCGACGAGCGGATCGGCGAGTGCCACTACGGCGACTGGTCGGGCCGCAAACTCGCCGAACTGGCCGACGAACCCCTGATGAAGATCGTCCAGCAGCACCCCTCGGCGGCCGTCTTCCCCGGCGGCGAGTCGATGCGCGCCATGCAGGCGCGCGCCGTGGAGGCCGTACGGGACTGGAACGCGCGGGTCGAGGAGGAACACGGCAGCGACGCCGTCTTCCTGATGTGCTCCCACGGCGACATCATCAAGTCCCTCGTGGCGGACGCCCTGGGCATGCACCTGGACCTCTTCCAGCGCATCCACGTCGACCCCTGTTCCGTGACCGCCGTCCGCTACACGCCGACCCGGCCGTTCGTGTTCCGGCTCGGTGACACCGGGGACCTCGGCTCGCTCGTACCGCGCGCGACCACACCGGACAAAGCAGTGGAAGACGGCGGGAACGCCGTTGTCGGAGGTGGTGCGGGCGCGGTGTGATCGAACGGCGCAGTAGGGTGGACTGGCCCTGTGAATGAGGGCTGCCGCCGAGACTTGGAGACTGGACGTGCCCCGTCAGGTGTTCCTCTACGACCCGCCGGACCGCTTCGTTGCCGGCACGGTCGGTCTGCCGGGACGCCGTACGTTCTTCCTGCAGGCCTCCTCCGGCCCCCGCGTCACCAGTGTCTCCCTGGAGAAGGCCCAGGTCGCGGCGCTGGCCGAGCGGATGGACGAGCTGCTGGACGAGGTCGTACGGCGCACCGGGGGCAATGCCCCGGTCCCGGCCGTGGCCCCCGCCGAGGCCGCCGACACCGCGCCGCTGGACGTCCCGGTGGACGAGGAGTTCCGCGTCGGCACCATGGCCCTCGCCTGGGACGGCGAGGAACAGCGCATGATCGTCGAGGCGCAGGCCCTGGTCGAACTCGACGCCGACTCGGACGAGGATCTCGCCGAGGCGGAGGAACGGCTGCTCCAGGACGAGGAGAACGGCCCGCCCATGCTGCGGGTCCGCCTCAGCGGAGCCCAGGCCCGGGCCTTCGCCAAGCGGGCCCTGGACGTGGTCAACGCGGGCCGTCCGCCGTGCCCGCTGTGCAGTCTGCCGCTGGATCCGGAGGGGCACGTCTGCCCCCGCCAGAACGGCTACCGGCGCCAGGTGTGACCGTCATGGGGGAGCGGGAGAAGTTCGAGGAACTGCTCACCAGGGGTGAGCTGACCGTCGTCGGCCGGATCCGCGAGGCGTCCAACGCCGTGCTGCTCTGCAACGTCAGCTACGGAGGCGTGAGCGCCGACTGCGTGTACAAGCCGGTGAAGGGCGAGCGCCCGCTGTGGGACTTCCCCGACGGGAACCTCGCCCAGCGCGAGGTCGCCTCCTACCTGGTCTCCGAAGCCACCGGCTGGGGCCTGGTGCCCACCACCGTGCTGCGCGACGGACCGTACGGCGAGGGCATGGTCCAGCGCTGGATCGAGACCCCCGGGGGCGAGAGTTCCGGCGCCGAGCTCCTCGCGCTCGTGGAGGGCGAGGAGGCGGGGGACGGCTGGAAGCCCGTCGCCCTCGCCGACGTGGGCGACGGCCGCACCGCCCTGCTCGTGCACGCCGACGACCCCCGGCTGCGCCGGCTCGCCGTCCTCGACGCCGTGATCAACAACGGCGACCGCAAGGGCGGCCACCTGCTGCCCGCGCCCGACGGACGCCTCTACGGGATCGACCACGGCGTGACCTTCCACGCGGAGGACAAACTGCGCACCCTCCTGTGGGGGTGGGCGGGTGAGCCGCTGACGGACGAGGCGCGCGGGGTGCTCGCCTCCCTGGCCGCCGAGCTGGCGGAAGGGGCCCCGCTGGCCACCCGGCTGGCCGAACTCGTCACGGCGGCCGAGTTGGCCGCCGTACGGGACCGGGTGGCGCAGCTCCTGCGCACCGGGACCCATCCGGAGCCGTCCGGTCAGTGGCCGTCGATCCCGTGGCCACCGGTCTGAACCGGCCACTCGTAACACGCACAGTTTCGGCCAGACCGCAAGAGTCCCGATCAAGACAACAGTGCAGGTCCGGTTCGTATCAGGAACATCCGTCCGGTTAGGCTCGAGACATGCATGCCTGGCCCGCTTCCGAGGTCCCCGCCCTTCCTGGCAAGGGCCGCGACCTCGAGATCCACGACACCGCGACCCACGGGACGATCACCCTCGCCCCCGGTCCCGTCGCCCGCATCTACGTCTGCGGCATCACCCCGTACGACGCGACCCACATCGGTCACGCGGCGACCTACAACGCGTTCGACCTCGTGCAGCGCGTGTGGCTCGACACCAAGCGGCAGGTCCACTACGTCCAGAACGTCACGGACGTGGATGATCCGCTCCTGGAGCGGGCGCTGCGCGACGGCCACGACTGGACGGAGCTCGCCGAGCGCGAGACCGCCCTCTTCCGCGAGGACATGACCGCCCTGCGCATGCTGCCGCCGCAGCACTACGTCGGCGCCGTCGAGGCCATACCCGGCATCGTGCCGCTGGTCGAGCGGCTGCGGGACGCGGGTGCGGCGTACGAGCTGGACGGCGACGTCTACTTCTCCGTCGAGTCCGACCCGCACTTCGGCGAGGTCTCGAACCTCGACGCCGAGGCGATGCGGCTGCTCTCGGCGGAGCGGGGCGGTGACCCGGACCGGCCGGGCAAGAAGAACCCGCTCGACCCGATGCTGTGGATGGCCGCGCGTCCGGGCGAGCCGAGCTGGGACGGCGGCTCGCTGGGCCGCGGCCGGCCGGGCTGGCACATCGAGTGCGTGGCCATCGCCCTGGACCACCTGGGCATGGGCTTCGACATCCAGGGCGGCGGATCCGACCTGGCCTTCCCGCACCACGAGATGGGCGCCTCGCACGCGCAGGCCCTGACGGGCGAGTTCCCGATGGCCAAGGCGTACGTACACGCCGGCATGGTCGCCCTGAACGGCGAGAAGATGTCGAAGTCGAAGGGCAACCTCGTCTTCGTGTCCGCACTGCGGCGGGCCGGGGTCGACCCGGCGGCGATCCGCCTGGCGCTGCTGTCGCACCACTACCGGGCCGACTGGGAGTGGACGGACGAGGTGCTCGCCGAGGCCGAGGCCCGGCTGGAGCGGTGGCGCGCGGCCGTGTCCCGGCCGGACGGGCTGCCGGCGGACGCGCTGGTCGAGGAGGTCCGCGAAGCCCTCTCCCGCGACCTGGACGCGCCTGCCGCGTTGGCGGCCGTGGACCGCTGGGTGGACGCGCAGAACGCCTCGGACGGCGACGACGAGTCGGCCCCCGGCCTGGTCTCCCGCACGGTGGACGCCCTCCTGGGCGTAGCCCTGTAGCCGTCCGCGGACCGTGCACCGGGGGCTCCGCCCCCAGGCCCCCCGCGCCTCAAACGCCGGCGGGGGCTGAGTTTGGCTCCGCCTGGGGCTGGGTTGCGCGAAGCGCAATTCCAGCCCCTCCGGCGTTTGAGGAGCGGGGTGTGGGACGGACCCCACGGGGCCCGGGCGTAGCCCGGGGGCGCTTGCGCGGCGGCGCCGCACCCGCACCCCGGGTCCGCCCCGGCAGGCTAGGCCTCCGGCGGGGTGTCCTCGTCCGGCGGGGCCGCGGCCGGCGGCTGCGGGTCCTCCCCGGAGGGGTCCGGCTTGCGCTTCGGGGGGCGCGGGTGCCCGCTGGACGGATCCCGCAGGTACGAGCTGTCGCCCGGCTCCGCGGCAGGGTCACGCCGGCGCAGGTACCGCTCGAACTCCCGGGCGATGGCGTCCCCCGACGCCTCCGGCAGGTCGGCCGTGTCCCGCGCCTCCTCCAGCGTCTGGACGTACTCCGCCACCTCGCTGTCCTCCGCGGCCAGTTGGTCCACGCCCAGCTGCCACGCCCGCGCGTCCTCCGGGAGTTCGCCCAGCGGGATCCGGATGTCGATCAGGTCCTCCAGCCGGTTCAGCAGGGCCAGCGTGGCCTTGGGGTTCGGCGGCTGGGAGACGTAGTGCGGGACCGCCGCCCACAGCGAGACCGCCGGGACACCGGCGTGCGTACAGGCCTCCTGGAGGATGCCCACGATCCCGGTCGGGCCCTCGTACTTCGTCTCCTCCAGGTCCATCGTCCGCGCCAGGTCCGCGTCCGAGGTGACCCCGCTCACCGGGACCGGCCGCGTGTGCGGCGTGTCCCCCAGCAGCGCCCCCAGGATGACCACCATCTCCACGCCCAGTTCGTGCGCGAAGCCCAGGATCTCGTTGCAGAACGACCGCCACCGCATGGACGGTTCGATCCCGCGCACCAGGACCAGGTCCCGCGGCTTGGCGCCGCCGATCCGGACCACCGACAACCGCGTCGTCGGCCAGGTGATCTTCCGCACCCCGTTGTCCAGCCACACCGTCGGCCGGTTGACCTGGAAGTCGTAGTAGTCCTCGGCGTCGAGCGCCGCGAACACCTCGCCCTTCCACTCCCGGTCCAGGTGTGCGACCGCACCGGAGGCCGCGTCACCCGCGTCGTTCCAGCCCTCGAACGCGGCCACCATGACCGGGTCGATCAGCTCGGGCACGCCCTCAAGCTCGATCACCCAGGTCTCCTTCCGAAGTTCCCTTGTGTACGTGGGCCAGCCTAAGCCTTGATGAGGCACCGGCCACAGCCCACGACAGAGGGGCGGTTCCCCTCGGAACCGCCCCTCTTCCCCACCTGCGGGAGAGCTATGCCTTGCGGCTCAGCATCTCCTCGACCCGGGCGATCACGGAGGCGTCGTCCAGGCCGCGGATCGTCACCGTCGTACGCCGGCGCAGCACGTCATCGGCCGTCTGCGCCCACTCGTTGTCACGGGCGTAGGCGACCTGCGCCCAGATCTCCGGACCGTCCGGGTGGATGCGCTCGGCCAGCGCCGGGTCCTCGTTCGCGAGGCGCGCGATGTCGAAGGCCAGCGAACCGTAGTGCGAGGCCAGGTGGCGCGCGGTGAGCGGGTCCATCCGCGTGCCGGGATCACGGTCCACCAGCAGCCGGTGCGCGACCGCGTTCGGGTTGGCGACACCGGGCAGCGGCACCCGGCGTACGAGGGACTTCACCGGCTCCATGTCCTCGGTCAGCGGGCTGCCCGGGAGCTTGGCCAGCTTGTCCATGACCACGCGGCCGATGTGGCGGTACGTGGTCCACTTGCCGCCGGCCACCGACAGCATGCCGCCCGCGCCCTCGGAGACGACGGTCTCGCGCTTGGCCTTCTCGACGCCGCCGGGGCCGCCGGGCAGCACCCGCAGGCCCGCGAAGGCGTAGGTCATCAGCGAACGGTCCAGGTCGGCGTCCTTCACCGAGAAGGCCGCCTCGTCCAGGATCTGCTGGATGTCGGACTCGGTGGCGCGCACGTCCGCCGGGTCGCCCTCGTACACCTCGTCGGTGGTGCCCAGCAGCAGCTGGTCCTCCCACGGGAGGGCGAAGGTGATGCGGTACTTGTCGATCGGGGTGGCCATGGCGGCCTTCCACGGCGACTTGCGCTTCATCACGATGTGCGCGCCCTTGGAGAGGCGGATGGACGGCATCGAGTGCTTGTCTTCCATGCGCCGCAGGTGGTCCACCCACGGGCCGGTGGCGTTGAGCACGACGCGTGCGTCCACCCCGAACTCGGTCCCGTCCAGACGGTCCTTGAGCTCGGCTCCGGTGACCCGGCCGCGCGTCGTGCGCAGCCCGGTGACCTCGGCGTGGTTGAGGACGACCGCGCCCGACTCGACGGCCGCGCGGACCGTCATGACGGCGACGCGGGAGTCGTTCATCTGGTGGTCGTAGTAGACCGCGACGGCCTTGAGGTTGTCCGTCTTCAGGCCCGGGTTGTCGGCGGCGGCACGGGCCGGCGAGATCACCTTGCCCATGCCGTCACCGAACGCCGAGAGCGCCGAGTACGCGAACACGCCCGCGCCCAGCTTCGCCGCGCCGACCGGCCCGCCCTTGTACACGGGCAGGTAGAAGGTGAGCGGGTTGACCAGGTGCGGGGCCACGTCCTTGGCCAGCACCCGGCGCTCGTGGTGGTTCTCGGCCACCAGCTTGACCGCGCCGGTCTGCAGGTAGCGCAGGCCGCCGTGGACGAGCTTGGAGGAGGCGGAGGAGGTGGCGCCGGCGAAGTCGCCGGCGTCCACCATGGCGACCCGCAGACCCGACTGCGCGGCGTGCCAGGCCACCGAGGTGCCCAGGATTCCACCGCCGATGACCAGCAGGTCGTACGTGGCCTTCGCCAGCTGCTCACGGGTCTCGGCGCGGCTCGGGTTCGAGCCGGCGGTCGGGTGCGTACCCAGCGTGGGAACGCTCTGCAGGCTGCTCATATCTCTCTTAGCTCCTCGTCGATTGACTCAGCTGAGTGCGGTCAGCTGGCGTCTTCGTCGTCGACCCAGCCCATGGAACGCTCCACGGCCTTGAGCCAGCTCTTGTACTCGCGGTCCCGCTGCTCGGCGGGCATCCGCGGGGTCCACTCCGCCGCGCGGCGCCAGTTGGCGCGCAGGGCGTCGGTGTCGGGCCAGAAGCCGACGGCCAGGCCGGCGGCGTAGGCGGCGCCGAGGCAGGTGGTCTCGGCGACCATCGGACGGACCACGGGGGCGTCCAGGAAGTCCGAGAGCGTCTGCATCAGCAGGTTGTTGGAGGTCATGCCGCCGTCGACCTTGAGGGCGGCGAGCTCGACGCCCGAGTCCTTGGTCATGGCGTCGGTGATCTCGCGGGTCTGCCAGGCGGTGGCCTCCAGGACGGCACGGGCGATGTGCGCCTTGGTGACGTACCGGGTCAGGCCGGCGATCACACCGCGGGCGTCGGAGCGCCAGTACGGGGCGAACAGGCCGGAGAAGGCCGGCACGAAGTAGGCGCCGCCGTTGTCCTCGACGGAGGAGGCCAGGGTCTCGATCTCGGCCGCGGACTTGATCAGGCCCATCTGGTCGCGCATCCACTGGACGAGCGAGCCGGTGACGGCGATGGAGCCCTCCAGCGCGTAGACCGGCTTCTGGTCGCCGATCTGGTAGCCGACCGTGGTCAGCAGGCCGCTGTAGGAGTTGATGATCTTGTCGCCGGTGTTCATCAGCATGAACGTGCCGGTGCCGTACGTGGACTTCGCCTCGCCCTCGGCGAAACAGGTCTGGCCGAACAGGGCGGCCTGCTGGTCACCGAGCGCCGAGGCGACCGGGACGCCGGCGAGGACGCCGTCCTTGACGTGGCCGTAGACCTCGGCGGAGGACTTGATCTCCGGGAGGACGTTGAGCGGGACGCCCATGGACTCGGCGATCTTCTCGTCCCAGGCCAGGGTGTGCAGGTTCATCAGCATGGTGCGCGAGGCGTTGGTGACGTCGGTGACGTGCACGCCGCCCTGGGCGCCGCCCGTGAGGTTCCAGATGACCCACGAGTCCATGGTGCCGAAGAGGATGTCGCCGGCCTCGGCGCGCTCGCGCAGGCCCTCGACGTTGTCGAGCAGCCACCGGACCTTCGGGCCGGCGAAGTAGCTGGCCAGCGGCAGGCCGGTCTCGCGGCGGAAGCGGTCCTGGCCGACGTTGCGGCCGAGCTCCTTGCACAGGGAGTCGGTGCGGGTGTCCTGCCAGACCAGCGCGTTGTGCACCGGCTCGCCGGTGTTCTTGTCCCACAGCAGGGTGGTCTCGCGCTGGTTGGTGATGCCGACGGCCTTGACGTCGGCCGCGGTGATCTCGGCCTTGGCGATGGCCCCGGCGACGACCTCCTGGACGTTGGTCCAGATCTCGGTGGCGTCGTGCTCGACCCAGCCCGGCTTCGGGAAGATCTGCTCGTGCTCCTTCTGGTCGACGGCGACGATGCGGCCGTCACGGTCGAAGACGATGCAGCGGGAGGAGGTGGTGCCCTGGTCGATCGCGGCGATGAAGGGGCCGGTGCTGGTGGTCATGGTGGCTGCTCCTGGGAAGTCCGGTGGGCGAACGACTTAGACGAACGCGAGGTTGTAGATACCCGCGGCGAGGGCGCCGCCGATCAGCGGGCCGACGACGGGGATCCAGGCGTACCCCCAGTCGGAGCCGCCCTTGTTCGGCAGCGGAAGCAGTGCGTGGACTATGCGCGGGCCCAGGTCGCGGGCCGGGTTGATGGCGTAGCCGGTCGGGCCGCCGAGCGAGAGGCCGATGCTGACCACGGTCAGGGCGACGATGAGGCCGCCGAGGGTGCCGAGCCCCTTGCCGTCGTCGTTGAGGCCGAAGGCGAGGACCGCGAGCACGAGCACGAGGGTGCCGATGATCTCGGTCGCGAGGTTCTGCCACACGTTGCGGACCTCAGGACCGGTGGAGAAGACGCCGAGCACCGGGCCGGCGTTCGGCTCCGTCTTCTGGTCGACCAGGCCCGCGTGCTCGGACTGGGCGGCGACTATCTCCGGATCGGTGAGGTGGGCCCGGAACTGACCGTAGTACGCCACCCATGCCAGCGTGGCACCGATCATGGCGCCGAGCAGCTGGCCGGCGAAGTAGACCGGGACGTTGCCCCAGTCGCCGTCCTTGATCGCGATACCGACCGTGACGGCGGGGTTGAGGTGGGCGCCGGACAGGGTGCCGGTCATGTAGACCGCGGTCATGACCGCGAATCCCCACCCGAAGGTGATCGCCAGCCAGCCCGCGTTCTGCGCCTTCGAGCGCTTGAGTACGACGGCGGCGACCACGCCGGCGCCGAGCAGGATAAGGACGGCGGTACCGATGGTCTCGCCGATGAAGATGTCGGAGCTGGACACCCGCGACTCCTTACGTACGTCCAGGGGTGGGCGGACACCGGGTCCCTCCGGTGGGTCCGCGCACTCGGTGAGTGCTGCACCGGTCCTTGGCCTTGCCACACCCTAACGCGTATTGCCGGTAGGTGTTCGACATTGCCGACCGATGAACGGCAGTTTTCCGCCTGTGTGAAGAACCCGTCAAGGCCTGGCCAGGTCAAAGAACCGGATCGTTACCACTAGGTACGATCGACCAAATTCAGCCAATCCATGATCCGTAAATGACAAAACCCACCCAAATGCAGCTCGAAGCCGCCTTGGGTGGGTGGGACGGGTCAGGTCAAGCTCAGAACCGGCCCGCTCCGAGGTCGCGTGAAACCGACCGGGCACAGTCCCGTACGGAGGCCACCAAGGCCGCCCGCGGCTCCCCCGACTCCCCGCAGACCCGCTCCACGGCCCCCGCCACGGCGATCGCGCCGACCGGCATCCTGCGCCGGTCGTGGATGGGCGCCGCGACCGAGGCGACGCCCTCCCAGGTCTCCTCGACGTCGGCGGCCCAGCCGCGCGCCCGGGTCAGCTCGAGGACCTCCTCGAACCCGGCCCCGTCCGTGACGGTGCGCGGGGTGAACGCCTCGCGCTCCACCTCCACCGCCTGGGTGTGCGCCACCGGGTCGTACGCGGACAGCACCTTGCCCAGGGCGGTGGAATGCAGCGGCTGCATGGCCCCCACCTCCAGCACCTGACGGCTGTCGTCGGGCCGGAACACGTGGTGCATGATCAGCACCCCGCTCTTGTGCAGCACGCCCACGTACACGCTCTCGCCGCTCGCCCGGGCCAGGTCGTCCGTCCACACCAGGGCGCGGGCGCGCAGCTCGTGCACGTCCAGATAGCTGTTGCCCAGGCGCAGCAGCTCCGCGCCCAGCTGGTAGCGGCCCGAAGCCGGGTCCTGCTCGACGAAGCCCTCCGCCTGCAGGGTGCGCAGGATGCCGTGCGCCGTGCCCTTCGCCAGGCCCAGGGAGGACGCGACGTCCGACAGCCCCAGCCTGCGCTCGCCACCCGCCAGGAGTCGCAGCATCGCAGCGGCTCGTTCGAGCGACTGGATGTTCCGTGCCATGGCGCAGCCTCCTGCTGACGTAGTTCGACAATGCTGAACACTATCGGTCGATGCCGACTTATTGCATGGTGAGGGGTCTAGGACGCACGTGTGGGTCGGCACATCCGGGCCGATACACCCGAGCGGACGCCCCGCGCACAGAATGCAGTCCGCCACGTGGGACACCCTCACCGGGTCAGGTGCCACGCGGTTACCCTGGCCGCGTGCACCCTTGACACAGAGGGGGTGCAAAGCCGACAGCCGTCGCATCCCAGGGAGCTCAACCATGGCCTCGTTGCCGAACCCGCCCGCAGACACCCAGACCCGGGCCGATGCCCTGCGCGAGGCGCTCGCCACGCGGGTGGTCGTCGCCGACGGAGCCATGGGGACGATGCTCCAGGCGCAGGACCCCTCGATGGAGGACTTCCAGCAGCTGGAGGGCTGCAACGAGGTCCTCAATG
>JAEBET010000019.1:0-137496 GCA_049998195.1 Streptomyces sp. cmx-11-4
GTTAGGGAAACGCCCGGTTACATTCCGAACCCGGAAGCTAAGCCTTTCAGCGCCGATGGTACTGCAGGGGGGACCCTGTGGGAGAGTAGGACGCCGCCGAACAATCATTGCGGAAGCCCCGCACCAGGTATCTGGTGCGGGGCTTTTCTGCGTTCAGGACACGTGTGCGGCCTCCTGTAGGGTCAAGGGGCATCGAACGACCATTTCTATCGTCACAGTGGAGGCCCCCGGGTGGAGGTCCAGGAGACTCGGGTTCAGACTGACCGAATTTTCACCATTCCGAACGTCCTGAGCATGGCTCGCCTGGCCGGCGTGCCCCTGTTCCTGTGGCTGATCCTCGCCGAGCACGACGGTTGGGCCCTGGCCGTCCTCATGCTCAGCGGGATCAGTGACTACCTCGACGGGAAGCTCGCCCGGCGCTGGAATCAGATCAGCAAGCTCGGACGGCTGCTGGATCCGGCCGCGGACCGGCTCTACATCCTGTCGACGCTCTTCGGTCTGACCTATCGCGAGATTCTGCCGCTGTGGCTGACGGGTGCCCTGATCGCACGCGAGCTGATGTTGCTGGTCATGGTGTGGATCCTGCGCCGTCACGGCTATCCGCCGCCGCAGGTCAACTTCCTCGGCAAGGCCGCGACCTTCAACCTGATGTACGCGTTCCCCTTGCTGCTGCTCAGTGACGGGACGGGTTGGTTGGCCTGGACGGGGTCAGTTTTCGGATGGGCGTTCGCTGGATGGGGTACAACCCTCTATTGGTGGGCAGGAATCCTTTACGTGGTTCAAGTCCGCCGTCTCGTCAAGGCGGACACCACGGCCGATTGAGCTCGTCAGGTCGCCGGATGACGCGGAGGAGATGCGGAGTCACCGTCCGAGACGGGTGAGGTCGGCCAGACCGTCATCTCTCTAGGAGGACTCTTCCGACATGAAGGCCGTCGTGATGGCCGGTGGCGAAGGAACGCGCCTTCGCCCTATGACCTCGAGCATGCCCAAGCCGCTCCTGCCGGTGGCGAACCGGCCGATCATGGAGCATGTGCTGAGGCTGCTCAAGCGGCATGGGCTCAGCGAGACCGTGGTCACCGTGCAGTTCCTGGCGTCGCTCGTCAAGAACTACTTCGGTGATGGCGAGGAGCTCGGAATGGAGCTCACCTATGCCAATGAGGAGAAGCCACTCGGCACTGCCGGCAGTGTGAAGAATGCCGAGGAAGCCCTGAAGGATGACGCCTTCGTCGTCATTTCCGGCGATGCGCTCACCGACTTCGACCTCACCGATCTGATCCGCTTCCACAAGGAGAAGGGCGCACTGGTCACGGTGTGCCTCACCCGGGTACCGAACCCGCTGGAATTCGGTATCACGATCGTGGACGAGGAGGGCAAGGTCGAGCGCTTCCTGGAGAAGCCGACGTGGGGCCAGGTCTTTTCCGACACGGTCAACACCGGGATCTACGTCATGGAGCCCGAGGTCTTCGACTACGTCGACCCGGACGTCTCGGTGGACTGGTCCGGTGACGTGTTCCCGCAGCTCATGAAGGAAGGCCGGCCGATCTACGGCTACGTGGCCGAGGGCTACTGGGAGGACGTCGGCACGCACGAGAGCTACGTCAAGGCGCAGGCCGACGTGCTCGAGGGCAAGGTCCAGATCGACATGGACGGCTTCGAGATCTCGCCCGGGGTGTGGATCGCCGAAGGTGCCGAGGTGAGCCCGGACGCGATCCTGCGCGGGCCCCTGTACATCGGGGACTACGCCAAGGTCGAGGCCGGGGTCGAGATCCGCGAGCACACGGTCATCGGGTCGAACGTCGTCGTCAAGAGCGGCGCCTTCCTGCACAAGGCCGTCGTCCACGACAACGTGTACATCGGGCCCCACAGCAATCTCCGGGGCTGTGTCATCGGCAAGAACACCGACATCATGCGTGCCGCGCGGATCGAGGACGGCGCGGTCATCGGGGACGAGTGCCTCGTCGGTGAGGAATCGATCGTCCAGGGCAATGTGCGGGTGTACCCGTTCAAGACCATCGAGGCCGGCGCCTTCGTCAACACGTCGGTCATCTGGGAGTCGCGCGGACAGGCACACCTGTTCGGCGCGCGCGGGGTCTCCGGCATTCTGAACGTGGAGATCACGCCCGAACTGGTGGTGCGGCTCGCGGGCGCCTATGCGACGACCTTGAAGAAGGGTGCGACGGTCACCACCGCGCGTGACCACTCCCGAGGCGCGAGAGCGCTCAAGCGGGCGGTGATCTCGGCGCTCCAGGCCAGCGCCATCAACGTCCGCGACCTGGAGAACGTACCGCTGCCCGTGGCACGGCAGCAGACCGCACGCGGCAGCGCGGGCGGGATCGTACTGCGGACCTCGCCGGGTGTGCCGGACTCCGTCGACATCATGTTCCTGGACGAGCGCGGGGCGGACCTCTCCCTGCAGCAGCAGCGCAAGCTCGACCGGGTCTACGCGCGCCAGGAGTACCGGCGGGCGTTCCCCGGAGAGATCGGTGACCTGCAGTTCCCGGGCAGCGTCTTCGACGCCTACACCGGTTCGCTGCTGCGGAGGGTCGACATCAGCGGGATCGGCGACGCCGGTCTCAAGGTGGTCGTGGACGCCTCCAACGGCAGCGCCGGGCTCGTGCTGCCCAGCCTGCTGGGCCGGCTCGGCGTGGACGCGCTGACGATCAATCCCGGGCTCGACGAGTCCAGGCCCACGGAGACCGCCGAGTCCCGGCGGGCCGGGCTGGTGCGGCTCGGGGAGATCGTGGCCTCGGCGCGGGCCGCCTTCGGTGTGCGCTTCGACCCGGTCGGAGAGCGGATCTCCCTGGTGGACGAGCGCGGCCGGATCATCGAGGACGACCGGGCGCTGCTGGTGATGCTCGACCTGGTGGCCGCGGCCAAGCGCAGTGGCAAGGTCGCGCTGCCGGTGACCACCACGCGCGTCGCCGAGCAGGTGGCGGCCTACCACGGCACGCAGGTGGAGTGGACGACCACCTCGCCCGACGACCTGACCCGGGTGGGCCGTGCGGAGAACACGATCTTCGGCGGGGACGGCCGTGGCGGGTTCATCGTTCCGGAGTTCAGCAGCGTCTTCGACGGGGCGGCCGCCTTCGTGCAGCTCCTTGGGCTGGTGGCGCGTACGCAGCTCACCCTGAGCCAGATAGACGCCAGGATCCCGCGGGCGCACGTGCTCAAGCGGGACGTGCCGACGCCGTGGGCGGTGAAGGGGCTCGTGATGCGCAGCGTCGTGGAGGCGGCGGGCGACCGGCAGGTGGACACCACCGACGGGGTGCGGGTCGTGGAGGCGGACGGGCGCTGGGCGCTGGTCCTGCCGGATCCGGCCGAGGCGGTCACCCATCTGTGGGCCGAAGGTCCCGACGACGCCTCGGCGCAGGCGCTCCTCGACGAGTGGGCGGGCGTGGTGGACGGCGCCGGGCACTGAGTGCCGAGAGGACCAGAGTCCCGCGGGCCGGGCGAGGAGGTTTCCCCGCCCGGTCCGGGGGACGGGCGCATTCGGTGTGTGCGCCGCCGACATGCGACGATGTGCGGCATGTCGCAGCCGCCCCACAACCGGAGTTCGGCCCCTCCCGCGCCCGCGCGCCCGGACGCCTCCATGTCGCTGCTGACGCACGTGATGGACCACAGTCTCGACGAGGGCTATGCGGAGGCCGCGGCCCGGCGTGAGGCGGAGGGTACGGCGGGCCTGCCGCGCACCTTGAAGGCCAAACTGGCGCTCGGCGCCGGACTCGTGCTCGCCGCGATGGTCGTCACGCTGGGCGCCGCCGAGGCGCGGATAGCCGCGCCGGTGCTGGCCAAGGAGCGGCACGAGCTGATCGACCGCGTGGAGCGGGCCGATGAGCGCGCGGACGCTCTGGAGCGGGACATCGAGCGGCTTCGGACGGATGTCGCGGACCGCCAGCGGGCCGCGCTCAAGCAGCCGGGGAGCGGCCAGGGCGAGCTCGCCGCGCTGTTGTCCGGTGCGACGGAGGTGCGCGGTCCCGGGATCAAGCTGGTCGTGGACGACGCCAAGGGCGCTTCGTCGGGCGGCGGGGACGGGCCGCGGGAGAGCGCCGGGTTCTCGGACACCGGCCGCGTCCGGGACCGGGACATGCAGAAGATCGTCAACGGGCTGTGGCAGTCCGGGGCGGAGGCCGTCTCCCTCAACGGGCAGCGGTTGACCGCGCTGTCGGCGATCAGAGCCGCCGGTGACGCGATACTCGTCGACAACAGGCCGCTGGTGCCGCCGTACGAAGTGCTGGCGGTGGGGGACAAGAAGCGGCTCGGCACCGCCTTCCAGGACTCGGCGGACGGCCAGTACCTGCACGTGCTGCAGGAGAGCTACGGGATCCGCTACACCCTGTCCGCCGCCGACGAGGTGCGGTTGCCGGCCGCGTCGAGCCTGACCGTACGTACAGCTACAGCAGCAGAGCAGCAGAAGGGTGCATCGTGATCGCGGTACTGGGCCTCGTGGCCGGAGTGGTGGTCGGACTTCTGGTCCGGCCCGAAGTGCCGGCCGTGGTGGAGCCTTATCTGCCGATCGCCGTGGTGGCGGCACTCGACGCGGTGTTCGGGGGCTTGCGCGCGATGCTGGACGGCATCTTCGTGGACAAGGTCTTCGTGGTGTCGTTCCTGTCGAACGTGGTGGTGGCCGCGCTGATCGTCTTCCTCGGCGACAAGCTGGGCGTCGGCTCGCAGCTGTCCACGGGTGTGGTCGTGGTCCTCGGCATCCGCATCTTCTCCAATGCCGCGGCCATCCGCCGGCACGTGTTCCGGGCGTGAGGCCGATGAGTACGAATGACACTCCGCCCGAGGAACCGAATGTTCCGGAGCAGCCTCTCAACAAGGGGACGGCGCCGGTGACGGAGGAGCCCGAGCAGACGGGCAGGCAGCGGCTCGCGGCCGGGCTGTGGCCGCCGCGGGTGAGCCGGGCCCAATTGATCGTGGCTCTGCTGCTGTTCGTCCTGGGGCTCGGGCTGGCCATCCAGGTGCGGTCGACCAGTGACTCGAGTGCACTGCGCGGGGCCCGTCAGGAGGACCTCGTACGGATCCTCGACGAGCTGGACGGGCGGACCAAGCGCCTGGAGGAGGAGAAGCAGCAGCTGGAGGATCAGCGCAAGGAGCTGGAGAGCAGTTCCAACCAGGCGGAGGAAGCCCGGAAGCAGACCGTGGAGAAGGAGCGCCAACTCGGCATCCTGGCCGGTACGGTGGCAGCCCAGGGGCCCGGTATCACGCTGAAGATCACCGATCCCAAGGGCCTCGTGCGGTCCGACCAGTTGCTGGACACGCTTCAGGAGCTGAGGGCGGCCGGGGCCGAGGCGATCCAGATCAACGGGGTGCGTGTGGTGGCGGGCTCGTACTTCTCGGACGAGAACGGCGGGGTCGGGATCGACGGTACGAAGATCACACAGCCCTACGAGTTCAAGGTGATCGGCAAGCCGCAGGATCTGGAGCCCGCGCTCAACATCCCAGGCGGTGTCGTCCAGACGCTGGAGAAGGAACAGGCCCACGTCGTCGTCACACGGCCGGCGAAGATCGTTGTGGATGCCTTGCGGGCTGCGAAGCAGCCTGACTACGCTCGGTCGTCATCGTGAGGATGCGGAGCGGAGAGTGGACCGGCTCACGCGGGCGGATGCCTGCGGGGGGTCGGCGCACCGAAGTCGCGGTGCGTGGTGGAAACTGTCTGGTGGTTACGGACGTTGTGAGTATGTCCGGGTCGGCAGGTGTGTGCATTCGGAGTTCGTCCTGCCCCACGGGCGGGTCTGTTTCGGTCAAGGGGAATCGCCCGTGAAGTTGTTTGAGAAGTTGTTCGGCAAGAAGAACCGCGAGGAAGGCGGGGCGGCACGTCACCGTGCCGCGCACGGCGACGCGGAAGGGCAGGGCGACCGGCCGCTCTTTCGCGACGAGGTCGCGGGCGGGGGTGACATTTCGGGCGCGCACGGCGCGTCGTCTGTTGACCCTGCCGGTACCGGACGCATAGGTTTCGGTGAACCATCAACCTCAAGTGCGGGTGGAGGGTTTGCTCCCGACCCGTATGCCACCAATGCCTCCGCGGGGCAGCCGCGGCGCGAGGAGCCGTCCATGTCGGCCGAGCAGGTTTGCAGCAGGTGCGGACACCGCAGCGATGCGGCCAGCCGGTTCTGCTCCAACTGCGGCGCGCCGCTGCGGGCGGGTCTGACGCCGGAGCGTGCCTCGGAGACCACGTCCACCATCTCGATCTCGGGCCTCGAGGCCTACGAGGCGGAGGTGTCGGGACAACAGCACGTGTCGTCCTCGCTGTCCCCCGAGGCCCAGGCCGCGGTGGAAGCGCTGCCGCCCGGTTCCGCCCTGCTGATCGTGCGGCGCGGCCCCAACTCCGGTAGCCGCTTCCTGCTGGACGGCGAGCTGACCACGGCGGGCCGGCACCCGCAGAGCGACATCTTCCTGGACGACGTCACCGTCTCCCGGCGCCATGTCGAATTCCGCAGGAGCCAGGACGGCGGATTCACCGTCTCCGACGTCGGCAGCCTCAACGGCACGTACGTGAACCGTGAGCCGATCGACTCCGTCGCGCTGCACAACGGCGACGAGGTGCAGATCGGCAAGTACCGGCTGGTCTTCTACGCGAGCCTGCGGGGCGTCTGACCCTCTCCCCGGACTTCGTCCGGGGAGACCCCCAGAGGGAAGGTCCCATGCTGCGCACCCCGACAGGCGGTGCCGGAAACGGCGCCGTCGGCTCGGCCGGGCGGCTGGTGAGCATCGGCACGGTGCTCACCACGCTGCGTGACGAGTTCCCCGAAGTCACCATCTCGAAGATCCGTTTCCTGGAGGCGGAGGGGCTCGTCGAGCCCAGGCGCACACCGTCCGGATACCGCAAGTTCAGCACCGAGGACGTGGAGCGGCTCGCCCGCATCCTGCGGTTGCAGCGCGATCACTACCTGCCGTTGAAGGTCATCCGCGAGCAGCTCGACGCGCTGGCCCGCGGTGAGCAGATCCGGATCCCGTCGCCCACGCCGCACGGGGAGTCCGTCGATCCAGCGGGTCCCGCGGCCGTCTACGGCGAAGTGGGCCGGGAGCGGCCCACCGTGGCCCGGGTGGGCCGTGCGGAGCTGATCGAGGCCGCCGGGGTGGACGAGGTCCAGCTGGTCGAGTGGGAGTCGTACGGGCTGCTCGCCGAGGCGCCGGGCGGCGGTTTCGACGCCGGGGCGGTCACGGTGGCCCGGCTGGTGGCGGACCTGGGGCGGTTCGGTCTGGAGCCGCGGCACCTGCGCGCCATGAAGGCCGCCGCGGACCGGGAGGCCGGCCTGGTGGAGCAGGTCGTGGCGCCCCTGCGGCGGCACCGCAATCCCCAGACCAGGACCCATGCGGAAGCCACGATGAAGGAGCTCGCGGGGCTCTCCGTACGGCTCCACGAAGCCCTGGTGGAGACCGCCCTCGGGGTCCGGCTGCCGTGAGCGAGGGGGCCCCGACTACCCAAACCTGCCGGGCAGGTCCTAGGGTTGCTGTGTGAACGAGCTCGACGTTGTGGGTGTCCGGGTGGAAATGCCCTCCAACCAACCGATCGTGCTCCTGCGTGAAGTGGGAGGCGACCGGTACCTCCCCATCTGGATCGGTCCTGGGGAGGCGACCGCCATTGCCTTCGCGCAGCAGGGAATGGCACCTGCCCGGCCGCTGACGCACGACCTGTTCAAGGACGTGCTGGAGGCGGTCGGCGAGGAGCTCACCGAGGTCCGGATCACGGATCTGCGGGAGGGCGTGTTCTACGCGGAGCTCGTCTTCGCCAGCGGGGTCGAGGTGAGCGCGCGCCCTTCCGACGCCATAGCCCTGGCCCTGCGCACCGGGACGCCGATCTACGGCAGTGACGGTGTGCTCGACGACGCCGGGATCGCGATTCCGGACGAGCAGGAGGACGAGGTGGAGAAGTTCCGCGAGTTCCTCGACCAGATCTCGCCGGAGGACTTCGGTACCGGCCCGCAGTGAGGCGGCGGCGCCAGAGTCGGCCGCGTCGTCCTCCGGGAACTGCCAGCCCATTCGAGTAGCCTTTCCCCGCAAAGGGATACGGGAAACCACTCTCAGGGTGATTATCACTCGGCGTGCCGAGTGTGGCGATCGTTGACGCACCCCGGGTGACTGCCTACCTTCGAGGTGGGCAGGTCAAGGACGGAGGGTCGGCGTGAGGATCACGGGCGACGGTACGACCGGGGGCATCCCCGCACGGAGTGACGGTGGGCCGTACCCGCTGCACGGCAGTGCGGTCGGGTCCGCGCGCCGTCAGCCGGAGTCGACGCCGGTCGGACCGGTGGGCGGTGACCCGGCGCCCGAGCAGATCGGCTACCGCGGGCCGACGGCGTGCGCCGCGGCCGGCATCACCTACCGGCAGCTCGACTACTGGGCGCGGACCGGGCTGGTGGAGCCGAGCGTGCGCCCCGCCTACGGCTCGGGGACGCAGCGGCTGTACAGCTTCCACGACGTCGTGGTCCTCAAGATCGTCAAGCGCTTCCTGGACACCGGGGTCGCGCTGCAGAACATCCGCACGGCCGTGCAGCACCTGCGCGACCGGGGTTTCTCGGACCTCGAGCGGATGACGCTGATGAGCGACGGCGCCACCGTGTACGAGTGCACCTCGCCGGACCAGGTCGTGAGCCTGCTCCAGGGCGGGCAGGGCGTCTTCGGCATCGCCGTGGGCGTGGTCTGGCGCGACGTGGAGAGCGCGCTGTCCCAGCTGCACGGGGAGCGGGTGGACACCGGGGAGACCATGGTCGGGCACAACCCCGCGGACGAGCTGGCCGCCCGCCGCAACCGGGCCGGTTGAACCGGGCCCCGGCAATGTCAGTCCCGTAGGGCAGCATCGGGCACGTGAGAGCCGCGCCGACCATTCTGCATCTGGACATGGATGCCTTCTACGCGTCCGTGGAGCAGGCGTCGAAGCCGAGCCTGCGGGGCAAGGCCGTCATCGTGGGCGGGCTCGGACCGCGCGGGGTCGTCGCCACCGCCTCGTACGAGGCCAGGCGGTTCGGGGTGCATTCGGCGATGCCGATGGCCCAGGCGCGGCGGCTCTGCCCGAACGGCGCCTGCCTGATTCCGCGCTTCACCCTGTACCGGCAGGTCAGCGACGTGGTGATGGCCCTGCTGCGCGAGCTGTCGCCGCTGGTGGAACCGCTCTCCCTGGACGAGGCCTTCGTGGACCTGGAGGCGGGCGGGGTCGCCTTCGACTCGCTGGGCGCCCGGGCCGCCGGGGAGCGGCTGCGGGCGGACATCAGGGCCGCGACGGGGCTCAGCGGATCGGTGGGGCTGGCCGGGTCGAAGATGCTGGCCAAGGTGGCGTCCGAGGAGGCCAAGCCGGCGGGGCTGCTGCTGATCGAACCGGGCACGGAGCGCGAGCTCCTCGCGCCGATGTCGGTACGGACCCTGCCCGGGGTCGGGCCGGCCACCGGGGAGCACCTGCGCCGCGCCGGGATCACCACGGTGGGGGACCTCGCCGAGGCCGGGGAGGACGAGCTGGTGCGGATGCTCGGGCGCTCGCACGGGGTGGGGCTGTACCGGATGGCGCTGGGGATCGACGACCGGCCGGTGGTCGCGGAGCGGGACGCGAAGTCGGTGTCCGTGGAGGACACCTTCGACGTGGACCTGCACGACCGGGTGCGGATCAGGACCGAGGTGCAGCGGCTCGCGGACCGGTGCGTGCAGCGGCTGCGCGGGTCCGGGCACTCGGGGCGCACGATCGTCCTCAAGGTGCGCAGGTACGACTTCTCGACGCTGACGCGGTCCGAGACGCTGCGGGGGCCCACGGACGACCCCGCGGTCGTCCGCGAGGCGGCGGCGCGGCTGCTGGAGGGCGTGGACACCACGGGCGGGGTGCGGCTGCTGGGCGTGGGGGTGACCGGGCTGGCCGACTACACGCAGGAGGACCTGTTCGCCCAGTCCCAGTCCCAGTCCCTGGCCGCCGGGCCGCAGGGGGAGGCGGGGGAGGCTGCTCCTGGGCCTGACGGGGTTGCCGGGGCTGCCGGGACCGTTGGGGCTGCCGGGGCCGCTGCGGGGCCTCTGGAGGGCGCGGAGGGTGCGGAGCCGCCCGCGGGGCCGGAGGCCGCTCCCGAGCGGCGGTGGACGGCCGGGAGCGACGTCCGGCATGCGGTGTACGGGCCCGGCTGGGTCCAGGGCAGCGGGGTCGGGCGGGTGACCGTACGGTTCGAGCGGCCCGGGTCGGAGCCCGGCCGGGTGCGGACCTTCCGGGTGGACGACCCCGAGCTGGAGCCGTCCGATCCGTTGCCGCTGGTGGGGGAGGAGCCGCCGTCCGGGACGTCCCCGCTCTCCTAGCCCGTGGCCCTATGGCCCCCTAGCCCTCGTCGCCCGCCAGGCGGCCGAAGTCGCGCTGGAAGTCGCTCGGCAGGGTCACGTCCAGGCCGTAGTGGTGGTAGAGCTGCAGCTCCTGTTCGGGGGAGAGGTGGCGGCCGACCCCGAAGTCGGGTGCGTCCTTGATCAGGGCACGGTCGAAGGGCACCCGCAGGGTGTCGCCGACCAGCTCGCTCGGTTCCAGAGGGACGAACGCGTCCCGGCTGAACAGGCCGGTCCGCACGGCAGCCCATTCCGGGACTCCCGTGGCATCGTCGAGGTAGACCTCGTCGATGGTGCCGATCTTGGTGCCGTTGCGGTCGAATGCCTTGCGGCCGATCAGGCTGCGCGGATCGATGTCGGTCTGCACGGTCCCTCCAAATGGTCGCAACTCCTCCGTAATGACTACAGAAGTGCATATTGGGAAAGGAGGCCACTCGGGGAGTGTCCAGATCCTCGCTGGTAGGCTGGGTGATGGCTGTCGACCCTGTGCGGGAGAGTCCTCCGAATGAACGCGACGGAGGCGCCGAAGGAGCAAATCCTCCCCGGAATCTCTCAGGCATACGTACCGCACGGACGAGGCCACTCTGGAAAGCAGGGGCGGGTACCGGGCGTGCAGTGCCGGTCCCTCTCCTCACCGACGGTGAAAGCCGGACCTCGCGGGCGACCCCTGCGGATCCGGTGAAGCTCTCAGGTTGAGATGACAGAGGGGGAGGCCGTCCGGGTGCCCGCGCCGTGGTGCCCCTCGCAGGTCATACGACCAGGAGGCCTCCGTTCATGACCGCCAACCGCATTCCGCTCTCCCAGCTGGAGCGAGGCATCCCCTTCGAGCAGCGCCACATCGGCCCGGATGCCGAGGCGCAGGCGAAGATGCTCGCCCAGGTGGGCTACGGCTCCCTGGACGAACTGACCGCCGCCGCGGTGCCGGATGTCATCAAGACCGCCGAAGCGCTCAACCTGCCCGAGGCGCTGACCGAGGCCGAGGTGCTCGCCGAGCTGCGCTCGCTCGCCGACCGCAACCAGGTCCTCTCCTCGATGATCGGCCTCGGCTACTACGGGACGTTCACCCCGCCGGTGATCCTGCGCAACGTGATGGAGAACCCGGCCTGGTACACGGCCTACACGCCGTACCAGCCCGAGATCTCGCAGGGCCGCCTCGAGGCGCTGCTGAACTTCCAGACCGTCGTCGCCGACCTCACCGGGCTGCCGACCTCCGGTGCCTCGCTGCTCGACGAGGGCACCGCGGCCGCCGAGGCCATGTCGCTCGCCCGCCGTGTGGGCAAGGTCAAGGGCGGCGTCTTCCTGATCGACGCGGACGCGCTGCCGCAGACCATCGCCGTGATCGAGACCCGCGCCGAGCCCACGGGCGTCGAGATCGTCGTCGCGGACCTCTCCGACGGCATTCCGGCCGAGATCGCCGAGCGCGGTGTGTTCGGCGTGCTGATCCAGTACCCGGGCGCCTCCGGTGCCGTACGCGAGATCAAGCCGCTGATCGACCAGGCGCACGAGCTCGGTGCCATCGTCACCGTCTCGGCCGACCTGCTCGCGCTGACCCTGCTGACCTCCCCGGGCGAGCTGGGCGCCGACATCGCCGTCGGCACCACGCAGCGCTTCGGTGTCCCGATGGGCTTCGGAGGACCGCACGCCGGCTACATGGCCGTCCAGGCCAAGCACGCGCGCTCGCTGCCGGGCCGCCTCGTCGGCGTCTCCGTGGACGCGGACGGCAACAAGGCGTACCGCCTGGCGCTGCAGACCCGTGAGCAGCACATCCGCCGTGAGAAGGCCACCAGCAACATCTGTACCGCGCAGGTGCTGCTGGCCGTCATGGCCGCCATGTACGCCGTCTACCACGGCCCGGACGGCCTGCGGACGATCGCCCGCCGCACCCACCGCTACGCCGCGCTGCTCGCCGCGGGCCTGCGGGCCGGCGGGGTCGAGATCGTGCACGGCGCGTACTTCGACACGGTCACGGCCCGGGTCCCGGGCCGCGCGGCCGAGGTCGTCGCCGCCGCCCGCGAGGGCGGGGTCAACCTGTACCGGGCCGACGCCGACCACGTGTCCATGGCCTGCGACGAGACCACCCTGCGTGCGGACATCGAGGCCGTCTGGGCCGCCTTCGGCGTCACCGCGGACATCGAGGCGCTCGACGCGACCACGGACGACACCCTGCCCGAGGGCCTGCTGCGCTCGGACGACTACCTGACCCACCCGGTCTTCCACCAGCACCGCTCCGAGACCGCGATGCTGCGCTACCTGCGCAAGCTTTCGGACAAGGACTACGCGCTGGACCGCGGCATGATCCCGCTGGGCTCGTGCACCATGAAGCTCAACGCGACCACCGAGATGGAGCCGGTGACCTGGCCCGAATTCGGCCAGCTGCACCCCTTCGCCCCGGTCGAGCAGGCCGAGGGGTACCTCACTCTCATCAACGAGCTGGAGGAACGTCTCTGCGAGGTCACCGGCTACGACAAGGTCTCCATCCAGCCCAACGCCGGCTCCCAGGGTGAGCTGGCCGGGCTGCTGGCCGTACGCGCCTACCACCGCGCAAACGGCGACGAGCAGCGCACCGTCTGCCTCATCCCGTCCTCCGCGCACGGCACCAACGCCGCCAGCGCCGTGATGGCCGGTATGAAGGTCGTCGTCGTCAAGACCGCCGACGACGGTGAGGTGGACGCGGACGACCTGCGGGCCAAGATCGAGCAGTACCGCGACGAGCTCGCCGTGCTGATGATCACCTACCCCTCCACGCACGGTGTGTTCGAGGAGCACGTCGCCGACATCTGCGCCCAGGTGCACGAGGCCGGCGGCCAGGTCTACGTGGACGGCGCCAACCTCAACGCCCTGGTGGGCCTGGCCAAGCCGGGTCACTTCGGCGGCGACGTCTCGCACCTGAACCTGCACAAGACCTTCTGCATCCCGCACGGCGGCGGCGGTCCGGGCGTGGGCCCGGTCGGTGTCCGGGCGCACCTGGCCCCGTACCTGCCGAACCACCCGCTCCAGCCGACCGCGGGCCCGCAGACGGGTGTGGGCCCGATCTCGGCCGCCCCGTGGGGTTCGGCCGGCATCCTGCCGATCTCCTGGTCGTACGTGCGCCTCATGGGCGGCGAGGGCCTCAAGCGGGCCACGCAGGTGGCGGTGCTCGGCGCCAACTACATCGCCAAGCGCCTGGAGCCGCACTACCCGGTGCTCTACACCGGCCCGGGCAACCTGGTGGCGCACGAGTGCATCATCGACCTGCGTCCGCTGTCGAAGGCGACGGGCGTGAGCGTGGACGACATCGCCAAGCGCCTGATCGACTACGGCTTCCACGCGCCGACCATGTCCTTCCCGGTGGCCGGCACGCTGATGATCGAGCCGACGGAGTCCGAGGACCTCGCCGAGATCGACCGCTTCTGCGACGCGATGATCGCCATCCGCGGCGAGATCGAGCGGGTCGCGGCCGGCGAGTGGCCGGCGGACGACAACCCGCTGGCCAACTCCCCGCACACCGCGGCGGCGCTGGGCGGCGAGTGGAACCACCCGTACACCCGTGACGAGGCCGTCTTCCCGGGCGGGGTCACGGCCTCGGAGAAGTACTGGCCGCCGGTGCGCCGCATCGACGGCGCGTTCGGCGACCGGAACCTGGTGTGCTCCTGCCCGCCGCTGGACGAGTACGACAACTGAGCATGAGCGAGGGGCCGGTCCGGTATTTCTCCCGGACCGGCCCCTTCGTCATTGCTGCGGCCGGTCTGCCGCTTTCGGTCTTCGCGCCCGGTCTGCCGCGTTCGGCCGGTTAGGCGGCCTTCATCACCTGGGCCGCCGCGAGCGGGCGGTGCGGGGCGATGATCTGGCCGTCCGGCAGCAGCTCACCGGTGTCCTCGAAGAGCAGGACGCCGTTGCACAGCAGGCTCCAGCCCTGTTCCGGGTGGTTGGCCACCGGGAGCGCGGCCTCCCGGTCGGCGGATTCGGCTGACGGGCAGGCTGGCTGGTGCTGGCACATGGATGCGTTCTTTCGCTGCGGTGTGGTCTGCGTGCTACGGCTCGATGCGTCTTTCATGGCCGTCCCCCTGGGTCATCCCCGCACCCGCGGGGAGCATGGTCTCAGTCTTCCCCCACGACAGCCGCTTCGCAGGTATTTCCCGCCAGCTGTCCTCATAGATTGATGACGCATCACTCGTGCGGGCGGTTCAGGCCAACTCCCCTGTCATTTTGGGTGGTTCGCCAGTGGCCCGAGCGGGCTAGGCCGAATGGGTCACTCGGGCCACCGGGCCGGTCAGGCCGCCGGCGCGGCCAGCGAGGGCGGGACGGCCGCCGTCGCGGGGGTCAGCCGGTGGGTCATGACGGGCAGCAGCTCGGAGACCGGATGCGGCCGGTGAGCGGCGATGCCGGGCGGGGCCGGGGCGAGCGGGATCAGCAGGTCCTCGCCCGCGGGCAGGCCGGCGGAGGCGTCGGCGCCCACCGCCCCGTGCAGCCACAGGGTCAGCATGTACAGCTCCGGCACGGACAGCAGCCGCGGCTGGTACGCCGTGCCGAGCGACTCCGCCTGACGCAGGGCGCGTTCGGTGGACGCGACGTACGGCCCCTCGAAGAAGTGGGAGAAGGCCCAGCCGTCCGGTGTGAGGCGGGTGTCGGCGGCCGCGACGTAGCGGTCCCCGCTGCGGATGAGGAACCGCCAGCCGGTGAGGCGGGTGCGGGGCGGCCTGCCGCCGGACGCCACGTCCGAGATGTTCAACCGGTCGAGGACATGGACCGGAAGGGGGAGTTCGGCGGTCACCGGCCCCTGGAGGGCGCGCAGGGCGGGAGTGTGGGCCTCGTGGACGGCGGTGGGGGAACCGAGAGCCGCGAGGACGCTGCGCAGGGCGGGTGCGGGGGCCGGAGGGACATGCAGCGGCATGGTGGGTCGCCTCTCACTTGGGAGACCTGTGGAAACGGGGGCAGGTGCGGACGGCGCTGTCGCATTCTGGGGCCAGAGGGGGGCTGAGGGGCAATGGCCGCGCGCCAACTCTCTGCCTCGTTTGCGGAGTTTATACGACATGTGTTCACGCAGTGTTTCGGCTAGCTGTCCCGCCTATTGCCGACAAGGCGCTTACCGGTCCCTCTGACATGGCATTCATGCCGGATAGGCGCGAACATGCCGCGCTGACCTCGGAGGTTACCGGAAAGGGGCTCGGCTGGAAAGCGCCGGTTATCCGGAACAGGCAAAGTCGACGCGGAATTTGCGGGTAACGACTTGCCAGGTGAATGTGCCAAAACGCCCGTCGGCCAAACCGGCGCGCGCTCCTCGCCACGCACGCCCCCGCCGCGTTATGGATCATGCCGCCGGGGCATCATCGACCGTACATGCGCGCCTGGGCGCCACCGGGCCAGGCCCAGTCGAGGAGGGACGCTTCGATGGGGGAGAAGGTCGTGGCAGGCGGGTTCGACCTGTCCGATCGGCAGAGGTATCGAAGGAAGCTTCACGAGTGTCTGGAGGGGCTGGAGCGACTTCTGGCGGAGAAGAGGTTCGATCGTCCCAAGAACATGATGGGACTGGAGATCGAGCTGAATCTGACGGGCGCCGACGGCTTGCCGAGAATGATGAATGCCCAGGTGCTGGAGCGGATTGCGAGCCCTGATTTCCAGACCGAACTCGGAATGTTCAACCTGGAGGTGAACGTCCTTCCACACCGCCTCGGCGGCCAGGTATTCGATCAGCTCGCGGAGGAACTCAGCGCGGGTCTGGGGTATGCCCACCGGCAGGCCGCGGAGATCGACGCGGGAGTGGTGATGATCGGTATTCTGCCGACGATCACCCGTGAGGACCTGGTCACCGCCAACCTCTCGGCGGTCGACCGCTACGCGCTGCTCAACGAGCAGATCCTGACGATGCGCGGCGAGGACTTCACGCTCGACATCGACGGCGTCGAGCGGCTGGTCTGGAACACCGGGTCGATCGTGCCGGAGGCCGCCTGCACCTCCGTGCAGCTGCACCTCCAGGTGACCCCGGGGCGGTTCGCGGACGTGTGGAACGCGGCCCAGGCGGTGGTCGCCGCGCAGATAGCCGTGGGCGCGAACTCGCCCTTCCTGTTCGGGCGCGAGCTGTGGCGGGAGTCGCGGCCGCCGCTGTTCACCCAGGCCACCGACACCCGCCCGCCCGAGCTCCAGGCGCAGGGGGTCCGGCCGCGCACCTGGTTCGGGGAGCGCTGGGTGGACTCGGCGTACGAGCTCTTCGCGGAGAACGTGCGCTACTTCCCGGCCCTGCTGCCGATCTGCGACGAGGAGGAGCCGCTGCGGGTGCTCGCCGAGGGCGGGGTGCCAGGGCTCCAGGAGCTGGTCCTGCACAACGGCACCGTCTACCGGTGGAACCGGCCCGTGTACGGGGTCGCCGACGGGGTGCCGCACCTGCGCGTGGAGAACCGGGTGCTGCCGGCCGGGCCCACGGTCGCCGATGTCGTCGCCAACGCCGCCTTCTACTACGGACTCGTACGCACCCTCGCCGACGAGCCGCGTCCGGTGTGGACCCGGCTGCCCTTCGCCGAGGCGGAGGCCAACTTCGACGCGGCCTGCCGCTACGGGATCGACGCGCGGTTGCGCTGGCCGCGCCGGGGCCGGGCCGGGGGACTGGCCAGCGTGCCCGCGGTCCGGCTGGTCCTGGACGAGCTGCTGCCGATGGCGGCGGCCGGCCTGGACGCGTGGGGGATCGAGCCCGCGGACCGGGACCGCTACCTCGGGATCATCGAGGAGCGCTGCCGGCGGCGGGCGAACGGGGCGACCTGGCAGGTGGACACCTACCACCGGGCGCTCGCGTCCGGCCTGGACCGCGACGCGGCACTGGCGGCGACCACACGGCGCTACACCGAGCTGATGCACAAGGGCGACCCCGTGCACACCTGGCCGGTGGGGCCGGGGGAGGAGGTGGTGCCCGCCAGAGGCTGACCCCCCCCGGCGCCCGCCGGCACCACCCGCCCGCAGCGCCGTCCGCAGTGCCGTCCGCGGCTTCCGGGCCGCCCGCCGCTCCCCGAGGATGCAGTATGGGGTGGTCGTATCGGGATGGCGGGACGGGAGTCGGGCGTGCGGGCGGAGCCGGAGCCGGTGTTCGTGGAGTTGGGCGCGGACGGGCGGCGGCGTGTCCTGCGCACCGAGACCCTGCTCGTCCTGGCGCTGTCGCTGGGCGCGAGCGGGGTCTCGGCGCTCATCAGCTTCATCGGCTCGCTCACCAAGCCGGGCGGCCTCAGGGACCAGGCCGCCACGCTCAACGGCTCGTACGCGCCCGGCCGGCCCTGGCTGGACCTGGCCTGGCAGCTGTTCGGCATCGCGACCGCGCTGGTCCCCGTCCTGCTGGTTGCGCACCTGCTGACCCGTGAGGGCGCGCCGGGGCTGCGGGTGCTGGGCTTCGACCGCACCCGGCCGGTGCGGGACCTGGGGCGGGGCGCTCTGGTCGCGGCCGGGATCGGGAGCGCCGGGCTGCTCTTCTACCTCGGGGCGCGGGCCACCGGGTTCAACCTCACGGTGGTGCCGGAGGCCCTGCCCGACGTGTGGTGGAAGTTCCCCGTACTGATCCTCTCCGCGGTGCAGAACTCCGTGGTGGAGGAGGTCATCGTGCTGGCCTACCTGCTGCGGCGGCTGGACCAGCTCGGCTGGTCGCCGATGGCCGCGCTGCTGGCCAGCTCGCTGCTGCGCGGCTCCTACCACCTCTACCAGGGCATCGGCGGCTTCATCGGCAACGTGGTGATGGGCGTCGTCTTCGTACTGGCCTACCGCCGCTGGGGCCGGGTCGGGCCCCTCGTCGTCGCGCACGCGCTGCTCGACATCGTGGCCTTCGGCGGGTACGCGCTGCTGGCGGGCAAGGTGGGCTGGCTGCCGACGCCGTAGCGGGCCCGGTCAGGGGGCGGTGAGGAGTTCCCCGTCCAGGACGGTTACCGCGTGGCCGGTCAGCAGGGTGCGCTCGCCCGCCAGACGCACCCGTACCAGACCGCGGCGGGCGCCGCCCTGGAGGCCGGTCAGCTCGGTGCGGCCCAGGCGCTCGGCCCAGAACGGGGCGAGCGCGGTGTGCGCGCTGCCGGTGACCGGGTCCTCGTCGATCCCGAAGGCCGGGAAGAAGCCGCGGGAGACGAAGTCGTACCCGCGCGAGGGATCCTCGGCCTGCGCGGTGATGATCACCCCGCGCTTGGCGAAGGCCCGCAGCGCGGCGTGGTCCGGCGTCAGTTCGCGCACCGTCTGCTCGTCGGCGAGCTCGATCAGCAGGTCCCCGATGTGGGCGGCGGTGTCGTGTACGGACAGGATCGGGGCGCCGCCGAGGGCGTGCTGCACGGCCGCCGGAGCCGGGGCCGGGGTGAGCGAGGACGTCGGGAAGTCCAGGGTGACGGCCCCGTCCGGGGCGGTTTCGGCCGTCAGGATGCCGCAGCGGGCGGTGAAGCGGACCAGCCCGTCGGCGAGGCCGCTCGTGGCGAGGACGTGCGCCGTGGCGAGGGTCGCGTGGCCGCACATGTCGACCTCGGCGGCCGGGGTGAACCAGCGCAGCGCCCAGTCGGCGTCCGAGCCGGGCGGCAGGGGGTGGGCGAAGGCGGTCTCGGAGAGGTTCACCTCGGAGGCGACCTGCTGGAGCCAGGTGTCCGGGGGGAACGCGGCGTCGAGGAGCAGGACTCCGGCGGGGTTCCCGTGGAAGGGGCGGTCGGTGAAGGCGTCGACGATTCGGATGCGCATGGACCGACCGTAGGGCGGCTTTTCGATCGCCGCCAAAGGCCAATCCGGGGTGACTGGCCTGGTGCGTGGCTGTTCGCTGAGAAAGTTTCCGATATATCGTTGACGCATCGCGATGGCTCACCGATAGTAGAGATATCGGACAACCGGTACGACGCGACGACGACGTACGAGACGAGACGAAAGGAGCGCGGTCATGCGTTCACACGGACAGCACGGACCTGACCACGGACACGAGCACGGCCGGGGCCACGGCCACTGCGGGCCCGATCGTCGGGAGGAGTTCAAGGGGCGGCGTGCCGCCTTCGGGCCGTTCGGACCGCCCTTCGGCGGCGGACCCTTCGGCGGGCGCGGCGGTGGCGGACGCGGCGGGCCGCGAGGCCGGGCCCGGCGCGGTGACGTGCGCGCCTCGATCCTGGCGCTGCTCGCCGACCGGCCGATGCACGGCTACGAGATGATCCAGGAGATCGGCGAGCGCAGCGGCGGGGCCTGGAAGCCCAGCCCCGGCTCGGTCTACCCGACCCTGCAGCTGCTCGAGGACGAAGGGCTCATCACCGTCGAGAGCGAGGGCGGCAAGAAGCTGTTCACGCTCACCGAGGCCGGCCGCACCGAGGCCGAGTCGGGCCCGGACGCCCCCTGGGCGGACGCCGGGCGCGGCTTCGACTTCGAGGCGATGCAAGAGGTCCGGACGGCGGGGGTCGGCCTGATGGAGGCCTTCGGCCAGGTCTTCAAGACCGGCACTCCCGAGCAGCGGAAGAAGGCCGTCTCGGTCGTCAACGACGCCCGCAAGAAGCTCTATCTGATCCTGGCCGACGAGCACTGACCGGATGCCCCGGATGCCCCGGATGCCCCGGACGCCCCGGACGGCCCGTACGGTCCGGACGATCGCAACGGCGCGCCCCGCGAGTCACTCGTCGGGCGCGCCGTCGTCGCGTACGGAAGTGGGGGGCCGAGGGGGTCGGGGGAGGCCGAGGGGGGTCAGGCGACCAGGCCGGCCAGCTTGCGCAGCGATTCGTTCAGCGCGGCGGTGGCCGAGTCCTTGAGCTTGCCCGCCATCAGGGAGACGGCCGCGCCGGTGAACTCGCCGTCGATGCGGACGGTGGTGGCCCCGCCGTCCGGGACCAGGGTGTACCGGGTGAGGACGGCCACGCCCATCGGGCCCTTGCCGGTGATGGCGAAGACGCGCTCGTCCTCCAGCTCCGAGACGGTCCAGACGACCTCGGCCGGGAAGCCCATCATCTTCATGTTCTCGGCGAAGGTGGCGCCGATCGCGAGGGTCTCCGGGCCGCCCTTCGGAAAATTGGTGTGGGTCATGCTCCATTGGCCGTACGCGTCCCAGTCCGTCAGCTGGGACCAGAGCTTCGCGGCGGGCGCCTCGATGCGTGATTCCGCGGTGACTTCGGCCATGCGACCACCCCTTCTCGTCGGGTACGTGCGGCGGAACGTAGCCCCGGTGGGCGGAACATTCAATACTGACGACCTGTCAGATACTGGAGGGGTGTACGAGCCCCGGTCCCGTCTGCGTCTCAACAGGTGTCATGTCCGTGACGCTCCTGACGAGCGCCTGCCATGATGGCCGGATGCAAGCGTCAGGGAAAAACGCCGGACTGGGTCTCGCCCTCGTCTCGGCGGTCGCGTTCGGTGGTTCCGGAGTGGCGGCGAAGCCGCTGATCGAGGCGGGTCTGGACCCCCTCCACACGGTCTGGCTCAGGGTGGCCGGGGCAGCGCTCGTGCTGTCCCCGCTGGCCTGGCGCCACCGCGACCTCGTCCTGCGCAGGCCCGCGCTGCTCGCGGGCTTCGGGCTGGTCGCCGTCGCCGGTGTGCAGGCCTTCTACTTCGCCTCCCTGTCCCGGATCCCGGTGGGCGTGGCTCTGCTCCTGGAGTACCTCGGCCCGGCGCTGCTGCTCGGCTACATCCGCTTCGTGCAGCGCAAGCCCGTGACGCGGGGCGCCGCCGCCGGAGCGGCCGTGGCCGTCGTGGGGCTGGCCTGCGTGGTCGAGATCTGGGCCGGACTGCGGCTCGACGCGCTCGGCGTGCTCTTCGGCCTCTGCGCGGCCTTGTGCCAGGCCTTCTACTTCGTCTTCGCCGACCAGGGCGCGGACAAGGAGGACGCTCCCGACCCGCTCGGGGTGATCGCGTACGGCATGCTCATCGGCACTTTGGTGATGACGGTGATCGCCCGGCCGTGGGAGATGGACTGGCAGGTGCTGGGCGGGGAGGCCGCCTTGGGCGACATGATGGTCCCCGCGCCGGTGCTGCTCGGCTGGGTGGTGCTGATCGCGACCGTCTTCGCGTACCTGACCGGCGTGGTCTCCGTACGCAGGCTCTCGCCGCAGGTCGCGGGCGTGGTGGCCTTCCTGGAGGCGGTCGTCGCCACTGTGCTGGCCTGGATCCTGCTCGGCGAGCACCTCTCCACCTGGCAGATCGTCGGCGGCGGGCTGGTGCTGGGCGGCGCGTTCATCGCGCAGTCCTCGCGGCCGGCTCCCGCCCTGGCCCCGGTCCCGACCGGGGCCGGTCCGGCCGTGGTGGACCGCGAGACGACCAGGGCCTAGGGTGGCGCTCATGCCTTCGACCGTGCTTCCCCCTCCCGCCTCCGCCTAGCGCGGGCGGCACCTCCTCGAACGAGTACCCCTGCCCGGGGAGTTCCCGGGCAGGTGAGCGCTGCCCGCGAAGCGATGACCTGCTCTTCTCATCCTTCACGCATGCGCGGAGAACCACGTGTCGAACCAAACGCCCGCTGCCGGGCGCAGTCTGCTGTACCTCGTCGTCGCCGGAGCCGCCTGGGGCACCGCCGGGGCGGCCGCCTCCCTCCTCTTCCTCGCCAGTGACCTCGGTCCGCTCGCCCTGTCGTTCTGGCGGTGCGCGGGCGGGCTCGTGGTGCTGCTCGGGGTGCTCGCCGTACGCCGACCGCGCCTGCGGCTCCGCTCCGGGGCCGCGCGGGTGCGGCCCTCGGCCGGCTCGCTGATCGCGACGGGACTGCTGTTCACCCTGTTCCAGGCCGCCTACTTCGCCGCCGTGCGCGAGACCGGCCTCGCGGTCGGCACCGTCGTCACGCTCGGCGCCGGGCCCGTGCTGATCGCGCTCGGGGCGCGGTACTGGATGGGCGAGCGGCTCGGCAGGGGCGGCGCGGTCGCCGTCGCCGGGGCGCTCGCCGGGCTCGCCGTCCTGGTGCTGGGCAGCGGGGGCGGCGAGGTGCGCCCGCTCGGCGTCGGCTGGGCGCTGCTGTCGGCCGCCGGGTACGCGGGGATGACCCTGCGGGCCCGCTGGCTCGGGCGGCGGGGGGCGGGCGGGGATCCGCTGGTGACCACCGCGTGGTCGGTCGCGGTGGGCACGGTGTGCCTGCTGCCGCTCGCCGCGGCGGAGGGGCTGCTGCCGCACACCGCCGAACTGGGGCGGGTGCTCTGGCTGCTGGTGTACGTCGCCATCGTGCCGACGGCCTTGGCGTACGCGCTCTACTTCACCGGAGCGGCCGCCGTGCGGGCCGCCACCGTGTCCGTGATCATGCTGATCGAGCCGGTCAGCGCGGCCGTGATCGCCGTACTGCTGCTCGGGGAGCGGCTGACCGGCGCCGTGGTGCTGGGCACCGCACTGCTGCTGGCGGCCGTGGGCGCGCTGATCGCGGCCGAGGCGCGACGGCCGGCGGACGGGGCTGTGAACGGGCCCGTCGACGGATCGGCGGACGGGCCGGCGGTGCGGCCCGTCCGCGCCCCCGAAGCGTCGGGTCAGAGCGCCGCGAGGTAGTCCGGAGTGGCGGTCCCGGGGGCCAGGTCGGCCGCCGGGACCGGCGCCCCGTACGCCGGAGCGACCGGGACCACGCCCGCCCAGTAGGGCAGCCCCATGTCCTCGGCGTCGTCGTTCGGCCCGCCGGTACGGATCTTCGCGGACACCTCGGTCAGGTCCAGGCGGATCACCGCGGTGGCGGCGAGCTCCTTGGCGTTGGCCGGCCGGGAGTCGGCGGAGCGGCCCGGGACCACGTGGTCGACGAGGGCGTCCAGCGCCATCCGGCACTCCTCCTCGTCGGTGACCTGGTAGGCCGTGCCGTGCACGACCACCGAGCGGTAGTTCAGCGAGTGGTGGAACGCCGAGCGGGCCAGCACCAGGCCGTCGACGTGCGTCACCGTCACGCAGACCGGCAGGCCCGGGTCGGCCTTGCCGGCCGCGCGCAGCGGGCGCGACCCCGTGGAGCCGTGGATGTAGAGCGCCTCGCCGACCCGGCCGAAGAGGGTCGGCAGCACCACCGGGGCGCCGTCGCGGACGAAGCCGAGATGGCAGATGTAGGCCTGATCGAGTATCGAGTGCACCGTCTCGCGGTCGTAGCGCGCCCGGTCGCGGGAGCGGGTCGGCACCGTGCGGTCGGTGGGCTCGTACGCGCCGGGCGAGGTGGTCGGCCCGCAGGACGCGGGCGCTTCCGTGGCGGGCGTGGCGGTCATGATGCGATCTCCGTTGTACTAGTGCATAATGTGGTTTGTGCTAGGAGACTATCGGATTGCCGGGCGCCGCGCATCGGATATCGCGGCCAGCGTCGAAGCGGGTGTGGGATCGGGCGCGCTCGCCCCGGGGGCGCTGTTGCCGCCGATGCGGGAGCTCGCGGCCGAGCTGGGGGTGAACCCCAACACCGTGGCGGCCGCGTACCGGACGCTGCGCGAGCGCGGGGTCATCGAGACCGACGGGCGGCGCGGCAGCCGGGTGCGCGCCCGCCCCGCAAGCGCGCCGCGGGACGCCCTGCGGATGGCGGTGCCGGCGGGGGTGCGGGACATCACGGCCGGCAACCCGGACGTGGCGCTGCTGCCGTCGCTGGACGGGGCGCTGGCGGCGGCCGCCCGGCGGTACGCGCAGGCACCGACCCTCTACGGGCAGGACCCCGTCGACCCGGAACTGGCGCGGCTGGCCCGGGCCTACCTCGACGCGGACGGGGTCCCGGCCGGGCCGGTCGCGCTGACCTCGGGCGCCCTGGACGGGATCGAACGGGTGCTGGCCGCGCACCTGCGCCCCGGGGACGCGGTCGCGGTCGAGGACCCGGGCTGGGGGAGCGTGCTGGACCTGGTCCCGGCGCTCGGGCTGCGGGTGCTGCCGGTGGCCGTGGACGACGAGGGGCCGCGGGTCGACGCGGTGGCGCGGGCGCTGGAGGCCGGGGCCCGGGCGCTGGTGGTGACCTCACGGGCGCAGAACCCCACCGGGGCCGCGGTCAGTGCGGAGCGGGCCGGGGAGCTGCGGGCCCTGCTGGCGGGCCACCCCGGGGTGCTGGTGATCGACGACGACCACGGGCACGCGATCGTAGACCTGCCCCTGCATTCGCTGGGCGGGGTCACCCGGCACTGGGTGCTGGTCCGGTCGACGGCGAAGGCGTACGGGCCGGACCTGCGGCTGGCGGTGCTGACGGGGGACGCGGTGACGCTGGACCGGGTCCGGGGGAGGCAGCGGCTGGGCCCCGGGTGGGTGAGCCGGCTGCTGCAGTACGCGGTGGTGGAGCTGTGGACCTCGGGCGCGGTGGACCGGGCCGCGGTGGCCCGCTCGTACGGGGAGCGGCGGGACGCGCTGGTCGCGGCTCTGAGCGAGCGGGGCGTACGGGCGCACGGGCGGACCGGGATGAACGTGTGGGTGCCCGTCGCCGATGAGACGGGCGTGGTGACGCGGCTGCTGGCCGCGGGCTGGGCGGTGACGGCCGGAGCCCGGTTCCGGGTCGAGTCGGAGCCGGGCGTGCGGCTGACGGTGTCGCAGGTGGCGGTCGCGGACGTGCCGGGCCTGGCGGACGCCGTGGCCGCCGCCGTCCGGCCGGGGGCGGCGGGGGTCAGGTACGTCTGACCGCGGGCCGCCGCCCCGCGGTGTCCCGGGGCTCCGCCCCGGACCCGGTGCCTCAAACGCAGGCGGGGCTGGAGTCCAGGGCCCCGTGCCTGGAGGGCCGGCGGGGGTGCTTTCGGACCCCGGGTCGCGTCTGGGTGAGGGCGGCGCCGGCCAGGACGATCGCGGCGCCTACCGGGGTGTTCCAGTGGAGCTGTTCGCCGAGGACCACGACGCCCGCCGTGGTGGCGATGACCGGGATGAAGTACGTGACCATCTGGGCCGTGGTCGGGCCGATCTCCGATACCAGGCCGTACTGCATCTGGAGCGCCATGCCCGTGCCGAGCGCGCCCAGGGCGATCACCGACAGGGTCGGCCACATCGGGAACGTCGTCGGGGCCGACGTGAACAGGGCGCTGACCAGGGCGAGCTGGAGCGTGGAGACCAACAGCTGGCCGCCGGTCAGGGCCACCGGGGAGCCCGGGGTCCCGGCCAGCGTGCGGCGGACGTAGATCCAGCCGATGGGGTAGCAGAGCGAGGCCAGCAGGGCGAACGCGGTGCCCTTGGCATCGACTCCGGAGAAGCCCTGCCAGGCGCCGAGGACGGTCAGGACGCCGAGGAAGCCCAGGCCCAGCCCCGCCACGCGACGGCGCGTCGGGCGGTCCTCGGACAGCGCGACCAGGGACAGGGCCATCCCCCACAGCGGGGAGGTGGCGTTGCAGATGCCGGCCAGGCTGGACGGGATGCTCAGTTCCGCGTAGGCGAAGAGCGAGAACGGAACGGTGTTGAGCAGCAGCGCCGCCACGCCGAGGTGACCCCAGGTGCGCAGCCCCCGCGGCAGCGGCTCGCGGCGGACCAGCAGCACGGAGCCGAGGGCGAGCGCACCGAACAGGACCCGGCCCAGGGCCACTTGGAACGGCGCGTACGCCTCCGTGCCCACCTTGATCAGCAGGAAGCTGAAGCCCCAGACGACCGACAGGATCGCGAAGCGGACGCGCCAGTCCAGGAGGACGCCCCGTCGGGTGCCCACGGTGCCCACGGTGCCCGGGGTGCCCGGGGTGCCCGATGTGGCGGGCGGGGAGGTCGTGGGGAGGGCGGGGCGGGGGGTGGTGGGTGCGCTCATGGCCCTTACTGTGCTCGTCTCAACTTCGTAGGACAAGCGAGAGTTTCTCGGCGCGACGGCGTAGCATTGCTTACATGTTGAACCTGGAGCGCCTGCGCACCCTCGACGCCCTCGCCCGCCACGGCTCGGTCAGCGGCGCGGCCGACGGACTCCACGTCACGACCTCCGCGGTCTCCCAGCAGATGGCCAAGCTCGAGCGCGAGGTCGGCCAGCCCCTGCTGGCCAGGAACGGGCGCGGGGTCCGGCTCACCGACGCCGGGCGGCTGCTCGCCGATCACGCCGCCCGGATCATCTCGCAGGTGGAGCTCGCCCAGGCCGACGTGGAGGCCCAGCGGGGCTGCGCGGTCGGCGAGCTGCGCATCGGGGCGTTCCCGACCGCCATGCGCGGCCTGCTGCCCCGGGCCCTGTCCGCCCTGCGCGAGGGCCACCCCGACCTGCGGGTGCTGGTCCGCGAGCAGGAGCCCGAGGAGAGCATGGCCGCCGTCGTGCGCGGGGACCTCGACCTGGCGCTGGCCATCGACTGGCACAACAAGCGGATGCCGGTGCCCGCCGAACTCACCCGGACGCACCTGCTCGACGACTCTGTCGACATCGCGGTCCCGGCCGGCCACCGGCTGGCCGACCGGACGGAGATCTCCCTCGCCGAGTTCGCCGACGACGACTGGATCTCCTGGAACGAGGGGCAGTTCTGCCACGAGTGGCTGGTCTTCACCCTCCGCGGCACGGGAGTCGAGCCGCGCATCGCCCACATCGCCGAGGAGCACCACACCCAGCTGGCCTTCGTGGAGGCCGGGCTCGGGGTGTGCGTGGCGCCGAAGCTGGGCCGCGGCCCGACGCCGGCCGGGGTGCGGCTGCTGCCGGTCTGCGACTCCGTACGCCGGCACGTGTACGCCGTCTGGCGTGCGGACGCCGACCGGCGCCCCTCCATCCGCGCCGCGGTCGAGGCACTGAAGCAGGCCGCCGCCCAGCCGTACTAGTGCGGCCGCGGCTAGAGCTTGCGGAAGTCCCAGGAGACGATCGACTCCGGGGTCAGGCGGATCCAGGCGTGGCGTCCGTCGTGCGGCATCTCCTCGAGGCCGAAGTTCTTGACCGGGAAGATCCGCTCGGCCTCCGCCAGCTCCGGGCAGGGTTCACCGGTGCGCGGGGCCTCGCCCACGAAGACGGCGCTGCCGGACAGTTCCACGCCGCGCAGTTCGTCGTACGCCTCTCCGGAGTCCACGACCACCGAGATGCGCGGGTCCTTGCGCAGGTCGGACCAGCGCCGGCTGCGGGTGATCGAGTACAGCCACAGGGAGCTGCCGTCCCAGGCGAACCACAGGGCGCCCACGTGCGGGCGGCCGTCCGGGGAGACCGTGGCCACGCGGCAGGTGCGCTGCTCGCGGAGGAAGGCGTCCACCTCCTCGCCGGTCATCATGATCCGGCGGCCCCGCCGCTGTGTCCTTTCCGGGCGTGTCTCGTCCATCCGTCCCGCACCCCTTCACATCTGACTGTGTGTCAGGAATCATGCGGGCTCGTCGGCCGATACGCCAGGGGGAGCCATGCCGGATCTCGATCCCGCCACCACCGCGCTGCTCACCGTCGAGTGCCAGAACGGCGTCGTCGGCGAGGAGAGCGCGCTGCCCGAGCTCGCGAAGGAGGCCCGGGACTCCGGGATGCTGGAGCGGGTGGCCGCGCTGGCCGACGCCGCGCGCGGGGCCGGCATCCAGGTGCTGCACGCCGTCGCCGAGCGGCGGCCGGACGGGCGCGGGGCCAACACCAACGCGCGGCTGTTCCGGGCCGCCGGGAAGCTGCCCGTGCGCCAGATCTCCGGGACCAAGGCGGTACGGCTCGCCGCCCCGCTCGCCGTGGCCGAGCAGGACCTGGTGGTCCGCCGTCTGCACGGGCTCTCCCCGATGGCCGGAACCGACCTGGACGCCCTGCTGCGCAACCTCGGCGTCCGCACCCTCGTCGTCACCGGGGTCTCCTCCAACATCGCGATCCCGAACACCGTCTTCGACGCCGTGAACCGCGGCTACCAGGTCGTGGTCCCGGCCGACGCCATTGCCGGGGTGCCCGCCTCCTGCACCGCCGAGGTGATCCGCAACTCCCTCGCGCTGGTCGCGACCATCACCACCGCCGAAGCCCTCCTCACGCAGTGGGCTCCCGCGCCCTGACCCCCGTAACCTGGGCGGATGCTGTCCGAAGTGATCGCGACCCGTTACGTCACGCCCCTGCGTGAGGGCGGCTCGCTCCCGGGAATCGTCGAGGCCGACGACCTCGGGACCTACGTCATGAAATTCACCGGAGCCGGCCAGGGGCGCAAGACCCTGGTCGCCGAGGTCATCTGCGGCCGGCTGGCCCAGCGGCTGGGCCTGCGGGTCCCGCGGCTGGTGCAGATGCAGCTCGACCCCGTCATCGGGCTCGGCGAGCCCGACCAGGAGGTGCAGGAGCTGCTCAAGGCCAGCGGCGGGCTGAACCTCGGCATGGACTACCTGCCCGGGTCGATCGGCTTCGACCCGCTCGCCTACCAGGTGGACCCGGTCGAGGCGGGGCGCGTGGTCTGGTTCGACGCCCTGATCAACAACGTCGACCGGTCCTGGCGCAACCCGAACATGCTGGTCTGGCACGGGGAGCCGTGGCTCATCGACCACGGCGCCACCATGATCTGGCACCACAACTGGCCCACCGCCCAGGCCGCCGCCGCCAAGCCCTACAACGCCTCCGACCACGTCCTGGCCCCCGTGGGCCCGGACATCGCGGCTGCCGCGGCCGCTCTCGCGCCGCTGGTCACCGAGGAGCTGCTCACCGAGGTCGCGGCCGACGTGCCCGACGAGTGGCTGGTGGACGAGCCCGGCTTCGATTCCACCGACGCGCTGCGCCGCGCCTATGTGGAGGCGCTGCTGCCGCGCGCGGCCACGATCCACGAGAGGATCTCGACGCAGGCAGAGGTGAGGCCGCGGTCCGGGCCGCCCGGCTGGCTCGCCGAGCGCCTCGCCCCTCAGCCCCACCGGAAGAAGAGCGACAGCGAGTGATCAAGCGGGACGTTTTCGAGTACGCGCTGGTGCGTGTGGTGCCCCGGATGGAACGCGGGGAGTGTTTCAACGCCGGTGTGATCGTCTACTGCCGGGCGCATTCCTATGTCGCCGCGCGCATCCACCTCGACGAGGCGAAGCTCCTCGCGCTGGATCCGCAGGCGGATGTGGCCGGGGTGCGGGCCGCGCTGCGCGGGGTCGAGGGGGTGTGCGGTGGCGGCGCCGCGGCGGGGCAGGCGGCGGGTGACGACGCCGGTCGTCGCTTCCGCTGGCTGATCGCTCCGCGCAGCACGGTGGTGCAGCCGGGGCCGGTGCACACCGGCCTGACGGCCGATCCTGCCGCCGAGGTCGAGCGGCTGCTGGACCTGCTGGTCCGCTGACCGGGAGTTCCCGCCGGGGCCGGGTGCCGCGCCGCTGCGGGGGCTCCGCCCCCGGGCCCCCGCGCCTCAAACGCCGGCGGGGCTGGGAGTGGGCCCCCGCCGCCTTGAACGGTGGCGGGGCTGGAGTGGGCTCCCGCCGCCTTGAACGGTGGCGGGGCTGGAGTGGGCTCCCGCCGTCCTGAACGGCGGTGGGGCTGTAGTGGGCTCCCGCCGCCCTGAACGGTGGCGGGGCTGGATTCGGCTGGGCCTGGTGGGCGTTGACACCGGGTGCCAGGGCTCCTAGCGTCTCCTCAGCTGAAGCTACTAAGCGGTTGCTCACCTCTGGGCGGCCGTTTCTCAAGGGCGAGGAGATCCAGCATGTCCACCACCGAGCAGCGCGTCGCGATCGTGACCGGGGCGGCCCGGGGCATCGGCGCGGCCACCGCCGTACGCCTGGCCGCCGAGGGCCGGGCCGTCGCCGTACTCGACCTCGACGAGGCCGCCTGCAAGGACACCGTGGAGGCGATCACGGCGGCCGGCGGCAAGGCCCTCGCGGTCGGCTGCGACGTCTCCGACGGAGCGCAGGTGGAGGCGGCCGTCGCGCGCGTCGCGAGCGAGCTCGGCGCCCCGACCGTCCTGGTCAACAACGCGGGCGTGCTGCGCGACAACCTGCTCTTCAAGATGAGCGAGACCGACTGGGACACGGTCATGAACGTGCACCTGCGCGGCGCCTTCCTGATGTCGAAGGCCTGCCAGAAGTACATGGTGGAGGCCAAGTTCGGCCGCATCGTGAACCTCTCCAGCAGCTCGGCGCTCGGCAACCGCGGCCAGGTCAACTACTCCGCGGCCAAGGCCGGTCTGCAGGGCTTCACCAAGACCCTGGCCATCGAGCTCGGCAAGTTCGGCGTCACCGCCAACGCCGTCGCCCCCGGCTTCATCGTCACCGAGATGACCGCCCAGACGGCCGCACGCGTCGGCATGGGCTTCGAGGACTTCCAGGCGGCGGCCGCCACCCAGATCCCCGTCCAGCGCGTCGGCCGCCCCGACGACATCGCCAACGCCATCGCCTTCTTCACGGGCGAGGCCGCCGGCTTCGTCTCCGGCCAGGTCATGTACGTGGCCGGCGGCCCGCTCAACTGACGAGCTCACGAGAGGCAGGGCGTACGCCATGACGACGTACAACGGCAACGACAGCGGCAAGGTCGCGCTGATCACCGGAGCGAGCCGGGGCATCGGCTACGGCATCGCCGAGGCGCTGGTCGCCCGCGGCGACCGGCTGTGCATCACCGGGCGCAACGAGGACGCCCTCAAGGAGGCTGTGGAGCGCCTCGGCGCCGACCGGGTGATCGGGGTGCCGGGCAAGGCGCACGACGAGGCCCACCAGGCCCTCGCCGTCGAGCGGACCATGGAGGCCTTCGGCCGGGTCGACTCCCTGGTCAACAACGCCGGCACCAATCCGGTCTTCGGCCCCATCGCGGACCTGGACCTCGGGGTCGCGCGCAAGGTCTTCGAGACGAACGTGATCTCGGCGCTCGGCTTCGCGCAGCGGACCTGGCACGCCTGGCAGAAGGAGAACGGCGGGGCGATCGTGAACATCGCCTCGATCGCCGGAATCTCCGCCTCGCCCTTCATCGGCGCGTACGGGATGAGCAAGGCCGCCATGGTCAACCTCACCCTCCAGCTCGCGCACGAGATGGCGCCCGGGGTCCGGGTCAACGCGATCGCCCCGGCGGTGGTCAAGACCCAGTTCGCTCAGGCGCTCTACGAGGGCCGGGAGCAGGAGGCCGCGGCCGCCTATCCGCTCGGCCGGCTCGGGATGCCGCAGGACATCGGGGGCGCGGCAGCATTTCTTACATCTGCACAAGCGGAATGGATCACAGGGCAAACTCTGGTCGTTGACGGAGGTATGTTCCTCAATGCCGGAGTGCACTGACCGATAATCGGACGCACATGCCCTCGAAAGGGAGGCAAATGCGTACCTAATGTGCACGGAACCGGTCAAGTGCCCCACGAAACCTGCCCATTGGATTCGTGGGGCACTGCGGTAGGGTCTGCCGCACCCCTGGCTGATCGAGGAGCGTGCACGTGTTCAACCGGACCAGATGCCTGCAGATCACTGCGGCCCTTGCGTCCATATCCCTGCTCGCCGGTTGCGGCCTGCTTTCGGACGACAGTGCCGCCGACACGAAGCCGATCGTCGTCGGCACCACGAGCGCGCCCAGCACCCTCGACCCCGCAGCGGCATGGGACGGCTCCTGGGAGCTGTACCGGAACGTCTACCAGACCCTGCTGGCCTTCCCCGCGGGCTCCACCAAGCCCCAGCCGGACGCCGCCCAGAGCTGCGAGTTCACGGACGCGCAGAACGAGTCCTACCGGTGCACCCTGCGCAAGAACCTGAAGTTCTCCAACGGGGAGCCCCTCGACGCCAAGGCCGTCAAGCACTCCCTGGACCGGATCCGGACCATCGGCTCCAAGGTCGGCCCCAAGGACCTCTTCGGCTCCCTCGACAAGATCGAGGCGCCGGACGCGCTGACCGTCGTCTTCCACCTGAAGACCCCCGACGCCACCTTCCCCTTCGTCCTCGGCTCGCCGGCCGCCTCGCTGGTCGCGCCCAAGGACTACCCGGCCGACAAGGTGCGGGAGGACGGCAAGGTCACCGGATCCGGCCCGTACGTGCTCGACTCGTACAAGGAGGGCAACGAAGCCGTCCTCGGCCGCAACGGGAGCTACTCGGGCTTCGCCAACCGCCGCAACAACGCCGTGACCATCCGCTACTACACGGACTCGGCGAAGATGGTCTCCTCCCTCAAGGCCAAGGAGATCGACGCGATCTACCGAGGCCTCGCGGCCTCCGAGATCAGGGCGCTCCAGGGCCCCGACGGTGCCGCGCAGGGCGTCCAGGTCGTCGCCAACGTCGGCGCCGAGATCCGCTACCTGGTGTTCAACCCGAAGGACCCGTCGGTCGCCAAGCTCCCGGTCCGCCAGGCCATCGCCCAGGTCATCGACCGCGGGGCGCTCGTCTCCAAGGTCTACCAGGGCACCGCCGAGCCGCTGTACTCGATGGTTCCCAAGGGTGTCGTCGGCCACAAGACGCCCTTCTACGACAAGTACGGGCACGCGGACATCGACGAGGCCAAGAAGATCCTCAAGGCGGCCGGGATCAACCAGCCGGTCGAGCTGACCTTCTGGTACACCACCGACCGGTACGGCTCCTCCACCGCCGAGGAGTTCACCGAGATCAAGCGCCAGCTGGACGAGAGCGGCCTCTTCAAGATCACCCTGCGCAGCCAGCCCTGGAAGACCTTCCAGGAGGGCTACAAGGGCCAGGAGTACCCCGTCTTCGGCCGAGGCTGGTTCCCCGACTTCCCGGACCCGGACAACTTCATCGCGCCGTTCGTCGGCCAGGAGAACGCGGTCGGCACCCCGTACCTGCCCAACGAGATCCTGACCGACCTGCTGCCCAAGACCCGCCGCGAGGGCGACCGGTCGGCCGGCGTGCAAGAGTTCGAGCGGGCCCAGCAGATCTTCGCCGAGGACGTCCGCCTGCTCCCCCTGTGGCAGGGCAAGCTCTACGTCGCCGCGCGGGACGACATCGCGGGCGCCGAGCGGGCGCTGGACCCGCAGACCGCGATGCAGATGTGGGAGTTCTACCGCAAGACCAGCTGGTAGCGGTGGCGGCGACACGGGCGGCCGAGGCGTTGTCAGTGGCCCCCGGTAGGTTCAGGAGCAGTTGCACGAACTTGTACCGGAGGTTGTCGCCGTGACCCAGATGCTGCCCGAGTCCTGGCTCCCCGTTCTCGGCGGGGAGCTGGACCAGCCCTACTTCAGGGAACTCGCCGAGTTCGTCGAGAAGGAGCGGGCGAACGGGCCGGTCTACCCGCCCCGCGAGCAGGTCTTCGCGGCCCTGGAGGCCACCCCCTTCGACCAGGTGAAGGTGCTGGTCCTCGGCCAGGACCCGTACCACGGCGCCGGCCAGGGCCACGGCCTGTGCTTCTCCGTGCGGCCCGGGGTCAAGACCCCGCCCTCGCTGCGCAACATCTACAAGGAGATGAAGGAGGAGCTCGGCCTCCCGGTCCCGGACAACGGCTACCTCATGCCGTGGGCCCGCCAGGGCGTCCTGCTGCTCAACGCGGTGCTCACCGTCCGTGAGGCCGAGCCCAACTCGCACAAGGGCAAGGGCTGGGAGAAGTTCACCGACGCGGTGATCCGCGCGGTGTCCGAGCGCCCCGATCCGGCCGTGTTCGTGCTCTGGGGCGCCTACGCCCAGAAGAAGATCCCGCTCATCGACGAGGAGCGGCACGTGATCGTCAAGGGCGCCCACCCCTCACCGCTCTCGGCCAAGAAGTTCTTCGGCTCCCGGCCCTTCACCCAGATCAACGAGGCCATCGCCGCGCAGGGGCATGAGCCGATCGACTGGCGGATTCCGGACCTGGGCTGACGGCACACCGCGCCTCGGCGCCATTGCCGGTGCCTCCGGCTAGCTTCTTGACGAGCAGACCGGAGCAGGTCTGGCAGGACGAGCCGGAGGCCGCGGTGACGGAGCAGCAGGAGGCGTCGGAGGACGCCGTCATGACCAAGATCGGCCAAGCGGTCATCCTGCTGCACGCCGGAGACCGCGAGGAGGCCCGGAACCGGCTCGGTGCGATCTGGTCCGAGATCGGCGAGGAGGGCGACTGTCTCCACCGGTGCACCCTCGCCCACTACATGGCCGACGCCCAGGACGACCCCGCCGACGAGCTGGCCTGGGACCTGAAGGCCCTGGCCGCCGCCGAGGCGCTGCGGGACGGGCCGCCCGCCTCCCGGGAGCAGGAGCCGGCGATGCGGGTGTTCTACCCGTCCCTGCACCTCAGCCTGGCCGCCGACTACGTGAAGCTCCAGCGGCCGGAAGCGGCCCGGATCCACCTGGCGCGGGCCCGCGCCGCCACCGGCGCACTGTCCGACGACGGGTACGGGAACGGCGTACGGACCGCCATCGCCCGGCTGGAGCGGCGGCTCGCCGCGGAACCGGGCACCGGGTCCCGGCCGTTCCCGGAGCAGTCACCCTGACGTCGTCCGTCGGTCCGTTCGGATCAGCCGGTCCGTTCGGATCAGTCCCCCTGGACGCCCGCGCAGATGCGGGCCTCCGGGCTGTCCGGCTGCCACCGTCCGTGCCGGCGGCCCAGCGCGCACACGTCCGCGGGCCGGACCGGCAGCTCCTTCATCAGCTCCCGCTCCTTCCTGGGATCGGAACGGGGCTCGTGGGGGCGGCCGCCGCCCGCACGGCCCGAGGCCTCTTCGGCGGGCCTGCGCGGCTCCGGGATGTCCGGGACCGGCGGCGGTGCCTGCACGGCGCCGCCGGAGGCGCCCTGAGGGGTGCGCTCGGCGGACCGGCGGGCGGGGGAGGAGGCCGCGGGCCGCGCAGGCTGCTCCGGGACCGCCGTCAGCGCCTCCAGCGCGGGCGCCTGGACCACCACGGGGGCGGCCCCCGGCCCGCCGCGCGGCTCGTGGTGCGGCGGCAGCCCGGCGGCAGGGGCCCCCGCCGGCTGCCCGGCGGCGGGGCCGGGACTCACGTTCACGCAGCCGGAGACGGCCGAGACGGCACAGGCGACTCCGAGCAGCAGCTTCGTCGTGGTTCGGGTTGGATGCACCCGCGCAACTCTGCTCCGTGAAGACCACGTTGTGAAAACCCGCAGCCCATATTCACCCCGCACGGGTGACGGCTAGTCGCCGGTTGCGCCGTCGATCTGCTCGCGCAGCAGGTCCGCGTGGCCGTTGTGCCGCGCGTACTCCTCGATCATGTGGGTGTAGACCCACCGCAGGCTGAACACCTCACCGCGGTGGTGGCTGTCGGCATCCGACACCAGGTCCAGCGAACGGCCCGCGGCGGCCTGGCGCGCCAGCTCGACCTCGGTCTGCCACACCTGCTCGGCCTCGGCCCAGGTGGCGTCGTCGCCGAAGTGGAAGTCGCCGTCCACGTCCTCGTTCGTGGAGTACAGCTCGGGCAGGTCCTCGCCGAGCAGGATCTCCCGGAACCAGTACCGCTCCACCTCGGCCATGTGCCGCACGAGGCCCATCAGGCTCAGCTCGGACGGCGCGAGCGGCGTGCGCCGCAGCTGCTCGTCGGCGAGCCCCTCGCACTTCCAGGCAAGGGTGGCGCGGTGGTAGTCGAGCCAGCCGTCCAGCATGCCCCGCTCGTCGGCGGTGGTGGAGGGCTCGTCGCGATGTGATCCGGAAGTCGTGGTGGTCATGACCGACATCCTCAGCGAACAAGCCCCCCACCACCAGGGATTATGCTGCGAGCGTCCCAGAAGGAACGAACCAGGAGGCTCCCGGTGAAGGTCGGCTGCATCGGACTCGGCGACATCGCGCAGAAGGCGTACCTGCCCGTGCTCACCACCCGCCCGGAAGTCGAGCTGCACCTGCAGACCCGTACGCCGGCCACGCTGGAGCGGGTCGGCGCGATCCACCACCTTCCGGCCGGCCGGCTGCACGCGGATCTCGACTCGCTGCTCGCCGAAGGGCTCGACGCGGCGTTCGTCCACGCCCCGACCGTCTCCCACCCCGAGATCGTCACCCGGCTGCTGGAGGCCGGCGTGCCGACGTACGTGGACAAGCCGCTCGCCTACGCGCTCGAGGACTCGGTGCGGCTGGTGGAACTGGCCGAGGAGCGCGGGGTCTCCCTCGCCGTCGGCTTCAACCGCCGCCACGCGCCCGGCTACACGCAGTGCGCGGACCACCCCCGCGACCTGATCGTCATGCAGAAGAACCGCGTCGGCCTGCCCGAGGACCCCCGCACGCTGGTGCTGGACGACTTCATCCACGTCGTCGACACCCTGCGCTTCCTGCTGCCGGGCGAGGCCGACCACATCGACGTCCGGGCCGTGGTGCGCGAGGGGCTCATGCACCAGGTGGTGCTCCAGATGTCAGGAGAAGGCTTCACCGCGCTCGGCATCATGAACCGGCTGTCCGGTTCCACCGAGGAGATCCTCGAGGTCTCCGGGCAGGACACCAAGCGGCAGGTCGTCAACCTCGCGGAGGTCATCGACCACAAGGGCCAGCCGACCGTGCGGCGGCGCGGGGACTGGGTCTCTGTCGCCCGCCAGCGCGGCATCGAGCAGGTGGTGGACGCCTTCCTGGAAGCCGTGGAGACGGGCAAGACGCTCAGCGCACGCGACGCGCTGCTCACCCACGAGCTGTGCGAGCGGGTGGTGAGCTCGGTTCTGAGGCAGGCCTCCTGAGCGAGCGCAGGCCCTCCACGGCGCAGTAGGCCGCCAGCGCGGCGAGGGCCGCGGCCGCCGGCCAGTCCCCGTGGCGGACGTAGAGGGTCGTGCCGCGGGCGAGCGGGACCTCGTACACCCGCGCCGTGCTCGCGGAGGTCGGCAGGGCCGGGCCGATCCGCTCCCCGGAGGGGCCGTGCACCGCGCTGACGCCCGTCAGGGTGGCGTGCACCATGGGGCGGCCGGTCTCGGCCGCCCGCAGCGCGGCCAGCGAGGCGTGCTGTCCCGGGGCCCAGCTGTCCTGGAAGCTGGAGGTCGCTGACTGGGCGACGAGGAGGGCGGCCCCCTTGCGGGCCAGGTGGCGGCTCATGTCGGGGAAGGCCGACTCGAAGCAGACCAGCGGGCCGAGGCGGACCCCCGGCAGGCCGTCAGGCCGGGCGGGCAGGTCCATCACCACCGGGGTGTCGCCCGGTACGCGGTCCTCGCCGGCCGCCTTGCCGACCGAGGTGGCCCAGCCGAGCAGGGCCCGGGCAGGTACGTACTCGCCGAAGGGGACCAGCCGCATCTTGTCGTACCGGTCCCCGGTGGAGCCCTGCGGGCCCACGAGCACCGCGCTCTTGCGGATCCCGGGGCTGTCCGCCCCGCGCGCGTCCACATTGACCAGCAGCGGAGCCCCGACCTGCACGGACAGCGAAGCCAGCCGCGCGGCCAGGTCCGGGCGGGCGGTGAGGTCGCCGCCGACGCTGCTCTCGCCCCACACCACCAGGTCGACCGGCTGCCCGGCCAGGCCCCGGGTGAGCCGCTCGCCGGCGGCGAACCGCTGCTCCGCGCTGTCGGGGCCGTCCGGCAGCACGCCCGGCTGTACGACGGCCACCCGTAGCTGTCCCGACGGCTCGGGGCCCGGTACCCACAGCCACACCGCCCCCGTCAGCACCGCACATCCCGTCACCCCGGCCATCGCCGGGACCCGGGCCCGGGGCGCCGCCATCAGCAGCACCAGCGCGCTGTTCACCGCCACCACCAGGAGGCTCACCAGCCACACCCCTCCCACCGAGGCCAGCCGCAGCGCGGGCGGCACCTGCCACTGGCTGGCCCCCAGCAGCCCCCACGGCCCGCCCAGCCCCTGCCAGGACCGGACCACCTCCGACAGCAGCCACCCCGCCGGTACGAGGACCAGCGCGGCCGCCGCCCGGCCCGCCGCCGGGATCCCGCCCAGCAACTCCCGCACCAGCAGGGCCCAGGGGATCCAGAGCAGGCCCAGCAGCGCGGCCAGCGGTACCAGGAACACGTGCAGGCTCGGCAGCAGCCAGTGGTGGACGGCCACGATGAAGCCCGCCCCGCCGAGCCAGCCCTCCAGCACGGCCCGCCGCCCGGTGGGAGCCGACCTCAGCAGCAGCATCCAGGGCACGAGGGCCACGTACGCGAACCACCACAGCGCGGGCGCGGGGAAGGCGAGGGCAGGCAGTGCCCCGGCGGCGACGGCGGCCGGCGCACGCCACCGCGGGAACCACCCAGCCCGGATCGGGACCATGGCGCGCCTCCGCTTCCAGTGTGGCAGTGCCGGACGACCGCGCCCGGCCGGGCTCAGGCGGAGAGGTGCCGCCACTTCTCGTGCACGGCGACGCGGGTGAGCCGCCAGCCGTCGTACGTGCGCGCCAGCGCGAAGGTGTAGCGCCCGGCGGCGACGAAGTTGGGCGCGGTGACCGTCCCGTCGAACTCGTCCCCGGCGAGCCGCATCGGATTGAGGAAGTCCGCCCGCACCTCGGCCCGGTCGCCCGGGGAGCCGTCCAGGACCTCCAGCCGTATCAGCCGGTTGACGATCAGGTGCTGACGTACGGGGAAGAGCTTCATCGTCTCCGCGAGCCAGTCGGCGACCTCCCCCGCGGGGCCCTCGAGCCCTCCCGCCGAGCTGTAGTCGGCCCGCCCGGACGGGGTGAACAGGGCGCGGTAGGCCGCCCAGTCGCCGTCGTCGACGGCCACCGCGTACCCCGAGACCACCTCGTCGATCGCCAGCCGGTCCATGACCGTGGCGAGGTCCACACGCTGCGTCATCGGGCAAGTGTGGGGCTGCGGCGGCACGAGGCCAAGGGGCGTGCGCCGACCGGATCTTCCCGCGGCCCACTCAGTGACCGGAATACGCCTCCCGCTGCCGGACCACGACCAGGAACGCGTCGCTGTCCAGATCCATCACCACCTCGGCCGGCACGCCCTCGCGCATCCGCTGGGCCGCGTACTCCTCGGCGGGCCAGCTTCCCCGCGGACTTCCGGCGGGAAAACGCTCCAGAACCACTCGACGCATGGGACACCCCCTGTTTCTCGCCTTCAGGTCTCTCCTGGCACAACGACGCGGAGGCCGCCCGGGAACGTTCCCGGGCGGCCTCCGGTTCATGCGAAGCGGTGAGCGCAGTCCCTCTACTGGCCGGACTCTCCGGCGTGCGGGCTCAGCACGTCCGTGCCCACCAGCACGAACAGGGCGATGCCCAGCAGGATCCGGTAGATCACGAAGGGCATGAAGCTCTTGGTGGAAATGAACTTCATGAACCATGCGATGACCGCGTAGCCGACGAAGAAGGCGATGGCCGTCGCGAAGATCGTCGGACCCCACGAGATGTGGCCCGGGTTCTCCGCCACCTCCTTCAACTCGAACGCACCCGAGGCCAGCACGGCCGGGATCGCGAGGAGGAATGAGTAACGGGCCGCCGCTTCACGGGTGAAGCCGAGCAGCAGACCGCCAGAGATCGTCGCGCCGGAGCGGGAGACGCCCGGGATCAGGGCCATCGCCTGGCAGAGGCCGAAGATGAGGCCGTCCTTGACGCCCAGTTCGCTGAGGGTCTTGCGCTCGCGGATGGCACGGTGCCGGCCGCCCTCCTCGTCGCGGGCCGCCAGCCGGTCGGCGATGCCCAGCACGATGCCCATCACGATGAGCGTGGTGGCGATCAGGCGCAGGTCGCGGAACGGCCCCTCGATCTGGTCCTTGAAGGTGATGCCGAGGACACCGATCGGAATCGAGCCGACGATGACCAGCCAGCCCATCTTGGCGTCCTGCTCGGAGCGCAGCGACTTGGTGTACAGCGAGCGGGACCAGGTGGAGATGATCCGCGCGATGTCCTTGCGGAAGTAGATCAGTACGGCGGCTTCGGTGCCGATCTGCGTGATGGCGGTGAAGGCCGCTCCCGGATCGTGCCAGCCGGCGAACGCCGCGGTCAGCCGCAGGTGCGCGCTGGAGGAGATCGGGAGGAACTCCGTAAGCCCCTGGACGAGACCGAGGATTAGGGATTCGAACCAGCTCATGTCGGGGTGCGCTCGTCCTTGTGATCGTCGGGCAGTTCGGGTCCGATGCTAGGGCCCGTGCGAGGCGCCGGTGACCACAGGGGGGTGCTGGGGCGCCACTTCGCACGCCGCCGCGGGGATCCGGGCCGGTGCCAGACGGTGCCGCTTGCGCCACGCGACCACTGCGGCGGCCACGACGGAGACCACGATGAAGCCGAAGGAGACGAGGAACGCGGGCGAGCCGGGGGAGGAGGCGCTGGCCCCCGCGATCACGTACGCCGTGGTGTTGGGGACGACCCCCAGCGCCGTGGCGCACAGGAACGGCAGCCACCCGCAGCGGGACACCGCCGCGCAGTAGTTGGCCACCACGAACGGCACCCCGGGGAAGAGCCGGACGGCGAGCATCGAGCGGAACCCGTGCCGGCTGAGCTGGCCGTCGGCCGCCTGGAGCCAGCGGCCGCGCAGGTACGGGCGCAGCGCCTCCTGGCCCATGACACGGCCCAGGCCGAAGGCGATCCCGGCGCCGAGCACGGTGCCGCCGACCGCCGCGAAGAGGCCGAACTGGGTGCCGAAGACGGCTCCCGCGGCCAGGTTGAGCAGGGGGCGGGGCACGAACGCCGCCGCGCACACCCCGTACCCGGCGGCGAACAGCGCCACCGCCGTGCCCACCGGCAGCCCCGGGGGCCAGCCCTCCGACAGCACACGCTGGGGCTCGTACAGCAGCACGCACACGCCCGCCGCCAGCAGCAGCACGACGAGCAGCGACAGCCGGGTCGACGGCGCGAGGAGGAGGGACATCCCGGGAGACTAGCCGACGTATGCGGCAGCGCGCCGTAATCTGGGCCTCATGCTGTCGAACGACCGGCGACCTCCCAGCGTGCCCCGCAGCGCCCTCGCGGACACCCTCCTGGAGCGGCTGACCGGGACGTACGCGGCAGCGGCCGACCCCGTGCGGGCCCGGGCCATGACCGGCTACATGAAGGACGCCGCGCCCTTCCTCGGCATCCCCACCCCGCTGCGCCGCGAGCTGTCGAAGGCAGTGACCAAGGACACGCCCCGGCCGTCGGAGGCCGACTGCACGGCGCTCGCGCTGCGCTGCTGGGAGCTCCCGGAGCGTGAGCACCACTACTTCGCGGTGGACTACCTGCGCCGGCACGTCGCCCGCTGCTCATCCGGCCTGCTGCCGGTGGCCCGGCACCTGATCACCACCGTCCCGTGGTGGGACACGGTCGATCTGCTGGCCGCGCACACGGTCGGCCCGCTGGTGGCCGGCGACCCCGCGCAGGCGGCGGTGATGGACGAGTGGGCCGGTGACGAGGACCTCTGGCTCGTCCGCACCGCCCTGCTCCACCAGCTCCGCTACAAGTCCGCCACCGACACCGGCCGCCTCTTCGGCTACTGCCGCGCGCAGGCGGGCCACCCGGACTTCTTCATCCGCAAGGCCATCGGCTGGTGCCTGCGGGAATACGCGAAGACGGACCCGGACGCGGTGCGGGCGTTCGTCGAGGCCGAACGGGGCTCCCTGTCCCCCCTGTCCGTGCGCGAGGCGCTCAAGAACCTCTGAGCGCGGGGACGTTCACGCAGCTGCGCCGGGGCCGTAATTCATTCGACGGCCCGGGGGCCGTCCGGCAGGATCAGGGGCATGTCCCGGTACGCCTTCCCCGTCGCACCGTCCGCAGTCGCGGACGCGCCGAAGGCTGCCGTCCTCGCAGAGGCATTCCCCTTCGCCGCATTCGACGGCGCACGAAGCTGACCCTTCCCGGATCGTCCGGCGGACCCCGCAGGGGGAGGGTCGGCTCGACTCAGGGGTCCCGTTCCGGCTTCGAAGAAACGGGAAGACACCATGGCCAAGACGGCCTTCGTGCGGACCAAGCCGCACCTCAACATCGGCACCATGGGTCACGTCGACCACGGCAAGACCACCCTCACCGCCGCCATCACCAAAGTCCTCGCCGAGCGCGGGGGCGCCTCCTTCGTGCCCTTCGACCGCATCGACCGGGCCCCCGAGGAGGCCCGGCGGGGGATCACCATCAACCTCACGCACGTCGAGTACGAGACGGACACCCGCCACTACGCCCACGTGGACATGCCGGGCCACGCCGACTACATCAAGAACATGGTCACCGGCGCCGCGCAGCTCGACGGGGCGATCCTCGTCGTCTCCGCACTCGACGGGGTCATGCCCCAGACCGCCGAGCACGTGCTCCTCGCCCGCCAGGTCGGCGTCGACCACATCGTGGTGGCGCTCAACAAGGCCGACGCCGGGGACCCCGAGCTGACCGACCTGGTCGAGCTGGAGGTCCGCGAGCTGCTCAGCTCGCACGGCTACGGCGGCGACGGCGCTCCGGTCGTACGGGTCTCCGGGCTCCGGGCGCTCGAGGGCGACCCGCGGTGGACCGGGGCGATCCAGGCGCTGCTGGACGCGGTGGACACGTACGTGCCCACGCCCCAGCGGTACACGGACGCGCCGTTCCTGCTGCCCGTCGAGAACGTGCTCACCATCACCGGCCGGGGCACGGTCGTCACCGGCGCCGTCGAGCGCGGCACCATCCGCCTCGGCGACCGCGTCAGCATGCTGGGCGGGAACGGCGCCTGCGACCCCGTCGTGGTCACGGGGCTGGAGACCTTCGGCAAGCCGATGGAGTCCGCCGAGGCGGGCGACAACGTCGCGCTGCTGCTGCGCGGGGTGCACCGCGACCAGGTGCGCCGCGGCGACGTGGTGGCCGCGCCCGGCAGCGTGACGCCCAAGCGGCGCTTCACCGCGCAGGTCTACGTGCTCTCCGCGCGCGAGGGCGGCCGCAGCACGCCGGTCACCACCGGGTACCGGCCGCAGTTCTACGTCCGCACCGCCGACGTGGTGGGGGACGTGGACCTGGGCGAGGCGGGCGTGGCCAGGCCGGGGGAGACGGTCACCATGACCGTCGAGCTCGGGCGGGACGTCCCGCTGGAGTCGGGGCTCGGCTTCGCGATCCGCGAGGGCGGGCGGACCGTCGGCGCGGGGACGGTGACGGCCGTGCTCGGCTGATCCGCCGACCCGGGCGACCCCTACCCCGCCGTGGTGACGGCAGTCCGCTTGCGCGAGACTGCCGTCACCACAGGCATGAGCGGAGGGGCGGGCGGACATGGGCGGCGATACGGCACTGGTGCTCGGCGGCGGGGGACTGACCGGCGTCGGCTGGGAGAGCGGCATGCTCTACGGGCTCGCCCGCGCGGGCGTGGACCTCACCACCGCCGACCTCGTCGTCGGCACCTCGGCCGGGTCGGTGGTCGGCGCCCAGCTCAGCTCCGGGCTGCTCACCCCGCAGGAACTGTACGAACGCCAGCTCGGCCACGCCCCGGGGGAGATCGCGGCGAAGCTGGGGGCCGGAGTCATCGCCCGGTACGCGCTGGCGATGGCCCGCTCCCGCACCGACGCGACCGCCTACCGCCGGCGGGTCGGAGCCATGGCGCTGGCCGCGGCCACCGGACCCGAGGCGGAGCGCCGCAAGGTGCTGGCGGCCCGGCTGGTCTCGCACGAGTGGCCCGACCGGCGGCTCGTCGTCACCGCGGTGGACGCGCTCAGCGGTGAGCTCAAGGCCTTCGACCGGGAGAGCGGCGGCGGGCTGGTCGACGCGGTCGCGGCGAGCTGCGCCGTGCCCGGGGTGTGGCCCCCTGTGACGGTCGGCGAACGCCGCTTCATCGACGGCGGGATCCGCTCCGCCACCAACGCCGACCTCGCTGCCGGCTACGCCCGCGTGGTGATCATCGCGCCGATCGCGCTCGGCTCCGGGCTCGTCCCCTCGCCCGCCGCGCAGGCGGCGAAACTGCGGGAGGCGGGCGCCCGGGTGCTGCTGATCACCCCGTCGCCCGCGGCCCGCAAGGCCTTCGGACGCAACGTCCTGGACCCGGCCCGGCGGGACCCGGCCGCACGGGCCGGCCTGGCGCAGGCGGCCGAGCACGCCGCCGAGGCGGCCGCCGTCTGGTCGGCCTGACAATGGTGCGGTGAGCGACGAACAGATTCCGGTGATCCGGGACGTGGACCAGGGCACCGCCAAGCTGATGCCGGACGTGGACCGGGAGCGCGCCTGGCTGCTGACCGTCGACGGGGCGCCGCAGTCGTACGTGGACCTCGACGATCCGGAGCACCTGGAGTTCGAGTACGTACGCCGCCTCGCGCACGTCCTGGACTGCGCGGCCGAGCCGGGGCTCGCGCTGGACCTCCTGCACCTGGGCGGCGGCGCCCTGACCCTGCCCCGCTACGCCGCGGTGACGAGGGCGGGGTCCCGGCAGACGGTGGTGGAGTTCGACGCGGGTCTGGTGGAGCTGGTCGCCGAGCACCTGCCCCTGGCGGCGGGGTCGGGTGTCACGGTGCACGCCGCCGACGCCCGGGCCTGGCTGGCGGCGGCGCCCGCCGGGAGCGCGGACGTGGTCGTGGCCGACGTGTTCGGCGGTTCGCGGGTGCCGGCGCAGCTGACGTCGGTGGAGTACGCGCGGGAGGCGGCGCGGGTGCTGAGGCCCGGCGGGGTGTACGCGGCGAACCTGGCCGACGGGGCGCCCTTCGGCTTCCTGCGGGCGCAGCTGGCCAATTTCGGCGCCGCGTTCGCGGAGCTCGCGCTGATCGCGGAGCCGGCGGTGCTGAGGGGACGGCGGTTCGGGAACGCGGTGCTCTTGGCGTCCGACGCTCCGCTGGAGGTGGGCGCGCTGGCCCGGCGGTGCGCGGCGGACGCGTTTCCCGCCAGGGTGGAGTACGGGGACGCGCTGGCGCGGTTCATGCGGGGGGCGCTGCCGGTGGGCGACGCGGATGCGGTGCCTTCGCCGCAGCCGCCGCAGGGTGCCTTCAGTCTCGGGTGACGGGGCGGGGTGGGGCGCCGCCGGGGCCTCTGCCCCGGACCCCCGCGCCTCGAGCGCCGGCGGGGCCGGGTCGTGCCCGGCGGTCCGGTCGCACGGGGCCGGCGGGATCAGCCGAGATCCAGCCTCGCCGGCGCTTGAGGCGCAGGATCCGGGACGGAGCCCCAGGAATCCTTGCGCTCCCGGCGCGTCATGTGACGGACGTCGGGGATCAGCAGGACCAGAGCGGTGGCCAGGACCACCAGGGCCGCGCAGCCCCACAGGGCCTCGGCGCGGCCGAAGGCGGACTCGGCCGGGCCCGCGAGGGCGGTGGCCAGCGGCAGCATCGACACCGAGCCGAACCAGTCGTAGGCGGAGACCCGGGAGAACTTCTCCTCCGGGATCTCCTGGTGCATCGTCGTCATCCAGTTCACGCCGAAGACCTCGATGGCCAGGCCGCTGACCAGCATCACCCCGCACAGACCCCATACGGGGAGCGGCACGGCCAGGCCCGCCGACGGCAGTGCCAGCGGGAACACGCACAGGGTGCCGACCAGCAGCAGCCGGCGCGGCTTCCAGGTCATCATCAGGACGGCGCCCGCGATGGTGCCCGCGCCGAAGAACGCCAGGGCCAGCCCCCAGGGCGCCGGCCCGCCCAGCTGGTCGCGGGCCACGAGCGGACCGTAGACCGCCTCCGCGGCGCCGACGACGGCGACCACGACGGAGAACTGGAGCACGATGCTCCACAGCCAGGGGCGGGTCTTGAACTCCACCCAGCCCTCGCGCAGGTCGGCCAGGAGGCCGCCGCCGGGCGCCCGGTCGGGGACGTGGCTGACGTCGAGGAAGGCCCGCAGTGCGGCCGCGACCGCGAAGGCGGCCGCGTCCACGGCCAGGACCCAGCCCGGGCCGATCGCGGCGATCATCGCCCCGCCGAGGGCCGCGCCGCCGATGCCCGCGCCGTTCATCGCCATGCGGAAGAGCGCGAAGGCGCGGTTGGCGTGCTCGCCGGAGACGGTGGACAGGAGCATCCCCTCGGCCGCCGGGTTGAAGAAGGCCGTACCGGTGCCGCACAGGGCGGTCAGCAGCATCATCTGCCACAGCTGGGGGTCGCCGGCGAGGACGAGCAGGGCGAACGCGGCCTGGGAGACGCAGTTCAGGGCATTGGCCGCGACCATCACGCGGTGGCGCGGCAGCCGGTCGGCGAGTGCGCCGCCGATGAGCAGGAACAGGACGAGCGGCAGGGTGCGGGCCGCCGCGACCAGGCCGACGTCGGAGCCCGATCCGCCGGACTCCATCACCGCGAAGGCAGCGGCGATGAGTGCTCCGTGGCTGCCGAGGTTCGTCACGACCGCGGCACCCGTCAGCAGGGTGTAGTTGCGGCCGACCCAGGCGGGCCGACGGCCGCGTGCGGGCGTGCGGGGCGTACCGGGCGGAGCGGCGGGGGGAGAACTCACCCCCGGACTATCCCCGCCCCGGGCCGAGAATCCAAACGGATTGTCGGCCCGGGCGGAGAGGGGAGGGGGACCCGGGGGAAGGGGGGGAGGGAGGTCAGCTGCCGGACAGGCGGACCGTGCTGAGGATCTTCTCCATCGTTTCCTTGCTGACCTCGTCCGGGACTCCGGCGGCGCTGTAGAGGATCCAGCTGGCGAAGTCACCCTTGGCGTTCTTGAAGCTGAAGGCGATGGACTTGCCGTCGGAGGAGCACTTGTTCTCCTTCGGCTGGCCGGTCACGCTCGCGGTCGCCATGTGTCCCTTGAGGCCCGAGGCGGTCGTGTACTCCTTCGCCTCGGAGACCTGGGTGGTGCCCTTCGGCGCCTTCTGCCCGTATCCGGCGAACGCCCAGTTACCGGCCTCGTTGCGCACGGCCTCGGCGGTGTCCTTGGCGCCCTGGCCGCCCTTGGTGCCGGTGCCGGCCAGCGAGGTCGTCTCCTCGCTGCCGTTCTTGTCGGAGTCGACCTTGCACCAGTCCTCCTTGAGGTAGGCGGGAGCCGACATCATCACGACGGCGGAGCCGTCGTTCTTCACGTCGTCCTCGAAGCCGATGGCCGTGCCGGAGCTCAGCACGTTCCACTCCGGCGGGACCTCGAAGGCGGTGCCGTGCTTGGGGTTGATCACCACCTTCCACCCCGGGACCGTCGGCTTGACGTCCCCTTCGGCCCGCGGGTTCGGGCTGCTGCCGGCCGGGGCGGGCGCGGCGGACGCCGAGGCGGAGGCGGAGGGCTTGTCGTCGGCCTCGTTGGTCTTCTTGTCGTCCCGGGTCAGGACGAACGCGCCGGTCGCGGCGGCCGCCACGACCACCGCGGCCGCGGCGACGATGGCCACGGTCTTCGTCTGGAAGGGGCTCCCGCCGCCACCCGGCTGCCGCTGGGGTTGCTGGGGCAGCTGGGGCTGCCCCCACTGCTGGCCGGGAACCGTCGGGGGCTGCTGGTACCCGGGCTGTTGCGGGTATCCGTAGCCGGGCTGCTGCTGGTACGGGTTCGGCTGTCCCGACTGCTGCTGGTAGGGGTTCTGTTGCGCGTCCTGGGGGTTCTGCTCGCCCCCGGGCGGCTGCTGCTGTCCTGGCCACATGGCCGGTAACGATAGTGGGAGCGGAAGCAGCGAGCCACGCCCGCCCCCGTCCCGGCTCTGGCCAAGCGCATCTACTCGTGGGTAACATCGCGTGCCATGAGCGCAGATCAGATGAACGTGGGCGAACTGCTCGCCGCGACGGTGCCGATGGCCCGGACCCTGAACCTCCAGTTCCTCGAGACCACCCCCGAGCGCGCGGTCGTCCGCCTCCCGGACCAGCCCGACTTCCACAACCACGTCGGCGGCCCGCACGCCGGCGCCATGTTCACCCTCGCCGAGTCCGCGAGCGGCGCGATCGTCCTGGCAGCCTTCGGCGACCAGCTCTCGCGCGCCGTGCCCCTCGCGGTGAAGGCCGAGATCGGCTACAAGAAGCTCGCCAAGGGCGTCGTGACCGCCACCGCCACCCTCGGCCGCCCGGCGGCGGAGGTCGTGGCCGAACTCGACGCGGGCGGCCGCCCCGAGTTCCCGGTCACCATCGCCATCCAGCGCGAGGACGAGGCCGTCACCGGCGAGATGACCGTCGTATGGACCCTGCGCCCCAACGCGTGAGCCTGCGCCGGCCCGAGTGCTGTGGCCGGAAAGGCTCACCGGGCCACGACGCCCGGCCGCAGCACTAGAGTCCCTCGCACGACGATGGAGGGGGTACCCGTGGCCAAGGTCAACATCAGCCTCGATGCCGAGCTCGTGGTGGAAGTGATGGTGCTCGCCGGCGTCGGATCGCCGCAGGACGCGGTGGAGGCCGTCGTACGCGACTACATCGCGCGCGGGCACCGGACCGAGGCGCGCGTCCAGCTGCGGGACGAGCCCGAGCGGGAAGCCGACAGCGCGCAGCAGCCGCCGCAGGGCTGAAACCGGGCGCCGCGGTGGCGCGTCCCGCCCGCGGCCCCGGGTGGCGCGGCGCACAGTGGGCGGGGGAGCGGCCCGGCGCGGGCCGCTCCCCCCTCCCCCGGACTCCGTCCGGGGGTGCCCCCCGCCGCAGGGAGCGCCCCATGAGCGAGGCCGTGTCCAGACGTTCCGCCCTGCGGCTGCTCGCCCTGGTGGGCCTGGGCGCCGGCGGGTGCGTCGCCACCGTGCCCCCGGGCGCGCAACTCCGTACGGGAGCCACTCCCGCGCCGGCCCCCGAGCCCGCGAGCGCCGCCCGGATCGACCTCCTCCTGGAGCGGCTCACCCTCGACGAGAAGACCGCCCTGCTCCACGGCGGCCGGGACCCGGCCTCCCTCGGCCAGGCCGGCTACGTCCCCGGCGTCCCGCGCCTGGGCATCCCGGCACTGCGCCTCGCCGACGGGCCCGCCGGGGTACGGGTCGCGCGACCCGCCACCGCGCTGCCCGCGCCGGTCCTGCTCGCCTCCGCCTTCGACCCGGAGCTGGCCCGCGAGTACGGCCGCGTCCTCGGCCGCGAGGGGCGCGCGCTCGGCCAGGACGTCCTCCTGTCGCCCGTGGCTGGCCTCATCCGCACCCCGTACGCGGGCCGGAACTTCGAGACCTTCGCCGAGGAACCGCGGCTCACCGCCGACCTCGTCGCCGCGGTGGTCCGCGGGATCCAGGACGAGGGGCTCATCGCCGCCGTCAAGCACTTCGCCCTGGGCACCCAGGAGCACGGCCGCGACACCGTCGACGTCGTCGCCGCCGAGCAGACCCTGCACGAGACCGCCCTACGGGGCTTCGAGGCCGCCGTCGCCGCCGGCGCGGGCGCGGTGACGGGCGCGGACAACAAGGTCAACGGCGTCTACGCGTGCGAGAGCAGACCCCTGCTCGACGACGTGCTGCGCGGCGCCTGGGGATTCGAGGGCTGGGTGATGTCCGACGGGGACGACACCCACAGCACCGTCGCCGCCATCGGCGCCGGACTGGACATGGAGATGCCCGGCGGCACCCACTTCGGCGGCCCGCTGCGCGAGGCGGTGCGCGCGGGCTCCGTCCCCGAGGGCGCCGTCGACCTCGCCGTACGCCGCATCCTGCGCACCATGGACCGCTTCGGACTGCTGGCGGCCCGCCCCGCCGCACGCCCCTCGCGCGACGCGGCCGCCGGGGCGCGGACCGCCCGCAAGGTGGCCACCGCCGGGGCGGTGCTGCTGCGCAACGAGCACGCCACCCTGCCGCTGACCGGTGCGGCGGCCCGCTCGATCGCCGTGATCGGACCAACCGGTCAGGTCCCCTTCGTCGGGGGCGGCGGGAGGGCCCACGTGGTCCCCGACGGTGCGGCCGCCCCGCTCACCGCCATCCGCCAGCGCGCCGGGAACGGCTCGACCGTGCGCCACGCCCTCGGCGAGGACCTGTACGGCCGGGCCCTGCCGGCGGCCTTGCTGACGCCGCCCGCCGGTCTGGACGACCTCGCGGTGGACGCCGGGCGCGACTGGACGTACGAGGGCGAGTTCCGGCTCGCGGCCGACGACGAGTGGACCCTGCTCGTCCACTACACCGGGCAGCGGCCGGGCGTGCGCCTGGACGGGGAGGAACTGTTCCCCGTCCGGCAGGGCCCGGCCGAGGTCTTCGCGGGCGGACTGCTCGGCTCCGCACCCGACGGGATGAGCGTCCGGCGCCGCACGCTTCCCCTCAAGGCGGGCGTCCACCGGCTCGCCGTGACCGCCCGGGGCGGGGACAGGGGCCGGCGCTTCCGGCTGCGGCACACCACGAAGGCCACCCGGGCCGCGGACCTCGCCGAGGCGGTGAAGACCGCGAAGGCCGCCCGCAGCGTGGTCCTGTTCGCCTACGAGGACGCCACCCAGGGCAGCGACCGGATCACGCTGGGGCTGCCCGGCGGGCAGGCCGCGCTGATCGAGGCGGTCGCCGCCGCCAACCCCCGCACCACGGTCGTGCTCAACACCTCCTCGAGCACGACGATGCCGTGGCTCGCCCGGACCGGGGCGGTGCTGCAGATGTACTACCCCGGCCAGGAGGGTGCCGGCGCCACCGCCGACATCCTCTTCGGGGACGTGGACCCGGGCGGCCGGCTCACCCAGACCTTCCCGGCCGACGAACGGGAGACGCCCGTGGGCGGAGACCGGCTGCGCTACCCGGGAGTGGGCGGCCGGCAGGAGTACGGCGAAGGCGTCCACGTCGGCCACCGCTGGTACGACGCGCAGCGGGTGGCCCCGCTGTTCCCCTTCGGGCACGGGCTCTCGTACACCACCTGGCACTACGAGAAGCTGACCGTCCGGCCGGGCGCCGCCCAGGGGGAACCCGGCGGCCTGCGCGTGGAGTTCACCGTCCGCAACACCGGCCGCCGCAAAGGCACCGAGGTGGCGCAGGTGTACATCGGCCCGTCCGCGGAGCTCGAGCTCGACCAGCCGGTGCGCGCGCTGGCCGGCTACCGGCGGCTGACCCTCGCGCCGGGGGAGTCGCAGCGGGTCGTCGTCGACGTCGACGCCCGGACGCTGTCGTCGTGGGACCCGGCACGGCACGCCTGGGTGCTGGGTTCCGGCCGCCGCGAGGTGTTCGCGGGCCGTTCCTCGCGTGAACTGCCACTGAGGTCAAAGGCGGTGGTGGGGAGCCGATAGGCTGCCCGTTCGGCGTGTCACAGGGGGCGCGCCGGGGACGATTCGGGAGGACGTACCGGTGCACATCCAGGGATGGCTGGAGACGATTCCGGCGGTCAGCATCTATCTCCTCGTGGGTCTGGTCATCGGACTGGAGAGCCTCGGCATCCCGCTGCCGGGCGAGATCATCCTGGTCAGCTCGGCGCTCCTCGCCTCGCAGCACGGGGACATCGACCCCGTGGTGCTGGCGCTCTGCGCGATCACCGGGGCCATCGTCGGCGACTCGATCGGCTACGCGATCGGGCGCAGGGGCGGCAAGCCGCTGCTGGAGAAACTGGGCCGGCGCTTCCCCAAGCACTTCGGGCCGGACCAGGTGGCGCTGGCGGAACGCTCCTTCGAGCGGTGGGGCATGTGGGCCGTCTTCTTCGGGCGGTTCGTGGCGCTGCTGCGGATCTTCGCCGGGCCGCTGGCGGGTGTGCTGCACATGCCGTACTGGCGGTTCCTGACGGCAAACATCCTCGGTGGGATCCTCTGGGCGGGCGGCACCACGGCCGTCATCTACTCGGTCGGCATCGTCGCCGAGCCGTGGCTGAAGCGGTTCTCCTGGCTGGCGCTCGGGCTCGCGGTGCTGTTCGGCATCACGGTGACGCTGGTGGTGCGCAGCCGGATGAAGAAGGCGGCCGCTGCGCTGGCCACCGAGGCGGCCGGGCCGGCCGGGGCGGAGATCCCCGCGCAGCCGGCGGTCCGGGCCACGATCGGCGAATGACGGCGGCGCAGCGACGGGAACGGGACCGGTCCGGGGAGAGGGGCACGAGTGGACCGCCCGCTCGGCCCCCGGCACGCGCATCCCGAGGTACGCGGCGGTCCTGTCCGTACTCCGGGCTGGGCGGGGCGCCGGCTAGACCTCCGGGGTGACCGAGGCGCGGTGCTGCTTGGCCAGTTCCACGTACATCCGGGCGTTGATCCTGATGTGCTCGCGCTCCTCCTCGGTCAGCTCGCGCCGCACCTTGGCCGGGACGCCCGCGACCAGCGAGCCGGGCGGGACCACCATGCCCTGCGGGACCAGCGCCTGCGCGGCCACCAGCGAGCCGGCGCCGATCACCGCGCCGTTCAGGACGGTGGCGCCCATGCCGATCAGGCAGTCGTCCTCGACGGTGCAGCCGTGCACGACGGCGTTGTGGCCGATGGAGACGCGCTCGCCGATCGACACCGGGAATCCGGGGTCCACGTGGATCGTGCAGTTGTCCTGCACGTTGCTGTCCGCGCCGAGCGTGATCGGGCCGCAGTCGGCGCGCAGCACCGCCGAATACCAGATGCTCGCGCCGGCGGCCAGGGTGACCTCGCCGACGACGGCGGAGGTGGGTGCGGCGAAGGCGGTCGGGTCGACGGACGGCTGCTTGCCGCCCACGCCCGCGATGAGTGCCTGGCCCTGCGTCGCGTGCTGCGTCATGATCTCTTCCTCTGTTTCCGGATGCCGCGCTACCGGCACGGTAGGGCACGCGCCCGGTCCGTCCCACGATGGGGTGAAGATCACAGGATCGTGGTCCGGACGACCGGCTCCCGGCGGACTACCGTGGCCGGGTGCCGAAGAACCAGAACACGTTCTCCTCTCTGGCGGCCCTGCGCCGCCGGCTGGCGAGCCGAGCGGTCCACGCCGGCTGGCGCTGGATGCAGCAGGCCGGCGCGGTCACCGCGCAGACCCCGGGGCGGCTGCGGTTCGGCGCGATCGGGCCCGCCACGCGGCTCGCCTTCCCGCAGGGCACCATCTTCGGCGAGCCGTGGATCCGGCTCGGTGACCACTGCATCATCGGCGAGCAGGTCACCCTCACCGCCGGAATGATGCCGGACCTCGACCTCGGCACGGAGCCGATGCTCGTCCTCGGCAACGGGGTGGTGATCGGCCGGGACAGCCACGTCATCGCCGACGCTCCGATCAGCATCGGCAGCGACACCTTCTGCGGCCCCGGGGTGTACATCACCTCCACGAACCACAGCTACGACGATCCGCACCAGCCCGTCGGCAAGCAGTGGCCGCGCAGCGCGCCGGTGGAGATCGGCCCGGGCTGCTGGCTGGGCACGGGCGCGGTGATCCTCCCGGGCGCGCGGCTGGGCCGCAACGTCGTGGTGGCCGCGGGTGCCGTCGTACGGGGCGAGGTGCCGGACCACGCCGTGGTGGCCGGTGCCCCGGCCCGCGTGGTCCGGCGCTGGGAGCCCGAGACCGGCTGGCAGCCGCCGCTGCGCACGCCGGCGCCGGTGCCGATCCCCGACGGGATGACCCCGGAACAGCTGCGCGGCCTGGCGGAGCTGACGGAGGCCGAGTTGGCGGAAGCCGAGCTGGCGGAGGCCCCGCTGGCGGAGGCCGAAAAGGCCTAGCCCCGGCCGCCCGGTTCCCGTCTCGGCGTACGAGGGGTCAGAGCGCCGGGATCTCGATCGCCGGGCAGCGGTCCATGACCATGGTCAGCCCCGCCTCGCGGGTGCGCGCGAAGGCCGCCTCGTCGATCACGCCCAGCTGGAACCAGACGGCGTCCGCTCCGATCGCCGCGGCCTGGTCGGCCACCGGACCCGCCAGCTCGCTGTTCACGAAGACGTCCACCACGTCCACCTTGAAGGGGATCTCCTCCAGCGAGGCGTACCCGGGCTCCCCGTGCACGGTCTCCGCCTTGGGGTGCACGGGGACCACGCGCTTGCCGAACCGCTGCAGGACGCGCGCCACCCCGTAGGCCGCCCGGTCCCGGTTGTTCGAGAGGCCCACCACGGCCCAGGTGTCGCCCAGTTCGGTGAGGATCTTGCGGATGGTCTCCGGATCGCCGTACACGTGTGCCGCCTCCTGCTGGTCAGGCTCTGCTCTTCGGGTGCTGTCTGCCGGGTGTTGCGCGCTCGGGCGCCGCGTCCTCCCGATCAACCGAAAGGACACCTGTCCGATTCCCCGTAGGGTGGAGCGGTGAAGGCAGACCAGTACGTGACGGTGTCCCGAGAGGGCGTGCACGAGTCCGAGATCAACCGCTCGCGCTTCCTGTGCTCGCTCGCGCCCGCCGCGACCGAGCGGGAGGCGCAGGACTTCGTCGCGCGTATCCGCAAGGAGCACCCCACCGCCACGCACAACTGCTTCGCCTACGTGATCGGCGCCGACGCGGCCGTCCAGAAGGCCAGCGACGACGGCGAGCCCGGCGGCACCGCCGGGGTGCCCATGCTGCAGATGCTCATGCGCCGGGACATCCGGTACGCGGTCGCCGTCGTCACCCGCTACTACGGCGGTGTGAAACTCGGCGCAGGCGGTCTGATCAGGGCCTACGGCGGAGTCGTCGGCGAGGCCCTCGACGTGCTCGGCACCGTCACCCGGCGCCGCTACCGGCTGGCCACCGTCACCGTCGACCACCAGCGTGCCGGCAAGACCCAGAACGACCTGCGCTCCACCGGCCGGACCGTGGTGGACCTGCGCTACGGGGCCGCGGTCGAGATCGAGGTCGCCCTCCCCGAGGCCGACCTGCCCGGCTTCGAGGCCTGGCTCGCCGACAGCACGGCGGGCAGTGCCACCCTCACCCTCGGCGGAGAGACGTACGCGCCCTGAGGGACGGGCCGGACGCGTTAGCGTAGAGGGGTTCACGAGCGGGAGACCACCAGGGGGAGACGGTATGCGCGGCGAGGCCGGCGAGTGAAGTTCCTGCACACCTCCGACTGGCACCTCGGCCGGTCCTTCCACCGCGTGAACCTGCTCGGCGCCCAGGCCGCCTTCGTCGACCACCTCCTCGAGACCGTCCGCGAGCGCGAGGTCGACGCCGTCCTCGTCGCCGGGGACGTCTTCGACCGGGCCGTGCCGCCGCTGCCCGCCGTCGAGCTGTACGACCGGGCGCTGCACCGGCTCGCCGAGCTCGGGGTGCCCACCGTGATGATCTCCGGCAACCACGACTCCGCCCGCCGCCTCGGGGTCGGGGCCGGACTGATCGACCGGGCCGGGATCCACCTCAGGACCGACCCGGCCGGCTGCGCCGACCCCGTGGTGCTGGCCGACGTACACGGTGAGGTGGCGCTGTACGGGCTGCCGTACCTGGAACCTGCCCTGGTCAAGGACCAGTTCGACGCGGAGAAGGTGAGCCACGAAGCCGTGCTGGGCGCGGCCATGGACCGGATCCGCGCCGACCTCGCCGCCCGCGCGCCCGGCACCCGCTCCCTCGTCCTCGCCCACGCCTTCGTCACCGGCGGGCAGGCCAGCGACAGCGAGCGCGACATCTCCGTCGGCGGGGTCGAGTCCGTGCCCGCCTCCGTCTTCGACGGGGTGGACTACGCCGCCCTCGGCCACCTCCACGGCTCCCAGACGATCAACGAACGGGTCCGCTACTCCGGTTCCCCGCTCGCCTACTCCTTCTCCGAGGCCGACCACCGCAAGAGCATGTGGCTGATCGAACTGGGCGGGGAAGGCGAGATCGCCGCCGCCGAGCGGATCGACACCCCCGTACCGCGGCCCCTCGCCCGGCTGCGCGGGACTCTCGAAGACCTGCTGGCGGACCCGGCGCACGCGCGGCACGAGGGATCATGGATCGAGGCCACCCTCACCGACCCCGTCCGCCCCGACGATCCCATGGCCCGCCTCGCCGCCCGCTTCCCGCACACCCTCAGCCTGGCCTTCGACCCCGAGGGCCGCGAGGAGGAGTCCGCCGCCTCCTACGCCCAGCGGCTCAAGGGCCGCAGCGACCAGGAGATCGCCGAGGACTTCGTCGCCCACGTACGCGGCGGCCACCCGGACGAGGACGAACGGGCCGTCCTCCAGGGCGCCTTCGACGAGGTACGGGCGGACGACAGCCGTCAGGAGACCCACCGATGAGGCTGCACCGGCTCGAGGTCACGGCCTTCGGACCCTTCGCGGACCCCCAGGACATCGACTTCGACGCGCTCTCCGGCGCCGGGATCTTCCTGCTCCACGGGCCCACCGGCGCCGGGAAGACCTCCGTCCTGGACGCCGTCTGCTACGCGCTGTACGGATCCGTCCCCGGCGCCCGCCAGGCTCCCGGCACCAGCCTGCGCAGCGACCACGCGGCCGCCGACACCCCGACCGAGGTCACCCTCGAACTCACCGCGGGCGGCCGCCGCCTGGAGATCACCCGGCGCCCCGAGCAGGACCGGCCCAAGAAGCGCGGCACCGGCACCACGAAGGACAAGGCCCAGAGCCGGCTGCGCGAGCACACCGCCGAGGGCTGGCAGCCGCTCAGCCGCTCCCACCAGGAGATCGGCGAGGAGATCGAGCAGCTGCTCGGCATGAGCCGCGAGCAGTTCTGCCAGGTGGTGCTCCTGCCGCAGGGCGAGTTCGCGCGCTTCCTGCGCGCCGACGAAGGGGCGCGCGGCCGGCTCCTCGGCCGGCTCTTCGACACCCGCCGCTTCGCGGCCGTCGAGGCCCTGCTCGGCGAACGCCGCCGGGCCGCCGAGGCCAGGGTGCGCGCCGGCGACGAAAAGGTCCTGCACACCGCGCAGCGGCTGGCCCAGGCCGCCGGGGACAGTGCGGACCTCCGGGCCTGGCCGCTGCCCCGGCACCAGCCCGGCGACCCCGGTCTCGCCGAGGCCGTCCGGGTCTGGGCGGCCGTCGCCCGCTGCTCCGCGCGCGAGCGTCGAGGCGTGGCCGAGTACGCGCTCGCCGCCGTCGAGGGCCGGCACGCCGCTGCCCGGCGGGCCGCCGAGGACGCACGGGAACTGGACCGGCTCCAGCGGCGGCACGCGGAGACCGCCCGCCGCGCCGCCGTCCTCGCCGAGGCCGCCCCCGAGCGGGAACGGGTGCGCGCACTGCTGGACCGGGCCCGCCGCGGCGCCCTGGTGGCGCCCGCGCTGGAGTTGCGCGGGGCCGCCTCCGCCGGACACCTGGCCGCCGCGCACGCGGAGACGGCCGCCCGTGCCGCACTTCCGGCGTCCCTGAAGGAGGCCGGCACCGAGCAACTGGCCACCGAGGAGCAGCGGCTGCGCGAGGAGCTCGGCGCGCTCGGCGCCGCCCACCGCGCCGAGCAGCGCAGCGCCGAGATCGGCCGGGAGCGGGCCGACCTGGAGCGGGAGGCCCGGGCCGCGGAGGAGCAGCACCGGGAGTCCGCCGAGTGGCTCGAGCGCTGGGAGGAGACCCGGGCCGCGCTGCACGCCCGCGTGGACGCCGCCCAGCAGGCCGCGACCCTGGCCGAGCAGCTCGCGGGCCGGCTGGAGCCCGCCCGCCTGCAGCTGAACGCCGCCCGGCGGCGCGACGAGCTGGCCGCCGCCGCGGAGCGCGCCGCGGGCGAACTGCTTTCCGTGCGCGAGGAGTCGGCCGCCGCCCGGGAGCGCTGGCTGGAGCTCAAGGAGGCCCGGCTGCGCGGGATCGCCGCCGAGCTCGCCGAGGCGCTGGTGGCAGGTGAGGCCTGCGCCGTCTGCGGATCCTCCCAGCACCCCGCTCCGGCCCGCCCGGCCCCGGGCCACGTGGACCGGGCCGCCGAGGACTCCGCCCACGCCCGCTTCGAGCAGACCGAGCAGGCCAAGGCCGCCGTCGAGCGCCGGCTGGCCGCCGACGAGCAGGCCCGCGCCGAGGCCGCGGCCGCCGCCGGAGACGCCACGACCGCCGAACTCCTCGCCCTCACCGCGGACCTGAGCTCCCGGCACGCCGCCGCGCACGCCGCGGCCGCCGGGCTCCACACGGCCCGCGAACGGCTGGCCCGCGCCGAGCGGGAGCACGCGGCACGCAGCGCCGACCGGCTCGACGCCGAGCGCCGGGTCGCCGCCAGGGCCTCCCACCGCGAGCAACTCGACCGGGAACAGGCCGCGCTGGAAGCGGAGCTCGCCCTGGTGCGGGCCGATGCGCCGACCGTCGCGGCCCGCGCCCGGACCCTGGAGGACCGGGTCCGGATGGTCTCGGCGGCCGCGGTCGCGCTGCGCCGGGCCGAGACCACCGCCGCCCGGCTGAAGGAGGCCGACGACCAGCTCGCCGACGCCGCCTTCAAGGCTCGCTTCGACACCATCGAGGCCGCCGCCGACGCGGTGCTCCCCGAGTACGAACGCACCGCGCTCCAGCGCCGGATGGACGCCTGGCAGGCGGAGGAAGCCATGCTGGCGGACCGCCTCGCAGAGACCGACGCGGTCGCGGCGGCAGCACTGCCCCCGGCCGCACCGGAACGGGCCGAGGCGTACGCCGCCCAGGCCGCGGCGAAGCTTCGTACGGCCGGTTCCGCCTTCGACGCCGCCCGGGTCCGCTGCGCGGAGCTGGACCGGCTCTCCCGGCAGGCCGAGCAGGAACTGCGCGCCTTGGGCCCGCTGCGCGAGGCCTACGAACGGGTGGCCCGGCTGGCCGGACTCACCGCCGGCACCTCCGCCGACAACGAGCGCAAGATGCGGCTGGAGGCGTACGTCCTGGCCGCCCGCCTGGAGCAGGTCGCCGCCGCCGCGACCGTACGGCTGCTGCGCATGTCCGGCGGCCGCTACACCCTGGTCCACTCCGACGCGCGGGCGGGCGGACGGGGCCGGTCGGGCCTCGGGCTGCACGTGGTCGACGCCTGGACCGGCAGCGAACGCGACACCGCTACCCTCTCGGGCGGCGAGACCTTCTTCGCCTCGCTCGCCCTCGCGCTGGGCCTGGCGGACGTGGTCACCGACGAGGCGGGCGGCATGCGCCTGGACACCCTCTTCATCGACGAGGGGTTCGGCAGCCTCGACGACCAGGCGCTGGACGAGGTGCTCGACGTACTGGACTCGCTGCGCGAACGGGACCGGAGCGTCGGCATCGTCAGTCACGTGGCCGATCTGCGGACCCGGGTGCAGGCGCAGCTGGAGATCGTCAAACAGCGCGGGGGCTCGGTGGTGCGCCACCGCACCGCGGCGCTCACGGACTGAGCGGCCTGCGGCGCAGCGGTGACGAGTACACGATGCTGGTGGTCACCGGGCCGAGCCCCGCGATCCGGCCGGTGACCTCCTCCAGGTGGCCCATCGAGCGGGCGGCGACCTTGAGCACGAAGCAGTCGTCGCCGGTGACGTGATGGGCCTCCAGGATCTCCGTGGTCGCGTCGAGGAAGTCGTGGAACGGCTTGTAGTTGCCGTGCGGATAGCGCAGCCGGACCAGGGCCAGGATCGACTTGCCGAGCTTCTCCGGGTCCACCACCGCCGTGTAGCCGGTGATGATGCCGAGCTCCTCGAGGCGGCGAACCCGCTCGGTGACGGCGCTCGCGGACATCGACACGGAGCGGGCGAGCTCGGTGAAGCTGGCGCGGCCGTCCCGCTGGAGGGCTTCGAGGATCCGCCAGTCGGTGGCGTCAGGGGAATAGTCGGTCACATCGGAGGTCTAGCAGGGGATTCCCCGGCTACACAAGGCAAAGGCCGGGGAAATCCACTTCACGGCTCGTTCAACAGATCGTAGATTTTGAGCCATGACGACGACACAGAACACCTCGACCTCGACCGCGGCCGCCGCCAACCCCGTCCTGCGGGTGGCCCCGGCCTCCCCGGCCGCGGCCGCCGCCTACTTCGCGGCGAGCCTCGCCTTCCACGCGGACGTGTCGGATGTCGCCGCCGCCTTCAAGGCCCACCGCGAGCACGGCACCGAGCTCGGCTTCCAGCTGATCGACTCCCGTTCCACGCCCTCCTGGGACCAGGCCCACGTACCCGGCGCCATCCACCTGCCCACCGCGCTCATCCCCGAGCAGGCCGAGCGGCTCCTCGACAAGAACGTGCCCGTCGTCACCTACTGCTGGGGTCCGGGCTGCAACGGAGGTGCCCGCTCCGCGCTGGCCCTCGCCGAACTCGGCTTCCAGGTCAAGGAGATGCTCGGCGGGATCGAGTACTGGATCCGCGAGGGCTTCGAGGTCGAGACCTGGCAGGGCAGCCAGCAGCGGGACGGGGCCGACCCGCTGACCGCCCCCACCGACTCGGACGACTGCGGCTGCTGAACCGTTCCGACACGCCGACGGGCCGCACCCCCCGGGGAGTGCGGCCCGTCCGCGTGGCGGGGATCAGAGCTTCGAGAGCTCGTCCACCAGGTCGTCCAGCCCCAGCGAACCCTGCGACAGGGCCGCCATGTGCCAGGCCTTCAGGTCGAAGGAATCGCCGTGCGCGGCCCGGGCGTTGTCCCGGCCCAGCAGCCAGGCGCGCTCGCCCAGCTTGTACCCGATCGCCTGACCGGGCATCGACAGGTACCGGGTCAGCTCGCTCTCGACGAAGTCCGCGGGCCGGCCGCTGTGCAGGCCGAAGAACTCCTGCGCGAGATCGGGGGTCCAGGTCTCGCCCGGGCGGAACGGCGAGTCCGCCGGGATCTCCAGGCCCAGGTGCATGCCGATGTCCACGATGACCCGCGCCGCGCGCATCATCTGGCAGTCCAGGTAGCCCAGACGCTGCTCCGCGTCCTTGAGATAGCCCAGTTCGTCCATCAGACGCTCCGCGTACAGCGCCCAGCCCTCGGCGTTGGCACTGACGATGCCGACCGTGGCCTGGTAGCGCGACAGCCGGTCCGCCACGTGCGTCCACTGCGCGAGCTGCAGGTGGTGACCCGGCACGCCCTCGTGGTACCAGGTGGAGACCAGGTCGTACACGGGGAACCGGGTCTGGCCCATGGTGGGCAGCCAGGTACGGCCCGGACGGGAGAAGTCCTCCGACGGGGAGGTGTAGTACGGGGCCGCGGCGCCGCCCGGCGGGGCGATCCGGGACTCCACCTTCCGGACCCGCTCGGCGAGTTCGAAGTGCGTGCCGTCGAGGTTCTCGATGGCCTCGTCCATGATGCCCTGGAGCCAGGCCTGGACCTCGTCCACGCCCTCGATGTGGGTGCCGTGCTCGTCGAGGTGGCGCAGCGCGTCCCAGGGACCGGCGCCGGGCAGGATCTTGGCCGCCTCGGCCTTCATCTCGGCGAGCAGCCGGTGGTACTCGGACCAGCCGTAGGCGTACGCCTCGTCCAGGTCCAGGTCGGTGCCGTTGAAGTACCGCGACCAGCGCGCGTACCGCTCACGGCCGACGGTGTCCGGCTTGCCCTCGACGGCCGGCGCGTACACCGACTCCATCCAGTCGCGCAGGTCGACGACGGAGGCGGTCGCGGCGGCCGCCGCCTCGTCCAGCTCGGCGCGCAGGGCGTCCGGGCCGGCGGAGGCGAAGTCCTCGAAGAAGGCGGGCTCGTCGCCGTCCTGGCCGGCCCAGGCGGACAGCTGGCCGATCATGGTGGCGGTGGCGCGCGGGCCGCCGTACAGGCCGCGCTCCAGACCCAGGTCCAGGCTCTCGCGGTAGCCGGCGAGCGCGGCCGGTACGGCGCGCAGCCGCTCGGCGATCGCCGCCCAGTCCTCGTCGGTGTCGGCTGGGGTCAGCGTGAAGACCTCGCGGACGGCGTGCGCGGGGCTGTGGATGTTGCTGACCGCGCACAGGTCCTCGTCGGCCTCGTGGACGGCGAGTTCGGCCGTGAGGCGCTCGCGCAGCAGGCGGGCGCAGCGGCGCTCGGCGTCGCTGTCGGCGCCGGGGAGCCGCTCGGCCGCGTCGAGGCGGGCGAGCGTGGCGCGGGAGAGCTCGGCCACGGCCGCGCGGCCGGCCGGGGAGAAGTCCGGGAGCTTCCCCGAGCTCGCGGCGACACCGAGGTAGGTACCGGTGATCGGGTCGAGGGCGATCAGGTCGTCGACGTACGCGTCGGCCACCTGGCGGGGCAGCCTGGTGTCGCTGCCGTTGTGGAGGGTCTCTGACATGGGGACATCTTCGTATGCGGGACCGCGTCACGTCATCACCGTTTGACGCCAGCCTGCTGACGTGAGCGGCTGATCGGCGCGCTGCGGCGGCCCGGTCCGCCTCCCCCCGGTAGGGGCGAGGGGGACCGGGGGGTGCCGCTCGGAATCGGTCCGTTGTGGTGGGGCAGTTGTGCTTGCCGCGCCGGCCGCTGCTGCGTGCTTTGTGCCTGCCGTCGGTGTCAGTGCCAGTGGTGCGGGCTCTGCTGTTCGCGCGGGAGCTCGTACGGGAGCCGCGAGTTGACCGCGGTGGCGTCCAGCCGGGCGGTGATCACCAGCGTGCCCTCCTCGATCTGGTAGTCGAGGGGCAGGCCCAGACCGCGCATGGCGGCGACCATGCCGGTGTTCGAGGCCCGGGTGACGGCGTACACGCTGTCGCAGCCGGCCTCTACGGCCAGGGAGATGAGCCGGCGCAGCAGCTCGGAGCCGATGCCGCGGCGCTGCCATTCGTCCTCGATCAGCAGGGCGACCTCGGTCTCGTCCCCGTCCCACAGCAGGTGGCCTAGCGCGACGAGCTTGCCGGAGACGGTGGTCGCGGCGAGGGTGCGGCCGAAGCGCGGGCTCAGCAGGTGGCCGAGGTAGGCGTCGGCGTCGGCGACCGGGCCGTGGTAGCGCAGGCCGAGGGTGCGTTCGGAGCAGCGGTCGTGCATCGCACGGGCCGCGGCCTGGTCGGAGTTGTCGGCGCGGCGCACGGTGATCTCGTTGCCCTCGGGCAGGGTCAGCACGTCCTGGCTGCGGGGCACGCGGGGGCCGAGGCGGGCGTCGAGCTCGACCAGGGCGCGGGCGCGGGCGAACTCGGTCGGGGTGAACGGCAAGTAGGGCCGCTCCACCGTGATCGCACCGCCCGAGGGGTCGCGCAGCCGCATGACCGTGGCCTCAAGGACCCCCTCGACCGGGGCGTCGGCGCCGGCGTTGGGGCGACCGGACAGGGTGGTCGCCGGGATGGAGTGGATCGTGCAGCGGCCCAGGAGCTGGCGCAGCGCGAGCGGGAGCTCGGCCGCGTCCAGGGCGGTCCGGGTGGCGAGGCCCAGGACGCGGGTCGGGGTGTCGACCAGGTCGTGGGCGTCGGCGCGCTCGATCCAGGTGCTGTGGCCGCCGGCGCGGGCGATGGCGCGGGTGAGGTCGGAGGAGGGCAGCTGCTGCGGGGCGCGCAGCAGGAACTCGTCGACGGTGCCGCCCTCGGGGAGCGGGTGCGTCTGGAGGGTGAGGATGTCGACGCCGCTGCGGGCGAGGGCGGTGCACAGCGCGGCCAGGGAGCCGGGCTCGTCGCGGACGGTGGTGCGCATCCGCCACAGGGCCGAGGTGGCCCCGGTCGCGCCGGGGGTGGTGGCCTGCGGCGGGGCCGGATCGCCGGGCGCTGTGCCGTACGGCGGCGGCGCATGGCTGTGGCGCCTTGCCCACCAGGCGTGGAAGGCGGCCGTGACCAGGAGTGCGACGGCCGAGGCGACCAGCAGGATCGGGCCCCTCGGTCCGTGCACGACGAGATTGGCGATGGCGTCGGCGACCGCGACGGCGCAGAAGAGCGCGGCGAGTTCGACGAGGTCGCGACGCCAGTGGTGGCGGTGGAGACGCTGGGCAGGGGTAACACTACGGTCAGTCATGCAGACCACTGTGACGCAGGGGTGTTGCGTGATCACGAACGATCTGTGACCGACTGGTTAAGTATCCATCTGGCCGATTCCACCCGGTTTTCCGCGCCATTTTCGGATTCCGGAGGCGGCCGGGTCAGGTCTGGCCTGGCCAGGCCGCCGGGCCAGGTCTGCTCTGGTCTGGCCGAGTCTGGTGGTCACTGGCCCACGCGGCCGGGCTGGAGCGTCCTGGTGAACAGGACGCCGCCGCCCTGGCGTCGCAGTCGGACGGTGAGTTCTCCGTTGCCGCCGTCGATGTCGACCTCGCCGTAGTAGGGAGGGTTCTCCGAGGGGGCCATGTTGGCGAGCGGGGCCGACTGCACGTACGCCGTCTCCGGGCCGAAGGTGGCGTCGAGCCGCCCGGCCGGGAAGCCGCCCGCGCCGATCGGGCCGGAGACGAACTCCCAGAACGGCGCGAAGTCGGTGAAGGCCGCCCGCTCGGGCGCGTAATGGTTCGCGGCCGTGTAGTGGACGTCGGCGGTGAGCCACACGGTGCCGGTGATGCGGTGGTGCTTGATGTGACGCAGGAGTTCGGCGATCTGGAGCTCACGGCCCAGCGGGGCCCCGGGGTCGCCCTGGGCCACGGCCTCGAAGTTCACCGCGCCGTCGGCGACGACGATGCCCAACGGCATGTCGGCGGCGATCACCTTCCAGGTGGCGCGGGAGCGCGACAGCTCGCGCTTGATCCAGGCCAGCTGCTCGGGACCGAGGATGCCGATCGGGTCCTCGGTCTGGGTGCCGGGGGAGTTGGCGCCCCGGTAGGTGCGCATGTCGAGCACGAAGACGTCGAGCAGCGGGCCGTGCCGCATCACGCGGTACATCCGGCTCTCGGCGCGGCCGCCGCGCAGATCGGTGACGGGGAAGTACTCGCCGAAGGCCTGACGGGCCCGGGCGGCGAGGACGTCGGCTTCCTTGACGGTGTAGCGGGGGTCCTCGATCAGCTGTCCCGGGTACCAGTTGTTGCGCACCTCGTGGTCGTCCCACTGGGCGAGGACGGGGACCTGGGCGTTGAAGTCGCGCAGGTTGCGGTCGAGCAGGTTGTAGCGGAAGTTCCCGCGGAACTCGGCGAGGGTCTCGGCGACCTTCGACTTCTCCTCGGTGGTGACGTTGCGCCAGACGCTGCCGTCGCGCAGGGGGACGGCGGCCTGGATCGGGCCGTCGGCGTAGATCGTGTCCCCGCTGAAGAGGAAGAAGTCGGGGTCCCGCAGCCGCATCTCCTCGAAGACGTGGTAGCCGCCGAGGTCGGGGTTGATGCCCCAGCCCTGGCCCGCCAGGTCCCCCGACCACACGAAGCGCACGTCGTGGCGGCGGGAGACCGGCGTGGTGCGGAAGCTGCCGCAGACCGGCTCGCCCGTGCGGCGCGGGTCGTCGGGGTCGGCCAGGACGACCCGGTAGTGGATCTGCTGCCCGGGCGGCAGGTCGCGCAGGACGGCGGTGCCCGTGAAATCGCCGGACGGGCCGAGCAGCGGGCCGCGGTGGCGGCGTACGGCGTAGCGGAACGCCTCGCTCGGGGACGTCTCCACGTACATCCGAGCGGGGCGGTCCGAGCGGGTCCAGACCGCGGCCGAGTGCGCGGTGATCTCGCCGGACTGCACGCCCCAGAGCGCCTGCGGGCGCCCCGAGCGGGCGAAGGCGGGGGCGGCGAGTGCAGGGGCGGCGAGTGCGGGGGCGGCGAGCAGCGCGGTGGACAGGGCGAGGGAACCGCCGAGGAGGGTCCGTCGGGTGTGCGGGTTCGATGCCATCGGTGCGTCTCCAGGGGCCGGCGGGATCGGGCCGCACCAGCGTGCCGCCGCACCCCGGCCCGGCCGCGTCTCCCACGCGAACCCCGGATGAACAGCCGTCAGCAGCTCAGGCGGCCGTACGGGTTGCCGCGCTGCGGGCCGTGTCCAGGACGACCCGGGCGACCAGCGCGGGATCGTCGCTCATCGGTACGTGGCCGCAGCCCGGGAGCCGCACCAGCCGGGCGCCCGGGACGGTGTGCTTGGCGCGCACGCCCTGGCGGCGCAGGAGCAGCCGGTCGCGGGTGCCCCAGGCGATGGTGACCGGCAGGCCGGGCACGTCCTCGGTGAACCGTACGGAACCGCCGGCGGCCAGCGTCTTCTCGAATCCGGTGGCATCGCGCAGGGCCAGGGTCTCAGCGATCACGGCGTCCGGTGAACGGCGGGCCGGACGGGCGTAGATGGTGCCGGTGAGGGCGGCCCGGCCGGCCGGGGCGTGCGAGAGCCGCTCCAGCAGGGGGCGGGGCAGCGCCTTGGCGCCGGCGCGCATGGCGAGGAGCGTGGCGAAGGCGTAGCGGCGCTCGCCCTCGGTCCAGAACCCGGCGGGGGAGAGTGCGGTGACCGAGCGGGCCAGGCCGATCCGGCCCATTTCGAGCGCGAGCAGACCGCCGAGCGAGTTGCCCGCCACGTGCGGGCGCTCGACGCCGAGCGCGGCGCACAGCGCCCCGAGGGCGGGGGCGACGGTGTCCAGGTCGTACGGGATCCCCTCAGGCAGCGGCTCCGAGACGCCGAAGCCGGGCAGGTCGACGGCGATCACGTCGTGCTCGGCGGCCAGGATGTCGGTCACCGGGTGCCATGCCTGGAGGTGGTGGCCGATGCCGTGCAGCAGGAGGAGCGGTTCGCCCGCGCCCTTGCGCTCGTAGGCGACGGTGGCGGTGCGCGGGCCGAGCGGCGAATCGATGGTGAACGAGACCGTGGCGGTCATGCTGCTCCTCGTCGGTGGACGCGTACGAGACAAGCTGTCAGTAGTACCCACCGCCATGATTACCGCCCGGTAGTCCTTGACTACAAGCCCTTGGGTCCTTCCGGGTGCACGAGAACATCCCGTGAACGGCTTGATACCCATGCCCGATCTGCCCGGCAAAGGGCTGAGCATTGGTCTTGACCAAGGGGGAGCGCCGTCCTATCGTCGCAGGGATAGTGCAGGAACCTTTAATAAACAAGGGCGCGGAACTGCCGCTGGAACACACGGCGAGTGCAGCGATGGCAGGAGGATTCAGGGTGGGGACCACGCAGCTCGAAACGGTGCCGGAGCCGAAGTACTGGCACCTCAAGACCGTCCTCAGCGAAGCGCTCGACCAGGATTTCGCCGTCGGCGAGGTGCTGCCCAACGAGCGTGAACTCGCGGCCCGTTTCGGAGTCGCCCGCGCGACCCTGCGTCAGGCGCTGGAGCAGCTCGAGCTCGAAGGCCGCCTGCAGCGGCGCCGCGGCGTCGGCACCACGGTCGCCCCGCCGCGCGTCGGCGTCGCGGTCGGCAGCACGCAGCACGGCTGGCCCGGTGAGGGCGTCGACGGCTGGGAGCCGGTGGACGCGGGAGAGGGCCTGCCGTCGGCCGCGGTCCTCAAGCTGCTCGGTGCGGCTGGCGCTTTCGCCGCCGACCAGCCCGTCCACACGGTCCGCCGGACCCGGGTCACCCAGGGCCAGGTCGTCGCCGCCGAACTGCTCTACGTGCCGGCCGCCTCCGTGCCCGGACTCCCCGCCATCGAGGCCCCGAGCGGACCCGCCCGCGCCCGCGCCGTCCTGCGCGAACTCCAGCGGCTGGTCCTGGACGGCCAGGACCGCTCGGTGGAGCTCGGCTCCGCCCGGGCCGACGACGCCAAGGAGCTGGACCGCCTGCCGGGCGCCCCGGTCCTGCTGGTCACCACGCGGTACTTCACCGCCGAGGGCACGGCCGCGGTCTCGGTGGCCACCTACCGCGCCGACACCTGCCGTCTGACCTTCGGTGACTCGGGTGACGTCGAGATCACGCACGAGTCGCGCGTCGCCTCCTGAACCACCCCGGATCAGCCTGAGACACCCGCCGACGGGAAGTCCTGTCCGGTCGGCGGGTCGTCAGCGGCGGCGGGTCGTGACCGTCTTCTCCACCGCGAAGAGCTCTTCCTCGACGTGGTCCAGGGCGAGCCGCAGTGCCCCGGTGGCCACCGCGGCTTCGCCCAGCATCGAGAGGGCCACCCTCGGCGGGCGCAGGCAGTAGCGCTCCAGCTCCTGGCGGAGGGGGTCCAGCACCCCGTCCAGGCCGGCTGCCCAGCCGCCGACGACGACCAGCTCCGGGTCCAACGCCAGGACCAGCGCCGCCACGTCGTGGACCAGGCGCTGGATGAACCGCCGCACGGCGGCCACCGCCCGCTCGTCGCCCCGCCGGGCCATGGCGAAGACCTCGGCGACGGCGGGTTCGTCCAGCGGATGCAGCGGCTCGCCGGTGGTGGACAGCAGCTTCTCGGGAGTGGCCTCCCGGCCCAGCAGGTGCAGGGCGCCGATCTCGCCGGCGGCCCCGCCGAATCCCCGGTGCAGCCGCCCGCCGATCAGCGAGCCCGCACCCGGGCTGAGCCCCGCCATCACGAACACCATGTCGTCGGTGTCCCGCGCGGCGCCCTTCCAGTGCTCGGCGACCGCCGCCGCGTTGGCGTCGTTCTCCACCTGCACCGGGCAGCGGAACGAGCGCCGCAGCCGGTCCCCGAGCGGCAGCCCGGTCCAGCCGGGCAGCGCCGTGCCGAGGCGGACCGTGCCGTCCGCCTCCACGATCCCGGGGCTGCCGACGCCGACCGCCCGCAGCGAGTCGCGCGGAACCCCGGCCCGGCGCAGTAGGTCCGCGACCGCCGCCCGTACCCGGTCCAGCCGTTCGTCGGCCGAGGCCGCCTCGGAGACCTCCTTGGTGCCGGCGCCGATGACCCGCCCGTCCAGCCCGGACAGCAGGACCGCGACCCGGTGCGAACCGATCTCGATGCCCAGCAGGTGCCCCGCCTCGGCCCGGAACCGGAACCTCCGAGCAGGACGCCCCTGCCGTCGCGCGCCTTCCTCGGCGTCGGCCTCGACGACGAGCCCGGTCCCGATCAGCCCTTCGACGACTCCCTCGACGGTCGGCCGGGAAAGCCCGGTGACCCGGGTGAGGTCGGTGAGGGTCGGCGATTGGGCCGCACGCAGTGCCCGAAGCACCACGGCGGAGTTGATTCGCCGGAGCAGGGAGGGATCCCCGCCGGTCAGCTGCCCCAACGTGTGTCCTCCCAGCCGGTGAGCCTGTCAGCCGGATCGTACTGCGCACCCGTCACAGCGGCGAGAAGCGGCCCCCCATCGGCCGGAATACGCCCGTCCCCTCAGGCCGGGGCGACGAAGCCCGACTCGTACGCCGTGATCACCGCCTGGGTCCGGTCCCTCGCGCCCAGCTTCGCCAGAATCGCACTGACGTGTGACTTCACCGTCTCCGCGCCGATGATCAGCTCGCCCGCGATCTCCACGTTGGTCAGGCCCCGCGCCATGAGCCGCAGCACCGACTCCTCCCGCTCGGTCAGGGCCGCCCGCTCCAGCACGGTCCGGGCTTGCCGGTTGCCGTACTCCGCGGCCAGCGCCCGCACCGCGGCAGGGAAGAGCAGCGTCTCGCCCTCCGCCACCAGCCGTACCGCGTGCACGATCTCCGAGGGCCGCGCCCTCTTGAGCAGGAACCCGTCCGCGCCGGCCCGCAGCGCGTGGTAGACGTACTCGTCGTTCTCGAAGGTCGTGACCACGAGGATCTTCGGCGGGGAATCCACCGTCCGCAGGACCGCCCGGGTCGCCTCGATCCCGTCGAGCAGCGGCATCCGCACATCCATCGCCACCACGTCGGGCCGCAGCTGCCGTACGAGCGGCACGACCGACGCGCCGTCGGCCGCCTCGCCCACCACTTCGATGTCGGGCTGGGCTTCCAGGACGGCGCGCAGACCCGCGCGCACCAGGGGTTCGTCGTCGACGAGCAGTACGGTAACCGGCATCCCGTCAGCGTATTCGCTCCAACGGAAGCCGGGCGCGCACCCTCCAGTTGCCCTCGTGCGGCCCGGTCTCGGCCTCCCCTCCCAGCAGTGCGGCACGCTCCCGCATCCCGCGCAGCCCACCGCCCGTCCCCGTCATCAGCGCCGGACCGTCCGGCAGCGGATTGAGCACCTCCAGGTCCAGCCGACCGACCGCCACCTCGATCCGCACCCTGACCGGCACCGGACCGCAGTGCCGCAGCACATTCGTCAGTGCCTCCTGAAGGATCCGGTACCCCTCACGGGTGACGGGCCCCGGCAACTGCTCCAGCGGGCCGGACAGGTCGGCCTCCACCGTGGAACCGGAGGCCCGCGCCGACTGCAACAGCCGGTCGGCGTCGGCCAGGGTGGGCCGTTGCGAGGGCGGCTGCGCGGACTCCCGCAGCACCAGCAACACCCGCTCCAAATCCTCCATCGCGGCCCGGCCGGTCTCCTCGATCGCGCACAGCGCCCGCTCGGTGAACTCCGGGTTCCCCGCGGCCCGGGCGGCGCCCGCCTGCACGACCGCCACGGTCAGTGCGTGCCCGATGGAATCGTGCAACTCCCTCGCGATCCTGGTCCGCTCCAGCAACTGCTCGGTGCGCGCCTCAAGCGCGCTGAGCCGCTCGGCGGCCGAAGGCCCCAGCAGCCTGGCGGCGATCGCCGTGACGGCATCGCCCAGCAGGACCACCACGACCAGCAGCAGGACGACGGGTCCCGGCACGAGGAGGATGGCCGCCCAGCGGGGCGGGACGAACGGCAGGAGCACATCGTCCCCGCCCAGCGGCTGCCCCGCCCCGGTGAGGATGAGCTCCAGCGTCATGAGCGGGAGCCACACGGTGGCCAGGATCGCCGCGCTCGCGAGCGCGAGACGTATCTCCAGCCACGCGACCGTCCGCCAGCGGTCCCCCCACCGGGCCGACGGTGCGGTGCTGATGGACCCGTCGTGGTCGCCGCGCTCGTGCGGGGTCAGCAGGAACTGGGCCTGCAGCCCCTCGGCCACCCGCACCCACGGGATCAGCCCGAACGGCGCGACGATCAGGGCAGGCATCCACGGCCACGCCGGCTCTATGAACATCCAGATGGACACGATGAGGATGGGCACGAGCAGGTGCAGCCAGCGGGTGTACGTGACCCCGCGGAGGGGAGCACGGAGCAGTCGGTGCATGTCCTCATCCTGGCAGTTGGCCGTCGGGCGACGGCTCCCCCGTGCGGGGGAGACGATCCCCCCGCACGGGGGAGGGCAGGGGGTGGGGCCGGCCGCGAATGTTGAGGCATGAACACGATCGAGATCCAAGCACTCACCAAGGAGTACGGCGCCCACCGTGCGGTGGACGGCCTCACCTTCGACGTCCTGCCGGGACGGGTCACCGGATTCCTGGGCCCCAACGGCGCCGGCAAGTCCACCACGATGCGCCTGCTGCTGGGCCTGGACCGGGCCACATCGGGCACGGCCACCATCGGAGGCCGCGATTACCCGGACTTCCCGGACCCACTGCACCGGGTCGGCGCGCTGCTGGACGCTCAGGCGGCGCACGGCGGCCGCACCGCCCGCGACCACCTCCGCTTTCTCGCCGCGGCCGGACGCGTGCCGATGCGCCGGGTGGACGAGGTCCTGGAGCAGGCCGGGATAGCCTCCGTGGCGAAGCGGCGGATCAAGTCGTTCTCACTCGGCATGCGCCAGCGCCTCGGTATAGCCGCCGCGTTGCTGGGTGACCCCGGAGTGCTCCTGCTGGACGAGCCGACCAATGGCCTCGACCCCGAGGGCATCATCTGGATCCGCGAGCTGATGCGCGGCCTCGCCGCAGACGGACGCACCGTTCTGGTCTCCAGCCACCTGATGTCGGAGACCTCGGTGCTCGCCGACCACTTGGTCGTCCTCGGCAACGGCAAGCTGCTGGCCGATACCTCGATGAAGGAGTTCATCGACGCCCGCAGCACCCGGAAGGTGCGCCTGCGCACTTCCGACCCGATCCGGCTGCGGTCCGCCCTGGCCCGGGACGGCTTCGAGCTGGTGACCGCAGACGGCGGGCGGTGGACCGTCGAAGGCCTGCAGGTCGAGCAGCTCGGCGCCCTGGCCGCCCGTGAGGGCATCCCCATGCTGGAACTCTCCGACGAGCGGGCCTCCCTGGAGCAGGCCTACCTCGATCTCACCGCCGGTCACGCGCAGTTCACCGCAACCCGCTGACTTACCCGACCTTCAGGAGGCACCGCCATGCGCGCCGCTCTGCCCACCATCCCCGTCCTGCACTCGGAATGGATCAAGATACGGTCCCTGCGCGGCTCCTTCGGAGCGCTTATGGCCATCTTCGTGGCCACCGCGGGCATCCAGGTGCTGTCGGCCGCGGCAATAGGCACGGCCGAGGCCGGCAGCATGGGACCGGACCCGCTCTACGCGGCCTACTACGGACTCGTATTCGGCCAGATCGCCGCCATGACCTTCGGCGCGGGCGCACTGTCCTGCGAGTTCCAGAACGGCGCGCTGCGCACCTCACTGGCCGCCGTGCCGAACCGCACCCGGTTCTACCTGTCGAAGATGGCGGTGGTGGGCGGACTGGCCCTGCTCATCGGTCAGATCACCGGACTGGTCACCTTCCTCGGCGGGCAGGCCTTCATGGGCCCTTACGCCCTTGAGCTCGGCGACCCGGGTACCTACCGTGCCATCGTCGGCTGTGGGCTCTACCTGGCGCTGATGGCCTTGTTCGCGGCCGGGCTGGCTGCCGTGCTGCGGAGCGGAACGGCCGTGCTGAGCCTGCTCATACCCTTCGTCCTGCTGGTTTCGTTCATCATCGGTGAGGCCTCGGGCGGCATGGCGCAGTTCCTGCCGGACCGCGCCGGGCAGATGGTCATGCACTCGCAGGGACAGGAAGGCCTCGGTCCCTGGACCGGCCTCGGCGTGATGGCGCTGTGGGCGGGCGTGGCGGTCTTCGGCGGGTGGCTGGCGGTGCGCCGCCGGGACGTGTGACCGGGAGCCAGTTGTCAGTGGTGGTCGGGATACTGACGGTATGACCACGGCAGAGCATCTCGACACGATCGACCGGCTCCGGGGGCGGAAGTTCCCCACCGAGCCGGTCTGGTCCGGCGGGCAGAGCAGCGGCCCGGGTTACCACCTCGTCCCGGTCGGCCGGACCGCGGACTTCTGGGAGGACGGCGGTGCGGGCCGCACCGAGGCGACCGACCAGATCAACGCCGAGTACGGGGCGCTCACCCAGGCCCTTTCCGACCGGTGGGGAGACCCGCAGGTCTTCAGCCTGGGATCGCTGAGGGACCGTGGATTCGACGGCGAGGAGATACCGGAGCCGTGGGACGAGCTGAGCAACAGCACGGACCACGTGCACCTGTGGCGGGCCGGGGAGCAGTGGCTGGTGGCCTATGTGGCCCGGTGGGACGAGGGTGACCCCTACCTGCTGATGGCAGGGGTCACCGTGATCGACCCGCCCTAGGCTTCGGGGAGATCGGGGAGATCGGGGGTTTCGGCGGCCGCGCGGAGGCGGGCGTACTCCTGGGCCATGGACTCGGCCGTCCAGTGGGCGTTGAGGCCGCTGGGGTTGGGAAGGGCCCAGACGCGGGTGGAGCCGATGGTCCGCTCCTGGGGGCCGATCTGGGCCTTCCGCTCGCCGAAGGCGGTGCGGTAGGCGGTGACGCCGACCACGGCGAGCCATCGGGGGCGCAGCAGTTCCACCTTGGCCGTCAGGATGCGGCCGCCCTCGCGGAGCTCCTCGGTGGTGAGCTCGTCGGCGCGGGCCGTGGCGCGGGCCACGACGTTGGTGATGCCGAGGCGGTAGGTCAGCAGTTCTTCCTGCTCCGCGGGGTCCAGACGGCGGGGGGTGAAGCCGGACAGGTGCAGGACGGGCCAGAAGCGGTTGCCGGGGCGGGCGAAGTGGTGGCCCGTCGCGGCGGAGAGGAGACCGGGGTTGATGCCACAGAAGAGCACGCGCAGACCGCCCGTGACCACGTCCGGGATGACGCGGTCACGGGCGGCGTTCAGCTCGTCGGGGGTCAGAGGATCGACCCCGGCGCGTACCCGGCGGCCTCCGGGTGCTGCTTGGCGATGGCCTCGATGCGGGAGACCACCGCCGCGACCTGGTCGCCCGCCGCGCCGGTGAAGGACAGCTTGTCGGCCATCAGGGCGTCGAGCTGGGCACGGTCCAGCGGCATCCGGTCGTCGGCGGCCAGCTTGTCCAGCAGCTCGTTGCGCTCGGCGCCCTGCTCGCGCATGGCCAGCGCGGAGGCGACCGCGTGCTCCTTGATGACCTCGTGGGCGGCCTCGCGGCCGACCCCGGCCCGCACCGCGCCCATCAGGACCTTGGTGGTCGCGAGGAACGGCAGGTAGCGGTCCAGCTCGCGGGCGACGACCGCCGGGAAGGCGCCGAACTCGTCCAGGACCGTCAGGAAGGTCTCCAGCAGGCCGTCGAAGGCGAAGAACGCGTCCGGCAGGGCCACGCGGCGGACCACGGAGCAGGAGACGTCGCCCTCGTTCCACTGGTCGCCGGCCAGCTCGCCGGTCATCGAGGCGTAGCCGCGCAGGATGACCATCAGGCCGTTCACACGCTCGCAGGAGCGGGTGTTCATCTTGTGCGGCATCGCGGAGGAGCCGACCTGGCCCGGCTTGAAGCCTTCGGTCACCAGCTCGTGGCCGGCCATCAGGCGGATCGTCTTGGCGATCGACGACGGGGCGGCGGCCAGCTGCACCAGGGCGGTGACCACGTCGTAGTCGAGGGAGCGCGGGTAGACCTGGCCGACCGAGGTGAAGGCCTGCGCGAAGCCGAGATGGGTGGCGATCCGCTGCTCCAGGTCGGCGAGCTTGGCCGCGTCGCCGCCGAGCAGGTCGAGCATGTCCTGGGCGGTGCCCACCGGGCCCTTGATCCCGCGCAGCGGGTAGCGCTCCAGGAGGTTCTCCAGGCGGTCGTAGGCGACCAGAAGCTCATCGGCGGCCGTCGCGAAGCGCTTGCCCAGGGTGGTCGCCTGCGCGGCGACGTTGTGGGAGCGGCCGGCCATGACCAGCTCGGCGTGCTCGCCGGCCAGCTTGCCCAGGCGGGCCAGGACGGCGACCGTACGGTCACGGGCCAGCTCCAGCGAGAGCCGGATCTGGAGCTGCTCGACGTTCTCGGTGAGGTCGCGGGAGGTCATGCCCTTGTGGACGTGCTCGTGACCGGCGAGGGCGTTGAACTCCTCGATGCGGGCCTTCACGTCGTGCCGGGTGACCTTCTCGCGCTCGGCGATGGAGGCGAGGTCGACCGTCTCCAGGACGCGCTCGTAGTCGGCGAGGGCCGCGTCGGGGACCTCGATGCCGAGGTCCTTCTGGGCGCGCAGCACGGCGAGCCACAGCCGCCGCTCCAGCGTCACCTTGTACTCGGGGGACCACAGGACGGCGAGCTCCGCGGAGGCGTAGCGGCCGGCCAGGACATTGGGGATGCGGGGCTTGGCAGTCACGTAGAGGGATTCTACTTGGGCCGCAGCTGTGCGTTTACGCAGGTAGCGGCCCCGGCTCCGATTGTGCCTTGCTACGAGAGCCGATCCTTCGCCGCGGGCTCGAACGGGAGCAGTTCCGGGCGCTTGGCCGGGCGGCCGTCCCCGGAGGAGCGGCCCGTCAGGCGGCGGCCGACCCAGGGGAGCAGGTGCTGCCGGGCGAAGCTCAGGTCCTGGGAGCGGCGTAGCGCCCAGCCCGGGGGCATCGTGGCCGGCAGTTCCGTGCGCCAGTCCTGCTCCGCGGGCAGGCCGAGGGCCTGCCAGACGGCTTCGGCCACCCGGCGGTGGCCCTCGGCCGTCAGGTGCAGCCGGTCGACGTCCCACATGCGGGGGTCGCCGAGCGCGGGCGCCCCGTACAGGTCGACCACCAGGGCGCCGTGCCGTGCGGCGAGCTCCTCGATGAGGGTGAAGAGCTCCTCCATGCGCGGACGGAAGCGCTCCATGACCGGCCCGTTGCGCCCCGGGGAGCGCATCAGGACGAGGTGCTTGCAGGACGGGGCGAGGAGTTCCACGGCCGCCTCCAGGTGACCCCGGACCCGGCCCATGTCCACCTTGGGGCGCAGGGTGTCGTTCAGTCCGCCGACCAGCGTGACCACGTCGGCGCCCATGGCCGCCGCGGCCGGGGCCTGCTCCTCGGCGATCTGCCCGATCAGCTTCCCGCGGACCGCGAGGTTCGCGTAGCGGAAGCCCGGCTCGCGCGCCGCGAGGCGGGCGGCCAGCAGGTCGGCCCAGCCCCGGTAGGAACCGCTGGGCAGCAGGTCGGACATGCCCTCGGTAAAGGAGTCGCCGACCGCGACGAAACTGGTGTAAGACGCATTCATCTCCATGGCGGGAGCGATGTTACCGCGCAGTACCCCGGCCCCGCAGGGCCGGGGTACCAGCGCCGTCAGGCGGAAGCCGGCCTGCCGAACAACTCGCGCAGCACGTCCTCCATGGTCACCAGGCCCGTCATGGCACCGTCCGGCCCCAGTACGGCGGCCAGGTGCGTACGGCTGCGCCGCATGGCGGTGAGCACGTCGTCCAGCGGGGTCTCCGCCCGGACCTGGGCGATCGCCCGCAGCGCCGGCACCGGGAAGGGCTCGTCGCGCGCGTCCGGCTCCGCGTCCAGGGCGTCCTTGACGTGCAGGTAGCCCAGGATCCGGTGCTGGACGTCGATCACCGGGAAACGGGAGTAGCCGGTCTGCGCCGACATCCGCTCCAGGCCCGCCGGGGTGACGCCCTCCCGCGCCGACACCACCCGGTCCGCCGGCAGCACCACATCGGTGACCGGCCGGCGGCCCAGCTCCAGGGCGTCGTGCAGGCGCTCGCTCGCCCGGTCGTCCAGAAGGCCCGCATTGCTGGAGTCCTTGACCATCCGCGCCAGCTCGTCGTCCGAGAAGGTCGCCGCGACCTCGTCCTTCACCTCCACCCGCAGCAGTCGCAGCAGGGCGTTGGCGAAGGCGTTGATCGCGAAGATCACCGGCCGCAGGCCCCGCGTGAGGGTCACCAGCGGCGGCCCCAGCAGCAGTGCGGTGCGCACGGGTTCGGCCAGCGCCACGTTCTTCGGCACCATCTCGCCGAACAGCATGTGCAGATACGTCGCCAGCGCCAGGGCCACCGCGAAGGAGATCGCGTGCGTCAGGGCGGACGGCACGCCGACGGCGTCGAACAGCGGCGTGAGCAGGTGCGCGATGGCCGGTTCGGCCACCACACCCAGCACCAGGGTGCACAGGGTGATGCCGAGCTGGGCCGCCGCCATCATGGCCGACACGTGCTCCAGACCCCACAGCACCGCACGGGCCCGCCGGTCGCCCTGTTCGGCGTACGGCTCGATCTGGCTGCGCCGGACCGAGATCAGCGCGAACTCCGCGCCGACGAAGAAGGCGTTGACGACCAGGGTCGCCAGGCCGATCAGCAGCTGGATCGCGGTCATCGGCCCTTCTCCCCGTCCTGCTCGTCCCTCGCGTTCGGTTCGCCGTCCGGCTCGGACGGTACGTGCAGCAGCACCCGCGCGGCCCGGCGCCCTCCGGCGTCCACCACGTCCAGGTGCCAGCCGTCCAGCTCGAGGCTGTCGCCGACGGACGGGATCCGGCCCAGCTCGGTCGCTATCAGCCCGGCCAGGGTCTCGTACGGGCCGTCCGGCACGCGCAGTCCGATGCGCTGGAGCTGGTCGGTGCGGACCGCGCCGTCGGCGGAGTACAGGCGGCGCCCGTCCTCGTCCGTACCGGCCGGGGCCAGGTCCGCGGTCTCGTGCGGGTCGTGCTCGTCGCGGACCTCGCCGACGACCTCCTCGACGATGTCCTCGAGGGTGGCCACACCCGCCGTGCCGCCGTACTCGTCGATGACCACGGCCATCGTCTGCTTGCCGGACAGCCGGTCCAGCAGCCGGTCCACGGTCAGGGACTCCGGGACCAGGAGCGGCTCGCGCAGCAGCTGCGACACCGGGCGCCGGTGGCGCTCCTCGGCGGGAAGGGCCAGTACGTCCTTGATGTGGACGGTGCCGACGACCGTGTCGAGGCTGCCCCTGTAGACGGGGAAGCGGGACAGGCCGGTGGCCAGCGTCGCGTTCGCCACGTCCTCGGCGGTCGTCTGCACGTCGAGGGCGGTGACCTGGACGCGCGGGGTCATCACGTTCTCAGCGGTCAGGTCGGCGAGGTTCAGGGTCCGTACGAACAGTTCGGCGGTGTCCTTCTCCAGCGCGCCCGCCTTGGCGGAGTGCCGCGCCAGGGCGACCAGCTCCTGCGGGGTGCGGGCGGAGGCGAGCTCCTCGGCCGGCTCCATCCCGAAGCGGCGCACCATGTGGTTCGCGGTGGTGTTCAGGTGGCTGATCAGGGGCCTGAAGGCCCGGCTGAAGACGCGCTGCAGCGTCGCCACGCGCTTGGCGATCGCCAGCGGGGAGGAGATCGCCCAGTTCTTGGGCACCAGCTCGCCGACGACCATCAGGACGACGGTCGACAGGACCGTGCCGAGGACCAGGGCGGTGGAGGAAGCGGCGCCGGCCGACAGACCCATGGCCTCGAACGGGCCCTGGAGCAGGGCGGCGATCGACGGCTTGGAGATCATGCCGATGACCAGGCCGGTCACGGTGATGCCGAGCTGGGCGCCGGAGAGCTGGAACGTCAGGGTGCGGACGGCGGCCAGAGCACTGTCGGCTCCGCGCTCACCTCGCTGAACGGCCTCTTCGAGCTCGCTGCGCTCGACGGTGGTCAGCGAGAACTCGGCCGCGACGAAGACTCCGCAGGCAAGGCAGAGCAGGAGCGCCACGACGAGCAGGAGCACCTCGGTCATCGCTCGATCACCTCCGTCCCATGATCGGCCAGGAGGCGGGGTGCCGCGCGGTGTCGCGAACGGGGGAAGCGGGAATCTCGTGGACCGGGAGGCTCGCCCATGGGCGGACGCTCACACCTTTCACTCAGGAGGATCTTTGCCCCCATGGTAAAGGAGGGGCAAAGAGAGGGGATCATTCTTTTGGCGGAGCGGCCCGGATGATGGGATCCGGACATGAGCGATCTTCACATCGGCCCTGCCTCGGCGGCCGATCTCACCGCCGTACTGGACTTCTGGAAAGCGGCCGCCGAGGGGACGAGTATCAGCGACGATCTCGCGGGGGTCGAGCGGCTCCACGCACGTGACCCGCAGGCGCTGTTGCTCGCCCGCCGTGACGGGGAGCTCGTCGGCACCGTGATCGCCGGGTTCGACGGCTGGCGCTGCCACCTGTACCGGCTCGCCGTGCACCCGGGACACCGCAGGCAGGGCATCGGAACCGCCCTGCTGACCGCGGCCGAGGAGCGGTTCGAGGCGCTCGGGGGGCGGCGCGGCGACGCGATGGTGCTCGACCGCAATGAGTCGGCGCACCGGGCGTGGGACGCGGCCGGCTACCGGCCCGAGGAGCAGTGGACCCGCTGGGTCAAGCCACTCGGCGCGCCGACCCGATGACGCAGTAGGACGTGGGGAGCGCCGGGCCGCGCTCGGGCAGCCGGAAGCTGCGCTGCGAGACGATGCGGAACCCGGCCGCCTCCACCGAGGCGAGGGGGTCGCGGGAGGTGTGGCAGCCGCCGAAGAGGAACGGCCAGACGGTGCGGTCCAAGGTGCGCTGGACGGCGGCCATGCCGGGGCCGGGTGCCAGGCCGTGCTCGAAGAAGCGCAGCTCTGCGTCGGGCCGGAGCACGCGGTGCAGTTCGGCGAGGGAGCGGGGCAGGTCCCGTACGGAGCACAGCACCAGCGAGGCGACGGCGGCGTCGAAGGCCTCGCTCTTGACGGGGAGGGCTTCGGCGGCGGCGGGTACGACGTCCACCGGGACCTCGACGCGCAGGGCCGCCTGGGTGGCGAGCCGCCGGAGGGTGCGGTCCGGTTCCACGGCGACGACCTCGGAGACGGCACGGGGGTAGTGCGGGAAGTTCAGGCCGTTCCCGGCGCCGATCTCGATCACGCGGCCGGACACTCCGTGGAGGAGCTCGCGGCGGAGGGCGGCGAGGCCGCCGCGGGTCTCGGCGGATCTGCTGGCGCGGGCGTAGAAGCGGGCGAAGAGCGGGTGGTGGACCGGGTCGTGGCGCGGGTCGTGGCGCGGCGGCATGGCGGACCTCCGGGGCGGTGGGGGCGGCGGCGTACGTACCCGTACCTTCAGCCTGCCCTGGTCGGCCGGGCCTCATCCCTCCCGGGGGGGTGGGGCGTCGTGTCCGGGTGCGGCGCCGTTGCTGGGGCTCCGCCCCAGACCCCGCGCCTCAAACGCCGGCGGGGCTGGATTTGCCGGCTGGGGGGAGTCCAGGGCTGGGCTGGGGTCAGAGATCGGGGCTCCGCCCCGGACCCCGCGCCTCAAACGCCGGCGGGGCTGGGTTGCGTCGGCTGCGTGGGGGATTGGGACAGGGGCGGAGCCCGCGCTTCAGGTGGTGGCGGGGGTCGGGGGTGCCCATGTGGTGAGGAAGGATTGTGGGGACCACGTGCCCGTGAGGGGTGGGGCGAGCCAGGTGGGGGACTTGGTGCGGAACACGGGTGGGGGGAGGGTGCCCGAGCCTTCCGGGATGGCGCCCAGGAGGGGGACGCCCGCGGACTTCGGGAGGTCGGCCAGGTTGCAGCGGGAGGCCAGGTCCGGGGACGCGGGCCAGCTGCCGACGACCACGCCCAGGGCCGTCAGGCCACGTGCCCGCAGGGCCTCCGCCGTCAGGGCGGTGGAGTTGAGGGTGCCGAGGCCCGCCGCGGCCACCACCAGGACCGGGGCGCCCAGCAGGACGGCGGCGTCGGCCAGCGTGTGGCCCGCCTCGTCGAAGCGGACCAGCAGGCCGCCCGCGCCCTCCACCAGGACCAGGTCGTGGTGGAGGGACAGCTCGCGGGCCGCCTCGGCGATGGCCGAGGGGGAGAGCGTCGGCAGCCCGGCCCGGCGGGCCGCCGTGTCCGGGGCCAACGGCTCCGGGTAGCGGGCCAGTTCCACCGCCGTGACGGCGGGTCCGGCCAGCCGGACAGCCTCCGCCGCGTCCCCCGGTTCGTCCGGGCCGACCCCCGTCTGGGCGGGCTTGAGCACCGCCACCGAGCGGCCCGCGGCCACCGCCGCGGCCGCGATCGCCGAGGTGACCACGGTCTTGCCGATCTCCGTGCCCGTACCGGACACGACCAGAATGGACATCTCAGCCTTCCCGCGCAGCCGCGCACACCGCTCGGCAGATCCGGGCGACATCGGTGTCGCCCGTGACGAACGGCGGCATGGTGTAGATCAGGTCCCGGAACGGGCGCAGCCAGACGCCTTCCCGGACCGCCGCCGCGGTGGCGGCCGCCATGTCGACCTCGTGGTCCAGCTGGACCACGCCGATCGCGCCCAGCACCCGTACGTCCCGTACGCCCGGCAGTCCGGCCGCGGCCGCCAGGCCTTCGCGCAGCCCCGCCTCGATCCGCTTGACCTCGGTCGACCAGTCCTGGCCGAGCAGCAGCTCGATCGAGGCGAGCGCCACGGCCGTCGCCAGGGGATTGCCCATGAAGGTCGGCCCGTGCGCGAGCACCGGCACCTCGCCCCGGGAGATCCCGTCGGCCACCCGCTCCGTGCACAGGGTCGCCGCGAGCGTCAGGTAACCACCCGTCAGCGATTTGCCGAGGCACATCACGTCCGGCGTGATCCCCGCGTGGTCCGCGGCGAAGAGCGCACCGGTGCGGCCGAAGCCCGTCGCGATCTCGTCCAGGATGAGGAGCACGCCGTACTCGTCGCACAGCTCGCGCAGCACCCGCAGGTGGGCCGGGTTGTGGAAGCGCATGCCGCCCGCGCCCTGCACCACCGGCTCCACGATCACCGCTGCCAGCTCGTCGGCATGGGCGGCGATCAGGGAGCGCAGGTGGTCCGCGTACGCCGGGTCCAGGGGGGTGTCGAAGTCACCGCGCGGTGCGTCCGCGAAGACCTGTTGCGGCAGGTGGCCCTGCCACAGCTCGTGCATGCCGCCCTGGGGGTCGCAGACGGCCATCGGCTGCCAGGTGTCCCCGTGGTAGCCGCCGCGCCAGGTCAGCAGCCGGGTCTTGCCCGTCCGGCCCAGCGAACGCCAGTACTGCAGGCACATCTTGACCGCGACCTCGACGGACACCGAGCCCGAGTCGGAGAGGAAGACGTGCTCCAGCCCCGGCGGGGTGATCTCGACGAGCTTCGCGGCGAGCCGGACGGCGGGCTCATGGGTGAGCCCGCCGAACATCACGTGCGACATACGGCCCAGCTGGGTGGTCGCCGCCTCGTTCAGCACCGGGTGGTTGTAGCCGTGGATCGCCGACCACCAGGAGGACATGCCGTCGACGAGCTCCTCGTGGCCCTGTCCCTGGGACGGGTCCGCGAGCCGCAGCCGCACGCCCGAGGCGGAGGTGACGACCAGCGGCTCCTGCCGCCCGGGCATCGGGCCGTACGGGTGCCAGACGTGCTGCCGGTCCAGGGCGAGGAGTTCCGCCCCGGACAACGGCGGATCGAGCTGATCAGGCATTGGGGGCGAGGTCCGTTCCCGCACCGCGGCGGCGGACCGCCACGAGGTCCGAGCGGACCTCGCCCGCATCCGCCCGCGCCGGTACGGGCGCCGCTTCCGCGTGTCCGGAGCAGCCGCCGCAGGCCGAGCCGCAGCCTCCGCCGGACCCGGACCCGGACCCGGACCCCGAGTCCGCGGCCACGTCGCCGGAGCCCGCCGGACCGCAGAGGGAGGCGCCGCCGCCGTGCGAGCCGCAGCCGCCCCCGGTGGCCGCCTCCGCGATGTCGGCCCGGTGGGCCGGGAGGGTGGTCGTACCGGCGCCCTCCACCTCGAAACCGGCGTCCGCGATCATGTCGAGGTCCGCCTGGCCGGCCTGGCCCTCGCTGGTCAGGTAGTCGCCCAGGAAGATCGAGTTCACCAGGTGCAGGGCCAGCGGCTGCATGGAGCGCAGGTGCACCTCGCGCCCGCCCGCGAGCCGGACCTCGACGTCGGGGCAGACGAAGCGCACCATCGCGAGGATCCGCAGGGCGCGCTGGGGGGTGAGGTTCCACTCCTTGGCGAGGGGGGTGCCCTCGAACGGGATCAGGAAGTTGACCGGAACCGAGTCCGGGTCCAGCTCGCGCAGCGAGTAGACGACGTCGACGAGGTCCTCGTCGCTCTCACCCATGCCCGCGATCAGACCGGAGCAGGCGGACAGGCCGGCGGCGTGCGCCTTCTGCACCGTGTCGACCCGGTCCGCGTAGGTGTGGGTCTTGGTGATCTGACCGTACGTCGCCTCGGAGGTGTTGAGGTTGTGGTTGTACGCGTCCGCACCCGCGTCGCGCAGCCGCTCGGCCTGGCCGTCGGAGAGCAGGCCCAGGCAGGCGCAGACCTCGACGCCCTCGTTCTGCTCCTTGATCGCGGCGATCGTCTTGCCGACGCGCTCCACGTCCCGGTCCGTCGGTCCGCGCCCGCTCGCGACCAGGCAGACGCGCTTCGCGCCGCCCGCGACACCGGCCGCCGCGGCCTGCGAGGCCTCCTCCGGCTTCAGCCAGGTGTACTTGAGGATCTCGGCCTTCGAGCCGAGGCGCTGCGAGCAGTAGGAGCAGTCCTCCGGGCACAGGCCCGACTTCAGGTTGACCAGGTAGTTGAGCTTGACCCGGCGGCCGAACCACTGGCGGCGCACCTTGCCGGCCGCGGCCACCACGTCGAGCAGTTCGTCGTCGGAAGTCGCCAGTACGGCGAGCGCCTCTTCGCGGGTCGGCAGCTCGCGCCGCAGCCCCTTGTCCACCAGGGTGTTCAGCAGGTCCATGAGGCCGATCCTGGACCACACCACCACTCCCGGCCAAGGAGAGATCGCACAACATGGCCGGATGGGAGTGTGTGTATCGCCACACCTGACACTCAAGTCACGACGGCTAGGGTCGGGCAGGTCTGTGGACTGCCGACAAAACACGAGGATCTGCCGATGCCCCAGCACACACCCGATCCGGTGGACGTCTTCGCCTGGATCGATGCCGCTGAACGCGCCCGGGAAGCGGCGGGGCTCGTCCGTACGCTGCGGCCGCGGCCGGCGGTCTCCCCGCTGCTGGACCTCGCGAGCAACGACTACCTGGGGCTGTCCCGGCATCCGGAGACCGTCCGCGGCGCACGGGAGGCCGCCGAGCTGTGGGGCGGCGGAGCCACCGGTTCCCGTCTCGTGACCGGCACGACCGAGCTTCACGCGGAGCTCGAGCGGGAGCTCGCCGCCTTCTGCGGCTTCGAGGCCGCGCTGGTCCTCTCCTCCGGGTACGCGGCCAACCTCGCCGCCGTCACCGCGCTCAGTGACCGGGGCACGCTGGTCGTCTCCGACGCCGGGAACCACGCCTCGATCGTCGACGGCTGCCGCCTCTCGCGCGCCGAGACCGCCGTGATCCCGCATGCCGACCCGGACACCGCGCGCAAGACGCTCGCCGCGCACGAGGGCCGGGCGCTGCTGGTCACCGACTCGGTGTTCTCCGTCGACGGGGACGCCGCGCCGCTCGCCGGCTACGCGGCGGCCTGCCGTGACGAGGGCGCGGCCCTGCTGGTGGACGACGCGCACGGCCTGGGCGTGCTGGGGGAGGGCGGCCGCGGCGCGCTGTACGCCGCAGGACTCGCGGGCGCCCCGGGGGTGGTGGCCACGCTCACCCTGTCGAAGTCGCTGGGCAGTCAGGGCGGCGCCGTGCTGGGTCCGGCCAAGGTCATCCGGCACCTGGTCAACACGGCGCGCACCTTCATCTTCGACACCGGGCTGGCCCCGGCCGCCGCGGGCGCGGCGCTGGCGAGCCTGCGCCTGCTCCGGCGGGAACCGGAGCGCGCCGCCCGCGCCCGCGAGGTGGCCGACCGGCTGTACGGGCGGCTCACCGCGTCCGGCCTGACCGCGGCCCGGCCGGACGCGGCCGTGGTGTCGGTACGGGCCCCGTCGGCCTCGGCGGCACTGCGCTGGGCCGCCGACTGCCGGGAGGCAGGACTGTCCGTGGGGTGCTTCCGGCCGCCGTCGGTGCCGGACGGTATCTCCCGGCTGCGGCTGACCGCCCGGGCCGATCTCACGGGGGACGAGATCGATCAGGCCGTCGGAACGATTCTGCAGACCGCCCCGGCCGGAGCCACGGACCGCTAGGACGTCAGACGTGCACGTCCGTTCGTACGCTCGCGAGGAAGCCGGTCCAGGCCGGCCCGGTGAAGAGCACGGCCGGGCCGTCCGTCCGCTTGGAGTCGCGTACGGCCAGCAGGCCGCCGCCGAGGACGGCCGCTTCCACGCAGTTGTTCATTCCGGTGCTGCGGCTGCTCCGCCGCCACCGCGCGCTGATCAGAAGTCCGCTGGTGGATAAGGGGGTTGCGGACACCGGGGGTGCCTCCTTACGCGTCGTCAGCGAGTGAGCTGATGAGATCCGACGAGTCCTGGGGCGGGAGGGCGTGCGCCTGAATGGTGCGGAACGCGGCGCTGTACGCCTCAAGGTCTTCCTTCCGCTCCAGATAGAGGCTACTCGTCAAATGGTCGAGTACCACCACGTCCAGATCGGCGATGTTCGGAAATGAGAAAATCACGAACGGCCCGGTGAGGCCGAGATGGCCTCCCACACTGAACGGCAATACCTGAAGTCGGACTTGGGGCAACCGCCCCACCTCCACCAGGTGCCTCAACTGCCCCGCCATCACCCCCGGCCCGCCGATCTGCCGGCGCAGCACCGCCTCGTCCAGTACGGCACTCAGCTCCAGCGGCGGATCGGCCCGCAGCACCTTCTGGCGCGCCAGCCGGACCTCGACCAGCGCGTCCACCTTGGGCTCCGGCAGCCCGCCCAGCGCGGCCCGGGTCACCGCCCGCGCGTACCCGGCGGTCTGCAGCAGCCCGGGGACCACGGACAGTTCCACCGTGCGCGCCGACCGGGCGCCCGCCTCCAGGCTGATGAAGTCCCGGTACTCCTGGGGAAGCAGCCCCCGGTAGTCGTGCCACCACTGGCGGCCCCGCCCGGTGTCGCCCCCCGGGTTCGGACCGGCCGCGGATGCCGACAGCGCTTCCAGCAGCGCCCGCTGCTCGGGGCTCACGATCTCCCCGTAGACGTCGAGGAGCAGGCGGATGTCCTCCGGCTTGACCCCGCTTCGCCCCGTCTCGATGCGGCTGATCTTCGACTGGTGCCATCCTGCGATCCGGGCCGCCTCACCACTCGTGAGACCGGACCGGTCGCGCAGGGCACGCAGTTCCTCGCCGAGCTTGCGCCGACGCACCGCGGGACCGTGCTGCATACCCGCCTCCTTCCACCGGCACAGCTCGCACCAGTCTGCCGTCCAAATACGCTCTTCCGTAGCAGAGTTCACCGCATTGAGCGACAGATATATGCATATCCTGGGGGAACGGCAGAAACGACGGGACGATGGGTGGCACTCTGGCGTCCAGCACAGATCCGGGGCGGCTTGACCCCGGTGGGAAAGGGACCGTCGCCATGGCAGATCACCAGGAAGCATCCGTCACTCTGCCGAGCGATCCCGCTTCGGTCGCCACCGCCCGCCGCTACGTCGCGGAGGTGCTGGGCGAATGGGGAATGCCCGATGACGCCACCACCGCCGACAGCGTCCGGCTGATCGTCTCGGAGCTCGCCACCAACGCCGTACAGCACACCTTCGGCCAGTCGCCCACCTTCACCGTCGACGTCCGGCTGGAGCGCGAGGAGTGGCTGCGCATCGGGGTGACCGACAGCCATCCCCGCTGGCCCAAGCGGCTTCCGGCCGCCGTCCAGCAGGACAACGGCCGGGGCATGGTCATCATCCGCTGGCTCACCGCGGAAGCGGGCGGCCGGCTCTCGGTCAACCCCACCGAGGACGGCGGCAAGACGGTCTGGATCGCACTGCCCTGGACGGTCGGCGCACCGGCGCGGACCGCCACCGGCTGCTGACTGAGGGATGACCGCGAGGCGGCTCCGAGGCGGCTACGAGCCGGCGCCGGCCTCCACCGGCCGTATACGGAACCGGGATCCAGGGGCCCGTGAGATGAACCGGGTGCCTTCCCGAAACGTGGGTTAACGCGGTGGAAAAGCGCGGCGCCTAGCGTGGCTCCACGTTCCTCTGCCAAAGATCACCCATGATCCGGTAAAGCGGCGGTGGTCGGGACGGAATGTCTTTCTCTGCGTTGGGCAAGACGTGCTTGGCTCGGATATCCGCAGGTCAACGGAGTGGTGATGGCCGATAGGGTCACCCCGGCGCGATGTTGATCTTGTCCCGGAAACTTGGTGATACCAGTGCAACTGACTCCGCACGAGCAGGAGAGACTGCTCATCCACGTGGCTGCCGACGTGGCCGCGAAGCGCCGGGCCCGCGGGGTGCTCCTCAACCACCCCGAGGCGATCGCGCTGATCACGTCGCACCTCCTGGAAGGGGCCCGCGACGGGCGGACCGTGGCCGAGCTGATGGCCTCCGGCCGTACCGTGCTCGGCCGCGCGGAGGTCATGGAGGGGATCCCCGAGATGATCCACGACGTACAGGTCGAGGCCACCTTCCCGGACGGGACCAAGCTCGTCACCGTCCACGACCCGATCGTCTGAGGGGGAGTACCGCCGTGATCCCCGGCGAAATCGCCTACGGGGACGGTCCGGTGCGCCTCAACGAGGGCCGCCCCGTCACCCGTCTCACCGTGCTCAACGCCGCCGACCGGCCCGTCCAGGTCGGCTCCCACTACCACTTCGCCGAAGCCAACCCCGGCCTCGACTTCGACCGTTCCGCCGCCCACGGGCTCCGGCTCAACATCGCCGCCGGCACCGCCGTGCGGTTCGAGCCGGGCATCCCGGTCGCGGTGGAACTCGTACCGCTGGGCGGACTGCGCACCGTACCCGGACTGCGCGGGGAGACCGGAGGGCCGCTCGATGGCTGAGATCTCCCGCGAGGGGTACGCCGACCTTTTCGGGCCAACGGCCGGTGACCGGATCCGGCTTGCCGACACCGACCTCTTCGTCGAGATCGAGGAGGACCTCAGCGGCGGACCCGGCCGGGCCGGCGACGAGGCCGTCTTCGGCGGAGGCAAGGTGATCCGCGAGTCCATGGGACAGGCCCGCACCACCCGGGCCGAAGGCGCACCCGACACCGTGATCACCGGTGTCGTCGTCCTCGACCACTGGGGCATCGTCAAGGCCGACCTCGGCATCCGCGACGGCCGCATCTGCGGCATCGGCAAGGCCGGCAACCCCGACACCATGGACGGGGTCGACCCCGCACTCGTCATCGGCCCCGAGACCGAGATCGTCTCCGGCAACGGGAAGATCGTCACCGCCGGTGCCATCGACGCCCACGTGCACTTCATCTCCCCGACCGTGATCGAGACGGCCCTCGCCTCCGGCATCACCACCCTCGTCGGCGGCGGCACCGGCCCGGCCGAGGGCACCAAGGCCACCACCGTCACCCCCGGGCCCTGGCACCTGGCCCGGATGTTCGCGGCCCTGGAGGCCTACCCCGTCAACATCGGCCTGCTGGGCAAGGGCAACACCATGTCCACCGAGGCCATGCACTCCCAGCTGCGCGGCGGGGCGCTCGGCTTCAAGATCCACGAGGACTGGGGGTCCACCCCCGCCGTGATAGACGCCTGCCTGGGCGTCTGCGAGGAGACCGGGGCCCAGGTCGCCATCCACACGGACACGCTCAACGAGGCCGGGTTCGTCGCCGACACCCTCGCGGCCATCGCCGGACGGACCATCCACTCGTACCACACCGAAGGCGCGGGCGGCGGGCACGCCCCCGACATCATCACCGTGGTCTCCGAGCCCAACATCCTTCCCAGCTCCACCAATCCGACCCGGCCGCACACCGTCAACACCGTCGAGGAGCACCTCGACATGCTGATGGTCTGCCACCACCTCAACCCGGCCGTCCCCGAGGACCTCGCCTTCGCCGAATCCCGGATCCGGCCCTCGACCATCGCCGCCGAGGACGTCCTGCACGACCTCGGGGCCATCTCCATCATCTCCTCCGACTCCCAGGCCATGGGCCGGGTCGGCGAGGTCGTCCTGCGCACCTGGCAGACCGCCCACGTGATGAAGAAGCGCCGCGGCTTCCTCCCCGGCGACGGCCCCGCCGACAACCAGCGCGCCCGGCGCTACGTCGCCAAGTACACGATCAACCCCGCCGTCGCCCAGGGACTGGCCCGCGAGATCGGCTCGGTCGAGACCGGCAAACTCGCCGACCTCGTCCTGTGGAACCCCGCCTTCTTCGGGGTCAAGCCCGAACTGGTCATCAAGGGCGGCCAGATCGCCTACGCGCAGATGGGCGACGCCAACGCCTCCATCCCCACCCCGCAGCCCGTACTGCCCCGGCCGATGTTCGGCGGCCACGGGCGGGCGCCCGGCCTGAACTCGCTTAACTTCACCGCCCAGGCCGCCCTCGACGACGGACTGCCCGACCGGCTCGGCCTCGGCAAGACCTTCGTTGCCATCGAGAGCACCCGCAAGGTCGGCAAGGCGGACATGCGCAACAACGACGCCATGCCCAGGGTCGAGGTCGACGCGGACACCTTCACCGTCACCATCGACGGGGAGGCCGTGGAACCGGCGCCCGCCGCGGAACTGCCCATGGCGCAGAGATACTTCCTGTTCTGAGATGGGAACCCTTCCGATGGGCGTACTCCCCGCGGGCGCCCCGCATCCCCGCGCTCTGCCGACGGGCGGGGCCCGATGAGCCTCGCCGCGCTGCTCGTCCTCGCCGACGGCCGCTTCCCCGCCGGCGGGCACGCCCACTCCGGCGGGGCCGAGGCCGCCTGCAAGGCGGGCCGGATCCACGACGCCGCCACCCTGGAGGACTTCTGCCGGGGCCGGCTGCACACCGCCGGGCTCACCGCCGCCGCCCTCGCGGCGGCGGCCGCGCTCGGCCTCGACCCGGCGGAGCTCGACGCCGCCGCCGACGCCCGCACGCCCTCGCCCGCCCTGCGCACCACCGCGCGGCGCCTGGGCCGCCAGCTCCTGCGGGCCGCCCGGGCCACCTGGCCCGCCGCCGAACTGGACGCGCTGGCCGCCGCGTTCCCGCGCGGAGCCCACCAGCCCGTCGTACTCGGCCTCACCGCCCGGGCGGCCGGGCTCGGGCCGCTCGATGCCGCGCACGTGGCCGCGTACGAGAGCATCGGCGGGCCCGCGACCGCGACCGTGCGGCTGCTGGGCCTGGACCCCTTCGAGGCGAGCGGGGTGCTGGCCCGGCTGGCCCCCGCGCTCGACGCCGTCGCGGCCCAGGCGGCCGAGGCCGCGCACCGGGCCCGCACGGAGGGAGCGGACGCCCTGCCCGCGGCCTCCTCGCCCTTGCTGGAGATCGCGGCAGAGGTCCATGCCGACTGGCCGGTCCGCCTCTTCGCCTCCTGACCACCCCCCAAAGGAGATCCACCATGCACCTGGACCACGCGGTGACCTACCCCCCTCGCCACACACACAGCGCCGCGCCGCTCCGCGCCGACGGCACCCGGCGCGCCCTGCGCATCGGACTCGGCGGACCCGTCGGCTCCGGCAAGACCGCCACCGTCGCCGCCCTGTGCCGCGCCCTGCGCGCCGAACTGTCCATGGCCGTCGTCACGAACGACATCTACACGCGCGAGGACGCCGAGTTCCTGCTCCGCGAAGCCGTCCTGCCGCCCGAGCGGATCACCGCGGTGGAGACCGGGGCCTGTCCGCACACCGCCATCCGCGACGACATCTCCGCCAACCTGGAGGCCGTCGAGGAACTCGAGGAGACCTTCCGGGAGACCGGCCGACTCGACCTGATCCTCGTCGAGTCCGGCGGGGACAATCTCACCGCCACCTTCTCCCGGGGGCTCGTCGACGCGCAGATCTTCGTCATCGACGTGGCCGGCGGGGACGACATCCCGCGCAAGGGCGGCCCCGGCGTCACCACCGCCGACCTCCTCGTCGTCAACAAGACCGACCTCGCCCCGTACGTCGGCTCGGACCTCGGGCGGATGGCCCGCGACGCAGCCGAGCAGCGCGGTGAACTGCCCGTCGCCTTCCAGTCGCTGCGCGGTCCGCAGGGCGTGGCTCCGGTGGCCGCCTGGGTGCGCGAGCGGATCGCCGCCTGGGTCGCACGGTGACCAGCGCGGCCCCCGTCACCCCCGCAGGCTTGCGGGCCACCGCCCGCGTCCACGCCGTCGCCGACGGCCGCGGCGGCACCGCCCTGCCGCTGCTGGCCGGGGAAGGGCCGCTCGCGCTGCGCCGCACCCGGGGGACCGCCGCCGAGGCCGGGGTCATGCTGGTCGGCGCCATGACCGCCCCGCTCGGCGGCGACCACCTCACCGTGGAGGCGACCGCGGGCCCCGGGGCGCGCCTCGCCCTCGCCTCGGCGGCGGCCACCCTGGCCCTGCCCGGCCGGGGCGGCGAGCCCGCCCGGTACGACGTACACCTGACCCTGGAGGACGGCGCGGCGGTGCGCTGGCTGCCCGAGCCGCTGATCTCCGTGCGCGGCAGCGACCTGCGGGTGCGCACACGGGTCCGACTGGCCCCCACGGCCCGGCTGCTGCTGCGCGAGGAACAGGTGCTGGGCCGCTGCGGCGAGGTCCCGGGCCTGCTGCGCAGCCGGCTCACCGCCACCCGCGGCGGCCGCCCGCTGCTGGACCAGGAGCTGACCTGCGGACCGGGCGCGCCCGGCGGCTGGGACGGTCCCGCGGGTCTGGCGGGACACCGGGCGCTCGGCCAACTCCTCGTCGTGGACCCGGCTTTCGCCCAGGCGCCGCCCGCGGCAGGGGTGCTGGGCGAGTTCGCAGCGGTCACTCCGCTGGCCGGGCCCGCCGTCCTCGTGACCGCCCTGGCCCCGGACGCCCTGCGGCTGCGGGAACTGCTCGACCAGGCCGCCCGCACCTACGGGCCGCCGTCCCGGGCGTAGTTCGGGCGCGGACCCGCTCCGCTCAGCGGTACTCGTCTCTCCGGTTATCGGGTTGGCAAAGAACTCGGCCCCACTCTGTCGCGGGGCCGTGGTGAGGCGCGAGGATCCCCCTGCAAGTAAGTCGACCTGCAAGTCGACCTGCACGTCGACGACCGAACTGACGCAGGGGGAACGACCACGTGATACGCAACGCGGCGCTGGGGAGCGCTGCCACACTGATCACCGGCACGCTGGCGGCGGGCCTGATGCTCGCGCCGTCGGCCACGGCGGCCTCGGCCGGCCGCGACAACGGGGGCGCGGAAGCGGTGGGCGTCCAGATCGCCGCCGCCCGCGCCGCCCGCACGGGGATCGACTGGAAGGACTGCCCCGCGGACTGGGGCTTCGAGAAGCCCATCCAGTGCGGCTGGGTGAAGGTCCCGCTCGACTACACCAAGCCGTTCGGCAAGACCATCGACATCGCCGTCGACCGGATCGGCAACACGGGCACCAAGGAGGAGCGCCAGGGGGCGCTCATCTACAACCCCGGCGGCCCCGGCGGTTCCGGCATGCGCTTCCCGCGCCGGGTCACCACCAAGAGCCCGCTGTGGGTCAACGCCTCCAAGGCGTACGACTTTGTGGGCTTCGACCCCCGCGGTGTCGGCCACTCCGCGCCCATCTCCTGCATCGACCCGCAGGAGTTCGTCAAGGCGCCCAAGGCCGACCCGGTCCCGTCCAACGAGGCCGACAAGCGCGCCCAGCGGAAGCTCGCCGCCGCGTACGCGGACGGCTGCAAGGAGCGCAGCGGCGAGATGCTGCCGCACATGACCACGCCGAACACCGCGCGCGACCTCGACGTGATCCGCGCCGCCCTCGGCGAGCAGAAGCTGAACTTCCTCGGCGTCTCCTACGGCACCTACATCGGCGGGGTCTACGCGACCCTCTTCCCGACCCACGTGCGCCGCATGATCGTCGACAGCGTGGTCAACCCGGACCCGGACAACATCTGGTACGAGGCCAACCTCGGCCAGGACGTGGCCTTCCAGACGCGCTGGAACGACTGGCAGGACTGGGTCGCCAAGAACGACGCGGTCTTCCACCTCGGCGACACCCGCGCCGAGGTCGAGGCCAGGTACCAGGGACTGCGCGCCAAGGCCAAGGCCAAGGCGATCGGCGGGGTCGTCGGCCCGGCCGAGCTCATCGGGTTCTTCCAGGGCGCCCCGTACTACGACTCCTCCTGGGTGCCCGTCGCCCAGACCTGGGCCGCGTACGAGGCGGGTGACGAGCAGGCGCTCGTCGACGCCATCGCCCCCGACATGTCGGACACCAAGGGCAACGCGGCGTCCGAGAACGGCAACGCCGTCTACACCGCGGTCGAGTGCGCCGACGCCAAGTGGCCCACCAGCTGGGCCAGGTGGGACCGCGACAACACCCGCCTGCACCAGAAGTACCCGTTCCTCACCTGGTCGAACGCGTGGATGAACCTGCCCTGCGCGACCTGGAAGTCCAAGCAGAGCACCCCGATCGAGGTCGGTGCCAAGCGCGGTCTGGCGCCGGTGCTGATCGTCCAGTCCGAGCGGGACGCGGCCACGCCGTACGAGGGCGCGGTCGAGCTGCACCGCCGTCTCGCCGGCTCCCGTCTGATCACCGAGCAGAACGCCGGCTCGCACGGGGTCACCAGCCTCGTGAACCCGTGCGTCAACACGCGGGTCGACACGTACCTGCTGACCGGCAAGGTCGACGCCAAGGACGTGCAGTGCGCTCCGCACGCCGCTCCGGTCGCCCCGGCCCCGGTCGCCGCGCTGTCGCTCGAGCGCGGTCCGGGCGCCGACTGGCCGGCGCGCGAGGAACTCCCGGCCGTCCGCTAGGACCGGGTCGTCCGTACGGGAGGAGGCTCAGCGCGAGCGGCGCCGGGCCTTCTTCCGTTCCTCCTCTTCCTCGGCCTTGACCTCGGCCGCGTACCGGTCGACGTACTCCTGGCCGGACAGTTGGAGGATGGCGTACATGATCTCGTCGGTCACGGCGCGCAGGACGGTCCGCTCGCCCTCCAGCCCGGCGTACCGGGAGAAGTCCATCGGCTCGCCGAAGCGGATCGTCACCCGCCGGATCTTCGGGATCTTCTGCCCGGGCGGCTGGATCTCGAAGGTGCCGACCATCGCGCACGGCACGACGGGCACCCCTGCTCCCAGGGCCATCGCGGCCACGCCGACCTTGCCCTTGTACAGGCGCCCGTCGTGCGAGCGCGTGCCCTCCGGGTAGATGCCCAGCAGCTCGTCCTTGGCCAGTACCCCCAGCCCCTCGCGCAGCGCCGCCTTGCCGGCGTCCTTGCCGGAGCGGTCCACGGGGATCTGCCCGGCGCTGCGGAAGAAGGCGGCGGTGAGCCGCCCCTTGACCCCGGGACCGGTGAAGTACTCGGCCTTCGCGAGGAAGGTGATCCGCCGCTTGAGGATCGCGGGCATCAGGAAGTGGTCGGAGAACGACAGGTGGTTGCCCGCGATGATCGCGGCCCCCTCCGCCGGGATGTTCTCCAGGCCCTCGATCCGCGGCCTGAACAGCAGCCGCAGCAGCGGACCGAGCAACACGTGCTTGAGCAAGTGGTAGAACACCAGGCCGCTCCCAATTCCTGGGGCGGCGCAGTGCCGGCCGCCGCCGGACATGGCGAAGCAACCAGTCTAGGTGCGCTCACACGCACCGTCACGACCTGGCACACACAGTCGGGCCCGACGGTTCAGCGGCGGGGGCCGCAGGGGCTCACGCGCCGCGTGAGGCGGCCATTCCCGCGGTCAGCAACCCCAGCACCACCCAGCCGAACCACAGCCAGCCGTTGCTGCCGAGAGCCACGGAATACGTGGCGACGGCCACCAGAGCGGCGAAGGTCATGACTGCCATCGCCTTAACGGATCCGGTCATGCTCCATGGTGGCCCGCGAAGGCCGTACTCCGCTACTGGCCACGCGCCTGGAGCGCGGCAAGATACGCGTTGTACGCCTCCAGCTCCTGGTCGCCGTTGCGGTCCGCGGCCCGGTCGGAGCGCTTCGCCGCCCGCTGCTCGGAGTGGTACCACTGGTAGACCAGCGCGATCAGCACCAGCACCGAGGGGATCTCGCTGAAGGCCCACGCGATGCCGCCGCCCCACTGCTGGTCGAGCAGCGCGTCGACGCGGAGGGATGCGGGCGGGTCCGCGTACGTCTTGATCATCGGCTCGCTGGCCATCATCAGGGCGATGCCGAAGAAGGCGTGGAACGGCATGCCGGCGAAGAGCTCCAGCATCCGCATCACGTAGCCGGGGCGGTGCGGCCCCGGGTCGATGCCCATGATCGGCCAGAAGAAGATCAGCCCGACCGCGAGGAAGTGCACCATCATCGCGATGTGCCCGGGCCTGGACTCCATCAGGAAGTCGAAGAGCGGGGTGAAGTACAGGCCGTAGAGGCTGGCGATGAACATGGGGATCGTGAAGGCCGGGTGGGTGATGATCCGCATGTAGCGGCTGTGCAGCAGCATCAGCAGCAGCTCGCGCGGACCCTTGCGGCCGCGCGCGGCGGGCGGCAGCGCGCGCAGCGCCAGCGTCACCGGAGCGCCCAGCAGCAGCAGGATCGGGGTGATCATGCTGATCACCATGTGCTGGACCATGTGCACGCTGAACATGACCATGCCGTAGTCGTTCAGCTTGGTGCACATCACCAGCACCACGGTCAGCACGCCCAGGGTGAAGGCGATGCTCCGGCCCAGCGACCAGGAGTCCCCGCGCCGGCGCAGCCGCAGCACGCCCCAGCCGTACAGCGCGAGCCCCAGCAGGGATGCGAAGAGGAAGAAGGGGTCGAAGGAGAACTCCAGCCCGCGCCCGAGAGTGAAGGGCGGCAGGTCCATGTTCATGCCCATGCCGTGCCCGTTGTGGTCCATCTCTTCACTCCCTTGACTGTGGCGCCCCACCACAGTAGTGCCGCCCCCGTGCGCTGCTGCGGGCGGGGGCGGCCGTAACGGGCATACGGTTACAGAACCGTCTGGGCCTCGTCGTAGCGCTCGGCCGGGACCGTCTTGAGGGTCGAGGTCGCCTCGGCGAGCGGGACCATCGCGATGTCCGTGCCGCGCAGCGCGGTCAGCATGCCGAACTCGCCGCGGTGGGCGGCCTCCACGGCGTGCCAGCCGAAGCGGGTCGCAAGGACCCGGTCGTACGCGGTCGGCGTGCCGCCGCGCTGTACGTGGCCCAGGATGACCGGACGGGCCTCCTTGCCCAGGCGGTGCTCCAGCTCCACCGCGAGCCGGTTGCCGATGCCGGCGAACCGCTCGTGCCCGTACATGTCGACGCCGCCCTCCTCCAGGTCCATCGAGCCGGGCCGCGGCTTGGCGCCCTCGGCGACCACGACGATCGCGAAACGCTTGCCCGCCGAGAACCGCTCGCCCACGATCGCCGTCAGCTCGTCGATGTCGAAGGGGCGTTCCGGTACGACGATCGCGTGCGCGCCGGCCGCCATGCCCGAGTGCAGGGCGATCCAGCCGGTGTGGCGGCCCATGACCTCGACGACCATCACGCGCTGGTGGGACTCGGCGGTGGTCTTCAGCCGGTCCAGCGCCTCGGTGGCGACCCCGACGGCGGTGTCGAAGCCGAAGGTGACGTCGGTGGACGCGATGTCGTTGTCGATGGTCTTGGGGACGCCGACGATCGGCAGACCCGCCTGCGAGAGCAGGTTCGCGGCCTTCAGGGTGCCCTCGCCGCCGATCGGGATGATCGCGTCGAGGCCGAGGTCCGCGACGTGGCCGCGGGCGCGCTCCACACCGTCGCGCAGGTGCGCGGGCTGCACCCGGGAGGAGCCGAGGATGGTGCCACCACGGGCGAGGATGCCGGCGACGGCGTCGAGGTCGAGCTTGCGGTAGTCCGCCTCCAGCAGGCCCTTCCAGCCGTCGTGGAAGCCGATCACCTCGTCGCCGTGGTCGACGACGGCGCGGTGTACGACGGAGCGGATGACGGCATTCAGGCCGGGGCAGTCGCCACCGGAAGTGAGCACACCAATGCGCATGGCAGGAAGAGACCTTTGCAACGTGGGCCGACGACCGGACCACGTCGTCCGGTTGGAACTACACGTCACCCTACAAGCGGAAGGCGGGTGGGCTGAACCATCCTCCACATGCTGGTCGTACCGGTGGTACGAACGCACGTCGGCCCGGTTCCCACCAGGGGAATCCGGGCCGAAGCTCTGGTGCCGGGTGCCGCCGGCGCCGCCCTACGCGGGCTGCGTCGCCGTCGCGATGCGCTCCGCGCGCAGCGCCTCGTACCACCGGTCGTCCAGGGCCGGCAGCGCGTTCACGTCGAGGGCCAGCTTCAGCAGCAGGTCCGCGATCTGCGGGTTGCGGGCCATCACGGGACCGTGCATGTAGGTGCCGAACACCGTGTCGTTGTACGCGCCTTCGGTGCCGTCGCCGGTGCCGTTGCCGCGGCCCATGCTCACGCGGGCGAACGGCCGTGCCGTCGGTCCGAGGTGGGTGACGCCCTGGTGGTTCTCGAAGCCCGTCAGCTGCGGCAGGCCGAGGCGGGGGTCGATGTCGGCGAGGACGTCTCCGACGCACCGCTCGCCCTCACCGCGGAGGGTGACCACGTCCAGCAGGCCGAGGCCCTCCTGGCGCTGCCCCTGGTCGTTGACGAACTCCTTGCCGAGGATCTGGTACCCGGCGCAGACGGAGAAGACGATCGCCCCGTTCGAGACGGCGCGCTCCAGACCGCCGTCGCGCACCAGGCGCTCCGCGGCCAGGCGCTGCGGCCGGTCCTCGCCGCCGCCGATCAGGTAGATGTCACCCGAGGTGGGGATCGGCTGGTCGCTGCGCACGTCCACGCGCTGCACGTCCAGGCCGCGCTGGCGCGCCCGGCGCTCCACCACGAGGGCGTTGCCCTGGTCTCCGTACGTGCTGAGCAGGTCGGGGTAGACCCACACCAGACGCAGGCTGTTGTCGCTCATGCTCTTGTCCTCTGCGGTTCTGAGGGGGCTAGTTGCCGACGCGGCGGCGCACGTCCTGGAAGGCGGTGTAGTTGGCGATCAGCTCGATCTGTCCGGGCGGCGCCAGCTGCACGGCCTCGTCGAGGGTCTCGCACACCCGGAAGTCCAGGCCCGCGACCTCGAGGCGGACCGCGAGGTCCAGCTTGCGGTCGCCGATCACGAAGATCGGGTGGCCGGCCAGGCGCGGGTAGTCCACGTCCCACAGCCAGGAGGTGTCGGTGCCGTCGGCGCCGCGCGCGTTCACCGAGAGGATCACCGGGGTCGGCGGCGGATCGATCAGCGAAAACGTTTCGAGCCAGCCCGCCGGGTTCTTCGCGAGCAGCAGCCGCAGCTCGCGGCCCTGGAAGTTCACCACGTCGTAGCGGCCGGCGACGGCCTGCACCTGGTACATCCGCTCCAGCGCGACCTGCGGCGGGACGCCGAAGACGGCGGCGACGGCGGCCGAGGTGGCGGCGTTGGCCTTGTTGGCGCGGCCCGGCAGCTGGAGGTGGATGGGCCAGGCCGAACCGTGCGGGTCCAGGACGTGGTCGCCGGAGAGCACCCAGCTCGGCGTGGGGCGGCGGAAACCGCACTCGCCGCAGAACCAGTCGTCGCCCGGGCGCTGCATGACACCACCGCAGGAGGGGCACGACCAGGCGTCGTCCTTCCACTCCTGGCCGGCCGCGACCCACACCACGTTCTGGGAGGAGGAGGCGGACCAGACGATCAGCGGGTCGTCGCAGTTCGCGACGATGACCGCCTTGGAGCCGGACAGGCCCTCGCGCCACTTCTCCGCGAGCATGCGGGTCTCGGCGGCGCGGTCCAGCTGGTCGCGCGAGAGGTTCAGCAGGGCGATCACCTTGGGGGTGACGTCGCGGGCCACACCGGCCAGGTACTTCTCGTCGACCTCGATGACGCCGTACTTGGCGTCCGAGCCGCCGGCCAGGGCGGAGGTGATGCCGGCCGGCATGTTCGCGCCGAGCGCGTTGGAGACGACCGGACCGCTGGCCCGCAGGGCCTCCGCGATCAGCCGGGTCGTCGTGGTCTTGCCGTTCGTCGCGGAGACGAGGACGACGTCGAGATGCTGCGCCAGCGCGCCGAGGAGATCGGGGTCGAGCCTGAGTGCGACCTTGCCGCCGATCACCGATCCGCTTCCGCGTCCCGCGGCCCGCGACACCGCCGCCGCGGCCTTGCCCGCCGTCACGGCCAGCTTGGCCCGCGGCGAAAGCGGCTCCGTGTTGCCTGCCATCGTCCCTTGTCCTCCTTGCGTCGGTCGGCCCCAGCCTATCCAGTAGCGGCCGGGGCCTTGACCGCGGCGCCCCCACACCACGGCAGATCTCCTCATATATTCGCCCGTCGTACCCTTACGGCCATGCGACAGCGCCCCATCCCCGGTACCACCGGCATCGTCCGCACCATGAGCCTGCTGGGCGATCCGGTGCTCCATTCCGCTTGCGCGGAGGTCACCGAATTCGGACCGGACCTCGACCGGCTCATCGAGGACATGTTCGCGACGATGTACGCGGCGCAGGGCGTCGGCCTCGCCGCGAACCAGATCGGGGTCGGGCAACGGGTCTTCGTCTACGACTGCCCCGACGACGAGGACGTCCGCCATGTCGGACACATCGTCAACCCGCGGCTGGTCGCGGCCGACGGGGACGAGTTCCTCGGGCCCGAGGGCTGTCTGTCGCTGCCGGGGCTGGAGGCGGGCACGGCCCGTTTCGACCGGGCCGTCGTCGAAGGGGTCACCTCGGACGGGGCGGCCGTGCGGATCGAGGGGACCGGGTTCTTCGCCCGTTGCCTCCAGCACGAGTGCGATCACCTGGGCGGGACCGTGTACGCGGACCGTGTGACGGGGCTGCGGGCCCGTCGCCTGCGGCGGGCGATCCGGAAGACCTCCTGGGGGGCCGGGGCGCTGCGCGGCTGAGCCCGGTTGAACCCGGCTGCGCCGGGACCTGGGGCTCCGCCCCAGACCCCGCGCCTCAAACGCCGGCGGGGCTGGGTCTGGCTCCGCCGAGGCCGGGATTGGCTCCGGCGGGGGCTGGGTTGGCCTGTCAGAAGCCGGGGCCGTCTGCTCGGTTGCCGGCTGTGGCGAGGCGGCCCCAGAGGAGGTCCGTGAGGCCGGTCACCAGGTCCGCGCGGTCGCAGGGGCGTTCGCCGAGCCACCAGTCGCCCGCCGCGTGCATCATGCCGACGATGCCGTGGCCCCAGACGCGGGCGAGGCGTTCGCCGCCCGGGCCGAGGTCCACCCGCTCACCGATCACCTGCGCCAGCTCCTCGCCGAGGCGGCGCAGCAGCGGGGCCGAGTGCAGGCCCACGTCGAAGCCCCGCTCGGTGCTCTGGGAATCCTCGGCCGGGTGCATCAGGAAGCGGTAGACCTGTGGGCGGGCCTCGATGGCGGCGAGGTAGGTGTCGAGGGTGGACTCCACCCGGCGTCGGCGCTCGGCCGGGGCGTCGAGCGCGGCCCGCAGCGAGTCGAGCAGCGCGTCGGTGTGCCGCACGGCGAGGGCCTGGTAGAGGCCCGCCTTGTCGCCGAAGTGCCGGTAAAGGATCGGCTTGGTGATGCCCGCCTCGGCCGCGATGGCGTTCATGGAGGCCTTGGGGCCGTCCCTGAGCACCACCCGGTCGGCGGCTTCGAGCAGCTCCCGGCGACGGCGTTCGCCCGCTCCCGGCTCGCCCGCCTGCTGCGTGGTCTCCATGATGTCTTTGTCTCCCCGCCCTTGCGATGTGCGTGACGCCCACGCAACGTAACACCCCGCACACCCTCGCGATCGAATCGGCGGTGGCCCGGGCCCTCGCGCACCGTCCCCGCTTGACACTGCTTACTGACCGGTAACAGACTGTGTCCGCGTGTGGGTTACCGCTAGTAACACACCAAGGACGAGCACAGACAGGTGGAGGGGACATGGCGGAGTTCACCATGGAGCTCAACGACGACCAGAAGCAGGTGCAGGACTGGATCCACGGCTTCGCCGCCGACGTGATCCGCCCCGCGGCCGCGGAATGGGACGAGCGCGAAGAGACTCCCTGGCCCGTCATCCAGGAGGCCGCCAAGGTCGGCATCTACTCGCTGGACTTCTACGCCCAGCAGTTCTTCGACCCTACGGGCCTCGGCATCCCGATGGCCATGGAGGAGCTCTTCTGGGGTGACGCGGGCATCGCGCTGTCCATCGTCGGCACCGGGCTCGCGGCCATCGGCGTCGTCGCCAACGGCACCGAGGAGCAGATCGGCACCTGGGTCCCGCAGATGTACGGCACCCCCGACGACGTGAAGGTCGCCGCGTTCTGCTCCTCCGAACCGGACGCGGGCTCCGACGTGGGCGCCATGCGGACCCGGGCGGTCTACGACCAGGCCAAGGACGAGTGGGTGCTGAGCGGCACCAAGACCTGGGCGACCAACGGCGGCATCGCCAACGTCCACATCGTCGTCGCCGTCGTCGACCCGGAGCTCGGTACGAAGGGGCACGCCTCCTTCATCGTGCCGCCGAACACCCCGGGCCTGTCCCAGGGCCAGAAGTTCAAGAAGCACGGCATCCGCGCCTCGCACACCGCCGAGGTGGTGCTGGAGGACGTACGGATCCCCGGCTCCTGCCTGCTCGGCGGCAAGGAGAAGCTCGACGAGCGGCTCGCACGGGCCCGCGAGCGGGCCCGCAGCGGCGGGGGCGAGCGCGTGAAGAACGCGGCCATGGCCACCTTCGAGGCCTCCCGGCCGGCGGTCGGCGCCATGGCCGTGGGGACGGCGCGCGCCGCGTACGAGGTGGCCCTGGACTACGCGAAGACGCGTACCCAGTTCGGCCGCCCGATCATCGACAACCAGGGCGTGGCCTTCCAGCTCGCCGACATGCGCACGCAGATCGACGCGGCCCGGCTGCTGGTGTGGCGGGCGTCCTGGATGGCGGTCGCGGGCCGGCCGTTCACCTCGGCGGAGGGCTCCATGTCGAAGCTCTTCGCGAGCGAGGTCGCCAAGAAGGTGACCGCCCAGGCGGTCCAGATCCTCGGCGGCAACGGCTTCACCCGCGAGTACCCGGTGGAGCGCATGCACCGCGACAGTGCCATCTACACGATCTTCGAGGGGACCAGCGAGATCCAGCGGCTGGTGATCGCCCGCACCCTCTCGGGCATGCCGATCCGCTAGGCGCCGCACGTTGCCGGGCATCCCCGCGCGGGGTGCCCGGCGTCGTACGCCCTAGCGCAGCGGCAGCGGCCGCAGGCAGGAGGACGCCGGGCCGTCCGGGCGGTCCCTGAGGTGGCTGATGTACTCGCCGTCCGCGCAGCGCGCGCCCGTGTGGTCCAGGTGTCCGGTGACCTCGTACTGAGCGAAGCCCGCCTCGCAGTCCGTGACCACCAGGGCCTGGTTCTTCCAGTCGCCCTCGTTGCGCACGCACTGGCCCACCTGCAGGACCGCGTCCTTGTCGTCCCCGTTCAGCGCGGAGACGAGGATGAGGGTGGGGACCGCGAGGATCGCGAGGAGCACGGGTACGAGGAACGCCAGCGCGGGGGGCCGCAGCCACAGCGACCTGCCGGGGTTCAGCGGGGCCATGACCCCGCCCGTCGGCGGGCCGAGCCTGCACAGCCTCCCCCACGGGCCGAGGTTCACCAGCAGGGTGATCGGCGCGATGATCACGGACAGCGGGCTCCACCAGCCCTGCCACAGGGTCTGCGCCGACATCTCACGGACGGTGGCGACTCCGCAGTCGCGGCAGAACGGCCCCTTGCGGCTGCGGAACCGCATCAGCACGACCAAGCCCTGATGGCCGTACACCGTCGTGTCCGCGACGGGCAGCGACCCGCAGACGCGGCAGCCGTACGCACCCTGCTCCGGCGTGAGGGCGTACGGCGCCTGCGCGGCGGCCGCGTACGCCTGTGGGGCGGCCGGGACGTACGGAGCCCGCGGGGCGTGCCCCGGGTACGGGCCGGCCGGCTGGTGCGGGTACGGCGGTGGCGGGGTGGCCACGGAGATCCCCCTCGGTCTCGCGGTCGTCACCGGTCGGTGACGGAGGAACCCTAACGGCGCAACAGCCCGCGCAGGGCACGGGAGAAGACCAGCCGGCCGGCCAGGGCGACGGCGGGATCCAGTGCGCGGGGGAGGCCGCGCAGGCGCAGTTCCTCGCTCCAGTGGATCTCGCTGCCCCCGGCCGGCAGGGGGCGGATCTCGATCTCCGCCCAGCCCGTTACCGTCCGCCCGCGCTTCACCAATCGGACGAACCCGGTCGTACCCTCCGCGGGAGGCCGCCAGACGACGACCTCCATCGGGTCGTCGCATGTGATCCTGCCCACGCCCGTGCGCGCCGTGAAGACCGTTCCGACCCGCGTCGGGGGCGCCGTCTCGATGATCGTCCGGGTGAGGGGGACGCGTTCCCCGTGGCGTTCCCAGTCCGTCAGCCGCGACCAGGCCCCGGCCGGCTCGAGCGGCGTGCGGTGAACGATCCGGATAGCGGGCATGAGCGCATGGTAATCGGGCATACACACCCTGAACTGGACGGCGAATATGGGTTCCGTCCGGGGGTGGCGATCGGTAATACTCACCGCCACCGTGGATCGCGGATTCGACCGGGTGACCACCGGCCCTCCCGCCCCACTCTGCGAGGAGGTGCGCCATGTGCTCCCACCAGCCCCCCTGCCCGCCCGCCGACAGCGCCGACCGTGACGCCGCCCGCACCGTGGCCTTCCACCCGGAACAGGGCTGGAGCCTGCTCTGCAACGGCGTCATGGTCTTCGACGACACCGGTGAACTGCTCCCCGACGGCCAAACGGTGGAACCCCGCCGCCCGGCCCTGGTCTGAGCGAGGAGGCAGCATGCGCCAGCAGCTGATCCGCAAGCCCGTCCCCAAGCCCGCCCCCCGAGACCTGGACCTGCGCACACCGTCGGGCAGACCCCTCCCGTACTGACGGGAGCCCCGACCGCAGCAGTCCACGAGCCCGGCCGTCCACCGGATCCCGATCAGCCGGTGGGCGCCGCCGCGCCGCCCCGGAACGCCGTCTCGTAGGCGGCGTCGCCGATCGCCGCCCTGGCCTGGCGCTCGCCCTGGTCCCGCAGGGCCGTCAGCGAGGGCGAGCCGCCCATCTGCGGCCGGCCGACCGTGCGCCACCAGGCGTGCCCGTTGCCCAGCAACCGAGCCGCCAGCTCGCCATCGCCCAGCCCCGCCACCGCCGCGGCCAGCAGGTCCAGGCCCAGCGCGATCCCGAAGCGGTCGCCGAGCAGCCGTTTGCCCGACAGCATGGCCCGCACGTGCCGAGCCGCCTCCCCGTGGTCGCCGAGGCCCAGCGCGGCCACCGCCAGGATGTAGTCGGCGTAGGCTCGGAGCCAGCGCTCGCCCAGCTCCGCGCAGGTCTCCCGCAGGGACAGCGCCTCCTGGGCCGCCTCGTCGAAGCGCCGGAGGTCGCAGAGCGCGTAGCTGGTGGCCAGCTTGCACAGCAGCCAGCCGGCGCCGGTGGTCCGCCCGCCGCGGCCCGCCCGCGCCCGTGGACCGGCCAGCGAGAGGGCCCGTACGGGGTCGCCCGGCATCAGCTGCGACACGGCGTGCAGATAGGCCGCGCGCAGCTCCCGCTCGGGGTCCGCGAGATGGGCCGCGCCCTTCGCGCACTCCGCGCCGATCCGCTGGGCGGTTTCCAGGTCGCCCTGGAGCAGGGCGGTGAGCCCGAGGGCCCACAGGGCCTGGTTGTAGGCGGCTCCGGCGGGCAGCGTGGCGCCCAGGGCCCGTTCCAGGAAGGCCCGGCCCTCGTGCACGTGCCCGCACGCGAACCAGTAGAACCACAGCGCGCCGGCCATCTCCAGGGCCGCCACCGGGTCGGAGCCGAGCAGGTGCTCCAGGGCCGTACGCAGCTGCGCGTGCTCGGCGGTCATCCTGCGGTACCAGTCCACCTGGCCCGGGCCCAGCCAGCCCCGGTCGGCGGCCTGGGAGAGCGCCGCGTACCAGTGGGCGTGCCGGTCGGCGACGATCCGCACCTCGCCGAGCTCGCCCAGCCAGTCGTGACCGTACTCGCGGATCGTGTCCAGCATCCGGTACCGGGCCCCGGCGCCCCGCTCCTCGCTGCGCCGGACGACGGACTTGGCGACCAGGCCCGCCAGGACCCGCTCCACCCGGGAGGCGGGCAGCGGGCCGCCCGCGCACACGGCGCGGGCGGCGGCGACGTCGAAGTCCCCGGAGAAGACCGAGAGCCGGGCCCAGAGCAGCCGCTCCAGCGGCTCGCACAGCTCGTGGCTCCAGCCGATCGCGGTCCGCATCGTGCGGTGCCGGGGCGCCAGCGCGGACCGGCCGTTGGTGAGCACGTCGAAGCGCCGGCCCATCCGCTCGGCCATCTGCTCCAGCGTCCACAGCCGCATCCGGGCGCCGGCCAGTTCCAGGGCGAGCGGGATCCCGTCGAGGCGGCGGCACAGCTCGGCGGCGATCGCGGTCCTGACGGGGTCCTCGAACGCGGCCGCCGCCCGCGGGGTGGCGGTGAGGGCGCGGGCGCGGAAGAGGGAGAGGGCATCGCTGTCGGGCCCCGCGCAGGGCAGCGGCCGGACCTCGAAGACCTCCTCGCCGGGGGAGCCGAGCGGCTCCCGGGAGGTGGTCAGGACCGTCAGGCCCGGTGCGGACTGCAGGAGTTCACCCACCAGATGACGGCAGTGGGCCACCAGGTGCTCACAGCTGTCGAGGACGAGGAGGAGCTCCTTGTCGGCCATCCACGCGCACAGCTCCTCGTCGAGAGGGCGCGGGGAGTGGTCGGCGAGGCCGACGGCGTGGGCGACGGTCGTGGTGAGGAGCGCGGGGTCGCGCAGCGGTGAAAGCTCCACCCACCACACGCCGTCGGGCTGTGCCCGGCCGGCCGCGGCGGCGGCCCGCAGGGCGAGCCGGGACTTGCCGACGCCGCCCACCCCGGTGATGGTGATCAGTCTTCGTTCACTCAACAATCGGTCGAGGAGGCCGAGTTCGGACTCCCGGCCGACGAAGCTCGCCGATTCCGGCGGCAGGTTTCCCGGCACGGCGCCCGAGTCTGGCTCAGCGCCGCCGCCCGTGGAGCCTGCCTGATTGTTGTTGACCGAGTACTCACCGAACACGGATGTATTGTGCGTGATCTTCTTCCGTGGCAGTGCCGTTCAGGCCGGATCGTTGTCCGGTCTCACACCACGAGGGTGACGGTCCGCTCCGCCGAGAAGGCGCCCCAGTTCCCGTCCGGCAGCCGGGCGCGCAGCTTCACGGCCCATACCGTACCGGCCGGCTCGGTCACCGTGATCCGGTGTTCCGCCCGCCCGCTGGGCACCGCACCTTTGCCGAACTGGATGACGGTGGTGGGACGTCCGTTGACGTACAGCTCGTACTCGCTCGTCTCCCGGCCGGTGTCCGGCGCGGTCCAGCCGAGGGTGACCGTGCCCGGCGCGGCGGTCGCGGTGAACCCGTCGGGCGCGGTGCCCGGTCCGCCGCCGGAGGCGGGCGGGGTGGTCACGTCCACCGCGGGGGAGTCGGGGGAGGAGTTGTCCGCCCCGTCGCGGGCCCGCACGGTGAAGGTGTACACGGTGTCGGGCTGGAGGCCGCTCAGCGCGGTGCCGCTCTCACCGGGGCCCGCGGTGTGGATCCGGACCCCGCCCTGGTAGACGTCGTACGCCGTCACGCCCGTGTCGTCCGTCGCGGCGGACCAGGACACCCAGGCGGCGCGGGGCCCGGTGGCCCGGGCGGTGGCGGTCGCCGGGGCGGTGGGCGCCCGGCGGTCCTCGGCCGTGGCCGCCGGGGTGGTCGCCCGGACTTCCGGGCCCGCCCCGGAGAGGTTCCCGGCGGCGTCCCGGGCGCGGACCGTGAAGGCGTAGCCGGTCTGCGGGGCGAGGCCGGTGACGTCCACCATCGTCTTCCCGGCCGGGAGTTCGCGGACCATGCGGCCGGCCTCGAAGACCTGGTAGGCGCTCACCCCGTCGCCCTCCGCGGCCGCGTCCCACATCACGTGCACGGTGGTGGAGCTGGAGGCCTGCGCGGTGAGTCCGGCGGGGGCGGGCGGCGGCTCGGTGTCGGGCGCGGTGCACCCGGCGGCCGCGGACAGGGCGCCGAGGGCCACGCAGAGCACGAGCAGGGGGGCGGTGCGTCGCACGGGATGCCTTCCTCCGCTTCCGCGTAAAGGTCTAGACATATATGGCACGCGGGGTGCGGGCCGGGCAAGACCCGTGCGGCGACGGCCGCCCATGTGACCCGGTTCGTCTTCTTCTGCTCTCGTCTGGCATTATTGCGAGCTCTTTGCAATAAAAGATGATCGCGAACAGGGATGTGCACAGCATGACGGCCCGGACCGTACGGGGAATGGCCACGGCGGCGCTGGCCGCCGCACTCACCACGGGCCTGGCAGCCTGTTCGAACCCCGGAGGGGATGCCTCGGCCGGGCCGGGAGGCGCGGACTCCGCCGTCGTCGGCATCGCGACCGAGCCGGAGAGCCTCAGTCCGCTGCTCGGCTACGGCAAGGACGGCAACTCCAAGATCTTCGACGGTCTGCTCGCGCACGACGCGGACATGAAGCTGACGCCGGCGCTCGCCGAGGCCCTGCCGGAGGTCTCCGCGGACGGGCTCACCTACACCTACAAGCTGCGCCAGGGCGTGAAGTTCAGCGACGGGGCGCCCTTCTCCGCCAGGGACGTCGTCTTCACCTACCGCACGATCCTCGACGCGAAGACGAACAACGCGTCGAAGACCGAGCTGGACGCCGTCGCGGGCGTCGAGGGGCGCGGCGAGGACACGGTGGTCTTCACCCTGAAGTACCCCTACGCGCCGTTCGCCGAGCGGACCGTGCTGCCGATCGCCCCCGAGCACATCGCGGGCGGCCAGGACGTCAACAGCGGCGACTTCACCACCCACCCCGTCGGTACCGGGCCGTACGTGCTCACCGCATGGTCCAAGGGCGAGAAGCTCAGCTTCAAGGCCAACCTCGGCTACTGGGGCGGCGAGCCCGCGGTGAAGAAGTTCACCATGGCCGTCATCAAGGACGACGACGTCCGCGCCACCCGGCTGCGCTCCGGCGAGCTGGACGGGGCGATACTCCCCCCGAACCTCGCCCGGGGCTTCGAGGGGGACAAGGCGCGCACGACGTACGCGGCCAAGACCTTCGACTACCGCAACGTGACCCTGCCGACCCACCACAAGGTCACCGGGGACCCCGCCGTCCGCCAGGCGCTGGACATCGCCGTGGACCGCAAGGCCATGGTCGACAAGCTCCTGGACGGCGCGGGCAAGGCCGCCTACGGGCCGGTCCCGACCGACAGCCCCTGGTTCACGGCCGGCACGGAGCGCGCCCACGCCCTCGACAAGGCGAAGAAGATCCTCGACGACGCCGGCTGGAAGGCCGGCGAGGACGGCATCCGCGTCAAGGACGGGGTCCGCGCCTCCTTCCCCCTCTGGTACACCTCCGGCGACAAGATCCGCCAGGACCACGCGCTGGCCTTCGCCTCCGACGCCAAGAAGGCCGGCGTCGAGGTCAAGACCGAAGCCGGGACCTGGGAGGTCATCGAGCCGCGGATGAAGACCGAGGCCGTCCTCGCGGGCGGCGGCTCCCCGGCAGACCCCGACTTCGACCAGTACCAGCTGCTCACCTCCTCGCTCGGCGGCGACGGCTTCAACAACATGGCCCGGTACCACAACCCGGCCGTGGACGCGGCCCTCGTCGACGGGCGGCGCAGCGGCGACCCGGCCGCGCGCAAGGCCGCGTACGACACCGTGCAGCGCGAGCTGGTGAAGGACCCGGGCTACGTCTTCCTCACCCACATCGACCACCTGTACGTCGTGAACGACAAGTGGCAGGGGCTCACCACCCAGGTCGAACCCCACGACCACGGCCTCGGCTCCGGCCCCTGGTGGAGCGTCGAGAGCTGGAAGCCGAAGCAGAAGTGAGCCGAGCCACGTGATCCCCCGCACCGTCCTGCCCTGGGGGCCGATGGCGCGCATGGCCGGGCGGCGGACCCTGTCCGCCGTCCCCGTCCTGCTCGTCGTCACCTTCGGGGTCTTCGCCATCGCCGCGATGTCCCCCTTCGACCCCGTCAAGGCCTACGCGGGCACCGCGGGCCTGACCGCCTCGCAGGAGCAGCTCGACCAGCTGCGGGCCAACCTCGGTGTGGACCAGCCGCTCGTCGCCCGCTGGTGGGACTGGCTCACCTCCGCCCTCACCGGCGACCTCGGCACCTCCGCCGTGATGCGCCAGCCCGTCGCCGACGTGATCGCCGAACGGGTCGGCTGGTCGGCGCTGCTCGCCGGCTGCGCCTTCGCGGTCGCCGTGCTGGCCGGCACGGCGCTCGGGGTGCTCGCCGCGCGCCGCCAGGGCGGCCGGCTGGACCGGTGCGTGTCCTCGCTCGCCTACACCCTGGAGGCCGCCCCGGCCTTCTGGCTGGGGCTGCTGGCCATCTGGTTCTTCTCCGTACGCCTGGGGGTACTGCCCTCGGGCGGCCTGACGGACGCGGGCAGCGACACGGTCACCTTCGGGCAGGTCGCCTCGCACCTGGTGCTCCCCGCGCTGGTCCTGGGCATCTCCCAGCTGCCGTGGTTCTTCCTGTACGTCCGCCAGGGCGTCGCCGACGCGCTGGAAGAGGACCCCGTACGCGGCGCCCGCGCGCGGGGGCTCGCGGAGCGGACCGTCCTGCTCGGGCACGGGCTGCGCTCCGGCATGCTGCCGATGCTCACTCTGATCGGCTCCCGGGTACCGGAGCTGATCACCGGCGCGCTGCTGGTGGAGACCGTGTTCAGCTGGCCGGGCATCGCGGCGGCCACCGTCCAGGCGGCCACCTCCGTGGACTTCCCGCTGCTGGCCGCGCTGACGGTCCTGGCCACCGCTGCCGTGCTGGCCGGGAACCTGCTGTCCGACCTGCTGTACGGGCTCGCGGACCCGAGGGTGGGCTTCGATGGCTGAGGTGACGTGGCGCCCGCAGGGGCGGGCCCGGCGCTCGACGCGCACCCTGCGCCTGCGCGCCTCGGCGGTGACCGTGGCGCTGATCGTGCTGGCCGTGCTGCTGGTCCCGCCGCTCGTACAACTGGACCAGCAGGCAGTCGACTTGTCGGCAAAGCTCCAGCCGCCGTCATGGGCCCACCCGTTCGGCACGGACGACGTCGGGCGCGACCTGCTGCTGCGCTGCGTGTACGGGCTGCGGGTCTCCCTGCTGGTCGGCCTGGTCGCGGCGCTCGTGGCCACGGTCATCGGCACGGCCGTCGGCGCCGCCGCGGGGGCGCTCGGCGGCTGGGTGGACCGGGTGGTCATGCGGGCCGTGGACACGCTGTCCTCGATCCCGCACCTGCTGCTGGGGATCTTCATCGTGGCCGTGTTCCGCCCGGGAGTCTGGCCCGTGGTCGTCTCCGTGGCCGTGACCCACTGGCTGTCCACCGCCCGCATCGTCCGGGCGGAGGTGCTGTCCCTGCGCGGCCGCCCCTTCGTGGACGCCGCCGTGTCGGGCGGCGCCTCGCGGTGGCGGGTGGCCGTACGGCACCTGGTGCCGGGCGTCCTCCCGCAGGCGGGCCTCGCCGCGGTGCTGATGGTCCCGCACGCGATGTGGCACGAGTCGGCCCTGTCCTTCCTGGGACTGGGCCTGCCCTCCCACCAGGCCAGTCTGGGCAACCTGGTGCAGACCGCGCGCGGTTCGCTGCTCGCCGGGGACTGGTGGCCCACGCTCTTCCCCGGCCTCCTCCTGATCATCCCGACGCTGGCGATCGCCGGCCTCGCGGGCGCCTGGCGCGACCGCCTCAACCCCCGGCGCCGCTCGGAGCTGACCCTGTGACCTCCCCGCCCGTGCTCCGCGTCGAGCAGCTATCCGTCCGGTTCCGGATGCCCGGGGGCCGCCACGTCGAGGCCGTCACCGACATCCGCTTCGACCTCGCACCCGGCCAGTGCCTCGCCCTCGTCGGCGAGAGCGGCTGCGGCAAGTCCGTCCTGGCCTCCGCGCTGCTCGGGCTGCTCCCCGGCAACGCCGAGACCGCCGGGTCCGCGCGGCTCGCCGACGGCCTGGACGTGCTCGCCGCCGACGAGCGGACCCTGGCCAGGACCGTACGGGGCCGCCGCATCGGCCTGGTCCCGCAGAGCCCGGCCGCGCACCTCACCCCGGTCCGCACCATCCGGGCCCAGTTGGAGGAGACCGTCCGGGAGCTCGCCGGGGTCCCGAGGGCGGCGCTGCGCGAGGCTGCCGAGGCGGCCGCGGAGCGGGCCGCCTTCCCCGCGAGCCATCTCGACCACCACCCGCACCAGCTCTCCGGCGGACTCGCCCAGCGGGCCGCCACCGCACTCGCCCTCGTCGGCGACGCGCCGCTGCTCCTGACCGACGAACCGACCACGGGCCTGGACCGGGACCTCGTCCACCGCACCGTCGACGAACTGCGCGCCCACACCCGCGACACGGGCAGGGCCCTCCTGCTGATCACGCACGACCTCGCGGCGGCCGAGCGGATCGCCGACACCGTCGCCGTCATGTACGCCGGGCGGATCGTGGAACTGGCCCCGGCCGGGGCCTTCTTCGGCGGGCCCGGCCCCCGCCACCCCTACGCCCGCGGCCTGCTCGACGCACTGCCCGAGCGCGCCTTCACCCCCGTTCCCGGCGCTCCGCCCGAGCTCGGCGCGCTGCCGGCCGGCTGCGCCTTCGCCCCCCGCTGCCCGGCCCTCTCGGGGCTGGCGGCCCCGGGGGGACCCCCAGCCGACCGGGACTGCCGCACCCAGCGGCCCCTGCTCACCGAAGGGGTGGCCTGCCACCATGCTTGAGCTCACGGACATCACCGCGGGCTACGACCGCCACGCCCCCGTCGTCCGCGGGGCGCACCTGACCCTGCGCCCCGGCGAATCCCTCGGCCTGCTGGGGCCGAGCGGCTGCGGCAAGTCCACCCTCGCCCGGGTCGCCGCCCTGCTGCACCGTCCCGACCGCGGGACCGTGACCCTCGACGGCCGGACCGTGACGGGCTTCCGCCACCGGGCCCCGCGCTCCCTGCGCGTCGCCGTCGGCGTCGTCTTCCAGCAGCCCCGGCTCTCCGCGGACCCCCGCCTGCGGCTGCGCGAGCTCGTCGCCGAACCCCTCCGGGCCACGGGACGCCGTAGGGAAGTGGAAGAGCGCGTCGCCGAGTTGACGCGGCGTGTCGGCCTCGGCGCCGATCTGCTCGCGCGCCGCCCCCACGAGGTCAGCGACGGCCAGCTGCAACGCGCCTGTCTGGCCCGGGCCCTGGTGCTCCGGCCGCGCTGGCTGGTCTGCGACGAGATGACCGCGATGCTGGACGCCTCCACCACGGCCGCCCTGGTCAGGGTGGTCGAGGAGTACCGCGCCGAGAGCGGGGCGGGCCTCCTCGCCGTCGGCCACGACCCGGTGCTGCTGGAGCGCTGGTGCGACCGTACGACCCACTGGAACGAGATCGTCAAGGACTGACCGGCCATCACGGACGGTCAACACCCGTACGGCCGACACGTCTTTCGCCCGACGCCGCCCCTCCCTGCGCCACCATGACGGCGAGTAAGGAGGTTTCGATGGTGATTTCGCTCTCCGTGGTCGTCCTGCTCCTCATCCTCGCCTGGATCTTCCTGCGCAGCGGCGGTCTCAAGTTCTCCCACGCCGTCGTCTGCGTGCTGCTCGGCTTCTACCTCGCGAGCAGCAGCATGGCGGCGACCATCCACGACGGCCTGACGGCCACCGCGAACGTGGTCTCGAGCCTCAAACCGTAGAAAGATCACCGACTGTTGCGCGTTCGTGAACCATCCGGCTCCTGCATGGACTCTTCGGGGTACGCGATCTAGCGTCTGGCGGGCGCGACATCAGACGCAATGTCAACAACACCGAAGGGACACGGAGGTGGTCCGGATGTTCCGAAGAGCCCTGAACTGCGCCGTGGCACCGGTCGTCGCCGCATTCACGGCGATGTACGGGGTCACGCCCGCCCAGGCCGAGGAGATACCCAAGGCCCCCGGCCACCGCCTGATCAGCCACTACGACGGCGCCGCCGCGGCCCCCGCGCCGCTGCCCGGCGAGGCGCCGCCGCAGCACCCCTTCCTCGCGCCCAACGGCCGCAGCGGCATGCACTCCGACGCGGCCGGCAGCGCCACGTCCCCCTGGTCCGGGCCGCTCGGCAAGGACCCGGAGGTGACCAGCGAGAAGATCGCCGCCCTCGGCGGTGAGTGCGCCACCGCCACCTTCGACGCGGGCGGCCGGCTCGTCACGGTGTGCGGCACCTTCTCCGGGTTCAAGGTCAAGCTTCTCGAGCCCCGTACGCTCGCCACCCTCGCGGAGTACCAGCTCCCGCAGCGTTCCTCGACGGTCGAGGCGATCACCTCCCTCGACTTCTCGAAGATCTTCAAGGACACCTCGGGCGGCGCCTACTTCTACCTGGACAACCAGGACCGGGCCGTGCTGGCCGACTCCCGCCAGCACATCCTGCGCCTGTCCCACTCCCAGAACCCCGACGGCAGCTGGAAGTTCACCGTCGACGACGACTGGGACCTCACCGGCCAGGTGCCGCACGACTGCGTCACCTGGACCAACCTGCGGCCGAGCGGCACCTGCGACCCCGTCACCTCCGTGATGCCCGACTGGAACGGCCGCATCTGGTGGGTCACCCGCCAGGGCCGCGTCGGCACCGTCGACCCGGCGACCTCGCGGATCCGCTCCGTGCGGCTGCACGGCGAGGAGATCCAGAACTCCTTCTCCGTCGCCGAGGACGGCGTCTCCATCGTCTCCGACCACGCGCTCTACAGCTTCCGCGCCGCCGCCGACGGCACCCCCGAGGTGCAGTGGCGCCAGGCCTACGACCGCGGCACCGGGGCCAAGCTCGGCTCCGTGAACCAGGGTTCGGGCACCACGCCGGACCTCTTCGGCGACGGCTACGTCGCCATCACCGACAACGCCGACGACCGGATGAACGTCCTGGTCTACCGGCGGGGCACGGACGTCCCCGCCGACCGGCGGCTCGTCTGCAAGGTGCCGGTGTTCGGATCCGGCGCCTCGACCACCGACAACTCCCTGATCACCTGGGGCAACAGCATCGTCGTCGAGAACAACTACGGCTACGAGAACGTCACCACCCTGCTGCTGGGCAAGTCCGTCGTCGGCGGCGCGTCCCGCATCGACGTGCGCCCCGACGGCAGCGGCTGCGACACGGTGTGGCAGAGCCCGGTCCGCGCACCCTCCGTCGTCCCCAAGCTCTCCACCGCGAACGGGCTGCTCTACTTCTACGAGAAGGAGCCCAACTCCTGGGGCATCGACGCCTGGTACCTCACCGCGGTGGACTTCCGCACCGGTGAGCGCCGCTGGCGGCAGCTCACCGGCACCGGCCCGCTGTACGACAACAACTGGGCCCCGATCACCCTCGGGCCGGACGGGACCGCGTACGTCGGCGTCTTCAACGGCATCCTCGCGGTCCGCGACAGCGGCTAGTGCTGTGACCGGAAAGGTTCACCGGGTCGCGACGCCCGGCACGGCACCTCGCCGTGTTGTCGGACCACGCGAGTACGTCCCGTACGAGCCGTGGCCCTCCGCCTTGCGATGCACCGCACCGGACGCCGCGACCCGGCAAACCTTCCCGGCCACAGCACTAGCGGGCCCCGGCAGGGCCCCGTCCGGACGGGCAACGGGAACCCTGGGCAAACTCCCCGCCGAGCCGCGGCGGTTCAGCGGCCGCGCCGGCATGCCGGGCCGGGGGAGAGCCGGCAGATCTCCGCCAGCCGGGCCCCGACGTCCACGCTCCACAGCCGTACGGTGCCGTCGGTGCTGCTGCTCGCCACGGTCCGCCCGTCGGGAGAGAAGGAGACCCCCCACACCGCGCTGGTGTGACCGGACAGCGCGGCCACCGGACGGCGGCCGGCCACCTCCCACAGCCGCACCGTGCGGTCGTTGCCGCTGCTGGCGAGGGTCCGCCCGTCGGGCGAGAAGGCGATGCCCCGCGCGGAGCCGGTGTGGCCGGTGAGCGCCGCCTCGAAGCGGCGGCGGCGGGCGTCCCACAGCCGTACGGTCCCGTCGTTGCCGCTGCTGGCGAGGGTCCGGCCGTCCGGGCTGAACGCCACGCCCCGTACCGCCCCCGTATGGCTGGTGAGCGCGGCCAGTTGCCGGCGGGCGGCCACGTCCCACACCCGTACGGTCAGATCGTCGCCGGCGCTCGCCAGGGTGCGCCCGTCGGGGCTGAACGCCACGTCGTTGGCGAAGTCCGTGTGCCCGGAGAGCACGGCGAGCCCGCTGCGCGCGGCCACGTCCCACAGCCGCACCGTGCCGTCCGAACCGGCCGAGGCCAGGGTCCGCCCGTCCGGTGCGAAGGCCACGGAGAACACGGTGCCGCCCTGACCGGTGAGGGTGCCGGCCGGGCCGCGCGCCGCGAGGTCCCACAACCGGATCGTGCCGTCGGAGCCCGCCGAGGCCAGCGTCCGCCCGTCGGGGGCGAAGGCCACCGAGAACACGGTCTCGGTGTGCCCCGCGAACGTGGCCACCACCCGGCGCCCCGCCACGTCCCACAGCCGCACCGCGTGATCCGCCTCGGCGGTGGCCAGCAGTGTCCCGTCGGGGCTGTACGCGGCGTGCCACACCTCGGTGAACGGACGCGAGGTCAGCACCTGGCCGCGCAGGTCCCACAGCACCACCGACTGGTCGAACCCGGCCGTGGCCAGCAGCGTCCCGGATGGGTCCACCGCCACCCCGAGCACGTAGTCGGTGTGCCCGGCGAGCGTCGCCGTCAGCCGGCCGGCGCGCACGTCCCACAGCCGGGTCGTACCGTCGCCGCCCGCGCTGACCACCGTCGTCCCGTCCGGTGTGTACGCCACGCCGTTGACGTCGTCGCTGTGTCCCGTCAGCGTCGCGGTCGTCCGGCGCCCGGCCACGTCCCACAGCCTTACGGTCCGGTCGACGCCTCCGGTGGCGACGCTCTGCCCGTCCGGCGCGAACGCCGCCCCGAGCACCTCGTCCGTGTGCCCGGCGAGGACGGCCAGCGGACGGACGCCCACCGGATCCCACAGGCGCACGGTCCGGTCCGCCCCGGCCGACACGAGCGTGCGGCCGTCCGGCGCGTACGCCAGGGCGTTGACCCGCCCCGTGTGGCCTTCGAGGGAGTCCACCGCCCGGTGTTCCCCGGAGGTCTCCCACAGCCGGACGGTCCCGTCGGGGGCCGCGACGGCCAGGGTCCGCCCGTCGGGCGCGAAGGCCACGGCCCGTGCGCCGGTGGTGTCCGGCGCCAGGACCGCGGCCGTACGCCCACCGGTGACGTCCCACAGCCGGGCGGGACCGTCCGTGGACGTGGCCGCGAGGGTGCGGCCGTCGGGGCTGAAGGCGACGGCCCGTACCCGCCCGGGCAGGGTGAAGGACGCCGTCGTACGGCGGTCGGCCACCCGCCGCAGGGTCACCGTGCCGTCCGAACTGGCGGTCGCCAGCTCGCCGTTCCCCGGGGCGAAGGCCACCGCGTTCACCGGACCGCCGTGGCCGCCGAGCCGGGCGACGAACGGCTGCGACTGGGTGCTCAGCAGCGCCCCGCGCGCCTCGGTCGTGGGCGAGGTCCCGTAGGCCTCCGCGGCGAGCCGCATCGACCTCTCGGGCTGGCCCGCCGCCAGCGAGGCGGACTGCAGGGCGAGCGCCCGCGAGCGGGCGACGCGCTCCTGGCCGAGCGCGCCCGCACGCTGCTCGTACGCCAGCCCGCCGGCGCCCACGGCCAGCACCAGCAGGACCAAGAGCGTCGCCAGCATCCGCTGCCGCAGGCGCACCTGCCGCAGGGCCTGCCGCTCCCGGGCGTCCTCCCCGGCCTGACTGGCCCGCAGGAAGTCCTCCTCGCGCGGGCCGAGCCGGTTCCTGCCGTCGAGCTCGTCGGCCCAGGACCGGGCGGTCTCCAGCCGGGTCCCGCGGTAGAGGGCCGACGGATCGCGGTCCTCGCGCTCCCATTCGGCGGCGGCGTGCGCCAGCTGCTGGTGGATCAGCAGACCGGCCCGGTCGGCGTGGATCCAGCCGCGCAGCCGCGGCCAGGCGTGCAGCAGCGCTTCGTGGGTGATCTCGACGGTGTCGCGGTCCATGGTGACCAGCCGGGCCCGGACGAAGGTGTCGAGCGCCGCCGCGGCCCGGTGCGGATCGGCCGGCCGGTCCAGCAGCGCCGTCCGGTTCGTCCGGCGGCGGGTCGCACCCGCCCCGTCGGCGACGTGGACCAGCCGGACCAGGACCCGGCGGATCGTGCGCTGCTCGGCCGGGTACAGGCGGGCGAAGACGGTCTCGGCGGTCCGCGCGATCGCACCCTGGATGCCGCCGGTCCGTTCGTACCCGGCGACCGTCAGGGTGGAGCCGGTGCGCTGCTGCCAGGTGGCCATCAGGGCGTGGGAGACCAGCGGCAGCACCCCGGAGGGCGTGTGGCCGGGGGCGTCCTCGCGCAGACCGGCGTCGCGCAGCAGCAGGGGGACCAGGCCCGGTTCGAGGGTGACTCCGGCGAGTTCCGCCGGGCGCGTGATCGACTCCCGGAGCTCCGCCAGGGACATCGGGGGCAGGACGAAGAGGCCCGAAGCGAAGGCCGGGGCCAAGTCCGGCAGGTCCAGACAACTGCCGGTGAAGTCGGCCCGTACGCCGAGCACCACGACGGCCGGATCGGGCCCGTCCCCGGCGGGCCGGGACGTGGACAGCTCCGACAGCACGCGGGCGAAGGCGTGCCGCTCGTCCTCGTCGGAGCAGAGGGTGAACAGCTCCTCGAACTGATCGACGATCAGTACGATCCGGACCGGCGGGGGCTCCTGCCCGCGGTCCTGCTCCCGGTCACGCTCGCCAGCCAGGCCGGGGGCGGTGTCCGACAGCCGGCGGAAGGCTTCCAGGAGCGCCACGGGCCGCTCCCGCAACTCCTGGGCACCGAGGCCGAGATCGCCGCCCAGCACCTTCGCGGTGCACACCAGCAGTTCCTCGAGCGGATGCGCCGTGGGAGTGAAACGCACCACCGGCCATGCGTCGGCGCCCGGCATCGGGAAGCCGCCGACGCGCCGGAGCGCCGGGACGAGGCCCGCGTTCAGCAGGGAGGACTTGCCCGCCCCGGAGGGGGCGACCAGCATCAGCGGGCCGTTGCCGATCCGCTCGAAGACCCGCTCGGCCAGCTCGGCCGTGGCCCGTTCCCGGCCGAAGTACCATCCCGCGTCCTGCGCGGTGAAGGCCGGCAGACCCCGGTACGGGCACGCACCGGCCTCCGGCCGCGCCTCACCGGTCCCGGGGTCGGGCGGCGTCGTCTCCCGGACCATGCGCAGCAGTTCGCCGTCGGCCCGGAGCACCTCGTCACAGCGTCGGGCGACGTCCACGGTCACGCGCTTCGCGCCCGTCTCGATCTTGCTGAGATAACCCTTGCTGTAGTGCGTGCGCCGGGCCAGGTCGGCCAGCGACATGCCCCGTTGCATCCGCAGACGTCTCAGCTGCGCGGGAAACGGCAGGGTGCCGGTGTCGTCGGATGCGTACTGGTGACCGGTGTTCGGCCGGCCGTCCGAATCCCCCAAGACATCCCCCATGGCCATGCGCGCCCAGGTACCGAAACGGTGGTTCCCAGGCTACCGCGGGGGTCGCACGGACGGCGATTCCCTGGCCGACTGCCTTCGGTTTCGCAGAGTGGGAACGGGAACGTCCGGAGCCGACGGACGGCGGCTCCGGATGCTGCTCCCGCAAGGACGCTACGGGTTGAGACGCACCGAGTTGACGGGCGTCAGATTGGCGTAGACACCGGTCTTGGCGGCGATGGGGTTGCCGCAGCCGGCCCCGTTGTAGCCGGTGCACAGATTTGCGGTCGCACCGCCGTACTGGTTGTTGAGCACCCAGTGGTTCCCCTGCTGGTTGCTGAGGTTGTGGGCGCCGTACTTGTAGAAGATGTGGGTCGGCCTGGCGGCGGGGTTCTGGTCCTGGGGGTAGATGCAGACCGCCCCGTCCGGGCATCCGGCCCACGCGTCGGCGGGCTTGGCCTCGACCGTACCGCTGAGCGCGAGCACGGCGGCGGCCGCGGTGGCGAGCGCGGCGGCGCCGCGGAACATGTTGCGCATGATTTCCCCTCGTGGGTCTTGCCTGGTGCGAACGGCTCCAGCCTGTGGCCGCCGGGCACCGGGGGTCGACGGGTTTCCCGTCGCCCGTCGTGGACCGGCGGGGGAAACCCCCGGCCCCCGGCCGGGCGGCGCGCAGGCGGTCAACACGCCGGTCGGGGCGGCCGCGAATGCGCGCCGCGGGCCCCGCCCGCCGGCTGCCAAGGCGACGCGCGGGGCGGCCACCCGTCCGGACCTCAAAATGAGCCCGTTTGCCACCGGTATGTATCCATCCGCTCAGCCGGTGTGGCGAGCGGACCTGATCCCCCATAACTTCGAAATCGTGACGAACCGACAGCTCACGGTCCTCGCATGCATCTCAGTCATCATGGCCACAGGCCTCGGCGTGGCAGCGCCCTCGGCCGCCGCGGCCCGACGCACGGTGCATCCGGGAGAATCGATCCAGGAAGCGGTGGACGCCGCACGGCCGGGAGACACCATCGTCGTGCTCCCCGGCACCTACCACGAGAGCGTGCACATCACGAAGTCCCTGACCCTGCGGGGTTCCGGGGCGGCCACCGTGATCACGCCGCCGGCCGCGCCCCTGCCCGCGCGCGCCGAGAGCCCCTGCGCACAGACGGGCAACGGCATCTGCGTCATAGGAGCCGCGGACAAGACCGTCAACCGGGTGAGCATCCGGTCGCTGACGCTGACGGGCTTCAAGAAGAGCGGCATCTGGGCCTCCCGCACCGACCGGATGACCGTCGAGCGGGTGACGGCCGAGAAGAACGGCACCTGGGGCATCGCCCAGGAGAGGTCGACCCGGGGTGCGTTCCGCAACAACATCGCCCGCGACAACGCCGAGTCCGGCATCTTCGTCGCCAACACCATCGACCGCGAGGGCGGGGCCACCGACACCCTCGGCGCCGTCGTCCGCAACAACACGCTGACCGGCAACCGGATCGGAGTCACGGTCAGACGGGTGCGGAACCTCTCCGTCAACGACAACGTCCTCACCGGGAACTGCGGCGGGATCTTCGTCGTGGGCGACGAGGGCGAGCCGGGCGCCGGGGACATGACCATCCGCGGCAACCTCATCCACGAGAACAACAAGTTCTGCCGCGGCAACACCCGCCTCCCCGACATCCAGGGCGTCGGCATCGTCCTCACCGGCGCCGAAGACACGCTCATCCGTTCGAACTCGATCCGCGGCAACGTGGGCGCCTCGCCGCTGTCCGGCGGAATCCTGCTCTTCAAGAGCTTCGTGGGCGCCACGAACACCGACAACGTCATCAGGGACAACGAGGTGAAGGGCAACAAGCCGGCGGACCTGGCCAACCAGGGGACGGGATCCGGCAACAGGTTCTTCGGCAACCGGTGCGATACCTCGCAACCCACGGGGATGTGCTGACCGGTGTTCCCCCTCATCAGGAGAATCGAGGCCGTATGACCACGGTAAGTCCTACCCCCCTCACCACCACCCCCCTCACCACCGCCCCCACCCTCAACGTCAACGTCAACGTCACCTCCGGCGACATGGCCGCCCCCCAGTCGGCCATGCGGCTGCGCGAGCTCGTCTTCGGCGCCGCGATCGCCGCCGCCGTACGGGCGGCCGCCCGCCTCGGCGTCGCCGACGCCCTCGGGGACTCCCCCGCCACCGCGGACGACCTCGCGGCGGCGGTGAACGCCGCGCCCCAGCCGCTGCACCGGCTGCTCCGCGCCCTCTCCTGCTACGGGATCTTCGCGGAGACACCGGACGGCACCTTCGCCCACACCGAGATGTCACGCCTGCTGCGCGAGGACGATCCGCACAGCCTGCGCTACATCTCCCTGTGGTGCACGGAACCCTGGACCTGGCAGGCCTGGCCCCGGCTCGACGAGGCGGTACGGTCCGGCGGCAGCGTGTTCCACGACCTGTACGGCAAGGGGTTCTTCGACTACCTGCACCAGGACGCGCACGAATCCGCCCACGTGTTCAACCAGGCCATGACCACCTCCAGCACGCAGTCGGCCCTGGACGTCGCGGAACTCCTCGACCTCACCGGAGTCTCGGTGGTCGCGGACATCGGCGGCGGTCAGGGGCACGTCCTGGCCGGCCTGCTGGAGAAGCACCCGGCCGTACGAGGAGTCCTGCTCGACCTGCCGGGTGTGGTGGCGAAGGCCGACCGCCGGCTGCGCGACGGCGGACCGCTCGCCGCGCGGACCGACATCATCCCCGGCGACTGCCGCCACTCCATCCCGGTCGCCGCCGACCTGTACATCATCAAGAACATCCTGGAGTGGGACGACGACAGCACCCGCAGGACCCTGCGGAACGTGATCGAGGCGGCCCGACCCGGCGCCAGGGTCGTCATCATCGAGAACCTGGTGGACGACACCCCGTCGATGAGGTTCACCACCGCCATGGACCTGATGCTGCTGCTCAACGTGGGCGGCGCGAAGCACACCAAGGGAAGCCTGCTCACCCGTATGACGGAAGCCGGTCTGGTGGTCGGCGAGGTCCGCCCGGTCAACGCGTACCTGCACGCGTTCGAGTGCACGGTCCCCGTCCCGGCGTGACAGCGGCGCCCGGCGCCCCAGCGCCCCGGGACCGGCACGGAGCCGGTCCCGGGGCGCTGGGGCGCTCGGGTCGCGTCAGGCCTCGGTCATCAGCGTGCTGTTGACGAGGTCCAGGAACTCCCGCGGCGACTTGCACCGTTCCGCGTCGGCGGGCAGAGGGCGGCCGCCCCGGTTCTCCAGCTCCCCGACGATGCCGAGCAGTCCCAGCGAATCGAGCCCCCACTCCTCGAAGTCAGCGTCGGGGCGGGCGGCCATGGCCGCCGGGTCGACGGTGACGCCCGCGCCCTTGTGCATGAGAGCGGCCAGCTCATCCATCGTCAGTCGAGTCAGTCCAGCGGTCATGACGGACCTCTCCTCAGGCTTGCGCCGGCGCACGCCGGTCGGTGATCAGACGCATTTCGGAGCGCCACAGGAATCGGGTGAGCTCGTCCTCGGTCGTGGGGACGCCGTCCTTGGCGCTGTCGAGCAGCCGGGCCAGTACGGCCGCCTTGTGGCTGCCCTCGACACCCAGCGCCAGGGCGGGCCGGGCGTCGAGCGGCCCGCGCACGTCCACGAGCCGGACGACGACGTCGTCGCGCTGGAAGACCGTGCTGGCCGTGATGGGGCTCGCGGGGTCGTCCACGGCGGCCTCGTCCTGGCGGGCCAGCAGCCGCGCCAGCGCCGTGCCGCACCCGTCCTTGGCGGGGTAGAAGAGGGCGTGCCGCGCGGTGTCCTCGGGCTCGGGTCCGCCCGAGGCCACGTGGTGGACCGCGGGCAGCGCCGCACGGGTGAAGAACATCCGGGCGGACCCGGGATCGCCGAGGTCCCGGTCCTGCTCGAGGTACGGGTTGAGGGCTTCCTCCAGCGCCCTGACCCCGGGCTGCTGGGCCACATGGCGCAGCGCCGCGAGGAGGTCTCCCTCCACCTCGACGGCCCGCACCACGCGGTTGCCGTGCATGAAGAGGGAGGTGCGGCGCAGCCGGGTCTTGTCGTCGACCCGGGCCTGCGGGGAGGCGTACCCGGCCAGCAGTTTCGCGACGGCGGCCTCGCTGCCCGGCTTCACCGTGAAGGTGAGGGCGTGGCGCACGACGCCGTCCCCGCGGTGGGGCGTGGAGGCGATCGGTCCGGGCGCCGGATCCGGGCCGGGCGCGGAGTCCTTGCCGGTCTCCCGCACCACGCTGAACCGCAGCGAACGGGTGTCGCGTACGCAGCCGTGCAGCGGCTGGACCGTCGCGACGTGCTCCTCGCTGTTCAGCCAGGCCAGGAAGGGCGGGGCACTCTCCCATTCGCTGGTGATGAGCCACTGCGAGGGGTTCTCGATCGACTGGCACAACTCGTCGCGGATGTGCCCGGGAACGGACGACACCCGCCGACGCATGTGCTCGTAGACATCGAGGAACTGATTCTGAGCCCCGTCGTACAGGTCCAGCAGCAGCACGACCCGAAGCCTCGCGCCGTCGAAGGCGGACTGGGATATCCGTTCCGACAAGGTCGTCATCGTTCACACTCCTTCGGCATATGGCGGTGGCCACGGGGGGCGGCGCCACCCGAACCGATCGTGGTCCGGTAGTGCCATCGGCGCGAGAGGGGAGAACCAAGCGGGTGAACGGGCGAGGGAACGCCCCTCGTACAGGGCATGGAAGAGCCATGAAGGAAAACGTCGACCACCGCGTCCCTGTCCTCATCGTGGGCGGCTCGCTGGTGGGCCTGTGCACCTCGCTGTTTCTGGGCCGGCACGGCATCAGGCACATGCTGGTCGAGAAGCATGCGGGCACCTCGATGCATCCGCGTGGGCGCGGCATCAACGTACGGACCATGGAGTTGTTCCGGGTCGCCGGTGTGGAGGACCGGATCCGCGAGGCCGCCTCGGTCCTGGCGGACAATCACGGCATCCTGCAGGGCGGCTCGCTGACCGGCGAGGATCAGGAGTGGCTGTTCCAGGAGATCGACCCCGGAGGCGCGCTGGCCCGTTTCAGCCCGTCGGCGTGGTGCCTGTGCAGCCAGAACGACATCGAGCCGGTGCTGATGTCCGTGGCCCCCACGCTCGGGGCGGACCTGCGGTTCTCCACCGAGCTGCTCTCCTTCGACACCGACGGCACCGGCGTGACCGCGGTCGTCAAGAACCGCGACACCGGGGAGCACAGCACCGTGCGCGCGGACTACCTGGTCGCCGCCGACGGGCCGCGCAGCCCCGTCCGGGAGCAGCTCGGCATCGGCCAGACCGGCCACGGGGACCTGTTCCACAACGTGAGCATCACCTTCCGTTCCCGCGGGCTCGCGGAGGTGGTCGGCGACCGGCGCTTCATCGTCTGCTACCTGACGAAGCCGGACGCCGACGGGGCCCTGCTGCCCGTCGACAACCAGGAGCGGTGGGTCTTCCACGCGCCGTGGCACCCCGACCAGGGCGAGACGCTGGAGGACTTCACCGACGAACGCTGCGTCGAGCACATCCGCCGGGCCGTCGGCGCGCCCGATCTGGACGTCGAGATCACCGGCAAGGCCCCGTGGCACGCCGCCGAGCGCGTCGCGGAACGGTACGGGTCCGGACGCGTCTTCCTCGCCGGGGACTCGGCCCACGAGATGTCCCCGACGGGTGCGTTCGGCTCGAACACCGGTATCCAGGACGCGCACAACCTCGCCTGGAAGCTCGCCGCCGTGCTGAACGGCGCGGCCGGGCACCGACTGCTGCAGAGCTACGAGGCCGAGCGGCTGCCAGTGGCGCGGGCGACGAGCGAGCGGGCCTCGGCCCGTTCGGCGGAACACAGCCATCCGGGATACGAGCCGGAGCCCGCTCCCGGTCCGCGCGGCGGCGGACGGCCGGGCGGGGTGCTCACGGTCGCGATGGGCTACCGCTACACCGTGGGCGCGGTGCTGGGCGCCGACCCGGAGCAGCCCGTCGTGCCCGAACGGATGCGGCTGGCCGGTGATCCGGGCACGCGCGCTCCGCACATGTGGCTCCACGGAACAGGCGGGCGGAAGTCCACGGTGGACCTCTACGAGCGGTCCTTCGTGCTGCTCAGCTCCGAGGGCACGCCCTGGCGCGCGGCGGCCCGGTCCGTCGCGGCCGGGCTGGGCCTCGGCCTGGACGCGTACGCCATCGGCACCAGTCCGGAGGCCGACCTGGCCCCCGAGGAAGGAGCCGACTGGGCCGAGGTCCACGGCACGACGAAGACCGGCGCCGTCCTCGTACGCCCGGACGGGTTCGTGGCCTGGCGCTCGCCCGAGGCCGTGGTCGATCCGGAGTCCGTCCTCCACGAGGTGCTGAGCCTGCTGCTGTACCGGTCCTGACCCCCCTTCCCGGCCCCCGCACCGCCCTCGGCGGCGCGGGGGCCGCGCTACGTGCCGGTGCGGAGGCCGGCGGTGTCGCCGACGAGGCCGGCGACGTGGTCGGTGATCGTGTCGAGGACGTCCGCCGAGGCCGCGTCGTGGCCGAGGACGAGGAGGCTCAGGGTCAGGCCGTCGGTCATGGCCGCCAGATAGCGGGCCAGCGCGGGGACGGGCACGCGTGGTTCGAGGCCCAGGTCCGGGCCGAGCTGCTCGAGGAGTTCGGTGTAGGTGTCGGCGTACAGCTCGTACTGCCGCCGGGCCAGGTGCTCGAAGCCCGGCTGCCGCAAGGCGTACTGCGTGAGCTCGTAGGTGAGCATGTGCTCGCCGGGGTGGGCTGCCACGTGGTCCCAGTACGCCTGGAAGCCGGCGCGGACGGTCTCCCGGAGGGTGGCCTTCGGCTGGATCGCCTCCTTCACCACCGCGATGTAGTGATCGGTGATCGTCGCGATGACCGACTCCAGCAGGGCCTGCTTGGAGTCGAAGCAGTAGTGGAAGACGCTCAGTGACACGCCCGCCTCGGCGGCGATGGACCGGGTCGTCGTCCGCGCGACGCCGTCCCGGGTCATCGCGCGGATCGCGGCCTCCGTCAGCTGCCGGCGCCGCTGCGCCGACGGCATCCGTGCCATGGGGGTTCCCTCCGGTCGTGGGCCAAGGGCCCGGCGGACACGCCTGGGGAACCCCCTCGGCGTCAGCTGCTGTACACGCCCACCTCGTGCAGGGAGTAGCCCCACTGGGTGCCGCGCTGGGTGCCCTGGACCCGTACGTAGCGGGCCGGGGTGGCGGTGAACTGCGCCGTGTCCAGGCCGCCGTCGCCGGAGGCCGTGGACCACACGGACTGCCAGTTGGTGCCGTCGGACGACAGCTCGATGCGGTACGACTTCCCGTAGGCGCGCTCCCAGTCGAGCGTGACGCGCTTGACCAGGCTGGGCGCCCCGAGGTCGATCCGCAGCCACTGGTCGTCGCTCCAGTCGCTGGCCCAGCGGGAACCCGTACTGCCGTCAACGGCCCGGCCCGGCGCGTAGCTGGTGAACGGGTTCCACTCCGCGGAGGAGGCCGAGGCGGCGGAGCCCGCGGCGAGGTTCACGCCCGCCTTGTGCTTCTCGGAGCCGCCCCAGGTCGTCAGGTACGACTCGGCGCCCTTGAACAGGTCGTCCACCACGCCCTGGCCGCCGACGATCCGGATGTCCTCGATCCAGTCCGGGACGAGGCCGTAGTGCGCGGCGCCGTCGGTGTTGAGGTCCCAGGTGCGCGCGCCGGTGGTCTGCTTGTCGATGACCGAGCCGCCGTCAGTGCTGCGGAAGGGGTAGCGCACCGGGTTCGGGGTGTCGGCGCCGCGGGGGCCGGGCCAGCCGCCGACGCCGTTCATGTCCGTTCCGTAGCCGTAGCCCACGTTGTACTTGTCGCGCAGGGCGTCCGTGCGCTTGGCCTCCGCGCTGAACCCCTCGGCGCCGCCCATGTACTGGGCGATGAAGCCGCCCAGGCGGTACAGCCGCTCGGTCCAGTCCAGGTCCATCCAGCTGTGCGAGGAGATCACGCCCGGGTACGACTCGGACTCCAGGATGTCGAAGGCCTGGCCCGCGGCCTTCACGCTCATGTGGTCGATCTCCAGCATCATCTTGCGCTTCATCATGCCGCGCACCGCGTAGTCTCCGAGCTCGGTCAGACCGCGGGTGTTGCACTGCGCGTCCGCCGCGTACGCCGGGACCGCCACGCCCGCCGGGAGCTGCTTCTCCGCCGAGGGCGCCGCCGCGAGGCCGATGGGGTTGTCGTGCTGCGGGCCCCGGCACGTCTCGGTCTGCCAGAAGGTGCCCGTCGACAGGAACTGGCCCACGTTGATGGCCGTGCCGAGGGCGCCCTGGTCGAAGCGGACCCCGCACAGGGCGTTGTCGAACTTGTGGCACAGGAACATGCTGCGCACGCCCAGCTGGTGCAGCTCGTCCAGGCCGCGGTCGATGTCCTGCTTGCTGCACTGGGCGACGTCCAGGATCTGCTTGCAGCCGAAGGGTTCGGAGGTCTCGACGCCGAGGACCACGGCCAGCTTGCCCTGCTCGATGACCTGGCGGGCCTGCGCGGAGTCGGTGACGATCCGGAACCAGCCCTTGCCCGGACCGCCGTACATCGAGTCGACGTAGGCCTGCATGTCGTACGTCTTGCGCGCCTCGAGGCGGATCGCCGTCATCTCGTCGCAGCCGCGGTCCTTGAAGAAGTAGACCGAGCAGATCACGCCGTTGGTGACGAGGTCGTTGACGAGGACCCGCTGGCCGCCGCGCCAGGCCCGTTCGACCCAGGCGTAGTAGTTCTGCTGGTGGGTCAGCGAGTCGTGCGCGGGCCAGTCCTTGAAGGTCGGCCAGCCGTTCGGGTCGTGTTTGCCGTCGCCGCCCTTGGTGATGAAGTCGAAGATCGCGAGGCTGCCGTCGGGGTAGTGCTCGGGGCAGTCCTTGAGCGCGTCGGCGATGCCCTGCTCGGAGAAGGGCTTGCCGCAGATGAGCCGGCCGCCGAAGCCCTCGTTGGACATCAGGTGGTCGTGCGCGTCGACGAAGCCGCGGACCCGGCCCTGGGCGTCGGTCCCCTTGAACGGTTCGCCCGTGACGTTGATCTCCGAGTCGGGTGCGGGCCGCGCGACCGGGTTCCACCAGCCGGGATCGGCCGAGGAGGTCGCCGCCGGGCCGAGCACCATGGCCACCAGGGCGAGGAACAGCGCGAGCACCGCGAGGGGCCGATACCGGCGGTACGGGTGTCCAGTCATCGTCATCACTCACGTCTTCGGTCGGTGGAGGGGACTCGCGGCCTGAATTGTCATGGCCCGAACAGGGTGTGGTTCGAAACGATCGCCACTGCCGCTCACAGAGTCAAGAGTCCGGGACAGTTGACCTGATGATGCGTCAGGATGCGCCACCTGAAGGGGAGTGGGAAATCCGTCTCGCGATGCGAAACGATTCGTCTCATATTCCGGCTGTCTCATTAGGGTGGCGACATGAACCAGCAGAGGATTCCGCGCCGTTGGCTGATGCTCGCCCTGGGCACGAGCGGCCAGGCCGCCAGCACCACGGTGCTCTACGGCCTGGCCTACCTGATCCCCGCCTTCCAGCGGGAACTCGGGCTCTCCCTGGCCGGCGCCGGTCTCCTCGTCTCCTGCCCGATCATCGGGGTCCTGCTCGGGCTGATCGGCTGGGGGGTGGTCGCCGACCGGTACGGGGAGCGGCTCGCGCTGTCCGCCGGCCTGCTGATCGCCGCCGCGGCCACGGCCGCGGCGGCCACCGTGCACGGGGCCTCGGCGCTGGCGGCGCTGCTGGTCCTCACCGGCGCCGCGGGCTCCTCCGTCAACTCGGCCTCCGGGCGGCTGGTCATCGGCTGGTTCCCGCCCGACCGCCGGGGCATCGCGATGGGCGTCCGGCAGGCCTCGCAGCCGCTGGGCACCGCGGTGGCCGCGGCCGCCCTCCCGCCGCTCGCCCATCACATCGGCCTCTCCGCGGCCTTCGGCTTCTGCGCCGCGCTGTGCGGGGCCGCGGGCGTCGCGATCGCCCTGTGCGCCGCCGATCCGCCGCGCCCCCGGCGTGCGGAGGGCGCCCCGGCCTCCGCATCCCCGTACCGCGGGGGCTACCTGTGGCGGCTGCACGGCGCCGCCGCGGCGCTGTGCGTACCGCAGTTCGTGGTGACCGGATTCGCCCTGCTCTTCCTGACCGAGGTGCGCGGCTGGTCCGCCGCCACCGCCGGCGGGGTACTGGCCGCCGCCAACCTGGCCGGCGCGGGGGTACGGCTGCTCGCCGGCTGGTGGTCCGACACGGTGGCGAGCCGGATCCGGCCGATGCGGCTGCTCGCCCTGGCCACCACCGCCGACCTGGCCCTGCTCGCCGCCGGCGCCGCGTGGGACTCCGCGGCCGGCACGGCGGCCCTGCTGCTGGCCTCGGGCCTGACGGTCAGCACCAACGGACTGCACAACACCGCGGTCGCCGAGTACGCCGGACCCGACTGGGCGGGCCGCGCCCTGGGGGTGAACGGGATGGGCCAGCACGCCGCCGTGGTCCTCGTCCCGCCGCTGGCCGGTGCGCTGATCGCCGGACAGGGCTACCCCGTGCTGTTCGCCCTGGCGGCCGTCTTCCCGTTGCTGGCGGCCGTACTGCTGCCGGCGCGGGACAAGGCCGCGCACTGGCCGGCGCCGGACGGCGGGCGGGCCGCTCCGGGGCCGCCTACCGTCGAGGTATGAGCGGGATCGTGGTGGTGTACGAGGTCGGCGGACGGCCGGACCTGTCCGTCAGGCGCGTGCACGTCGCGCCCGCAGCCCCGGGGACGACCTCGGTCCCCGGACCGCGGACCCTCTGCGGCAGGGACACGTTCGCCATGGAAGCCGCCTCGTGGACGCCCGCCGCGGACCCCGGTGCCCCGTGGTACCCCCCGCAGCACGCGGACCTGCGGTGCGCCGCGTGCGACGAAGCGGTCTGAGACGTCGGGCACGTCAGGCACGTGACACGTCTGACACGTCTGACACCGCTGGACGTCCGACACGTCTGACGCGGTCTGACGCCGCAGGACCTGCCGGCCGGTGCGCCGCGTTGCGCGGGCCCGCGGCGCGGGGGAGGGTCGAGGGGAGGCGGCCGCCCCGTAGGAAAGGTCCCACCATGCCCATCGCCACCGTGAACCCCACGACCGGCCAGACGCTGCGCACCTTCGACCCGCTCGACGCACGGGCCATCGAGCAGTGCCTCGCGGACGCCGCGGCTGCGGCGGCCACGTACCGCCGCACCTCCTTCGCCGAGCGCGGTGAGCTCCTGATCCGGGCGGCCGCGCTCCTGGAGGCGGAGACGGAGGACATCGCGCGGACCATGACCACGGAGATGGGCAAGCCGCTGGCGGCGGCCCGCGCCGAGGCCGCCAAATGCGCGAAGGCCATGCGCTGGTACGCCGCCCGCGCCGAGTCCCTCCTCGCCGACGAGCACCCCGCGCCCGACGACGTGCGCGACGCCGGAGCGGCGGCCGTCCGGGTGGCCTACCGGCCGCTCGGGGTGATCCTCGCCGTCATGCCGTGGAACTTCCCCCTGTGGCAGGTCGTACGGTTCGCCGCGCCGGCCCTCATGGCCGGCAACGTGGGCCTGCTCAAGCACGCCTCGAACGTCCCGCAGACCGCGCTCTACCTCGGCGAGCTCTTCCACCGGGCCGGGTTCCCCCGCGGCTGCTTCCAGACCCTGCTGATCGGCTCGGCGGCGGTGGAGGGCGTACTGCGCGACCCGAGGGTGGCCGCGGCCACCCTGACGGGCAGCGAGCCCGCCGGGCGCGCGGTCGCGTCGGTCGCCGGGGACGAGGTCAAGAAGACGGTCCTGGAGCTCGGCGGCAGCGACCCGTTCCTCGTGATGCCCTCGGCCGACATCGACCGGGCCGCCCGCACCGCGGTGACCGCCCGCGTGCAGAACAACGGGCAGTCCTGCATCGCCGCCAAGCGCTTCATCGTCCACACCGACGTCCACGACGAGTTCGCCGAGCGCTTCACGGCCGGGATGAAGGCGCTCACGGTGGGCGATCCGATGGAGGAGTCCACCGACGTCGGACCGCTGGCCACCGAGGCCGGCCGGGGCGACCTGGAACAGCTGGTGGACGACGCCGTACGGCACGGCGCGACCGTCCTGTGCGGCGGCCGGCGCCCGCCCCGGCACGAGAACGGCTGGTTCTACGAACCGACGGTGCTGAGCGACATCACCCCCGCCATGCGCATCGACCAGGAGGAGGCCTTCGGGCCCGTCGCCACCCTGTACCGGGTGGGCAGCCTGGACGAGGCCGTCGAACGGGCCAATGACACTCCCTTCGGGCTCAGTTCGAACCTCTGGACCCGCAGCGAGGAGGACGTCGAGAAGGTCGCGCGGGACCTGGAGGCGGGCGGCGTCTTCGTCAACGGCATGACGGCCTCGCACCCCGCCCTGCCCTTCGGCGGAGTCAAGCGGTCCGGGTACGGGCGCGAGCTGTCGGGCCACGGAATCCGGGAGTTCTGCAACATCACCACGGTCTGGCGGGCGGCGGACCGGACACCGTCCTGACGCCGAACGGGCGGGCAGGCGCCGGCCGCGGCCCCGCCGCGAGCTGCGGGAAGACGGGGGCCGCGGCCGGATCCGAGCCGTCGGGAGCACCGGCCCTTCGGGAACACCGCTTCAGGGACGGGCGCAGCGGAGCTACGCGCCGATGTCCCGGCTGCGGAAGTCCTCCAGCGTCTCGCGCCGTACGAGGACCCGGGCCGCGCCCCCGTGGACCGCGACGACCGCGGGACGGCCGACGAGGTTGTAGCCCGAGGCCATGGACAGCTGGTAGGCACCGGCCACCGGTACGGCGAGCAGGTCGCCGGGACGGACGTCGCCCGGCAGCTCCACGTCCGCCGCGAGCACGTCACCGGCCTCGCAGTGCCGCCCGACGACGATGGCCGTACGGGGCTCGGCGGCCGAGGCGCGGCCGATCAGCCGGGGCGCGTAGCGCACCCCGTACAGGGCCGGGCGCGGGTTGTCGCTCATGCCGCCGTCGACCGCGACGAACACCTTCTCGCCGGTGTGCTTGACGGCCAGCACGCGGTACAGGACCACCCCGGCCGGCCCCACGACGGCCCGGCCGGGCTCGATGAGGAGCCGGGGCACGGTCAGCCCGGCCGCGGCGCAGCCCCCTATGAGCTCGGTGCGCATCCGCCGGGCGAGCGCGGGCAGGTCGAGGGCGGGTTCGCCGGGCCGGTAGGCGACGCCGTGGCCGCCGCCCATGTCCAGCTCGGGCAGGACGATTCCGTGCGTGTCGCGGACGCGGGCCATCAGGCCCACCATGCGGCGCAGGGCCACCAGGTACGGCTTCACGTCGGTGATCTGGGAGCCGATGTGGCAGTGCAGGCCGGTCAGTTCGAGCCGGGGCCGGCCCAGGATCCGGGCGATGGCGTGCTGCGCGCCCCCGTCGGTGAGCGACAGGCCGAACTTCTGGTCCTCCGTACCGGTACGGATCTTGTCGTGGCCCCCGGCCGAGACGCCCGGCACCACCCGCACCATGACCTTCTGGCGGCCTCCGGGACCGACGGCGGCCGCGATGCGGGCTATCTCCGACGGACCGTCGATGACGATCCGCCCCACGCCGAGCCGCAGCGCCGCCGCCAGGTCGCGGGGCGATTTCGCGTTGCCGTGCAGCACGATGCGCTCGGGCGGGAAACCGGCGGTGACGGCGAGCTCCAGCTCTCCGGCGGAACACACGTCCAGGCCCAGCCCCTCCTCCTGGACCCAGCGCACCATCGCTCGGGAAAGGAACGCCTTCGCGGCGTAGAGGACGTCGGCGCCGGGGAACGCGTCACGGTAGGTCCGGCAGCGCCCGCGCACCTCGCCCTCGTCCAGGACGTAGAGCGGGGTGTCGAACCGCTCGGCTGCCTCGGCGAGGGACACTCCGCCCACCGCCAGCCCGCCGTGCGCGAGCCGTGTCGTGGAGGCCGGCCAGATGGACAGGTCATCGGCGCCGGCCCGGACCTCGGAGAACAAAGCTGTGGTCACGACGCGCTCTCCCCTCGGGCGGTCCCGGCCGTGCTGACGGCCGCGCGGGGCGGGAGAGGGGTGACCGGGGGCGGGGTGACCGCGGGAGCGGTGAGGGCCGGGTCGACGGTCAGCAGGGCCGCGCCGAGCGGTTCGGCCATCGCGCGGAGCGCGGATGCGGAGAGCCGGATCCAGGGCTGGGCCGCGCCGAGCGTGGCGGCCAGCCGGTCCGGGCTGGTGAAGCCGACGGCGGTGCGAGCCCCCAGAGGGGTGCGGAACAGCCGCACCGTGACGTGCGCGCCTCCCGGCCGGGCGGGCACGTACAGGAGCCCGGCCGGGATCCGTTCTTCAGGCTCGGGATCGTCGTCGTACCGGAACAAACACATGGGGCCCTCCCTGAGGAACCACGAGTGGCGGACGGCGCCCCGGGCGCGGGGAGGCGATCCGGAGCGCGCACCCGAAGCTATCCCCGTACCCGCCCGCCCGAGGCCACCCCGTAACGCGACCTTGACGGCGACCGGCCGAGTCCATACGGATCGCTGACGGCCCCGGCCCGGGCCGGCCGGAGGCCGAGGCTGGACAGACCGTGGGTCAGCCCGGACAGGTGGTCGCCGTCCGTCGTGCCCGGCCCGCCCGTCGTGCTGGTCTCGCTCGCCTGGAGCCGCCGGTACAGGTCACCGCCTCCCGCGCCGCGGGGTCCTCCCGGGCGGGCTGCCGGTGGATACGGACGGACTCCTCGGCCGGAACGAGCGCGCCGGCGCGATCGACATGCCCGGCGTGGTCCCCGGCCGCCCGGCGGGACAGGTCGACGGCGTCGCGGAGCATCCCGACGGCCAGGTCGAGGCGAGTTCGAGACCGGCTGGGCCCCGGCCGCCCGGCTGCCGCGCGGCCAGGGTGCGGCGTACCTCCACGCCCTCCCGCATCCGGTCGAGTGCTTCGCGGTGCTGCCCCAGCTCGGCCAGCTGGTTGTCGAGATTGGTCAACGCCGAGGCAAGATCGGGCAGATACCTGCCGGGGTCCCCGCGGGCGAGGTCGCGGTACAGACCGGCGGCCTCCGTGGCGAGGGTCCAGGCCTCGGCGCGGCGGCGCAGCAAGCCCACGATCAGGCTCCCGTTCGCTCCCCGGCGCGCCATGATCGGTCATCCGGCCCGGCCTCCTCCGTCGCACGGAACGTCCCCGCCGCATCACGTCCTCGCACCGCAACACGGTTCCCGCCGGGTGAGCCAGGGATCGCGAAGAGGCAGACTGGGCGCGGGAGATGTCCCGGATGCCCCGGTTGCGAGGAGTGAGCGTGCCTGTTCCGATCATCATCGACTGCGATCCCGGCCACGACGACGCCTTGGCGATCATGCTGGCGGCGGGGGACCCCGCGGTCGACCTGCTCGCGATCACCACGGTCGCCGGCAACCAGACGCTCGCCAAGACCACCTTGAACGCACGCCGCGTCTGTACCGTGGCGGGCATCACCGGCGTGCCCATCGCCGCCGGCTGCGACCGTCCGCTGGTCCAGCCGCTGTCGGTGGCGGACGACGTCCACGGGGAGTCGGGCATGGACGGGCCCCGGTTCCCCGAACCCACCGTGGACGTGGTCCCCGGGCACGCCGTCGAGCTCATCCACCGGATCCTGACCACGCACCCCGAGCCCGTCACCCTCGTGCCGACGGCGCCCCTGACGAACATCGCCCTGCTGCTCACCCGGTACCCCGACGCCGCCGCCCACATCCGGGAGATCGTCCTCATGGGCGGTTCCACCGAGCGCGGCAACCGCACTCCGGCCGCCGAGTTCAACATCCAGGCCGATCCGGAGGCCGCGGACATCGTCTTCCGCAGCGGCGTGCCGATCACGATGTGCGGCCTCAACGTGACCCACCAGGCGCTCGCCACCCCCGAGGTGCTGGCCCGCTTCGAAGGGCTCGGCACCGAGCTCGGCCGTACCTGCGCCGGACTGCTGTCGTTCTTCGCCGGCACCTACCGCAGCCTGTGGGGTTTCGAGAGTCCGCCGCTGCACGACCCCGTCGCCGTCGCCCGCGTCATCGATCCCGGTCTGGTGCACTGCGTACCGGCGGGGGTGGTCGTGGAGCTGCGCGGCCAGTACACGCGGGGAGCCACGGTCGTCGACCTGCACCGCTCCCTGGACCTCCCGATCAACGCACGGGTCGCGGTGACCCTGGAGACCGAGAGGTTCTGGGACCGGCTGGTCGACGCCGTGGCCGCGCTGGGCTGCCGTACCTGAATCAGCCGGTGAAGCCGGCCGTGATGGAGCTGAACTGCCAGTCGTTCTGGGCGATGCCGGAGCAGGTCTCCTGCAGCCCGCCGCCGGGGCAGCCGCGGTCGCGGTTGACGGACCAGAAGGCCAGCCGCGCGATGTGGTGGGAGTTCGCCCAGTTGCGGATGTCGGTCCAGTTCTGGAGGGTGGTGGTCTCCTGCGTGTCGCTGATGCCGTTCATTCCGGAGATGCCGATGTGGGAGTAGGCGGTGGCGTCGTCCCAGCCGAAGGTGGCCTTGAGCTTGGTCTTGAGGCCTTCGGTGGCGCTGACGGTGCTGGCGTACATGTCGGTCGAGGCGTTGCCGAAGTCGAACGGCATGATGGTGAAGACATCGATGTCGGCGCCCTGCGCCTTGGCCTGCTCGATCAGCCGGTTGCCCCAGGAGGTCGGGCCCGTGGTGCTGGTGCCGAAGGTGAGGATGGTCTTCAGGCCGGGATTGTTCTGCTTGACGATCTTGAGTGCGCCCAGGATGCGGTCCTGGACCACGGCGTTCTCGAACTCGTCCGTGTTCTCGATGTCGACGTCGATGGCCTTGAGGCCGTAGGCGTCGATCACCTTCTGGTACGCGCCCGCCAGGGCCTCGGGGGTGGCGCAGTTGGGGCCGAGTTTGTTGCCCTGCCAGCCGCCGATGGACGGGACGATGTCGCCGCCCGCGGCGCGGATCGCGCCGATGGTGCTCTGGTCGATCCCGCCGGTCAGGGCGCGCTGGCCGTCCCAGGCCGGGTTGCAGCCGCCGGAGGAGAGGATGAACGCCATGGTGAACCACTTCGTGCCGGTCGCGTACATCACCGTGGTGGCGCTCGGCGGATTGCCCCAGCCGAGGTAGAGGTACGGCGCTGCCTGCTTGAAGCCGGCCGGGGTGGTCGTGGTGTCGGTGGTGACGCTGACGCTGTTCGAGGCGGGGGAGGTGTTGCCCGCGAGGTCGCGGGCGCGGACGGTGAAGCTGTACGCGGTGTTCGCGGCGAGTCCGGTGACGGTCGCACCGGTGGTGGTGGAGGTGGCCACCTTGGCGGCGCCCTGGTAAACGTCGTAGCCGGTGACGCCGACGTTGTCCGTGGAGGCCGCCCACGCCAGCGAGACGCTGGAGGGGGTCTTGCCGGTGGAGGTGAGGCTGCCCGGAGTGGTGGGGGCGACGGTGTCGGAGCCGCCGCCGGGGCCGTCCAGGCTGATGTCGTCGGCGTAGTAAGTGCCTTGCCCGTACCAGCCGTTGACGTAGACCTCGGCGCTGGTCTGGGAGGCGCCGGTGGTGAAGGAGACGGTGAGCTTGGTGTAGGCGGTGGCGGAGGGGGTCCAGGTGGAGGATCCGCCCGTGACACCGAGGTACACGTAGCTGCCGCGGACCCACGCGGAGAGCGTGTAGGTGGTGTGGGGCTGGACGGCGACCGTCTGGGTGCACTTCGCGTTGTCGCTGCTGCCGGCCGCGCCGGCCAGCGCCTTGCCGCCGCCGTGGACGGGCGAGGCGACGACCGAGCCCAGGCCGCCGGAACAGGACCAGCCGGCCGGCGTACCGGCGGCCTCGAAGTCGCCGTTCGTGAGGAGGTTGGCGCCGAACGCCGGGCCGGGCGCGATCAGTACCGCGGCCGCTCCGAGCAGGGTGGCGCCCAGACCGCAGGCCAGGCGCGCACGTGTACGGGTGCGCGTGGTGCTGCGTGTGGGGGTACGCAAGGGGGTGCCTCCGGGAGGTGAGGGGTGCGGCCACGGGGGAGCGTGGCCGGGAACCTATTCCTCCGGATGGACTGCGGTCAATAGGTCTGGACCAATTGGGCGGTGGGGCGGCCGTCCGGTGTTCCGGGCGGGGGCGTACGCCCCCGCCCGGAACACCGGACGGCCCGTCAGAGCTAGGAGCAGAGGGAGAGGGCGGGCGTCGCGCTGATCGTCGCGGTGGCGGTGAAGACGTCCGCACCGTTCTGGCGGGCGGTGACACGGACGGGGAGGCGGCCCGACGCGGTCATCCCGCCGGGGGCGGGGGCCGTCTCGATCCAGCACGGCGAATCGAGCTCCGCGTAGCGGAAGAACCGTATCTCCAGGTCGGTCAGGACCCCTCGACGCGGGAAGGCGCAGCCGTACGCGGCCTGTCGGACGGCTTCCAGGAGCAGCATGCCGGGGGCGTGGTCGACGGGGTGGTCGAAGAGGATCGGGTGGTTGACGTCCGTCCGCAGCTGGGTGCGGTGCGTGGCGCTCGTCGGGGAGAGGACCACGTCATGGAAGCGGTCGCGGCCCACCCGGCGGGGCGTCAGCGGTGGCGGGAGGGAAATCATGCGGGCGGCCACCTGGGCGAGGTCCGCGTTGTGGCCGCGCAGGCGCTGGTAGACGGCCTGCGGCTGGTTGGTGAAACGTGCCTCGGCGGTGCCCAGCAGCTCCCCCTCGCGGGTGGCGGTGACGTGCATCGTGAGGCCGGCCAGTCTTCGGCCCCGGCGGGTGATGTCGACGCAGGCGATGTGCAGCGTGATGTCGGCGGGCGCCGAACCGACCACCAGGGCACCGGCGTTCATCGAGTAGGTGAACGTGTCCCAGATCTGCCGGTGTCCGAAGGGGACGTCGTACGCGACATGGCTCAGGAGCGGGATGGCCTGCCGGACGGATTCGGCGAGCAGGAGGGGGTCGTGGTGGCCGCCCGCGTCGGGCGAGTAGAAGCTGTGGGCCCGGGGCCACTGGGCGGTGATGACGTACTCGTCGGGCGCGACGGCACGCCACCCCGTGAGCAGGACCTCGGAGTGTGCGCTCTTGTGCACGTACTCCCGCGGTAACGCGCTGCTGAGTACGGAGACGGATGAGGCGGAGTGGTCAGCTGACACAGTCATGGTTGAGCCCCCCTTGAAGCGTCGGACATGAGCTGGTGCTGTACGGCGATGGGTCCTAAAATAAAGGATGTTCGTTTTTTTTGTCGAGGAAGTTAGGTACCCCAATGTCCGACCGCAAGCGACAACGCGCGCCTCAACTAAGGGCAGTTCAGACCAGAGCGGCCATCCTGCGCGCGGCGGCGGAGGTCTTCGACGAGTTCGGCTTCAGCGGAGCCAGCATCAGCAAGATCATGAAGCGGGCGGACGTCACGCAGGGCGGGATGTACTTCCACTTCGGCTCGAAGGAGGAACTCGCCTACGCCGTGATGGTCGGGCAGGGTGACGGCCTGGAGTTCCCCGAGGGGGAGGACGGGCTGCAGCACCTCGTGGACATCACCCTCTACCTGGCCGAGCAGCTCCAGCACAATCCCGTGCTCCGGGCCGGCGTACGGCTGGCCGTGGAGCAGGGGGAGTTCGGCCTGCGCGATGACGTCGCGTACCAGGCCTGGGTCCTCGAGTTCCGCCAGCAGCTGCGCTTCGCACGGGCCAAGGGGGAGCTCCAGCCGGACGTCGACGACCACGAGCTGGCGTGGGTCCTGGTCAGCTCCTTCACCGGCGCGCAGCTGTTCTCCCAGGCGTCCACCGGCCGGGCCGACCTGCCGCAGCGGATCGCCTCGCTGTGGCGCTACCTGCTGCCCGCCGTCGCCACGGAGGACGCCCGCGCGAGCCTGAGGCTGACCCTGCAGCCGTCCGCGCCCTCCCGGCCGGCGGAGCCGGCGGAACCCGAGCAGATGGTGTGAGCACGCCTCACGTCGTCGTCACCGGGGCGACGGGTTTCGTGGGGTCGGCCGTGCTGCGCCGGCTGGCCGCGCAGGCGCCGGAGGCCGTGGTGCGCGCGGTGTCCCGCACGCCTCCCCCCGCCACCGGGCACGGAGTGCGGTGGGCGGACGCCGACCTGGCCACCGCCGCGTCCCTGCGCGGGGTGTGCGACGGCGCGGACGTCCTGCTGTCGCTGGCCTCCTACACCGGACCGGACGCCGAACGGTGCGCCGCGGTCAACACGGCCGGGACCGGGGCCCTGGTGGCCGAGGCGCGGCGGGCGGGAGTGCGGCGCATCGTCCAGCTGTCCACCTGCGCGGTCTACGGGCCCGGCCCGCACCGCGGGCAGGACGTCGGCGAGCTGACGCCCGCTCCGGTGTCGCCGGCCAGTCGCAGCCGGCTCGCGGGTGAGGAGCCGGTGCTCGACGCGGGGGGACTGGTCCTGCGCGCGGGGCTGATGCTGGGGACGGGCGACCGGTGGGTCGTACCGGCCCTGGTCGACGCGTTGCGGCGGGTACCGGCCGGGTGGGGCGGAGGCGAGGGGCTGGCCTCGTTCGTGGACGTCGACGATCTGGCGCGGCTCATCGTGGCGTTCGCACTGGGCGGCGGCGACGCGGCCGGGGCCTCGGGCGTCCTGCACGCCCACCATCCGGAGCCCGTGCGCAACGGCGACCTCATGGACGCCCTCGCGCGCCACCGGGTGCTGGCGACGCGTCCCGCGGAGGACTGGCCGTGGCCCGTGTGCCTCGACGCGCTGGCCGGGACCCCGGGATGGGTGAGCGAGCGGCAGTTCACATTGCTGGCGCGGGACCACTGGTACCGGGCGGACACGGCATGGCGGCTCGCGGGCATCGCACCGGGGCCCGGACCGCTGGCCCGGCTGGGCCGGGCGGCGCGGTGGTACAGGGAGCGGGGCGGGGCCGTCCCGGGGTGACGGCGATCTGCCAAAGCCTCGGCGGGATGGGCGCGGGCGGGCTGTGACGGGGAGGGCGGCGGGTAGCGTCCGGAACACAGCCGATCACCCGTGGAGGAGTGGACATGCCCGACCTTTCGAACATCGTCAAGGCGTATGACGTGCGTGGTGTCGTGCCGGACGAGTGGGACGAGTCGTTGGCGGAGCTGTTCGGTGCCGCGTTCGTCGAGGTGACGGGTGCTTCGGCGATTGTGGTCGGTC
>JAEBET010000020.1:0-105642 GCA_049998195.1 Streptomyces sp. cmx-11-4
ACCAGTTCAAACGACTCCGCATCCGCTACGAGCGACGCGCCGACCTCCACCAGGGCCTGCTCGAACTGGCCTGCAGCCTCATATGCCTCCGCCGCCTCCGAACCTCATTCTGAAACGATCAGTTAGGGAGCCCACTCCGGGTGCTCCATCGGGGCGGAGCGGATCCGCTTCTTCACCGCTGGCTTCGTCGCGGCGGCGGTCTTGCCGGAGGCAGTAGGCGCGGTGACTGGAGGCGTCGGTAGTGCGGCCGAGGATTGTCCTCGCCGAAGGTGGAGGGATCAGCGTTGGAGACTTCTGAGGTGGTGGGCGGCTGCTGCCGGATCAGTGTCCACTGGTTCGTGGTCACCAACCCTCTTCTCGGATGGCTTTGCTGGCCCACCCTGCGACCGATCCCCGGAGCTTGGACCGCGTCTTGCCCGGACGGACGTCCGGCCTGCTGGCTTTCCGCGGGGCGTTTCGGCGGGCCGTGGGCGGCTCCTGGGGGAGAAGAGCCGTCCACGGTCACCCAGCCGCGGCGGTGACCCGTCTTTGAAGGCCGGCTACCGTCCCCGCGCTTGTGTCCCCGTGCGCCGAGGGCAAACCCTCCATGAGTCGGTGTCAGGCTGGGGCGCTGCCGTCGTCCGTGAGACCTTGGACCGGCCAGCCCGCTCGGGATGGCGGGTCGAGGCACCGCTTGTTCGTTCTCGGCCCTTTCCAGAGCACTGATGGTCCGGCGGCGCCATCGCGTGGCGCCTACGACGGCCGCCATTGGCCCTGCCCGAGTCAGCAGGCACCCCACAAGGAGTTGCACGGGCCGGTCACTCCACTGATGTGGGGTTTGACCGATGGCGGAGGCGGATCGGTCACACCGGTCCCGGTGACCGGCCACGCGCCCGGTCACCCGGGCGGGCAAGCCCAAGCTTGGCTGGGCAAGCTCACCGGCGGGCAGGCTTGCCCGGCCTGACCGGCGGCCGCCTTGTTCGCCGCCAGCTTCGGCGAAAAGATCAGCAGGACACCGTCCATCGCATCGAGGGGGAAGAACACGGTGAGCAACACACTGCTGGCACCGTCCGGCTGGCTCGTCCTGGGGCTGCCATGGCCTGCCGAGACCCGCGACGGCTGGGGCGAGTGCGCCCTCGCCATCGCTCCGCAGATGATCCCCCGCAGCCTTGTCAGCAAGGGCGCCGGCACCGCGCTTGACCTCGCGGGTGCCCTGGCCCGAGACCCCGCCGACGGACCGGGCAAGGTCGTCTTCTTCTCCGACATCACCCTGTGGCTCGACAAGCAGGGCAAGGACTGGGCGGATATCGGCATCGACTACGAAGCCGTCACCGATGAGCTCGCGGGAGCCCAGGTTCCTCAGCTCTACCTCACGCTGATGCAGAAGGCCCACGCCATCCTGTGTGACGCCAGCCGCGAAGGAATGCGCCTGTACTACCCGAACGGAGACATGGAACAGGTCACCCCCCAGACCCGCCGTGATGTCCACGAGGGCATCGCCGCGAGTCTGGAGCGTGACTGGCCGCCCTACATCCAGAGCCTCATCGACCGCGGAGCCTTGCAGACCAAGTAGCTCCAGCCGACAGGTACGCCAGCGGGCCTGGTCTCCACACCCAGGAGACCGGGGGAACCCGCTGTCGACGCCCGGCCACTGACAACTGGATGTTGACGGCGGCCTGTTGACGGCTGCCGGGGCTCAGTCGCCCCCGCAGCCCCCGCAGCTCGACCCGCAGCCGCCCCTGTTGTGCCGGTTGCCGGAGCCGCTCCCGCGCCCCCGGGTCGACGGGCCGCGCGGTGGGTTCCTGCGGCGCTCCTCCGCCCCGCGCTGCGCCTCCCGGTAGCGCTCCGCCCTCTCCCGGCCCTCGCGGAGCCGCTCACGCTGCCGGGCAGGGCCGTCCGCCGGTTCCCACGGGCCCAGCCCGTGGCGGCGGTCCGGGCGGAGCGGGGCAGTGGTCACGGTCGCGTACATCCGCCCCATGTCCTGGTGGCGGTGGTATTCGGCGCAGGCGTATTCGAGGACGACTTCGTCGCCCTCCGCGGGGGTGCCGTACAGGACCGCTTCGAAGGGCTCGTGCTTCGGGTCGATGTCGTGGTGTCCGTTCCCCACCCCGTACGCCGAGCCGCTGCCCAGGAGCCGCGTCCTGGCGCGGGTGTCGCTCTTGCCGGGAACGTACGCGATCAGGGGGGCTGCCGAGCGGGTCCGGGCGTCCGCGCACACCCAGTGGCGTCCGTCCGCCCCGGCCCGCACACCCACGATCAGGGCCGGCTGGGGCTCCCCGTGCAACCGCCGGGCCGCCCGGTGGGCGAGCTGGCCCCGGCCGTAGAAGGTCGTACCGGCCACAAGGAGCACCAGGCCGATGCCCTGCTGCCCGACGGCGTCGTAGGCGACGCCGGACGCGGTCGGTTCCCCGAACAGGCCGTCGGCGAGGATGGCTGCGGCGACCAGGCAGAGCGCCAGCCCGAGGTAGACCTGCTGGTGGCCGCGGTGGCCGTCCGATTCCGGGGTGCCTTCGGGCAGCGGGAAGCGGCGTTCTCCCGCAGCGGCGAGGGCCATGGCCCGCTGTCGGCGTCGGGCCCGCAGCCGCAGGAAGCCTCCTGTGAACGCGACGGCGCAGGCGGCGAGGACGACCAACCACCCGGCCCTCGCCGGACGGTCCACGTCGCCAGGCCGGGCCAGAGTCAGAACCGCTTCCACAGCGACGAACACAGCCGCCGGTATGGCCGCGACCGGAACGTACCGATACCAGAGCGGCATGGCGGTCAGCAGGATCAGACCCGGATACCTCAGCCAGTCCGTCCCGTCCCCGGGCCCGCTGTGCCAGGCCGCGGACGCGGACGAGAGCCCGAACAGCAGGACGTACGCCGCCGCCACCAGGACGGCCAGGGCCCAGCCGCCCACGGCCGGGGCGAGAACGGTCGGGACCGACGCCTTCCGCCACCGTTCGGCGTCGGCCACGGCCCAGGTGGCGACACCGCCTCCGGACACCGACCGGGAGGCGACACCGTCCCCGGTCACGGACCAGGTGGCGACACCGTCTTCGGGCAGAGTCCCGGTCGGCAGATGCTTGATGTGATACGCCGTCACCGAACCACCGCCGCGCGCCCCTGTATGCCCATCCCGCACGCCCCCTACGCTCGCTCCCCATGCATTCCTGGCCAGTCTGCCCGCGACGGTCCTCCGCCCCACCACGGTCTGTAATGCCCACGGCGACCCCGAGGGCACCCGGCCATCATCTCGGTCCTGCTCCTGCACCGGCACATGGCCCACGAGGGCGTGGTCGCCGGGATCGCGCCGCTGGCGCGCTGACCGCAGACGCCGTCGCCCTGGAGGCCTGCAAGGCACCCGACACCGATGTCAGCGTGCCCGCCCCGCACCAGGAACGGATCACACGCCCGGCGGAGGGCGACGCTGACCTCGCTGACCTCGCTGGTGGCCGCCCACGACGATCTGCTGCGGCTGCGCCGCCGGCACGCCGGACCATCCGCCCACCAGGGGGAATCATGACCGCGAAGCGCAACCGGGGACTGACCGAGGAAGCTGCGGACGCGGCCGCCGCACAGGACAGATGACCTACCGCGGATTCCTGGCGAGCTGCTGATGTCGGAATGCGACGATCGCGCCGAAGCAGCCGCAGCCGCGGCCGCCAGTTGACCGGGCCCCGCGACCCGGCACCGGCCACCGCCACCGACGGCCTGATCGCCTTTCTCCGCGACCGGCTGGCCGAGGAAGGATGCCAAGCCGACCTGTTCCATGAACCGGCTTCCGCCGTCCAGGGCCGCCTGGCCTGGCAGAACGGCCGTCACCAGCACCGTCGTCGGTGGCACTGCCCGGTGCTCGGCGCCAACAAGAGCCGGTAGATTTCGACCGGCAGCGCCACGGACGGTGGCCCGGCGGTAGGTGGACGTGGAAGGGCGCCATGGAATTCTTGCGTGAGGACGGGCACCGGCTGCTGTTTGCTTCTGTCGGGCTCCTCGCCGTATCGGTCTCCGTCGCACTCGCCGTGCGGACCTGCAGCCGATGGCTACTCATCTGCAAGACGTTCAAGGAAGGGCTAACCACCGACGGCAGAGTGCTGGATGCCTACGTGCTAACGGGAGACCAGGGCCGGGCGGGCCTACAGCACGCCATCGTGGGCTTCCATGCGGCCGACGGGCGCGCGTACCGGCTCGACATCGACACCGACCGGCGACAACCCCTGGGTGCGCAGGTGCGACTGCGATATCTCCCGTCGAGCCCGGAACGAGCAGTCCTCGTCGCAGCGGGCCGGGGCACCCTTCGCACGGTGCTGACCCTCCTGTTTCTGGTGGGCCTCGGGTTGGTCGGCGTTCTCCTTACAGTGCTGGGCCTGCTCTAAATCTTGCTTCCGGCAAGCGCGTCAACCCACACGAGGCGACCGTCCAAGCGTGATGGGGGTTCTTGAAACGGCCGCTGCCGCTCTTCGCCTCACTCCGTTGCCGCTTGAACGGTGTGGGGAAGGAGGCGAGCCCGAGAGCATGCGTGGATCCCGCCGACCGTCAGGTCGGCGGGGCCCGGTGATCGTGAACCTCAGCCGCTTGTCAATTGATCAGCCCGCACTTCGAACTCAACGCATCCTTCGAGCGATTCGAGTCCCCAAGGTGTGACGGAGATGTTGACCGTGTCCGACGTGTCCGCAGTGTTGCCGGTCGTCAGGATGTCGCAGAGGATGCCGACCTCGGCGGGGTAGCGGGAGTCAGGGCTCAGGTCATCGCCTCCGGCGAAGACGGGCCACTTGTCGATGAAGGCCCACTGCTGGTGGTGGGCGTCTGTGAAGCGGACCTCGACCAGGCCGGGCTGGGGTTCGTCATCGACCCATCGAACCGCTTCACAACGTAGGAAGACCATGGGCAGACTCTGCCATCAGGGCCTGTGGTCCGGCAGCCGGATCTCCAGGCTGCCGACCAGTTGATGGTGCTGTCACGGAGCCCTGCGGAGTGGGACGACATCGGGAGCGATCGACCACTGACGGCCACCTAGTTGGCGACGTTGCCGACGGCCCCCGTTTCCCTGCGACTCGATTGAATCCGGGTCTCCCGGAGTGGCGAGGAGGGCAGCAGGCCCGGGATGCCCCGAATATCCGCTAGGGAGTCGCGGGCTGTGGAGTCACTTCGCGCATTCAGATCTTGCTCTGGACACCCCTTGCTGATCGTTTCAGAATGAGGTTCGGAGTCGTCGTAAGCAGATGATGCCGCAGGCGAGTTGGAGCAGGCCGAGGTGAGGGTCGGCGCGTATCTCGTAGCGGATCCGTAGCCACTTGTAGTGGTTAAGCCAGGCGAAGGTCCGCCCGACGACCCAGCGGGTTGCGCCGAGGCCGGAGCCATGTGTCGTGTCCCGGCGGGGGATCTTGGGGGATTTGCAGGTGTCTGCTGATCTCGTGCCTGATGACCTGTGGGAACGTGGGCCCCGTTGTTGTCGGCGCGGCCCCTCGGCGGTACCGGTATCCCGGGCGGCTTCCCGTGGACGACCGTCCCGCGTTGGGGGTCATCGTTTACGTGTGGTGCACGAGCGTGAGCTGGCGAGACGTTCCCGTCGAGCGGGTCGGATGCAGTGGGGTGGCAGCCGGAAGCCGAGCCTCTCTCCGCGGCCACGAGATCTGCCTCGCCCCAGCCGTCGTCATCACCGAGCGCCTCCGACCAGTTCGCAAGGAACCCGCGGATGAACTCCCAGGCGCCCCGCGGCTTTCAACACCCGCAGCGAGCGACCGCACAATATCGAACACACGTGTCATGCCAGGACGATATCGGCTCCACCCACTCAGCCTCGGGCACCTGCACAGAGCGGTCGACACGCCGGCACTGGCGTTCTCAGAACCCGGTGACATTTCCACTTGGCCAGATCAACATCGGCTGTGGGCAGGGTGCGGTCCCGATGGCCTTCCTGGAGGGAGCATGCACCTTGTCCCCTGGGCGACTTTGAAAGCAGCGTGGTTACTGCCGCTTCCTGGGGCAGAGGCTTCAGGAGATCGGATCGCCCGGTCACCCAGCCTCTTGTTCCCGTCCCATGACGCTGTCAACATTGGCGAGATTGGGGGAGGTGTGGTGGGTCTTGGTTTGAGGGTTCATAGTCGGCTCTTGATCTCCGTGACTGCCTCGGTGGTGCTACTTGCAGCACTTCTGGTCTCAGTCTTCAAGATTCTCGGTGACCGCGCCCAGGCTTTCAGTGCTGCATCGGTGCTGCTGTCTGGGATTGCGCTGGCAGGTGTCGCAATGTCGCTCATGTATCAAGCGCGGCAGACGAAGGCTGTCAGAGACGAACGGGACAGGGCTACGCATAGGCAGATGGTCTATCTAGCTATGGGGGATCGCACCCTGGCCGCGTGCTGGGAACCGCCTGACACCCCGATCGAATTCGAGCGATATCGGCAGGTCATCTTCACCAATCTGATCATAGGAAGGTGGCATGCCGCGTATCAGCTCGGAGACATAGATGCCTCCACACTTCGCTTTATCCTTGATCGGCATTTTCGCGGCGAAATAGGAAGATTGCATTGGAGTCTTGGTCGCAGTACATGGCTTCGAGGCGCCGTCGGAGGGCGGGATCGAAGAGCTGCGATGTTCGCCGAGATAGTGGAAGATAGGTATAAGGCCGCGATCAGTTCAGGGCCTGCGGTGCCGGCGGATGGCTACTTCATCCAGCCAGGTGCTGATTGCTGACCCGTGCAGGCCTACTTATCGCTTGGCGTGAGGTGCAGCGCCCGAGCCGGCGCGCGAGTCATCCCCTCAACCCGAGCCGTCGCCACCACGTCAACATTCTCGGCCGGTAGTCGTCTCAGCTGCCGTAGCTGTCCGGGGGCTGGTGGTGCCGAGACCGCAGTGCGGCGCCGCGCTTGGTTTGCGGCGGGCTTGAGTAGTCGGGCGTACGGATCCCTTTTGGACGTGCAGGGTGCCGCGTCGGTTGGGACGCGGCACCAACCCGGCGCCGTAGGTGTGTCTGGTGTGGAAATAGTGGTGGGCGGGGGTGTCAATTCAGGCTCCAGGTCTTACTTCTCCGGGACGACGCCAACTGCGTCACGACTACTACGGAAAGGGCCGCCAGAATTTCCCGGCGATCGAAGATGATCGAAAGTGACCGGAGGGCTGCGCTGTCGACCGATCGTGCGGATCCGGGCCCGGCTGCGGCATCGTCGACTCCGACGGCCCGGCCCAGGGCTGTGCATGCGGGCGATGGGGGGAGGGTGTCGTGGGAGAGCGGTAAGTGTGGACGACAGGGGAGTTCGGCTCCTCGCATGCGGGTGCGGCCGGCGTGCTCTTGGAGGACGGCACCGTCCCGAGTCCGGTGTACTTCGATGCCGGTTCGGGCTCGGGCGGGGAATTGGTCTCCCAGTGGACCGTCTACGGCGGCCGCTCGAACCACATTCCACGGGCGGCCGTCCTGCGCGAGGTGTGTTCCTGCGGCTGGGCCGCCCCCACACCGCCCAGATCGAAGCCGCAACCGTCCCACTTCCCGAGACCGTCACCACGCTGCTGGAGCGCCTCGAAGAGGAAATCAGCAAGCTAGCCAAACCTCCCCGATCGCGGCCGTCCGGGCCGCACGACGGACGGAAGTCACCGCCGAGCGGGTCGGCTACTGGGCTGCCCGGCGCGCACAGCAGGACCTGCCCCCGGACAGGCCGCCGCCGCGCTCGGCTTGGACGAGGGCGCGGCGCGTAGGGTGATGTCCCGCTTCGGCCACTGGAATCCGCATATCTGAACCGACGTCCTGTGGGGCACCGCTGGGCTGGCTCCGCAGCTCGGGTCTCAGGGCGGCCCCGATCGGGCGGCGCTTGGCTGCCTGAGAGACCGCCTCCGACGACCCCCAGCGTGGGCCGCCACCAGCCGGTGGCGACCCACGCTGTCGTGTGTCCGGGGCGGCCCCAGCCTCCCCCCGTAACGCTTTTGCTGTGCATCGGTGGGGGCAGGCGATGGCCGTGACTACTACTTCTGTTTCCTCTCCCACGCCCGATGACGATCTGGCTTCTTACGTAGGCCTCGAGGATGACGAAGCAAAACGCCGGGCACACAGGCGCGGCTGGACGACTCTGCGCGTGGTCCCGCCCGGCACGGTCCTGACTATGGAGTACCTCGAAGGCAGGCTGAACCTCGAGGTCGAGGACGGCACAGTGAGGCGCGCCTGGACCGGATGACGGCATACGTGCGGATGCCACCGACCGGGCGGACAGCGGCAGGCGGGTCAGGTGATTGCCGGGGTGGCGTCGAGCGGCCGGGGCAACGGGTGCGTGGACCTCTCGTTACTGACCTTGTAGTCGTGGTGTCGTCAGGGTGAGTCCGGTGCCGGTGAGACATCCGTCGATGATGTCGCTGCGGTATTGGATCTGGCGTAGGCCGTGTCGTAGCTGGCGCATGAGGTGGTCGGGGTCGGTGAAGACGGTGTTCGCCTGGCTGGTCCTGCGGAGGATGGACCATATGCCTTCGACAGGGTTGAGGTCGGGTGCGTAGGGCGGCAGATGGTAGGCGGTGATCCAGTCGTGCTCCTCGATGAAGGCCCGCATGCGGCGGTCTTTGTGGACGTTGAGGTTGTCCCATACGAGGACGATCGGTTCGCCGAGCTGCTGGTGGGCGGCGATGAGAAGGTCGCGGTACTCGGTCCAGGCAAAGCTCTTGCGGCCTCCGCTCTTGTGATCGGTATGCCGTTTGGGCCGGTAGACGAGGCGGGAGCGTTCTCCGGGTTTGTAGCAGCACAGGGCGGCTATGGAGAAGCGACGCTGGGATCGTCCACGGACCCGGATGACCGGTGTGGTTCCGCGTCGGGCCCAGGTGCGGGAGGTCGGCGGCGTCATCGAGAATCCGGCTTCGTCTTCGAAGACGATCCAGGCCCCGAGCGCCGCCGCGGTGGTTCCACGTGCGACCACACGTCCTTCACCCAGCCGGCCACCGCCGCCTCGTCACGCTCGACGGCCCGACGAGCCGGAACCTGATGGCTCCAGCCGTGCCTCCGCAGCATCTGCGAGATACCCGACAGCGTCATGGACTTGTGGAACCGCCGGCCGATCAACGTCTTGATTCTGGCCAGCGTCCATCTCTGATCAGACCAGCCATGCGCGACCGGACCCTTCGCCAGCTCCTCCTCGAGCACGGCGAACAACGCGTCACTCAGCTTCGGCCGGGACGCCGGGCCTTGAGAACGGACCCCGCTCTGGCCGGCCTCGAGCCAAGCACGACGCCACCGCTGAACCGATCGCACGCTGACCCGTAACTCCTTCGCGACCTCCGTACTGCCCCGCCCATCGGCGAACATCGCGACCGCTTCCATCCGGACCCGCTCACGGAACGCTTGCCTCTCCGCGGTCAGACCCCCACCCTGCGGATACCTCATACACCCGGCATACCGCGACGATCACCAACCGTCAGCACCTACGACAAGACAACTTCAAGGTCAGTAGTTGCGGTCGCCGACCGCGCTGACCTCACCGGCAGGATGGCCGGTGGTCGGGACGAACGTGATCTCGGTGTGCTCCTTGCGCCCCGGTCCGCTCCAGCATCGACGGTCAACTTTTGCCACTGCGGCATCGCCGCCCGCCGACCAGGGCGCCCCCGAGGCCGCGTGCCGCGCCGCCGAGCCTCCGGCTCCGCATGATCAGGGCACGTTCCACTGGCCGGTGTTCGGGGAGAATCTGCTGGTCATTGAGAACTGTACTTTAGTGATCTTGGAGGCCATGGGCACCTCGAAGGTGAGGAACCCCTTTCGGGGGTAGTCGCTCAGGTGGGAAGCGTCGATCTTGGCGTGATCCCGTCCTCCATGCTGGTGGGCACCGAAGAGGGACACATCGACTACTTCCGCGCCGACCGGGCCTGGCTGTACATCGTGATCCTCACCGTCGGCTACATGATCAGCCGTGGGCTGGCCATGTCCGGCAGCCGCGACCACTACGACGACCGCTCCTGACACCCGCCGACGGGCGCAAGGGCTGCTTCACCGCCGGGCCGCGTCGTATGTGAATGTCGGTGTTCGGCAAATGGGTGGTCCCGGGGTGGCCGTGGTCTTCGACCACCCGGCCGTGGGGAACGTTCATCGGTGAGGCGACGGGATCTGCTGATGGATCAGCGGCACCTCGCAGCGAGCCGCCCCCCGACCGGCCATGAAGCCGGGCAGAGGGCGGCGCAAAAGCCAGACGGCGGCTCCCGGTAGGGCGGGGCCGGCCGTCAGTCCTTGGCGATGGCCAGACCGAGGAAGATCCCCACCACCAGCGCGACACTGCCAACAGCCATCACCGACCACGTCCCGGCCTGCGTCGCGCCGAACGTCGAGGTCATACCCGCCTGCGTCGCCGCCTGCGTGGCCTGCGCGCCGGCCATGGACGCCTCTTGGACGGCCAGACCCGTCTCCAGCGCCTGAATCTTGCTCTCCAGCTCAGACTGCTCCATCGTGCGGTTCCTTTCTCACAGTGTGCCGGGCTGATCCCGGCTCACCGTCCATCGGTTCCCCACCGCCCGGACATAGCTGCGCCGGCCGCCTGCGGTGCACTCGTTTGCCGACGAGAGGCTTTCGCCGGGGCCGGTCGCGCGGTGGGCTGGGCAGGGTGCCGTTGATTGGAGCGGAGCGTTGGCTTCGTAGGTGAGAACGGAGATCGGTTGTCGACGAGTCTCAGCAGCAGTTGTCGATCACTGCGGGGGTAATATCGGTGAGAACCGACACTGCTACTGGGCGTCTGGAGTGTCAGTGGCTGCTGAGAGCATCGAGTCATGACGGACCGAACTGCTTCGATCACCGCCTACTGGGACGCCGCTGCAGCGGCCTTCGATGACGAGCCCGACCACGGGCTGAGGGCCGACAACACACGCGCTGCGTGGACCCGACTCCTGCACGCCTTGATGCCAACCACAGCCGACGTTCTCGACATCGGCTGTGGCACCGGGTCCATGTCCTTGCTGTTGGCCGAGGCCGGACACCGGCCGACCGGGGTCGACCTGGCGCCGCGCATGGTTGAGCAGGCGCGCACGAAGTTCGAGGCCGCCGGCCTTGCCGGCCGTTTTCTGGTCGGTGACGCCATGATGCCCCCGACCGGGGAACAACGGTTCGATGTCGTGCTGTCGCGGCATCTGTTGTGGACGCTGCCTGATCCGGAGGCCGCCTTGCGCGACTGGGTGAAACGCTTGCGGCCGGGAGGCCGGCTGGTGCTGGTCGAGGGGCGTTGGCATGAGGCAGGCCAGAGCGGTGCCCCGTATGTGGACGGCGCCGAATCGCTGCCGTGGAACGGCGGAATCGGAGCCGAAGACCTTACTGAAGCCGTGCGCCCTCTTGTTGCCGCCGTGCGTATTGAACCACTGAGCAGCGACCCTGACTTGTGGGGTGGTCCGGTGGACGACGAGCGGTACGCCCTCATCGCCGACCTGTGATGCCCTGAGGAGGGGTCAGCCGACTATGCGTTCGTGTTCGGCGGCCCCCCTCGTCGCGTAGAGCACCACCATCGGCCCGAAGCAAGCATCCACGTGCTCTCAAAACCCAGCGACGTCAACCTCCCGCGGAAGAGGGCGCTCTCGCGGCCGGGTGACACGCGCTCTCGCAACTCACCGACAAAACCAGAGCGTCTTCCATCACCGGCCGAGCTGCCAGCCCGGCTGAGGCGTGTGGGCTCTTGTCAGCCGTTGGCCCTACCAGGGAGGATTGCGCAGACGATCTTGCCGCCCTCGGGTGCAGGTGTGATGCGGAGGCGGGTGGCCAGGCGGTCGAGCAGGAACCAGCCCCAGCTCCCGGTGCCGTCGGTACGGGGGGTGCGGGGTTCGGGAAGCTGGGGGCTGGGGGCTGGGGGCTGGCGTCGGCGACACAGACATCGATGGTGTCGTCCACCAGTTCCAGGCGCAGCGCGCAGGGCCGGAGGTGTGCCGGGTCGCGTTGGTGACGAGCTCGGCGACCACCAGGAGCACGGCGTCCATGCTTCCGTCCCGGGCAGGGGCCCGTAGGCGGGCTGCGCCGGCCAGGACGGCACGGGTGGCGTCACGTGCTGAGGCTGAAGGAGGTCCGTGCGGGACAGGGGCTGGTCCAGGACGGCTGTACTCCCCTGATCCTCCTTTCGCCCAGTGGGCTTGTATCTCGCCTGCCCTGTTACGGGAGCTGAAGTGTTCGCCCAGGTGGAGGAGGCCGCGCACGCGCTGGCGTACATCGTCGTCACCGACCGCCGGTTCACCAGCCTCTACCTGGGGCAACCGCATTACCACGGTCAGCGTCGCCGCCGAAATCCAGCGTCAGCTCCTGCCCTCCGCCGCTGCTTGCGAGGCCACTCAGTTCACCCTCGCCGGCGCCCTCGTCCCAGCCACCGCCATCGCAGGCGACACCTACGACTACAGCCTGGACAGCGGCACCCTGCACCTGTCCGTCACCGACGCCATGGGCCACGACGTCCACGCCTCCCTTATGGCCACCGTCCTCGTCAACGCCTCCCGCGGCGCCGCGCCGGGTGCGACCTCGCAGAACAGGCCCGTCAAGCCCACCGGGGCCCTCCTTCACCACGGCCATCGCACCTTCGCCACCGGACAGCTCCTGCGCATCGCCCTGGACGGCAGCAGCGCCCAGCTCGTCAACGCCGGCCACCCCAGACCGCTGCGCCTGCGCGACGGCACGGTCACCGAACTCGCCCTGGCCGTGAACCTGCCCTTCGGCCTCACCCGGGTTGCCGCCGAGAGACGACGCCACCGTCCTGTGCCTGGACTGGCACGGCCCGCCATCCGCCGGCCCGCACGCGAACACCTGATCCGAAGCCTGGCCTCATCGCTCTCACGGCCGTTCGGAGCAGCCGGTATGGCGGCACCCGCGGGTGCGGGCGACGGTTGCTGCAGCACCGGCACGTCCGCCGGCACGCGCCCGCGCCCTGTAGAGGAGTGTCATGTCCGAACGCAACACCGTATGGCGCAGCATGCACGATGTGGGACTGGCCGCCTGGTTCGGGGGCTCGCTGATGGGCGCGGTCGGCCTCAACGGGGCGGCCAAGGGCCACAGCGACAGCTGGCGTGACAACGCCCGGATCGCGAGCACCGGCTGGGCGAAGTGGACCCCGGTCAGCGCGGTTGCGATCGGCGCGCACCTGGTCGGCGGCAGCGGCCTGCTCGCGGCGAACGCGGCCCGGGTCGCAACCCAGCAGGGGGTGGCCGCATCCACTGTGGCCAAGACGGTGCTGACCGGCGTCGCTCTGGCGGCCACGGCGTACGCGCGGATGCTGGGCAAGAAGATCGAACTCGCCTCGTCCCAGGACCCGCAGGACGCCGAGGAGGCGGCCGCTTCCTTCGATACGGGCAAGGCGGAACGGCAGCTGTCCTACGCCCAGTGGCTGGTACCGGCGGTCACCGGCGGCCTGCTCATTCTCAACGCCCTGCACGGGGAGCAGCAGCGTCCCGACCAGCAGGCGCAAGGCATGTGGCAGCGCGCCTGTTCCCTGTCCCCGCACATGCCCTGCGGCGACTACTGGCACCACCTGCGGGACTGAGGCCAGGCCCCGCGCCGGAGAGCGGCAGCGGCAGCGGCAGCGGCCGTGTCCGCCCGGCAGGTGGGCTGGGTGCGCGGTGCGTTACACGGTCGCATCCTGAAGATGTGGACAGCGTGCCCGTCGTCGTGCCCCCGTGTCATCCCAGTGGCGCCCGACAGGTCACCATGCACTGTGAGGGACGCGAGGAGATCCTGGGCCTGGCTCACTCGGACCGGGGCCTGATCATGTTTTTGGAAGCCGTCGGAGTCATCGAACCGGAGAACGTGCTGGACGGTCCGCAGCTGGTGGAGAGGCGGGGCGCCCCGCCCATCAGTGGAATGCCTCCTGACGAGGTCGGCCGGACAGTCCCGCTGTGTCCGGGGCAGGCCCGGTGGATCGGCGAGCACTCGCAGCCGCCGTGACGTCCAAGCGCAGCCTCTTGAACCGCAGCGAGTGCCGGAAGGCACCCCTCCGGTCCACGGCCCGATCGGCTCTGGCCTCGGCCACCTGCTTCGGGCGGACCACACCACGTCCAGGACGTCACGGCTCCTGGGGATGCGCCGGGGTTCGCGACGGCTGCGGCTGCTGAGCGAGCGGGGAGACGAAGCCAGGGCTGATGCAAAGTCGGAGTGATCATGTGGCGTAGCTGGTCACGGCCGACCGGTGAGTTCCTGGAGGTGCGTCACGTACGAACGAAGCTCCAAGTCGCCCACGCACCATTCACCCGTGGCCGCCACCGACCGAGCGTTCCAACCGCTCGGCGGGCGCCCCGCCCCGGCCCTGCCCGCCCGGGCGCCCGCGGCTCCCGAACCACTCCCTCCCTATGGCCTCACGGGTGACAAAGGGGGGATATCCCCCGGTCGAACCCGGAGGACGCCCCCAGCGCGGCCCGCTCCCGCCCCAGGCCATGATCGTTTCACCGCCCAGGGAACAAGAACGAGCCGAGGAGTTCAGCATGACCGCGCACCACCAGGCGATCGGCCGACGGAGGTTGCTCGCCGCGACGGCCGGACTCGCGGCCACGGCCCTGCTGGCCCCTACGGCCTCCGCCGCGACCACCACACCTGCCCCCACGGGGACGAAGGGCCGGCAGGCCGACGCGCTCCGCGCGCTGGAGCACGCAGCCCAGCCCCTGCGCTCGACGGAACCCGTCGGCAACACCACCGACCTACGGGCGCTGGACACCATGATCGGCGACGCCAAGCTGGTCGGACTGGGCGAGGCCACCCACGGCTCGCACGAGTTCTTCGCCATGAAGCAACGCGTCTTCAGCCACCTCGTCGAGGAGAAGGGCTTCACCACCTTCGCCCTGGAGATGAGCTGGACGGCCGGCCTGCGGATCGACGAGTACCTGCAGGGCGGCCCCGGCGACGCCCGGCGGATCGCCAAAGAGACACTGACCGGATCACCCTGGGAGCGCGAGGAGTTCGTCAGCCTCATCGCCTGGATGCGGCGCTACAACGACCGCCACCCCGGCCGGAAGGTTCACTTCATGGGCAACGACGTCGGGGCACCCAAGCTCGGCGACGCCGTTTTCGACCGCGTGCTCTCATACGTCCGTGCGAGCCGCCCCCAGGACGTCGCACGCCTCGAGAAGCTGTACGCGGGCCTGCGCCCCCTCGACGACGTCTTCGCCTACCTGCGCAAGCCCGTCGCGGAACGACGCCTCGACGCCGCCACCGCCCAGCAGGCGTTCGACCTGGTCACCGCGCACAAGGGGGCCGGCGGCGATGCCTACGAATGGGCCGAGCAGCACGCCCGCAACATCGCCCAGACCTTCGCGTTCACCTCGCTCGACCTGTCCGACCCGGCATCGGTGTCCGCCGCGGAGCACCTCCGCGACCGGGTCATGGCCGACAACACCGCCTGGTGGCACCACCGCACCGGCGACAAGATGCTGCTCTCGGCGCACAACGGCCACGTGGGCTACCTGGCCACCGACCCGGTGATGTACCCCACAACCCAGGGCGCCTTCCTGCGCGAGGCCCTCGGCCGGGACTACGCCGCCATCGGCTTCACCTTCGGCCGCGGCTCGTTCCTGACCGCGACCACCCTCGGCAGCCCCTGGAACAAGGTCACCGTCCCCGCGGCCACCCCCGACATGCAGGAGTACACCCTCGACCGGGTGCACCACCGCGACTACTACCTCGACCTGCGCACCCTGCCCGCCGCGGGCCGCACCTGGCTGAACACCCCCCGCCCCACCTACGAAGCCGGCTCGTCCTTCAAGAAGGACCCGCTCCCCACCCTCGCCATCTCCCGGGCCTACGACATCCTCATCCACCTCAACCAGGTCCACGCAGCCACCAGCCTCTGACCCAGGTGCGATGCTGACGCCCATCCTGTCGCCGCCAAGGAGGGCGGCGGTGTCCGCGCTCCCGCTCGCGGTGGAGGTCCGGACAGTGTGGGGGTATGTGGTAGTCGTACTACGACGACACCACCGCCACCGACGCCGCCCGGCTGGACATCGACCCACATGGTCCCGCTCGCCGAGGCCTGGGATGCGGGCGCCAGTTCGCGGACCGCGCAGAGGCGTGAGGCGTACGCGAACGATCAGGGTCAGGTGTCCAGTCTGGTGGCGGTGACGGGCGCGTTCGAACCGGCAGACGCGTCCAAGCGGTGATGGAAGGCACCGAGCCGCTGCATCCTCGCGGCCCAGGGCTGTCTGTAGAGCGGTGAGAGCCTCCAGGGCGCCGCTGTCAGCCAGCTCCTGCCTGGTCTTCGACAAGGCGGGCCGTGCGGTGGCCTGCTGGTGACGGCCGAAGATCATCGGGGTTCGGACCTGGGTGGCGAGGGTGTGAACGGCAGCGGCGGGGTGTACACCGTCCGGTGGGGCGTCAACTTTCGTCTGTCAGGCTCCGGTCGAGGACGCTGACGAGCTGTGCTCCCGCGCGGTCGGTCCCGCGGCGTCCCCGTTTCGCGTCTGCGGAGGCTTTCTCCAGTCGCAGGCGCGCCGTACGTCCGTGCAGTGTCAGGGTCATGAACTGGTTGCCGAACCAGGGTCCGCCGGTGCGTTCCCACCGGATCGCGGGTCTCGCGATCCGTCCGTGGCGGGCGAGGAGGTGCCCGATCCCGTTGCCGAACCGGCTCCAGCCGAAACGGAATCCGGCCTGTATGGCTGCGGGCACCGAGTTGTGCAGGGGTGAGCAGGTGAATTGGAAGACGCGGGAGCGCGGCTGTTGCCCGGTGGTCCAGACGGGCTCCGCCACATACGCATGGTGTACGTCCCCGGAGAGCACGCACACCGTCGCCGGGGCGGCGTCGGCCCTCCCCACCTCGGCGACCGTCCCCGTCAGCCTCTCGAACGACGAGGTGAACGCCGCCCAGTGCTCCAGGTCCGCCCGCCGGCGCAGCCACTCGCCGAAGCGCGCCCAGCGCTGCCCACGTTCGCCCCGGCAGAGCGCCGCGTGCCAGCCCTCCGCGAAGTGGACCATCGGGGGCAGCAGCCACGGGAGCGAGGTCCCGACCAGCAGGTGGTCGACGGCGCCAAGGTCGTCGAACGCCTGCGTCCGCAGCCAGGCGGCCTCCTCGGTGTCCAGCATCGCCCGGTGCTGCTCCTCCAGCACCCGCGCGGCCCGGGTGTCGACCATCAGCAGCCGGGTGCGACCGAAGTCCCTGCGGTAGCTCCAGCGCACCGTCGCCGGGTCGGCGTCGGCGCGTTCGGCGAACGCGCGCAGCACTTCGGCGCCGTCGTCGGCCGCCCGTACCGCCGCGTACAGCTTGTCCTCGGCGAGCTCGGCGGGGGAGAGGTTCCCCAGGTGCTGGTAGACCCAGTACGACATCAGGCCGCCGGTGATCCGCTCGTGCCACCAGGGCGTTGCCCGCATGTCGGCTACCCAGGCGGCGCTGGTGTTCCAGTCGTCGATGACGTCGTGGTCGTCGAAGATCATGCAGCTGGGCACGGTCGAGAGCAGCCAGCGCAGTTCGGGGTCGCCCCATGACTCGTCATAGAGGTGGGTGTACTCCTCGTAGTCGGCGACCTGGTCCGGCGGGGCGGCGGAGCCGGTGCCGGCCTCCCGCCGATGCCGGGCGATCCAGGCGCGGGTGTCGGCGGACGTCTCGTCCGCGTACACCTGGTCGCCGAGGAGGAGGAGAACGTCCGGACGCTCGGCATCCGGGTCGGCGGCGAGCCGGGCGGAGAGGGTGTCGAGGACGTCGGGGCCTACCGGATCGGACTCGCCCACGGCAGGCGCCGCCCACCGGCACGAGCCGAAGGCGACCACCGCGCCCGTCGCCGGGACCGGCGGAGTGTGGATGGTGCTGGGCGGCTGGGGCGAGTCCGCGAGGGGCCACACCCGCTCACCGTCGAGCAGCACCTCGTACGCGGTGGCGGACCCGGGGGCGAGTCCGGTCACGACCACCAGTGCGTAATGGTGGCCGGCGACGCGGAAGGTCGCAGCCGAACCCCCGGCGCCGCCCGGGCACCGGACCTCCGCCGTGCACGCCCGGTCGGTCTCGACCCACACCGTCGCGCTCGTGCCCGACTCCCAGTCCACGTGTCGCAGGAGCGGTCCCAGCCTCAGACCGGCCATCGCGAGTCCCCTTCCGGCGCTCCGCACGGTACGGAACGGCCGCTCTGTACAGTACTGAACGACGGCGGAAACGGCGCCGTTGTGCCGCCCCGCCACCCCGTGCCGAGCGCGGCGGATCCGGGAGCGACGGGTCACCAGCGACGGTCCCCCCTGGTCGCGTACCGCCGCCCGGCCCGCGCCGCTGCCAACCACCGATGCGGAGGAGGCCGGCCTGCGCGCCGAGTACGACCGCTACGCCGCCGACCCCGTCCACGCCGCTCAAAGAGCCCCAACACCGAAGACGATCACCGCGCCGCCTCCATGTAAGGTGGCGCCGCCAAGATCGTTTCAAGGTGAAGCACGCTTGCACGCATAGGTTGCTGAGCTGCGTCGTCGTCGGCGTGCGGTGCTACCACCGCTGCCTTCCGCCTGGGGATGACCACGCAGGCGTCCGCGGCAGAAACTTGTCTGTCCAAGGTCGGTTACTGGGGCGACTGGACCTGGTGCCAGAACACCCGTGGCAACCAGAGAGCTGGGTGCGTGAGCTCGTCTGGCGCCCGCCTCGTCCTTCCCGGCGATAATCCGCCATGCCGCTGCCCAAGGAGCGAGCCGATCCGGCGATCAGCTGACGCGGGCGGCAATGGTTCGCGCACACACCAGGGGCTCGGCGTGCGTCGTGTCCACCTCCAGGTCATAGAGCACCCCCTCGTGCACCACATCTGCTTGCGACGCGGCCATCCCCTGGACGCGATCTCCTCGCGCGACCTCACGGCCTGCGGCGACCGTGCTCTCGCACCTGACGCCGACCCACAACACGGCCAGTCCGCCCAGCGCCTTCCGCCACCGCTGCTGGGACGCCGCTCCGCCGAGGAAGACGTCATCGATGATGACCCTGGCGCCTGCACGGGCCATTGCCACGACGCCGTCCATCCAGGCCGCCTCCAGTGCCCGGAAGTCCGCCCCGACGCTCACCCCGCCATCCGCCGCGAACACGATCCCCTCGTCCGACGCCTGCATCTTCGCGGGCATGGCGTCGACGAACGAGTCACACCCGAACGCCAGCCACGGATCCGGCAGTACGGCCTGCAGACACCGCACGATCCCGGACTTTCCCGAGCTGGAACCACCGTTGAGAATGATCATCTGAGTCGTCACCGCGCCACGCTACGGCGCTTCCCGCACGGCACGAAACGAATATCGGCGCACACTGAACCGTTGCCACGACCCGGTGAACGTCGCCGGTTACGGCGGCTGACCCGACCCGACCCGACCCGACTCCTCGTCAGGCGCCGCCGTCGGCCCGGGAGTGTGCTCGGATCTCCACCTTCACGGGGCCACAGGCTCGGGTCGTGCTGCCCACCTCGAGCGGGCCGACGGCCTCGCCGGCCCGGATATGGGTGCGGCCGCTCCCTACCTTCTCCCAGTGGCCACCCTGCACCACACGGAAGAATGATTCGTACGAGACAATCACTGCGTTGTTCCCGTGTCTACGTGCCTTGATGTACACCGTGATTTCCCGAGTGGGGAATTCGTCGACCGGACCCGGCCGGGCGCTGATGAAGCCATTGACGGCCACGCGGCCGGTCGATACTCCTCCGCCGCAAGCGACCGCAGCGGCCTGAGCGCCGGTCGGGATGGTCAGCGCGACCGCGCGACGATCGCCCCGACACGCTTCGAATGCGACGGCCCCTACCTTTCGTCGAGCCGGATTCCTCATCTCCGACCGTGCCTCCCCTTGGGACACGACGAGCTGGGTCTCGTCCCGCTTTCGCCTGAACGGGTGCAGAGGCCGACGTGGGTGTCCCTTCGTGGTCGGACGCCGAGCAGGGCTGCCCGCACCGCTCCGCGGTCGGTCGGTGACTCGTGGCGGTGCATGGTCGGGCCAGTGCGGGGCATCGGTCCACCGGAGTCCGTACACGGTGTAGGAGGCGGAGTTGGCCGGGAGCGAGCTGACGGTACGAGAGGCGGCGGTCTGGGACCAGCTGGTCTGCGAGCTGAACGAGAGCAGGGCGCGGGCGGAACGCAGCCGGGTGGGGCGTGGGCGCCAAGCTGTCGTGGCGGTCCTGCTTCTGGCCACGCTCGCCCTGCTCATCGCCGGCAGCCTCGCCGGGTCGGAGGTCCTGGCGTGGAGCGGGGTCGGCGCCTGGGTGACCGCCGTCCTGATCATGTCCCACCTGCACGGGCATGGACCCAGACTCCCCACGCGCTGGTGAAACCCTGGCTCTGCTCACCCTCGCCCTCGCCCAACTCGGCAGCGGCCAACCGACGCTCAGCTCGTGGCCCGGTTCGGCGTCGGCATCGCCACTGCCTACCGCTAAGTCACCGGGGCAGTTGCGGTCCTGGCCGCCGTCGCCCCGACGCTCGCCGAGGCGGTCTCGGGCAGCGTCGAGGAAGGCGTTCTCCCTGCAGGACGCGACGCTGCTACCGATCGACGCCGACCGGCCCTCCTATTCGGGCGAGCACAAGAAACACGGGATGACTCAGAACTCCCTCGACCCGAGGTCTACTTCTTCCACGGGCCGAACCCTTAGCCACACCGTGCTGGAGACGAATCATCCTCAGGCCAGAATCCATTTTCACGGACAGAGGAATGGCGTTCGGGTGCGTGAGTGGATCGTCTGCGATGGCATGGCATCCGGGGGGCTCATGCCGACTCGTCGCGGATCGCGTTGCGGTGTTCCTCGTAGAGGAGTCGCGCGTCATCGCTTGGGAGCGCCTCGGTGTTGAGGCCGCACGTGCACGTTACGACGGTGAGGCCCGATGGAGTGCGCAGTGTGTGACCTTGGGGGCTGGTCCAGGCCTGGCCGGCCGGGTTCTCGTAGCGGAGGTTGTGGCGGTATTGGTGAGCACCGGAGTGGCTCGGTGTGCAGCCGGTGCTGGTCTGGTCAGTGGTGGGGCGATGCTCGCTCATGGCTCCAGTGTGGCCCGCCTGCGTAACGTTCCCCTGTAACGATCCTCTTGATCCCGAGGACGGCGCGCAGGAGCTACTGCGTGGGCTGGGTGTCCCGGGCACCTCGGCTCAGGCGACTGCGCCGACGCCGAGGGGACGACGGAGTCCACCGCCAGCCCCGTCGCTTGGCAGCGACCGGGCCGTGGGACGACAGCGAATCGGCGGCTTCGCCCGGCGCCGCTCGGTCACCGTCGTCGCCTCGGGATCGAAACCAGGACGCGGCCCTCCCGGCAGGGCCCGTAACGGGCTCCCTGACCGGAAGCCCATCTCCGGTTCCAGAACGTGGCCGCCCGCAACCGGGCCCGCTCCAGCTGGGCCGACGTCAAGTCTTCGCGAAAAACTGGCTGGGCAGCCGCCGACGGCGTCGGCTGGGAGGAGGTGTCGTGCTCGGTCTCGTCTCGTTCACTCCGGGGTGCTGTTTCGTCTGTGGGGGGTGGGGGAGTATCGGGTTGCTGCTGGCCGTGGTGTTCGCGGCTGGGGTGGATCGGGAAGGTATGTCATGGCTCAGGGGACTGTGAAGTGGTTCAACGCGGAGAAGGGGTTCGGGTTCATTTCGCCGGATGACGGTACTCCGGACGTGTTCGTGCATTTCTCCGAGATCGATGCATCCGGGTTCCGGTCGCTTGAGGAGAACCAGCGGGTGGAGTTCACCACTGGCCAGGGCCCCAAGGGGCCCCAGGCACAGCAGGTCCGCCCCATCTGATTTTTTCTCCTGCACTCTTGCCAGTCTGGCCACACACGCCGCGGGGCGATCCTCGCCTCTCGGGCCTGGCCTGGCATGGCGGCCTCGATGGGGTGCTCGGACGAACGCGGTGTGGGCGTCGCCGGTCTTCTTTGGTCCGCGCACGCGCAGGGTGCCAGGGTGCGGTCGCGGCGGTGCTCTCTGCGGGGGCTCGGCCGCTCCCGGGGTGCCGGTGAACCCGCCCCCGTCCCGCCCCCGGCGCTGGTCCGTGTCCGGGGCCGGGCCAGTCGCGGATCCTGGGCCCGACCTCAGACCGGACCCCCGGTGGCGGGGGAGTCGGCGGTGCTGTCTTTGCTCGACGCTTTCCGCCCGGGCTTCCGCGCCGGCCCCGGCATCCAGCGCGGCCCGGGCCCGGTCGTCCGAGCCCCGGCTTCGCGCGGCGCCGCCTCGAGCCCGGAGCAGGATCCGGCGAGGCGGCTCTCCGTTCCGGCCGCCCGCGCCCCGCCGGGCAAAGTGCCCGCCGGTCTGCCGGGGCTTTCGGGCGCAGCGGGATCGTACGGCCGACCGCGGGGAGCGGGTGTCAGGTGTAGTCGGCGGTGTTCCGTAACTCGCCGAAGCGGGGGAAGGTGCGCTCTATGGTGAACTCGTGCTCGTCCGCGGCCAGGCCGGACATTGCGTCGGCGACGAACTCCAGCCGGTAGCCGTGGTCGGCGGCGGCCCGTGCGGTGGATTCGACACCCATCGTGGTGACCAGGCCTGGCGAGCACCACGGTGTCCACGCCGAGTTCGCGCAGCTGCCCGTCCAGGCCGGTGCCGTAGAACGCTCCGATGGTGCGCTTGACCAGCACGATGTCGCAGCCCTGGACCAAGGCGTCGGCGAAGTCGCTGCCGGGTGGCTGCTGGGCGACGTTCGGGCGGTCCACCCGCACCAGTACCACCGGCTGACCATTCGCCCGGAATGACCTGGCCAACGCACGGCAGCGCGCGAGGACTTCGTCACCGGAGTGCGGTGCGAGCGCAGGGCTCTGCGGGGGCGAGCGCGGTCGTTCGGTGCACCGGGACCGGGTGGCTCTGCGGTGAGAATGGCCGGACTGGGGTGCGCCTACGCCAGCACCTGCGGCTCCCGCGCCGCGGTAAGGGCTCGGGAATCTGGCCGACGTCGATGTTCGGCCGGCGGCGGGGGAGGTGCAGGCGGGGGCGGCGTCTGTCCGGCCCGGCGCGCCGGCGGCCCGCCGCCCAGCTTCCGACCGGCGCCATCGCGTCGGCAGGCGCCGCTCCGCGCCCGGCGCCGGGTCCGGAAGGCGCGGCTCTCGTTCTGGTGCCGCGGACGGCCGCCTCGGAGTCGGGTTTCGAGGGCGGCGGCCGTCCGGCCATGTCGGCCCTGCGGCCCTCGCCCGGCTCGGCACCGGTGGCCACATCGCTCTCGTTCCAATGCGGGCAGCCGCGTCCGGCCCGGGCTGCGCCTTGCCACTCCGGCCCCGCGAGCGCCGGGCCCCTTTCGGGCCGCCGGGATGGACCCGGCCCCCCGCGGCCCGGAGGGCCCGGCAAGCCGTCAGCCTCGCCGCGGGGTTGGGGGGACCGGGCGGGGTGGGAGCCGGGCCCGGCCGCCGGACTCGCCCCGCGTCTCCTGACCCCTCCCTCCAATCGCACGCGTTCGGCGGCACTCGGGGCTATCGGACCGGGGGTGCGGACGGGCATGGCGGGCGAACCGATCGGCCGAAGTGGATCACTGGTACCTCGCAGCCTGCCCCGCCCGTCACCGCCCCAGCCCCCGCAAGGACCTGTGCAACAGGCCACTTGGACAGGCAAAACGCAACTTCGACATGGCCCGCAGAGGCAGCTACCTTCACCTGGTCTTCGGCGATCGCCCACGGTCGCGCAGGAGTTCCTTCAGGCTGAGCCACCCGCGACGGGATGAGTTGGTCACGCCCCACGAACCCTCGCCCCCATGCGTACGCCACCGAACCGGGTCCACGCCAGGCAGCCCCAACCAGGGAGAGACGCATGCCCCATCTTGCTCTGTACACATTCGGCGTCCTGAAGTCGCCTCTCGCCGATCCCGCACCTCTGACGCGCGAGTTCTACGACCGTGGTGAGGCCGTCTACCGGAAGATCAGTCAGCACCCCGGATACCTCGCGCGTGCTGAAGCGGCAGACGGTGACCGGGGCATGCTCTTCGAGGCGGACTGGGGTGCATGGGGAGAGTTCACCGTACCGACCTGGTACGGCAAGGGCCGTACGGTGGAAACCACCGCCCTGGCCGCGACACTCTCACTCTGGACCTACCTGCGCCCCGTCTTCGACGCCGTCTACACCGGTCTGCACCGTGAGGCGCTGAACAGGCGTTACGACTGGTTCGAGAGGACAGGACACCCGAATTACGTGTGCTGGTGGGTCTCCGACGGCGTGATACCCACCTGGCAGGACGGGGTTTCCAGGCTGGAACACCTCCACGACCACGGCTCCGCGCCGCACGTCTTCACCTTCCACCACTCATTCGCCCCGGACGGAACTCCGACCAGGATCAAAGGCATCGGGCCGAAGAGCGACGAGGTTCGCTGACAAGGAAGCCTGAACGACTGGGTTTGCTGTCAAACGCCTCGATTGAATGACGGCGAACAGATGCGTCTGCGTACGGCGGATCCGCCAGTACCTGGGGCTTCGCCCTCCACCTCGCGAGCACCTACGAGTACCAAGACGCCATCCTGCCCACCAGCGGCTTCGCCGGCACCCGCGAGACGCCCTCGACTGCGCCTGCGGCCTTCACCTCACCGACCCCAGCATCTGACCCCGCATCACACATACCACAGGCTCCACAGTCAACCCCCGAAGGATTCTACGGAGCTGACCATTAAGGGCATGTCCATCCCGGCGTCCCTCACCCAGGGCACGGCGACGACCTCCACGGCGGCATCGCAGCCTTCAACCCCGCCTTCCTCCTGGACGCTCTCGACACGTTCAACGGCGAGACCGTCACGCTCCACCTCGGAGGACTCAGCAACGGAAGCATCACCAAGCCCGTGCTGCTCACCGAAGGACCGCACACGGCCGGGCAGGGCGGCTACCGCCACCTCCTGATGTTCGTGCGGCTGACCTGAGCCACACCCGGCTGGGGTGGGGGGTGGGGGCAGCGCTCGCCCCCACCCCGGCCGGGCGAGCGGAACCACGCCGCTCCGAAGCCACGCACCGCCATGCCCCCCAGGGCCCGGCCGCCGCGTTCCGGCCGCAGTTGACGGTGCTGCCGCAGGTGCGAGGGAGTCGCGACCACTGCGGGACGACCGCGCTTTCTGCGCCGCATCCCCCTTGCCTCTCGCGGGCGGGCAAGGGGGATGCGGTCCTCCAAAAGGGGCCGTCCGGCCGGGCATGCGCCGGTAGCGTGTGGCCCCTATCGGCGCGGGAGGGACAGAAATATTGGAATGGGTCATTGCAGCGCAGGCCGCTACTCCGTTGTGGGTGGCGCCACTTCTCGGCGGTGTGGGCGCGGTCGTCGGCGGCTCCCTCACTTCCCTCGTCTCGTGGCGAGCGTTGAGCGACAGCAAGAAGGCTCGCGTGCAAGCAGAAGAGCGACAGGCGACCGAGGAAGTATCGAAGGCGTTCACCTCGGCCTTTTCGGCTTCAAGGAAGGAGCTTCCCGAGGGCGTCGGCTCCTGGCACCAGCACTACTACGAGCTCATGAGCTCGGCCGAGGTGGGGGTACTCACCTTCCGTGACCCAGCGGTTCGGGATCGGCTTGGGACGTCGGTCGAGATGATCCGCTGGGGTGCCACAAGCCGGGACGTGCAGGACCATGCCGGGGCTTCCTCATCCGGACTGGCCTATGCGGCGTACAAAGACGCCCTTGCCTGCTTGGGTGCCAACCTGCGCGGTGAGCGGCTGCCGCCTCGGGCGATGGCCTGGACGCAGGCGCTGGATGCGATGGTGGACGTCAGGGGGATGTACGAAGAGCACGAGCAGAGCTAGAACGTCCTTCCGCTGACACACCGAGGCGCACGAGAGCCCGGCCGCGACCGTCCTGGGATTCGCGCGACCGGGCCTTGTCAGGACCGGGGACAGGCGTTACCTGTGGTCACAGGATGCCCGCTACTCGTAGGCCCAGGGCCCCCACGAGACCTCGGCCTCGGGCAGCTCCTCATTGCTCGGCCTCGGCTGGACCGCCCCCCTGAGGCACACCCTGGTCAAGATCCCCCGCTCCCAGGGCGGCCAGGTGCGGGTTCCAACAGGTCGCGTTGCTCACGGCCATCTATCCGGAAGTGGACTGGGCGGCCCTGCAGGATCCGGCCCGGAAGGGCCGCCGGTCGGTGCTCCTCGGCCGGCGCCCGGACGAGTACCCGCGGCTGAACCTGGCGCAGGTATCCCGAATGGCCGGCGTGGGCCGGGCCGCGGTGGTGAACTGGCGCCGTCGGCACGCCGACTTCCCGGCGGTCGTTGCGGGGGCGGAGCCGAGTTCGCTGTTCGAGCGTGCCGAGGTGGCCGTGTGTCGGCGCGCGCACGGCAAGCTGGCGTTCCCGCGCCGCAGCGTCGGCCTGTGGTGGTGGTCCTGGAGGGCGGACGGGTGGTGACCCTGGAGGCCCTCGATGGCGGCGGCGGACGGGCTGGAGGAGCTGGGCGGGTACGTCGAGCGGGGCGCCGAGATGCCGTGGCCGACGGCGAACCTGGTGCGGGTCCAGGTCCTGAACCCCCGGCCCAGAAGTCGCTTCCAAACCCTCTGCCGCAGCCTGGCCACCTAAAAATCACCAACGGCATCCAGAACCTGAGCCAGAACCGCTGAACGTGAACAGAGCCATAGGCTTGTTCACCCCGCCGCTGGGCAGTTTCGCCACCGGCAGCCGGATCGCAGTGCCCTCGATGATCGGCAGGGGGCCATCGTGGGCACCCCATCCGCCCGACGCGTCAGTCTGAGGTGCAGCCGGTCGCGTGTGACGAGCAGGAGGGAGTTGTCGACGTCGGCCTCGGTGGCACAGATCTCGGAGCGGCCGGGCGGCCGGTACTCGCCGGAAGGGGGTCATTCGGTCGGCGACGGAGCCCTCGGTCAGTTCGCCGCCAAAGAGTGCAGGGCAAGGGCTAAGCGGCGTCGCGCGAAGACATCGGAGAGGTTCGCCGAGTGGTCGACGGTGATCTGCGGCATCAGGAGTCCAGTTCTGTTGAGACCCGCTCGGTACGGATGCCGGCAACTCCGCGACACCGCCCCACCACACGGACGCCGGCACCCCGGGGGTGTCTCGCGAACCGGGCGCAGCCGAGACGGCAGGGGTAGCCTCGAAAGAGGCAGGCAGCACGGGAGATGGTGACGATGAAGCTGCGGTCGCGTTATCTCGTGGTCGGCGCACTGGCAATCACCATGCTGGCACCATGGGCGCCGAACGCGTACGCGGCACCTCACGCCTTTCCGGGCCGGAACGGAAAGATCGTCTTTGTGAGCGACCGCGATGGTAACGACGAAATCTACGTCATGAACGCGGGGAGAACGCCGGAGGATGTCGCATCGCTGAGGCGACTCACCAACAACTCGTTCCCCGACCGGGATCCCGTTTTCTCGTCCGATGGAAGCAAGATCGCTTTTGCCAGCCTCCGCGACGACAACTGGGACATCTTCACCATAAATGCCGATGGTACGGATGAAACGCGGATCACCGAAGAAGCGTCGGGCGAGTTCCAGCCCACCTTCGCCCCGGGGTTTTCCCTGCCGCGGCAGACCATCGCCTTCACGAGTACCCGGGACATGTCCGCCAAGCAGCCGTTCAATCACGAGCTCTACCGGCTCGACCCCGAAAGTGCCCGGTTCGCCATGCAGCTCACCTTCGATTCGGAACTGGACACGGAACCTGCATGGTCTCCGACCGAGTGCAGAATCGCCTTCTCCAGCAAACGGGCTGGTGGGAACCGCGATATTTACATCATGGGGTGCAGTGGGCTGGATTTGCGTCGGCTCACCACTGACTCGGCGAGTGACGCGTGGCCCGCTTTCTCTCCCGACGGAAAGAAGATCGCCTTTCAGGTCAATCGGAGCGGGAACACCGACATCTACGTGATGAACGTCGACGGCACCGGCCAGGAAAGGGTGACCACCGACGTGTCGGAGGAGTGGCAGCCGGCCTTCTCGCCGGACGGCGCCTGGATCGTCTACAGTTCGTGGAACCGGCTTGGAAACGCCGATATATACACCGCGAAATTGGACGGAACGGTGGAACAGCGGATCACCAGCGGGCCCCGGGATGGGGTGCGCAACGCGCAGCCGGACTGGCAGCCGTTGCCCTGACGGTCACCGTGCCGGTCAGACGTGGAGGTGCACGTGGGCGAGGGGGGCGTCGTCCGGCAGGTGTTCCAGATAACGCTTCAGGGCGAGCCCGGGTCGCCCGGATCGTTGAGGTCGCCCCGGCGGCCGTCGTCGTCGCCGCGGTCGTGTTCGTGATGAACGGCGACGGGCGGTTCCACCGCCGGCACCTGCTCGCCGAAGCCCGCCGCCACCTCGCCCTCGTACTCCGCGCCCGCCGCCGCGACCCCGGTCTGGACGACCAGGCCAGAGCTCGGCCGCCGCCTCGGCTGCGGCCATCATGGGTGCACGTAAGTCATGCGGGTGCGATACCGCGGCAGCGGCATGGGCTCAAGGCCACCGTAGGCAGGTTGGTGCGGCACCGCGTCTTCGCCGTGAGCGGTCATCTCGCCCTTGACCTGGAGCACCCAAGCCAGCCCCGCTCGTCCAAGCCCGCGCCGGAAGTCGGCGTTGGCGCCGTAGCCGGTCCGCGACCAGGACGGCGGGCCGCAGCTCAGTGGAGGCGAGTTCGTCGAGCATGTCCAGGGCGGGCTGCCACTTGGGCCGGTTATGGACGGTGTCAGGTCAGAGCCGGTCAGCGCCGTAGGTGGCCGGGTCATGTCAGAGGTGGCTGGCACGATGTCGAAGGCTGCAGCGGCATCACCGACGGTGAGCTGCGTGTGGCGCCCAAAGCGCCGCCAGAGAGCCGGATGTCGGTCTGGGTCTTCGGAACGATGCTGTCCGTCCGCGGCTCCGAGTCCGTTCTCGACGCCACTCTCCGCGCGGGACTCGACGTCCCGTACTCCTGTCGCGAAGGCATCTGCGGCACCTGCCGAGCCAAGGTCACCTGCGGTGACGTCCATCATGACCCCGAGCGGCCTCGAGCCCGCAGAGGTGGCACAAGGCTTCGCCCTCGCCTGCCGCACCCGCCCCGCGTCGGCCGGTCATGGCGTCACGTGGGACCTCGACCACAGCCGATCGCGGACCACACCTGGAGCTGGCTCACGGCCCCGGCCACGACGGCGGACTGTGCCCCGTACCCGGAGGCGTGGCCGAGAGGCATGGAGAACACCGGGCGTGAGACGAGAGGGACTCGGCCACACCGAGACTCACTTGGGGTTGTCAGAGGTCGCCGTGACGAAGGGGATGCCCTCTAGGAGTTGTCGTCAAAGTGTCACGCCCACATCAGGAGCGATGCGAGGGTGACGGCTGCTTGGTAGGACTGGGCGGTCTTGTCGTACCTGGTGGCGATGCCACGCCACTGCTTCAGGCGGTTGAAGCACCGTTCCACGACGTTGCGGCGCTTGTAGACCTGCTTGTCGAAGCCCGGCGGGCGGCCGCCAAGGCTGCCGCGCCGGGCCCGGTTGCGGACCTGATCAGACCTCTCGGGAATGGTGTGGGCGATGCCGCGGCGCCGCAGCCAGGTACGGATCGCCTTCGAGCTGTAGCCCTTGTCGCCGATCACGTGGCCCGGCCGCATCCGCGGCCGGCCCGGTCCCGTTCGGGGGACTCGTATCGCGTCCATCACGGCGGTGAACTGGGTGCAGTCGTTGGTGTTCCCACCGGTCAGGACGAAGGCCAAAGGCCGGCCCGAGCCGTCGCAGGCCAGGTGGATCTTGCTGGTCAGCCCGCCGCGGGACCGACCGACCGCTGGGCTGCGGAGCCCCCTTTTCGGGCTCCGGCCGCGTGCTGGTGGGCACGGACGATGCTGGAATCCACCGACACCAGCCACTCGATATCGCCCGCGGCATCCGCCTGCGCTTGGGCTGCCTGGAGCATCCGCTCAAAGGTCCCGTCCGCCGCCCACCTGCGGAAACGGGTATGGAGGCTGGCCCACGACCCGTATCGCTCAGGCACGTCCCGCCATGCGACCCCGGTCCGGAACTTCCACACGATCCCGTTGAGAACCGTCCGGTCGTCCAGCCGCGGCCGCCCGAAAACAGGCCGGGGCAGCAGCGGTTGCACGAGTTCCCACTCGGCATCGGATAGTTCATGGCGACGTATCACGACACCATGATCCACAACGCAAGATCACTTTGACGACAGGCCCTAGCGCGCGTGACGGTTGGCTGAGGTCACCGGAACCCGAGCTCGGAGTGCGGGACGGGCGTGTCTGCGCAGTGCATCCGATGAGAGGAGCGAGGGCAGTCCGCGCATCACTCGGGTCGCTGCGATGCCGTAGGCGATGCCGAAGATCAGTGAGGCGAGGAAGGCCAGGTGCCTGGAGAACCCGTCGATCAGAGGGAAGATCTGCCAGTGGGTCAGGTAGATGTACAGCGAGCTGGTGGCCAGGAGGCCGGCGACCTGGTTGACGCGTTCGAGGCTGGGGAGGGACGGCACCCACACGAGCAGGGCGAACGTGGCGATGATGATTGCTTCTCGTCCGGGGTCGCCGGGGAAGAAGCCGGGCACCGTGGCAAGCGCGGTGGCCGTGACCACGATCCGCTGTGTCTTCGTGCTGGCCTTCGCCGCCGCCCAGCCGAGCGCGAACAGCCAGAAGACGGTGACCGCGTCGGGCATCCGGGTGCGGTCGGGGAGGCCGAGCAGGTCGTAGCGGGTGAGCAGGCCGAGAGCGGCGAGCGTCAGGGGCAGGCTGTAGGGGAACCGGCGCTCTGCCCGGTCCGCGAGCGGAAGCGCCAAGAGGGCCACGGCGACGATCAGGATGTAGACCAGCGCCTCGATGAACCAGAAGTGCATGCCCGTCTTGCTGCTTTCGGGCCCCAGGACGCTGTCGAGGAGGGCGAGGTTGGCCAGGGTGTAGTCGTCGTTGAGGAGGAGTATGAAGCCGATCCAGATCATGGCCGGCACGGCGACCCGCGCGATGCTGAGGCACGCGCGCCGGATGCGTTCGCCTCGTTCGGCGGTGGTGAGGTGGAAGCGGGCGAAGTTGTAGCCCGCGATGGCGAGGAGTAGGTGTGCTCCGCCCTTGATGCCGAAGACGTGGATGTGCGATCCGACGACGCAGAAGATCGCCATGGCGCGCAGGGCGACGCTGGTCTCCAGTGTCCGCCTGTGTGCGGGGACGTCTCCCTCCGGCGGCCTGAGGTCCCGGATCGGCTTGGTGTGCCAGTCGCCCGGCAGGTGGCCGAGCCGCTCTTCGAGGTGGAGGGACATCTCGACGTACGAGAGGGAGTCGCCGCCCAGGCTGACGAAGGTGCTGTCCCGCGTCACATCGGTCCGGTCGAGTACGCGTGCGTAGAGCCGGCACAGGTCTTCGGGACCGTTGCCCGGGCCTTGTGCCGACGTGTCGGCGTCGGCCGGGCCGGCCAGTTCGCGTACGGCCCGGTAGTCGGGCTTGCCCGTCGGCAGGCGGGGAAGGTCCGCCAGGACGCGGACCCGGACCGCCCGGGCCGGCAGGCCGCACTCGCTCGCCACCAGGTTTCGTATCCGCCGCGCGTCGGCGGCCTGGGCACCGACGGCGACGGCAGCCACGGACAGCGCGGAGTCATCGCCGGCGCACAGCGCGGTGACCCCGTGCCGTGCCAGCATTGTCTCGACCTGGTCGGGGTCGATGCGCAGGCCGAGGATCTTCGCGAACCGGCTGCGGCGTCCGACGATCTCGTACAGGCCCTCGGCGGTGCGCCGCGCGACGTCACCCGTGTGCAACTCGTCCACGGTCCGCCCGAGCGCGAGGTCGTCGGGGGTGTGGGCGTAGCCGAGCATGACGTTCGGCCCCGCGTAGACGAGCTCCCCGGTGTCCTCCTCGGGCCAGTCGGGCAGCGGCTGGAGGCGGAAGGAGCCGCCGGGGATCGGAACTCCGGCTGCTTTGGAGTGGGTTTCCGCGAGTTCGGGTGGCAGGTAGGCCATGCGGGCCGTGGCCTCGGTCTGCCCGTACATCGCGAACAGGTCCCAGCCGGCGGCGCGGCCGAGAGCCGCGTAGTGCTGGACCCGGTCGGGCGCGAGCCGGCCGCCTGCCTGGGTGACGTAGCGCAGGTGGGGCAGGTCCATGGAGGCGAAGCCGACGCGGTCGAGCAGGTCGAAGGTGTACGGGACGCCGGCGAAGGTCGTCCCGCGGGCGGTCCGGAACAGATCCCAGAAGCAACTGTCGGCGACCGAGAGGTCGGTGAGGATCAGTGCGGCGCCGCGCAGCAGATGGCTGTGGATGACGGAAAGGCCGTAGCAGTAGTGCATCGGCAGCGTCGTCGCCGCGCGGTCGGTGTCCCGGATTTCCAGGTATTCGGCTATGGACTCCGCGTTGGCCTGAAGGTTCTCGTGCGACAGCCGTACGAGTTTGGGCGAGCCGGTCGATCCGGAAGTGCTCAGCAGCAGCGCGAGATCCGGGTGCAGGTCGTGTGCCGAGACGGGGCGCCGCTCGTCGAGTACCCACTGTCCGCCGTCCGGGTGCGCCACGACGTCCGGGTCGTACGCGTCGATGAGTGACTGCACGGCTTCCGGGTGGTCGCCCGGCACCAACAGGACCGGGTGCCCTGCCGAGAGGGCCGCGAGGTGGACGACGAGCGCCTCGACGGTGTTGGCGCCGACCACCAGGACCAGACGGCGGGCCCGACCCAGGCGATCGGCTGTCGCTTTCACCCGGGCCGCGAGGTCGCGGTAGGTCACGGGGCCGTCGGCGGTGATGACCGCGGTGCGGTCGCCGTGGGTCGCGAGAGCGCCGGCGAAGGGGGTGTGCTCGGTACCTGGCAGCAGAGCGGAAGGGGCTTTCACGAACGCATCTTAGGAAAGGCTTACCTCATAGGCTAGTCACGAGAAAGTCACAGCTGAGGCATGGAAGATCCATAAGGAATTCGCAGGTAAGGTCGGCTTCGCCGAACCCCTGGTGCGGCCGGAACGTTACGTGCGTCACCCTTGACCTTTAGGTTAGCTTTACCTTACCTATAAGGCGTTCACAGGTTCTCGCTGCACGTGCAGGAAGGCTTCCCATGCCACGCCCCTTGGTCCAACGTCTCGCCGCGTTCTCCGCGGTAGCGCTCCTCCTTCCCGCCGTCGCGGGCTGTGGCGTCGACGAGGACGACGCCGGGCTCGTGATCTACTCCGGCCGCAACGAGAAACTGGTCAAGCCACTCCTGGACGAGCTCGAGAAGGCCGTCGGCACCACGGTCGCCGTCCGCTACGGCGAGAGCGCCGAACTCGCCGCCCAGATCCAGGAAGAGGGCGGCAAGACCAAGGCGGGCCTGTTCTTCTCCCAGGACGCCGGCGCCCTCGGCGCTCTCTCCACCAAGGGCCTGCTGGAGAAGCTGCCCCAGGCCTCGCTCGACAAGGTCGACCCGGCATTCCGCGGCAGCGCGGGCGACTGGGTCGGTACCTCCGGACGCGTCCGCGTTCTCGCCTACAACCCCGGCCAGGTGTCCAAGGTTCCCGACACCGTGCACGACCTGGTCAAGCCGGAGTGGAAGGGCAAGATCGGCTACGTCCCGACCAATGCCTCCTTCCAAGCCTTCGTCACCGGCATGCGCGTCCTGGAGGGCGACGACGCCACCCGCGCCTGGCTCAAGGGTCTGAAGGCCAACGAGCCGAAGGTCTACGACAACAACCTCAAGGTCCTCGACGGCGTCGGCAAGGGCGAGGTCTCGCTCGGTCTCGTCAACCACTACTACTGGTACGAGCAGGTCGCCGAAAAGGGCGAGAGCAAGGTCAAGGCAAAGATCCACTTCCTGCCGGGCGGCGACCCGGGCGCTCTCGTCAACACGGCCGGAGTCGGCATCCTCAAGGGCAGCGACCAGGCGCCGGTGGCGCAGAAGGCCGTCGACTTCCTGCTCTCGGAGAAGGCGCAGAAGTACTTCGCCGACGACACCAAGGAGTACCCGCTCGCCGCCGGTGTCACCAGCACAGTCAAGGGCCTGCCGCCGCTGGCCTCCCTCGACGCCCCCAAGATCGACCTCGGCAAGCTGGAATCGCTCCAGGAGACCCTGAAGCTGCTCCAGGAAGCCGGGATGGTCTGACCCTCATGCACTCCACGGATCCCGTCCCACCGGCGGATCCCGCAGTCCGCCCGGCAGGCGCCACCGCGCCCGCCGGGCGGCTGCGCGCCGGGCGCCGACCGCCTGCCGTCCTGCTCGTTCCCGCAGCCCTCGCCGCGCTCTTCGCGCTGCTGCCGCTCGGCTATCTCGCCGTCCGCTCCCTGGAACGTGGTCCCGCGTTCGCCTGGAACGTCATCGCCGACGAGCGCACCGCCCACCTGCTCGGCCGCAGCCTCGGACTGGCCGCCGTCGTCGTATCGGCCTCCCTGCTGCTCGGCGTGTCCCTGGCCTGGCTCACCGTACGGACCGCGCTGCCCGGCGCCCGGGCCTGGTCGGTACTGGTGACCCTGCCCCTGGCCGTGCCGAGCTACGTCGCCGCCTTCACCTGGCTGTCGGCCTTCCCCGGCCTCGTGGGATTCCCCGGAGCCGCGCTCGCCCTCACCCTGGTGAGCTTCCCGTACGTCTACCTGCCCGTCACGGCCGCGCTGCGCGGGGCCGATCCCGCACAGGAGGAGGTCTCGCGCTCGCTCGGCCACGGGCCGCTGCGGACCTTCCTGCGCGTCACGCTGCCGCAGCTGCGCCCCGCCGCGGCCGGGGGAGCCGTACTGGTCGCGCTGTACGTGTTCTCCGACTTCGGTGCCGTCTCCCTGATGCGGTACGACACCTTCACCCGCGGCATCTACACCTCCTACCGGGCCAGCTTCGACCGCACCCCGGCCGCTGCCCTCAGCGTCGTCCTGGTCGTGATGACGATCCTGCTCGTCGCCGCCGAAGCCCGTACCCGCGGCCGCGCGGGCCACGCCAGGACCGGCACCGGCACGGCACGCCCCGCCGTCCCCGCGCCGCTCGACCGATGGCGGATGCCCGCCCTGGCCTGGTGCGCGGCGGTCACGGCCGCCGCCGTACTCATGCCGCTGGGCACCCTCGGGTACTGGCTGGCCGTCGGCAATTCGGCGACATGGGACCCGGCCACGCTCCTCGACACCGCCGGCACGACCCTCGGCGTCGCCGCCGCCGGCGCCGCGCTCACCACCCTCCTGGCCCTGCCGGTCGGCGTCATCGCAGCCCGCCACCGGGGTCGGACCGCACACCTGCTGGAGCAGTCCGCCTATGCCGGCCATGCGCTGCCCGGCATCACCGTGGCACTGTCCCTGGTCTTCTTCGCGGTCCGCTACGCCGAACCGCTCTACCAGGAACTCCCGCTCCTGGTATGCGCGTACGCCGTGCTCTTCCTGCCCGTCTCGGTAGCCGCCACCCGCGCCGCCGTACTGCAGTCCCCGCCAGTGCTGGAGGACGTCGCCCGCTCGCTCGGCCGCAGCCCCTTGCGTGTGCTGCGCGAGATCACCGTGCCGCTCGCCGCCCCCGGCGTCGCCGCCGGAGCCGCCCTGACCTTCGTCGTGTGCATGAAGGAACTCCCCGCGACCCTCCTGCTGCGCCCCACCGGCATGGACACCCTCGCCACCCGCCTCTGGACGGAGACCGGGACCGGATCCTTCGCGGCCGCGGCCCCCTACGCCGCGGCGCTGATCCTGCTGGCGGCCATCCCCTCCTACCTCCTCGGACGGCACCGCACATGACCGACGTACAGATCACCGGAGTGTCCAAGTCCTACGGCCCGGACGCCACCGTCCTGCGCGGACTCGACCTCACCGTCCCCGCCGGCACCCTGGCCGCCCTCCTCGGCCCCTCCGGCTGCGGCAAGACCACCCTGCTCCGCATCATCGCCGGCTTCCTGCGCGCCGACGCGGGCACCGTCACCGTCGGCGGACGCACCCTGTCCGGCCCCGGAGTCCACCTTCCCCCCGAGCGCCGCCGCATCGGCATCGTCCCCCAGGAAGGCGCACTCTTCCCTCACTTGAGCGTCGCCCACAACGTCGCCTTCGGGCTGACCGGCCCTGACCGCGCCGAACGCCGCAGCCGAACCGAGGAGATGCTCGAACTCGTCGGACTCGGCGGCTACGGCGACCGGATGCCGCACGAACTGTCCGGCGGCCAGCAGCAGCGCATCGCGCTCGCCCGAGCCTTGGCGCCGGAACCCGCACTGGTCCTGCTAGACGAACCGTTCAACGCCCTCGACAGCGCCCTGCGCACCGGGGTCCGGGCAGACGTCCGGGCCGCCCTGCGCGCCACCGGAGCCACCGCCCTCCTGGTCACCCACGACCAGCAGGAAGCCCTCTCCACCGCTGACCTAGTCGCGGTCGTCCGCGAAGGCCGCGTGGCCCAGTGCGACACACCGCAGGAGGTCTACCGCCGCCCCGCCGACCCCTGGGTGGCCCGCTTCGTCGGCGACGCCGTACTCATCCCCGGCACCGCCGACCACGGCACCGCCACGACCGCGCTCGGCCGCCTTGCCCTCGCGGCGCCCCCGGGAGGCCGGAGTGAGGGCACCGTCCTGCTGCGGCCCGAGCAACTCCAGCTCACCGAAACCGCGACGGCCGCCCAGGGCACCGTGACCGACGTGACCTTCTACGGCCACGACGCGATGGTCACCGTTTCCGTCGACGGCTTGGAGAGCCCGGTCGGCATCCGAGTCGCCGGGCCCGTCGTCGTACGCCCGGGCCAGCGCACCGGCATCCTCGTCAAGGGCGAGGCAACACTGCATCCATGACCTGGAGGCGCTCCGGGTGCCAGCCCGGTGGGGTAGTGCTTGCGATTGCGAAGGGAGATGGCCCCGCGAACCGCTCGCCGACACATTGGAGCCCCCTGGCCGACGAGGCTGCAGACCTCGGCCACGGTGAGCGGGGCGACGCCCGGGCCGCACGCAAGGGACCGCTGCATAGCGTCCTCCCTACCGGGTGCAGCCGGATCAGGGGAAAGGACCGCTGCGCGTCACCAGCCACACAGCCCCTCCTCGGCTACACCGCCACCTACGCGGGCACCGACATCCTCACCCCCGCCACCGGCAACGGAACCGCCGCGCTGCTTAGTCCCGTGCAGGGAGGGTCGTGGCCGATGCCCGCGCCCAGGTGCTCGGCATGCCCGCCGACCCGTTCGTGGCGGGGGTTGTACCTGCCGGCTTCCGGCTCTCCGGACCAGGGCCAACTGGGACGTGACCCATTCCACGGGGTCACGTCCTGCTACTTCTTCAGCGTGTCGAGTGCGTTGCTCGCTTCATCCATCAGGTCGCTGACCTGGCGCAGGATGTCTTCCTGGGCGTCGGCGGGCTTGCTGCCTGTTCCAGCGGAGGCGGCCGCCGGGGCGGCGGCAGCGTGAGCGGGGGCAGTCATGGACAGGGCACCGAGGCTCGCGATCACGGTGACGGTTGCGGTAGTGAGGTGCTTGTTCAGCCCGGCCAACGAACTTCTGGCGTCCCGTCACGCATGCGAGTTCGGCAACCGTGACCGCTTCCCGGGCGCGGGGGAGCGCCTCGCCTGACTGAGACGCCCACCGCACTGCCATCGCCGGCGGGCTGGCCCACTTCGGGAACCTGCCGCTGGTCGAGCCGCACGGCGACACCGCCGACGCCACCTCCTACATCGCCTTCATGACACCCGACGAGAAGGGCGAACCACGAGCCTGAGCAGCCCCGTCAAGGCACCGTCCGAGCCGAGGAGCCCTTGAGCCGCTCGAGCGGGGCACGAAGTCAGTCGCTGGCGGGAAGGCCGTTGGGCTGTTCGTTGACGGCGGGCGCAGTGAACCCCGGTCGTTCTCCGAGTGCCGTGACGGCGCCTTGTCCTACGCGTTGTCGAAGGGGGCTGGAGCGGGGACCCGGCCCTTCGTGGTTTCACTACGTGCCCAGTCCGCAGGCCTCCGACGTCATCCGGCTTCGCACCGCCCAATCCCGTTCGAACCTGCAGCCCCATCGATCGGTATGCGGATGGCTTCTCAGTTCAGGTACCCGCCACGCTGGCGGAGCGGCGGCCGCCACTCGTATGCCAGCGGACAAGCTGACGGTTACCTTCGTCGGACCTCCGCCGGAGTGTCAGTCTGCTGGCTCTGCCGCATGGTTCGGGGAGGCCGTACGGCGTTAGGAATGCGTCAAGGTTTCTCCTATGGGGATCTCTCCGGAAGCTGGCTGGTGAGCTCGCGGACCGAGCCCGCGCGGTAAGGGTTCTATGAGGTCGCTCTTGCCGCCCTGCGTGGGCTGTCACGGCCCGGGCCGTGACCCGAGGGGTGTCGCATCACGCTCGGGGCATACGGGGCCAGGGAGCGTACCGGCCGCTTGCCCGTTGGTGCAGGTCCGTGCCGAAGGCAGCCCCATACTCGGTGATCGTCGCGCGGCAACGTCGCGCGGAATGCGCTGGGCAGCCCGGGAAGGTTGATGGGGGACGTGAAGGAAGCGAGCGAGCCGGTGATGCCGGAGGTGGTCGACAGCCCCGCGCTGCGATCCCAGCCCACGGGCAAGGTGGCGCAGTGGATGTTGCGCCACCGGGTGCAGCCGGTTGGGCCGGCGGCTGGGGAGGGGCATGCCGAGCCGCACGCGTGGTGGAAGGTGATGTGCCTGACCGGTGTCGACTACTTCTCCAGCCTGGCCTACGTGCCCGCGATCGCGGCCCTGGCCGCCGGGGCGGTCTCACCTCTGGCGACGCTGCTGATCGTGGCGCTGACCCTGTTGGGGATGCTGCCGATGTACCGGAGGGTGGCGAAGGAGAGCCCGCACGGCGCCGGTTCGGTGGCGATGCTGGAGGACCTGCTGCCGTTTTGGTGGGGCAAGCTCTTCGTCCTGATCCTGCTCGGCTTCGTCGCAACCTCGTGGATCATCACCATTACGCTGTCCACCGCGGACGCCTCCGTCCACGTAGTGGAGAACCCCTTCTTCCCCGCGGTACTGCACGGCCATGAGGTCGCTCTGACGGTGGTGCTGCTTCTGGTCCTGGGCGGGGTGTTCCTGCTCGGGTTCAGCGAAGCCGTCAGCGTGGCCATCCCCCTGGTCGCAGTCTTCCTCGTACTGAACGCGGTCGTCATCGGCGTCGGCCTGGTCCACGTCTTCACCACCCCCGGCGCGTGGTCGGCATGGACGGACGCCCTGGTGGGGGGCGGAGCAGGCTTCGGCGACCTGGTGGGCCCCGCGCTCCTGGCCTTCCCCCTCCTGGTGCTGGGCCTGTCGGGCTTCGAGACCGGCGTGAGCATGATGCCGCTCATCGCCGCCGAAGGCGCAGACCCTGAGCAGCGGCTGCGGTCGCGGATCCGCAACGCGCGCCGCCTGCTGACCACCGCGGCCCTCGTGATGAGCGTCTACCTTCTGTCGGCGAGCTTCGTCACCACCCTCCTCATCCCGCATGAGGAGTTCGAACCGGGAGGGGCGGCCAACGGCCGCGCGCTCGCCTACCTGGCGCACGAGCAGGTCGGGGAGGCGTTCGGCACCGTCTACGACATCAGCACCATCCTCATCCTGTGGTTCGCCGGCGCCTCGGCCATGGCCGGGCTCGTCAACATCGTTCCCCGCTACCTGCCCGACTACGGCATGGCCCCCGAATGGGGACGCGCGGTGCGCCCCGTCGTGATCGTTTATACCGCCCTGTGCATCCTCATCACGATCGCGTTCAACGCCGATGTCGACGAGCAGGCCGGCGCCTACGCCACCGGCATCCTGGCCATGATGGTCTCCGGCGCCTTCGCCGTCACCGTGTCCGTCGCACGCCACCGCCGACGCGCCACCACCCTCGGCTTCGGCCTCCTGACCGCGGTCCTGCTCTACGCCCTGGTCGCCAACATCATCGACAAGCCCGACGGCATCCTCATCTCCGCCTTCTTCATCGCCGGGATCATCGCCGTGTCGCTGGTCTCCCGCGTCTCACGCACCACCGAACTGCGCGCCGATCGCATCGTCTTCGACGAGACCGCCCGCCGGTTCATCGACGGCACCCTCGCCCACGACGGCGGCATCAACATCATCGCCAACCGCCGCCAGGCCGGCGACTTCGATGAGTACAGCGGCAAGGAACGCGAACAGCGCGGGGTCAACCCGGTGCCCGGAACGGCTGACGTGCTGTTCCTGGAGATCGACGTGGTCGACCCCTCCGACTTCAGCGACACCCTCACCGTCCGCGGTGTCGAAGTCGACGGCTACCGCATCCTGCGCGCCGACGCGCCAGCGGCACCGAACGCGATCGCCGCGATCCTGCTGGCCCTGCGCAACGCCACCGGGGTCCAGCCGCACTGCTACTTCGCGTGGGCCGAGGGCAGCCCGCTGGTCCACATGGTCCGCTACTTCCTCCTGGGCCGCGGAGACACCGCCCCGGTCACACGCGAGATCATCCGCAGCCATGAACCCGACCCCGAACGCCGCCCCGGCATCCACGTCGGCGGCTGACCCAAACCCGTGTGCAGCCGCCCCGGGACGGGCCCGACCGAGAGGCCGGCCAGATGACGTCAACGCCGGAACAACAGATGCGGCGAAGGATCCTCACCCTCACCCTTGTCGCGGCCGCCATGGCCGCCGCGGGAGCAGCCGCCGGCTCTGGGTGGCTGCTCGGGATCGGTGTCTGGGTTCTGATCACGGCATTCCGTCAGCGCGACGGTGAGCGGCGCCGCCGTCGTGCGGCGAGTCCCTCTGCGGCCGCCGCAGGACGGCCCAGGTGCGCTGCCTGGTCTCGGCCCGGGCCCGCGGCCGCAACGGCGTGACGAGTACGTGTACTCCAGCCGTGGCGGAGCGAGGAATCGGGCGGCTGTCAGAGCCATTTGTTGCGGCGCAGGGCACGGTGGATGACCGTGCACGCGGTCACGATGAGGATCCAGACGGCCGGGTAGCCGTAGGGGGATTTCAGTTCGGGCATGTGCTCGAAGTTCATGCCGTAGATGCCGACGATCATGGTGGGGACGGCGATCAATGCTGCCCAGGCGCTGATGCGGCGCATGTCGGTGTTCTGCTGGACGCCGAGCTGGGCGATGCTGGCGCTGAGCATTCCGGTGATCAGCTCGTCGAAGGACAGGATCTGCTCACTGACCCGCTGGTGGTGGTCGGCGACATCCCGGAAGTAGGCGGCTACTTCCTTCGGGATCTGCGGGATGGTGCCCTCGCTGAGGCGTTGCAGTGCAGAGGCCAACGGCATGACGGCGCGCTTGAATTCGAGGAGTTCGCGCTTGAGCTGGTAGATGCGTCCGGCGTCGACCGGCCGGTCGGGGGAGAAGACCTCGCTCTCCAGGGTGTCGACGTCACCGGCGAAGGCGTCGGCGACTTCGATGTAGCGGTCGACGACCATGTCCGCGACCGCGTGCAGGACGCCCGCGGGCCCGCATCCCAGCTGCTGCGGGTCGTCCTGGAGCCGCTGGCGTACGCCCTCCAGCGACGGGGCGCTGCCGTGCCGGACGGTGATCGCGTACCCGGGGCCGGCGAAGACCATGATCTCGCCGGTGTCGACGATCTCGCTGGTCGCGGTGACCTTCTCGTGGTCGACGTAGACGATCGTCTTCAGCACCAGGAACAGCATGTCCCCGTAGCGCTCCAGCTTCGGCCGCTGATGCGCATGGACGGCGTCCTCGACCGCGAGCGGGTGCAGGCCGAAGGCCTGGGCGACCTCCTGCAGCTGCTCCTCGCTCGGCTCGTACAGGCCGATCCACGCGAACCGCCCCGCCTCCGGGGCTATCCGCTCCATGATCCTGCCCAGGTTCACCTGCCCGGGAATCCGCTTCCCGTCCTCATACAGCGCACAGTCCACCACCGCCGACGGCAGCCCCCCACTTTCGTTGCCGTGCTGCTGCGCCGCCATGTGCTGCCTCTTCTGCCATCGAACATGTAGACAGGAAACCTACCCGCGACCAGCGAATGATCACCTTGGTGCCTGCGCAGGGCTGCCTCGCCTCATCGAGCAACGCGCGCAGTGGGCACAGGACGCCTACTGCTGCGTCGGATCGCTGTCCCACGCCTAGCGAGACAGCAGGGCGGCCTGGGTTGGGCGCGCCTGTTGCAAGGCGCGGGCCGCCTCGATGCCGTCGACGGTCGTGAACAGGGTGCGGCACTGTGTGATCTCCAGCAGCCGGTCCAGCTGCACGGGTATCGGGCCGGCCAGCACCAGGCGACCGGAGCGCAGCAGCATGAGCATCAGGTTGAGCATGGCGGAGTCCGCGAAGGCGACCTGGCTGACGTCCAGGACGATCCGGCACAGAGCCGGGTCGGCGGCGGCTTCGGTGGTGGCGGCCTTGAGCGGCGGCAGGGTGTCCTGGTCGAATTCCCCGGCGCACACGATGACGCGTACCCCGTCCTGGTCCTGCAGCACCGTTACCTGCTGTTCCATCTGCATACTCCTAGCTGCGTTGAGCCTGCGTGCACTGTCCGTCCCCGCAGGCGGGTGGGGGACCACCGGCCCCCTCGGCGGGGACCCGGCGCCGCGCCCTCTCGCACGCCTTGGGCGGGTTGAGGAAGCTGGAGCGCAGAGGCTGCAGCACGCGCGTGTGGTTTGGTCAGGTGCGGGGGAGACGGACGACGGTCACGAAGAAGTCGTCGATCTGCTGGATGGCGGAGACGAACTGGTCGAGGTCGACGGGCTTGGTGACGTAGGCGTTGGCGTGGAGCCGGTAGCTGCGCAGGATGTCCTCCTCTGCTGAGGACGTGGTCAGGACGACGACGGGGATGTGGGCGAGGTCGGGATCGGACTTGATGCGTTCGAGGACTTGGCGGCCGTCGTATTTGGGCAGGTTGAGGTCCAGCAGGATCAGGTCGGGGCGTGGAGCGTTGGTGTGCTCGCCTTGGCGGTAAAGGAAGTCGAGGGCTTCTTGGCCGTCGCGCACGACGTGGAGAGTGTTGCCGATCTTGTTGTCTTCGAAGGCTTCACGGGTCATGAGCTCATCGCCGGGGTCGTCTTCGACCAGGAGGACTTCGACGGGCTGGACGGTCGGGGTGCTCACGCAAGGTCTCCTTCGGAGGCGGAGGGCTGATCGTCGTGGGGCGGGGCAGGGAGCTCGGCGGGCAGGGTGAAGCAGACCCGGGCCCCGTCGGTGTGGGTGGTGTCGATCCAGATACGGCCACCGTGGTGCTCGATGAGCTTCTTGCACAGGGCCAGGCCAATTCCGGTGCCGGTGTAGGCGTCACGTCCGTGCAGGCGCTGGAAGATGACGAAGACCTTGTCGGCGAACTCCTCTGGAATGCCGATGCCGTTGTCCGTGACACAGAAGAACCACGTGTCGTCTTCGGCACCGTCACGGGCGACGCTGATGTGCACGACGGGAGCACGGTCCGGGTCGCGGAACTTGACGGCGTTGCCGATGAGGTTCTGCCACAGCATGGTCAGCAGGGTGCGATCGCCGGTGACGTGCGGCAGCTGCTCGGGCCGCTCGATGCGCGCGCCGGCTTCGTCGACGGCCACGGTGAGGTTGGCCAGGGCCTTGTCCAGGGTGGTGTCCAGGGCGACGGGTTCGCGGGCGTCGTTGAACCGGCCGACCCGCGAGAAGGTCAGCAGATCATTGATCAGGACCTGCATGCGCTTGGCGCCGTCGACGGCGAAGTCGATGTATTGCTTGCCGCGCCCATCAAGCTGCTCGCCGTAGCGCTTGTCCAGGAGCTGGCAGAAGGAGGCCACCTTGCGCAGCGGTTCCTGTAGGTCGTGGGAGGCGACGTAGGCGAACTGCTCGAGTTCGGCGTTGGAGCGCCGCAGCTCGACCGCCTGGGCGTCCAGGTCCTGTGCCTGCTGGGCCAGGCGTTGCTGCTGGGAGCGGGAGGCTGCGAGTTCGTCCAGGATGCGCTGGCGCATGTCGTCCACGCCCAGGGCCACCGATCGCAGGTCGCTGGGACCGCGGGCGGATATGCGGTGGCCGAAGTCGCCGTCGGCGATCCGCCGGGCGTCTGCCCGCAGGTGGCGCAGCGGCCGGGCAACGATGAAGTGGAGCATGGCCGCCAGAACGGCTCCGACGAGGAACACGGCCGCAAGCATGGCGACAAAAGACCAATTACGGACAAAGCGGGTGTGTGCCAGTTCCGCTTCGGCCTGCTCTCTGGCCTGTTCGAGATGCGTGTTCTGCTGGTCGAACAGGGTGCGGAGGTGGTCGAACCCCTGGTGTCCCTCCTCCATCATCGCCCGGTCGCCGTCGCCTACCGGTCCCGCCTGCGCCGCGGTGATCAGCGGTGTCGCATAGCGGCGGCGCCAGTCGTCCGCGGCCTGGCGCAGGGAGCGCAGGTCCGTCTGAAGCTGCTTGTCATGCGCGATCAGGCCGCCCATGGTGCGGGCGTGCGCCTCCTCGGACTGCACGCCCTCGGTGTACGGCTTGAGGAGTTGTTGGTCGCCCGTGATCGTATAGCCGCGTACTCCCGATTCCTGGTCCACGAGCGCGGTCTGGAGGCGGAAGGCTTCCGCGCGAGCGGGCTGGACCTGGTTGATGAGCCGGTCGGAGACCTGGGCGGTCTGTGACAGCTGGTGCGAGCCGATGACCGCGGCCACAAGAAGGATCACACCCATCAGTGCCAGGGCCAGGTGAACCCAGCCCTGAACCGTCAGACGGGCGGCCGACGTCAAGCCCTCAGGCGCAGAGGCGGAGGCGATCGCCGGCGGGGCGATAGGCGGGCTGGTGGTACTCACTTACGCGTTCCATTCCAGGTGTACGAGCGCGCGGTCATCGATGTGCCCGCCGTAGGCGGCCGACAGTGCCTGCGTGCGGGCGATGAGGGTGTCCAGGAGCTGCTCGGCTGGCAGATGCGCGTGGTGCTGGACGATGGAGAGAAGCCCTTCTTCGCCCAGCCGCTGTCCCGCTGGTCCTGTGCGGCCCTCGAACAGGCCGTCGGTGAACAGGAGGAAGGCTCCGGTGTCAGGCAGGGCCATGCTGGTCTGCGGCCAGCTGGCCGACCCGGCGGGCAGTATGCCCAGGGCCGGCCCTGCCGGGGTCTGCAGCAGTTGCGCTCGATCTGCTCCGGTGATGAGGAGAGCGGGCGGGTGTCCTGCCTGCAGCATCACCGCCCTGTCCCGGTCCGGGGCGAACGTCACGGTCGTGAGAGTGGCGAAGATTTCGAAAGAGGAGCGTTCGGCGCGCAGGATCTCCTCCATGAGCTGCATGAGCTCGCCGCCCCGCGCTCCGGCCATGGTGAGGGAGCGCCAGGCCACCCGCAGGCAGACGCCGAGCGCGGCTTCGGCCGGCCCGTGCCCCGAGACATCGCCGATCAGCGCGTGCACACTGCCGTCCGCCGATTCGACAACGTCGAAGAAGTCGCCGCCCAGGAGGGCGTCGGTGCGTCCGGCGTCGTAGCGGGTGACGACGCGGATGGTGTCGGATCGCAACAGGGGGGAGGGCAGCAGTCCGCGTTCCAGGCGGGCGTTCTCCGCGGCGCGCAGCCGGCTGGCCTGCACGGCCGCTGCGGCCTGTTCGCTCTGGCGGCGCTGAATGGCGTAGCGGACCGCCCGCCCCAGGGCGGACGGCTCGATGAGTCCCTTGACGAGGTAGTCCTGGGCGCCGGCCGCGACGGCGGCCAGGCCCATGCCTTCTTCGGCGAGCCCGGTCAGCACCACCACGGCCGCGCTGGGGGAGGCGCGAAGGACCTCCCGCAGCAGATCCAGCCCCTGGGCGTCGGGAAGATGCAAGTCCAGCAGGACGCACTGCGGGGACTGCGCGTTTCCCAGCATGGACTGGGCCTGCGCCAGCGTGCGCGCCCGTCGCAGCTCCGTGGCCGGGGCGGCGTCGTGGAGGAGCTCCTCCACCAGCAGGGCATCCCCGTCGTCGTCCTCGACGAGCAGGATCTGCGCCAAGGCCTCTTCACGAGGCGCGGAAGGAGGCGGCACCTGGTCAGGTACGCCGTCGGCCGCCCGGCCGACGGCGTTGATGAGCCCCACCATGATTCCCTCCACTTCACCGCCCTGCCGGCGGCTCCGCGAGAGAATACTTGTCGCCCCTTAATGGTTGCAACGGGGGGCTCACACTCACTCCACTTCTGCAGATCCGCCCCGCCAGTCCAGGCACACCACCATCGCGTCATCGGCCGGTGCCGGAGTGCCTCTCCACTCCTCGAGCGCGCGCAGCACCGCTGCCGGGACCTGGGCGGCGGGCAGCAGCCGGGTGTCGTTCAGAGCCCTGGCCAGGGCGCGCTCGCCGTACTTCTCGCCCGCCGCCGAGGCGGCGTCGTAGATGCCGTCGCTGACGAACAGCAGCCGGTCCCCGCGCACCACGTCCATGTACTGGACGTCATACGGGGTCTCCTCCACCATGCCCAAAGGCAACTGGGCATCGAAGGGCACCAGCGAGACCGTGCCGTCGCGCAGCAGCCACGCCTGGGGGGAGCCGGCGTCCACCACCTCCACCCGCCCGGTGGAAAGCTCGAACCGCAGAAGCAGCGTGGAGACGTGCATGTGCCCCTGGTATTGGGCGTAGAGGGCCTGGTCTGCGAGCGCGGCCTGCCCTGCCAGCGCGGTGCCGCCGCGGCGTGCGTTGCGCAGTGCGTTGACCGCGAGATTCGTCAGCAGGGCGGCGTCGATGCCCTCACCCATGCCGTTGGTCACCGTGAGCGTCAGGTAGTCGGCCTCGGCGCACCAGTCGAAGTTGTCGCCGTGGATGTTGTAGGCCGGCTCGAGCTGGGCGCCCAGCTCGTACTCGGGACGAGCACAGGCCCGGGCCGGCAGGAGCTGCCACTGCAATTCGGCCGCCAGCGTCAGCCGGCGGGTGCGGCGCGCCTGCAGATACAAGTCGGTGTCCCGCTCGGACATCACCAGCTCCCGGCCCAGGATGCCCGCGATCACCTCCAGTTCATCCACATCGCACGCCTCGGCGGGCAGCGTCACGCGCAGGACGCCCAGCCGGTCACCGCGCACCGTCACCGGCACCAGCGCCTCCACCCGCCCCGGCGCGACGTCCCGGACAGTGGTCTCCTGCGAGCCGAACAGGCGGCCCAGCTCCCCGGTGAACACGGAGATCGGCTTGCCCGTGTAGGGCGGGATCGTCACCGGCTGCAGCGCGGTCATCCCGTAGTCCGCCAGCAGCAGCTCCACCGGCTCCGCACCCCAGTGCCGGGCCAGCAGGTCACGCAACGTGTCCAGCAACTGGTGCGGAGCCGCGCTTTGCAGCGCCCGCTCCAGTGCAAGAAGAGTCTTCACCTTCGGTGGACCGCCTTCACAGATCGCCAGCCGCTCGGTGCGGCTGGGAGAAACACGCATGGATGCGCGAACGACTTCATCAGGCCATAAACGTCGGGGTGGCCTGTGGCAGACAGGTCGGCTGCGGGATGGCACAGTGGGCAGGTGACCCATTCCCCCGCCTTGCCCACCCACGTCGCCGAGGCTGCCAGCCGCGCTCTTGAGCTGATGGAGGAGAGGTGGGCGAACGGGTCCGAGGTGAGCATCACGCCTTTGTCGCCCTCGCAGCTGCGCGTGCTGTACACGCTCGAAGACCACGACGGCACGAACCTACGCACTCTCGCGCAAACACTGTCGATCACCTCTGCGGCCACCAGCCAGCTCTGCGACCGCATAGAGGCAGTCGGCTTCCTCGCACGCGCCGCGAACCCGCACAACGGGCGGGAAGTGCAGGTACAGCTCACCGACCCGGGACGCGCCTACCTGGAGCGGCTGCGAAGCGAGCGCCGCAACGCCCTGACGCCGATCATCGAAGCCCTGCCCAGCCGCGATCGCGCCGCACTGCTGGACGGTCTGTCCGCCGTAGCCGCCGTCACCGCCGCCGAGGCCCCCCCTCCCGCGGGCACAGCCCGCGGGGCCTGAGGCTGTCTCGACCATCCCGCTCCCCGTTCCGAAGGCGGACACGCCTTGCCTGCACACGAGGACGGAGACTTCTACCCCCGGTTTCCGGATGCCATTCTGGCCCCGGAACAACGATTGTCAAATCTTAACGATCCGCGCGGCAGTCAGATTTTGCATTCGCTGAACTATCCACCTGAGGCCATCCCGCCTGTGTCCTCCCAGACGGGCGACTGATTCACCGCGATCATGCCCTGCAGGAGAGCCTGCCGACCGCGCAGGCCCAGCGGCTTCAACAAACGGCGAAGCTCATCGAGGCGCTGCTCCTCCACCTCGCGCAACAGCTTCTGCCCGGCAGCTGACAGCCTGATCAGGGTCTCCCGACGGTTGCTGCTGTTTTCCTCTCTCACCAGCAGACCGGCCCCCTGCAGCCGGCCGATCAGCCGGCTGATCGACGACGGCAGCGCGCCGGTCGCCTCAGCGATCTTCGTGGAGGTGACGACACCGGCGGCGCCCACCACCCTCAGCACACGGAACTGAGCGGGCGGAACAGCAGGAGCGACACGGCGGTCGACCCACTCCCACAGCCGAACAAGCCCCTCCGCCGCCTCGTCGACGCCCCCCTCAGACCCGCTCAAGCCGGCCACCTGTCCCATCCCGCGTTCGCGCCCTACACCATTCCCGCGCGCTGAGTGCTCTCATCCCCACGCCGGTGCCCCACCAGCATCACGCCGGCAGGCGGCAGCCAGCGTAAGCCACCCTCCTCGTTGCAACGCGGCCGCGGCCGCGGCCGCGACGGCGACGGCGACCGACAGGCCTGCGAACGCGGCGAGCCGGTCAGGCGTCCCGAAGGCTTCCATCTCGCAGCCGGTGGCGGCGATGAAAGTGGCCCCGAGCATGGCACCCATGCCGGGCGTGCTGCGGATCACGTCGGCGTGCGGGTGTTCCTGAAACCGGGCCTCGATGAGGGCATCAAGCTCGGCGATCTCCTCCTCGAGGGCCATCACCCCCTTTGCTAGGCGAGCCACCATCGACGCGGCCAGCCTTTCGCCAGGCAGCGGGGTGTGCTGGGCCTGGGCCGCCTCGACAGCCACCTGGGCAAGCGCGGCAGCACCTTTGACCTTGCGGTTCTTGAGCCAGGTCTCGATGCGCTTGGCGCCGCTGCGGCGGATGGCAGCCGGCGTCTGATAGTCGGTCAGCAACAGGACCGGACCCTTGTTCGTCAGACTCAACGATCGTTCCAAGGCCGGGCAGATCTCCAGGAGTTGCACCCGGAGCCGGTTGATATGACGGGTGCGGTCGTTGACGAGGTCGGTGCGGCGCCTGACGAGGATCTTGAGGTCCACGGCTATCTCGTCGCCTGGCCGGAGCACGCCGATGCCTGATGAACGGCCAGGCCGGTGAGATAGACCATCGGCTGGTCGTGGCCGAGCAGTAAGCCGATGAGCAAGGCGGCCCCGCCGTGGTTGATATCCACCGCCCAGAGAACGTCCTCGGCGATAGGCAGTACGTCGCTGATCAGTTCTAATAGCGCGGCCTCGTCGTTCAGGACTCGCCGCGACTGTAGGCGTTCGCCTTCCGCGTCGATCACCACGCAGTGGTGGTTCCTTGCCGATGTCCACGCCGGCCCAGATCTGGGGCACGACACCTCCGCCAGCTCGTCGTCCAACTGCAGTCCCGCAGACGACCTCGCCGATGTTGTCCTACGCAGCGATCAAGGCGCATCCCAATTAGCGGTCGAGTCGTCGCGGGGCTCCGGGCGGCCACGTCATTTGAGACATCAGACGGCGACAAGCTCATAGCCATACCCGGAACCCCTGGGCCCGACGATCCTACGAATGACCGCCTCCGACCCACGTCTGGAAGGTAGAACAAGCTAAACGCCACCTACCGGGGTGTCTGTGCTGGGCTGAGCCCCGCCCCGCCGCCCCGCACGGGTCGGGCGACCTGCATCGCCCCGTGGGTCCGTCGCGGGCGACGTCGCCCACACTCGCTCGATCACCAGCAACCTGATCACCGACGCCATCGCCACCCCTGACAACCAAGCCCTTCGCGCTCGCGGCCGCGCGTAATGACTCGGTGTGAACGCAGCCCGCCCACCCGGCCTCCGGACGGCGGGCTGCTTGGTGTCAGGCCGTCTGCCCGGGTGGGCTCGCATGAGTGCCCTGGGCTCCTTGGTCGCGGGGCCATCCGTACGTGATCGGTGCGGTCTACAGGACGGCGACGGTGAAGGGCGCGTCCACTGCTGACTCGGTCGGCCGGTGTCGCCTGGGGCGCCGTGGAAGGTGCAGTTCAGGGGCTCGGTTCGGATCGGCTTCGTTCGGAGGGAGGGGGCGGTCGGATCTTCGTTATGTGCTCTTGTGTATGGCTGCCGTTTCGGGGTATCCGGCTGGAAGCAGCCGTGTGGCTTGCTCGGGATGAGGGTGGCGGTATGACTGTTGTGGTGCCCCAAGGCGAGTGTGAGTCGCTGGTCAGCCGGCCGATCGTGTCTGCGATGGCCTTGGACGGCAGTGAACCGATCGCTGGGGCCAGGGGTGCTGCCCGCAGTTTCATGACCGCGGTGCAGGCCGTTCACGGGCTTCCGGTGTCGGACCGTGCGATGAGCATGGTGGAGCTGGTCGTCAGCGAGTTGGTGACCAACGCCTACACATACGCGCCCGGGCCGTGTCTGCTGGAGCTGGAGGTCCGCGACGGTGTCGTGGAGATCAGCGTGTGGGATACCGCCGCGCAGCTGCCCGCGGTGAGCCCGGCTGATCCGAGCCGCATCGGGCAACACGGCCTGGAGATCGCGATGGCGGTGTGCCGCAGTTTCGAGGTGCGGCGCGAGCCCGTGGGCAAGCGAGTGAAGGTCACGATAGGGCTGGCCGACGATCCCGGCGGGGCCCCGGCCGGCCGCCTCCTGTAACCATGCTGGCCAGGCTCTTGCCACACGGGTAAGGCAGCGCGACAGCCGGTCGTGGCGCTGCTTCTGCCTCGCGATCCACACCCCGGTCCAGGGGAGGCTGCGCGAGCTGGCCGTGTGCCGGGCGACTCCGGCGGTCGTCGGCCCATATGAATGGGGCGGTCATGAGCGGAGCCCAGGACGGTGATCCGGCGCGGCCTGGAGGGTGTCCGGCGCCGGGCTGCCATGGTGCTGGAAACAATGGTCCGCATGCGGACGTGCTGGGTGTATCAGTTTCGTGATGGTCCGGAGTGTCAGGTCGTCGAGGTCCTGGCCGAGGGGGACGGAAAGCCCCGGCAGATCCAAGTACGGCAGTCCCGTTCGCGTGGGCTGGTAGACGGGTACGTTCTGCGGCATGCAGACGCCTTGGCGCGGGTTGCCGTCTACACCTGGGTACGGCGGGGCGAGCCTGAGCTGGTGAGCGCCCATTTGCTTGAGCTCTTGGCCGAGGTCTGCCCCCAGGAAAATGCCTGATAGGTCAATTCGGACCGGTTGCTGTGACGGCGCGGGCCGGCCGGCCCAGGAGTGGCGCGGGTCACCGATGGCGCCAGCGGAGCCGAACCCGGCGCTGCCCATCCATGACCTCCAGCGAGAGGGCCGGCGCCGTGCGTGGCGCTTGTGTCCTGGCCTGCGCGGCTTGACCCGGCGACGACCGTCGTGCGCGTCGACCTACTGCCTACCCGACCATGGTCGATTACCTCTCCGACGAACGGACGAAAATCTGTGATGGCCGGAGTAGACATTGCGTGGTGGTGTGGTTATGGTTTCTCTCGTAGCCCAGAGAGAGCGCAGGGCCAGGGCCTGGCAGAGACGGACGGCCGGGCAGCAGTACATGCAGTACCTGTAGTTGCAGTGCGTAGGGCGGTGCGGTTGTGGAGTGTCGAAGCCAGGGTTTGTGCAGGTCGGCGACGGGACTGGCGACCGGACCGGGTGGCCCGCAGTGATCAGGGGCCGCCGAGAGCAGTACCGCAGTTAACCCAATGGCAGTACCCGCAGTTCGCAGTACCCAGCAGTGAAGTCAGTAAGTGGTACCTCGGTGAACGCGTCGAAGTGTGGGCGCATACACCGGGAAGTTCGGCGGTGGGGTTCTAAGCCAGAGCAGACGCAGGACAGGCGACGGGGCTGGCTGCCGAAACGTGGCGCTCGGGCAGGTCACGTGCAGTACCAAGCGGTTCGCCGTACAGCAGTAAGTGCAGTACTTGCAGTTCGCAGTACAGCAGTACCCAGGAGTGAAGTAGTGAGCAGTACCTCGGTGAAGGCGTCGGCTGCGGGCGCGCGCATCGGGAGGTTCGGCAGTGGGGTTCTAAGCCAGAGCAGGTGCAGGATGGGCGACGGGGCTGGCTGCCGGAGAGTGGCGCTCGGTCAGGTCACGGAGTAGTTCGCAATAACAGCTGTACCCGCAGTTGAGCAGTACCAGCAGTACGCAGTCCCCCGCAGGTAGATAGTTGATCACCGAGGGAAGAACGGAGGAGCCGAGCGCCATCAGGATCGCCCGGGTCGGCAGTTTGAAGCCCGGGTACCGCAGGACATCGTTTGTGAGGTGGTCTCCGGTCAAGCAACCGCGATCCCCGCGCCTCGGGCAGCAGTCGAGCCAGGCGCGCGGAAACAGAAGGCCGGCGCAGTACCAGGGCCGGCAGATGGTGTAGCAGTTCCTTCGGGGCCCTGGTGCCATAGGCACCAGGGCCCCTCCGTACGCTCGATGAGAGAGGTGCAGTGACCGCAGACGACTCCTTCGGCCGTCTCAACGATGACGACTACCCCGCCTACACGATGGGCCGGGCAGCAGAAATGCTCGGCACCACCCAGGGCTTCCTCCGCGCCATCGGAGAAGCCCGCCTCATCACACCGCTCCGCTCGGCGGGTGGTCACCGCCGCTACTCCCGCTACCAGCTGCGCATCGCAGCTCGCGCCCGTGAACTCGTCGACCAGGGCACCCCAGTAGAGGCCGCCTGCCGCATCGTCATCCTGGAAGACCAGCTCGAGGAAGCCCAGCGCGTCAACGCCGAGCACCGGCGTGCCACCGGATCGCAGGGCCCGGCGGCCGCGGCCTGACACGGGAGTGCCCGCCGCGTAACGGCGGGTCCCGTGTACCCCTGTCGAGGGTGTGGCATACGGGTCGTTTTCTCTGGTGGCAGGGTGTGCTTGCGTGTAGCGTCTGCGTCAGCTGTCGTGGTTCGGAAGTTCCCTTTGCCCACGCTTTTGGCGTGGGTGTTTTGCTGTGCTGTGCCGCAGGAACCAGGGCGATCACCTCCGCCTTCCGCAGTGTGCGGGAGGTGTTCATCGACTGGAAGGCATCAGATATGGCTACGGGAACTGTGAAGTGGTTCAACGCCGAGAAGGGCTTCGGCTTCATCGCCCAGGAGGGTGGCGGCCCGGACGTCTTCGCCCACTACTCGGCGATCAACTCCTCGGGTTTCCGCGAGCTCCAGGAGGGCCAGGTCGTGACGTTCGACGTCACCCAGGGCCAGAAGGGCCCCCAGGCCGAGAACATCACCCCGGCCTAACCCCTTTCCCGAGCAGCCGGACGGCACCGCCCGGCTCGGCATCCCAGCCGGCCGGTAGCGGGCGACCGGACAACGCAAGCCAGCCCGGCCGCCCGACGGGAACGGACACACCCCATGAGGGCCGCGCACCTGCGCGGCCCTCATCCGTGGTGGGAGGTCGGCGTCATCTCCCGCAGTGATCAATCCTGTCGAGCGGCACCGTCCGCGCTGGCATGCTGATCACTACGCCGCAGCCGAACGGGTTGGGGACGGCATGAATTTCCCGACCGAGGGCAGGCGATCACCCTATGAACGTGCCGGCAGCCGACGGCGCTCCCGGCTCCGGTCGCCGGGAAGACGGCGACCAGGCGATCGCTGTCACGCCAGCCGCAACCCGCCGCAGCGTCGGCGAGCTGCTGGAGCGGGCGGGCATCAGCTTGGACAGCGTCGTCGCCGCGGACGCGCTGATTCACCACGGAACTCGTCACCAACGCACTACGGCATGGCGCCGGGCTCACCCTCTTCCGTATCGCCATCACGGACAACGCCTTACACCTGTCGGTTGGCGACGCGAGCTCGCGTACGCCTGCTCTCCACCCGAGCAGCCCCGGCAGGCTGGGCGGATACGGATGGCCTCTCATTCAACAGCTGGCCGAACACGTCGGCATCACCCCTCTTCCTGACGGGAAGATCATCAACGCTGTCCTACGCTTGGCCTGATCGATCCAGGCCGCCTGCCTTTCTGCGGCCGGGGAGGCCAGGCGGCCCTTCGGAAGAGCGCAGGCTGACTCGTTCCGCCAGACGGAGCCGTTGCCGCCGCACCGTTGCCGGTTGCGGAACCGATCCTGCTGGACCTCGTTGGCGGGGCGGGGACACGGCCCGCCCCAAGAACCCCGAGCCCCCGGGGCGGGCTCCCAAGGCCCTGGCACGAGCCAGCTGCCCTCCGTCGACCGCGTGTACGCCTTCATCTGTGCTGGAGAAGCCACCGGGTGGCCTGGTGAAGTAGCTCGCAAGTCCGGCAAACGGGATGTCAAGATCGGTGTCGTGGGCTGGAGGAGGCGTTGTTGGAGACGACAGTGACTGTCCTGCCCGACGCCGACGGGCTGCGGGTGGTGCAGTGTGCGGGCGAGTTCGACCTGCTTCTCACCGTCAACGACACCTGCGATCTGCGGCTGGAGGGTCCGCTGCCACGCCAGCTTGCCCGTCTGCTCACCCTGACCGGCACGGACCAAATACTCACCATCGAGAACGCCCCCACCGGCCCGCCGCAAGATTAGCGACACATGGGCCCCGCCTCGGGACGCACTCCTCCCGGCGCCGCTCGGCCGCGCCCAGGCGAGCGGAACCGCTGGGACTGGTCCGGCGATACATCCTCCGATCGCCTACGAGAACGGCTTCCAAGCAGCGACAACTACCTGGCCAAAGCCGCATAGACGTGTCCAAAATCCGGGGTCAAGGCCCGTGTCCGGTAACCCCTACCAGGCCTGCACGCATGCGCGATGCGGCTCACCGTGCTCCAGTACCCGTAACGTTGGTCAGGGGCGCGTCGGAGTACCTACGTACAAGAGCGGTGGACCTTGGGTACGAGTGGAAGGCAGTGCGGTGAGCAATTCGCCGACACCTGCGCTGAAGCCGGACGGTGCCGGCTGCACCCCATCGGCCAGCTCCGGAGCACCCCCTCCTGCACACCGCATGCCGCAACGACGTATGCGCGTAACCTGCCCGGTCGGCATGACATCGGCACCGCGCTGCGGCGGACACCAGCATCGGTGTGGAACGACAATCTGACGGACTGCGCCGCCTCGCTCACTTATTACGCGGTGCTCGCGCTTTTCCCCACCCTCCTGGTCACGGTCTCGCTGATCGGGATCGCCGGCCCCTCGGCCACGGAGAACCTCATCAGCAATGTGATCGCTGTTGTTCCGGCCGAGTCACGCCCGGTAATGCACAGCACGCTCAGGAGCATGGCCGACCAGCGCACAGCTGCCTGGGGACTGGCGGTCTTCGGCACGATCGGCGCTCTGTGGTCTTCCTCCAGCTACCTGGGAGTCTTCCGCCGAGCCCTGCACGCCATGCACGGCGTCGAGGACCTCCGCCCCGCATGGAGGACCGCACCACGACTGGTGATCACCGCTTTGGTATTGCTGGCGCTCCTGGTCACCAGCGCCCTGGTGCTCATCCTGACCGCCGAAGCGGCCCCCGCCCTCGGCCGGATCGTGGGCATGGACAGCATGGCCGGCACCGCGTGGAACGTAGTGAAGTGGCCACTCCTGCTGGGCCTGGTCGCCGTCCTGGTGCTGGTGTTGTTCCGCTCGGGCCCGGCTCAGACGCGCGGCGTGCGGCAAAGACTGCTGGGAGACGCTCTGGCCATGACCCTGTGGCTCGCCGCCTCCGCTGGCTTCGCTCTCTATGCCTCGCAGGTCGGCTCTTACAATCGGCTGTACGGCTCCCTCGCCGGGATCGTCGTCTTCCTGGTGTGGGTCTGGCTGTCCAACCTCGCCCTGCTCATCGGTGCCCAGTTCAACGCCGAACTAGCCAAGATCCACCGCTGATAGGAACCTGCGCCTCTCTCACGCCGCAGGGAAACCCGATGGCTGGGCGGTTCGGCCAAGGGGCATCAAGGGGGTCCGGTTGGAGAATGCCGACAGTGTTGCTCGCTTCGGGCTATGGGGTAGCCAGGTCCGTTATGGCAGCTGTTGCGGTCGTTGCTGTTGTCGAGGGTCACGCTGCCGTACTCCTCGTCGGCCGCCTGCTCGACCTTGAGCGAGATTCGGATGTCCCGCCTATCGGGGTGGAGCCTGAGGCGTAGTTGTTCTGGGCTGTCGGCCGAGAGCATGAAGGGGAAGCCTCGCCGGTCAGGTTCAGCGTTCTTGGCTGTTGGCTGTACGGGGCGACCGCCTCCGGCTGTTCCGCCACCAGGTCGCCGCGCGCTCCGGGTCCTTCCCTAGGCCGGAGTTCGCCGACCAGTTCGGTCTCGATGCCGTGGGACCGCGACCCCCAGCGTCACACGGGGCCCAGTTGAGGCTCGTCGAAGGCGGCAGCGACCTTGCGGCATCCTGACGCGTGCACGAGCCGGGCGTGATCCCGTCGCCACTGGCTGGGCCGCCGGCTGAGGTCGCCAACAGCAAAGACCAAAACCACCGGGCGTCGCGCCAGCGAACCCGGCCATGACACAATCAAAACTGATCCGTCGGTGGTCAATGTCCGCCACGGTCTCTGAGGTACCCGACGACGCGCTGTTGCGCCCATGCCCGCCCACCGTCTCCTGGGCGAGACGACTTGTACGGACACGTACGGTCCCTGCGTGAACCGCTGCGAAGCGCGCCGCTCTACAGCTCGGGTATCGGAATGTCCAAGCAAACTACCCCTGGCTGGGAGCTCGTAATGGCGCGGATAGTCCTGCGTAACAAAAACGCGAAGGATTCTGGGGAGCGGGTTCCCGGAGAACCTCCCCTGTCTACGCTCGGCCGGGTGCTGGCCATGATCCTGGCCTTCGCGGGGACGGTCGCATTTGCGGTGGTTCTGGCCCGGCTGACGTTGGAATCCTCGGCAGCATCCGTGCCGTTGACGCACACTAACCTGCGCCCTGGTGACTCCATCCGTGCTTATCTGGTGCAGCCCACGGCCGCTGACACAGTCAAGCAGCTCGGCGGCAATATCGTGATGGGGATACCGTTCGGTGTGCTGCTGCCGGTACTGGTACCCCGAACGCGAGGATTGGTCCGCGTAGCGGCGGCCACCGCTCTCGTGATGATCCTCGTCGAACTCGTCCAAGGCGCCCTCATTACCGGGCGCGCCTTCGACGTCGATGACGTTCTGCTCAACACCACGGGTGCCGTCATTGGTTACCTGCTGATCGGCCTCCGGCTGGGTCGCGCAGTGCATCCCCGACGCCACCACTGGTGGCACCGGTTCACCAAACGCCAGGTGACCACCGAAGACCCGGCATAGGTGCGCAGCGGGTACGGGACGCGCGCTGGGCGCGGGTGTGGATACCGCTTGGGCATAGCGGCGGGTGGGGTGAGTACGCGCAAGCCGAACCCGGGATCAGCAGGGCGCAGGCGTACCGGCTGATCGACATCGCGGAGTCGGCCGAAGGGCTGAGCCGGGCGATCGGCGCGGCCGGTGTCCTGACCACGGGGAAACTTCACTCGCAGACTCGACCTGGGTACTCATCACCCCACGGCGCGACGGGCAGGCATCGGTTCACTCGCCGTTGAGAGGACGGGGGCCAGGACGACGACGGGCTGGCGGCTGGCGTTGCATCGGACCCACGGCCCGGTGAAGCGGACCAGATAGGACGCCCAGTCGCCTAGACGCTGCCACGGGTGCAGGCGCCCGAGCAGGGAGCCGACGGTGAGTGCGGTGACTGCGGTGATGACGACGCCCATCACGCCCACCTCATCCCGACCTTGGAGAGCTGTTCCACCCGCTCGGGCGTCAGCGCGGCGGCTCGGCGGCGTTGGTTATCGACCCACGTCCCGAGCTTCAGCGATACGTCCCGCTGCGCCTGGCCCTCGCTGCCGGCCCCGCCGAGGGTGATGGTTTCGACGTGCTTGCGGGGCACCGTCAGGTGTCCCTCGCGCTTGAAAAACTGCTCGGCGGCGACGTAGTGCATCGCCCACTTGTCCGCCTGGCTGGTCCACGGTTTCGGCTTCTCGTCCTCGGTCGCGGGCTCGATGCCGAGGACCTGTTCGCACATCCACTGCTGCACGCCGGTGAGCTGGTGCCAGCCGTGCCGGACCGAGGTGACCCATCGGCCGAGGTCTTCGCCCGGGCGCACGACCTCGCCCGCCATGGCCGGCAGCGCTTCAACGCCGTCCAAGTGCAGCCGCACGAGGTGGAAGCAGCGCTGCCAGGTCACCGGCCACGCCGGGCACCAGGAGGCGTCGATCTCCTCCAGCTGCTCGCGCCGCTCCCGCGTCATCGCCCCCGCCGAGCATTCCACCGGCAGCCCCTGGGCACGCCGCTGCTCGATCTCCTGCGCCTTCCCGCGCAGCGACCCGGGCGTCTTCAGCCAGATCCCCACCCGAGCGCGCTGGAAGGCGCGTCCAGCGGCGCCAGGAGGTGCCCGTGCTCGGCGGCCCACCTGCGCGCGGCGGCCAGGCCCTTCGCCCAGGCGACGTCGAAGTGGGACCAGACCATGCCGAGCTTCTCCAGCTGGGCGACGCGTTCCCTCGGCCATGGCGTTGCGGCTGTAGAAGCGGCGGGCGTCGGCGGTCCACTGCCCGAGCGGGAACTTCGCCAGCGAGACCGGCCACCCCGCCCTCTCCGCGTCCTCGGTGGCCGGGACGCGAAACGTGAACAGTAGTCAGGATGACGGAGATAGAAGTCCAGCTTCTGCAAACGTACTTGACGGCGACGGTGGTGGCGCCTTGGGATATGTTGCACGGTGCGTCCGGATCGCTCTGCACGCGTTCGTAGGCCTGGATGACCCGCCCGTCGAGGACCGCCGCGCGGAACTGGGTCCGCTCGCCGCCGGGCGTGAAGTTGTCGGCATCCCAGGCGCTCAGCCAGCCCTGCCCCGCGTTCTCGTAGAAGCGGGCCGCCTCCTCCAGCTGCTCTTCGGTGGTGATGTGGAAGACGTCGCGGCCGCGCATCCCGACGACCGGGCGGGCCCACGCATCCCGTCCCAGCCGCTCGGACGCCTTGGTGCACTCTGGCCGGCTCGCACCGGTCAACGTGAGTGTGTCCATCTGGGGGATGCCGTCGCGGGCGAACCTTTCGACCATCAGGTCCTTCTCGCGCCCCCGAACCAGCGGATGCCTTCTGGCGGTCGGCGGCATCGCATTCGGCGTGGGGATGAACGAGGCCGATGCGGCTGGGGCCGGCGGATGCAGCTCCTGGGCCGGGCGGCGGCCTCCTTTCGCCACCCTGGCCAGCGTCCTTAGGGTTCGAGTTCGAGGCAGAGGCCGACCTGGTGGCCGCCGGCCCTGGTGGTGAGCGGGATGGCGGCGAGTTCGCCGGCCGGGGCGAGGGCGGTGCCGGTGATGAGGAGGGCGTAGGCGCGGGCGAGTGATTCCAGGGCCGCGGATGCCTGCCCCCGGTGCGTGTTCGTGACCGCCTCTGCCTCGGCGGCGATGGCCTGCAGGAGCTTATCGCGGGCGTCGGCGGCGGCCGGTGCCTCGGGCAGGGTGATCGTGGCGGGGATCTGCTGGATTGCCTCGTCGGCGGTGACCTCGACCGCTTGGAGATCGGCGGAGCCGGACTTGGAGGCGTTGCCGTTGGCTACGTCGAATTCTGGATTCATGAATGCTTCTCCTGTCGAGGCCTGCGGCCACATCACCGAATGGGCGTCGGCGCTCGTTCCTGCGAGAGGTGAGCGCTCTGTCGGGGCCGTTAGCCTGGCGTGATCATGGAAAGCCGGCAAGGCTCGGATCCGGTCACGTGGCTGGAAGAGGTGGAGCGGCGAATCCCCTCTCAGCACGAGGGTGTCTTTCGGCCCTTTATCTGTCTGTTCACGCACTGTGGCTCCCAAGAACCCTGTTTGTGCCCATAGCGTCCATCCCTGGATCGGTCCGCCTTTATGGCGGGCCTCTCGGCAGGAGGGTGGGACGTTCATGAGCGGTGCTGGGGATGCGACTCCGGAGCAGCGTCTGGAGCGGGTACGTGGATCGCTGATGGGGGCGTCGAAGGATCCGCGAGCGGCGCGATGGGCGACACAGGGGCATGCGAACGTGCTGATCGGGGCGTCGCTTCATGCCGCGGACCGGCTGCGGCGCGGGCAGACGGTCACGGAGCTGGAGCAGCGTCTGCTGGATGTGCTGGGGGCGGTCCTGCCCGAGCGGGAGATCAAGGACTGGGGCGGGGTGTACCGGGAGGCGGTGCAGGCGCTGGGAAGCCAGGTGGCCGTGGTGCCCCCGGTCATCTCCCGCCTGTCGCAGACCACCGGGTTTAGGCTCGACGACTTCAAGGACGTCTTGCCGGCGCTGGGGCAGGAGCATGCGGCGCGGTCGAACACCTCGGTCGTCAGCCGCGAGACCTTGGCGGCCGGCGGATCTGCTGACAGTGACTCCTTCGTGCGGGGCCTGGCCGACTTCGGCTTCGGCGCCACCGTTGTCCAGCCCTCTGCGGCCGCGGCGGCCGCGGTCGCAGGTACGGAGGGAGAGGAAAAGCAGGCCGCGGCTGCCCCGGCGGCAGCGGCGGTCTGGATGAAGCTGGAGTTGGAGAGCTTCCGCTGTGTGCGGGCGGTGGGTGACCAGTGGGGTGGCAGGGACGAGATCTACTGGACCTCGTCAGTCGCCAGTGACAAGCAGGCAGGTCCCGGATTCATCTCGCAGGAGTTCGGGAAGATGAAGACCGGCGAGTCCGGCACCTTCAACGACGCGCATCGCACGATCTTCGAGGGCTTTGCCAGCGAGGGGCTCGTGCTGACCATGTCCTCCTGGGAAGCCGATCAGAGCCCCCCGGACTGGGCCAAGGCCCTGCAGGAAGTACTCGTCAAGTTCAGTGAGTACGTGTTCAGCCACTGGGGATGGGCTCTGGCCGGGATGCTGCCCGGCGGCGGATACACGCAGATGGTCACCGGCATCCTGGCGGAAATCGCCAGCATGTTTGCCTGGGTCGCCGTCCACGCCCGTAACGACGACGACGTGTCGTGCACACGGATGATCATCATGAACCAGTACGACCTGGCCCTCCTCGCCCACCGCAAGACCATCGACTGGCAGTTCAACGGCGACGGCCACCACGCCCTGAGGGTGAGGTACACCGGTGACCTGGTGCCCTTCCCCACCGGCACCCTCGAGTACGCCGTCCGCACCGGCGACAGCTGGAGCGCGCCCCTCGCGCTGCCGTGGGAGAGCAACACCCCTCCCGCGCTGGCCTCGTACAACGGCAAGCTCTACGCCGCCTTCGTCGACCGCGGCCAGCAGGTGCTGTGGACACGACTGGAAAACGGCGAATGGAAAGCGCCCAAGCAGCTCGGGGGAGACGCGAGCTACCACGCCCCCGCACTGTGCGCGGCCCACGGCAAGCTGTTCTACGCCGTCACCGGTACGGACGGCGGCCTGTACTGGCGCAGCTTCACGGATTCGGGCGGCTGGACCGACCACACCAAGCTCAACGCCGGGTCGTCCTACGCGCCGTCGATGGCAGCGCACCCGGGCTGGCTGTGGCTGACACACATCGGTGCCGACGGCACGGTCTGGCACCACACCCTCAACAGCAACGGCTGGCGGGGAGGCCACCGGTCCAACCTCGACTGGGCGGTCGACAGTCCCGTAGCGATGGCCACCCACGAAAACGGCGGCCAGGTGTGGCGCATCGCCCGCGGGACAGACAACACCCTTGCGCTGAGCGTCTCGCACGGTCATGACAGCTGGCGCGATGGGCCCTCATCCGATGGGACCCGCTCCTGGCGCATCACACACGGCCCAGCCCTCGCGGCCCACGGCGGCAAAACGTGGATCTTCCTCCGCGCGATGGACGGCACCTTGCGGGCCGCGACCTACACCGAAGCCACCAACTGGAGCGGCCTCCAGCACGTCGGCGGTCAGGGCGCGGCCAAACCGATGGACGAGCCGGCCGCGGCCTCCCACGACAACAAGCTGTACGTGATGTACCGCCGCTGAGCCTCCGCCTCGATCAGCACAGCGCCACAACAGGACACCAAGCCCTGCCTCCGCTCCAGGAGGCAGGGCTTCGCGGTCCCGGTGGACGGCCCGCGCTGAGGGCATATCAGCGAGGGTGGGGGCTGCGCCTATGACACGAGAGGCCAGCCGTCAGCGCGGCCCGATCGCGCGTCGGATTCGACGCCGGCCTGATCGGCGCGCTGGCCTCGCTCGGCGCACCGGTCGCCGGCAGCCCTGGGAGCGGCCGCCTTCGTGCTTGAAGTACCAGGGTGGTGGCCTGGATTTGTGATCAGCTGCGACGCCGGGGACGGAGCACCCTCCTATTTGGTGCCGATGTCGTAGGAGACCGTGTTGCCCCACCCGTAGAGGTTCCCGACCTTGCTGGTGGCGCCGACTACGAGTTCGATTTTTGCTCCCTTCTTGCGCGTTCCGGTGAAGTGGAAGTGTTCGGGGAGGTCGTCGCAGGCACGGGGCTTGTGGCCCCAGGCGTCGCCGGCGCCGTGGTAGTCGAGGGCCGCATACTGGGTGGTCGCGGTGCCGGAAGCGCAGTAGGCGTCCAGTTCGCCGTCGACGATGTAGCCGGTCGGGCCGTTGGCCCGGACGGTGCCGTTGAAGCGGACGTCGTACTTGGTGTTTCCGAGGCCGTCCTTGCTGATGTAGGAGAGGTGGACCTCCCGGGTGACCGCCTGGGCCGGGGCGGCATTGACAAGGGGGAGCACGAAGGCGCTGAGGGCGGCCGCGACCGTGGCCAGACGCCGGGCTCGGGAGCCCATTGCAGGGGCAAGTACGGTGACCCTGGCGGGGACGAGCGCATGGGGCGCCATGATCTTCTTCATAAACGGTCAACGAGCGGACGATAGTGGCGTCACCAGCGAGTCACCAGCGGGTCGGCTGCTTTGGCCAGGCCTCCCCGGCCCGGCACCTGAAACAGGTTGCTACGCCACTCGCGACTGCTTCCCCCGCGCCGCCCTCGATTTCATCACCGTCCGGCACATCCGCCCTTCGGTGGGCGTCGGTGGTTGCCGCGCCGCAGGCGCCGCGTCGTTGGAAGTGCCCCCGAAAATCACCGGGGTAGGTCAGCGGCGGGCGCGCCAGGTGCCGTAGAGGCCGGCGACGGCGCTGATGACGCCGGCGAAGCCGGTATCCCCGACGGCGAGGTAGATGACCGCGCACGTGGCGAGGAGAGCGATCAGCACGACGCTGTCGCCGTTCCCGTACCGGTTTGCTTCGGGTGGTGCGGCCGGCTCCTGCCGTGCGGGAGGTGCGGGTTCGGGTGTTTGGGGTGTCGCGTCGGTGTGGGTCATGTCTCCAGGAGAGCGGTCGTCCGGGCGGGTTCCTAGTGATCCGTACGGGCCCGGATGGACCCGGACAACAGTCATCGCTGGGCACGGGAGCCCGCCCTGAAATCGGACGCCGCCAAGCGTTCGGCATCGTTCGGCGGATTCCGCGTACGTACGGCGCCGGGCGCTCTAGCGTGGGTTTCCGGACAAGGGGGGTGATCCGGTGACACACGCAGATCCCGGGATCGAGCCGCACGATGCCACCGCGATCGCCGCGTTCGAGGACGCGCTGCGCGCGTTCACGCAGGAGCTGAACCGGCTTCATATCGACCACGGCGCGCCGGCTTACTCGGTCATGGCCAGTGCCTCGGTGAGGCCGAGGCTGACCAAGGCTGGACTCAACGAGATGCTGTCCGGCAAGCGGTTCACCTCGCTGGAGGCTCTGCTCGAATTCGTCCGGGTACTCACCGCCCCCCGGGACCTGGATCCGCGCGCCGCCGCCGGGTGCCGGGCTGACCCCGTGCTCGTTGATGACTGGCGCGGCCGCTGGCGAGAGGTGAAACTGCTCCAGCGCCAGGCCCAGCCGGCGAACAAGCGCCTGCGGGCCACGGTGCGGCAGACCCTGGACGATGCCGGTCAGGAAGCCGAAGCCGTCCGCGAGCGCGCCCGATTCGAGGCCGACCACATCCGTACGAGCGCGGAAGCCGAAGCCGCGCGCGTACGCGCCCAGGCCCAGCTCGACGCCGACGAACTCCTGCACCGCGCCCGCCGGACGGCCGAACAGGCCCACGGGGCAGCCACACGGGTGCCAAGCCCGCACACCCCGGCGGGCGCTGCCAACCCGGGCGGGTCGTTGTGGCGGCGGGGGAAAGGCCTTGTGCTGCGTCCCGCGTTACGGCCGTCGGCGGCGGCGACCGCAGTGGCCGCCCTGGCGCTGACCGCGGTCTTGACGGGGGACTTGTTCTCCGGGGCATCCGGCGGCTGCCCACAGGGCCAGAGCCGGGCCACCGACCCGGGCGATGTCCAGGGCGGCGGAACCATGCAGCCGGCGGCATTCGCCCACCAGCCGAACTCCTGGATCCCCGCCCCGAACGGGCCCATTCAAGGCTTCCCCTCCTCCAGCCCTTCGACGGACACCTCTCCCACCCCGAGCCCCACCCCGACCCCGAGTCCCACCCCAACACCGAGTCCCACCCCGACACCGACCCCTTCGCCAACCCACAAATCCGACCCCTGCGCCTCATCAGGATCGTGACCGTCAGCGCACGCGACGAGGCTATAGAGGGCACCGGATCCGATGACCATGGACCGGCGCCCGACTCGGCGAGTGCCGCACGGCCGACTCTGGGGACGAGGCGGTGTCCGTTGGTCTCGCGGGTGTGAGCGGCCGGGACCGGCGCCGCAGCCTGAGGCGGCGACCCGCAGCGGCAGCTCCGGAACTTCGGGACCTTCCGGGCCATCGCGGCCCCCTGCGGCGGGAGCCGGCCCAGTGAGCTGAGGTGGTCGCGAGGACGTACCCGTGGGGCAGGGCGGCCGACACGTGGTACAGCGGCCATCGGCGAGTTTGGCCTTGGGGAGAGCGGTCACCCCGGTTGGCGGCGGCGCGTTGGCGCTACCGGGCGAGGAGGGCGCTTACGGTCTTGCCGCCAGTTGCCTGGCGGGTCACGGCGGTGGCGTGGGCGAGGCGGTTGACCATGGGCCAGCCGAATCCTCCGGTGCCGCCGTTCAGGTCGGGGGTGCGCATGCGGGGGGACCGCGGACTGCTGTCGTGCACCGCCACCTCGATGCTGTCCGGGTGCGCCGTCAGGTCCAGGGCGCAGGTGCCGCCGCCGTGGCGCAGGGCGTTGGTGACGAGCTCGGAAACGACCAGAACCACGGTGTCTGCAGCCTCGGCTGCGATCGCCGGTACGAGATCTTCGAGGAAGTGCCGGGCGCTCTCGCGGGCGCCGGCGAGGGATGTGGAGGAGCGGGCGGTTGTGACGGTGACGCTCATCGTGTCCATCAGGTCACCCTGGTCTCGCTCGTCGATGCCGGGCCCTCCGTGCGGTGCTTGTGCCCCGGCCTGCGGTGGTTAACCCGGCGATGACTGCCTTGCGCCCTGCCCGTGTCGCTGTTCGAGGTCGATTACCTCACTGTCGAACGCGCGAAAATCTATGTCGGCTGGAGTAGACATTGGGCGGTGGCGTGGCTATGGTTTCTCTCGTAGCCCAGAGAGACCGCAGGGCCTGGCAGAGACGAACTGCCGGGCAGCAGTACCCGCAGTCGCAGTACGCATGACGGTGCGGTGGTGGAGTTCCGAAGCCAGGGTTGTTGCAGGACGGCGACGGGACTGACGACCGGACCGGGTGGCCCGCAGTGATCAGGGGCCGCCGTGAGCAGTAGCAGTACCGCGGTTAACGCAGTGGCAGTACCCGTAAGTGCAGTACCCAGCAGTGAAGTCAGTGAGCGGTACCTAGGTGAAGGCGTCGGCTGCGGACGCGCGCACCGGGAGGTTCGGCAGTGGGGTTCTAAGCCAGAGCAGATGCAAGATGGGCGACGGGGCTGGCTGCCGAAGCGTGGCGCTTGAGTGAGGTCACGAGCAGTACAAGTGATTCGCAGTACAGCAGTACCGGCAGTACGAGTACCAGCAGTACAAGTTCCCGTTTGGTAGGACCGAGGGAAGAACGGAGGAATCGGGCGCCATCAGGATCGCCCGGGCGGAAGTTGAGCCCGGGTACCGCAGGACATCGATAGTGAGGTGGTCTCCGGTCACGCATCCGCGATCCCCGCACCCCCGACAGCATCTCGGTCGGGTCTGCGGACACAGAAGGCCGGCGCAGTACTGAGGGCCGGCAGATGGTGTAGCAGTTCCTTCGGGGCCCTGGTGTCGTACGCACCAGGGCCCCTCCCCGCGTTCTGACCCCTTTCCTCCACCTGTTTCGCAGTGAGGTGCGATGACAGCAGACGATTCGTTCGGCCGTCTCGACGACGATGCCTACCCCGCCTACACCATGGGCCGAGCTGCCGACATGCTCGGCACCACCCAGGGCTTCCTCCGCGCCATCGAAGAGGCCCGCCTGATCACCCCGCTCCGCTCCGCCGGCGGACACCGCCGCTACTTCCGCTACCAACTGCGCATCGCTGCCCGCGCCCGGGAACTCGTCGACCGCGGGGCCCCATCGAGGCCGCCTGCCGCATCGTCATCCTCGAGGACCAGCTCGAAGAAGCCCAGCGCGTCAACGCCGAATACAGCCGCACCGCCGAACCGACGACCCCGCCTGCCGCGGCCTGAGGCAGTACCCGCCCTCCCGCTCTGCGGAGAACACGTCGTCGGCGACCATCAGGTGCCGGCCGCCGAATGGAAGTTCCAGGGCGAGGACGACGTGGAACAGCCCGGAGAGCTGCTGGGCGGATGCTGACTGCGGTTGCGTCCGGGGCTGCTGCTCGTGCCACGGAAGTGTGTGGGGCACCGGGCAGGGCCCGGTTAGAGTCGCTGCAGCCCGTGCCGATATGGCGTGCGCGGCTCAGGCCCGGTGCTCACCCGTTGAGGGCAGTACCGCCGGGCCGACCCATCCGTCAGAACGACTCGTCGCTGTAGTCGATGTCGGTGAATTCGACTCCCACCGAGCCGCACAGCAGTGTTGTCTCAGCCGACGTATGAGTTCCGCAGGCTGCTCCATCGGTACTGGCGCCCGGCACCGCGGTCGCTGCGCCTGCTGAACCGTGGCTGATGCAGGGGGCGGACTGGCCGGTCCTGGCCCGCCAGCTCGTCGGCTTCCAGCAGGCCGGAGTCGACCTCTCGGTGTCCTGCCGCAGATGGGCCGAATGGCCGCCGGCGTCCATCAGGCCGTCGCCGCGAACATTTCCAGAGTGGCTTTGTACACGTCGAACAGCAGCGTTCGACAGCAGTTCGGGAGTCACCCTGACCCTCGGCGCCGAGCCGTTGTTCATGACGACGGGAGGCACCGCCCACCCGCTGGTCGTAGCGACGGTCTGGGCGTCCCGCCCCCCCGAGGCTAGGTCCGGCCTTCGAGGAGCATCGGTACAGCGCCGCTCCGGGACAACGGCTGTCTCCGCGGTGGGCGGGTCTTCTGGGCCGCCGACCTGACCCGCCCGCCGTCGGGCGAGGCATCTGGGCGACACGGCAGCTTCGGACCCCCGCATCCGGTACGGCCGCGTGCTAGAGATAGGGAGCAAATAATCTCAAAGCAGGAGGTATGCGACAATGCGCACAACTCTTCTCCGTGTGACGGCCGCGGTGGGTGCCGCGGCAGTGCTGGCTATCTGCGGCGCCGGCGCGGCCAGCGCCGACGGCGTGGGCAACGCAGGAGTGGGCAACGCAGGCGTGGGCAACGCAGGTGCTTTCAACGACGGCATCGGCAACGCTGGCATCGCCAACTGGGGTCTGGGCAACGCGGGCATCGGCAACACGGGCATCGGCAGCCACGGCATCGGCAATTCAGGCATCGGCAGCTCCGGCATCGGCAACTGAGACGGGCTCACGGCCCCCGCACCACCAGGTCGCACGACGCGCCCGGCTGACGCCGGGCCGGTCCACCCGGGCTGCCCACTCCACCAGCGGCCGGCCCGGGTGTGTGGCGTCGAGTAGCTGGCCCGCGAGGATGGCGAGCCGCGCGCGCAGAATCGGCTTCACCTCGTTGCACGAGAACCTGGATGCCGTCACCCCGGCGGCCGGCCTGGCCGCCGCCCGCGAGCGCGGCCGGATCGGCGGCCGCCCGAGGGTCGCCTCGCTTTAACGCGTTGTTTCGGGGTCTGGCGCAAGTTGTGTGAGGCCGTCACCGAGCGTCGCGGGACCACGGGGATTTTGCCGCTGGGGCGTCGTGGGAGGGAGCGGCATGGGCTTGCTCGCTGTGCAGTTGCCTGAGGAGATTCGCCGCGTCGAGCTCCGGCAGCGGCATTTCCTGGGCGCCCGAAGATGTGTCTGACCAGCTCGTTAGGCTCAGCACCCTGTCTGCTGATCACCACCATACGTGCGCGTGCTGCACAGAACACCAGGACGGCCCGCCGCTGTCTTATGGGGCTCCGGCTCCGGTGGGCTGGAAACCCCGGTACTCCCGGCGCCGGGACAGCGAGCTGACCGCCGTCCAGTGCATGATCAAAGGTCGGCACTTCTTCGTCCACGGCCTGATCGAGATACCGGTGCGCGACAGCGGGGACACGTTCTCCTGGGGTGTCTGGGTCTCCTTGAGCGAGGAGAACTTCGCCCGGACGCACGACCTGTGGGACGACCCGGCGCGCGAGCAGGAGCCCCCGTATTTTGGCTGGCTATCCACCGAGCTGCCCGTCTATCAGCAGTCCACCCTCCTGCTCAAGACCCACGTCCACACCCGCGCCGTTGGTCAGCGTCCGCTGATCGAACTGGAACCAACCGATCACCCCCTCGCGGTCGAGCAGCGCGAAGGCATCACTACCAGCCGCGTGAGGGAACTCGCAGACTTGCTCCTCCGAGGCTGACAGTTTCCGCTCTGGACCCGGAGAGCAGGCCACATGTTTCCCGTGGCCTACGTACTACGGGAGTGTCCGGCAAGCAGGACACGTTTCCGAAGGAGGTCCGTCACGGCGTGAAGCGGCTCTGTGACATCCTCGGCCTCTCCCGCTCGAGCTTCTACTACTGGCGTCGCACCGCGGCCGCAAGGGCGGCCCGGCAGACCGTCGAGGCAGGGCTCGCAGCCCGGATGCGCAAGGTCCGCCATGAATCCGACGGCACCTACGGAGCCCCAGGATCACCGCCGAGCTCCGGGAAGAGGGCGAACTGGTCAACCACAAACGCGTCGCAAGGATCAAGCGGAGCATCGGAGGCGAGGGAGTCCGTCTGCGCCGCCGGCACCGGACCACCGCCCGGGGCCAGGCGGCGCCGAAGGCACCGGATCTGATCGGCCGTGATTTCACCGCGGCCGCGGTGAATACGAGGTACTTCGGCGACATCACGTATCTGCCGGTCAGCGGTGGGAAGCCGCTCGATCTCGCGACCGCCATCGACCTCGCCTCACGCCGGCTGGCCGGGTGGGCCATCGCCGACCACATGCGCACCCGACTTGTCACCGACGCCCGGGCGGCAGCTGAGCGGACCCGCGGGAGCTTGGCCGGAGCAGTGATGCACACCGATCACGGGTCGCAATATACGAGCAGGACCTTCGCTGAAATCTGCAGGTCAGCAGGGGTCCGGCAGACCATCAAACTCCGGGGTCAAGGTCCCTGAAGATCACGTTCGACATGCTGAAGTCCAGCGGAATGAAGTCCTTCCCCACGAGGAACAGGTGGACGAAACCGCTGACGAGGAAGATGCGACCGACGGACATGTTCACGGTGGATGCCGTGTTGCCACCCACGACCGCCGCACCGGTCAGCAGCAGGCCGCCGACGGCGGAGACGACGCTCAGAAGGCCGTTGGTGGACAGTCCGGTGATTCGGGTCCCTTCGGTGCTGAAGAAGGGCAACTGGTCGGCGAAGCCGAGACTGCCGAAGACCAGGAGGACGGGGCGAAGGGTGTCGGCGCGAGCCCGGTGTCACGGTGCGGGGAGACTCGTCCCGCCCCCCCCACGGGAGGAACCGTGAGCATTCGGCGCGTTCCGCCGGAAGAGACCCCACCCGCGGAAGGCTGCATCGCCGAAGCCCACCAGGAACGCCCGGCAGCGGCCTGTGGGAGCACTCCCGCGCCCTACTCCTCTTGATCGCCCTTGGCGCGGTCCTGTTCGCAGCCTTCTCGCTGCCCGTATCGCCGGGGTGGTGACAGGTCACTCCAAGGTGATCCGCGCAGCAATCCCGCGGCCGCAAGTGCACTCACCTGTACCGCCGCGCATGGAAGCGTCGTTGGCTCGAGCGCGGCCCTGACGCATAGGGCGGATCCGGGCCGTGCGGACGAGACGGATGACGCCGCTGCATTTCGCCGCGCCGCACCGGTCGTCGGGCGAGCCGCCGTAGCCCCGCCGCACATCGAGGCATCTGTTCGTTCAAATGTGCGGGAGCAACGGCAGGTTCGCGCCAACAAACCTTGTACTTTCGGGCTCTCTTTCGTCGGACACGTTGCGTTAACCGCGCAAACAACTTCGTCGGGTTAACGTGTTTCTTGACCAACCGTTGACTGGTGCTTGGTCCGCACAAAAGGTTCCGCTTGTGTTGGAGGGTTGGATGTTGCGAGCTGGGACAGCCGGGACGGCGCTCGCGATCCTGGCCGCCGTCCTGCTGGCCGCCTGGTCCCGGCGAACGTGGCGGCGTTCGCACACGCGCACGCGGCCCGTCGTGTCGCGGCCGAGGCCCAGTCTCGAATTGAGTCATCCGGGTGGGCACGGTACCCGCCACGTCCGGGCGGTGCTCCAGGTCTTCCGCTGCTGACAGCGAAGCAGCGCCCTCCCTCTGTCCTGCCCGTCCGACGCGCTCCTATGGCGCGCCAGGAGGAATGAACACGTATGCAGCCCCTCATCGACAACGCCCGCACGTTCGGACAGCGCCCTGAGGAGTTCGCCAAACTCGCCGAAGGCCAGTCTCCCCAGGTCCTGTTCATCACCTGCTCCGACTCCCGGGTCGTACCGGCCCTGATCACGGGCGCCGCCCCCGGTCAGCTCTTCGAGCTGCGCACCGCGGGCAACATCGTCCCGCCGTACGCCTCCGAGCGGCCCACCTCCGAGGCCGCCACCATCGAGTACGCCGTGGAAGTGCTCGGCGTCCAGGACATCGTCGTCTGCGGCCACTCCCACTGCGGTGCCGTGGGCGCGTTGGTACGCGGCGACGACCTCGACCCCGTCCCCGCAGTACGGGACTGGCTCGCGTACGCCGCGAGCCGCCCGGTATCGGCCGACCCGGACGACCCGGCGGTCGCCGCCTCCGTGCAGCACCACGTACTCGCCCAACTGCTACGCCTGCGCTCGTACCCCTGTGTGGAGAAGGGCCTGGCCGAGGGGCGGCTGCGGGTACGCGGCTGGTACTACGAGGTGCACACCGGGGCCGTACTCCAACACCGCACGGACACCGATACCTTCCAGGCTCTGTGAGCGGCGCCATGAATGCTGTGATCAAGTTTCCCCATCTCAGGCGGGACTTCGCCGCATCCCTCGTCGTCTTCCTCGTCGCGCTACCCCTGTGCGTCGGCGTGGCCGTCGCCTCCGGCGTCCCGGCGGAACTCGGCCTGGTCACCGGCATCGTGGGCGGCATCGTCGCGGGGCTGATGCCCGGCAGCAGCCTGCAGGTGTCCGGGCCTGCCGCAGGCCTGACCGTGCTCGTCTTCGAGGCCGTCCGCCAGTTCGGGCTCGCCGCGCTCGGCGTGATCGTGCTGGCCGCCGGGTTGCTCCAACTCCTGATGGGCGCGCTCAAGCTGGGCCGCTGGTTCCGGGCCATCTCGGTCTCGGTGGTCGAGGGGATGCTGGCCGGCATCGGGCTCGTGATCATCGCGAGCCAGTTGTACGCGGCGGCAGGCCTCAAGGCGCCGGCGTCCGGTATCGACAAGATCGCGGGGCTGCCGGACGCGATCGTCCACGCGGTCGGCAGCACCGAGGCCATGGCCTCGCTCGGGGTGGGCGCGGCCACCATCGCGGTGATGGTGCTGTGGAAGCGGATGCCGAAACGGGTACGGGCGGTGCCGGGCGCGCTCGCGGCGGTGCTGCTGGCCACGCTGGCCTCGATGACGTTCGCCCTGCCGGTCGCCAAGGTCGAGGTGCAGGGGCTGCTCGGCGCGATCCAGCCGCCGGGGGCCGACGCCTTCGGTCAGCTGGCCCAGCCGGCCATCTTCGGAACCATCCTCGCGTTCGCGTTGATCGCCTCAGCCGAAAGCCTCTTCAGCGCGGCGGCCGTGGACCGGCTGCACGACGGGCCGCGCACCGAGTACGACAAGGAGCTCATGGCGCAGGGCGCCGGCAACACCGTGTGCGGGCTGCTCGGCGCGCTGCCGATGACCGCCGTGATCGTGCGCAGCTCGGCCAACGTCCAGGCGGGCGCCAAGACCAAGGCCTCCCGGGTGCTGCACGGCGTGTGGCTGCTGCTGTTCGCGGCGCTCCTGCCGTCCGTCCTGGAACTGATCCCGCTGCCCGCCCTCGCCGGCATCCTCGTATACGCGGGTTGGAATCTGATCCCGTTCAGGGAGGTCGTGCTGCTGTGGAAGGCGTACCGCGGTGAGGCGCTGATCCTCGTGGTGACGGCCTTGGCCATCGTTGCGGTCAACATGTTCGAAGGCGTGCTGATCGGTCTGGCGCTGTCGGTCGTCAAGACGGCCTGGCAGGCCTCGCACGTCAAGCTGGAGGTCATTGACAAGGGCGCCGGCCCCGTCCAGGCGTACCTTTCGGGCAACGCGACCTTCCTGCGGCTTCCGAAGATCCTCGACACTCTGGAGGCACTGCCCCAGAACCGCCCCGTGGAGTTGGACCTCTCCGGGCTGCACCACGTCGACCACGCCTGCCGCACGGCACTGGAAAACTGGGCCGAGCGCCACAGCGAGGCCGATACGAAGCCGGTGAGGATCACGGCGCCGTAGGCGCAAGCCGTTCCGTTTGCCGATCAGTCCTCAGCGGTGGCCGACGGGAGCGGCGAGCGTCTCAGTTCACCCGGACCGGTACGACGATGTGCGGACCGCGGTGTTGAACCGCTCGCAGGGCCCGCCGTGTTACTGCCGAGGTAGGGGAGGCGCGAGGTGCCGCGACCCGCTTCCGGTACGAGGAAGCGCCGACAGCTGGACGAGGAGAGTCGGCCGCGGGCGCTCGCGCCGACGCCACCAGCGCTGAGTGCGGACGTCCGGCATCCGGTGCTCGTACCGACGATGCAGTGCACCCGCCCGCCGCGCTGACGATGTCGTGCACTCCTCACTCTGTGCCGTGCGGACCGGAAGTCGACTCCCCTCCCGCTCTGCCTCACATGGTGCGCACACTGCGTGACGAACATCGGAGCCGTGGCGGGCGCGACCAGTGCGAAGGAGCCGCTCGTCAGGCCCTGGGGGTAGAAGGTGGCCATCGTGTGATCCGAACGGCGTCATCTTCGAACTGGCGGAGCCGACGGAGTACAAGTAGGCAGCCGGCGCCGGTGGGCGGGCTCTCATCGTTCAGGCGGCCTGCGTGAGGGCTGGCGGGGCGAGCCGGGTGTGGGTCTTCGGCTATTCGGCGCGGTGGGGTTTGTGAGCGGTGACCTGCAGCCGTACCTGAGTGGGTAGGTGGGCCCAGCCGGTGGATCGGTGGGCGCGGTCCAAAGGGCCGTGGCACAGGGCCTGCAGGACGGAGCCGGGATCGCTGCCCGGGCTGAGCGTCAAAGTGATGCGGACCTCGCGATGGTCGGCCCGGCCGGCCATCTGCACACGGGCTTGCCGGACGCCGGCCAGTTGGCGTACGTCGGCGGCGATCGCGTCGCTGAGGGCGTGGTCGTGCAGGTCCACGCCGTCTGTCGGAGGCGTTCCGACGGACATGCGTCCCGGGCGGGTCCGGCGCAGTTGTGACAGCAGCCACCACAGGCCGAGCAGGACAATGACGGCCAGGGCAACGATCACCACCGGCCACCACCAGCCCTGATCGGTCCATCGGGTGCGGTCGGCGGCACTGAGCAGGACGGCGTGCGGAGTGACCAGGGGCCATCCGTTCGGTGGCGTCAGGTGCCAGCGCCGGTAGAGATCGAGGCCACCGGTGAGGACGAGGAGGCCGCCTGTGAGCAGGACGATGCCTGCCAGAGCCAGCAGGATCCGGTTGATCACGGACTGCCTCTTCATGGCTTGTCTCTCCCGTCTTCTCTTGCCGATACCAGTGCCCACAGAACGGTCAGTTGCGGCGCTGGCGTACGCGGACGGTGAGCCTGGGCAGGTGGGCCAGGGCGAGCCGGTCACGTTCCTCGTGCAGAACGGCGCCGAGGTCGGTTTTGACCTCGCCAGGGTCGCGGAAGCGTATGTCTGCGCGAGCCTTGATGCGGTGTCGCCGAACCCGGATCCTGGCCCGGCTGACGCCGGGGACGCGCAGAGCGGCATCCCGCAGCATCAGGGCGGCGGCGTCGCGTTCCAGCACGGCCCGCACCTCGCACTGGCCGGCGGGGGCGTTGAGTGGCAGTTGGTGGCGCAGGCCGGGGGTGAGCGCCAGGACGATCAGCCACAGGCCGAGGGCTGCGGTGAGGGCGGCGCCGGTGAGCATCCAGATGTCGTCCAGGGAGCGGGTGGCCAGTTCGTGGGCGAGGCTGGTGCGCCAGGCGGCGGCGTGGTGGCCGGCCCGCACCATGGAGACGTCGAACAATAGGATTCCGGTGCCGGCCACGATGACGAGGGCAGCCAGCGCGGCGGGTATCCGGCGTTCGGACCACAGACGACGCGCCCGGCCCGCGCCGACCCCCTCCGGGCTGGCCTGGAGTTGTGTGGCTTCTGGCGGTTGTTTGGCCATCATCGACACCGTCAGGGAGGTGGCCGCTTGGGTGGTGGCGGGTTGCTCCGGCTCAGCGGGGGGTTCTCGGTCCCGTGTCATGCCCGCTCTCCTTCCCGGTGGGGGTGCTGACCTGGTTCATTGGACTCGTCTGTGCTCCAGGCCGCCGGAGGGAACCAGGTGCTGGATGGTCAAGGTGACCTCGGTGACGCGCATCCCCGTCAGCTGGGCCACCCGCTCGCCGACAAAGTGCTGTACCGCGTCGGATATGCCGGCGATGTCGATCGGGTAAGGCAGGTCCAGCGACAGGCCCAGCCGGACCGATCCGCCGCTGACCGCGACCGTCGAGCGGGGGGCGGCGAGGCCCAGGCGCGCCGGGGTCGCGCCCGTCTGGCCGGTCAGTGCCTCCCGCGCGGCACGGGCCGCGATGCGGGCCACCACCTTGTCGGGGATCACGGTCGCGCCGCGCTCGGCCGCCGGCACACGGGCCGGGGCTGCGTCCCCGGCTTCCCCGGGCGCAGAGCCCGGTGGGCGGGCCCAAGCAGCGGGCTGCGTGGTCACCGCCGGTCCCGGGGCCGGACGAAGTCGGACACGTCGACGTCACCCTGCAGGATGCGGCCGACGACCAGGCCCACCGCGCCCAGGGCTGCCACGAGCAGGAAGGCCCAGAATCCGCCGAAGTAGCCGGCGAAGCCCAGGGCCATACCTGCCAGCAGGCCCACCGTGGCTGTGCTCATCTCACTCACCCGTGTTTCACGTCGATAGGCGTTCCCTGCCCCTTGCGGTGCCCGCACCGGGGCAGGATGCGACGGGGGTCACTGCACGCGGCCCTCGGTCTCCTCCCGCTCGTCCTGCTCGTCGGGCAGGTGGACATCGTCGACGGTGACGTTCACCTCGACGACTTCCAGGCCCGTCATGCGTTCCACGGCCGTGATGACGTTGGTGCGGACGTCGCCCGCGACGTCCACGATGGACGCGCCGTACTCGACGACCACGTCGAGGTCCACGGCTGTCTGGCGCTCGCCCACTTCGACCTTCACTCCGCGGGTCACGCTGGTGTGTCCGCCAGGGACCCGATCGCGGACGGCGCCGAAGGTGCGGGCCATTCCGGCGCCGAGGCTGTGGATGCCCGGCACCTCGCGGGTGGCCATTCCTGCGATCTTCTCCACCACGCTGTCGGCGATGGTGGTCCGCCCGCGCGTCTCGGGCGGGGCCCCGGCGCCGGTGCGGCCCTGCAGCGTCTTGCCTGCGGTGCTGGGCTGGCTCTCACCTGGTGTAGGGCGACTGCTGGTGTCCGACATGAGGACCTCCCGAGGATGTCCATGCGGGTACCGGTGCGGTGCTCGTCGAAGGATTAGACACACCACCGCCGGAATCCTCACACCGTTAGCATGAGGAGCATCACATAGAATCGAAGGGTGCGTGCGGACGCCGGGACGACGGTCCCGGAAGGAAGCGAGCGGTGGATGCGCGAGCGGACCGGGCCCCTGCCCCCACCGGCTACTGACCGCGCGGGGGAGGATCCCGCCCCGCCGCATACCGCCGACGGCTCGGCCGGTCCGGGCACTTTCACCGACCTGACAGACAGGCTGCTGACCGTACGGGCCTGCGAAGGGGATGACGACGCGTTCGCCGTCCTGGTCCGCCGTCACAGCAGCCCGCTGCTCGCGCTCGCCCACCACATCCTCGGCAACCGGGCGGATGCCGAAGACGCCGTCCAAGACGCATTTCTCAGTGCTTGGCGACAGCTGCCGGAGTTCCGCCACGGCGCCTCTTTCGGCACCTGGATGTACCGCATCGTCACCAACCGCTGCCTCAGCACCCTGCGCCGCCGCCCCCGTGCTCTCCCCCTGGACGCCGTTCCCGAGCCCGCAGCCCACGATCCGGGAAGCTCACCACCGCGCGTCGCCGAGACGGACGCGGCCACGGCCGCCCTGGCGGCGGCACTTGGCGAACTCAACCCCGAGCAGCGGGCCTGCTGGGTCCTGCGGGAACTGCACGGCCTGCACTACGAAGAGATCGCACACGTGACCGGGACCAGCGAACAAACGGTGCGGGGCAGACTCTTTCGCGCACGGCACGCTCTGCAGGAGGCGATGCGCCCATGGCGCTAGACGAGCCGTACCCCGGTTCCGGCGGCGAGCCGCCGGCCGAAGGCATCGATGCAGTAAGTGCTCCTCTGTTCCCTGAAGCGGAGCTAGTCGCCGGCGATGAGCTGCTGCCCTGCGGACGCCCGCTCAGCCGCGCCTGGGAACAGGCACGCGACACGGCCGCCACGCCAGACGCGCACACCGCCTCCTGCCCCTCCTGCCGACAGGCCGTCGAAGGGCTGACGGCACTGGATGAGGCCACCCGCGCCCTGCGTGCCCAGGAACGGCCCAGTGGACGCGGCCTCGCCGAGCGAGTGATCAGCGCGGTCCGGGCCGAGGTGCGGCTCGGCGCGATGCTGCCGCTGGACGACCCCGCCCTGGACCTGCGGATCGCCGAGAGTGCCGCAGCGAAAGTCCTGCGCAAGGCTGCCGACACCGTGCCCGGCTCCCGCGCCGCCAGCTGCCGCCTCACCCCCACCGCACACGGCAACGGCACTGCCGTGCAGGTCGCCATGACCCTGGCCACCGCCCTCGATCAGCCGCTGCCCGAGCAGGCCGCCCAGGTACGTCAAGCAGTCCTCCACGCCGCCGACCACGTGCTGGGTCTGGCCGTCGCCGGCGTGGACCTGGAGATCGACGCCGTGCTGGCCCCCCTCGACGCCGTGCTGGCCCCCCTCGACGCCGTGCTGGCCCCCCTCGACGCGCCCGATGGTAAGACCACTGAAAAATACTGAACGGGACGGACAGCGATGACCTCCACGAGAAACCGAGACATCCACCAGATTGCTGCTCGGGCCGCCCTCGACGTTCCCGGTGTGTCCGCGCTCCATCCCGGCCTTGCCGACCGACTGGCCGCCGTGGCCTCCCGCGCACAGCAGGCCCTACGAGCCGCCACCCTTCCTGGCGAGGCCGGCATCCATGTCGAACGCACACCCGAACGCGGCTGGCACGTAGAAGTACGCTGCGTCGTGCAGGAGGACCGCCGCGTCCTGGACGTCGCCCAGCAGGTCCGCGAACATGTCCGGACCGCCATCATCGCCCACCTGGCCCAGCACGGCACAGCCGCACCGGTCACCGTCCTCGTCACGGTCACCCGCACTGTGTGACGAGGGCCGTCCAGCAGACCGGTCGCCACTAGCACGCGTTGACAAGCTCCGTCACCAACCCGAAGACAGCACCCAGCCGCCGAGAGCCGTGATGCGCCCCTCACCCGCAACGAGCAAGCAGCGGCACTGGCGCTGCCGGCGCACGGGCCGGCTTCCTGACGGGGCATGGGTAGATGCGTGGGTGGAGGTGTTCTATGAGACCGCGTTCGGAGGCTCGGTGTAAGAGCCCGTCACGGGAGAGTCGGTCGGGTTGTAGTAGACGGAGCGCCCCTGCTTGGAGCGCTCGAGGAGCCCGCGGGCGACACCCTGTTCTAGGGTGTTGCGGATGACTGCTGCCTGCACCTTGCGCTCAGGATGGGCCGTGCTCACCATGTCTGTGACTTCGGCTGCGGACTTCGGTTCTGTCTGACCGGTGATGACAGCGGTGACGAGCTCAAGCCAGGAAGGACCCTCGGTCTTCTTCGGAGTCCGGGCCTTCGCGGCGACCTCCCGCGTCTGGGAAGTCTTACCGGCTTCCGACTTGCGTGCTGCGGTCTTCTCCTCCTCCGGGGAGCCACGGCGCGCGGCAGGTACCGATGTACGCTTCGCACCGCGCTTCGCGACCTGAGGAATAGCAGACTCCGCCGCGATCCCCAAAGCTTCCTGCATCTTCAGGAGAACCTTCTCGTTGTCCTCCAGCTGGCTCAATTCCTCCTGCAGCCGCTGCAGTTCGATCCGCGTCTCCTCCTGGGCAGTCTGGTTCGCTGAGAGATCTCCGGCGATCTGCTGGGCGTAATCAGCCTTGATATGGGCCGCGTTGGTCGCTGTAGTCATGGGGTCCTCGCCATCTCTTGTGTTGAAGAGTGTGATGCGATGGTACGCAGTGCTGGTGCTTGCGACACCGAACCCCGTGCCCGGCACATGTAGAGCCTCCAGTGGCCCCCGCGTCGTGGCCTGTCCCCTTTCCATATAGGACCTGTGGTGCTGCGCCGGGTGACCCCGTCGCGGGCCGCGCTACTCGCGGGCCCGGCCTCGGCGGGGATTCCTCGCCGAGGCCGGCGGTCCGTCACCTCAGGTGCGAGACCGTCGCCGCCTTCTCCAGCCGCGCCGGCCCGGCGTACCCCTCGGCGTGACACCGTCACCTGAGCAGCGGCTTCCCGGGCCGGCCGGGCCCGCCGTGCGGTGGTGCCACGGTGGGCGACGCGCCAGGGTGGTGGCGCGCAGGAGCCATTCAGCGGGGCCGTATGGGTGGTGGCGCAGCCAGTACCGGCTGAGCGTGAGCTGGGCTGCGAACAGGGTCAGCGCGAGCGCCGCGACGGCGGGCGGTGGCAGGTGGCCGACGAGGCCGGCTCCGTAGCCGGTGAACACCAGGGCGAGCACCAGTGACTGGGTGAGGTAGTTGGTCAGGGTCATACGGCCCGCCGGGGCGAGTGCGACCGCGAGGCGGCGTCCGCGGAGGGTGGACAGCAGGCGCAGGAGGGTGGCGGCGTAGGCGGCGGCGAGCAGCGGGGCGGTGATGACGTCGATGCCCAGCCCGAGTAACTGGTAGGCCGTGCCGGGGTGTTCCGCACTCGTGTGGGCGTACGTCACTGCGCCCGCGAGGCCGACGGTGAAGCCGGTCCACTGGAGCCGGCGCAGCAGGGCCTGGTGGCGGGTGACGTTGGCCAGGGCGTTGTTCCTGCCCGCGGCCAGGCCGAGGAGGAACGCCGCGAAGGCGGCGGGCGCCTGGAAGAAGACGAGCAGGAACGCGACGTCGGGCAGCTGCTCCAGGTGCGCGGCGATGACCGATCCCGGGCTGCCGCGCAGGGCTTCGGTGGCCCGCTGGGCGCGGGCCGCGGCGGCGGCCGGGTCGAAGCCCGGGCCGTCGGCGGTGTGCTGGGCGAGGGCGAGCAGCAGGTATCCGGCCGCGGTCACGGTGAACAGTCCGATCGCGGCCCGTACCGCTGTACGGGGCCGGACTTGGCGGACGGCGAGGAGGACGAGGCCGAGGACGGCGTAGGTGGTGAGGATGTCGCCCGGGAAGAGGATGACCGCGTGGAACGCGCCGAGGGCGAACAGACCCGCGCAGCGGCGCAGGAACCTCGGCAGGAACCGGGCCCCGTCCCGCTCGGCCGAGGCGAGTTGCAGGGTGAAGCTGTAGCCGAAGAGGAAGGAGAAGAGGAGGTAGAACTTGGCTTCGAAGAAGACCGCGGCCAGGTAGCGGGTGGCCTCGTCGAGGGCGGAGTCGAATCCCGGGTCCTCCAGGCCGGTGCCGTGGTGGGCGGAGGCGAGGTAGGTGCTGTTGACCATCAGGATGCCGAAGAGGGCGAATCCCCGTAACGCGTCGACGTCCGCGAGCCTGCGTACCTTCGCGCGCGGTGTGCTCGGCGGGGTGGTGAGTTCGGTCATCCCGTTGTTCCCGTCAGGTCGCCGTCGGCGTCGAGGCGCTCCAGGAAGCGCTGTTGACCGGTCAGGAAGCCGTCGGCGAACAGCGCCTTGGGGGCGAGGACGGCGGTGAGGTAGAGCCGGGCCGGGGACTGTTCCACGGCGTGTTTGACGAGGGAGTGGCCGGCGTCGGGATAGTGGAGGACGCGCAGGTGGGAGGCGGGGAGCAGGTTGCGGTAGGTGGTCTCGGTGTCCGCGACGTCGACGTTGACGTCGTGGCCGGCGAGCACGAGCAGGACCGGTATGCGGGGCATGGCCCGCAGGTCGGCTGTCGCGTCGGAGGTGTAGTTGCGGGCGATGAAGCGCCAGCGGGCGGCCGTCACCCCCTGCGGGTCGCCGACGGCGCGTACGTACTCCTCGTAGGAGGCCTGCCGGTCCAGCAGGTCGAGGGTCGTCTGCCGCCGGCGCAGCGCGGTGGCCGTGTCCTCGGGGGAGGCGCCGTTCGCGCGGAGTTCGGCGAGCAGGTTGTAGCGGCCTTGCCGGCGCCAGTCGACCGCGGGGGAGACAGCGATGACGAACCGCACGCCGGGGGCCTGGGCGGCCACCTTGGGCAGCACCCAGCCTGCCTGGCTCGCCCCCCAGAGTCCGATGCGGCGCGTGTCGATGTCCGGCCGCTGCCTGGTCGCCCAGGCGATGGCGTCGGACGTTTCACGGGCCCGCTCGGTCATGGTCTGGTCCAGCCACTGCCCCTCCGAGCCCGCGACCCCGGGCTTGTTCCAGGACAGCGAGGCGTATCCGGCCCGGGCGAGGGATTCCCAGATGGGCCGGTAGAACGTCTCGTGCGTGGCGTCGACCGGCCCGTCGCCGTGGACGAACACGACGAGGCCGAACGGCCCCCGGCCCCGGTGGTCCGGCGGCAGGGCGAGTACGCCGTCCAGGGCCGTTTCGCCGTGGCGGATGGACACCTTCTCCTCGCGGATCTCGTAGCTGTTCTGCCGTAGCACCACGGCGCCCAGCGCGGTCCCGGTCAGCACCACGGCGACGAGTGACCAGATCACCGCCCGGGCGCGGCGGCGTCCACGCCGGAAGACGGAACGTCTCATCATCCAACCTCAAATCGTTCTTCGCGAAAACGGTCGTTTGTGAAACGAACGTACTACACTCGTTCGTGTTGGACGAGGAATCGGCCGACCGGTGATCGAGGGGAGAGGGTGCGCAGTGGGCAGCACAGGCGGACATGAGGACGCGGCGGCGGGGGAGTTGACCGTCGTTCGCGGGGTCCCTGACGGAGCTCAGGCGCGGGTGGCGGAGCTGTACTGGGAGGCGTTCGGCCGCAAACTGGGGGCGGCTTTGAACCCGCCGGAGCAGGGCAGGCGGTTCATCGCCGCGCACCTCCACCGCGACCGGGGCATCGTGGCCCTCGCGCGAGGCCAGGTGGTGGGTGTGGCCGGCTACCAGCTGGGCGGGCGGGCGCTCACCGGGGGCGGGGTGAAGGACGTGCTGTCCGATTACGGCACGCTGCGGGGGCTGCCGCGCGTTGCGCTCCTCGCCCTGCTCGAACGCACCCCGAAGGACGGGGAGCTGGTCATGGACGGCATCGCGGTCGACTCGGCTCACCGCGGCCGCGGGATCGGCAGCCTCCTGTTGCGAGAGGTCGCCGCAGTGGCGGCCGACGCCGGCTGCCGCCGGATCCGGCTCGACGTCATCGACACCAACGACCGGGCCCGGGCCTTGTACGAACGCCGCGGCTTCGTCGCCGGACACACGGAACACACGCCGTACCTGAGGACCCTGCTGGGTTTTGGCGCGGTCACCGCCATGTACCGCGCCGTCCAGGGGGCGGAGGAGCGATGAGCGGTGCGCCTAAGGGTCACCTCGGTTCCGAACCGTCGCCCGCGGCCGCGGTGCCGGCTGCCGCCCCGGCTGCCGCCCCGGAGATTTCCACCCGTGTACTGGTCCACGCCCTGGTACGGGACGACGGCACGGTCGACACTGGCCGGCTCTACTCCGTCGCCGGGGCCCTGGGCATGAGCGATCAGCAGCTCTTCGGGCTGTTCATCGGGATGGGGATCATCATGGACCTCGCGGGCGACGACGAACGGCGGGGCGCCGAATCCTCCACTCCGACGCTCCCTCAATCGGAGGCCCCGGCGAAGGACCGTGACGTCGGTCCGCCTCCCGCCGTGGCCGTCGACGCGCCGGAGAAAGGGGCCTGCTTCAGCCGGGCCACCGCACGGCTGAAGGAGCTCCTGTCGCCGGGCTCCGCGGTGCGGATCGAACGCGATACCGCGCTCAAGGACCCGTACGACCGCTATCTGCTGTACACCTGGAACGAGGACGGCGTCTTCGTCAACGAAGCGCGTGTCCGGAGCGGACACGCGAAAGGCGCGCTCCATCCGCCGAACGATGCGCGCTGGCCACAGATCCCTCGCGCTCACGACGCCGCCCGGCAAGCCCGTCGGCCTGCCCCGCAGCAGTGCCCCAGCCCGCCGACTCGCCCGAGCCCGCTGATACGGGTGTCCCCGCCGGGCTGCCACCGGGACTGTGATGCGGGGCGTTGGCCGGCCGCGGCTATGGTCGGGCGCAGTCCGCGCCGGTAGGGCGTGCGCGGGCGAGGCCCGGTGACCAGAGCGCTCTGGCGGCAGTAGCACCGGGCCGCCCAACCACCCACTACGCCGACAGGAGGTCCGGCGCGCGGACCGGGCGGAGCGGAACCTCCCCCTCTGGCTTGGTTCGGCTGGCTGTACCGCACTGGATCTCGTCATGAGACCGGCCTCCCCTTGGAGGATGAGGGGAGGCCGGTCTGTGCAGGGCTTTGTGCTGCGGCTGGTTCAGATGGCGGCGCTGGATGTGTCGGCGCGATGAGCGCGCCGGGTCCAGGATCCGGTGCTGTCAGTGCTTGCCGTGGTGGTCGGCCTTGTGGTGCCCGTCCGAGCCGCCGTTGTTGATGCACACGTTGCCGAAGGCAGGGTTGAGGGCCCCGATGATGTTGACGGTGTTGCCGCAGATGTTGATCGGGATGTGGATGGGGGCCTGGAGGACGTTGCCGGACAGGACGCCGGGGGAGCCGATGGCAGCGCCCTCTGCCGTGGCGTCGGCGGCGGCGATGCCGGCCCCGCCTGCCAGGACGGCACCAGCGGCGGCGGTAACGGCTACGGCCTTGGCGATACGGAACATGAAGATCTCCTTGAACTCACTCTGCCGCAGGAATACGGCAAGGACGACGTCCCCCACAACGCCCTGAGCCGCCCGCTCGTCACGGGCGATGGGCCGAACCGGTGAGCAGGCCGTGCCAGCAGGAAGAGGGCACTCAACGATCCGGGCTCTCGCCCCCACGATCATCACGTGCGTTCATCGCTGCCTACGTGCCCACCGGGCCATGACCCTACGCCCACCGCAACGGCCGAACCGGAGGCACCGGCGCAATACGGCGCGAACAGCGCCTGCCGCGTGGCCGCCCGCTGCTCCGCCCGCACGTTTCGCTTCGTCGGCAGCTGGCGAAAGAGGGGGTGCGGCGGAGTTCCCGCAGGAACACACCCGTCCGAGCGTCGACGCGGGGCTCCGGTGGGGCGGCACCACGACGGCAGCGGTGCTGCACCCCCTGCGTTGAGGACGAGTCCTGCGCGGGACGTAATCCCGCTATTGGCGTCGGCGATCCCCTCGTTGACCCACCTGCTGCAATCGGCACCGATCTGCTCTTCAGCGATAACCAAGCCCGGAGGTGGGGCGCATCGGCGCGGTACGCCCGTCTCGACACAGATGAGGGTCGCGCATAGTTGCGCGGCCCTCACCGCGTGCGTGTCGACTCCCACCGAGACGCCGGACAGGCTTCCGTTGTTCGGGTCGGCCCGCTCTGCCGTCCGCCGTCTTCTCGCCGCACTGTCACTGAGGAGGCCGACGCCCGGCGTGGGTGGACCTGACCGCTGCCGGACGGAGCGGCGACTGAACGCGCCGCCCCCTCAGCGTTGCGGTGTGACCGTCGTTGGGTCGTCCCAGTCCTCGAGCACGCTCCAGGAGCCGTTCGCCATGGCGAAGACCAACTTCGACCACTCGAAGACCTGATCCGCGCGGGCAGGACGCGGACCGTCGAAGTACTCGGCGCAGAAGTCCACATGCAGCTGGTCTTTGAAGCGCGAGAACATCGGCTGGTCGGACAACACCCAGGAGAAGCCCGTGCTTTCGTCGATCCGGAAGCGCGAGACACCTTCGAAGTCCAGGCACACGGTCTCCCACCGGTTCGCCCCGTCCCTCACCTGGGCATCGATGACGATTCTGGCAGCCCGGCCACGCGATCGCACGCCGAACTCCTGGTCGAATACGACCCTCCGAACGCAGGAGTCCCCGAATTCGTACCGGTCGAGCAGGGCCGTGATGCCCTCGTCGGTCAGCGGGAACGGCCCCAGCCGTCGCGGCGGAACCTGTGCTCGAAGATCCACGGAACTCCACCACCGTCACTCGGGAAGAGAGCAACTCTATGCGCCGGCAGTGGTGGCGCTACGCGCACCCGTACCGCTACTGGCGGGCTCACGGACGAGTTGACGGAGTCCTCTGGTCGACGGACGGGCATGGCCACATACTGGGTTACCGAAAGTGAGGCGCCGTGCCCGTAGTGCAGTTGCGCGCGCGGCGGACGGCACGCACCGTGGGGGGCGCGAACGCATGGGGACGGCCTACACCGCATTGACCCGGGACCGCCGCGACGTGGCCCGGGAGCTGGCCCGGCAAGTGGTGCTGTCCACTGACGACGAGCTCGAAAAGCGCCGGTTCGACCGGCTCGCCGACGCACACTTCCGCCCGTGGTGGCTGTGGACCGGGCGACGCACGCACAAGTTCGCCGCCACCGATCTGGCCGGGGAGTTCCTGACCCCGGTCGTCCTGGCCGTCGCCACCGCCCTGCTGGGTGCGGTCTCGGCTTCCGTCGTCGCCCGGTTGGAGCGCGGTCTCGGTACGCGCCGCAGGACCCGACGACGTGGTGGCGAGCCGGCGGCCGAGGCCGTCGCTCTCGCCACCCAGCAGCAGACCGGACCCGACGCCACCGAGTTGGCCCGGTTGTGGGACGTCTGCCTGGCCGCCGGCCTCGATTGCGGCACGCCCGAGGAACAAGCCCGGCGGATCGCCGACGCCATGCTCGCAAAGTTGGTCCGAGCCGTGGCCGCTGCCGCAACCCCTCCCGCGGCGCCGGCCCCTTCGGCCGCACCCGCCGACGGCGCGGCCGTTCCACCAGTACTTCGGCCGGACCGCCCGACGGAGGCCGAGGTCCCCGCAGGCGAAAGCTGATCGAGCGGTGTACCTGAGAGCGTTGCTCTTCTGGCTGGCGCTGACCGTCGCCGCCTTCGCCATCGCCTTCCCCACCGAGTCCCAGCGCCACGCGGACGAGGCGCTCGGTCACCTCCTCTGCTCCAACAGCGTGAGGAACGAGCTCCTCGAAAGCCTGCCCCTCACCCCCGAGGAGGAGCAACTCGCCGCGACGTCCCCCCTGTGGCAACGGAGGGACGTTCCGGACGAATACCAGGCGCAGGTCAACAGCGCCATCGATCAGCGCTGCGGCCTGCGGAGCGCCGACCGTCCGGAGCTGCGCGCAGCCCTGACGGTCGGCGCACTCGGCTGCGGGGGGTTCGTCCTGTACTGGTCACTGCCCCGCCTGAGCATTCGCTGCCGTCGTCTGGAAGCGCCGGAGCCGAACGCGCCCGACCGCGCCGTCGACCGCGCCGTACACACCCTCGCCGCCGAGGCGGGGGTGCCTGCGCCCACGGTCCTGGTCGACGGGGGGAACGGCAAGGTGAACGCCAACGCCTTCGGGAACGTGGGCCGCCGGTACGTCGAGGTGACCGCGGGCTTCGAACGCAGACTCCTCAAGGACAATGACCAGGACGACCGCGACCGGCACTTCCTCGATGCGGTGATCCGCCACGAACTCGGGCACATCCACAATCGCGACCTCGACGTGACGCTCGCCGTCACTGCCGTGTGGTGGACCTTCCTCGCCCTGGTCGTCGGCGCATTCGGGCTGTCCCTCACGGAGTACGCCGTCGGTGGCGGCTCGGGCCTGCGGCAACTCTCCCTGCAGCTAGGCCTGCTCACCGGCATGGTCTACGCCTCACGCAACTGCTTCCTGCAGTCACGGGAGTTCCATGCCGACAGGTTCGCGGCATCGTGCCCGACGCCAAGGGGCGGAGGGCGTGCCGGCGCGTTCGACGAGGTCCTCGGCGAGCTGAGCGCCTCACAACACCGCAGCGCGCCCGACGGGTCGGCGTGGCCCTTCGGAACCCATCCGTCCCTGACACGCAGGCGAGCCGCACTGTCCAGTCCGGCGCTGGCCGACGAGTTCACCGGATGGGAGGTGGCCCTGATCGGCTGCCTGCTCGCCTTCTCCGTCAACCTCCTGCTCGGACTCAGTTTCCAACTGGAGCTGCTGGCGATCCGGTTCGGCCTCATGCCCCTGAGCGATGTCGACCTCCAACCGCTCTACGTCTGGTTGTCCCTGCCCTTCCTCCTCCTGGTCGGCCCGATGATCGCCCTCGGGGTGCGGAACTCGATGCTTGCCCGGGGAGGGATCGAAGCCTCCGGTCGGCTCCTCGCAGGCCGCCTGGCCAAACTTGCGGGCTGCCTGTGGGCCGGGCTGTGTTGCGGCTCCCTGGCCCGTCCCGGTCCTCTGGTGCACACCGACGGCTCCACCGAGGTCCTGCTGTGGCGGTCTCACACCGCGTCCGCCGCCCTGACCCTGGCCGTGGTGGCCGCGGCCGCCGTGGGCCTCGGAGCCCTGGTGGTCCTCGGCTCCGACGCGCTGCGGATGCGCCGCGGCCCGTCGACGGCCTTACTCGCCACGTACGGCGCCCTGCTCGCGGTCGTGGAGTTCCCCGGGGCGCTCCCGTCGTCCGCGGCACCCTTCCTGCGCACCGCGGTACTGGGCGTGGCGGTGCTCGCCGGTCTGGCCGTACTCGCTCGTCGCCGCGACGCCCGCAGGCCCGTCGACCGGGGTGACGCGCCTACGGGGAAGGAGGTCGGGAGCGTGAGCGTGATGTCCTCGCCGATGCGCCTCCCGCTGCTCCTGCTTTGCCACCTCGTCACGCTCGGGATGGCCTGCTGGGCTCTCGTCTCGGTGGGCCGGCTCCTCAGGGACTTCGCGCCGACGTCCGTCGTGTACTTGGTCGCCGCTCTGGGCCTGGCGTTCCACACGGTCGGCATCGGCGGAGCCGCACTCGCCGCGCACGACGGCATGTTCCGCCGCCGAGCCCGGGCCGCGGCCGGTTGCCTGGTCGCGGCGGCGTTGGCGGCATTGGTTCAGCTGACCGTCGAGGGCCAGCTGTCGCAGTGGCTGTTCCTGATCCTTCCCGGCCCGACCGCGGGCGTGGTCCTGGCCTGCGAGGCATCGGCCGCGGCCATCTACGACGTACGCCACGGCACCAGCAACCGTCCGACGGGCTGATCGCGTCGAGCAGCAGCTTCGCGGCCACCGTCGCACCGTCGCCGCTGATCGTGCCGGCCACGGCCCTCGCGCGGGAGAGGGTCTCGGGTGTCACCTCCGCTGCGGGTTTGCGTCAGCAGCTGTGCCACGACGTCGGTGGTTCCGTCCTCGGTCTGCCGTACCAGGTCGCTCAGCACATCCTGGTCCGTCCCGTTGAGTACCTGCTGGGTAAGCCGTTGCATCAGCTTGGGGTCGGCGTCGTGCACGCCAGGTGGCCAGCCAGTAACCATGAGGCGAGACCGGTGCGGGTCGCGTGACCTGCTCCGTATCAGTCGGGGGAACGGGCCCGTCCCTATCCGTGTGATCGGGTGGGAGAGCTACAGCTGGGGGGCCTGCGCATCGACCGTCAGGGGACAGCGCGAGGCCATGGTCGGGTTCAGAGGGTGAGGAGGCTTCGTAGCGTGAGGCTGATGCCTACGGTGAGGACGGCGAGAGCAGTGAGGAGGGTCGCGTAGCGGGTGCAGCGGCGCAGGGAGGGCAGGCGGCGTTCGCTCAGTGCGGCGAGTCGGGTTCCGCCGCCGGAGAGCAGCAGACCGGCGGCGGTCAGGGTGAGGGCCATGCCGAGGCCGTAGCCGATGACGAGCAGGACGCCGAAATATGTGCGGCTCAGTGCGATGGCGCCGAGCAGGACGACGAGGGCCGATGGGCTGGGCACCAGGCCGGCCGCGAGTCCTACGCCGAAGAGCGCGGGCAGGCCGGTGCGGCGCGGCCCCTTCCCCTTGCGGGGGTCGGTCTCGTGCACGTGGTCGCCGTGGCTGTGTGAGTGGCCGTGTCCCTGCCCGTGCACATGGATGTGTGGGTGGTCGTGGTCGTGGCTGTGTCCGTGGTGCCAGTGTGCCGGTGGGTGTCCCGTCCGTAGGGCTCGTGCCGCCGTCACCGCCAGCACCGTTCCCAGTACCGCGATCGCCGTGCCGCTGATCGCCCCGAGCCATCCGAGCAGTTGTTCTCCGACGAGTCCGGCGCCCGCGGTGAGGATCAGGCCCATGGTCAGGACGCCGGCAGTGTGCGTGGCCGTGACCGTCGTTCCGACCGCGAGCGCGGCGCGGATTCCGCCTTCCCGGCGGGCCAGGCAGGCGGCGACGGCGAGTTTGGCGTGGCCGGGCAGTGCCGCGTGGCCCGCGCCCAGGAGGAGGGTCAGCAGTACGGCGAGGAGTCCCGCCGGCCAGGCGAGGTCTCGGCCCGCGGTCAGGCTGGCGAGGCGGTGCTCCAGTGCCGGAAAGAGCACGGTGCCGCGGTCCACGGCCTGAGCTGTCGCGTTCTCATCCGGCGCCATCGGCCCGGGGGCACCGGGATCGGCTCCACCCACGCCCGGCTCCGTACGCAGCGTCGCCCTGGCCACATCGGGGGGTTGTTCGTCCCCGTCCCCGGGGTAGTGGCGCAGCACATCGCTCGGGCTCTTCGAGGGAACCGACGACTCGGCCAGCCGTACGCGGTCACCGGGGACGGCGGTGATCTCTTTCCAGCCGGTCCGTGTCACATCCGCTCCCGAGGCGAAGGAGACGGTGGTGGGCTGGGAGAGATCGGCGTCAGCCCGCAGGGTGCAGGTCAGCCGGGCGACGGGAACTGACGCGGCTCCCTTCCCGTAGGTCAGGGTGGAGTGGCTTACCCTCCAGGCGAGGCGCTCGCCGCCCACCGTGATGCGGGTGCGGGCAGCGAGTCGGGCGCACCGCTCGGTTGCCCGGTCCGCCGCTTCCGCGGGTGAGATCGTGCCGTCGTGGTCGGTGTCGGTGGCTTCCTCGTCCTGCGCGGTGGGGATCTCCGCGCTGTCGACGACGGCGGTGTCCTCGATCCGGTCGTGCGACAAACGCAGGCCGTCGTAGTGGTTGACGCTGAAGTTGCCCAGCGGGTGGGCATGGGCCGTCGGTAGCGCGGTCAGGCCGAACAGCATCAGCAGAGGCGCCGCGACGACCACCGCACGGCATGGAGGCTTCATCGATTACCGGTCTCCGTCGAAACGGTGAAGGAAGAGATACGGGTTCAAGGCGGCGGCCTCGCGTAGATGACGGGGTCCGTCGGGCATGGCGAGTGCCTGCTCGATCGTGCCGCGGTGATGGAGGAACAGCGCGTTCTTCCAGCCGGTCGAGGCTGCCCGGCGTGCGTAGGTGAGGGCCTCGGTACTCTGCCCCGCGCGGTGCAGTGCCCATCCGAGTGCGTCGGCGACGATGACGCTGCGCGCGTGCTTCCAGGCCCGGCGTCCGAGCTCCACCGCGACCTTCGGGTCGCCGTGGTCGGCCGCGTAGAGGATGAGATGCGGGTCGACCGGGCCGCCGTCCGCGCGGACCATCCGCACCTGCGCCGACAGGGCGGCCTTCTCGCTTCCCTGGCGGGAGTCCCCGGTCGCGCGTCGAAGCTCCAGTGTCTCCAGTAGGAACTGTGGCGACGGCGTCCGTTCGACGAGCCGCGCGTCCAACTCAAGTGCCTTACCCGTGTGCCCGCGTGCGGCGATCACACGGGCGAGGCCGGCCTGCCCGTACGGATGGTCCGGCACGGCGGCCACGGAGCGCCGGTAGTGCCGTTCCGCCTGGTCCACTGTGCCCCGGGACCAGGCCAGGTCGCCCAGGCGGGCCTCGGTGAAGGCCTGTTCGTCCTGGGTGACCGCGCTGTCCAGGGCTCGCTGGAGCGCGATGGCGGCGTCCTGGGGCCTGCCGTTGGTCTCCAGGTCGTAGGCGGCTCGGCTGTAGGCGGCTGTGGCCGGGGCGATGTCGAGCATCCGCTGGACGGCTGCCCGTGCCTGCGGGTAGTTCCCGAGCTGGATCTCGGAGTCGGCCAGGACGGCGTACCCGTCGGGCCGGTCGGGTGCCATCCGGGTGGCGCGCAGCCCGTACACGCGCCCCTGGGCGAATTCGTGCCGGGCGTTGGCGAGCAGCCCCTGACCCGTCACGGCCCCGTAGTTGTCTGTGCCGTCCAGGGCGAGGGAGCGGCGCAGTGCCTTATCGGCGGCATCGAGCTGGCCCGCGTCGAGGGTGATGCGGGCCTGTTCGATCTGGGCGCGCGCCAGACCGGCCCAGACAACCGGGTCGTCGGGGTATGCCTCGGTCGCCCTGCGAGCGGCGTCGGCAGGGCTGATCCGGGCGCTGTGGGCGCCTTGGGCGGCCGCGGGCGCGGCGGTGGCTTGCGGCCGGGCGGTGTCAGGACCGAGGTACAGAAGTCCCGCCACGCATCCGGCCACGGCCACCGCCGCGCCCGCGGCGGTGATCAGTCGCCTCACGGGCCCGCGTGCGGGAGGTTGAGGTACGGGAAGACGTTCTGGGCGTCGGCGGGCTCCAGGCCGGCGACCGGGTTCGGGAGCAGCCCTGCGGCGGACGGCCCGGCGGGCTCGCCCTCCAGCATCCGGATCAGCGGCCCGTCGATGTTGTCGTTGAGCCGCCGCCCGTTCGGGAAGCCCTGGAGATCCCCGTCCAGGACTCCGTGCGCCTTCGGGCCGGCGGTGAGGGGGGTCTGGAGGTTCAGGCGCAGTTGCTCGGCGAGCACGATGCGCTCCGGATCGGCGTCGGCGTTCATCGTGTGGGTGTTGAGGTCGAAGCCGAACATGGCTCCGTTGTCCTTGCCGATGCCCTTCATGAACAGGGCCTGGATGTCATGGCGCGGAGTCGCCGGCGCTGTGCGGCCCTGTGCCTGCTCGATCCGGTGCGGCGGTACGGGGTCGAGGGTGGCGGCCAGGAAGTCGCTGGCCAGATGGTCGTCCTTCGGCGCGCGGGCCTGGTACCGGTCCTCGGGCCCGCCGGGCTGGGCCAGCCCGATGGTGGAGCCGAACAGCGCGAACGCGACGTGCGGGGTGCCCTGCCGGGAGACCTGCCGGAAGACGGGCGCCTGCTGTGCGAGACCGCGCTCGAGGTTCGCGCCCTGCCGGGAGACCGATGCCCATACGCCGACGACCGGGTTGCGCTTCGGGTCGCTGTTCAGGGCGACCTCGCTCTTGGGGACCTGCAGGACCAGGCTGTTCACGTTCAGCGCCGACAGCGGCTGGGCGTCGGGCAGCCATCCCGGTACCGGGCCGCGGGTGCCGACCGTGTACAGGCCGAAGACCTGGGTGTCGACCTTGAACGACTCCGCCGCCTGCGTGGCCACGGTCTTCCCGCCGCCGGGTAGTTGGCGGATCGCTTGCGTCCGCAGTCTGCCGTAGTCGGGCATCAGGGCCCGGCCGGTGTGGGTCGGGGAGGCGATCGCGTCCTTCAGCAGCGTCTGGACGGCGCCGCCCGCCCCGACCTTCTCCAGCGTGTACTTCTGGCGTACCCGCAACGACGCGTCGTCGAGCGAGTGCACCGGCAGCGGCCCGACCTTCGGCCCTGCCCCGAACGGCCTTCGGTCCTCGTCCCTGAACGTCCAGCGGTAGGTGGTGTCCGGGGCCCCGTCACCATCGGCGTCCGTGTGGATCTCATAGCGCGCACCGGGCGCGAACGGGAAGTCCACCAGCGCGTTGGCCGCGGTACCGGGCACCTGGAAGGGACGGACGTTCGCGATCAGCGTGACCATGTCCGCGTCGTCCGGGCTGGTGAACGCGTACACATCGGTCAGGTCCGCCGGGGAATCGAGCACGGTCGAGGGGGCGTCGATGTGCCCGCCCGCCTCACTGGTACCCGTGAACTGCCCGGACAGAGCAGCGGAGGTGAGCACCACCGTGGTGGCGGCCAGGAGCGCGAGCCGCCGACGGGACAGAGAGTGGGTTGTGGGCGTTCTGGGGGTTCCCGGCACGCGTGTCTCCAGGGCTGTGGGTGAGGGACGTCATCCCGGACAACGCGCAAGGTGATCTTGAAGTGATCGTTACGCGTCCCACACCACCCCTCGCGTGACTCTTTCCCCTCAGATGGCCTAACAAGAGGTCCTCATGATCGCAAAGCTATGCGCCGACAGACATACTCGCCACCAAGTCGATCTTCGACCGCGTCGATGTCCGTCGCCGAACCCGGGCTCCACCCACGGCTGTTGGGCCTTCCCGGGGCGAGCTCCGACGCCTTCCTCACCCCTCACAGACTGGAAACGCTCCATGCGTATGCGTGCACTGCGCCGTCTCACCGTCCTCGCCACCGTGGCCGCGCTCTCCGTACCGCTCGGCCTGGCCTCGGCCGGAGCGGCCGGCCAGCAGTCGGCCCACACCACCAGGACCGCAGCCGCCGCCGAACCGCTGCCCGGCGCCTACATCTCCCCCTGGGGCGACGCGCATGTGGCGATGAGTGACGACATGCTGGCCTGGATGGAGCGCGAGGGCACCACCCTGTCTGCCGTCAGCCCGTTCGTGATGGACGCCGACGACCGCGGCTTCAGCATGCTGATCGGCACCACCGCCGGCGACGGCCTCGACACCAAGGGCCGCATCTTCTACCCCGGCGGCATCGAGTTCCACCACGCCGCATCCGGCAAGACGATCACCCTGACGCCCTCGTACATCCGCGTCATGCCGACCCCCGGCTACGCCGCTGCCGTCGCGGTCGACGGCCAGGCGCACTCCGAGGAAATCATGATCGCCGACTCCGTCTACACCGAAGCCATGACCGGCGCCCGCCCCAGCCCCACCGGCTTCCGCGTCAAGAACGTACGCGGCTACGTCTCCCAGGACCTCGCCGACCTCTTCACCTCGGTCACCGGAGCCACACCCCCGCGCGTCGGCAGCCTCTGGGGCACGCTCACGCCCAACTTCGACTACATCCCGGGCACCGCGAAGCCGCCGACGTTCCCGACCTTCCCGTAACACCCGCGCACTACCGGAACCCCAGAACGACGCCCGCCACGCGCCACGGCACCTGACTCCCAGACTGTGAAGCTTTCGCCCCGCCGAGCTGCTCGGCGGGGCGAAAGAGATGGTGCGCCGAGACGGCACGGGACACCAGAGGCACTGCGGACAGGGAGGGAGAGCGCCGCAATACCGGCCCTCGCTGCCAGATACTGCGGATCGCTTCGGGAAGTTCACGATCCCTCGGTCCCACGGCGTGCCGAAGCCGCCTGCCAGCCAGACAGTGGCCGATACCCACCGATCCGGCCGGCTGCACGCGGTGGCCCGGGCGGCCCCGCTGCGCCCGGAGAGGTGCGGCAGGTCACCCAGTACCTTCCGCCGCTGAACGGGGCATCCGGGGACGGCGGTGCGGTTCGCCTCGGCGTAGGGTCCCGCGACGTCCAGACGCGGCGGAGGTCAGTGTCGACCGGGCTGTCGACCAGGGCGGAGTTTTCCGGAACCCGATGCGGTTCAAGCAGCTGCGCCCGGAGCGTCATGGTCGAGGGCGTGCCGGAGTTCGCGGCTGGGCAGGCTGCGGCCGCCGGGTGAGTCCTCCGCGGCCGGCATGCTGGTCCAGGCCGCGTGTCGCGGGTGACGGTCATACGATCCGGTCGTTACGCAGGCCTTGAAGATCACCTTCGGAATCCTCGCCGTGGCAGCCGCGAGCGGCGCCCTGCTGACCGCCACTGCCCCGGCGCATGCCGACACCGACGTCCTCAACCTCGTCAACGCCAAGCGCATCCCGGTGTCCGTCCTCTCGGAGGGCCATACCAGCGCGGACAATATTCAGGTCACCAGCGTCGCGCAGGACGGTGTCGGCTCCGAGGTCGGCGCGGACGGTGTGGTCAGGGAGGCGAGCCACCCGTACGAGGAGGATGTGGCCGAGTCGCTGCTTACCACCCTGATGGGCAACGACCACGAGGAGTAGGACCTCCCTCGCCCGTGCGGCTCGCGCTAGCCACGGTCCCAGCAAGAGCCGCAGCGACAACACCATCAGGTCGGCCACGTCGGTCCCAGGCGCTGATCCCGCAGGCGGAGAGGCCGTGTGCCGGGATCCGCTCCGCCGCGCCGGCCGCCGCCCGCTGCGACATCAGCGGGTCAGGAGCGGTGCCATGAGGTCGCGGGCGAAGTCGGCTACGGGCCGTGGGTCGTGCCCGGTCAGCTGGCGCACGGAGTCGGTGGCGTCGGCATTGGTGCCTTCCCGGAGCAGCTGGAAGATGCCCACCACCCCCTCGGCGAGCCACGGCGGCAGGCCCGCCCCGAGCATGCCGGCCAGGGCTGCCTCGTCAGGTACAGCGACATATTCCACCGTCCGTCCGAGGGCGGTGGAGAGCCGGTGGGCGACCTCGGTGAAGGTGATGGCCTCCGGGCCGGTGATCAGATGGGTCTCTGCGTCCCTGCTCTGCCCGGAGAGCACCGCGACCGCGCAGGCGGCCACGTCACGGGGGTCGATCATGGCGACGCGGGTGTCGTCCGCGGGCAGGAAGATGCGCCCGGCCTGCCCGATCGTCGGCAGTGAACCGAGGAGGTTCGACATCAGGAAGCTGGACCGGAGAATCACGAAAGGGATTCCCGCCGAGCGCAGGCGGTGCTCGATGCGGCCGTGCTGATCGGCGAACGTCTTCGCGGCTCCGACCTCGGCTCCGACCGTGGACAGCAGGACGATCTGCCGGACACCGGCCGTGGCTGCGGCCTCGATCACGTTTGCCGCGTTCTCGACCTGCCGCGGGTCGTTGGCGCAGCTCAGGAAGGCCTGCTCGGCGCCCGCGAAGGCGGCACGGAGCGATTCGGGATCGGTGAAGTCCCCCTGCGCAAGGTCGGCGCCGGGTCCGAGTACGGCAGTGGCTCGTTCCGCGTCGCGGGTGAGCGCGCGGTGGGCGATGCCTCGCCGGCGCAGCTCGCTCACAACGTGTCGTCCGACGTTCCCGGTTGCGCCGGTCACCACTACGGTCGTCATCTCGTCGCGTCCTCGTGCCGATTCGGGGCTTTCCACCCACGTTGCGGCACGACCGTCCCGAGCCCGTCAGGACACGCGCGGGTTCACTCGTCAGGACGCCCGGACGGGCTGCCCCGCCGGAGTGGGAGGCCCTGGGGCTGCTCGGCGGAAGTTCGTGGATGGGTGTTGATCAGGCTGCCTTGAGTGGGGTGCCCTCGTAGGTCCACCGGTAGGACTTGGCGGTCTCGTTGTGCCCGGTCACGTACGCCTCCAGTTTCTCGATCAGGTCGTCGCGGCTGGCGAAGTCGCCATGTCGAACGACCCGGCGGGTCAGGGCGGAGAAGAACAGCTCGATCTGGTTGAGCCAGGAGGCGTGCGGAGGGGTCCAGCGGACGTCCCAGCGCGGGTGCGCGGCCAGCCACGCCTTGGTGTGCTTGGCGGTGTGCGAGGAGCGGTTGTCGAGCACGACGTGGATCTCCCCACCAGGGGCGATTTTCTCGTTTCAAGAAGAGTTATCCACACACGCCGGATCGGTGGATCAAGGCTTAGCCGCACGGGCGCCCGCGCCCCCGGCAGCGTCAGGGCAACGGAATTCTTGATCAGTCCGCTTCACCGAACACGAGCCCGGCGGTACTGGCCACCAGGCCGGTGTTGGCCTGGTTCACGATGTGACCGCGGGCCGCCCACCCCCCGGCCGCCGGGCCCGGGCTGCGCGCCCGCACGAAGCCGGGCCGTTAGGCTGAATATATGGAGATCGTTCTCTCTCCTCTACGGTCACGCGCACGTCTCCCAGTTGATCGAACGCCTGCAGGTCGTATTCGGACAGAGTTCCGGCTGCTGGCCGCGAACGGGAGGGGAGCCGGGTGGCGGAGCGATACCGCGTGGAGTGGACCTACGAGGGAAGCTCGTTGGCGTCGTACGACGCCAACGACCTGGCGCTCTACGGGCCAAGGTGGCGGAGGACTCGATTGCCGAGGACGTCCGGATCGTCGAGGTCGGATCCGAGTAGGCGGCCGCGCCGGGCTCACTGCGCGGTGCTGGCCAGCAACCGGCGTTTCGAAAGTTGAGGACGCCTGCGGTTGCGGGCAGCGAGGCCGCGGGCCGTTCTACTGCCCGGCGGTGCATACGCGGAGCCCTACGGGCAGATATAGGAAACGGAGCAGACGTCGTGAGTGATGCAACCGGGTCGGTGCGCACATACCGCCTCTTTCACGGCAAGCGGCTCGCGATGGGACTCAGGGGCGAACCGGGGGTGCTCGTAAGCACCTCAACCCTGCCGCCGCTGCCAGGGGCTGCACCGGTCACGCATCCGTTCGCCACCGCGACGTTCCACGTGGCCGAATGCGAGGGCGAGCTCGGAGCGCTCCTGCGCGAGGCATCCGATCTCCATGCATTCCTCGACGCTGCCGAGCGTTCCGGCTACGCGGTCGAGGCGGTCGAGGACCGCACGGCACCATTGCCACCTGCCGCAGGCGGCAGCGACGCGGCATCCGAGGGCGTCGACCGGCTCATAGCGGTGGGCAGAGCGCACTTCGCTCAGCTCAGGACCGACCCGGTGCTGAACGTCATCGAGCTGCCCGACGGGCTCGGCGTCTGCCTCGTGCACGCCGTACGCGGCGGAGGCAAGATTTACGTTGCACCCGACGAATCGGCGCTGTTCGCGGGGTCAGCGGTCGACTTCGAGACGGGCCTCGACGCGTTCCGCGACGGCGCCCGCACGCCGCTCGAGAAGTTCGACAACAACGGCAGCGGCACACAAGGGTGACGCCGCCGCCCTTGCCCGCGCTCCGCCCCCTTGACGCTGAACACGGATTGTGCTTGTCGGAGCCGAGGTGGTCGGTGATCCCGACCACCGATCGGACAGCGGCAGCCACTTCGTCAGCCGCTGAAGGATGCCCCCTCATCTGTCAGCCGAAGGTTCTCGGCCTGCAGCCCGCACCACCAACTCGTGGATCAACTGACCGTCAACCGTCAACCGTCTTCGGCTGCTTCGACTCAGGCGTCTCGGCGGTCTCGGCCTCGGTCACGTGCTCACTGGACACCGATGAATCTTCCTGGATCAGGGATTGCACCGAACACTTACGGCCGCCCCGGAGGAGAAGACTGTGGCGGAGGAGGAGAGTGGGGGGCGGCCCGTCCGCGTAGGCGGCGGGGCGGACGCCTGCCGCCACAGGCGCGCTCAGCCCGTGAGGAAGGCGCCCTCGGAGCAGGGGCGGCAGACGAAGACGTAGCCCAACTGGCCGCCGAGGTTCATCGCGGTCTGCCGGTCGATCCCCTCCTCCAAGTGAGCAGCGAATTCCGTCGTGCCGGAGCAGGAGGGGCACCCGGGCAACCGGTCGTCGTCCAGGTAGGAGGGGCTGCCGCCGAGCGATCCGAGCACCTCGCGTTGCTTCCCGAACCGCTCGCCGGGCTCCCGCTTCCACCCTGAACGGGCGAGGTCGTATGCGTCGCGCGGGAGATCGTCGCCGCCATCCTCCTCGGGTTCGAGCGTCACGACCCGGGTCGTGATCGCCGACACTGCGGGCAGCAGCGTCACGCCCTTCTCGGGTACGGCCACCGGTACCAGTCCCGCGGGCGGGAAAAGAAGGACCCGATTCGCCCCGGAGGTCGCGTCCCACAGCTCGCAGGCGCCCGGCTCGTTCTGGCACACGAACACCGACAGGACGCCGTACTCGACCGGCAGATGCGCGAAGAACTGCATCGGCCCTCCGCAGTGGTCGCCGCACACCGGCCAGGTGAACCCCTCGGGGGTCAGCGGCACACCCCCGGTACGTGGCACGTCTGCATCGGGCGCGGCCGTGCCGTCGTAGATCATCAAAGTTGCCTGCATGGAGGAAGGCTACGGGCAGTCGGCAGCTCAGGATCCAGCATGCCCAGTGCGCTGTCGCGGATCATCCCGATGTGCCGCGAGGAGGGAACACTCCACGAGCTCGGCGACGCCGGCGGCGGAAAACGGGTCAAGGACCGCGAGATACTGATCCTCAGTCAGGTTCCGCGCTTGTGCACGGCTCGTGCGGCGATGGCGCAGGCGGACTTGCTCTGTGTGAGAAGGCCCTCGCGGACCTGGTTCAGCTCATCGACGCGCAGGAGCAATGCCGATGAGACGGCGTGGTCGAACGCGGAATACTCCGAGGCGGGCACCCGGGCCGCCCTGGTGCCACCGGCGGAGGAAGGCCTGGTTCCAATATAGCGAGCGCGTCCGCCGGCAGGGCCGTGGGCGGACCTGATGAGGTAGGCGGTCGTGGGATCCACGGGGCGTACCTCATGTGTCGTGCGGACAGCGGTCAGGCTACGGTCCGGGTCGGACAGGGCTCCGACGGCTGGGGCAGCCCGCGTGACACGGACGTCACAGTGCCGTTGGACTGCACGCCCCCGAACCGGGCTCGTCCTCCTCGATCAGGAATCCGGGTGGTGGCGGCGGAGGCAACCGCGGTCCCTGCTCGAGAAGGCGGCGGAGGTGCGGTGGCACCGGAACTTTGACAATCGGGCTTGCCGGACCACGCTCCGGGAAACAGGCCATCATACCGCTGCTGACGTGTACCAACCCTATCTCCGGTGAGCCCCCCATGGGGGGCGCGTGTTCATACCCAGTCTCTTGTCCACAGTTAACGCAACGCATGTCTCACCCCTGCTCCTGGGCCGGGCACCGCAAAATCGTGGCTCCTTGGTCGGCCGGCGGCGGCTTGATGTTCCTGGGGCTCGCGCAGCCCCACTACTTGGTCGTCGACGTTCCCCGGGCGGTTCCGCGGGCGGCGTCGCCGCCACCGGTGGACTGCACGCTGATGCCCCCGGTGGCGGTGTCCTGTCAGCGTTCAGCCCTCGTCGACGTACTCCCAGAAGACCGGCGAGTTCGGTCATCGAACACAGCGGAGACCGTCGCCGGCGTACGGGAAACTTGCATCTCGGAAGTGCCTTGCTGATCGTGCGTGCTGGAAGCCTGAAGAACTCCCATCATCGCAGGCCACGAGGCACTTCCTCGTTTCAAGAAGAGTTATCCACAGACGCCGGATCGGTGGATCAAGGCTTAGTCACGGGCTCCCTTGCTGACCTGTTACGCCAGGGTGATGCAGGAACTGCCGAGCACTGTGCAGTGTGGTGCGCAGCCCCCGTTGGGTGGCTCGGCTGTCGAGGAGCACGTCGAGAGCACCGGGGAGCGTGCTGTCGGCCCGCAGGCCGGTGGGCAGCCGCGAGACATCGAGCCCGTCCCGCTTGGCGATGAGGATGCCTAGCTCGTGTCGGCTCAGCGTCGCGGCCCGCGAGGTGGTGGACACCGGTGGGTCGGCGTGCAGCCCGGCCACGACCGGGGCTTTCGCGTCGGGGTGGGTCAGCTGTGGGTGATCCACTGGTGGATTCGGTTCAGCTGTCCGGTCCGGTCGGTGAGGAGCTCGGAGTGCTGGACGGTGAGGGTCCTGTCCGTAGGGCGTGCTCGGCGATGGTGCTGGTGAACAGCTCGCAGGCTTCTTCGTTGGTCAGGGGTGTCCCGTTGTCGTGGAAGCGGAAGCGATTGCGGCGCATGGAGTCGGCGGTCGCGCCGGGGTCGCGCACGATGTGCAGGAACAGGGCGCGGTGGTCGATGAGGGCGTCGAGCCGTCTGACACGGCCCGTCAGCGGCTGTGGGCTTTTGATCCGATGCAGGGCTGCTACTCGCAGTCGAAGGGGGCAGGGGAGGAGCGGTGCTCGGTGCTGGCGCAGTGACCGTGACCGTGACCGTGGGGCGGGCGGGCGGCATGGCCGTGGGCGAGTTGACGAGGGTCGGCAATCCGAAGAATCCCAGCAGCACCCCGAAGACGGTCGCAATTGCGGAGATCAGTGCCCCAATGTCTCCCAGTCTCCGAGGTGCCGGGGCGGGGCGGGGTGTTTCTCCAGGCCCCCCGCGTCCGGGTCTGGCTGCGGCGGGGGAGCCGGCGCGGGGCTGGGCGGGGGAGTCGGAGGGTTCATGGGAGGTGGTGGCCTCGACGGCGGCTCGGCGAGGACGTGCCGGGCCCTCCCGGCGATGGCGTTCCACTCATTCCGTTCCTTTCCAATCTCCATGGCTCAAAAGCGCAACTCCGTTGTGACTGCTGGCTCTTGAGCAGTGAACAGGATCTCCGTCCGGTTAGGCAGCAGAGCCAGCCGATTTTGGGCCGGTGCGTCCCAGGCGGCTTGAGCCGTCCGGTTTCGCTCCTAGTCATCCCCGCCAGAGGTCCCCTTCAGGCTTCGGCGCCGACGGTAGGCCGGGGCGACTTCGAGCATCGCGACCCCACCCGCCGCAGACATGACGTCGGGAACGCAACGAGTATCATCGGATCGCCAACGACCTCATCATCTGGTTGGCCGGCCTGCTCGGGCGCGATCCCGAGGGCGGCCAGGGCCTGGAGCACCGTGGACCGCGCTGCGGTGGCCTCGTGCTGGTGCCGGCGGATGCGGGCCAGCTCCTCTCCGTACGCGTTCGCGTTGTACTGCTCGGTGCTCACGCTGGACCTCCCTTTGCCTTCCCGGTGCGGTCGACGACGTCCATCACGCCCGCCTCATCCCGACCTTGGACAGCTGCTCCACCCGCTCCGGCGCCAGCGACGCTGCCCGGTGGCGCTGGTTGTCGACCCACGTCCCGAGCTCTAGCGGGACGTCCCGCTGCGCCTGCCCGTCGCCACGAGGGTGTGATGGTCTCGACGTGCTTGCGGGGCACTGTCAGGTGTCCTTCGCGGGCGAAGAACTACTCAGCGGCGACGAGAGGTATTGCCCACTTGTCCGCCTGGCGGCGCGGCTTCGGCTTCTCGTCCTCGTCGGCGGGCTCGATGCCGAGGGACTGCTCGCCCATCCACTGCTGCACCCCGGTGAGCTGGTCCCAGCCGTGCCGGACGGAGGTGACCCACCGGCCGAGGTCTTCGGCCTGGCGCACGACCTAGCCCGCCCCGGTGGGCAGCGCCTGGCCGGTGTCCAAGTGCTGGCGGACGAGGTGGAAGCAGCGTTGCCATGTCACCGGCCACGCCGGGCACCAGGACGGGTCGATCTCCTCCAGCTGCTCGCGCCGCTTCCGTGTCATCGCCCCGGCCGACGACTCCACCGGCAGCCCCTGGGCACGCCGCTGCTCGATCTCCTGCGCCTTCCGCGCAGCGACCCGGGCGTTCTTCAGCCAGATCCCCACCGGAGCGCCCTGGAAGGCTGCGTCCAGCGGCGCCAGGAGGCCCGTGCTCGGCCGCCGCCCGCGCGCGGCGGCCAGGCCCTCCTCCCACGCGACATCGAAGTGGGACCAGACCATGCCGAGCGTCTCCAGCTGGGCGACGCGTTCCGCGTCCATGTCGCCGCGGCTGTAGAACCGGCGGGCGTCGGCGGTCCACTGCCCGAGCGGGAAGTTCGCCAGCGAGACCGGCCACCCCGCCTTCTCCGCAACCTCCGCGTCCGGAACGCGGAACGTGAACGGCACTCGCAAGTCGCCGTGCGCACGGGCGTAGATGACGGCGGCTTCCACTCCACGCCGCCAGTGTTCGTGTTCGGGGTTGAGGACGCGCCGGTTGATGAACGCGGCGAGCGCGGCCGGGTCGCGCGGCGTGGAGAATTTCAGCAGGGCCTTGGCGGGCGCGCTGACCCTCCCGGAGCCGCTGCCGGTCCCGTTGCCGCTCTTGCCGCCGCTGCGTTCGCTGACAGGTTTGAAGCGGCTCGGCGCCTGCTGCTCGGCGAGGGTCTCCACGATCCGGGCGTCGTGGGCCCGGAGTGCTTCCAGGAGCTTGGCGAGCCCGCCGCAGGCCCGGCTGGTGAGCATGTTGTCCGCTGTCTCGCCGGGGCCGAGCAGGATGGGCACCACGAGCGAGGCCACCTTGCCCTCGCAGGGCTGCATCCGCAGGGCGCGCCCCACGGCCTGGACAAGGTCGGGCATGGAGCCGCGTACGTCGGCCCAGTAGAGGGAGTCGCAGTTCTTGGTGTCGACGCCCTCGCCCAGCACCTTCACGGACCCGAGGTAGCCCTTCTCCACCACGGTGCCGTCCGTGGCGATCCCGTCGGCGAACTCGGCGAGGACGCGGCGGCGGTGGAGCGGCTTGTGCTAGTCACACAGCCAGGCCGCCCACACGGTGGCCGGGTAGAGCTCGGGGTCGCTGGCGTGGAGCCTGGTGACGTCGGGAAGGCCGGCCGCGAACGCTTCGGCCTCCTTCACCACGTGGTGGAAGACGAGCGTGCGCCGGAAGTTCTCCTCCGCCGACGCCTTCACCAGCGCTGTCCGCAGCGCCGCGATCCGCGGACGGTGTCGGAGCGGCTCTCGGCGCCCAGCAGCTGCGCGGCCTGGAGCTGGGTGTCGGTGACGTCCACGCAGACGACCTGGTACGGAGCACAGATGCCCCGGTCGATCGCCTCCGACAGCGACAGGGTGAAGCAGTGCTGCCGAACGGGCCGTCCGGATCATCGTCCATGCTCGCGACCAGTTCACCCGGTGAGCCGGCCTGCTCCTGGTCCTCGTCCCCGAGCTGCCACGTCCGGGGCGTGGCCGTCATGCCGACGCAGAGCCAGGATGCGGGTGTTGTCGTGGGTGACCGCCCACGGCTTCCCGTCGCGGCAGACCTCGGCACGGTGTAGCCGGACGGTGTTCGGGTGGAGCTCCAGGTGCTCCTGGGGTGGGCGCAGCCAGCGCGCCGGAATTCTCGTGGGTGAGCGTGGCGGGGGAGAGGAACGCGACTGAGGGAGTCGCCGTGCACGGGGACGAGATGGCCACGGGGCGGACGGCACGAGTTCAGGCCTTGATCAACTTGCGTTCTGATGACATGTGAAATATCACATGTCATGCACGCCATCCGGGAACCCCTGGATGGTGCTTCACCTCAAGGAGGACCACCATGAACCGCTTAGCTCTGCTCGCCGCCGGCACCGCAGGTCTGGCCGTTTTTGCGATCACCCCGGCCAGCGCCACCGCGCAGTCAGACGACACCGTCGCGACCGTCACCTCCTGCGGCCACTCGGGTCTCCAGGCAAGCCTGTCCACGCGGGTGTGTGCCGCGGTCACCGGTAACACCGTCGAGTTCTACGGCACGGTCGGCTTCGCCGGCCCGCCCTCCCATGGCAGCCCGGCGCCCGCCCCGAAGGAACTGATCACGACCCTGTCCGCAGAGGTCCTCGGCAGCGGCGCCGCGCCCAGCACCCAGACCAAGTCGGTCATCTTCACCTTGTCGAACCTCGAGGTGCACGGCCTGGTCACCACCGTCCCGTGCGGCTCGACCATCCGCGGCACCTTCGGCGCGGCCTCGTTCCCCCGCCCGGCCAACCCGGTGGTCCACGAGGTCACCATCACCTGCTGAGTACGTCGTCCCACGCACGACCCCCTCAGGCGTCGGGCCGGGTTGCCGCCAGCCGTGTTCGAGGAGTTCGAAGGCGCGGGTGACGGCGCGGCCGCGATGTCGAGGTGGCCCATCGCGGCCGCGATAGGCCACCTCGACGCCCGCGGCATCGACGTCGCCCGCATCCTCCTCTACGCGCACGCCGCCGGAGCGGGCGTCGACCAGGCCGTCGCCGCCGTCACCACCGCGGCCGCCGCACCCGCAGCCGCAGCCGCGACCGCCCCGGCGCCCACCGCCGCCCCCAACCCTGCCTCTGCTGCGGCGGCGCCGGTGAGGGAGGCCGTCGACCCGTGGGCGCCACCCGCGAGTACGGACGCGAAGCGCTCCTGGGGCCCGCTGACCGAGAGGTTGAGCGTGCCCGGGACCTGGACCTCGGCGACCGCGCGAAGGCGCTGGAACAGCTCAAGGTGAACCGGCTCGCGCACGCCGCGATCGTCGCAGTGGTCAAGGACGTGCTGCCCGAGACGGAGCTGGGCCTGTTGGTCGGCTCCCGCCAGTGGCCCCTGCTGGCCGCCCGCATGGACCAGATCCGCGACCAGGGCGGCGCCGGCCTCCTCGGCGCGCACCTGGCCCGCCTCGGCGAGAACACGCGTGGAAGGACGGTCCGTCCTCGTCTGCGGTCGGGCGTCTCGTGGACGCGACCCTGCACTCCCTGACGGCGCCGCCCTCCGCCCCGGCCGCGCCCGTGTCCTGGGTGCGGGTCTCCCCGGCGGCGGCCCGTTCCCGCTCGACCACCAAGCCCGCCGCCGCGGTCCCCGGACAGCCGGCCCCGACGGAAGCCGCCGTGCCCGCCCACCGGCAGCAGGCCGCACCGGCCAAGGGTGCGGGGCGGGCTCGGTGACTGTGCCGGTTCCCGCTCCCGGAACCGGCACGGCGCTGCTGAAGGCGATCGACGAGGCCGTCTGCGACCCGGCCGGCCTGCCGGGGGAGATGTCGGACTTCGAGTGCATAGTCCTCTACGGGGTGGCCGAACTGCCGGACCGCGAGTATCCACCGCCGGGCCACGGCTACCCGCAACACGTGATCGTCACGCCGCCCCTCGAGACCGCGGCCTAACCAAGAGCGATCCACAGGTCTTGACAATTGCTCGTGGGGCGGGGTGACACGGGCTTGCTCGCCGGGCGCTCACCTGAAGAGATCCGCCGCCGCGCCGAGTGCCGACAGCGGTACGTCTCATGCGCCCGACGATACGTCTGACCAGCTCGTACGGCGGGCGTGGAGCGGGCACACAGACCGGCAGGTCAGGGCGCTCTAGCCGGTCGGCGATCCGTTCAGTAGTGATTGCTGGGCAATCACTCGGGGGCTACGGGCGGTCAGGCAGGCGCCAGCAGCAGGCGCAGCAGGACAGCGCCGGCCAGGAGGCCGCCCCCGATCTGGAGGCAGAACCCCGCCCCCACGGCCGCGGACGGCCACGGAGGGGGCCCCAACGAGGAGCACGCCGAGGCGATGTGAGAAACGGCTTTCAGGGACAGCCACATCACCCGGGAGCAGTTCCAGAAGAGAAGGCGGGAGGAGCCGTTCCTGGGGGGAGAGGCCCCGGACGCGCAGCCGGCCATCAAGACCGGACCTGATGACTCATCGGCCGTTTCATAGGTGGTCGGGCACGTCCTCCTCGGCTACGCCCGCGCCTCGATTCGCCTCTTCGTCTGCCGGGGTCCCTGTGGCAGCTGGGCATCGACATGTGCCATTGCCTTGAACGCTTCCGGCGCGTCCGGCACGTCCGGGTCGTCCAGGATCGCCTTCAGGAGATCAAGCTGGTGCACTCGTTCGGCCCTGCCTGCCGGAACTTTACGCGTCCCCTGCTCCGGAGTCCGCACGCAGGAGTGCGCGGCAGACCGATCTGTTGGGTGACTGCGGTCTGGTGGGCTTCGGCGTACCCTGCCCCGCACCGCAGCGGGGTCGTGGCTGCCAGCGGCTGGCAGCTCACCAGGGCAGGCCTCAGTGCGGCCACCCGGCTCGGTGGAGGACGCGGACGCCCCCGGTCGCTCGCCCCCGCTGGCCGGCGGCGCGGTCACGGGTGAGCATCGAACGGTCGGAGCTGACGGAGCTCACCGGAAGGACGCCCATGAAGAGCGGTTCGCTCACCGAGATCGATGCCCTGGTCCGCGACGGAAGGATCGTGATGTCGGGGGACGACAGCGCGGTCGTGGCGGCCGTGCAGGACGCGTTGAAGGCCGGCAGATCGGTGACGTTCTACCTCTCTCCCGGACAGGCCGAGGCGTTCAAGGCGTGGTACTGGAGCCCCAGACGGATCAAGGACCGGGGCATGGAACCCGTATCGCGCGAGGAGCGGGAGAGGATCACCTCGGAGCTGGGGGTCAAGGACATCGGGCCCGCCCACTCCAACCGCATCGACTGCGAGTGCGGGGCCCAGTACGGCGCCTTCGAGTTCATCGGACAGGGCATCAAGGAGCACGGCAAGGAGTCCGTGGACGCCGTCCTGGCCCTGGAGAACGCCTACGTCCTGCGGGTAAACCCGGTTACGCCCGCGGTCTGCGACGCCTGCGGCGCACGCATCCTGGTCAGCCACGAGTACGACATGACCAACAGGTACGGATGCTGCCGCTCCGAGAATCCGGTGTGAACAGCCGTGGCGCACGGCCCCGTCGACCGGCGGAGGTCCGGCGGGCGCATGGAACGCAAACATCGACCTGCCGCCCAGAGCGTCCCGAATCCGAATCGGGCCCCACAGCGGTAGCGAGCTGAGCGAGTAGTTGGCCAAAATGGCCATCTACGGCGCTAGTGACCTGAGTCTGAGGTTTGGCGTTAGTTGGGTATGAGTCGTCCGGGTCCGAAGATTCCGCCGTTGTCGGTGACCGATGCCCAGCGTGCTGTGCTGGAGGGCTGGTTACGTCGTCGTTCGACG
>JAEBET010000021.1:0-104263 GCA_049998195.1 Streptomyces sp. cmx-11-4
TTGATCAGCGAACCCAGGTCCGTATTCGAGCTACGCGACCCCGACATCAGGTTCGACAGAACCTGCGTCCCCATGTCGAACTTCATCCCACACCCCCGTACATCCGAACGATCACAAGTATGTCTAGTTCTATCAAGCTACATCGCTCCTGCAACCAGCAACGAGCCCGTTGTGACGCACCCATGACAAACCACCACAGGTCTTCACGAGCCCTTCAGATGACTCATCAGCCGCTCGAAGACGGCCCACCCCGACAGGTCCGACGGATTCCCCGGCAGCGGGTAGTAGTAGGCGGGGCGGGTCTTCGGGCCCAGCCGCACCGGCTGTTCGGCCAGGGGCGTGCGCCGGGCGCGGTCGTCCGGCATGGCCCGGACCTCCTCCGCGCCCAGGACGAAGGCCAGCGGCACGCCCGGTCCCTCGAAGCGCGGCGGTACCAGCAGGTCGCGGCGCGCTTTGCGGAGCTGTACGAGCATCGACTGGAGGCGGTGGCGGGTGACCAGGGCCTCCGCGGTGCGGGGAAGGGCGTCGAGCGGCGGCTCCTCGCCGGCGCCGTAGCCGAGCGCCAGCGTGACGGTTTCCTCGACGCCCGCCTTCGTACGGCTGATCCGCACCGTGGCGAGGCCCGGCCGCTCGGGGCTGCCCACCACCACGAACCACGTCGGCTCGGGGGCCCGGGCGAAGGCCACGTCGGTCAGCCGGCCCGGCGACCAGGGCAGGTTGGCCGGTTCGGCGGTGCCCCACCCCGCCGGCGGCTCGCCGGTCAGCTCGCGCCAGACCGTCTCCAGGGCGCCGCCGAGGACCAGCCGGTCGTCCGCGGGGTGGACGGTGCGGAAGGTGATCGCCAGCTGCCGTTCGGCCGTCTCCACGACCTCCTTGTACGAGGCGGCGACCGGCGTCCGCGGGTCCTCCTCGGTGGCGTCCTCGGACACCACGGTGGCGAACATGCCCTCCTGCCAGCGCAGCACCGCGCCCGAGAGCCCGTCGTAGTAGCCCTCCCGCTCGTCCTGCACGACCCACCGCGACGGCCATTGCGGCATGTTGGCCAGCACCGCCGGGGACAGCAGGGTCCCGGGCGGAGTGACGACCTGCAGGCCCCGCTCGGCGGCCGCGGCCGCCCGGAAGGCGTCGGAGAGCCAGGCCGTCATGGCGACGACCGGGCGGTCCATGATGACCACGGCGACGTTGGGGGTCAGCACGTCCACGGCGGGCTGCGCCGCGGCGGGCGTGGGCGCGACGCTGACCCCGTCGGTCCGCACCACGCCCAGCGAGCGCGCCGCCTCCGGCGGCCAGGCGGTCCCCCCCGCCAGGTCGGCGAGGCGGGCCGCGAAGGTCCCCGCGAGGCGCTCGGCGTCGGGGACACCGGTGGTGGCGCGGGCCTCCGTCCACCAGAACGGAACGCGCGGCGGGGTGGCCCCGAGCAGCCGCTCGGCCTCCCCCTCGACCTGGACCAGCAGCGGCGCCTCGACCGAGACCAGCGGCCGCCCCTGCTCGTCGCAGAGCTGTACGACCGCCCCCTCGCCCGTCGTGTTCACCAGCTTGTCCGGACCCCCGGAGAGCAGGCCGGCGAGCACCGCCCACGGATCGGGCATCTTCGGGGTGAGGGCTATGACGTCCTTGGTCATGGGGTCGTACGGTCCTTCGCAGTCCGGTTTCAGGCAGGGGGCGGCAGGGGGCAGGACGGGGCGTTACTCGGGCGTGTACACGGTCTGGATCAGGCGGGTGGACTGGCCCCTGCGGATGAGCACACCGCGGCCGGCGGGCTGCTGGGAGGCGTACACCCCCGGGAACAGCTGGCCCTCGCCCCGATCGCCCGCCATGACGACCGCCGAGGCCCCCGATTCGCGCAGGCCCTGCACCAGCGGTTCGTACATGCCGCGGGAGGCGCCCGCGACGCGGCGCGTCAGGACGAAGTGCAGGCCGATGTCCATCGCCGAGGGGATGTACGGGACGAACGGGGCGAGCGGCGACTGTCCCGCGGTGGTGAGCACGTCGTAGTCGTCGACGAGGACCACGATCCGCGGTCCGCCGCCCCAGCTGCCGGGCTCCAGGTCCTCCAGCGGGGCGCTGTCGTCGGGCAGCCGCCGTTCCAGCTCGTTGGCGATGCCCGCGGCCAGTCCGGCGCACATCTTGGTGTTGTAGGCGTAGCCGCCGTTGAACTCCTCGGGGACCACCCCGCGCAGGCTGCGCCGCGGGTCCATGACGGCGAAGACCAGCTCGTCCTCGCCGTAGCGCTCGATGAGGCCGCCGGCGATCGTCTTCAACAGGTTCGTCTTGCCGCACTCGCTGTCGCCCATGACCAGCAGGTGCTGGTCGTGCTGGAACAGGTCCAGGAGTACGGGCGCCAGCGCGCTCTGGTCGAGGCCGATCGGCACCCGCTTGGGCTCGGCGACCGGGCCCGGCAGCAGGTGCGGCTCCAGGAGGTGCGGCAGCACCCGTACCGGCTGGGCGGCCTCGCCGCTCCAGGTGGCGCGGATCGTCCGGGCCGTGCGCTCCAGCACCGCGCCCAGCTCGGTGCTCTCGCGGAGGCCGTCGGTGCGGGGCAGTGCCACCTGCGCGAAGAGCTTGCCGTCGGTCAGCACGCGGCCGGGCTCGTCGGGCGACAGAGTCTCGGCGAGCTTGCGCTCGATGCTGGACTCGCTGGGGTCGTTGAGGCGCAGCTCCACCCGGGTGCCGAAGTTCGACTGGGTGGCGATGCGGACGTCGTTCCAGCGGAGCATGCCCGCCACGACGTGGATGCCGTAGCCGCCGCCGCGCTTGAGGATGTCGACGACGGCGTCGTCGAGCTCCTCGAAGTCGTCGCGCAGCGCGCCGAAGCCGTCGATGACCAGGACGATCTCGGCGGAGGCCAGCTCGGGCAGCCGGCCGGCCGCGTGCAGGGTGCGCAGCTGCTCGACGGAGTCGATGTTGTGCTCGCGGAACACGTCCTCGCGCAGGGCGAGCATGGTGCGTACCTCTTCGACGGTACGGGCCGCCCGCTCGCGGTCGGCGCGCCCGGCGATCCCGCCGACGTGCGGCAGGCCCGACAGGGCCTGGAGGCCGCCGCCGACCAGGTCGAGGCCGTAGACGCCGACCTCCTGCGGGGTGTGGGTTAGCGCGAGCGAGAGGACCAGGGTGCGCAGCAGGGTGGTCTTGCCGGACTGCGGGCCGCCGATCACGGCGGCGTGGCCGCCCGCCACGGTGAGGTCGAGGTACCACTCGCCCTGCCACTGCTTCGTCGGGTCGTCGAGCAGGCCGAGCGGGACGGTGAGCCGCCCGCGCCGCTTGGCGAGCTGCATGCCGCGCGCGCCCACGTCGAGGGGGCCGGCGACCGCGTCCAGGGAGATCGCGTCGGGCAGCGGGGGCAGCCAGATGCGGCGCACCGGGCCGGCGGCGTTCCGCAGCTGCTCGACGATGACGCCCATCTCGGTCGGCCCCGTCTCGCGGCGCCGCGCGGACGGCTCCCGGGTGCCGGTGCTCTCCGGCTTGGACAGGGTGTTGAAGGCCTCGTACTCCAGGGCGAGGGGGCCGGTGTCCTCGTCTTCGGCGCGCTGTACGGGGCCCCGGTAGGCGCCCGAGACGTAGCTCGCCTTGAACCGCTCGTAGTGGCTGGTGTCGACCTTGAGGTAGCCGAAACCGGGCAGTGGCGGCAGGTGGAAGGCGTCCGTGGTGTCCAGGACGGTACGGGACTCGTCGGCGGAGAAGGTGCGCAGGCCCAGGCGGTAGGAGAGGTACGTGTCCAGGCCCTTGAGCTTGCCGCCCTCGATGCGCTGGCTGGACAGCAGCAGGTGCACGCCGATGGACCGGCCGATGCGGCCGATGGACAGGAACAGGTCGATGAAGTCGGGCTTGGCGGTGAGGAGTTCACCGAACTCGTCGATGACGACGAACAGGTGCGGCAGCGGGTCCAGGTCGGGCCGGCGGTCGGCGCGCAGCGCGGCGTAGTCACCGATGTCGGCGACGTTGCCGGCGTCCTTGAGGACCTGCTGGCGGCGCTTGACCTCGCCGGCGAGCGAGGCGTGGACGCGCTCGACGAGACCGGCCTGGTTCTCCAGGTTGGTGATGACTCCGGCGACGTGCGGCAGGTCCGCGAACGGCGCGAAGGTGGCGCCGCCCTTGTAGTCGACGAGGACCAGGGCGAGGTCCTCCGGCGGGTGGGTGGCCACCAGGGCGAGGACGAGGGTGCGCAGCAGTTCGGACTTTCCGGAACCGGTGGCGCCGACGCACAGGCCGTGCGGGCCCATGCCCAGCTCGGAGGATTCCTTCAGGTCCAGCAGCACGGGCTCGCGGGAGTCGCTGATGCCGATGGGCACGCGCAGGAAGGCGCGTTCGCCGCGCGGGGCCCACAGGCTCGGCAGGTCGAGGCGGGCCACGTCGTCGATGCCGAGCAGGTCGGCGAAGTCGACCGGCCCGGACAGCGGGGCGTCGATGAGGGACTCGGCGGACAGGCGCAGCGGGGCGAGCATCCGGGCCAGGCCCTCGGCGAAGGGGACGCCGACCTCGTCCACGGTGCCGTGGGCGCTGATGGGCTCGTCCTGGCGGAGGTCCTCGATGAGCACCTGGTCGCCGTCGACGGTGATCCGTACGCCGACGTGTCCGGGCTCCTGGACCCGCCGTTCGAGCAGGTGGAGGACGGTGACGCCCATCTCGCGCAGGCCGACCGCGTCGTCGGGGCGCGGCAGTTCGACGGCGTCCTCACCGTGTCCGTCGGTCACGACGAGCAGCCGGGAGCTCATGGCCAGGGCGTCCTTGCCGGACAGTCCGCGGCGCACCTCGGCGGCGTAGGAGGCGCGGCGGCGCAGTTCGGGGCCGACCTGCCGGGCGAGCTGGACCGGGGAGGGGGCGATGCGGCGGGCGGCGACGGGGCCGTCGAGCTGCTCGGTGTCCAGGAGGTGCGGCATCCACTTGGCCCACTCCCAGTCGCCCAGCCGGTCGCCGGGCACGGCGAGCGCGATCGCCACGTCGTCGGGGGCGTGCAGGGCGGCGGCCTGGACCAGCAGGGCGCGTGCGACGCGCAGGCAGTCCTCGCGGGGGCCGATGACGCTGATGTTGCCGACGCGGTCGAGCGGGACGGTGAGCGGGAGTTCGGTGCCGTTGCGGAAGCGGGCCGTCAGCGCCGACGCCTCATTGAGCATGAACTGGTCGGGCGGGGTGAGGACGGTCGATCCCTGCTGCCCTATCTGGAGGTCGCGCACGGGCATCTCGCCGGTGCCGACGCGCACGCGCAGGAAGTCGCCGTCGACGCGGCGGCGCTCCCACAGCCGGGCCGGGTCGCGGACGATGTCGTACAGGGCGTGCGGCGGCGGGTTGAGCACGTCGGCGTGCTCGCCGCGTTCGCGTTCCTCACCGGCGAGTTCCTCGCGCAGGTCCTCCAGGTAGGCCAGGTACGCCTCGCGCTGGGTGCGGCGGGTGCGCTGGGCCTTGCCGCGCTGCGAGAAGACGAGCGCGAGGGAGCCGACGATGGTGACGACGAGGATCAGCGCGCCGAGTGCGGCGAACTGGCTGTTGCGGACGACCGTCATCATGACGACGGACGACATGACCCCGGCCACGGGCAGCAGCGACATCGCGATGTTGCCCGCCTTCCCCTCGGGGAGGTTGGGCGGGGCCTCGATGGTGCGTGCCGCGGGGGCCGCCGGGGGCCGGATGGTCCGCGCCGGGCGGTGGATCAGTCGGGTACTCATCGTCAGTGGCGCTTCTGGGAGAGCTGGAAGACGTCCGCGGCGAGCCGGGCGGCGGTCTGCCTGGTCGAGTGGGCGAGCAGTTCGGTACGGATCCGGCCGCCGTCGGCCAGGTGGCGGTCGTACGGCAGGACGTGGACGTTCGGCCCGGCGGCCTGGAGGGTGCGGACCGCCTCGGCGAGGTCGATCCCGCAGTGGGGTGCCTGCTCGGTGAGCACGACGACCGTGCTCGCCATCACGTGCGGGGGCAGGCCCTGCATCCACTGGAGGACCGCGCACGTGCTGGTGACGCCGTCCAGGGTGGCGGGGGTGGCCAGCACGCGGGCCTGGGAGGCGGACAGCGCGACGCGGGCCACCTCGGCGGGCAGCGTCTCGCAGTCGACGACGGTCACGCCGAAGTAGCGGCGGAGCGCGACCATGGCCCGCTCGTAGGCCCGGGTGTCGAGCATCGCGCCGATCTGGCCCTGGCTGCCGGGCAGCAGCCAGGCGTTGTCGCGCAGCTGCACCAGGTAGCCGGTGACGTCGAGCAGCGACATCTGCGGCTCGACGATGTCCGCGACGTCGCCGGTGGTCCAGCGCAGGGTCTCGGCGCCGAGGCGGATCGGGAGCGAGCCCAGGGCGGGGTCGGCCTCGACGAAGAGGACGGGGTCCTGCCGGTAGTGCGCGTACGTGGTGCCGAGCAGGGCGGCGACCGTGGACTTGCCGGCGCCGCCGCGGATGGAGGTGACGGCGATCTGACGGCCGGTGGTCACGGGCTGCTGGAGCAGCTCGGCGGCGCGGGTGGCCTCGGCCACCTCGCGGGCGGCGGAGGAGGAAACGGTTCTGCGTACGGCGCGCAGGGCGCGGGCCGCGAACGGCTCACCGCGCCGGGGCCCCCGCCCCACACCGGCGAGGTTCCGGTCCACCGCGGGCCGGGACTCCGGGGCGGGTGCTCCCTGCCGGTGCCCCGCCGGGGCGTACGCGTGGCTCGGCCCGCCCTGCGGCTGGGGGTAGCCCTGGGATACGGCGGCGGCCGGCGCCGCTGCGGCCGGGCCCTGCGGCGGGTACCCGTACGCGGGATCCGCGGTGCCCGGGGCGGGGGCCTGCGCGCCGGGACCCGGCACCGGCTGCTGCGGGCCGCCCGGACCCTGGGCGGAAGGCTGTGCTCCGCCCCTGAGGTCGCGCAGGACGTCGCCCTGCCAGTTGTCTCCGTGTCGCATGTCTGCCCCTGCCCTCTTCCTCAGAACTTGTTGAGCAGCTGCCCGTATACGCCGAACACCCCGACGGCGAGCGGGAAGAGCCCCACCATGCCCACCGATTCGACGAGGTCGGCCGTGCGCCGCAGCCGGACCTGCACGTGCTCCGGCGGCTGCACCGCGAGGACGAGCAGGGGCAGCAGCCCCGCCACACCCAGGACGACGAGCGGTCCGGCGCCCGCGCCGTGCTCGGTCCACAGCATCACGAGGCGTACGACGAGCAGCCCCGCGGCGGCGATCAGCGCCACGACCTCGGCGACCAGCGGGAAGGCCCGCGCCCTGGACAGGAGCACCACGGCGACGAGCGCGGGCAGCGCCACCGTCCACACCGACGGCTTCTCGGCGAGCGTCAGCAGCCAGCCGGCGGCCGCCGCCGAGATCGCGGTGACGATCGTGGCGAGGGCGAGTCCGCGGTGCGTGGCGGCGAGCGCGTTGCCCACCTCGTGGCGGCTGACGGAGGTGCCGCCCGAGCGGCGGTCGTCGAGCGCGGTGAGCCCCGAGGCCATCAGGGCGAGCCGCGGCAGCAGACCGAGCAGCACCACGGAGACGAGGGCCATGACCGCGCCGAGCCGGGCCGGGTCGCCCTGGACGGCGGCGACGGCCTCCCACAGGGCGGTGATCACGGCGGTGGCCACGGCCCCGAGGAGCCCGCCGCGGCCGAGCGGTGAGAAGTAGCCGAGGAGCACCAGGGTGAGGACGAGCGCGCCCGCGACGGCGGCGAGCCGCGCGCTGCCCGACCAGTGGTGGGCGTCCGCGGCGGTCCACGCGGTGAGCAGGCCCAGCCCGCCGGAGGCGAGCAGCAGGGCCGTGGCCAGGCCGCGGTTGCCCTGCCCGATCCGGGAGACGAGGGCGCCGGCCGCCATCAGGACGAGCGTGACGGCGGCGAGCGCGCCGGCCAGTGATTCGAGTCCGAACTCGCGGCGCGCGAGCAGCGCGGCGGTCACCGTGAAGGCGACGGTCGCCACGCCCGCGCTGCCCCGCCTGGCGGCGGGTCGCCAGCGCCAGGCCTGCAGGTCGAGGTCGTCGGCCACCAGGTCGGTGACGTCGTGGACCACGGGGGCGGGCGGCGCGGAGTGGCTCCTGACGAGCCGCAGGACGGCGCCGTCGGCTATTGCGGCCGACGCGAGCGTGCTCTCGTGCGGCAGCGCGGAACCGTCTGACGTGATCAGCTGACGGGTCAGCGGGCGCGAGGCGGCCCGGTCGTCGAGCAGCTGCAGTATGTCCGGCAGCAGCTGCCCGATCGGAGTGTCGGAGGGCAGGACCACATCGGCCCGGCGCCGCTCGCCGACCAGGGTCACCCGGCTCAGTTGCGCCCGGGAAGTCGTTGCTGTGCTCACCACTTACGGGAACCTATCATCGCGGGATTGCGACCTTTCGGGCCAAGGGGGACAAGGCGCTGCTGCCGGACTGTGAACTCTCCCGGATCCGCACGCTTCTGCTTCTTCCTCTACGACTGCGGCTGTGCCGGCGCCTACGACTGTGTCGGCTTGGGCGACTTGGCCGAGGGCGTGGGCGCGGGCGCGGGCTGTGTCGTCTTCGGAGGTTTCGACGGCTTCGGCGACTTCGACGGGGACGGGCCCGCCGGTCCGGACGGCTGCTGTGACGCCGACGGCTGCCCGAGCGGCTGCATCTGGCCCTGCTGTTGCTGTTGCTGCTTCTGCTGCTGCTCGGCCTTCTGCTTCGCGAGCGTGTGCTGGACGAAGGACCAGCCCACGCAGCCCGCGCACAGGACGGCCGCGATGGCGATCCCTGCGAAGAGCTTCCCGAGCCGCTCGTCCGCCGTGCGCCGCGCCCGCTGCGCGCCGAAGAGCAGGGCGTCCCTCATCCTGCGGCGGCGTACCGCCACCGATTCCAGAAGCTGGCTGTCGTAGTCCCGTGCCATCCGTCGTCCGTTGCCTCAGTCTCGGCTCGTCGAGCGCCAACCACCGCTCCGGGGCGCGGCTCCTGCGCGTGCGCCATACGAAGTCCCCCGTGTTTTGCCCCTGCAACATAGAGCATGCATCCGAATCCGGCACATCCGGACCGGGGAGCGAACGGCCGCGGCGGTCAGGGAGCCGCGGCGGTCAGGGAGCCGCGGGGTCGGGCTCCGCCGGATCCCCGGCGAGGCGGACGGTGCTCAGGATGCGCATGACCAGGTCGTCGCCGACGGCGCCGGGCACGCCCGTGCGGCCGTGGAAGTCCCACGCGACGAAGCCGCCCTTGGAGTTCCTGAAGCCGAAGACCACCGCCTGGCCGTCGCCGGCGCAGCGGTTGGGCCGCGGGGCGCCCGTGGAGCGGGCCTTGACGTAGGTGCCCTTGACTCCGGCTTTCGTGCGGTACTCCACCGGCTTGTCCCAGGTCACGAGGGATTTGTCGGGCTGGGTGTTGGCGGCGTAGACCCAGGTCGGAGCACTTTTCTCGGCGACCTCGGCGGTGTTCTCGGCCCCTTCGGCGCCCTTGGTGCCGGCGGCGGCGAGCTTCACGTCCTCGATCCGGCCGTCGCCGTTCGCGTCGATGCTGCACCACTTGGACTTGTAGAAGGCGGGAGCCGTGTGCCCGATGAGGATCTTGTCCGGGTCCTTGCGGTCGGAGTAGCCGCTGAAGACGGTCGGCGCGGCGACCTCCCAGTCCGGCGGGACGTCGAACGCGGTGCCGTGTCCGGGGTTGACCACGGTCTTCCAGCCCGCGATGACCGGCTTCGACGGGTCGGCGGCCACGGGCCGGTCCTCGTCGCCGTGGCGGACGTACACGACGGCGGTGGTGGCGGCGGCGACCACCACGACGGCCAGCACGCAGATCCCGATGACGGTCCGCCGCCGTCCCTGCCGCGGCTGCGGTGCCTGCGGTTGCTGTGCCTGCGGTGCCTGCGGTGCCTGCGGTTGCTGTTGCGGCGGCGGCCATTCCGGCGGGCCGAACCGGTCCTGCTGGTACGGGTTCTGCACGTGTCCCCCTGTTTGCCTACTTGCCGAAGGAAAGGATCGCGCGGCTCGCGACCGTGGGCTCCGGTCCGTTCACCCTGCCGTTGAGCAGGAACAGCCGTCCGCCCGCCCAGGCGATGCGGACCCCGTGGTCGTAGAAGACGCCCTCGGCCCCGGCCGCCGCCGCCGGGCTTTGCAGGAGCGGCTGGGCCGAGCCGTCGGCCGGGGAGAGGGAGACGACCGAGGCGGCCGTTCCGACGCCGGGCGCGACGTAGACGACGACCCGGCCGTCTTCCACGGCGAGCGGCCACATGGTGCGGCCCTTCGGCTGCTCGGCCGTGCTCCACTTTTCCTTGCCGGTGTTCAGATCGACGGCGACGACCTTGAGGGTGTCCTCGATACCGAGCTCGTTGCCAGTCTTGCCCGCGCCGATGTAGAGCGTGTCGGCGTCGGCCACGGCGGCGTGACAGTCCTGGTAGCCGGTGGAGTTGCCCCAGCCGTTGCACCGGCCGCTGACCCCGAAGGCGGCATCGCTCTGCGAACGGACCTTCCCGTCGGCGGTGAACGCCGTGATGTTCCAGGTCTTCTTGTCCTTGTTGTACGCCGCGACCACCAGCGGATCCACGGACAGCACCCGGCCGACGTTCCAGCCCTTGTCGTACGTGTGGCTCCACTTGGAGCCGCCGGTGGCCGGATCCAGCTCCTCGACCATCACCTGCGCGGACGCGGTGGACTCCTTCGGGGCGAAGCAGTTGCGGAGGGCGATGAGCCGGGAGCCCCCGGCGAACGCCCTTGGGGAGCAGCCGTTCGTGTGCGACGTACCGAAGAGCTTGCGGCCGTCGGTGACCGAGAAGCCGCTCATGAACGCCGGCCTGGCGACGGCCACGGTGTCGCCGGTGATGGCCATTTCGAGTTCCAGCGCCGTGTCGTAGCGGTTCTCCTGCGGTACCGGAACCTTCCATCCCGCCGTCCCGGTGGTGAGGTCGATCAGCTGGAGCTGGTTGCACTGCGCCGTGGTCGAGTCGCTCTCCTTGACGCCCACGATCAGCTTGCCGGTGGCGGAGGGGTGACGAGGAACGCCGCACAGCGGGGTCTGGAGGGAGAGCTTCCACTTCTCCTGGCCGTCGGCCACCGCAAGGCCGGTGACCTCCTTGTACATGGCCTTGACCACGACATCGCCCACCCGCCACGGGCCGTACTGGGCGGCTCCCGACCCGGCGAGCTCGGTCTGGTTGTCACGCAGCCAGACCCGGGCCTCGCCGGGCTGGATGCCGGCGTTGGGGTCGTAGGTGTCGGGGCCGACGCCGGGGCCCTTGCCGTCGCCCTGGTCGACGGAGGGAGAACCGGTCGGCGCGGCGGCGTCCTTGGCGTCCTTGCCCCGGTCGTCGCCGAGCGTGAGGTACGCGCCGCCGCCGATGACGAGCAGTACGCCCACCAGCGCCGCCAGGACGATGGCCGTCCGGCCCCGGAACGGGCCGCGCCCGCCGGTACCGGTGCCACTGGACCGCGGCGCGAACGGTTCGGGTGGCGGCCCGAAGCCGGCCGGTGTCTGGTTCATGGCACGAGTGTGGCCGGTACAGGGGCCTTTCTAGAATAGATTTTTAGACTACTTCGGCCGACGGCCTAGGTCGCCCAGGTCGCCCAGGTCGCCCGGGGCAGGGGGCCGGGCTACGTTGGAAAGGCGGGGGGCTTCGCTTCGCGTGGCGGGAGGCCGGCCATGGTGACACGGTGGCGCAGTGCGGCGGTGGGAGCGGCCGCGGCGGGGCTCGTGCTGGCACCCCTGGGCGCGGGAGCCGGATCCGCGGGGGCCGGATCGGCGGGGGACGGGGCGACGCGGCCCGCGGCCTCGGTGGTGGCGCCGGCTGTCGACGACTTCCCCCTCCTGACCCCGGCGGTGGCCGCGCGGCTGGACGAGGCCGTCAAGAAGACCATGGCCGACGCGAAGGTGCCCGGGGTGATGGTGGCCCTGTCGGCGCCGGGCAAGGGCGAGTACGTACGGGCCTTCGGCGTCGCGGACAAGGCGACGGACGCGCCGATGGCCACCGACCTGTACATGCGGATCGGCAGCGTGACCAAGACGTTCACCGTGACCGCCGTGCTCCAGCTGGTCGACGAGGGCAAGGCGGCGCTCGACGACCCCATCGGAAAGTACGTGGACGGAGTCCCGAACGGCGACCGGATCACCCTGCGCGAGCTGGCGGGGATGCGGAGCGGGCTGTTCAACTACTCCGCGGACGAGGACTTCTACAAGGCCCTGACCAGCGACCCCCAACGGGTGTTCACCCCGCAGGAGCTGCTCGGGTACGCCTTCAAGCACCCGGTTCTCTTCGAGCCGGGCGCGGATTTCCTGTACTGCAACACCAACCTGATCCTGCTCGGGCTGGTCGTGGAGAAGGTGACCGGGCAGAAGCTCGAGGACTACATCAACCGCGAGGTCGTCGCGGCGGCCGGGCTGAAGCACACGCTGTTCCCGACCGGCGCGGAGTTCCCGAGTCCGCACGCCCACGGCTACACCGACCAGACGGCCTCCGGAAAGACCGAGGACGCCACGAACTGGAACCCCTCCTGGGGCTGGGCGGCCGGGGCGGTGATCTCCGACCTCACCGACCAGCGGAGCTGGGCGAAGACCCTGGCCACCGGGACCCTGCTGACCCCCGCCACCCAGGCCGAGCGGCTTAAGGTCGACCCGGCGCTCCCGGGCGCGGGCTACGGCCTGGGCATCTTCAACGTCCAGGGCTGGATCGGGCACAACGGCTCCCTGCCCGGCTACGGGACGCTGGTGGTGTACCTGCCACAGGCGCAGGCCACGATGGTGGTGCTGCTCAACACGGACATCGGCTACGAGGGTTCCGAGCCCAGCACGCTGTTCGGTGAGGCGATCACGAAGGTCGTCACCCCCGAGCACGTGTTCTCGCTGCCCGCCCAGCCCGTCACCGGCCACTGACCCCTCGCCCCGACTCCCCGCCCCGTCTCCCCGCCCCTTCCTGCCCGCACAATGGTCCCAGCGCTCGGTGGATCCAGGGAGATGCGGATGAACGGTCAGGCAGCACAGTCAGGCGTCGCGGTACGCACCGCGGGCGAGGGGGACCTGGAGGTGGCGGCGGAACTGTTCCGCGGCTACCTGGAGTTCTACGAGGTGGACGTGAAGGACGCTGAGCGCCCGCGCGCCTTCCTGGCGGAGCGCCTCGCGAAGGACGAGTCGGTCGTCCTGCTCGCCGATGTCCCCGGCGCCGGGACCGTGGGATTCGCCCAGGTCTACCGGACCTTCTCCTCGCTCTCCATGCGGCCCATATGGGTTCTGGGCGACCTGTACGTCGCCCCCTCCGGCCGCCGCACCGGCGCGGGCCGGGCCCTGCTGCACGAGGTGCTGCGCCGGGCCCGCGAGGCCGGGGTGGCCGGCGTACAGCTGGAGACGGCCTACGACAACACGGTCGCACAGGGCTTGTACGAGGCGGAGGGTTTCGTCCGCGAGGGTTTCCACGTCTACTTCCACGAACTGGGCTGAAACATTTCCGCACCCCCGTCGCGTCATGGGGGTGAGACGGGCGGCGCGAGGGGGAGTACATGCGGCAGGGTCGCAGGGACGGGTTCCGCGAGTTCGCGGCAGGACGGTCCGGTCATCTGTACCGGTCGGCCTGTCTGCTGACGAGCGGGGACACCCACCTCGCGGAGGACCTGGTGCAGGAGACCCTGGGGCGGATGTACCTGGTCTGGGGGCGGATCTCGCGGATCGACAATCCGTCGGCGTACGCGCAGACGGTGCTGGTGCGGGCCTTCCTGACGCACCAGCGCCGGCGGTCGGCGGGTGAGCGCCCGGTCGGGGAGTTCCCCGAACCGGGCGCGACGGCCGCCGGCGGTGCCACCGATCCGGCGCTGCGGCTGACGTTGCTGGAGGCGCTGGGGCGGCTGGCGCCGAAGGACCGGGCGGTGCTGGTGCTCCGGTACTGGGAGGACCGCAGCGTCGAGGAGACCGCCGACGCGATGAACGCCAGTTCGGCGGCGGTCCGTACCCGGACCACGCGGGCGCTCGCCCGGCTGCGCGATCAACTGGGCGGCAGTCTCGCCGAGTTCGCCGAGCTCTGACCATGCCGGTCCGTCTCTCTGCCTCACCCCATCTTTCGCAACCGGAAGGTCTGGTTCCCCATGCCCTTTGAAGATGAACTCGGCGAAGCCCTCCGGCGTGCGGGGAACGGTTTCACGGCCGACCGGGCAGCCCTCGTGGACGCCGGCGAGCGGCGCGGCCGCCGCCTCGTGGCACGCCGCCGGGCCGCCGTGATCGGCGGGTCGGCGCTGGCCCTGGCCGTGATCGCGACCACCGGCGCCTACACCGGCGGCCTGCTGGAGGATTCCGGCAGCGGCCCCCGCCCGGAACTCGTCGCCGCGCTGCCCCCGACCCCGAGCCGCGGGTCCGGACCGGCCGCCACCCCCGATGTGCTCGGGGCCGGCACCGGCGCGGTCACCGGCGAACAACTGCTGGCCGCGTTCAGGGAACTGCTGCCCGACGGGAAGCTGACCGACACCACGGCGCGCGGCACCGAGGAGCTGCCACACGTGTCCGGTGTGTACGACGACGGCAAGGGCAGGGCGGCCGTCAGCCTGAACCTCTCCCGGGTGGACCCGAACGGCAGCAACGCCCGCGAGCTGACCGAGTGCGGGGACAAGAACCTCCAGGAGTACGACGACTGCACGACCGAGCAGCTCGCGGACGGTTCCAAGGTGCTGCTCCACCAGGGGTACGAGTACCCGGACCGGCGGGTGGACACGAAGCTCTGGCGGGCCGTGCTCGTGACTCCGCAGGGCTTCCTGATCCAGGCGTCCGAGTGGAACGCCGCAGCCGAGAAGGGCGCGCCGATCAGCCGGCCCAATCCTCCGCTGTCCATGGCCGAGTTGAAGGCTCTGGCCGCCTCGGACAAGTGGCACCCGGCGCTGAACGACCTGCCGGCGGCCGAGCGGGACCCGGCCCCCGACCCGGAGGCCGCGACCGCGCTGCGGGACCGGCAGGCCGAGGTGGCGCTGAAGGGCCTGCTGACCCCGTACGGGATCGCGATCCTCTCCCAGGGCGGGCAGAACGAACACGGCTACGCCGTGCTCGACGACGGCAAGGGCAAGTCCCTGGTGCAGCTCGGCGTCCAGAAGACCGACAACACCGCCCTGTTCACCGCCCTCTTCTCGGGTGCCGATGTCACCACGCTGCCCGACGGCACCAAGCTGAGGGTGAGGCAGGGGCCTGCCGAGAAGGGCAAGGGCGTGGTCGAGTGGTCCGTGGACACCCTGCGCGAGGACGGGCTGCGCGTGCAGGTCTCCGCCTACAACACCGCGAACCAGACCGGCTCGGCCACCCGGCAGACGCCCGCGCTGACGATGGAGCAGCTGAAGGAGATCGCGCTCGCGCCGGGGTGGAACCGGCTCCACAACTAGCGCTGTCACCAGCCCTGTCACCGGTGCTGTCACCAGTGCCGGACCCAGTGCGGTGACCTACTTCGCGTCGGCGTAGCACTCCACGACCGCCGTGGTGAACGGGAACCGGACCGGGGTGTCGCCGAAGGCGATCCGGCCGGCCCGGTCACCGGCGGCGCGGATCGCCTCGGCGACGGCCGCGGCCTCCTCGGCCGGGCAGTGCACGATCACCTCGTCGTGCTGGAAGAACACCAGCTCGGCCCGCATCCCGGCCAGGGTCTGCCGCAGGGCGGCGAGCAGCAGCAGGGCCCAGTCGGCGGCGCTGCCCTGCACGACGAAGTTGCGGGTGAACCGGCCGCGGGCCCGGGTGTTGGTCGAGGCGTAGCTCGGGGTCCAGGCGTCCTCCCGGTCCTGCGGGATCCCGGCTTCCCCCTCCTCGGGGACCTCGGCCGGCGGTGGACAGGTGCGGCCGAGCCAGGTCCGTACGAGCCGGCCCTCCTCCCCGGCCCTGGCCGCGTCGTCCACGTACGCCACGGCCTGCGGGAAGCGGCGGCGCAGGGCGGCCAGGTTCTTCAGGCCGTCCCCGGAGGTCTGGCCGTAGACGGCGCCCAGGACGGCGATCTTGGCCTTGTCGCGGTCGCCGGAGAAGCCCTGGCGGGAGACGGCGGTGTAGAGGTCCTCGGGCCGGCCGGCCACCTCCATGAAGGCGGGGTCGCGGGAGATCGCGGCGAGCACCCGGGGCTCCATCTGGTCGGCGTCGGCCACCACCAGCCGCCAGCCCGGGTCGGCGACGACGGCCCTGCGGATCACCTTGGGGATCTGCAGGGCCCCGCCGCCGTTGGTCACCCAGCGGCCGGTGAGGGTGCCGCCGGGGATGAACTCCGGGCGGAACCGGCCGTCGCGCACCCAGTCCGCGAGCCAGCTCCAGCCGTGGGCGGTGTAGATCCGGTACAGCTTCTTGTACTCGATCAACGGCTCGACGGCGGGATGGTCCAGCTCCTGGATCGCCCAGCGGCGGGTGGACGCGAGCTTGATTCCGGCCTCGGCGAAGGCCTTGATGACGTCGGCGGGGAGGTCCGGGCGCACGCGCCGACCGAAGGCGGCGGAGATCCGGTCGGCCAGCTCGGCGAGGCGGCGGGGCTCCCCGCCGCCCGCGTACCGCTCGCCGAGCAGCTCGGTCAGCAGGGCGCGGTGGACGTCGGCCCGCCAGGGCAGGCCCGCGCGGTTCATCTCGGCGGCGACGAGGAAGGCCGCGGACTCGGCGGCGGCGAGCAGCCGCATGCGGTCGGGGTGGGCGGTGGCGTCGAGCCGTCTCGCCTGGTCGGCGTGGACGGCGAGCAGGGCGTCGAGGGGGACGGGGGTGGCGGGCCGCGGGTCGAAGAGGGAGTCCTGGGCGCCGGGGGAGGCGGCGCGCTGGGGTGGGTCGGGCGGTACGGGGGCGTTGCTGAGGCGGGCCCAGGCGGCGGCCGCCGAACGGGGCTCTCCGGAGCGGCCCTCGTGGCCGAGGAGCAGCAGCTCGGCGTCCTCGACGTCGTAGCACCGCTCGACGCGGGCGCCGGCGGCGAGCAGGCGGGGATACACGGCCGCGGTGGACCGCCAGACCCAGCGGGTGGCGGGGGGCGCGGATCGGATGGCTTCCGCCGGGTCGCGCACGGTGATCCGGGGGCCGGGGGTGGGGGGCACGGGGGTGGCGTGCCATCGCCCGTCGGTGTCCTCGGCCAGGGCCCAGCGGCCGGCGTTCTCGCTCACGAGTGCGAGTGTCCCACCGGGGTCCGACAGTCCCGCTGCGCCGTGCCGTGCGGTGCGGTCTCGCCCCGCCTCCACCGCTGTGTGCTCCGCCCCCCGGACCCCGCGCCTCAAACGCCGGCGGGGCTGGAGATGCCGGTGGGGCTGGAGGTGCCGGTGGGGCTGGGAGGGGCCGGGGGTGGGAGCTGGAGGTGCCGGTGGGGCTGGGAGGGTCGTTTGGGGTGGGGGCCGGCGGGCTGGGGGTGCCGGTGGGGCTCAAGGGCCGTGGGGGTGCTGGCAGGGTCGGCGGGGCCATTGTGTCTGCGGGCACCCGGCCGCGCCGGGCGGATGGCGTCGGCCGAATTCAGCCTCGCCGGCGTTTGAGGCGCGGGGTCTGGGGCGGAGCCCCAGGAGCGGGTCCGTAGACGGATAACGGGCGTGGCACCGACTCCCCGGGCGCGGGGTCTGGGGCGGAGCCCCAGGAGCGGGTCCGCAGACGGGTAACGGGCGTGGCACCGACTCCCCGGGCGCGGGGTCTGGGGCGGAGCCCCAGGAGGGGGTCGCGGCGGGCTACGGGTGGGGCAGCGACTCCGCGTACGCCGCAAGGGCAGACCGCGGGGCGCGGCCCAAGAGGAGGGGGAGGGTGCCTGCGTCCGGGGTGGACAGGAAGCCCGCCCCGACGGCCGAGTACGTCGCCACCAGCATCGGGGTCTCGAACGGCTCCGCCGCCCCGCCCGACAGCGCCGCCCGCGCCCCGGCCAGCGAGCCGGGCGCATAGCGGGCCCCCGCGGCGCCGGCCAGCTCCGCACCGCCCAGCGCCCGGTCGCCGACCAGCTCGTACACCTGCCCGGCATGCTCCCCGGGAGCAAGCGCCACCCGTACCGCGACCTCCGCCAGGTCCTCCCGGGCGACCGCCGCGAGCCGGCCCGCGCCCAGCGGTGCGGTGATCACCCCGTCCGGGCCCGGCGCGGCCAGCGCCGCCAGCAGCTCCGCGTACAGCCCGTTGCGCAGGACGGTCCAGGCCAGGGACGACTCGCGCAGGCGGCGCTCGGTCCAGCGGTGCGGGAGCGCGTACGGCAGGTGGTCGCCCGCCCCGGTGAGGCTCGTATAGACGACGTGCCGCACGCCCGCCCGCTCGGCCGCCGTGATCGCGGCTCCGTGCCGGGCGATGACCCGGTCGTCCTCCCCGTACCCGGCGGAGATGAGCAGGAGGGTGTCCACCCCGGCGAAGTCGAGCGCGTCCGGGTCGTCGAAGTCCACCCGCACCTGTCCGGGCCCGGTCGGCACCCGCGTCCCGAACCGTACGTCCGGCCGGGCCGCCAGCTTCCGCGCGACCAGGGAGCCGAGTCCGCCCGAGACACCGGTGATCAAGAGCATGGGAAGTCCTTCGTTCGCGACGTGGTTGGCTACACGGACATCGTGTGCGGACCCGCCCACGGTGCGTAAGGAGGCACTTTCATGTCACCAGGGCACACGGAGGTAACCGCCCCCGTCCCCGTCGTCAGCTGCGACGACGACTGCGGCATCCGAGACGTCCTCGACCGGCTCGGCGACAAGTGGTCCGTCCTCGTCGTGGTCCAGCTCGCGGCCGGGGTCCACCGCTTCAAGGAGCTCCAGCGCGCCGTCGACGGTGTCTCGCAGCGGATGCTCACCCTGACCGTCCGCCGGCTGGAGCGCGACGGCCTGGTCACGCGGACCGTGTACCCCACCGTGCCCCCGCAGGTCGAGTACGAGCTGACCGCGCTCGGCCACAGCCTGACCCGCCTGGTCAAGGGCCTCGCCGACTGGTCGCTCGCCCACCGGCCGCAGATCGAGGCCGCCCGCCGGGAATGGGACGCGAAGGCGGACATGCCAAGCTGAGAGGTGTGAGAGACCTTGCCGAAACCGTCGACCGAGCCTTCGCCGCCGCCCTCTACGCCCAGGACGACACCGGGCTGGACACGGGCGCGTCCCTGCTCGTCGCCGAGACCGAGCGGTGGGCCGCGGTCGGCCGGGAGCTGCTGGGGCGCGGGGAGGCGTACGTACGGCAGGGCTGGGAGCGGGGCTGGCAGCCGGCCGACGTGCTCCGCCTGGTCCGCCGGGACCTGGAGGAGCGGCACCTGCGGATCGCCGGGGACGTGATCGCCGCCGAGGCGCGCGGCTACGCCCGGCTCCCGGAGCGCTGGACCGATGCCGAGGTGTGGTGGGGCGAGGACGGCTCGTACGCCGAGCGGCTCGCGCAGCGGGAGCGGACGGACCGGTTCACGCTGGCCACCGCCTTTCTGGAGGTGTTCCGGCTGCTGATCCGGCTGCCGTCGATCGAACCGGTGGGCCCCCTGCCCGGCGACCCGGCGGACGCGCTCGCGGAGCACGCGCACATCGAGCCGCGCATGCTCGGCCGCATCCGCGCGCTGCTCGCGAAGGCCGAGGCGACCACCTACCCCGAGGAGGCGGAGGCGCTCAGCGCCAAGGCCCAGGAGCTGATGGCCCGGCACACCGTGGACGAGGCGCTGCTCGCCGCCGGCGGGAAGGGCCCGGCCCAGGTGCCCGGCGCCTGCCGGATCGGCGTCGAGCCGCCGTACGAGGAGGCCAAGGCGGTGTTGCTCGACGCGGTGGCCACCGCCAACCGCTGCCGGGCGGTGTGGAACAGCGGCTTCGAGTTCTCCACGGTGGTCGGCTTCGAGAGCGATCTCGAGGCGGTGGAGCTGCTGTACACCTCGCTGCTGGTGCAGGGCACGGCGGCGATGACCCGCGCGGAGGCGGCGCAGCGCGCGGGCGGGCGTAAGCGGACGAAGACCTTCCGGCAGTCCTTCCTCCTTGCGTACGCCAGTCGGCTCGGCCGCCGGCTCGCGGAGACGGCCGAGCAGGCGGTGAGCGGGACCGCCGACCTCCTGCCGGCGCTGGTCGCCCGGGACGTGGCGGTCACCTCCCGGGCGGAGGAGATGTTCCCGCGGACCACGACGACGCGGTTGCGGGGTGGGGGTGACCACGCGGGGTGGGAGGACGGCACGGCAGCCGCGGACGCCGCGCACGTCGCCGCCCGCCGCCGACCGCTACCGCGCTAGCAGGGGCCGCCGCTGCACAGGGCTGCCGCGACCGCCGGGGCGCCCCGCCGCCCACCGCTACCGCGCTGGCCGGGGCGCCCCGCCGCCCACCGCTACCGCGCTGGCCGGGGCTTCGCGCAGTACACCGCTACCGCGCTAGCCGGAGCTCCGCCCCAGACCCCGCGCCTCAAACGCCGGCGGGGCTGGATTTCGGCTCATGGCGGCACGCCCTGCCGTTCGGGCACGCCTACTGGGCCCCGATGGCCTCCGTGATGGTCATGCGGCCGGACTTCACACAGACCTACTCGCGCGCCGTGGCCCGCTTCGGCGGCACCCTCGTGGGCGTGGCCGTCGCCACCGGCATCGTGCAGCTCGCGCATCCCGGGATGTACCTGTCCGGCTTCCTCGCCGTGCTCAGCGCGGGCCTGATGTACGTCTTCATGCGCACCGGGTACGCCGTCTCGCAGGTGTTCGTCTCCGCCTACGTCGTCTTCCTGCTCGGCATGGGCGGGGTCCGCTGGGACCAGACCGTGCCGGACCGCGTCGCCCTCACCCTGGTCGGCGGGGTGCTCGCGATGATCGGCTACGCCCTCTACCCGGCCTGGGAGACCCCGCGGCTGCGGACCCGCCTCGCGGACTGGATCGCCGCCGACGGACGGTACGCGGCCGCCGTGCTCCGCCAGTACGCCGACCCGGCAGAGGCCCGGCGCGCCGACGTGCGGGAGGCTCTGCTGGCCGCCCGCGACGCCCGGGTCGCCTGGCAGGAGGCCCTGGACCGGGCCGCAGGCGAACCCGTGCGCCACCGCGGGCTGTCCCGCGCGGCCGCCGACGGCGCGGGCGACGCCGTGGCCGCGCTGGGCCGTTGCGCCATGCTCCTGGAGGCCCACCTCCCCGACCGGGCGCACGCGCCGGTGCCCGGCGCGGCCGTCCTGGCGCAGGCGGTGCGGACCGCCACCGAGGCGGGCGCGAAGGCGGTACGGGAGCGCCGCGTCCCGCAATGGGACGAGGTCAGGGCGGTGCTGGCGGACGGGGACGGCCCCGGGCCGGGGCTGCTCCTGGAGGCCGGCGAGCAGCTCTTGGATTCGCTCGACGAGGTGTCACAGGCCCTGCGCCCGTGAGGGATTCCCCCGGCCGGATCCCTCTGTGATCAGGGAAGCACCGCGCGTGCACGTGCATCTGCCCATGCATACGCCAATGAACACAGCTATGATCCGGTGCAGTTGACATCTGCACTATCGGGGGCTTCCTGTGGACCACGCGTACAACGGGATGGCAGCTGCAGAACTCGCTTCCTTGTTTGAGCTGACCTGGCAGAAGAGCAGACACAGCAACTCGCAGGGTTCCTGCGTGGAGTTCGCGAAACTGCCCGGCGGCGATGTCGCCATGCGCAATTCGCGCTTTCCGGACGGGCCGGCGCTCGTCTACACACCGGCCGAGATAGAGGCCCTGCTCCTGGGCGTCAAGGACGGCGAGTTCGATCACCTGATCGCCTGATCTTCCGACGGAACAGCGCACCTCATCGAGCCATGCACGTGCACTGGCCGGGAATGATCACTGAGATCATTCCCGGCCAGTCGCCGTGCGGGGGTGGGTGGTTTCCGCTCAGTCGTGGAGCAGGAACAGCGCCCAGACCACCTTGCCGGTCAGCCGGCCGGCGAGCGGGTGCCAGCCCCAGCTGTCGCTGTAGGAGTCCACCAGGAACAGCCCGCGCCCGGACTCCAGGTCGCAGTTCTGCTCCGTCCGCTCGGGGGAGAAGGAAGCCCCGGGCCGGTCCTCGCTGGGATCGCGCACCGCGCACACCAGCCGGGTGCTCCACCGCATCAGGTGCAGCCGTACCGGCGGCTCCGCCTCGCCGCCCGCGCCGCGCGGCTCCTCGGGCAGGGCATGGCGCAGCGCGTTGGTGACGAGCTCGGAGACCACCAGTGCGACATCGTCGAACCGCGCGTCGAGGTCCCACTGGGACAGTGTGGAACGGCAGAAGGAACGTGCCCCCCGGACCGCTTCGAGGCGGGCGGGCAGAGCGCAGGACGCGGACCCGGAGACAGCCGTGGGATCGACCGGGGGAAGCCCCTGCCGTAACGGCTCGAGCATGGTCGATCCATTCGTCCCCATGCGAGGCACTCCCGGGATTCGCGGACGGGGCGGCGGCCTCGTCCAAAGAGAACTGCGGGGTGGGTCCGGCGCCGGCGCGAAGTGCACGCAGGTGCGCGGGGACCATCGTTCCGAATGGGAGAGCCGGATGCAAGGGCAGATGCACGTGCACGCGCCGGACCTGTCCACTCCCGTGATGGTTCTTGCTCATTTCTTCCTACGCATCCTTACGGACTTCTTTTCCGAGAGTCGGGATTCCGTTACAGAACGAGTACGGGCCGATGCGTTTTGGTGGCAGACTGCGGGCCCTGGGGGTGCGGGGGCCCTCGACGCGCACGCATGCCAATTGCGATGGGGAGGGCAGTACTAGTGACCGCAGAAGCGAGCGGTTCCGTGGTGCGCCGCATCCTCCTGGGCTCACAGCTCAGGCGACTCCGAGAATCCCGCGGCATCACCCGTGAGGCGGCCGGCTACTCGATCCGCGCATCCGAATCGAAGATCAGCCGCTTGGAGTTGGGAAGGGTGAGCTTCAAGGCCAGAGACGTGGAGGACCTCCTCACGCTCTACGGGGTCACGGACAACGCCGAGCGCGAGTCCCTCCTGGGGCTGGTCCGCGAGGCCAACGCGACCGGCTGGTGGCACAGTTACGGCGACGTACTGCCCGGCTGGTTCCAGACCTACATCGGCCTGGAGGGTGCCGCCTCGCTCATCCGGATCTATGAAGTCCAGTTCGTCCACGGCCTGTTGCAGACCGAGGCCTACGCCCACGCCGTTGTCAGCCGCGGCATGCCGGGTGCCACCGCCGCCGAGATCGACCGCCGCGTCGCGCTGCGCCTGGAGCGCCAGAAGGTCCTCGTCTCGGAGAACGCCCCGGTCTTCCACGCCGTCCTCGACGAGGCCGCCCTGCGCCGCCCGTACGGCGACCGCGACGTCATGCGCGGCCAGCTGGAGCACCTCATCGAGGTCTCTCAGCGATCCAACGTGCAGCTCCAGGTGATGCCCTTCTCCTTCGGCGGCCACGCGGGCGAGAGCGGAGCCTTCACCCTGCTGCGCTTCCCCGAGTCCGACCTCCAGGACATCGTCTATCTGGAACAGCTCACCAGTGCCCTCTACCTGGACAAGGACGAGGAAGTGGGGCAGTACGGGCGGGCGATGGAGCGGCTGCAGGCCGATTGCCCCGACGCGGACCGGACCCGGGATCTTCTGCGTGGTCTGCTCCAACTGTCTTGATTCGAACGTACTATGACTTCTGATCAGTGCATGACGACCGATCGGTCTCCGGTGCAGCGCACGGGTGCGCGCTCGCAGTAAGGGATGGCATGTCCATATTCAGCGACCTGGCTCACCAGTACATCGACGGCGAATGGCTGGCCGGTACCGGTTCGTGGGACATCATCGACGTCAACCCGTACAACGGGGAGAAGCTCGCGGCCATCACGGTGGCCACCGTCGAGCAGGTGGACCAGGCCTACCGCGGTGCCGAGCGCGCCCAGCGGGAGTGGGCCGCCACCAGCCCGTACACCAGACGCGCGGTCCTGGAGCGCGCCCTGCGGATCACCGAGGAGCGCGAGAAGGAGATCATCGAGGCGATGATCGACGAGCTCGGCGGGACCCGTCCCAAGGCCGAGTACGAGATCTACCTCGCCAAGGAGTTCATGCGCGAGGCGATGCAGCTCGCCGTGCGCCCCGAGGGCCGCATCCTGTGCTCGCCCGTCGAGGGCAAGGAGAACCGGGTCCAGAGACTCCCGGTCGGCGTGGTCACCGTGATCAGCCCCTTCAACTTCCCCTTCCTGGTCACCCTGAAGTCGGTCGCCCCGGCGCTGGCGCTGGGCAACGCGGTGGTGATCAAGCCGAACCAGAACGCGCCCGTGGTCGGCGGCGGGGTCATCGCCAAGATCTTCGAGGACGCGGGGCTGCCGGCCGGGCTGCTGAACGTCCTGGTCACCGACATCGCCGAGATCGGCGACGCGCTCCTGACCCACCCCGTGCCCAAGGTCATCTCCTTCGCGGGCTCGGACCGGGTCGGCCGGCACGTCGGCGCGGTCGCCGCCCGCCACTTCAAGCGGACGGTCCTGGAGCTCAGCGGCAACAGCGCACTCGTCGTCCTCGACGACGCCGACCTCGACTACGCGGTGGACGCGGCCGTCTTCAGCCGCTTCGTCTACCAGGGCCAGGTCTGCATGGCCGCCAACCGCATCCTGGTCGACGCCTCCGTCGCGGAGGAGTTCACCGAGAAGTTCACCGCCCGCGTGCGCGCCCTGAAGACGGGTGACCCGCACGAGGCCGACACCCACATCGGCCCGCTGATCAACTCCTTCCAGGCCGACGCCCTGACCGCGCTGGTGGACCAGGCCGTCGAATCCGGCGCGCAGGCGCTCGTACGGGGATCTACGCGCGGCAACCTGGTCGAGCCGACCGTGCTGGCCGGCCTCCCCGAGGACTCCCCGCTGATGGGCCAGGAGATCTTCGGCCCGGTGGCCCTGCTGGTGGTCTTCGACGGCGAGGACGAGGCCGTACGGCTGACCAACGCCACCCCCTACGGCCTGAGCGGGGCCGTGCACACGCGGGACGTGGAGCGCGGCGTCCGCTTCGCGCAGCGGATCGAGACGGGGATGATCCACGTCAACGACTCCACGATCGGGGACGAGCCGCTGGCCGCCTTCGGCGGCGAGAAGGCCTCCGGCCTGGGCCGTCTGGGCGGCGAGGCCACCGTGGAAGCCTTCACCACCCAGAAATGGATCTCGGTCCAGCACGGGCGCAGCCGCTTCCCGTTCTAGACTCATCCGGGCGTACGTGGAGCCGCCCGGGGGAGTGCAAGTTGAGCAACATACCCGAGACCGGCCGGACCCTTCGGGTCCAGAACCGGCTCGTCGTCATCCAGATCGTGGTCTTCTCACTGCTGCTCACCCTGGGCGGACGGCTCTGGTACCTCCAGATACGCAATGGCCAGGAGTACACCGACGAGGCCAAGAACAACCACGTCCAGCGGGTGGTCCAGCCCGCCGTGCGCGGCTCGATCCTGGACTCGCGCGGGGTGCCGCTCGCCGACAACGCGACCCACCTGGTGGTGTCCGCCAACCGCACCGAGCTGCTGACCATGAAGGACCGCGGCAAGGCCGTCCTCACGCGCCTCGCGGGCGTCCTGGGCATGGACCCCCAGGAGGTCGTCGACAAGGTCCGGCTCTGCGACTCCAAGACCCCCCAGCCCTGCTGGAACGGCTCGCCCTACCAGCCGATCCCGGTCAGCGACGAGGCCACCACCGAGCAGGCGCTCCAGATCCACGAGCACGCCGAGGACTTCCCCGGCATCACCGCGGAGCCCACCGCCATGCGCCGCTACGCCGCGCCCGACGAGGCCAACACCTCCCAGGTGCTCGGCTACCTCTCGCCGGTCACCGACGAGGAGATCGCCAAGGCGAAGAATTCCGACTCGCCGTACCTGCGCTCCGACCAGGTCGGCCGCTCCGGCCTGGAGCGCACGTACGACAAGGAGCTGCGCGGCAAGGCGGGCATCACCCGCTACGAGGTCGACAACCTCGGCCGGGTCATCGGCCAGGGCGAGACCGACAAGGCGCTGCCCGGGTCGAACGTCGTGACCTCGATCGACTCCCGGGTGCAGGCGGTCGCCGAGCGCGAGCTGAACAACGCGATGATCGATGCCCGCGACACGTACGACAAGAACACGCGCAGGAACTACGAGGCCGACTCGGGCGCGGTCGTGGTCATGGAGTCCAAGACGGGCCGCATCGTGGCGATGGCCTCGAACCCCACCTACGACCCGAACGCCTGGGTGGGCGGCATCTCCGCCAAGGACTACGCGGCGCTCACCGACAAGGAGTCGAACTACCCGCTGCTGAACCGGGCGATCCAGGCCCAGGCGGCGCCGGGCTCGATCTTCAAGGTGGTCACCTCGACCGCCGCGGTCAACGCCGGGTACTCGTTCAACAGCCGCTACCCCTGCCCCAGCTCGTACTCGGTCGGCAGCCAGACCTTCACGAACTTCGAGTCGCAGGGCCACGGCGACATCACGATCGGCCGGGCCCTGGAGGTCTCCTGCGACACCGTCTACTACCTGCTCGCGGACCAGGAGTGGAAGAAGGACGGCGGGATCAACCCGAAGAAGAACCCGAACGACTGGTTCCTCAAGACGGCCCACGAGTTCGGGCTGGGCAAGCGCACCGGCATCGACCTGCCGAACGAGGTCCCCGGCCGGGTTCCCGACCGGAAGTGGAAGCAGGACTTCTTCGAGGCGAACAAGGACGCCTGGTGCCGGGACGGCAAGAAGAACGGCAGCTTCGCCGAGAAGATCGCCTACGAGAACTGCCGCCAGGGCAACCAGCTGCGTGAGGGCGACGCGATCAACTACTCGATCGGGCAGGGCGACACGCTCGTCACCCCGGTCCAGATGGCCTCCGTCTACGCGGCCATCGCCAACGGCGGCACGCTCCACCAGCCCAGCGTCGGCAAGGCGGTCGTCAGCGCCGACGGGACGGCGGTCCAGGAGATCGCGCCGAAGGAGCAGGGCAAGCTCCCGATGGACGCCAAGACCCGGAACAACATCGACGAGGCCCTCGCGGGGGTGGCCACCTCGGGCAGCGCCGCCTGGCGGTTCGGCGGCTGGCCGCAGAAGCAGATTCCGATGCACGCCAAGACCGGCACCGCCGAGGTCCAGGGCAAGCAGACCACCTCGTGGTTCGCCTCCTACACCGAGGACTACACGATCGTCATGACGATCTCCCAGGGCGGCACCGGCTCGGGCGCCTCGGGACCGGCGGTCCGCAAGATCTACGAGGCGATGTACGGGCTCGACCCGACGGGAAAGCAGGACCTCTCCAAGGCTCTGCTGCCGAAGCCGGCCACCGCGCTGCCCGTGCTCCGGCCGGACGAGGTAGCCGACCCGAAATAGCGGTCGATCTAGGACAGGATCTGACCGCAAGGCTCCGTAGCGTGGTCCGTGTCAGCAGGAGAGACACCGACACAGAAGGCGGTAGACCCATGGCGCAGCTTTCCACCGAGATCCCCGGCGACGAGCGCGGCACGCTCCTCGCCTTCGTCGAGGCCCAGCGCGCGGCCCTGCGCGAATCGGTGCTCGGGCTGAGCGAGGAGCAGGCCGCGAGCCGCCCCAGCGCCAGCGAGCTGTCCCTGTCGGGGCTGCTCAAGCACGCGGCACAGGTCGAGCTCAACTGGCTGCGGCTGGCCCAGCAGCAGCCCGGGGGCACCTCCCAGGCGGAGCCTGCGGAAGACGGGCAGCGCAACGAGACCAGCTGGGGCGAGGCCTTCCAGCTGGTCGACGGCGAGTCCATCCCCTCCGTCCTGGCCTTCTGGGACGGGGTCACGAAGGAGCTGGAGGCCTTCGTCCTGGACCTGGCCAGCCTCGACGAGGTGTTCCCGCTGCCTCCGGCGCCCTGGTTCCCCAAGGACGGCAAGGTCTCGATGCGCTGGCTGCTCCTGCACCTGGTCGAGGAGTACGCCCGGCACGCGGGCCACGCGGACATCGTCCGCGAGACCCTCGACGGCACCAAGGCCATGGGCTGAGGGGGACTTGAGTAGCCTGGCCCCATGTCAGCGATCCGGCTTCTCGTCCTCGGTGCCGTCCGCCAGCACGGGCGGGCGCACGGGTACCAGGTGCGCAACGACCTCGAGTACTGGGGCGCGCACGAGTGGTCCAACACCAAGCCCGGGTCGATCTACCACGCGCTCAAGCAGATGGCGAAGCAGGGAGTCCTGCACGCGCACGAGGTGGCGCCCAGCGCCGCCGGCGGACCGCCGCGCACCGAGTACGAGGTCACGGACGAGGGACGCGCGGAGTACTTCAGGCTGCTGCGCGAGGCCTTGGCGGCGTACGACCAGAAGACGGACGTGCTGTCCGCGGCGATCGGCTTCATGGTCGATCTGCCGCGGGCCGAGGTCCTGGAGCTGCTCGGCGAGCGGCTGTCAAAACTGGCGGGCTGGCGGTCGGCGGTGACGGACTACTACACACCGGAGGCCGGCCCCGGGCAGCTGGGGCACATCGGCGAGATCATGCACATGTGGGTCCACTCCGCGGACGCCGAGGCGGAGTGGACGCGGGGCCTGATCGCCCGGATCGAGGGGGGCGCGTACTCCTTCGCGGGCGAGGGCGGCGAGCCGTTCGTCGGGGTCCTCGCGGACGGCGAGGAGAGCCCGTACGCGCAGTCCGGCCCGTCCTGCGCGTAACCACCCGCCCTTCGCCGCCCTTCGCCGCCCTTCCTCGTCCTCACTCGGCATCCCGAACACACCCCTCGTAATCAAGTTTGACTAGCCCCGAGTGGGGCACTACCTTGCAGGTTGCTATTCAAGTTTGACTAGTAAGGAGTCGGTCGCGTTGGCGATCTCCCTCGAAGGTGTCCACAAGCGGTACGGCGACAAGCACGCCCTGGCCGGGCTCGACCTGGAGGTGGCCCGCGGCACGGTCCACGCGGTGCTCGGCCCCAACGGGGCCGGCAAGACCACGGCGGTGCGGATCATGAGCACCCTGCTGCGCCCCGACGAGGGAGTCGTGCGGGTGGCGGGCCACGACGTACGGACCGACGCGGCGGCCGTCCGCTCCAGGATCGGGCTGCTCGGCCAGCACGCGGCGCTCGACGAGGAACTGGACGGACGGCAGAACCTGGAGATGTTCGGCCGCCTCCACCACCTGGGCGCGCGGCGGGCCGGACTGCGGGCGGACGAGCTGCTCGAGCGCTTCGGCCTCTCGGACACCGGCCGCAAGCCGGTGAAGAAGTACAGCGGCGGCATGCGCCGCCGCCTCGACCTCGCGGCGTCCCTGATCACGGATCCGGAGGTGCTGTTCCTGGACGAGCCGACCACCGGACTCGACCCGCGCGGCCGCAGCGAGGTGTGGAGCGCCGTCCGCTCGCTGGTCGGCGGCGGCACGACCGTCCTGCTGACCACGCAGTACCTGGAGGAAGCCGACCAGCTGGCCGACCGCATCGCGCTGATCGACGCGGGGCGGGTGGCCCGGGAGGGCACGGCGGACGAGCTGAAGGCCCTGGTCGGGGCCGACCGGATCGTCGTCGTCCTGCGGGACCCGGCGCGGCTCGCGGAGGCCGCGGAGCTGCTCCCGGACCCCTCGGTGGACCCGGACACCTCGACGCTCAGCTTCCCGGTGGAGGACAGGATGGCGGGCCTGGCCCTGACCCTGCGGGCGCTGGAGGGCGCCGGCATCGAGGCGGAGGACCTCGCGGTCCGGCGGCCCACGCTGGACGAGGTCTTCCTGCACCTGACGGACCGCTCCGACCGTGAGGGCGTGGCGGCATGAGTGCGACATGGGCGGTCTCGGACTCCTGGACGATGACCCGGCGCGAGCTGGCGCACTGGGCGCGGCAGCCCGTGCAGGTGGTCGTCGGACTGGTCTTCCCGGTGATGCTGCTGCTGATGTTCGGGTTCCTGGTGGGCGGCGGCCGCGGGATCGACGGGGAGTACGTCGAGTTCCTGGTGCCCGGGATGTTCGCGCTGACCATGGCCTTCGGGCTGGAGTCGACGATGACGGCGGTCACCCGGGACCTGGAGAAGGGGGTCATCGACCGGTTCCGGGCCATGCCGATGTCATCCTCGGCGGTCCTGGTCGGCCGCAGCGTCGCGGACATGATCCAGTCCGCGGTGGGGCTCGTGGTCCTGGCGGGGGTCGGGCTGCTGCTCGGCTGGCGCTGGCACGGCTCGCCGGCGGCCGCGCTGGCGGCCTTCGCGTTGCTCCTGCTGCTGCGGTTCGCGATGCTGTGGATCGGGATCCACCTGGGCATGGTCGCGGGCCGGCCGGAGCTGGTGCAGGCGGTGCAGATCCTGGTGTGGCCGGTGGGCTTCCTGTCCAATGCCTTCGCCACCCCGCAGTCCATGCCGGGCTGGCTGGGGGCGGTGGTCGAGTGGAACCCGATGTCGGCGACGGCGACGGCGGTCCGCGACCTGTTCGGCAACCCGGCGGCGGCCTCCGCCCCGGCCTCCCCGTCCTGGGCCTTCGAGCACGCCGGCCTGCTGGCCGTCGGCTGGCCGCTGCTGCTGCTGGCGGTCTTCTTCCCGCTGGCGGTGCGCCGCTTCCGGGGCTTGAGCAAGTAGCCGGCCGGGCGGACTTGCACCTCACGCGGCGTGAGGACCCACAGTGAAGGGCGTACCCAACCGGAACGAGGAGGGAAGCGGACATGGGCTACTCCGTGGGCCAGGTCGCCGGATTCGCCGGAGTCACGGTGCGCACCCTGCACCACTACGACGAGATCGGTCTGCTCTCCCCGAGCGGCCGCAGCCACGCGGGTCACCGTCGCTACGACGACGCCGACCTGGACCGGCTGCAGCGGATCCTGTTCTACCGGGAGCTCGGCTTCCCCCTCGACGAGGTCGCGGTCCTGCTGGACGACCCGGAATCGGATCCGCGGGAGCATCTGCGCCGGCAGCACGCCCTGCTGACCGACCGGATCGCCCGGCTCCAGCAGATGGCCACGGCCGTTGAGCACGCCATGGAGGCGAAGAAGATGGGCATCAACCTGACGCCGGAGGAGAAGTTCGAGGTCTTCGGGGACCACGACCCCGAGCAGTACGCGCAGGAGGTGGAGCAGCGGTGGGGCGGCACCGACGCCTACGCCGAGTCGCAGCGCCGGGCGGCCTCGTACACGAAGGACGACTGGCAGCGGATCCAGGACCAGTCCGCCGAGTGGGGCAGCCGCTACGTGGCCCTCATGGAGGCCGGCGAGCCCGCCGTGGGCGAGCGCGCGATGGACCTGGCCGAGGAGCACCGGCTCCACATCACCACCTGGTTCTACGACTGTCCGTACGAAATGCACACCTGCCTGGGTGAGATGTACGTCGCGGACGAGCGCTTCAAGGCGTTCTACGACGCCCTGAGGCCCGGCCTCGCCGAGCACCTGCGGGACGCGATCCTGGCCAACGCCGTGCGCAAGGCGTAGCCGGAACGTCACGCACACGCCCCCCTCCGGCCCCTGGAACCGGGAGGGGGTCGTGTGCGTTGATAATTGAGACTGTCTTTACCTTGCCCGCAACCGCCTGCTGCCCCCGGCACGCCCCCCGATCCAGGAGAGTCCGGAACCCGTGTACACGATTGCGCTCGGCCCTGAGTGGCTGTCCCCGGACTATCTGATCTCGCACTTCGGACTGATCGGCATCCTGGTCATCGTCTTCGCGGAGTCGGGACTCTTCGCGTTCCTGCCCGGCGACTCGCTGCTGTTCACGGCGGGTCTGCTGGTCGCGGACGGCCAGTACATCAAGCAGCCGCTGTGGCTGGTCTGCACGCTGATCGTGGCCGCCGCGATCATCGGTGACCAGGTCGGCTACATGATCGGCAAGTTCTTCGGGCCGAAGCTCTTCAACCGCCCGAACTCCAAGCTCTTCAAGCGGGAGAACCTCGACAAGGCGCACGAGTTCATGGACCGGCACGGCCCCAAGGCCATCGTGCTGGCCCGTTTCGTGCCGATCATCCGGACCTTCGCGCCGATGGTCGCGGGCGCCGGCTCGATGAAGTACCGCACCTTCCTGACCTACAACATCATCGGCGGCATCGGCTGGGGCGCGGGCGTCACGATCGCGGGCTACTGGCTCGGCCAGATCGAGTTCATCAAGACGAACGTCGAGCCGATCCTGATCGGCATCGTCCTGGTCTCGGTGATCCCGGTGGTCTTCGAGGTGCTCAAGGCCCGCAAGGAGAACAAGGCGGCGGCCGCCCAGGCCCCCGTCGATGCCGAGGGCCAGACCCCGGGCCAGCGCGGCCGCCACGCGAAGCGCTAGGCGCCCGCCTGAGGCGAACCGTACCGCCCGTACGCCCCGGAACCCCTCGCGGGGGTCCCGGGGCGTACGTGTGCCCCTCAGAAGCCGCGGGTCCGCTTGGCGGCGCGGCGCTTGGCGGCGCTGGCCGCCCCCGGGATCCGCATGAACAGGCGGGAGGCTTCCGAGCCCAGGTTGACGCCGATCGCGATGGCCAGCGCGATGGCCGCGGCGTTCACGAGTGAGCCGAGGCCCTCGTTCAGCCGGTTCTCGGCGATCAGCAGCAGCCCGTAGTACGTCGCCGAACCCGGCAGCAGCGGCCCGATGGCCGCGGTCGTGTACGGCAGGGCGGAGGCGAAGCGGTAGCGGGAGAAGAGCTGCCCGAACAGGCCGACCAGCCCGGCGGCGATGGCGGTGGACGGCACGGGCGGGATCTCGCCCGCGTAGTGCAGGGCCCCGAAGGTCACCCACGCCACCCCGCCGTTCAGCGTCACGATCCACACGGTGGACCGTTCCTGCTGGAGCAGGACCGCGAAGGTGAACACCAGCACCATCGAGGCAGCGATCTGGAGCAGCGGCCGCTGCTGGATCTCGAGGACCTCCTCCGGCCGCGGCGAGGCATCGAACTGCAGGCCGACGTAGAGCACGACCAGCACGCCCATGATGATGCCGATGAAGAGGTACATGACCTCCAGCAGCCGGGCGGAGGCGGTGATGTAGTAGCCGGTCAGCCCGTCCTGCACGGCCGCGACCAGGGCCCGCCCGGGCAGCAGCGCGAAGAGCCCGCCGGTGATCACGGCGGAGGCCTTGACGTCGATCCCCGACATGTTGAGCGCCACCCCGATCGCGGCCGGCGGCATGGCGGCGACCACGAACTGGTAGAACTCCGGCAGCCCGCGCCCGGCACACAGCCAGGCCAGCCGGTCGCCGAGGACCGCCCCGAGGGCCGCCGCGATGAAGACCAGCACCCCGCCGCCGACCAGGGTGGAAGCCGCCCCGGCGAGCAGCCCGGCGGCGGCCGTGAGCATCCAGCCCGGGTAGGGGTGGCGGTTGCGGCGGATCTCGGCGAGGCGCCGGTAGGCCTCCTCCAGCGAGACGTCGATCTCGTGGGCGCTGATGTCGTCCACCAGCCGGAAGACGGCGGAGAGCCGGTTGTAGTCGGTGCCGCGGCGGCGCACGGTCCGGTTCGCCGACACCGGGTCGTCCACCAGCGAGGGCTGGTGGGTGATCGACAGCATGGTGAAGGTGACCGTGGGCTCGCAGCGGTCCAGCCCGTAGGAGCGGGCCACCGCGAACATGGCGGCCTCCACGTCCTCGGCGCCCTCGCCGCCGGCGAGCAGCAGCTCCCCGATGCGCAGGGTCAGGTCGAGCACGCGGCCCACGGCGGGCCCGGTCTCGGCCGTCCGCTGCACCAGATCCGGTACGGGACGCACGTCCACCGGCATGCGCAGCATCGTGCGCATCCGGTCCTGCCAGGGGGACTCCTTCATCCGGGCGACGGGGAAGCCCTGGCCGGGGGTATAGGCGGGCGGGGAGTGCGCGGCGCTGTAGGTGGCCGGGGTCGCGAAGGCCGAGCCCTCGGGCTCGGGCTGCACCGCCTCCGCACCCGCCGGAAGCGCGAACTCCGAGGTGGGCTGATCGTCCTCCGCAGCCTCGGGCTCCATCCCGGGCGGCGGTGTGAAGGCGCTGTGCGCCTCGTCGGACTGGGGCTTGCGGTCCTCCACCCCATCGGCTTCCGCCACACGCCCTCCAGCTCCGTGATCACCTGCCGTATCAGTATGCGGAACCGTTTCCTCCCCGGCGACGCCGGACCCTCGCGGGGCGGGTCGCCGGCGCGGTGCACTGCCGGTGCGGGCCCTGCGGGGCGGGTCCCCTCCCCGCCCTCCCACGTTCCCCGAGGCTGCGCCCCACGCCCCGCTGCCGGCCTGGGCCGCCGCCCGGAGTCATGCGGGCCACGGGGCCTTGTGACGGGTCTGAGCCGGGGCGATTGCAGCCTCGCCGGCGTTTGAGGCGCGGGGTCTGGGGCGGAGCCCCAGGGGCCTGGCGCAGCCCGGGCCGAACGCGACAGCGGGCGGCACCCCCGTGAGGGGTGCCGCCCGCTGTCGAGCCTGAGGGGCCGGGGGGATCCCCACCGACCTGCTCACCGGCGGAGCCTAGTGGTGGCCGCCCTGCGCCTCGAGGCGCTTGTACGAGGCCTCGATCTCGGCCTCGGCCTCGGTGCGGCCCACCCAGTTGGCGCCCTCGACCGACTTGCCCGGCTCCAGGTCCTTGTAGACCTCGAAGAAGTGCTGGATCTCCAGGCGGTCGAACTCGGACACGTGGTGGATGTCGCGCAGGTGCTCGACACGCGGGTCGGAGGCCGGCACGCACAGCAGCTTGTCGTCGCCGCCCGCCTCGTCCGTCATGCGGAACATGCCGATGGCGCGGCACTTGATCAGGCAGCCCGGGAAGGTCGGCTCGTCAAGGATGACCAGCGCGTCCAGCGGGTCGCCGTCCTCGCCGAGGGTGTTCTCGACGAAGCCGTAGTCGGCCGGGTAGCTGGTCGAGGTGAAGAGGCGACGGTCCAGACGGATCCGGCCGGTCTCGTGGTCCACCTCGTACTTGTTCCGCGAACCCTTGGGGATCTCGATGGTGACGTCGAACTCCACGTCCTGCTCCTCCATGATCAGCTTCAGCAGTCTGAATCGCTTCGAGACGGCATTTGATTCAAATACGCGCGCGTCCGGCCCAGCCCTGCCGGGTGGGGTGCCATGCTCGCGGCAAGACGCAGTGGTTAAGTGTCCCTCACGCATATGTGTGATCGCGAAAGGGGCTGGTCCGAGGTGCCATTGATCAGGACGTGGCAGCTCATCGCGGGCTCGGCCGTCGCCGGCCTCGCCCTGTCGGTGGCAGCGGTGACCGCCTCCGGTCCCTGGGACTCCGGCCAGCGTAAGGCCGAGCGGGACAGAGCCGCCTCCTGGGGCCTCATGGGTGGCGCAGATCACGGTGGCGGGCCCGTCTCCGGCACCTTCCCGCAGGCCGCTCCCAGCGCCCCGGGGGTGCTCGGCGCGATCGGCCCCGGCGCCCCGCGCCAGGCGGCCGCCGCCCCCGAGGGCCTCGCCGCGGCGCTGCGGCCGCTGCTCGCCGACCCCGCGCTCGGCACCGTCCGTACCGCCTCCGTCGTCGACACCGCCACCGGGCAGGTGCTGTACGAGTCCGGGGCGCGGGACGCGATGACCCCCGCCTCCACCATCAAGATCGCCACCGCGGCGGCGGCGCTGGCCGCCCTGGGACCCGAGCACCGGATCCGGACCACCGTCGTGCCCGGCGCCGCCCCCGGTCAGATCATCCTCGTCGGCGGCGGCGACCCCTCCCTCACCGCCAAGAAGAAGAGACCCGCCGGATCCGGCGGCAGCCTCGTCGCCCTCGCCGCCGACACCGCCCAGGCCCTCAAGGCCGCCGGCACCGACAGCGTGAGCCTGGGCTACGACGACAGCCTCTACACCGGCCCCGTCCGCCACCCGATCGGCGAGAACCCCAACATCGCGCCCGTCACCGCACTGACGGCCGACGAGGGCCGCCCCGACGACTCCACCTCCGGGCCCGTGGAGCGCACCGGCGACCCCTCCAAGGACGCCGCCCGCGCCTTCGCCGCCCTGCTGACCGAGCGCGGGGTCAAGGTCACCGGCGCACCCGCCCGGGCCAAGTCCCCCGACGGCGCCCAGCCGCTGGCGGCCACCCATTCCACCCCGCTGGCCGGACTCGTCGAGCGGATGCTGACCCACAGCGACAACGACATCGCCGAGGCCCTCGCCCGGCAGACCGCCCTCGCCTCCGGCCGGCCCGCCAGCTTCGAGGGCGGCGAGGAGGCCGTCACCGACCGGCTCGCCGCCCTCGGCGTCGACGTCTCCGGCTCCCGCTTCGCCGACGGCAGCGGGCTGAACCGTGCCGGTAAGGTCAGCAGCGGCCTCCTGACGGGCCTGCTCGCCAAGGCCGCCGACCCCCAGCGGCCCGAGCTGAGGCCCGTCCTCACGGGCCTGCCCGTCGCCGGCTTCACCGGGACCCTGCGCAGCCGCAACTCCGGCGGCGCACCGGCCGCCGGGCTGATCCGCGCCAAGACGGGCACCCTGACCGGCGTGAACTCCCTCGCCGGCACCGTCGTCGACCGCTCCGGCCGGCTCCTCGCCTTCGCCTTCCTGACCGCGGGCAGCGCGGACGGCCCCACCGCCGAGAAGGGCCTCGACAAGCTGGCCGCGGCGGTCGCGGCCGCGCCGTAGGGGGTCCGCCCGCGCCCCGGTCCACGTACGGTTGACGCATGACGAGCATCGGTGGTGCGGAGATGGTCGACTGGAACCTCGCGGTGGCGACCGCGACCCGGCTGGTGCGACCCGGCCCGGAGGTCAGCCGGGACGAGGCCCGGGCCGTCGTCGCGGAACTGCGAGGACACGCCAGGACCTCGGAACGGCACGTACGCGAGTTCACCCGGATGATCCCGGACGGGACACCCGTCAACGACACCCCCGTCCTGGTCGTCGACCGGGCCGGCTGGGTCAAGGCCAACGTGGCCGGCTTCCGGCAGCTGCTCCAGCCGCTCCTCGGCAAGTTGCAGGACCGCCGGGCGGGCACTCCCGGAGCGGCCGTCCTCGGCGCGGTCGGCGGCAAGGTCACCGGCGTCGAGTTGGGCATGCTGCTGAGCTTCCTGGCCTCCCGGGTCCTCGGCCAGTACGAGACCTTCGCGCCGGTCTCCCGCGATCTGCCCGGCTCCGGCACGGGCGGCGGCCGGCTGCTGCTCGTCGCCCCGAACATCGTGCACGTCGAGCGCGAGCTGGAGGTGCACCCGCACGACTTCCGGCTGTGGGTCTGCCTGCACGAGGAGACGCACCGTACCCAGTTCACGGCCGTCCCGTGGCTCCGCGACCACCTCGAGGGCGAAATCCAGACGTTCCTCGGCGCCACCGAAGTCGACCCGGTGACCGTCCTGGAACGCCTGCGCGAGGCCGCCCAGTCCTTCTCGGGCGCCCGCCCCGACGCCGAGCGGGGCGACGAGGGCCGCTCCCTCGTCGAGATCGTGCAGACCCCCGAGCAGCGCGAGGTGCTGGGGCGGCTCACCGCCGTCATGTCCCTGCTGGAGGGCCACGCCGACTTCGTCATGGACGGGGTCGGCCCCCAGGTGGTGCCCTCGGTCGCCGAGATCCGCGAGAAGTTCCAGCAGCGCCGGGCCAGCGGCGCCGGCCGGCTCGACGCCGCGCTGCGCAAGCTGCTCGGCCTCGACGCCAAGCTGCGCCAGTACCGCGACGGCGAGCGGTTCGTGCGCGCCGTCGTCGACCAGGTCGGCATGGACGGCTTCAACCGGGTCTGGACCTCCCCGAACACATTGCCGACGAAGTCCGAGATCGCCAGGCCGGCGGAGTGGGTGGCCCGCGTCCACCGCAAGGGGAGCGAAGAGAGCGAATAGGCGTGACGCAGGGGGCGTAAACATGTCTCCTTGGGGGAAGCAGCATCACCCGTCCGAGGGACCGTGGGCCGTGAAAGGGCGTGCGATGCTCGGGGAACGGCTCGGCTCTGTCACCATCGACGCACTCTGAGTGACATACCCGCCCTGCGGGGGCCGCCCCCCGACGCACCACCCCCGACGCTCCACACCCCGAAGCCTCCGAGGCATCCGAACTCCATCGAAGGGCACCGGACATGGGTCCCCATCCTGCGGTCGCGGCGATACGCCTGGCGGTCCGCCGCGCACTCCACGACGTCCTCACCGACCTCACCGACCTCCCCCGGGTCCCGTCCGGCGGGGGCCCCGGCGCCCGCCCCCGCACCGCGACCGGGACCCAGCCACTCGTCCTCGTCGCCTGCTCCGGCGGGGCCGACTCCATGGCGCTCGCCTCCGCCCTGGCCTTCGAGGCGCCCAAGCTCGGCATCCGGGCCGGCGGCATCACCGTCGACCACGGACTCCAGCCCGGCTCCGACCTGCGCGCCGCCGAGGTCGTCATCCGCATGACCGCCCTCGGCCTCGACCCGGTGGAGTCCATCGCCGTGCGCGTCGGCCGCGGCGGCGGTCCCGAGGCCGCGGCCCGCGACGCCCGCTACGGCGCCCTGGACGAGGCCGCCGACCGGCTGGGAGCCTCCGCCGTGCTGCTCGGCCACACCCGGGACGATCAAGCCGAAACCGTCCTGCTGGGCCTCGCCCGCGGCTCCGGCATCCGCTCGCTCTCCGGCATGGCCGAGGTCAGCGGAGGCCCCGGCCGCGGCCACCGCTACCGCCGCCCCTTCCTCCAGGTCGACCGGCAGACCGCCCGCAAGGCCTGCATGGTCCAGTCCCTCCCCGTCTGGGACGACCCGCACAACATCGACCCCGCCTACACCCGCTCCCGCCTGCGCCACGAGGGACTGCCCGCCCTGGAGAAGGCGCTGGGCAAGGGGGTCGTCGAGGCGCTCGCCCGCACCGCCCAGCTCTCCCGCGACGACGCAGACGCGCTGGACTCCTGGGCCGCCGAGGCGGAGACCGGCGTACGGGACGAGGACGGCCGTCTGGAGTGCGCCAAGCTGTACGCCCTGCCCCCGGCCGTCCGCCGCCGGGTGCTGCGCAGGGCCGTCGTCGCCGCCGGGTCCCCCGCGGGCTCCCTCTTCGCCCGTCACATCGAGGAAGTCGACCGACTCATCACCGGATGGCGCGGTCAGGGCGCCATCAACCTGCCCGGCCGGGTCGAGGCCCAGCGGCAGGGTGGCAGACTTGTCATTCGGCAGGGCTGATTGGTGCTGAAACACGGTTGAGTCCTCCGGGGGCACCCCCGGAGCCCCGGCCGACAACGAAAGTGATGCGGGTGGACGAGAAGGACATGGGCGGCGACCTCCAGTCGGTGCTCATCACCAAGGAAGAGATCGACGCGAAGCTGGCCGAGCTGGCCGCGAAGATCGACGCGGAGTACGCGGGCAAGGACCTGCTCATCGTCGGCGTCCTCAAGGGCGCGGTGATGGTGATGGCGGACCTGGCGCGTGCCTTGTCCACCCCGCTCACCATGGACTGGATGGCGGTGTCCTCGTACGGCGCCGGGACCCAGTCCTCCGGTGTGGTGCGGATCCTCAAGGACCTGGACACCGACATCAAGGACAAGCACGTCCTGATCGTCGAGGACATCATCGACTCCGGTCTCACGCTGTCCTGGCTGCTGTCGAACCTGGGCTCGCGCCAGCCGGCCTCCCTCGAGGTCGTCACGCTGCTGCGCAAGCCCGACGCCGCGAAGGTCGCGATCGACGTGAAGTGGGTCGGCTTCGACATCCCGAACGAGTTCGTCGTCGGCTACGGCCTCGACTACGCGGAGAAGTACCGCAACCTGCCGTTCGTCGGCACGCTAGCCCCGCACGTCTACGGCGGCTGACCCCGCTCCCGCCCCCGCCCCCGGGGCACACCCGGAAGCTTCGGGGAACCTGGGGGCGATTCCCGCCGTTGGAGCAGGGGAAGGCGGGTCTGTCAGCCGTCCCACGAGGCCGCGGGTGACAATACAGGGGTACATTCCGAAGAACAGTCTTTACTCACAGCAGCATTTACCTACGGGCAGGAGGGACGGGGTGCTTTGCGCCCCGTATGGATGGACGTGAAGCGATACTTCCGTGGGCCGGTCATGTGGATCGTGCTGGCCGTCCTCGCCGTGGTCGTGTTGATGAATGTCGTCGGCTCCGGCGGCGGCTACAAGTCGGTGGACACCAGCGAGGTCATCAAGGCGATCAACAGTGGCCAGGTGGAGACAGCCAAGCTGACCACCGGCGACAGCCAGATGATCAAGATCGAGCTGAGCGACGGCCAGAAGCTCGGCAAGCACGACGGCACCAAGTTCCAGGCCAACTACATCGGGGATCAGGGCGTACAGCTCGCCCAGAACCTCCAGACCAAGTACGAAGCCGGTCAGATCCCGGACGGCTACGCCGTCACTCCGGACAAGACCAGCCCGTTCCTGAGCGTGCTGCTCTCGCTCCTGCCCTTCGTCCTCATCGTCGTTGTCTTCCTGTTCCTGATGAACCAGATGCAGGGCGGCGGCTCCCGGGTCATGAACTTCGGGAAGTCCAAGGCCAAGCTCATCACCAAGGACACCCCGAAGACGACGTTCGCCGATGTCGCGGGCGCGGACGAGGCCGTCGAGGAGCTCCACGAGATCAAGGAGTTCCTCCAGGAGCCGGCGAAGTTCCAGGCCGTCGGCGCCAAGATCCCCAAGGGTGTGCTGTTGTACGGCCCGCCCGGCACCGGAAAGACCCTGCTCGCGCGCGCCGTCGCGGGCGAGGCCGGTGTCCCCTTCTACTCGATCTCCGGATCCGACTTCGTCGAGATGTTCGTCGGTGTCGGTGCCTCGCGTGTCCGCGACCTGTTCGAACAGGCCAAGGCCAACGCCCCGGCGATCGTCTTCGTCGACGAGATCGACGCCGTCGGCCGGCACCGCGGTGCGGGTCTCGGCGGCGGTCACGACGAGCGCGAGCAGACCCTCAACCAGCTGCTGGTCGAGATGGACGGCTTCGACGTGAAGGGCGGCGTCATCCTGATCGCCGCCACGAACCGTCCGGACATCCTCGACCCGGCGCTGCTGCGCCCGGGCCGCTTCGACCGGCAGATCGCGGTCGACCGTCCGGACATGCAGGGCCGTCTGGAGATCCTCAAGGTCCACCAGAAGGGCAAGCCGGTCGCCCCGGACGTCGACCTGGGCGCCGTTGCCCGCCGTACGCCCGGCTTCACGGGTGCCGATCTCTCCAACGTTCTGAACGAGGCCGCGCTGCTCACGGCCCGCTCGGACAAGAAGCTGGTCGACAACCACGCCCTGGACGAGGCGATCGACCGCGTCGTGGCGGGCCCGCAGAAGCGGACCCGGATCATGTCGGACCGGGAAAAGAAGATCACCGCGTACCACGAGGGCGGTCACGCCCTGGTCGCGGCGGCCTCCCCGAATTCCGACCCGGTCCACAAGATCACGATCCTGTCCCGCGGCCGGGCCCTGGGTTACACCATGGTCCTGCCCGACGAGGACAAGTACTCGACCACGCGCAACGAGATGCTCGACCAGCTGGCGTACATGCTGGGCGGGCGCGCGGCCGAGGAGCTGGTCTTCCACGACCCGACCACGGGCGCGGCGAACGACATCGAGAAGGCCACCGCCACGGCGCGGGCCATGGTCACGCAGTACGGCATGACCGAGCGTCTCGGTGCGATCAAGTTCGGCGGCGACAACACCGAGCCGTTCCTGGGGCGCGAAATGGCGCACCCGCGGGACTACTCGGAAGAGGTCGCGGCGCTGGTCGACGAAGAGGTCAAGAAGCTCATCGAGACCGCGCACAACGAGGCCTGGGAGATCCTCGTCGAGAACCGTGACGTCCTCGACAACCTGGTCCTCGCGCTGCTGGAGAAGGAGACGCTGAACAAGGAGCAGATCGCCGAGATCTTCTCGACGATCGTGAAGCGTCCGGCCCGCCCCGCGTGGACCGGCTCCTCCCGCCGCACCCCCTCCACCCGTCCGCCGGTGCTCTCGCCCAAGGAGCTCCAGCTGACGAACTCGGCGAACGGCACGTCGGCGACCACCGCCGTCACGCCGGTCTCCACGGAGAAGGGCATCGAGGTGGCCCCTGAGGACCGCCCTGAAGCCTGATCCACCCCGAATGGAAGCCGCGCCCCCCAGGTTCTAGCCTGGGGGGCGCGGCACTTTTACAGGAACGAGGAAGCAATGACGGACCCAGTGACCCTGACCGGCGACGAGGGCACGATCGGCGTGTTCGACGAGAAGCGCGCCGAGGCGGCGGTCCGTGAGCTCCTGATCGCGGTCGGCGAGGACCCGGAGCGCGAGGGCCTGCTGGAGACCCCGGCGCGCGTGGCGCGGGCGTACAGGGAGATATTCGCCGGCCTCTACCAGAAGCCCGAAGAGGTCCTGACCACGACGTTCGACCTCGGCCACGACGAGATGGTCCTGGTGAAGGACATCGAGGTCATGAGCTCCTGTGAACACCACCTCGTGCCCTTCCACGGTGTGGCGCACGTCGGCTACATACCGTCCACGGACGGCAAGATCACCGGCCTGTCGAAGCTGGCCCGTCTGGTGGACGTGTTCGCCCGCCGCCCCCAGGTGCAGGAGCGGCTGACCACGCAGATAGCGGACTCCCTGATGCAGATCCTGGACCCGCGCGGGTGCATCGTGGTCATCGAGTGCGAGCACATGTGCATGACCATGCGCGGGGTCCGCAAGCCCGGCGCGAAGACCATCACCTCGGCCGTCCGCGGCCAGCTCCGCGACCCCGCGACCCGCAACGAGGCCATGAGCCTCATCATGGCGCGCTGACGGGACGGACAGGCGGGAAGGCGTAAGACGTCATCGGCCGGGGCCGACGACGTCCGTGAGGGCCGCTCAGGCCCGGGCCGGGGCCTCCGGGCTGTCGTCGTCCTCCGGCAGCTTCAGCACGTGCTCCAGGAACAGGGCCGCGGCGATGACCGCCGCGCCCGCCAGGACCGAGAAGCCGGCGTACCAGGCCTGGTCGCGGCGGGCGGGCACGTCGAGGACCTCGGTCAGCAGGAACACGCCGACACCGCCGTAGGCGCCCGCGGCCAGGGCCGCGACCAGCGCGCTGGCCTGGCCGAAGACCACCGCGCGGGCCGCCATCAGCGGCTCCACGCCCTTGGCCTCCGGCCGGCGCTCGCGCTGGGCCTTGAGACGGGAGCGCATCGACAGCGCCGTCGCGAGGAGGACCGCCGCGATGACGCCCAGGACGATGGGCGCGGCCAGCGGAACGCCCGGCAGCGTGCCGTACGCGTTCCACAGACGGGCGCCCGCCCAGGACAGAACCCCGGAGACGGCGAAGATGCCCGCCAGGACCGCAGGCCTCAGTTGCTTCACTTGCCAGATCCCCGCTTTCTGCGCCATCCGTCAGCAGTCCACAGGTTAACGACTACTCAGGCAGGCGGAGTTCCAGGTCGGGGCGCGGCGTGATGCCGGTCTGGCCGATTCCGGCCAGGAGCGCGCTGACGCCTCCGTGGCCCGGGATCTGGGCCTCCGGGTCGATGTCGTGCCACGGGGCCAGCACGAAGGCGCGCTGGTGGGCGCGCGGGTGCGGCAGGGTGAGGACCGGGTCCTCGGACACCACGTCGGCGTACGCGACGATGTCGACGTCGATCGTGCGCGGGCCCCAGCGCTCCTCGCGGACGCGGTCGAAGGCCTCTTCGATGGCGTGGCCGCGCTCCAGGAGCGAGGACGGGGGCAGCGTGGTGCGCACCTTGACGACCGCGTTGAAGTACGCGGGCTGCGAGCCGGGGTCGACGCCCCACGGCTCGGTCTCGTACACGGGGGAGACGGCCTTGACCCGCAGGCCCGGGGTGTCGCCCAGGGCGTCGATGGCGCCCTGGAGGGTCTCCAGCCGGTTGCCGAGGTTCGCGCCGAGCGCGATCACGGCCCATTTCGGGTTGGACAGCGTGGTGTCCGCCGCGTCGACGGTCTCGACGACCGAGGCGGGTACCGGCTGGACGGTGGGGTCGCTCTGTGCGTTCAGTCCGTTGTTCATGCGCGGCTCCGGGTGATCGTGATGGTCACGTCGTCGAAGGGGACGGTGATGGGTGCGTCCGGCTTGTGGACGACGACCTCCACCTGTGCCACCGCTTCGTGCTTGAGGCACTGCTGGGCGATCCGCTCGGCAAGGGTCTCGATCAGGTCGACGGGCTCGCCCTGGACCACGTCGACGACCTCCTCGGCGACGACCCCGTAGTGCACGGTCTTCGCCAGGTCGTCTCCGGCCGCCGCGGGGCGGGTGTCGAGGTGCAGCACCAGGTCGACGATGAAGGTCTGGCCCTCCTCGCGCTCCCGGGGGAAGACGCCGTGGTGTCCGCGAGCCTTGAGGCCGCGCAGCGCGACACGATCCACGCGAATCACTCCTGCTTTCGTAGGTTCTTCCGGTCCCGGGACTCCCCGGGGCCATGGGCCTACGCCGAGTGCGGTCGGCGTCGTCCGACTTCGAATTTACCTGCGAAATACCCCTGACCCCGCCGGTGGGGTCACGACGCGTCCTCCTCTTCGTCCTCGTCGGACTCCGTGAGCACCGGTGAACCGTGGTGGGACCAGAGGCGCCAACCCTCGGATGTGCGTCGGAACACATTCGTGGCGACGACCAGCTGGCCGACGAGCGGGCCGAGTTCCCCGCCGTCCTCGGCGGGTCCGCCGCTCAGGATGTTCTCGGTGCACGTCACCAGGGCGGTGTCGCCGATGACGGCCACCTTGGTGTCGGTGAGGAAGAACTGGATGTAGTCGGTGTGGGACATGATCAGCGCGTACGAGCGCAGGACCTCGCCGCGGCCCGAGAGCACCGGCCAGCCCGGGTGTACGCAGGAGATCTCGTCCTCGAGCCAGAGCGCCGACAGTGAGTCGAAGTCCCCCCGCTCCATGGCCTCGTAGAAGGCCGTGTTGACCTCTTCGACCGCTTCGATGTCGGTTCTGCTCACAGGGCTCCTTCTCGGTCGGTGGTCACAGCGCTCCTTCCACGGCCCGGGCCACCCGAACCGCGTCGGCGGTCGCCCGTACCTCGTGGACCCGTACGGCCCAGGCGCCCTGGTGGGCGGCGATGGCGGAGACGGCGGCGGTGGCGGCGTCGCGCTCGCGGGCCGGTGGCGGGGCGGCGTCGGACCCGCCGGCCAGGACCCGGCCGAGGAAACGCTTCCGCGAGGCGGCGACCAGCAGCGGGAAGCCGAGGGCGCGCAGCTCGGGCAGGTGGGCCACGAGGGCGAGGTCGTGTTCGGCGTTCTTGGCGAAGCCGAGTCCGGGGTCGACGAGGAGCCGCCCGGGGGCGATTCCGCCGGCCACGACCGCGTCGATCCGGGTCCGAAGCTCGGCGGTGACCTCGGCGGTGACGTCCTCGTAGACGGCGAGGCGGTTCATGCCGTCGCTGAAGCCGCGCCAGTGCATCACCACGAAGGGGACTTCGGCCGCGGCGACCGCGGGGATCATCCCGGGGTCGGCGAGTCCGCCGCTGACGTCGTTGACCAGGAGGGCGCCTGCGGCGACGGCCCGGGCGGCGACGGAGGCGCGCATGGTGTCCACGGAGACGGTGACGCCCTCGGAGGCCAGGCCGCGCACCACGGGGACGACCCGGCGCAGCTCCTCCTCCTCGTCGACGCGGGAGGCGCCGGGACGGGTGGATTCGCCGCCGACGTCGATGAGGTCGGCGCCCTGGGCGGCGAGGTCGAGGCCGCGCTTGACGGCGGCGGTGGTGTCGAACCAGCGGCCGCCGTCGGAGAAGGAGTCGGGGGTGACGTTGACGACGCCCATGACCGCGCAGCGGTCCCAGTCGGGCAGGCCTGTGACCTGGCCCCGGGGGGCCGGACCGCGGTTGCTGTTCATGGGTTCAGGGTAGAGCCCTTGGCTTGGGGCGGGGGGTGTCGGTGGGTGGGGCGGGTGCCGGTGGGTGCCGCTGCGCGGGGCTGCTCCCCGCCCCGCCCTTTCTCCGTTTCCCGGGGCTCCGCCCCCGGACCCCGCTACGGGGGCTCCGCCCCCGGACCCCCGCGCCTCAAACGCCGGCGGGGCTGGGGGCTGGGGGTGGCCTGCACCGGCCGGGCCGGGGCCGGGGCCGGGGTCAGGCTGCCTGGATTTCGCGTTCCGGCTGCTTGGTGACTGCCGTCACGTGGTGGTGCGCGCAGGTGCGGACCGGCTTGGGGCGGCGGCGGCTGGCGAACAGGCGGGGGAGGGCCAGCGTCACGAAGCCCTCGGCCTGCATGGCCGCGAAGCCGATGCGGGGCAGGTCGCGGGTGGTGCGGAAGACCACGAAACGGGGCTCCCAGCGGGGGCGGAACTTCGCGTTGAACTTGTACAGCGACTCGATCTGGAACCAGCGGGACAGGAAGACCAGCAGGTTGCGCCACATCCGCAGCACCGGGCCGGCGCCGATCTTCTCGCCGCGGGCCAGGGCCGAGCGGAACATCGCGAAGTTCAGGGAGACCTTCTCGATGCCGAGGGCCGGGGCTGCCTCCAGGGAGGCGACGATCAGCAGCTCGTTCATGCCGGGGTCGGCCCCGCGGTCACGGCGCATGAGCTCCAGGGACATGCCGTCCTTGCCCCACGGCACGAAGTGCTGGATGGCCTTGAGGTCGCCGAAGGGACTGGGGTCGTCCTCCTCGACGCGGTGGGCGGTGGCGATGAAGCAGTCGCCGTCGCCCGGGTCGCCGACCCGGCCCAGGGCCATGGAGAAGCCGCGCTCGGTGTCGGTGCCGCGCCAGGCCTCGGCGGCGCCGCGCACCTGCTCGAGCTCGGTCTCGGTGAGCTCGCTGACCCGGCGGACCTTGGTCGTGTAGCCGTTGCGCTCGATGCGCTTCACCATCTGGCGGACATTGCGCATGGCTCGGCCCGAGAGGGAGAAGTCTTTGACATCGACAATCGCCTCGTCACCCAGCTCCAGCGCGTCCAGGCCGGTCTCGCGGGTCCAGACCTCGCCGCCGGTCTCGCTGCATCCCATGACGGCCGGGGTCCAGGAGTGGGCCTTGGCCTCCTCCATGAACCGTTCGATGGCGCCGGGCCAGGCCTCGACGTCGCCGATGGGGTCGCCGGAGGCGAGCATCACGCCGGAGACGACGCGGTAGGTGACGGCGGCCTTGCCGCTGGGGGAGAAGACGACGGCCTTGTCGCGGCGGAGCGCGAAGTGGCCCAGGGAGTCGCGGCCGCCGTGCTTGGAGAGGAGCTCGCGCAGCTTGGTCTCGTCGTCCGCGGTGAGCCGGGCAGCGGGGTGCTCGGGACGGAAGGCCAGGTAGATGGTGGTGAGCGCGGTCAGCATGCCGAGGGCGCCGAGGGAGTACCCGACGGTCCAGGACACCCGGCCGGCGTAGTCCACGGGGCCCTCGAAGCCGAAGAGTCCGTAGACCACGTGGGTGATCTGCTCGTACAGGCCGGGGTTGCCGACGACCTTGCCCGGGTGGACGTTCACGATGACCAGGCCGAGCCCGATGGAGCCGGCGCTCATCAGGACGAAGTTCGCGAGCGCCTTCCAGCGGCTGCGCGGGTCGGGCAGGGCCTTGAATTCACCCTGGTGGCGCAGGAGCAGGGCGAGGAGCACCGCTGCGATGACCACGCCGGTGACCGAGTGCCGGTACGTGAACTGCGCCACGGCGCCCGCGGGGAGCAGGACCACGGCGGCCCGCCAGGCCCGCCGCTTGTGCCGCTTGAGCCCGTGGGCGAGCAGCAGGAGCAGTACGCCCGCGCTGATGGACAGGGCTGCGGCGAAGGGGCCCAGGGAACCGGGCAGCACCTCGGTGACGGAGTGGATCCGGCTGTGCCGGAACCGTGGGAAGACCCCCGCCGCGATGTCCAGAAGGCCGACGATCATGACGGCCGTACCTACGAGGCCGGGCACGGTCTCCGGTCGTGGTCCGCGGAGGATTCGGCGGACCCGCTTCGGAACCTGTCCGGACTTATCGCCATCTATCCTGCTAGACATCGCTTCCCGTTGCTCCGCGAGAGATCATGTGGCCCGAAGGCCGCGACAGCCTCCGGGTGTGGTGCGTCCATTAGGACGACATCGACGGGGAGCGGGTTCACTCTTCCGTCGGAAATTTCCAGTCCTGCCATCAGAAAGTCGACTGACTGCTCATGGGTCTCACCAGTTATACGGTTCTGGCGCTGGCCGTCCTCGCCGGTGTGCTGTTGTTCGCCGTCACGGTCTGGTTCTGGCCGAAGCTCTCGAACCGCACCTGGCGCGCGTTCGCCGGCCGGATCGGACTCCTGCTGGCGACCCAGCTGGCGCTCTTCTCGGCTGTGGGTCTCGCGGCGAACAAGTCGTTCCTCTTCTACGGTTCCTGGGCCGACCTGTTCGGCCAGCAGACGTCCGTGGGCAAGGTCGTCGACCACTCGATGAGCAGCAAGGACATCAAGGTCGTCGACAAGCAGAAGCTGGACGTGCCGGGTGGTGCCAAGCCTCAGGTCGGGGGACAGATCCTGAAGGTTGCCATATCCGGGCAGAAGTCGAAGATAACGAGCCCCGGCTACATCTGGCTCCCGCCGGAGTACTTCCAGCCGCAGCACAAGGACGAGACCTTTCCGGCGTCCATCGTCCTGACCGGGTACCCGGGCACCGCCGAGAACCTGATCAAAGGGCTCGACTACCCGATGAAGGCCTTCAGCCTGTCCAAGGCGGGCAAGATGAAGCCGATGATCCTGGTCATGCTGCGGCCGACGATCGCGCCGCCGCGTGACACCGAGTGCGTGGACATACCCGGCGGCCCGCAGACGGAGACCTTCTTCGGCGTGGACCTGCCGCAGGCCATCAAGGACACCTTCCGGGTGGGCAAGGAGCCCAAGAACATGGGCTTCATCGGCAATTCCACCGGCGGTTACTGCGCCCTGAAGATCGCCGCGCACTACCCGCAGACCTTCGGCGCCGCTGCGGGCCTGTCCGCGTACTACGACGCCCCCGACGACCCGACGACCGGCGACCTGTTCCACGGGGACGACAAGCTGAAGCAGCGTGCGAACGTCCTGCAGAGCATCCAGAACAAGAAGCCGAGCGGTACGTCCTTCCTGGTCACCAGCAGCGAGATCGGCGAGCCGAACCTCGCCGACACCAAGAAGTTCATCAAGATGGTCAAGGGCCCGGACCGGGTCTCCTCGATCATCCTCGACAGCGGCGGCCACAACTTCAACACGTGGCGCCGCGAGATCCCGCCGATGCTGATGTGGATGAGCGACCGCATCCAGGCCTGACGGCCGTACGTGCGGGAGCGGGAGCAGGGGGGAAGGGTCCGACTCCGGTCGGGCCCTTCCCCTTTCTCAGGCCTCTTGCAACTGGGCCCGGCGCAGGGCCCGGTGGACGCCCTCCGGGGTCAGTACGCCGACCAGTTCGCCGGAGTCCGGGTCGGTGACCCCGATCCGGCCCGAGTCCTCCTGCAGCAGGGCGGAGAGCGCCTCTCGCAGGCTCGCCCCCAGCTTCACGGCCGCGGCCGGGGCGGGGAACCCGGCGTCCGCCGCCGCGAGGTCGGCCGGCCCGACCGCGGTGACCGCGAGCCGCTTGAGCCCCCGGTCGGAGCCGACGAAGGAGGCCACGTAGTCGGAGGCCGGCGCGGCGAGTACCGCCGCCGGGCTGGCGAACTGCTCGATGGTGCCCGCTCCGTAGACCGCTATGCGGTCGCCGAGCCGGATCGCCTCCTCCAGGTCGTGGGTGACCAGCAGGATCGTCTTGCGCACCGTCTTCTGCAGCGTCAGGAACTCGTTCTGCAGGCGCTCGCGCACCACCGGGTCCACCGCGCCGAACGGCTCGTCCATCAGCAGCACGGGCGGATCGGCGGCGAGCGCGCGGGCCACACCGACGCGCTGGCGCTGCCCGCCCGACAACTGCTCCGGGTACCGGCCGCCGTATACGGCCGGGTCCAGGCCCACGAGTTCGAGCAGCTCCGCCGCCCGTGCGCGGGCCTTGGCCTTGGGGGTGCCGATGAGCTGGGGCACGGTCGCCGTGTTCTCCAGCACCGTCTTGTGCGGGAAGAGCCCGACCTGCTGGATGACGTAGCCGATCCGGCGGCGCAGCTCGACCGGGTCGGCGGCGGAGATGTCCTCGCCGCCGAGCAGGATCCGGCCGGAGGTCGGCTCGATGAGGCGGTTGACCATCTTCATCGTGGTCGTCTTGCCGCAGCCGGACGGTCCCACGAGCGTGACCAGCTCACCCTCCGCCACTTCGAAGGACAGGTCCTCGACGGCCGTCGTCCCGTCGGGGTAGCGCTTGGTCACGTGCTCGAATCGGATCACATCCCCATCCTTCCCTACGCGCGCGCCCGCACCGGCGAAGGATTTATGAGGAGAGTGTTACGTGGCTGCGAAGGGCTCAGGCCATTGTCGGTGCCTGGGGTTAGGGTCGCTCTTGATACGTGCGTCGGTGACGGGGGGGGTGAAGCATGGCGGGGCAGAACTGCCTGGTGGCGAACGACTGGATCTGCTGGGAGTACGTCTCCTCCCGCTCCCAGGAGCTCACCGACGCCACCCTGGAACACATCTGGATCACAGGGGTGTCGGTCCTCATCGGCATCGCCGTGTCCGTTCCGCTCGCCCTGCTGGCCCGCCGCGGCCGGCGCTGGGCGGCGCCCGTGCTCGCCTTCACCACCCTGCTCTACACGATCCCCTCGCTCGCCATGTTCTCCCTGCTGCTGCCCGTCTTCGGGCTCTCGGCGGCGCTGGTGGTGACCGGTCTCGTGCTGTACTCGCTGACCATCCTGGTCCGCAATGTGCTGGCGGGCCTGGAAGCCGTCCCCGAGGAGGTGCGGGAGGCCGCGCGCGGCATGGGGTACGGCCCCGGGCGGCTGCTGTGGCAGGTCGAACTGCCCCTGGCGCTGCCCGCACTGCTCGCCGGGGTGCGGATCGCCACCGTCTCCACGGTCGCGCTGACCACGGTGGGCTCCATCGTCGGCAAGGGCGGGCTCGGCAATCTCATCGCCCCGGCCGTGAACAGCTCCTTCAAGGCCCAGGTGCTCACCGCCTCGGTGCTGTGCGTGCTGCTCGCGCTCGTGGCCGATCTGCTGCTGCTCGGCGCGCAGCGGCTGCTCACGCCGTGGAGCCGTACCGCCCGTACCCCCCGTACCCCCCGTACCGCCCGTACCGCCCGGTCCCTGAAGGAGGCCTGAGGCGATGGGCGTGCTGGGAGGGGCCTGGGACTGGCTGGCCAACGGCGCCAACTGGTCGGGGGAGAGCGGCGTCTGGCACCGGCTGGGCGAGCACGTCTACGTCAGCGGGATCGCGCTGGCGATCGCCTGCGCGCTGGCCCTGCCCGTCGGCCTGTACCTCGGCCACCTCGGCAAGGGCGGCGCCCTCGCCGTCAACGTCTCCAACGTCGGCCGCGCCGTGCCCGTCTTCGCGGTGCTGGCCCTGTTCATGGTCTCCCCGTTGCGCAACGCGGGCTATCTGCCCACCATCGCCGCGCTCGTGCTGTTCGCCGTTCCGCCGCTGCTGACGAACGCGTACGTCGGCATGCGCGAGGTGGACCGCTCGGTGGTGGAGGCCGCCCGGGGCATGGGCATGTCCGGCGGCCAGCTCTTCTTCCGGGTGGAGCTGCCGCTCGCCCGGCGCCTGGTGATGACCGGCCTGCGCTCGGGCGCCGTCCAGGTCATCGCCACGGCCACGATCGCGGCGATGGTCGGCCAGGGCGGTCTCGGCCGGATCATCACCGCCGGATTCAACACGTACAACACCGCGCAGGTCGTCGCCGGCGCCCTGCTGGTGGCGGCGCTGGCCCTGCTGGTGGAGGGCGCCCTGCTGGCCGCGGACCGGTTGCTGCGGCCGGCGGGCGCGGCGTCCCGCTGATCCCCTTTCCTCGCCTCGAACGGAGTACCTCCATGAGCAAGACCACGCGCGTCCTCGGCGCGTCCCTGGGCGGCCTCGCCCTGACGGTGTCGCTGGCCGCGTGCGGCGGCGACAGCCTGGAGAAGAGCAAGGACGGCGGCTCGGCCTCGTCCGCCTCCGGGGGCGGCAAGGGCGCCCTGGTGATCGGTGCGGCCGGGTTCACCGAGTCCAACGTGCTGGCCGAGCTGTACGCGCAGGCCCTCAAGGACGCGGGCTACAGCACGTCGATCAAGACGGTGAACAACCGCGAGCTGTACGAACCGTCGCTGGAGAAGGGCGAGATCGACGTCGTCCCGGAGTACGCGGCCACCCTCGCGGAGTTCCTGAACGCCAAGGTGAACGGTCCCAAGGCGCCCGAGGAGAAGCCGGTCGCGTCGAGCGACGTCGCGGCGACGGTGGCGGCCCTGGAGAAGCTCGCTGCCCCGCTCGGCCTGAAGGCGCTGCCCGCCGGCGCGGCCGTCGACCAGAACGCCTTCGCGGTGACCAGGGAATTCGCCCAGAAGAACAACCTGAAGTCCCTTTCCGATCTTGGAAAGTCCGGACTGAAGGTGAAGATCGCGGCGGGTGACGAATGCGCCGTCCGCCCCTTCTGCGCACCCGGGTTGACGAAGGCGTACGGAATCCAGGTTTCCGGTATCGACCCCAAGGGCGTCGGCACCCCGCAGGCCAAGCAGGCGGTGAAGGACGGCACCGACCAGCTGGTGCTGACCACCACCACGGACGCCACGCTCGACAGCTACGGACTGGTCCTGCTCGAGGACGACAAGAAGCTCCAGAACGCCGACAACGTGCTGCCCGTGGTCAACGCCAAGGACGCGGGAGCTCCCGAGGTCGCGGCCGCGCTGGACAAGCTGACCCAGGTGCTGACGACGGCCGACCTGGTCGACCTGAACCGCAAGGTGGACGCCGAGCGCGCCAAGCCGGCGGACGTGGCGAAGGCCTATCTGGAGTCCAAGGGCCTGCTCAAGAAGTAGCGGTTACCGGGTTGATGGAGAATTGTGGGTTAACTGCCCGGCAAGAGATTGCCGGGCGGGTGCCCCACATGGCCTCTACGCCCTGTAAATTTCAGGCCATGCCCCGTGGACGCCACCGCAATCCCGAACCTCTGCACCGGCTGCTCACGCCGACGGCCGTCGCCGGTGTGTCCCTCGCCGGTGCCGGCGCGGCCTGGCTGCTCGCGGAACCAGTGGCCCTGAGGCTGCTCGTGGCCCTGACGGCCACCGTCGGGGTCGCGGGCGCCGTCGTGATGCGCGCCTGGGACCGCTCCGCGGGCCGCCGGGTCGCGGAGCTGGCGCGCGAGCGGGTCAAGGACGAGTGGAAGACGGACGAGCGGATAGCCGAGCTCGAATCCGATCTCGAAGAGGCCCGGCTGCTGCGCGCCAGGCTGGACGCCAAACTGCGCGCCAAGCGCGTCGAACTGGCCGGACTGCGCGGCGAGCACGCGGCGCTGCTGCGGCGGTACGCCACCGCCGAGACCGAACGCGCGAGCGCCCTGGAGGGCCGCCGGCTGCTGGCCATCGAGGCCACGACGAGCCCGGCCGCGGCGCCCCGGGAGCTCACAACCGGCTCCGAGGAGCGCACGGCGGCGGGCGCGCCCACCGCGGTCGGCTACGCCCGGGCCCATGCGGCGCTGAGCGCGCTGGCCCGCAAGGGGCAGACGCGGGCGCTGCCGGCGGCCCCGCCCGCCGCCGTTCCCGCTGCCTCGGTCCCGGCCCGCCGGCCGGCCGCTGCGGTGGCCCCGTACGCGGCGCAGCGGCGGACCACCTCCCGCACCGAGGGCGGCTTCGACTTCTTCGGCACCAAGAACGCGGCGCAGGCCCGCGCGGCGATCGAGGCGGTCCAGAACGAGGACCTGGCCGACGTGGTCGGCGCGGAGGCCCTCGCGGTCCACGAGGCGGAGTCGGCGCGAACCCCGGCCGCCGAGGCGGCGACCCCGGACGCCGAAGCGGCGACGCCTGACGAGGCGCCCGCGGCGGGCCAGGTCATCGACCTGACGGCGCACGACGAGACCGAGCCGATCGACGTGGCCCGGCTGCGCACCGCGATCTCCTAGTAGACAGGCCGGGCACCAGGCACCAGGCACCAGTCCCGAGGTCAGGAAACGCCAGGACCGTCACCACGGCCACGCCCTCCAGCAGGAGTTGGCCGTGCAGCGCGAACCGGGCCGCCCGCACCGCATGCGGCCCTCCTGTCCGGCGGCCGCTGTTCCGAGATCCGCTCGGGTACTCGGCCCGCGCGGTCATCCGTACTCAGAACAGCGGCAACTGCCCCGGATGCGGCCCGAGGACAAAACCGTCCAGGGTCGGCGCCGAGGCGCCGAGCACCACCCGGGCCCGGGAGCCGGGGCAGGAGACCAGGTCGGCGCGCCCGCGCCCGTCGGGAGGGTCGTGGCGGGCGATCCGGCCACCGGTGACGGCGCAGTCGCGGCCGCAGGCAGGGCAGGCCCGTCGGGGGGAAGAGGACATGGCCCCAAGTCTGCCCTGCCGCAACGACATCAGCCCTGCTGGGCCGCCGCCCACGCCTCGTGGGCCCGGCACACCCGGTCCCACAGGGCCGTCCGGTCGGCCGGCGTCAGATCGTCCAGCTCCCGCCCGAAGACGGTGGCGATGACCTCGTAGAACTCCTCCGGGGTGGTCAGCTCCCGGTCGCTCGGCCCCTTGGCCGGATCGATGCGGGTCAGGATTCGCCCGCGCATCAGGTCGATGGACTCGGCGTCCCGCCGCAGCAGCGCCAGGGTGCGCACGAAGGAGGAGTCCTCGGCGGTGGACAACCGCAGGTGCTCGGCCTCGAACTCGTCCATGCCGGCCGCGGCGGACCGGAAGTTCATCTGGGGGAAGGGGCTGCCCGGGGTGTAGTAGGTCCAGCCTTCCAGCGGGCCGGCCAGCCGTTCCAGCCGGTAGGAGAAGCCGCCCTGCTCGTACTCGCCCTCGCGCAGCGGCAGCGGTTCGTGGGGGCCGTCGCCGAGGCCCACGTCGACCAGGTACGCGTCTGCGCCGATCCGCACGGTCAGCGCGAGGTGGTTGCCGTTGACGTCCTGCGCACCGGTCTCCTCGTAGACGCCGCCCACGTGCCGGGTGACGTCGTACCCGAGGTGCTCGAGGAGCGCGGCGAACGCCCCGTTGAGGTGGAAGCAGTAGCCCCCGCGGCCGGCGGCGAAACGGCCTGCCGACAGCTCGGGGCTGATGCCCGGCGGCCGGCCGAGCTGGATGTCGATGTTCTCGTAGGGGATGCGCTCCAGATGGGCCCGCTGGAGGGCGAAGAGCCCTTCGGCCGAGGGCGCGGCGGGGGCGGGCGCGCCCAGTCGTCGCAGATACGCGTCGAATATGCCAGGAGTCATGTGATCACCCTATGGGTCACATGCCTGGATTTCCCGGCCAAATGAGCTGTGGTACGCGCTACTTGTCGATGTCGCCGACCACGAAGAACAGCGAGCCCAGGATCGCCACCATGTCCGCGACCAGCGTCCCCGGCAGGAGCACGGCCAGCGCCTGGATGTTGTTGTACGAGGCGCTGCGCAGCTTCAGCCGGTACGGGGTCTTCTCCCCCTTCGAGACGAGGTAGTAGCCGTTGATGCCGAGGGGGTTCTCGGTCCAGGCGTACGTGTGGCCCTCGGGGGCCTTCAGGACCTTGGGCAGGCGCTGGTTCACCGGCCCCGGCGGGAGCTCGGCCATCCGGTCCAGGCAGGCCACGGCGAGGTCGAGTGCGTTGTGGGTCTGGTCCAGCAGGACCTCGAAGCGGGCCAGGCAGTCGCCCTCGGGGCGGGTGACCACCTTCAGGACGTCCTGGAGCTCGCCGTACGCGAGGTAGGGCTCGTCGCGGCGCAGGTCGAAGTCGACACCGGAGGCGCGGGCGATGGGGCCGGAGACTCCGTACGCGTGCACGGCCTCGGCGGAGAGCACGCCCACCCCGCGCGTGCGGCCCCGGAAGATCTCGTTCCCGCGGACCAGCTTGTCGTAGACGTCCATGCGGGTGCGGACGTCGGCGATGGCCTCGCGCGCCCGGCCGAGCCAGCCGGCCGGGAGGTCCTCCTTGAGGCCGCCGACGCGGTTGAACATGTAGTGCATGCGGCCGCCGGAGATCTCCTCCATGACGGCCTGGAGCTCCTCGCGCTCGCGGAACGCGTGGAAGATCGGGGTGATTCCGCCCAGTTCGAGGGGGTACGAGCCGAGGAACATCAGGTGGTTGAGCACCCGGTTCAGCTCGGCCAGCAGCGTCCGCATCCACACGGCCCGCTCGGGGACCTCCATGCCGAGCATCCGCTCGACGGCCATGACCACGCCGAGCTCGTTCGAGAACGCGGACAGCCAGTCGTGGCGGTTCGCGAGCATCACGATCTGCCGGTAGTCACGGGCCTCGAACAGCTTCTCGGCGCCGCGGTGCATATAGCCGACCACCGGCTCGGCGCTGACGATCCGCTCGCCGTCCAGGACGAGACGCAGGCGCAGCACGCCGTGCGTGGAAGGGTGCTGGGGGCCGATGTTGAGCACCATGTCGGTGCTCTCCGCCGCCCCGCCGATGCCGACCGTGGTCTCCGTCATGGCGGCATTGTCTCAGCCCTACGCTTGAGGAATGGAAACGGGGACTGCGGGTGAGACGGGCGAGCCTGTGTGGGTGGGGCTGCCGGGCGGGCTGCTGAGGCTGCGCCGCATGCTGCTGGTGGTCTGGACGGGGGTTCCGGCGGTGGTGACGGGCGTCGTGGCGGGGCTGCTGCTCGGCCCGGCCTGGGCCCTGCTGGGGGTGGTCTGGCTCCTCGTGCTGGCCTGGGGCTGGGAGCTGACCGGCCGGAACTGGCGGTCCTGGCGGTACGCCGAGCGCGCGGACGACCTGCTGATCAGCCGGGGCGTGCTGTGGCGGGAGCAGACCGTGGTCCCGTACGGGCGGATGCAGCTGGTCGAGGTGACCTCGGGCCCGCTGGAGCGCCGCTTCGGGCTGGCGTCGGTACAGCTGCACACGGCCGCCGCGGCCACGGACGCCAAGATCCCGGGCCTCGCGCCGGCCGAGGCGGAGCGGCTGCGCGACCGGCTCACCGAGCTCGGCCAGGCAAGGTCGGCAGGCCTGTGACCGCCGAACCGGCGGGCGCCGCCCCGTCCGCCCCGGGCGAGCGGCGGCTGCATCCCTTCACCCCGCTGCGCCGCGCGTGGGTGCCGATCGCGGCGACGCTCGGCGTCGTCCTCCAGCAGGGCGACAAGGCGCAGGAGTGGATAGCGGACCAGCCCGCCGTGCTGCGCCTCCTGGCGCTGGCCGCCCTGGTCCTCGTCTTCGGCCTGTACGGGTTCTTGAGCTGGTGGGTCACGTACTACTCGGTGACCGACACGGAGCTGCGCATCCGTACCGGACTGCTCTTCCGGCGCACCGCGCACATCCGCCTCGACCGGATCCAGGCCGTGGACGTGACCCGGCCGCTGCTGGCCCGCCTCGCGGGGGTCGCGAAACTCCGTCTCGACGTCATCGGCACCGAGGACAAGGACGAGCTGGCCTTCCTCTCCGAGAGGGAGGCCGTGGTCCTGCGCGCCGAGCTCCTGGCCCGGGCGGCCGGCTTCGCCCCCGAGGAGGCGGTGCGCCTGGGCGAGGCCCCCGACCGGGAGCTGCTGCGCGTACGCCCGCGCGAGCTCGTCGTGTCGCTGCTGCTGAGCCTGGGCGTCTGGGCGGCGCTGGCCGGCGGGCTCACCGCGCCGGTGGTCGTGTGGTGGGTCAGCTCCAACCCCTGGGCGGCCGTCGTCACCCTGCTCCCGCTGCTCGGCGCGGTCTGGGCGGGCAGCGCGGGCCGCTTCCTCGTCGAGTACGACTGGCGGGTCGCCGAGTCCCCGGACGGGCTGCGCCTGGACCACGGACTGCTGGACCGGGCGCACGAGACGGTGCCGCCGGGCCGCGTGCAGACCGTACGGATCGTGGAGCCGCTGCTGTGGCGGCGGCGCGACTGGGTCCGGGTGGAGCTGGCCGTGGCGGGCTCGAAGAACGACGTGCTGGTCCCGGTGGCCTCGCGGGCCGCCGCGTACGCCGTGATCGCCCGGGTGCTGCCGGGCGTGGACCTGGCGGCCCTGTCGTTCAGCGGCTCGCCGGGCGCCGGTTCGCGCTGGGTGGTCCCGGTGTGGTGGAAGGGCTATGCCCTGGCCGTCTCCCCGGACGTGTTCGCCGCCCGGCACGGCCGCCTGTGCCGCCGTACGGAGATCGTCCCGCACGCCAAGGTGCAGAGCGTCCGGCTCACCCAGGGCCCCTGGGAGCGGGCCCGCGGCGTGGCCGACGTGCACGTGGACACCGGCGCGAACGGCACGGTCACGGCCCGGCTGCGGGCGGCCGCCGAGGCCGCCGAGCTGCTGCGCGCCCAGGCGGCCCGCTCGCACACCTCCCGCGCCGCGGCCCGGCCGGACCGGTGGATGACGGCTCCAAAAACCCCTCGGTGAACCCGCAGGCCGTCAGCTGCGGTCCGGGCGACCCGGGGGGAACGCCGCGGGGGGACTAACCGATGCCGCCGCCGCCCGCCCGGACCAGGCCCGTCTCGTACGCCAGGACCACGACCTGCACCCGGTCGCGCAGGCTCAGCTTCGTCAGGATGCGGCCCACGTGCGTCTTCACCGTCGCCTCCGAGAGCACCAGCCGCGCCGCGATCTCGCCGTTCGACAGGCCCTGGGCCACCAGCAGCATGACCTCGCGCTCGCGCTCCGTCAGCCGCTCGATCTCCTTGTTCCGCGGCTCCTGCGTGGTCGTCGGCAGCATCGGGGCGAAACGGTCCAGCAGCCGGCGCGTCGTGGACGGGGCGACCACCGCGTCCCCGCTGTGCACCGAGCGGATCGCCGCCAGCAGCTCGGCCGGCGGCACGTCCTTCAGCATGAAGCCGCTGGCACCCGCCTTCAGCCCGGAGAACGCGTACTCGTCCAGGTCGAAGGTGGTCAGGATGATCACCTTCGGGTGCTCCTCGGGCTCACAGATCCGCCGCGTCGCCTCGACCCCGTCGAGCCTCGGCATGCGGACGTCCATCAGCACCACGTCCACCTTCGTGGCCCGCAGCACCTCCAGCGCCTCCAGGCCGTCACCCGCCTCGGCGACGACCTCCATGTCCGGCTGGGCGGCGAGCACCATGCGGAAGCCGGTGCGCAGCAGCACCTGGTCGTCGACCAGCATCACTCGGATGGACATCCGTTACCTCGTCCTCTTCAACTCTTCTTCAGGGGCAGCAGGGCGCTGATCCGGAAGCCGCCGCCGGGCCGTGGCCCGGTGTCCAGGGTTCCGCCGACCATACCGATCCGCTCGCGCATGCCGATCAGGCCGTGCCCGGCGCCGTCGGCGCCGCCGTCCTCGTACAACTCGTGTGCCGCTCCCCGCCCGTCGTCCTCGACCAGCAGGCCCAGCCCGTCGTCGAAGTAGACCAGCCGGACGCTCGCCTTCGCATCGGGGCCCCCGTGCTTGCGCGTGTTGGTCAGCGCCTCCTGCACGATCCGGTACGCCGTCAGCTCGACGCCGCTGGGCAGCCGCCGGGGCGCGCCCTCGACCTCGAAGTCCACCGCGAGCCCCGCCGCCCGTACCTGTTCGACCAGGACCTCGATCTGCTCGACGTCCGGCTGGGGCACGTAGTCCTCGGACTCCTGCGGTTCGCCGGTGCGCAGGACGCCCAGCAGCCGGCGCATCTCGGCGAGGGCCTGGCGGCCGGTGCCGGAGATGGTCTGGAGGGCCTCCTTCGCCTGCTCGGGCGCCACGTCCATGACGTACGCCGCCCCGTCCGCCTGGACCACCATCACCGAGACGTTGTGCGCGACGACGTCGTGCAGCTCGCGGGCGATCCGGGCGCGCTCGGCGGCCACGGCCACCTTGGCCTGGGCCTCGCGCTCCTTCTCCAGCCGCTGGTTCCGCTCGATGAGCTGGGCGTAGTAGGCCCGCCGGGTGCGCAGCGAGTCGCCCAGCACCCAGGCGAGGGCGAAGGGGACGATCATGAAGACGGCGAAGAGGACGTTGTCGACGTCGCTCGTGCCCTTGTCCACGCCGTGCCGCAGGAAGTAGAGCGGCGCGGCGGCCAGGCCCCAGCCCAGCGCGGTGCGGGAGACCCAGCGCGGGACATCGCTCGCGGCGACGGTGAAGAGCATCACGAACATGGCGGCGTCGTAGAACCCCGCGATGACGCCCACGCCCAGCTGGAAGACGCCCGCCCCGAGGGTGAGCCAGAACATCGCCTGCGTCCACCTGCGCCGCAGCGCCACGGCCGTGCTCAGGGCCACCACCACGGGGACGGCGGCCAGCTTCATGGGGGCGTCGACACCGGTCTCGGCCACGACGTCCAGCATCGAGACCCCGAAGAGGAGGACAGCCCAGAAGCTGTCGACGCCCATCGGGTGTCTGCGGAGGAAGTCGTAGAGGCGCTGCACGTAACCCAGAGTAGGGAACGGAGATAGGTGCTGGAGTCAACCAGAGGTTCCAACCTCGCTCGGGGGGCGTACTCCGCAAGGTGGAGGGTGGGCATAACCTTCGTGGGATGAGCGCCCAGGGTGTACGCACGACTCCGGTCCGGTGGCGCGGTGCCATGGAAGCCGCGCTGTACGGGCCGGGCGGTTTCTACGTCCGGCCGGGCGGGCCCGGTCCCGCCGGGCACTTCCGCACCTCGGTGCACGCCTCCGGGCTGTACGCGGGTGCCGTGGCCGGGCTGTTGCGGTGGGTCGACGCGGAGCTCGGGCACCCGGCGGCGCTGGACCTGGTCGACATGGGCGCCGGGCGGGCCGAGCTGCTGGCCGGGGTGCTCGCCGCGCTGCCGGCGGAGGTGGCCGCGCGGGTGCGCCCGTACGCCGTGGAGCGCGCGGAGCGGCCCGCGGGGCTCGACCCGCGGATCCGCTGGGTGGCGTCGCCGCCCGAAGGGACGACGGGGCTGCTCTTCGCCAACGAATGGCTGGACAACGTGCCCCTCGACATCGCCGAGGACGGGCGGTACGTGCTGGTCGCGCCGGACGGTACGGAGAGCCCCGGCGGCCCGGTGGACGCCGCGGACCGGGCCTGGCTGGAGGCGTGGTGGCCCGGCGGCGGCCGCGCGGAGATCGGCCGGGCGCGCGACGAGGCCTGGGCGGCGGCGGTGGCCGGTGTGCAGCGGGGCCTGGCGGTGGCGGTGGACTACGGGCACACCCGGGACACGAGGCCGCCGTACGGCACGCTGACGGGCTTCCGCGGGGGGCGGGAGGTCCCGCCGGTGCCGGACGGCAGCTGCGATGTCACCGCCCACGTGGCGCTGGACGCGTGCGCGGGGCCGGGGTCGGTGCTGCTGACCCAGCGCGAGGCCCTGACCGCCCTCGGGGTCTCGGGGGCCCGGCCCCCGCTGGCCCTGGCCTCCACGGATCCGGCGGGCTACGTCCGTGCGCTTGCCCGTGCGGGGCAGGCGGCCGAGTTGACGGCCCGTGGGGGGCTGGGGGACTTCCTGTGGCTCTGCCGGCCGGTGGGCATCGCGGCGGCCTGGCCGGGTGGCCGACGCGGCCCTGCGGTCGGCTGACGCGGCCCTGCGGCCGCCGCTGGGGCTCCGCCCCAGACCCCGCGCCTCGAACTCCGGCTGGATGTGGCCGGGGCAGCAGGAGGGGGCGGGATCCCCTTCGGGATTCCGCCCCCTCCTCAGAGCTCGCTCTTACTGCGTGACCTCGTCGTGGCCCGGGTGCAGGCCACCGCCGCCGCCGCTGCCGCCCGGGGTCGGGACGGAGACGACCGGCTTCGAGAGCGGGGCCAGGTCGTGGGCGTAGTGGCCGACCGCGTCCGCGATGACGTCGACGTTGATGTCGAGCGCCTTCTGGTCGATGTTCGTGATGTCGTCACCCTTGCCGTGGTAGTTCACGTCGTAGGCCACACCCGCCTGGCCGCCGAACTTCGCGGCCTCCGCCGGCGTCTTGATGCCCTCGGCGCCGGTGAACGTACCGCCGGACGGGATGCCGACCTCGATGAACGGGCCGTAGTCCGAGCGGCCGGAGAAGTCCGTGCCCGCGTGCGGGATCTTCTTGGAGTCGAGGAAGTCGGTGATCCCCTTCTCGATCTGGGCGGAGCCCTCCGGGCCGGGGCCCGCGCCCACGCCGTCCGAGTCGTCGCCGTCGTAGACGAAGTAGGCGGCGTTCGGCGAGGCGATCATGTCGAAGTTCAGGTAGAGCTTGATCTGCTTCTTCTGCTCCTCCGTCAGCCCGGCGACGTACGCCTCGGAGCCGAGCAGGCCGTACTCCTCCGCCGACCACCAGGCGAACTTGACCTTGTTCTTGATCTTCGTCTGGCTGCTCGCGAGGCGCTGCGCGACCTGGAGGATGCCGGCCGAGCCGGAGCCGTTGTCGTTGATGCCCGGGCCCGCCGCGACCGAGTCGAGGTGCGCGCCGAGGAAGACGGTGTTGTTCGCGTCCCCGCCGCGGGTCTCCGCGACCACGTTGTACGTCTTGCGGTTCTCGCGGAACTCGCGGATGTCGAGGGTGACCTCGACCGGGCCGGCCGCGGCCTCGGCGGCGAGCTTCTCGCCCTCCGCCTGGGTGATGCCGCCGGTCGGGACCTTGCCCGCGGTGGCGTCGCCCAGGGTGCCGTTCAGGGCGCCCTCGGTGTTGTTGTAGAGGATCGCGCCGACCGCACCGGCCGCGGCCGCGTTGGCCTGCTTGACCGCGAAGGTGCAGCCACCGCGCTTGACCAGCGCGATCTTGCCCGTGAAGGCGCCCGCGGCGAAGTCGCCCGGTTCGCAGCCGTTGGTGCCGTCCGCGTCGACCGGTGCGACCGCGAGCTGCGCCGTGACGCCGTCCTCCGGGCCGCTCTTGGTGTACGTCATCAGGTGGATCGGGACGTCGCGCCCGTTCGCGCCGTTCACCGTCAGCTTCTCGGCGATGGTCTCGACGTACACGAAGTCGAACTCGTTCTTCGTGACGTTGTAGCCGGCCGCCTTCATCACGGCCTCGATGTACTTCGCCGACTGGACGTGGCCCTTGGAACCGGCCACGCGGGTGCCGTCGTTGTAGTCCGCGATCGCCTGCAGGACCTTCAGATGGTTGTACGCGCCCTTGCCGGTCGCTTCCTTGACCAGCTTCCTGGCCAGCGCGTCACCGCGTGCGGCGTCGCTCTGCGGGCTCGTGGCGCCGGCCGGGCCGGCGAGCAGCAGCGGTGAGACAAGGGCCGCGGCCGCCAGGGTGGCGGTGGCAGCGGCTATACGGCGTGAGGGCATGCAAGGTCCTTCCACGGCAAAAGTGCGAGCAGGGCCAAACGGTGGACGCACGTTAAGCAGCAAGGAGCCGCCATGACCAGAGTTTCAACTGATTCCGGTTCATGAAATCCGGATATCGGCGACTTGGCCTAGCGCAGGATGCCCTCGATGAAGTCCGAGCCTATGCGTGCGACAGCGGACAGATCCAACTGATGCTGGGCATACCGGCCTTGGCGCCGCGTATGGATCAGACCGGCCTTTTTCAGGACGGCCAGATGCCGTGACACCTCCGGCGCGGTGATCCCGTACACGGTCGCCAGTTCGCCCGTCGTGTACGGGGCCCGGGCCAGGCTCCGGCACAGCATCATCCGTACGGGATGCGCCAGCGCCTCCATGCGCCGCTGGAGCAGCTCCACGGATCCGGGCGCGGAGTCCAGTTCGGGGGTGCCGAGCGGGTAGTGGACCACCGGACGCCAGCCCGGTGCGTGCAGCACCAGCAGATGCGGCCAGCCGAAGTGGGTCGGTATGAAGACCAGGCCGGTGCCTATTCGGGGGTCGGTGGCGGTCGTCGACCCGTCGACCATCTTGTCGGCGGTGATGGTGGTGCGGCCCTCGTCGACGCCGAGCGCCGACGAGACCTCCTTGAGCGCGGCCGGCAGCCCCTTGCGGCGCAGCAGCTCGGTCTTGTGCCGGGCGTCGGCGCTCTGCGCGGGCTCGACGCGCTTCCAGGTCTCGGCGAAGAAGGCCTCGTCGCAGTCCTCGACGAGCCGCCGCATCCACACCCGTACGGCGGCGGTGTCGTCCAGCAGCCGGATGGAGAAGTCCAGCTGGCGGGGGCCTCGGGCGGCGGCCGTCTCCAGCGCCTTGGCGCGGCTCGACGGGTCCTTGAGCGGGGAGGGGCCGCCGCCGTCGTTGTACGTGGCGAGCCAGCAGTGCTCGAGGGCGGCCGTCACGAACCGCTCGTCGTCCATCCGGTCGAGTACGTCGAGCTCCTCGGCCAGGGTGGCGCTGGGCAGGCCGGTCCCGCCGGGGACCCCGGCGAAGGGCATGAAGATGTCGGCGAACGAGCTGCGCCACATGAACTCGGCCTCCAGCAGCCGGTCCGCGAGGCACGGATCGAGCGAGGCGGCGGTGGCGGCGCTCCAGGAGGCGAGCCGGGGGTGGTGGGCGGGCTGGGAGAGCGCGTGCAGGGCCATGCAGAGCTCGGCGAGCGGGGAGGGTGTGAAGCTGATCCGCTCGGCGGGGAGTCCGGCGATGTCGATGGTGACGCTCATCGGGCCATTCTGCCGGTGCGCTCCCGCGCGGGGTGGCGGGGGCAGGGCCGGATGGGCCCCCGGGCCGCTGCCCGGGGCTCCGCCCCAGCCCCCCGTGCCGGTGCGGCGCCGTTGCCGGGGCTCCGCCCCGGACCCCGCGCCTCAAACGCCGGCGGGGCTGGAGTTGCTCGGCTTGGCTGGAGTTGGCCTGGCTTCCCCGGCCGTGGGGGAAGCCGGGGCGCTTGTGCGGCTGTCCCGTTACTCGAAGTTGGGGGCGTTGCGTTCGTACACCAGGCGCAGGCCGATCAGGGTCAGCCACGGCTCGTGGTCGTCGATCACCGAGGACTCGCCCAGCACCATCGGGGCCAGGCCGCCGGTGGCGATGACCCGGACGTCGTCCGGGTCGCCGTTCGGGCCGGCCAGTTCCTTGGCCATCCGGCCCACGACCCCGTCGACCTGGCCCGCGAAGCCGTACACCACGCCCGACTGCATCGCCTCGACCGTGGACTTGCCGATCACGTTGCGCGGGCGGGCCAGCTCGATCTTCCGCAGCTGGGCGCCCCGTACGCCGAGGGCCTCCATCGAGATCTCGATGCCCGGGGAGATCACCCCGCCCACGTACTCGCCCTTCACCGACACCGCGTCGAAGGTGGTCGCCGTACCGAAGTCGACCACGATCGCCGGGCCCCCGTAGAGCTCGACCGCCGCGACCGCGTTGATGATGCGGTCCGCGCCGACCTCCTTCGGGTTGTCCATGAGGATCGGCACGCCGGTCTTGATGCCCGGCTCCACCAGCACGGCCGGGACGTCGCCGTAGTAGCGCCGGGTGACCTCGCGCAGCTCGTGAAGGACCGACGGCACCGTCGAGCAGATCGCGATGCCGTGGATCCCGTCGCCCAGCTCGCTGCCGAGCATCGGATGCATGCCCATCAGGCCCTGCATCAGCACGGCCATCTCGTCGGCCGTGCGGCGCGGGTCGGTCGAGATGCGCCAGTGCTCGACGATCTCGTCACCGTCGAACAGGCCCAGGACCGTTTGGGTGTTGCCTACGTCGATGGTGAGGAGCACGGGTTACACCGCCTCGCGCAGATCGAGGCCGATGTCCAGGATCGGCGAGGAGTGGGTCAGCCCGCCGACCGCCAGGTAGTCCACGCCGGTCTCCGCGTACGCCCGTGCGGTGTCCAGCGTCAGGCGGCCCGAGGACTCCAGCACCGCGCGGCCGGCCACCAGGGCCACGGCCTCGGCGGTCTGCCCGACGGTGAAGTTGTCCAGCAGGATCAGGTCGGCTCCCGCCTCCAGGACCTCGCCGATCTGCTCCAGGGTGTCGACCTCGATCTCCACGGGCACGTCCGGGAAGGCGTCCCGTACGGCCTTGAAGGCCTGCGCGACGCCGCCGGCCGCCACCACGTGGTTGTCCTTCACCAGCGCCGCGTCCGACAGCGACATGCGGTGGTTGACGCCGCCGCCGCAGCGCACCGCGTACTTCTCCAGCGCGCGCAGCCCCGGCGTGGTCTTGCGGGTGTCGCGGACCTTCGCCTTGGTGCCCTCCAGCACGTCCGCCCAGCGGCGGGTGGCGGTCGCGATGCCCGACAGGCGGCACAGGATGTTCAGCGCGCTGCGCTCGGCCGTCAGCAGGTCGCGGGTGCGCGAGCGTACGGACAGCAGCACCTGCCCGGCCTTGACGGCGTCGCCGTCCTCCGCGTGCCGCTCCACCTCGAAGGCCTCCGTGCAGACCACGGAGAACACGGCCTCCGCGATGCGCAGGCCGGCCACGACGCCGTCCTCGCGGGCGACGAAGTCGGCCACCGCCTCGGCGTCCTCGGCGACCGTGGCGACGGTGGTGACGTCCACCCCGCCGTCCAGGTCCTCGGAGAGCGCCATGTGGGCGATGTCCTCGACCTCGACGGGGTCCAGCCCCGCGTCCGCCAGCAGCTGGGCCAGCGCCGGGTCCAGGCCGGTCTCCTCGCCGTCACCGCAGGCGCAGTCGTCGCCGCAGCCGCCGTCGTTCTGGTCGATCAGGGGAAGTTCGTCGGGGGTGCTCACGGTCACTGCTCCAGGCTCTGGGTGCTGAGGGGTTCGTGCACGGACGGGAAGTCCGCGGAGTCGGTGGGGGTGACGACCAGCGCCCGCTTCTCGGTCGCCGAGAGCCGGACGACGAGATGGCGGCGCCAGGCGGCATCGTCCCGGTCCGGATGGTCCTCGCGCCAGTGGCAGCCGCGGGTCTCCACGCGCCGCTGCGCGGCGGCGACCAGCACCCGGGCCACGCACAGCAGGTTCGTGGCCTCCCAGGTGTCCACCCCCGGCTCGGCGGTCTTGCCGTGCGCCTCGAGGTTGTTCAAGGCGGTGGCGTACAGGCCTTCGAGCGCCTCCGCGGCCGTGCGCAGCGACTCGGCCGAGCGCAGCACGCCCGCGCCGTCCGTCATGATCCGCTGGACCTCGTACCGCGCCTCGGCGGGCTGCAGCGGGCCGGTCGCGGGGACCGGTATGCCGGGGCCGCCCCCGCAGAGCGCCCGGGCGGCGATGTCGTCGGCGATGCGCTCGGCGAAGACCAGGCCCTCCAGCAGGGAGTTGGAGGCCAGCCGGTTCGCGCCGTGCACACCGGTGCAGGCGACCTCGCCGCACGCGTACAGGCCCGGGACGGTGGTGCGGCCGTGCAGGTCGGTCCGTACGCCGCCGGACGCGTAGTGCGCGGCGGGCGCGACCGGGATCGGCTCGGTCACCGGGTCGATGCCGTGGGAGCGGCAGGCGGCGAGGATGGTCGGGAAGCGCTGCTCCCACATCTCGGCGCCGAAGTGCCGGGCGTCGAGGAACATGTGCCGCGCACCCTGCTCCTGCATGCGCCGCATGATGCCCTTGGCGACGATGTCGCGGGGGGCCAGTTCGGCGAGCTCGTGCTGCCCGACCATGAAGCGCACCCCGTCCGCGTCGACGAGGTGGGCGCCCTCGCCGCGGACCGCCTCCGAGACGAGGGGCTGCTGGCCCTCCGCGTCCGGGCCGAGGAACAGCACGGTCGGGTGGAACTGCACGAACTCCAGGTCCGAGACCTCGGCCCCGGCGCGCAGGGCGAGCGCCACTCCGTCGCCGGTGGAGACCGAGGGGTTGGTGGTCGCGGAGAAGACCTGGCCCATGCCGCCGGTCGCGAGGATCACGGCGGGTGCGTGGACGGCGCCGACGCCGTCGTGCTGGCCCTCGCCCATGACGTGCAGCGTGACCCCGGCGCTGCGGCCCTGCGCGTCCTGGAGCAGGTCCAGGACGAGCGCGTTCTCGACGGTACGGATCCCCGCGGCCTGTACGGCTTCGACGAGCGCCCGGGAGATCTCTGCCCCGGTGGCGTCGCCGCCCGCGTGCGCGATCCGGCGCCGGTGGTGGCCGCCCTCGCGGGTCAGTTCTATCTCCCCGGTCTCCGAGGAGGTGTCGAAGACGGCGCCCGTGGCCATCAGCCGCCGCACCGCGTCCGGTCCTTCAGTGACGAGCAGCCGTACGGCCGTCTCGTCGCACAGGCCCGCGCCCGCGACCAGCGTGTCGTCCAGGTGCTGCTCGGGGGTGTCGCCCTCGCCGAGGGCCGCGGCGATGCCGCCCTGGGCCCAGCGGGTCGATCCGTCGTCGAGCCGGGCCTTGGTGACCACGACCGTACGGCGGCCGGCGGCGGCGCAGCGCAGCGCCGCGGTCAGCCCCGCGACGCCGGAGCCGACGACCACGACGTCGGCGTCGACGGCCCAGCCGGGGGCGGGTGCGTGCAGCCGTATGCCGGTGCCCGCGCCCGCGCCTGTGCCGCCCGGGGGGAGGCCTCTGCCTGGGGTGCTCACGAGTGTGCTCCGAATTCCAGTGGGATGTTGTCGATCAGCCGGGTCGTGCCCACCTTCGCGGCGACGGCCAGCACGGCCTGCCCCGTGAACCCGGGTCCGGCCTCGGTGAAGTCCTGCGGGTCCACCAGCGCCAGGTAGTCCAGTACGAGAGGCGGCTCGTGGCGGCCCGCCTCCTCCAGCACGTGCCCCGCGGCGGCCCGTACGGCGTCCGGCAGCCCCGTGCCCGCCGCCGAGACGGCGTGCGCGTCGGCGGAGGCGCGGATCTCGCCGAGCCGGGCCAGGGCGGTGGCCCGCTCGTCGCTGGCCGGGGAGGCCTCGGCGCGGGCCCGCAGCGCGGCCTGCGCGGCGAGCCGGTCCTGTCCGGCGAACAGGGCGCGGGACAGGGCCAGGGCGGTGCGCCGCTCGGCGGGCGAGAGGTAGCGGTTGCGGGACGACAGCGCGAGCCCGTCCTCCTCGCGGACGGTCGGTACGCCGACCACCTCCACGGGGAAGTTCAGGTCGGTCACCATCCGCCGGATCAGGGCCAGTTGCTGGGCGTCCTTCTGGCCGAAGAGGGCCAGGTCGGGCTGGGTGAGGTGGAGCAGCTTCGCGACGACGGTCAGCATTCCGTCGAAGTGGCCGGGGCGGGTGGCCCCTTCGAGGCGCTCGCCCATCGGGCCGGCGCTGATCCGCACCTGCGGGTCGCCGCCCGGGTAGACCTCGTCGGTGCCGGGCGCGAACACCGCGTCGGCGCCCGCCGCTTCGGCGATCGCGAGGTCGGCGTCGAGGGTGCGCGGGTAGCGGTCCAGGTCCTCGTTCGCCCCGAACTGCAGGGGGTTGACGAAGACGGTGACGACGACCTGACCCTGCGGCCCGGCCAGCTCACGGGCCGAGCGGATCAGTGTGGCGTGGCCCGCGTGCAGGGCGCCCATGGTCATCACGACGGCCCGGCGGCCGGTGCGCGGGAGCCCCCGGAGCTCCGCGGCGGTGTCGAGCAGCAGTCCGCTCACGGGGCGGTGCCCCCTTCCGGGTCCGTGTCGGCGAGCACGCCGAGCAGGTCCTCGGCGAGTTCGGGCTTGAGCAGTCCGTGCGCGAGGGCACGGTCGGCGGTGGTGCGGGCCATCGCCAGGTACCCGGCGACCGTGCCGGGCGCGTGCTTGCGCAGCTCCGCGATGTGCGCGGCGACCGTACCGGCGTCGCCGCGGGCCACCGGGCCGGTCAGGGCCGCGTCCCCGGAGCGCAGGGCGTTGTCGAGGGCCGCGCCGAGCAGCGGGCCGAGCATCCGGTCGGGGTGTTCGACCCCGGCCTTGTCCAACAGCTCCATGGCCTGGGCGACCAGGGTGACCAGGTGGTTCGCGCCGAGGGCGAGGGCCGCGTGGTAGAGCGGACGGTTCTCCTCCGCGATCCACTCGGGCTCCCCGCCCATCTCGATGACCAGGGCCTCGGCGGCGAGCCGCAGCTCCTCGGGGGCGGTGACGCCGAAGGAGCAGCCGGCCAGCCGCTGCACGTCGACCTCGGTGCCGGTGAAGGTCATCGCGGGGTGCAGGGCCAGCGGCAGGGCGCCCGCGCGGCGCGCGGGGTCCAGCACGGCGGTCCCGTACCGGCCGGAGGTGTGGACGAGGAGCTGCCCGGGCCGGATCGCACCGGTCTCGGCGAGCCCCTCGACCAGGGAGGGCAGCGCGTCGTCCGGCACGGTGAGGAGGACCAGATCGGCCTTCTCGAACACCTGTGCGGGCGGTACGAGGGGGACATCGGGCAGCATCCGCGCGGCGCGGCGCACCGAGGCGTCGGAGACGCCGGACACGGCGACGGGCCGGTGCCCGGCCTGCTGGAGCGCGCGGGCCAGCGCGGGGCCGACCCGGCCGGCTCCGACGACACCGATCGCCAGCCGGGCAGGGCGTGGCTGCTGTGAGGGATTCACGCGGGGAGGGCCTTCCGTTCCAGTCCGCGGGGGGTACCGGACGATACGCCGCCATGCTAGCTCCTGGGCCCTTTGCCGGTCGGCGATGATCGTGAGCCATGAGCGAGGACAACGAGGACACCGAGGAAACCGAGCGGGAGAAGCGGCAGGCGGCGGCATGGCGCGCGGCCGGGCGGATGCTCTCCCGTTCCCTGCGGGACGCCACGGTCGCGGAGCTGCTGGCGCCGCTCGCCGGCGCCCCGTACGACATGGACCAGCCGGCCGACCTCTACGGGAACGGCGTGGTCGCCGAGCTGGAGCGGCGGGTCGCGGGGCTGCTGGGCATGGAGGACGCGGCCTTCTTCCCGAGCGGGACCATGGCGCAGCAGGTCGCGCTGCGCTGCTGGGCCGGGCGGACCGGGAACCCGGTGGTGGCGCTGCACCCGATGAGCCACCCCGAGCGGTGGGAGGGCGGCGCGCTGTCGGCGGTCTCCGGGCTGCGGGTGGTGCACCCGACGACGCAGGCGCGGCAGCCGACGGCGGAGGAGGTCTCGGCGCTCGCGGAGCCGTTCGGCACGCTGATGCTGGAGCTGCCCCTGAGGGACGCGGGCTTCGTCCTGCCCACCTGGGAGGAGCTGGAAGTGCTGGCCGAGGCGGCCCGGGAGCGGGAGGCGGTGGTCCACTTCGACGGGGCGCGGCTGTGGGAGTCCACGGTGCACTTCGGGCGGCCGCTGCCGGAGATCGCCGGGCTCGCCGACTCGGTGTACGTCTCGTTCTACAAGTCGCTCGGCGGCCTAAGCGGGGCGGCGCTGGCCGGGCCGCGGGCCTTCGTGGAGGAGACCAGGGTCTGGCGCCACCGGTACGGCGGCCAGATCTTCCGGCAGTTCCCGCAGGCCCTGGCCGCGCTGGCGGGGCTGGAGCGGGAGCTGCCGCGGCTGCCGTCGTACGTGGCGCGGGCGCGGATGGTGGCGGCGGCGCTGGGGCCGGCCTTCGCGGAGGCCGGGATCCCGTGGTCCCGGATCCACCCCGAGCGGCCGCACACCCACCAGTTCCAGGTCTGGCTCCCGTACGACCCGGACCACCTGACGGAGGCGTCGGTCCGCGTCGCGGAGGAAACGGGCCGGGTCCTCTTCCGCCGCTGGTTCCCCGCACCCGTCCCCGGCCTCTCGGTGACCGAGGTCGAGGTCACGGAGCCGGGCCTGTCCTGGACCGAGGCGGAGGTCGCCGAAGCTGTCGCGGCCTTCACCGCCCGCCTGTAGCCCTGCCCGGGCGCCGCCGCGGGGGCTCCGCCCGCGCGGCGGTACCCGGACCCCCGAGCGGGAACCGGGGAATCGCCGAATTGCGTTAAAGACACCGGCAGGGACCGGCCACAGAGATACCGTCCCCCCACTGGAACACCCGCGAGGAGACACCATGACCGCTCGGCCCCTGTGGCAGAAGTCCTCGTTCTGCGGCGAGAAGGAAGACGCCTGCGTCTACGTTTCCGCCGCCCCCGGCACCCTCGTGCGCGTCGCCGACCGCGCCGATCCCGCACACCTCGTGCTCGCCACGACCCAGGCGGCCTGGGCCGATTTCCTGGCCGCGGTCAAAGAGACCGGCTGAGCGACCGGCCGCGCCAAAGGGGATTTTGTCCGATTAGCGCGTATCTTCGGCCCATGCCCACGCCCTACGGATCCCGCGGCGGCATGGCGTTCAGTGCCGCCGAGCTGCACGTGCTCAGGCGCTCGCTCGCCCACGCCCTTCAGTCCTCCTCGGCCCCCCTCGAGGCCTCGGAGGTCCAGGACTGCCTGCGCCTCGCGCAGTCGGTGGACGACGTGGTCCAGGAGGCGGCCCGGCTCAGAGCCTTCCTCCTGGAGGATCTGGCCCGCTACCGGGGCGCCCTGCCCGGCAGCCTCTCCGGGTACCTGCTGCTGCTCCAGGACGCCCTGGCGGCCGGGTACGAGCCCGCCCCCGACGACCTGGCCGCCCTGCGCGCCCTGCGGGCCAACCCGGTCGCCGCCGCGCTGCTGGAGCGGGCCCAGGCCGCCCTGGGGCGCTCCGTACGCCGGCGGCTGTCGACCGCCCCCGCGCCCCGCACCCGGCTGCTGGCCCTGGCCGGCGGCCGGGAGGAGCCGGCGCCCGGCCCGAAGCCCCGGCCCGAGGAGCCGCCGCACCCCGATCAGCCCCCGCGGCCGATCCCGACGCCCGGCGAGGTCTTCCCGCCGCGCCGAAAGCCCACCCCGCCCCCGGCGGACGGCCGGGCCGTCGGCTAGTGCCGTGACCGCACTGGCTACGCTGAGGGGCATGGACTACGTTTCCGCGCTCGTGCCCCCCATCGTGATGGCCGCGTTCTTCATCGCTCTCGTCGTGACGATCGTGAAGACCCAGGGCGGTGCCAACAAGGCCAAGGAAGACGAGGCGGTCGACGCCGTGATCGCCCGGGCCGAGGCGGCCCGGCAGACCCGTAACTAACCGGCTCGATCCGGGGTCCCCTCGGGACCCCGGATTTTGTCGCGCGTTGCCGAGCGAATAGTCGGGCAATTACCCACAAGCCGCACTATCGTGCTGGTGTGCCTCGCCCCTTGGGAGAACTCGAAGACGCCGTCATGACGCGGGTGTGGCAGTGGAACCGCCCGGTCACCGTTCGGGAAGTGCTGGAAGACCTCCAGCAGGAACGGTCCATCGCGTACACCACGGTCATGACCGTTATGGACAATCTTCATCAGAAGGGCTGGGTCCGCCGGGAAGCGGAAGGCCGCGCCTATCGATATACCGCGGTCTCCACCCGCGCCGCATACTCGGCCGCACTGATGAACGAAGCGTGGTCGACCAGTGACAACCCCGCGGCCGCACTCGTCGCCTTCTTCGGCATGATGTCGGCGGAACAGCGCGAAGCCCTCCGGGACGCCGTCCGGATCGTCCAGCACGACGACGAAGCGGCCGAGGCGGCGGAGGCGGCCGCACCGGCCGGGTCCGCCCCGGCCGAAGGGGAGTCCGGCGAGCGTGCGGAGGGACCGGGGCGATAGCGTCCGGGCCATGGGAGAGTTTTCCGCTGCACATGCAGAAACAGTGACGATCCGCCGTGCCCGCACCGGTGATGTTCCCGCGCTGCGCCGCCTGCTCGACCAGTACGTGCAGCAGCGGATCCTGCTCGACAAAGCACCGGTCGTCCTTTACGAGGACATCCAGGAGTTCTGGGTCGCGGAACGCGAGCCCGGCGGCCAGGTGGTCGGCTGCGGCGCTCTCCACGTGATGTGGGAAGACCTCGCCGAAGTACGCACTCTCGCCGTCGACCGCGACCTCAAGGGCGCCGGCGTCGGTCATCTGGTGCTGGAGCAGTTGTTGCGGACGGCCCGCGAGCTCGGGGTGAGCCGGGTTTTCTGTCTCACCTTCGAAGTGGACTTCTTCGCGAAGCACGGCTTCGTCGAGATCGGCGAGACCCCGGTCGAGACCGATGTCTACATGGAGCTCCTGCGTTCCTATGACGAGGGTGTCGCCGAGTTCCTCGGTCTCGAACGAGTGAAGCCGAACACCTTGGGCAACAGTCGGATGCTTCTGCACCTCTGATCGATGACCCCGGCTTTTCCGGTGCTCCGCGCGCCTGTGGCCTATGTCCGAATCGCGCACGTTTCCCGCCCCGTTGCCGTCCTGAACCTCTCCCCGGGGGTTTGTGTTTTCCAGGCAAAAGCGGTTTCCTTTCCGCGTACTGCTTTTCGATGAAAGGAAATCCCGGTGGCACAGAAGGTTCAGGTCCTTCTTGTCGACGACCTCGACGGTGGCGAGGCGGACGAGACGGTGACGTTCGCTCTGGATGGCAAGACCTACGAGATCGACCTCACCACCGCCAACGCTGAAAAGCTCCGCGGTCTGCTCGACCCGTACACCAAGGGCGGCCGCCGCACCGGCGGGCGCGCGACCGCTGCCCGCGCCAAGGGCCGCGCCTCGGCCGCGACCGGCAATCCGGACACCGCCGAGATCCGCGCGTGGGCGAAGGAGAACGGTTACAACGTGAACGACCGCGGCCGCGTACCGGCCGAGATCCGCGAGGCCTACGAGAAGGCCAAGGGCTGACCGCACCGCGGCGCACGGCGCCCCAGGCGGGCGCGGTGGCATTCCGTCGCCGCCGCCGCCACCAGGCGCGCGAGATCGGGCCCGCGGGCGGGCCCGGCACCCGGCCCGGGGGAACCCGGCAGGGCGGGCAGCAGTGCCTCGCACCCCTGCTCGGGGGGTCGCAGCCACACGGCGGCCTCCCGAGGGCCAGGGGACTGTCCCGGGGGAGCCGGGGCGGTGATCCGGCCACCCGCACCCAGGGCGGTGAGATCCAGGGCGACCCCGCCCCACTCCAGCCAGTCGAGCAGCCCGTCGAGCTCCTCCGCGCTCCCCGCGGCCACCAGGAACCGCATCCTGCGCCCCATGAGGGCGACCGGGCCCGTGTCGACCGGCCTGCGCAGGAGCGCCGCCCCCGCATCGGACGGCAGCTCCAGGACGTCGAACCGGGACCCCGTGACGAGCTGGACGGGCGGACCGCCCGTCACCGGCCAGCCGAGGACGCGCTCGTACCAGGAGGCGGCGTACGCGGCGCCCGCGGCGTTCCCGGCCTCCTCGGCCGGGACGCGGGGCAGCGGGACGGTGGGGGCTGCGACGGTGCTGGAGGCCATGCCCTGAGCAACTTCCCCGGAGCCTGCGGGTTACGGCCCGGGCACTTCTCGACGATAGCCGGGGAGTGACACAGCGCACGCGAACCAATGCGGAACGTAAACATCCGCGGGGTGGAGTCCCACATTCGGGACGGAACTGTGTTCGCCCTTAGCGGAGGGAACCGGTGCCACCGGCATGGAGTGTCAGTCCTTACGGGTAAGACATTCCTAGTGGATCGGGGCGACACGCTGATTTGACGGGCTTGCGTTCGCCATCGGCGTACACGCATGACGGGTATCTGCCTGGCCTGCGGGAACATCGTCTCGCACCATCGGGTTGGAGCAGTTGTCGGCTCTTCAAGCCGGTTTTCCCCGCTGACGCGGGGGTGAGCCGCGGAGGGATGTCGGCAGTTGGAATGAGCTGTCCCGCCCCGCGGGACTAGCATGCGGAAGGACAGGGCGGGGACCGACCCCGAACTGCCCGACCGCTCTGAGGAGCGATAAACGATGTTCGAGAGGTTCACCGACCGCGCGCGGCGGGTTGTCGTCCTGGCTCAGGAAGAAGCCCGGATGCTCAACCACAACTACATCGGCACCGAGCACATCCTCCTGGGCTTGATCCACGAGGGTGAGGGTGTCGCCGCTAAGGCCCTGGAGAGCCTCGGGATTTCGCTCGAGGCTGTTCGCCAGCAGGTTGAGGAGATCATCGGTCAGGGGCAGCAGGCCCCGTCCGGCCACATCCCCTTCACCCCGCGGGCGAAGAAGGTCCTGGAGCTTTCGCTCCGAGAGGCCCTCCAGCTCGGCCACAACTACATCGGCACCGAGCACATCCTGCTCGGCCTGATCCGCGAGGGCGAGGGCGTCGCCGCCCAGGTCCTCGTGAAGCTGGGCGCCGATCTCAACCGAGTCCGGCAGCAGGTCATCCAGCTGCTCTCCGGCTACACCGGCGGAGGCAAGGAGTCGGCCACGGCCGGCGGCCCGGCCGAGGGCACGCCCTCGACCTCGCTCGTCCTGGACCAGTTCGGCCGCAACCTCACCCAGGCGGCCCGCGAATCCAAGCTCGACCCGGTCATCGGGCGCGAGAAGGAGATCGAGCGGGTCATGCAGGTGCTGTCCCGCCGCACCAAGAACAACCCGGTCCTCATCGGCGAGCCCGGCGTCGGCAAGACCGCCGTCGTCGAGGGGCTGGCTCAGGCGATCGTCAAGGGCGAGGTCCCCGAGACCCTCAAGGACAAGCACCTCTACACGCTTGACCTCGGCGCCCTGGTCGCCGGTTCCCGCTACCGCGGTGACTTCGAGGAGCGCCTGAAGAAGGTGCTCAAGGAGATCCGCACCCGCGGCGACATCATCCTGTTCATCGACGAGCTCCACACCCTCGTGGGTGCGGGTGCCGCCGAGGGCGCGATCGACGCCGCCAGCATCCTCAAGCCCATGCTGGCCCGTGGTGAGCTCCAGACCATCGGTGCCACGACGCTCGACGAGTACCGCAAGCACCTCGAGAAGGACGCGGCCCTCGAGCGCCGCTTCCAGCCGATCCAGGTGGCGGAGCCTTCCCTCCCCCACACGATCGAGATCCTCAAGGGCCTGCGCGACCGTTACGAGGCCCACCACCGCGTCTCCATCACGGACGAGGCCCTCGTCCAGGCGGCGACGCTGGCGGACCGGTACATCTCGGACCGCTTCCTGCCGGACAAGGCGATCGACCTGATCGACGAGGCCGGCTCCCGGATGCGCATCCGCCGGATGACCGCGCCGCCGGACCTCCGCGAGTTCGACGAGAAGATCGCGGCCGTGCGCCGCGACAAGGAGTCGGCCATCGACTCCCAGGACTTCGAGAAGGCGGCGTCTCTCCGTGACAAGGAGAAGCAGCTGCTGGCGGGGAAGACCAAGCGCGAGAAGGAATGGAAGGCCGGCGACATGGATGTCGTCGCCGAGGTCGACGGCGAGCTCATCGCCGAAGTCCTCGCGACCGCGACCGGCATTCCCGTCTTCAAGCTCACGGAGGAGGAGTCCTCGCGACTGCTCCGCATGGAGGACGAGCTCCACCGTCGGGTCATCGGCCAGAAGGACGCCATCAGGGCGCTCTCCCAGGCGATCCGCCGTACCCGTGCGGGTCTGAAGGACCCGAAGCGCCCGGGTGGCTCGTTCATCTTCGCCGGCCCGTCCGGTGTCGGTAAGACCGAGCTCTCGAAGACGCTCGCCGAATTCCTCTTCGGCGACGAGGACGCGCTGATCTCCCTCGACATGTCGGAGTTCAGCGAGAAGCACACGGTTTCCCGTCTCTTCGGTTCGCCCCCCGGCTACGTGGGCTACGAAGAGGGCGGCCAGCTCACCGAGAAGGTGCGCCGCAAGCCGTTCTCCGTCGTCCTCTTCGACGAGGTCGAGAAGGCCCACCCGGATATCTTCAATTCCCTTCTCCAGATCCTGGAGGACGGTCGCCTGACCGACTCCCAGGGCCGGGTCGTGGACTTCAAGAACACGGTCATCATCATGACGACCAACCTGGGTACCCGGGACATCTCGAAGGGCTTCAACCTGGGCTTCGCGGCCCAGGGCGACACCAAGACCGGCTACGACCGGATGAAGGCGAAGGTCAACGAAGAGCTCAAGCAGCACTTCCGGCCCGAGTTCCTGAACCGTGTCGACGACACGGTCGTCTTCCACCAGCTCACCGAGGAAGACATCATCCAGATCGTCGACCTGATGATCGCGAAGGTCGACGAGCGCCTGAAGGACCGCGACATGGGCATCGAGCTGAGCGGCGACGCGAAGCTCCTGCTGGCCAAGCGCGGCTACGACCCGATCATGGGCGCCCGCCCGCTGCGCCGGACCATCCAGCGCGAGATCGAGGACACGCTCTCGGAGAAGATCCTCTTCGGTGAGCTGCGCTCCGGTCAGATCGTGGTCGTCGGCAAGGAGGGTGAGGGCGAGGACGCCAAGTTCACCTTCCGCGGCGAGGAGAAGTCGGCTCTGCCGGACCTCCCCCCGATCGAGGCCACGGGCTCCGGCCCGGACCTGTCGAAGGGCGCGTGACCGCCGTAGGGCGGTAGCGGTACGAAGGGGCGGCCCCGGGACCGAAAGGTTCCGGGGCCGCCCCTTTCGGTTGCCCGCCGAAGGTCCCGGAAGGGCCGGCCGGAGGTCCTGGGCCGGTGACAAGCCGCACAGGGCAAATCGGACCTACTAGAAGGTTTCGTAGATCCAGTCACCCGATTTGTCCACCGACGACCCAGTAGCTACCTGGTCAAACGAGTGCGTCACACCCACCAGGTCTACGAGTTCCGGTAGTAATGGGGAGGTTTGGGGAAGTACGGGGGCCCGGGTTACCAAGGATGAGCCCACCCGGCACACGCCAGATCGTGCCGGGTCACTTCATGCCCGTGGCGGGCGTGAACCACGTCTTTGTCCCCGGCCCCGGAGGTCTCCTTCATGTCCGCGAAGCGCGTCATCACCCCTCGTACCCGTATCACCGTCGGCGCAACCGCTCTCGGTGTGGCGCTGGCCCTCGGGGCCGGGACGACCGCCGCCTTCGCCGACACGCCGCAGTCCGCCCCCACCGGGACCGCCGGGCTGGTCGCCGAGCAGGCGGCGGCCCAGGCCGCCGGCGCCGCGAAGGCGGCGACCTCCGCGAAGACCGGCATGTGGGACAAGCCGCTCGAGAAGTACACGCTGTCCGCGACCTTCGGCAAGGGCGGCAGCATGTGGTCCAGCAAGCACTCCGGCCAGGACTTCGCCGTCCCGGTCGGCACCCCGGTCGACGCCGTGGCCGCCGGCACCGTCGTCAAGGCGGGCCCCAACGGCGGCGGCGACGGCCCCGCGTACGGCAACGCCATCGTGATCAAGCACGCGAACAACACGTACTCGCAGTACGCGCACCTCTCGAAGATCCAGGTCAGGATCGGCCAGAAGGTCGCCGTCGACCAGCAGATCGCGCTGTCCGGCAACACCGGAAACTCCAGCGGCCCGCACCTCCACTTCGAGATCCGGACCACCCCGAACTACGGCTCGGCCGTCAACCCCGTGGCCTTCCTGCGCACCGTCGGCGTCACCATCTGACCCCTGACGGGTCTACGGACCGGTCCTGACCGGACCGGTCCGGTCAGGACCTAGGTGAGCAGCCAGGAGTGCGACGGCTTCGTCGTCGCGGGCATCTTGCCCTCCTTGTAGGCGGCCGCCAGCTCGGGCGAGAACGCCGCCTCGTAGATCCGGATGTTGTGCATGCCCCCCTGCCACGCGCCGGACCAGATGCCGTGGTGGCGCGAGCGGCCCAGCTGGAACGGGCCGGGGGCCTGCCAGATGCCGGGCACGGCGGCCTCGCCGGCCTTCTTGCCGTCCACGTAGAGGGCGATGGTCTTCTTTTCCGCGTCGTACGAGCCGATCACCGTGGTCGGTGTCTTGACCATGTTGAGGCCCTCGGCGACGACGGTCTGCGTGGTCGCCGCGGCGCCCTTGTCGCCGGTCTGCACCCGGAAGATCCAGGCCTGCTTGCCGTTCACCTGGTCGATGCCCAGCTCGAACGAGAACGACTCGCCGTCGCCCTGGCTCACGGCGATGCGCGAGCCCTTGGCGGCCGAGTTGTAGAGGCGGGCCGTGACGGAGAAGCTCTTCGTCACGTCCACGGCCGCCTCGGAGGCCTGCGCGTAGGACTTCGACGTCCCCTTCGAGACGATCTGGAACCGCTTGCCCACCGGGGCGATCTGCGTGTCGGGGCCCAGCCGGATGCCGATCTTGCCGTTGCTGTCGCGCAGCAGCGTCGCGTCACCCTCGACGGTGGGGGAGTACGGGGCCGACGAGCCCGAGGGGCCGCCCGGTGAGGCGGACGCCGATACCGCGGGATCGTCCGTCGGGACCTCCGGGTCCTCCTCGGCGCCCAGCAGGAAGAACGTTCCGCCGCCGGCCAGCAGCGCCAGTACGGTCACCCCGCCGCCCAGCACCCACAGCCGCTTCTTGCGCCGCTCGGCCGCGGAGCGGTCGGCCATGGCCTCCCAGTCGGGCTGATCGCCGGCCGGCCCCGGTATGCCCTGCTGGGCCGGGGACCACGGCGTCTGCTGCGCCCCGGGGTCCTGGCGGTACGGGTCCGGCTGGTGCGCGTCGGGCTGGTACGGGTTCGGCTGCCCCGCCTGGGGGTAGCCGTAGCCGCCGCCGTCCTGCGCGGGCGGTCCGGGCGGGAAGCCGTAGCCGCTCTGCGCGGGCGGTCCGGGCGGGAAGCCGTACCCGCCCTGTGCGGGGGGCCCCGGCGGGAACCCGTAGCCACCGCTCCCCGGGGCGGGCTCGGGCTGCGGGTTGCTCTGGGGATTCGTGCCGTCGCTCATGCCACGGATGCTAAGTCACGGACCTACCGGACCGTACGGCCCGGTACCGATCCGGCCCTCCCCGCCACGGGACTAGTGCTGCGGCGTGATCACCGGGAAGCTGCCCGTCGCCGTCGGCGCGTGCTCCGGAAGCCACAGCACCGCCACCGCGCCCGCCGCCCGGCCCTCGCGGTCGAAGCCGCCCGGGGCGGCCACGTTGCGGAAGGTCAGCCGGGCGCCCAGCACCCGCGCCTGCCCCTCGGCGATGGTCAGTCCCAGCCCGTGCCCCACGCCCGCACGGTCCGTCGACCCCGTCCGGAACCGGCTCGGCCCCTCGCGCAGCAGCGCCTCCGGGAAGCCCGGCCCGTGGTCCCGGATCCGCACGACCCGGCCCTCCACGTCGACCTGGACCGGCGGCCGCCCGTACCGCGCGGCATTGGCCAGCAGGTTGCCCAGGATCCGCTCCAGGCGCCGCGGGTCGGTGCTGACGATCTCGTCCGCGACGACCCGTACCGACGCCTCCGGCATCAGCGCCCTCACCCGCCGGCTCACGAACTCGCCCAGCGCCACGTCCTGCAGCTCCGCCCGCTCGGACGCGCTGTCCAGCCGGGCCACCTCCAGCACGTCCTCGACCAGCGCGCGCATCGCCTGCGCACGGTCCCGTACGAGCTCGGTCGGCCGGCCCGGAGGCAGCAGTTCGGCCGCCGTCAGCAGGCCCGTCACCGGCGTCCGCAGTTCGTGCGCGATGTCCGCGGTCACCCGCCGCTCGGCCTCCAGCCGCTGCTGGAGGGCGTCGGCCATGGCGTCCACGGCCCGCGCGAGGTCGTCCGTCTCGTCCCGTACGACGCCGCCGACCGCGTCCCGCACCCGCACCTCGGGATCCCCGTGCGCCACCCGCTGCGCGGCCGCCGCGGCCTTGCGCAGCCGCCGCGAGATCTGGCCGCCGATGAGGACGCCCAGCGCCGAGCCGCCGACCACCACGGCCAGCGAGCCGACGACCAGCGCCCGGTCCAGGTCGCGCACCATGTTGGCGCTCTCCCGGAACTGGGTGTGCAGCGACAGCACCTGCCCGTTCTCGAGCGGCACCGCGGCCCACACCTCGGGGGCCCCCTTCGCGGACTCCTGGACGTACGTGCCGCGCCGCCCGGAGCGCGCCTTCTCCCGCAGCGGGGTGGGCAGGTCCGGGTCGTTGAGCTTGGCGCCCATGGGCGGCTTGCGCCCGGCCTCGGCGTTGCGGGAGATGAACTGCACGCGGTCCAGCTGCACCTCGCGGGCGCTCTCCAGCATCGACACCCGGGCAGCGCTGTGCACGACCAGACTCAGCGCCACCGCCGTGAGGGCGCCCACGGCGGCGACGGCGATGGTGATCTTCCAGCGGATCCCCGTGCGCAGGGTGAACCGCCTCATGCCTTGAGCTTGTATCCGAAGCCCCGGACCGTCTCGATCCGGTCCTGACCGATCTTGGTGCGCAGCCGCTGGACGTGGACGTCCACGACCCGGGTGTCGCCGCCCCAGTCGTAGTCCCAGACCCGCTCCAGCAGCCGGTCGCGCGACAGTACGGTGCCCGGCGCCGAGGAGAACTCCAGCAGCAGCCGCATCTCGGTCGGGGTCAGCGCAACGGCCGCGCCCGCCTTGCGCACCTCCATGCCCTCGGTGTCGACCTCCAGGTCGCCGAAGGAGAGCACCCCGTGTTCCGCGTCCTGGCTCTCGTCGGAGCCCGGGCCGCCGTTCTGCGGCCCGCCGGCGTGGCCGAAGCGGCGCAGCACCGCGCGGATCCGGGCGACGAGCACCGAGCCGTCGAACGGCTTGGTGACGTAGTCGTCGGCCCCCGCCTCCAGGCCCAGCACCACGTCGATGGAGTCGGCGCGCGCCGACAGCATGATCACCGGGACGGTGGACTCGTCGCGGATGCGGCGGCACAGGCTCACGCCGTCCATGCCGGGGACCATCACGTCGAGGAGTGCGATGTCGGGCCGGTTCGCCCGGAAGGACTCCAGTCCGGACAGGCCGTCGGGCATGGCGGTGACCACGAAGCCGTCGCGTTCCAGCGCCAGGGTCGTGGCCTCACGGATGACGTCGTCGTCCTCCACGAACAGGACATGGGTCTCGGCCATGCGGGAGCCTCGCCTCGGTTCTTCGGTACTCGGTTGTGCGGCAGTCAGTGCTTCTGGGTCACGGCCGGAGCGGGCAGGCTGCCGCCGTCGACCACGTTGCTGTACTCGGAGTGCACCCGGTCCTGCTCGGTGAACTTCTCGCCGTCCCAGCGGTACGTGATCACGTCCTCGCCCGACGGATAGGCGAGCGGGTCGCTCTTCCCGTAGACCTGCTTCGTGACCACCAGATCGCCCCGGTCGATCTCCGCGTAGACGGGCGGCTGCTCGTCCGAGAAGACATTCTCGTACCTCGCGCCGTCCGCGCGGTACACGTACGAACCGCGCCCCAGCGCGTCGGCGCACGACAGGACGTTGACCACGATGTCGACGACGGCGCTGCCGGTGACCTTCCCGTAGCTCACGTCCACGGGGTACTCCTTGCCCGTGCAGGGCTTGAGGTCCCGCTTGACCTCGGCGCTGACCTTGGGGTCCGCCTTCAGCAGGGCCACCGGGTCGACCTTCTTCAGCGGCTGGCCGGAGGTGGCCGAGGACGGCTCGGAGGAGCTGCCCGGGGTGGTCGTGGAGGGGGCGGTCTTGGCGACGGGGTCCGTCCGTGCGGGGCCGCCGTCGCGCAGGCCGGTACCGCCCGTGGCGCAACCGACCGCGAACACGGCTGTGCCGACGAGGACGACCGTCCCCGCCGACACCAGGACCAGCGAACGTCTGCCGGTCAGTCCTTGGCCATTCAGGCCGCGCACCGCTCACGCCCTTCGTACCGGATGGTGTGGTCACCGCGTTCCAGCGCGCGCATGTCCAGGTCCCGGCTCTCCAGCTCCTGCCGGAGGCGGGCCAGCGCGCGATGCAGCGTGCTCTTCACGGTACCCGCCGACATGCCGAGCGCTGCGGCGGTCTCCTCCGTGCTCATCTGCTCCCAGTGTCGCAGTACGACCACGCTGCGCTGCTTGGGCGCGAGCACCTTGAGGATGTCCATGAGCAGGGCGCGGTCGGCGCGCTGGTCGGAGCCGTCCTCGACGGAGGCGTCGGGGAGCTGCTCGGTGGGGACCTCTTCGAGTTTGCGGGCGCGCCACCACTCGGTACGGGTGTTGATCATGACGCGGCGGAGGTAGGCGTCGGCCAGGGACTTGTCGGCGATGCCGTCCCAGCGGCCGTAGGTGCGGACGAGGGCGGTCTGCAGGAGGTCCTGCGCGTCGGTGGGGTCCGGAACCAGGCGCCGGGCGCTGCGCAGCAGCGCGTCCTGCCGAGTGCGTACGTACTCCTCGAATTCGAGTACCTCGCCGTGCGCCATCTCAGACCGCCTCCGTTCCGTGCAACCGCTCGTCCGCTGACTTACGGATCCGAAGGTACGGAGGGGTTGTCACGGGCCTGTGCGGGCCAGCCTTCGGTGGACGCACGGACACCCATAGGTTGTGTAACAGTGCCCGTGAGCTGGGGTTTCGGCGCTGGAAGCGGAATAGTTGAGTCGGATACGAGTCTGCGCCGAGTCGGTCGTGCGCCGGCTGCGCACCGGCTCGGCGCCCTGCTCCCGTCAGCTCTGCGGCAGCCGGTACATCCCTCCCTCCAGCGGTTCCACCAGCCCGTCGGAGACCAGCCCGTCGAGCGACCGGGCGCGCTGCACGGGCTCGTCCCAGACCGTGTCGAGCACGGCCTGCGGAACCGGTCCCACCGCTTCCCGCAGCACGGCGAGCAGCCGGCCCCGCACCTGCCGGTCGGTCCCGGCGTACGTCTGCCCGCGCCGCGGCGGCCCCTCGTGCGCCGGCTTCCCGGCGAGGCGCCACGCGCAGAGCCCGGCCACCGGGCAGCGGGCGCAGCCGGGGTTCTTGGCGGTGCACACCAGAGCGCCGAGCTCCATCGAGGCCGCCGCCCAGCGGGCCGCGGTGTCCTCGTCCGCGGGGAGCAGGGCCCGGGCCAGGCGCCGCTCGGCGGCGGTGGTGGCGTTCGGCGGGTACTCCACCCCGGCGGCGGTGCGCGCGAAGACCCGCCGGACGTTGGTGTCGAGCACGGCGTGCCGCTGCCCGTACGCGAAGGAGGCCACGGCGGCCGCGGTGTACTCGCCGATGCCCGGCAGCGCGAGCAGCTGTGCGTGCTCGCGCGGGACGTCGCCCCCGTGCCGCTCCGTTATCGCCACGGCCGCGCCGTGCAGCCGCAGTGCCCGGCGCGGGTAGCCCAGCCGCCCCCACGCCCGTACGGCCTCTCCCGGGGCCTCGGCGGCCAGGTCTGCGGGGCGGGGCCACCGGGTGAGCCACTGCTCGTACACCGGCAGGACGCGGCTGACGGGGGTCTGCTGGAGCATGAACTCGCTGACCATGACCCCCCAGGGGCCGGCCTCGGGGCGGCGCCAGGGCAGGTCGCGGGCGTGCTCGTCGAACCACGCGATGACGGGGGAGTGCAGTGCGTGGGAGACGGCCGGGGACTCGGGGGGGTCGGGGGATTCGGCGGAGGTGATGGGGGATGCAGTCATGGCAGACGGCATCCTGGCACGTTTCGTCCCTACCGTGCGGGGCCCGGGCCGGTGAACCAGACAACTGCCGGTACGCCGCTCGCCCGCATGGCGGCGATGATCCGGCCGACCGGACCCGCGAGCGCCAGGACAAGGAGGGCGGCCAGCGAGCCGCCGAGCAGCAGGCCCATCGCCACGTCGTGCGGGTAGTGCACGCCGACGAAGACGCGGGACAAGGCCATCAGCACGGCGAGCGGGACGGTCAGCAGCGCGAGGCGGCGTACGGCCATGGCCAGCGCGACCGCGGCGGCGCCCGCCAGGGCGGAGTGGTTGCTGGGGAAGGACCAGTCGCCGGTCGGCGGGCACGTCACGAGCGAGGCCGCGGCCCCGGCGACGGCCCGGCAGGGCCGCTCCTCGTCCACGGTGGACTTCACGAGCTCCGAGGCGACGTAGGCGGCGGCGGTGACCGCCGGGGCCAGGACGGCGAGCGCGACCGTCCGGGGGCCGGCCTGGCCGCGCGAGCGCCACCAGACGGCCAGGAAGAACACTCCGAAGAGCAGCAGCCCGTACTCCGTCCATATCTCGAACGCCGACCGCACCCAGCCGGGTGTGGAGTGGGCGAAATCGGTGATGTCGAGATAGAGGGCTGTGCTGTCCATGGTCACCGACAGTACTCAAATGCGACTAGTGCCCGCGTCAGACTCCTGGCCGATTCCCGGCACTTCGGATGCGCCTCCAGGATGATCATCCGCAGAACAAACCCGCGGCGCGGCATGGGGGGCGCCGATCGGGCCGCGGACTCTCGTAAAGTTCCGTCCGTGGGATCTCTGCGCAATCCGGTCGGGCCGCTCCCCTCCTCCATCTACTGGCGACGGAGGGCTGTGCTGGCGTCCGTCGTCGCGCTCCTCGCGCTGCTCGCCGTATGGACCGTCAGCTCCGGCGGGGGGAAGTCGAGTACGAACGGCAAGGGCCAGGGCAAACCCGATCCCATCGCCTCGATCACCCCCGGCCCGGCGGGCACGGGACCGGCGATCAGTCAGGCCCCGGGCGGCCGCGGGGAGTCGGGCGGCAGCAGCACCGGATCCGAGGGCGCAGGCTCCGCCGGCGCGGGCAAGAACGGCGAACCGGGCAGCGGTACGGGCAGCGGCGGCGCGGCCGGCACGGGCTCCGGCCCGGGCGGCGGCGCGGCCCCGGTCCCGGCGGACCCGGCCCTGCCCACGTGCGCGCCGACGGCGCTGCAGTGGGAGGTCAAGAGCGTGAAGAACGAGTACGAGGCCAACGAGAAGCCCCGCCTCGAACTCGTCGCCCGCAACACCGCCGGCACCACCTGCAAGGTCGATCTCGGCCCGAAACAGGCGGTCCTGACCATCCTTCAGGCGACCAGCGGCAAGGCGGTCTGGTCCTCGGCGGACTGCCCGACCGGTCCGGGCAGCGCGTTCTTCCGCCTCCCCGCGCAAGGGGAGACGAAGCAGTCGCTCGAATGGGACCGCAGGTTCAGCGCGGCCGACCAGTGCCAGGCGCCTCCGGCGGGGGCCGCGGGTCCGGACACGTACGTGGTCGAGGTCAAGTCCCCCGGCATGCCGGTGGCCCGGACCTCGTTCGTCCTGAAGCAGGACTAGCCCTCCGCTGCGCCGGGGGGCTCTGATCTCCCCTCCAGGACAGCTCGGCTCCGCGGGATTACGCTGAAATCACAGCGATCGTTCCCGGCCGGCAGTGGTTCCAGGGGGTGGGGCCTGGCCGCCCCAGTCGAAGGGGACCTTATGAGTGCGAGAGTCACGGGTGTGGCTGTCGGCGTCTTGGCCGCGGTCATCACCGCCTGGAGTCCTGCGACGGCGTGGGCGGATGATCCTTCGCCCAGACAGGTCTACGAGAAGGCCGCGCCGGCCACGGTGCACGTGATCGGGAAGTACGGCTCCGGTACCGGCTTCGTCTACAACGCCGACGAGGGGCTCATCGTCACCAACGCGCACGTCATCCAGGGAGAGGCCGCCCTGAAGGTGGTCATCAACGACGGGCCGCCCATTCCCGTGCGGGTGCTCGGCAGCGATCCCTGCGAGGACCTCGCGGTACTCAAGCTCACCTCTCCCCAGGAGGATTTGAAGGAGCTGAAGTTCGGGAAGAGCGGCGACGTCGGCACGGCCGACACCGTCATGGCACTCGGCTATCCGGCGTCCCTGGGGGAAACCGACGCCACACAGGACGTCGCCTTCACCTCCGGCGCCGTGCAAACGCCCGAGGTGGGCTCCACACCCCTCACGTCCCTTCCGCGCTACCCCTCCCTGATCCAGCATTCCGCGACGGTCAACCCGGGCAACTCGGGCGGGCCGCTGCTCAACGCCAAGGGGGAAGTCGTCGGCATCAACACCCTCGGCTACGCCGAGGAAGGCGTGTCGGGGCAGTTCTACGCGATCAGCAGCGACCACGCGGAACCCAAGCTCGCCGGGCTGGCCGCGGGCGACAACAAGAACGACCCCGGGTGGTGGCTCCTCGACATGTCGGACCCGAGCGTCCCCGCCCAGTTCGAGGAGATGGGCCCCGAGGAGAGCAAGGCCTTCAAGGCCTTCCAGAAGCAGGGCATCGACGGAGTGATCGCCATGATCGTCAATCCGCAGTCCCCGGCCGCCAAGGCCAACCTCGGAGCCGGCGACGTGATCAACGTGGTCAAGGGCGAGCCCGTGACCTCGGTCGCCGATGTGTGCGACGTGCTCCAGTCGGCGGGGGCCAGCGAGAAGCTCGCCGTGGACGGGGTCTACTCGGGCGCGCTCAACAGCACCGCGGGCAAGCCGGGCGAAGCGTGGACCGTCGAGCTGGTGCTCGGAGGCAAGCCCTAGTCGGTGTCTTGTCTAGACGTACCGCTCCAGGATGGAGGATTCGGCCAGGCGGGACAGGCCCTCGCGGACGCTGCGCGCGCGGGCCTCGCCCACCCCGTCGACCGTCTGCAGATCGTCCACGCTCGCCGCGAGCAGCTTCTGCAGGCCCCCGAAGTGCTCCACGAGCCGCTCGATGATGGCCCCGGGCAGCCGGGGAACCTTCGCCAGCAGGCGGTACCCGCGCGGTGACACCGCCGAGTCCAGGGTCTCCGGCGATCCGGTGTACCCCAGCGCCTTCGCCACGATCGCCAGCTCCAGCAGCTCCGGATGCGTCAGCGCGTCCAGGGCCGGCAGCGCCTCCTCCACCGTGCGGGAACGCTTCGCCGTCGGCTCCGGCACGTAGTCCCGGATCACCAGCTCCCGCTCCTGCTCGATCCCGACCGTCAGCTCGTCCAGCTGGAGCGACAGCAGCCGCCCGTCCGTCCCCAGTTCGACGACGTACTCGGCGATCTCGGTCGCGATCCGGCGGACCATTTCCAGCCGCTGCGCGACCGCGGTCACATCGCGGACCGTGACCAGGTCCTCGATCTCCAGCGCCGACAGCGTGCCCGCGACCTCGTCGAGGCGCAGCTTGTACCGCTCCAGCGTGGCCAGCGCCTGGTTCGCCCGCGACAGGATCGCCCCGGACTCCTCCAGGACCCGCCGCTCCCCGTCCACGTACAGCGCGATCAGCCGCATCGACTGCGACACCGAGACGACCGGGAAGCCGCACTGCTTGGAGACGCGGTCCGCGGTGCGGTGCCGGGTGCCCGTCTCCTCCGTGGGGATCGACGCGTCCGGCACCAGCTGCACGCCGGCCCGCAGGATCTTGGTGATGTCCTTGTCCAGGATGAGCGCGCCGTCGAGCTTGCACAGCTCGCGCAGCCGGGTCGCCGTGAACTCCACGTCCAGGACGAAGCCACCGGTGCACATCGCCTCGACCGACTTGTCCATGCCGAGGACGAGGAGCCCGCCGGTGTTGCCGCGGACGATCCGTTCCAGGCCGTCACGCAGCGGCTGACCAGGTGCGACCGCGCTCAGCGAGGCGCGCATCATGGCCTCCTGCTTGGAGCTCGCGCCCGACTTGCCGGATGCTGCTGCCCCGTCCTTGGCTGCCACTGCACTCCTCCGGTCGCGGGTTGCGCCGCCTGCGTACGGCCGGGCGGACCACGCCGAAGTCTACCGGCGTGTGCTGCGGCCCCGCCGTGGCTTGGCCAGGCAGGCCCCGCGGGGACCTCGTACGGACCCTCTGACCAGGAACATTCCCTAGGAGGCGTCCCGTTCCCCGGCCGGCGTACGAGAGCGCCCGCGCGGCAGGACGCGGAGCGCGTCGCCCATGTCGGCGACCTCCGTCACCTTCATCCCCGCCGGCACCTTGCCCGGATCCGTCGGCACCAGGGCGTGCGTGAAGCCGAGCCGGTGCGCCTCGGCGAGCCGGCGCTGTACGCCGGTCACCCGGCGCACCTCGCCGGCCAGGCCGACCTCGCCGATGGCCACGAGGTTCTTCGGGAGCGGGACGTCGCTGGCGGCGGACGCCAGGGCCAGCGCGATCGCCAGGTCGGCGGCCGGCTCGGTCAGCTTCACCCCGCCCACGGTGGCGCTGTAGATGTCGCGCTTGCCCAGCGCGGTGATCCGGCCGCGCTGCTCCAGCACCGCCAGCATCATCGAGACGCGCGAGGTCTCCAGGCCCGACGTGGTGCGCCGGGGGGAGGGGATCTGCGAGTCCACGGTCAGTGCCTGCACCTCGGCGACCAGCGGGCGCTTGCCCTCCAGGGTCACCGTCAGGCAGGTCCCGGGGACCGCCTCGGCGCGCCGGGTCAGGAACAGCCCGCTCGGGTCGGCGAGCCCGGTGATCCCCTCGTCGTGCAGCTCGAAGCAGCCCACCTCGTCGGTGGCCCCGTACCGGTTCTTGACGCCGCGCACCAGCCGCAGCCGGGCGTGCCGGTCGCCCTCGAAGCTCAGCACCACGTCGACCAGGTGCTCCAGGAGGCGGGGGCCGGCGATCGCCCCGTCCTTGGTCACGTGGCCGACGAGGAGGGTGGCCATCCCGCGCTCCTTGGAAGCGCGGATCAGGGCCCCGGCGACCTCGCGGACCTGGGCCATGCCGCCGGGTGCCCCGTCGATCTCGGGGGAGGCGACGGTCTGTACGGAGTCCAGGATGAGCAGGGAGGGCTTCACCGCGTCCAGGTGCCCCAGTACGGCCGACAGGTCGGTCTCGGCCGCCAGGTAGAGGTGGTCGCTCAGCGCGTTGATCCGGTCGGCGCGCAGCCGCACCTGGCTCGCGGACTCCTCGCCCGTGACGTACAGCGTGCGGTGCTCGCCGTTGGACGCCTTCGCCGCGACGTCGAGCAGCAGCGTCGACTTCCCGACGCCGGGCTCCCCGGCGAGCAGCACCACGGCGCCGGGCACGAGCCCGCCGCCGAGGACCCGGTCCAGCTCGTCCACGCCGGTGCTGCGCGCGGTCGCCGTCCTGACGTCGACCTGCGCGATCGGCACGGCGGCGGTCGACACCCGGCCCGCGGCGGTGGTCCGCACGGCGGGTGCGCCCATCTCCTCGACGGTGCCCCACGCCTGGCATTCGGGACAGCGCCCGAGCCACTTCGCGGTCGTCCAGCCGCACTCGGTGCAGCGGTAGGACGGCCGGTCCTTGGCGGATGAACGAGCGGTGCGGGCAGCCATGCCGCACACGGTAGCCCCCGGCACTGACAGCGCCGACACCGCTGCCGACAACCGCGCCGTCAGTGCTTCACCGATCTGTTCACCCGTAAGGGCTAAATCCGGGAAAGGCTTCCGGAGGTCCAGCGGCGCGCCGCCTACGGTCGCCGAGTGAACAGCAGCAGCCAGGCACACTCCTCGTCACGCTCCGGCGCACACCGGGCGCACGGGCGCACGCCCCGCGAGGGGGAGCCGCCGCCCTCCCGGCACGAGCCCTACCTCGACGGCCTGTTCACGTACTGCCTGTCGGTCCTGTGCGACCACGACGCCGCCACCGACGTGCTGGGCGACGTGCTCGCCGTGGCCGAACGGCATCCCGGCCGCTGCCCCGACGAAGGCGAACGCCGGGCCTGGCTCTACGCCCTGGCCCGCTGGGGCTGCCTGCACCGGCTGGCGGAGCAACGGCGCGCGCGGCTGGGAGCGCATTGCGCCCGGCGCGCGCCGGAGCACACGGATCGCGGTCGTGCGCCGGGCCAGGGTGCGGAAGCCGACCCGTCCGGCGGGCCCCGCCGCACGTTTGACGTGAGCGCGTACCGGCGTACCGAGCTGGCCCGCCTCGCCTGGCCGGAGGCCGCCGGGACCACGCCCGAGCAGCGCGAGGCCCTGGAGCTCGCCGTCCGCCACCGCCTCGGCGTCACCGAACTGGCCGCCGTCCTCGGCACGCCCCCGGCCGCCGCCCGGGAGCTGCTGTCCGGCGCCGCCTGCGAGGTGGAGCGCACCCGCACCGCCCTCGCCGTCGTGGAGACGGGCAACTGCCCCAGCGTCTCGCGGCTCACCGGCGACGGGCAGGTCCTGCTGTCCACCACGCTGCGCGCCGAGCTCGTACGCCACGTCGACGACTGTCCGCGCTGCCGCCGCGCCGCCGAACGCGTGGGCGCCGGAGCCCCATGGCCCGGCTCCGGCGGCACCGGCACCGCCGCCCTCCCGCTCGTCCCCGCCCCCCGCACCGCCGTCCACGCGGCGATGCTCCGCTCCGGCGGCCGGGGGCGGCGGCCCGCCCCGCGCTTCGACCGCACCGGCTTCCCGATGGACCCCAAGGACCGCGCGGCCCGCCGCGACCGGATGCGGGCCCGGGCGGTGACCACCACCGTGGTCGCCACCGTCGTCGCCGCGCCGGTGATCGCGCTGTGGGCGGCGTACCGCGGCGGGCCGGACACCGGTGAACCCGTCGGCGACGCCGCCACCCGCATCTCCGCGAGCGAGACCGACCTCCCGCTGCCACCGCACGTCGGCGGCCGCCCGCTGACCGCCTACGAGAACGCCGGGAACACCTCCTCCACCACCGGCGTGGCCGCCTTCGCCCCGGGCAGCGCCGAGCCCGACGTCTCCGTCGAGGTGATCAGCACCGGACCCCCGCCGGCCGCCGACCGGGCCGGCGCCTCCGGCCGGCTCACCGTGGCCGCGTCCTCCCACGGAAGCACCACGCTGCTCACCCTCACCGCGTCCGGCGGCGCCCCGGTGGACTGGCGGCTCTGGTCCGACGCGCCCTGGCTGCGCGCGAGCCGGACCGCGGGCACGCTGGCCCCCGGAGAATCGGTCACCCTGCGGATCGCCGTCGACACCCAGGCCCAGCCCGTGGGGGGCTGGACGGCCCGGGTGGGGGTGGATCCCGGCGGTACGGTCGTCTCCATCCAGGGCCGCGGGCGCCCGGCCCCTGAGCCGCCGTCCACCCCCGACCCGACACCCACGCCGACGCCGCCGGCGAGCCCCACGCCGGCCCCGACGCCGACCCCGGACCCGACACGCACGCCCACTCCGACCCCGACGCCCACGCCGACGTCAGGAGGAACGGTTTCCCCGGAACCCGACCCCGGGCCGTCGGCCTCCTCGGCCTAGTGCTGTGACCGGAAAGGTTCACCGGGTCGCGACGCCCGGCACGGCACCTCGCCGTGTTGCCGGACCACGCAAGTACGTCCAGTACGAGCCGCGGCCCTCCGCCTTGCGATGCACCGCACCGGACGCCGCGACCCGGCAAACCTTCCCGGCCACAGCACTAGGCGGGGAGCACCGGGTCGGCCGGGTGCGGGGCCATCGGCAGCAGCGAGGCGAGCCGCGCCTCGCACAGCTTCACCAGCTCCTCGTACGCCTCCTTGCCCATCAGCTCGGTCAGCTCGGGGCGGTACGACACGTACACCGGCTGCCCGGCGCCGTGCGCGGAGGTCGCCGACGTGCACCACCAGTGCAGGTCGTGCCCGCCCGGGCCCCAGCCGCGCCGGTCGTACTCGCCGATCGTCACCTGGAGCACGCGGGTGTCGTCGGGCCGTTCGATCCAGTCGTAGGTGCGGCGGATCGGCAGCTGCCAGCAGACGTCGGGCTTGGTCTCCAGCGGCTCCCGGCCCTCCCTCACCGCCAGGATGTGCAGCGAGCAGCCGGCCCCGGCGGGGAACCCCGGCCGGTTGAGGAAGATGCACGCGCCGTCCCAGCGGCGGGTCTGCTTCTCCCCGTCGTCGTCGGCCTGCGTCCAGCCGGTCTCGCTGCCCACGTCGTGGAACTGCCACAGCTCGGGGGTCAGCCGGGCCACGTGCCGGGCGACGCGCTTCTCGTCGTCCTCGTCGGAGAAGTGCGCGCCGAGCGTGCAGCAGCCGTCCGCGGCCCGGCCCGCCTGGATGCCCTGGCAGCCCTGGCCGAAGATGCAGGTCCAGCGGGAGGTGAGCCAGGTCAGGTCGCAGCGGAAGACCTGCTCGTCGTCGGCGGGGTCGGGGAACTCCACCCAGGCCCGGGGGAAGTCGAGGCCCTTCTCGTCGGCGGCCAGTGCGGCGGCCTTGGCCTTGTCGGCCTTGTCGGCCTTGTCAGCCTTGTTTCCCGCCTTGTTGCCGGACTTGGTCTTGTTGGCCTTCTTCGTATTGGGCACAAACCCAAGCCTAAGCGCCCCTAACTCAACCCCTCCGCGTTCACCGCAGTAGCGTTTCCCCCTATGAGACTCGGTGTCCTTGATGTGGGTTCGAATACCGTCCATCTGCTGGTGGTGGACGCGCACCCCGGCGCGCGGCCGCAGCCGGCGCACTCGCACAAGGTGGAAATGCGGCTGGCGGAGCTCCTCGACGAGAGCGGAGCCGTGACCCCCGAGGGCATAGAGCGTCTCGTCTCGGTGATCGCCGACGCGGTGCAGGCCGCCGAGGACAAGGGCTGCGAGGACGTCCTGCCCTTCGCCACCAGCGCCGTGCGCGAGGCCACCAACGCCGACGCGGTGCTGGCGCGGGTCAAGGCCGAGACCGGTGTGGACCTGCCCGTGCTGAGCGGTGAGGACGAGGCGCGGCTGACCTTCCTGGCCGTGCGCCGCTGGTTCGGCTGGTCGGCCGGGAAGCTGCTGGTCCTCGACATCGGCGGCGGCTCGCTGGAGATCGCGTACGGCATCGACGAGGACCCGTACGCGGCCGTCTCCCTCCCGCTGGGCGCGGGCCGCCTCACGGCGGGCTGGCTGCCGGGCGATCCGCCCGACGCGCTGGACATCCGGGCCCTGCGCCGGCACGTGCGGGCGGAGATCGCGCGGACGGTGGGGGAGTTCAGGCGCTTCGGGACCCCGGACCACGTCGTGGCGACGTCGAAGACCTTCAAGCAGCTGGCCCGCATCGCGGGCGCGGCCCGCTCGGCGGAGGGCCTCTACGTCCAGCGGGACCTGACCCGCAAGTCGCTGGAGGAGTGGGTCCCGCGGCTGGCCGCGATGACCACGACCCAGCGGGCGGCCCTCCCGGGCGTCTCGGAGGGCCGGGCGAACCAGCTCCTGGCGGGAGCGCTGGTCGCCGAGGGCGCGATGGACCTCTTCGGCATCGACGACCTGGAGATCTGCCCGTGGGCGCTGCGCGAGGGCGTCATCCTGCGCAGGCTGGACCACCTGCCGACGGGCAACGCCTGAGGGGACGGGCAACGCCTGGGGGGACGGGCAACGCCTGAGGGGGCGGGGCGACACGCGCCCGGATGCGCCGGCCCCGCGGGGCGACACGCGCCCCGGGGCGCCGGGTCCGTACCCCGTACCCTGTGTCCGTGGCAGAACCAGTCCGTGTCCCGACCGCGAAAGTCGCCCTGTCCACCGCCTCCGTCTATCCGGAGTCCACGGCGACCGCCTTCGAGATCGCCGCGCGCCTCGGCTACGACGGCGTCGAGGTCATGGTCTGGACGGACCCGGTCAGCCAGGACGTCGACGCCCTGCGCCGGCTGTCCGACCACCACCAGGTGCCGATCCTCGCCATCCACGCGCCGTGCCTGCTGATCACCCAGCGGGTGTGGTCCACCGACCCCTGGACCAAGCTCCAGCGTGCCCAGGCGGCGGCCGAGCGGCTCGGCGCGTCCACCGTGGTCGTGCACCCGCCCTTCCGCTGGCAGCGCCAGTACGCGCGGGACTTCGTCACCGGAATCTGGCGGATGGCCGACGAGACCGACGTCCGGTTCGCCGTCGAGAACATGTACCCGTGGCGCTACCGCGACCGCGAGATGCTCGCGTACGCGCCCGAGTGGGACGTGACCAAGGACGACTACCGGCACTTCACCGTCGACCTGTCGCACACCGCGACCTCCCGTACCGACGCCACCGAGATGATCGACCGGATGGGCGACCGGCTCGCGCACGTCCACCTCGCCGACGGAAACGGTTCGGCGAAGGACGAGCACCTGGTCCCGGGCCGCGGTACGCAGCCCTGCGCCGAGCTGCTGGAACGGCTCGCCCGTACGTCCTTCGACGGGCACGTGGTGATCGAGGTCAACACCCGGCGCGCCATGTCGTCGGCCGAGCGCGAGGCCGACCTCGCCGAGGCGCTGGCCTTCACCCGCCTGCACCTCGCCACCGCGTCCGCCCCGCGCGACGAGGCCCGGCGCCCGTGACCGAGCCCGTGAAGCGCCGCCGAGGCCCCGGCCGGCCCCGCCAGGACGAGGTCGAGGAAGGCCCCGGCACCCAGGAGCGCATCCGCCTCGCCGCCCGCTCCGAGTTCGCCGCGCGCGGCTACGACAAGACCTCCGTACGCGGCGTCGCCAAGGCCGCCGGTGTGGACCCGGCCCTGGTCCACCACTACTTCGGCAGCAAGGACGACCTCTTCGCCGCCGCCATCGAGCTGAGCATGGAGCCGGCGATGGTGGTCCCGGCGATCCTCGGCGAGGGCCCGGACGGCATCGGGGAACGGCTCGCCCGCTACTTCCTGGGGATCTGGGAGAACCCGGTCACCCGGGCGCCGCTGCTGGCCGTGATCCGGTCCGCGCTGACCCACGAGGCGGCGGCCTCGGTGCTGCGCCGCATCGTCCTGCGCCGCGTTCTGGAACGGGTGGCGGCCGACCTCGACGTCCCCGACCCGACCTTCCGCGCCGAGCTCGCCGCCTCCCACATGGTCGGCATCGCGATCCTGCGCTACGTCGTCCAGGTCGAGCCCCTCGCGTCCGCGGACCCGGACGACATCGTGGCCCTGGTGGCGCCCACCCTCCAGCGCTACCTGACCGAGGAATGAGCCATCCGTCCCGACATGCGGACTTGCCGTCCGTATCGCGGGCCGGGAGCGTAGCCTCGTAACTGATTCATATCTACAGTCGTGGCCGCGCTCGCAAGGCCGGCCGCACTCATGGGGAGTGAACCCGATGCCCGAGCTGAGGTCCCGCACCGTCACCCACGGCCGCAACATGGCGGGCGCACGCGCCCTTATGCGTGCGTCGGGCGTAGCGAGCGAGGACATCGGCAAGCCGATCATCGCGGTCGCCAACTCCTTCACCGAGTTCGTTCCCGGGCACACGCACCTCGCCCCGGTGGGCCGGATCGTCTCCGACGCCATCCGCGCCGCCGGAGCCATCCCCCGCGAGTTCAACACCATCGCGGTCGACGACGGCATCGCCATGGGCCACGCCGGCATGCTGTACTCCCTGCCCTCCCGCGACCTCATCGCGGACAGCGTCGAGTACATGGTCGAGGCCCACTGCGCCGACGCCCTGATCTGCATCTCCAACTGCGACAAGATCACCCCGGGCATGCTGATGGCCGCCATGCGCCTCAACATCCCGGTCGTCTTCGTCTCCGGCGGCCCGATGGAGGCCGGCCAGGCGACCCTCGTCGACGGAACCGTCCGCAAGCTCGACCTGATCGACGCCATGGTCGACGCCTCCAACGAGAACGTCTCCGACGAGGACGTCCTGCGCATCGAGGAGAACGCCTGTCCGACGTGCGGCTCCTGCAGCGGCATGTTCACCGCCAACTCGATGAACTGCCTCGCCGAGGCCATCGGCCTGGCCCTCCCCGGCAACGGCTCCGTCCTCGCCACCCACACCGCCCGCCGCGCCCTCTACGAGGAGGCCGGCCGCACGGTCGTCGAGATCACCAAGCGCCACTACGAGCAGGACGACCACTCCGTCCTGCCGCGCAGCATCGCCACCCGCGAGGCCTTCGAGAACGCCATGGCCCTGGACATCGCGATGGGCGGCTCCACGAACACGATCCTGCACCTGCTGGCCGCGGCGCAGGAAGCGGGCCTGGAGTACGACCTCACCGACATCGACGAGGTCTCGCGCCGGGTCCCGTGCCTGTCCAAGGTCGCCCCGAACGTGGCACCGGGCGGCACGTACTACATGGAGGACATCCACCGGGCCGGCGGCATCCCCGCCATCCTCGGCGAGCTCCACCGCGGCGGACTCCTCAACAAGAACATCACCACCGTCCACTCGGACGGCCTGGAGGACTGGCTCGCGAAGTGGGACGCCCGCTCCGGCACGGCCTCCGAGGAGGCCATGGAGCTGTGGCACGCGGCCCCCGGCTGCAAGCGCTCCGCCTCCGCCTTCTCCCAGTCCGAGCGCTGGGAGACCCTCGACCTCGACGCCGAGGGCGGCTGCATCCGCTCCGTCCAGCACGCGTACTCCAAGGACGGCGGCCTCGCCGTGCTGCGCGGCAACATCGCGCTCGACGGCTGCGTCGTGAAGACGGCCGGTGTCGACGAGTCGATCTGGACCTTCGAGGGTCCGGCCGTCGTCTGCGAATCGCAGGACGAGGCAGTCGACAAGATCCTCCGCAAGGAGGTCAGGCCGGGCGATGTCGTCGTCATCCGCTACGAGGGCCCGCGCGGCGGCCCCGGCATGCAGGAGATGCTCTACCCGACCTCCTTCCTCAAGGGCCGGGGCCTCGGCAAGGTCTGCGCCCTGGTGACCGACGGCCGCTTCTCGGGCGGCACCTCGGGCCTGTCCATCGGCCACGCCTCCCCGGAGGCGGCCTCGGGCGGCACCATCGCGGTCGTCGAGGACGGCGACCGGATCCGGATCGACATCCCGAACCGGTCCATCGAGCTCCTGGTCGACGAGGCCACCCTGGCGGCCCGCCACGAGGCCCTCGGCGGCGTCTACGCCCCGAAGAACCGCGAGCGCAAGGTCTCCGCGGCCCTGCGCGCCTACGCGGCGATGGCCACGAGCGCCGACAAGGGCGCCGTCCGGGACGTCTCCCTCCTGGGCTGACCCACCGCGGCGCAGTGCGTCGCGCGATGCCCCCGCACCCTGCGGTGCGGGGGCATCGCGCGTTCACCACGCTGCGGGATCCCCCGCGGCCACCCCGAACACGGACCCGTCGGGCGCACTCCCGAACACCCGCCCCTCGGCGACCACGGGCGCGGGGACGGTGGCCGTGTAGGTGCCCTGGCCCGTCCCCATCCGGGGGTCCGTCTGCCCGACGAGCCGTCCGGCCCGGGCATCGACCGCGATCAGCCGGCCGTCGGCCGACATCAGGAACAGCCGCCCGTCGTCGACGACCGGCCGGGAAGCCGCGGCCACGGCCGTCTCCAGCCGCCACGCCTCCTTCTCCCCGGCGACCGCCGTCAGCGCACCCGAGACGCCGATCAGGTACACGACCCCGTCCGGTCCCACGGCCGCCTCGGCCTGCAACTGCTCCACCGACAGCGGGGTGCGCCGTACCGCCCGCGTGGCGAGATCGACGCGCACCACCGCGACGGACATCCCCTGCAGGTCGCCGGCCAGGAGGTACAGCCCGCCCTGTGCGACCCCGGCCGGCTTGAGCAGCCCGGGTGCGCGCAGCTGCCAGCGCACCGTGCCGTCGGCCGGATCGACCGCCGAGACCTGCGAGGACGTGCCGTCGTCGGCGCGCGTCGACACGTACAGGTCGGGGCCGCCGTCCGGCCGGCCGGGGCTCGTGAGCCACACGGACCCCGTCCTACCCAGGCGCTTGGTCCAGCTCACGTCGCCGGTGGCCGCGTCGAGCGCCGTGACGGTCCCGTCCGCCGCGGCGGCCAGCACCTTCGAGCCGGCCGGCAGCACGGTCGCGTTCCGCGCGATGTCCTTCTTCCACCGCGGCACGCCCGTTGCCGGATCCAGCGCCTGGAGCAGCCCGCTGCCGGGGGTCACGGCGAGGACGAGTCCGCCGCTCGCGACGGGCGCGATGGCGGTGGCGCCCGCCGTACGGGCACCCGTGCCCGGCGCGGGCACCGACCAGGCGAGGGCGCCGTCGGCCGGGTTCAGCCGGGCCGCGACGAGGCCCGGGGTCGAGCAGTACAGCGCTCCGGCCGCCGCCGCGCACGCGGACACCGTGTTCCCGGGACCGCGGTCGCCGAGCGGGGCCGACCACGGCGCGGGGGACGGTGAGGACGCGGCCGGGCCCTGCGGGTGCGGTGCCGCGCGCCCCGCGGGATCCTCGCCGCCGCTGAACCGGGCGTACGCCGCGGCGGCTCCGCCCGTCAGCAGCAGCGCGAGGGTGAGGACGAGGGCGGGCCGCCGTGGCCGTCGCCCCGCCCCGGGGGCCCCGGGGACCCGTACGCGCCGGTGCGTGACGTCGTCGGAGGCGGACGGGAGCGGCGCCGAGACCGGCCGACGGGGCTGCGGTATGAAGGCGCGGGTCTCCTCGCCCGTCGGATACGCGGCCGCCCGCAGTTCTCCGAGCAGGGCGTCGGGAGTCGGCCGGTCGGCGGGGTCCTTGGCGAGGCAGCGCGCGATGACCGGCTCGAGGGAGGACGGCACCCCGGTCAGGTCCGGCTCGCTGTGCACCACCTGGTACGCGACGAGGTAGTGGCTGTCGGAGTCGAACGGCCCGCGCCCGGTCGCCGCGTGGACGAGCACCGCCCCCATCGCGAACACGTCCGCCGCAGGTCCGACCTCCCGCGGCCGCTGGAACTGCTCGGGCGCCATGAACGGGGGTGTCCCGATGAGCTTCCCGGTCTCGGTCCGCAGATCGCTGTCGGCGGGGCGGGAGATCCCGAAGTCGATGACGCGAACCCCGTCCGGCGCCATCAGGACGTTGCTGGGCTTGAGGTCCCGGTGCACGACACCGGCCCGGTGGATGTCCCGCAGCGCCTCCGCCAGCCCGGCGCCGAGCCGGGCCAGCGCCCCGGGGCCGAGGGGTGCGTCCCGTACCTGCTCGGCGAGCGTGGGGGCGTCGATGAACAGGGTGGCCATCCACGGCCGCTCGGCATCGGGGTCCGCGTCCACGACGGGCGCGGTGAACGCGCCGCTCACCCGACGGGCGGCCGCGACCTCCTGGCGGAACCTGGCCCGGAACTCCGGATCCAACGCGTGCTGCGCGTGGACGACCTTGACCGCCAGCCGCAGTCCGGACGCGGAGGTGGCCAGATGAACCACTCCCATGCCACCGGAACCCAGGACGGATTCCAGCCGGTACTGCCCGGCGTACTCCGGAAAACCGGCCCGTTCCGCGCGCAGTGAATGCACTGCCGACCACCCCCGCCGGAGCCTAGTCGATGGCGCATATGAAGGGGTAAGGGCCTGCTACCCTGCGCGAGTTGCAGAGCGTCATGCTCAAGGGGGAGATTTTCGATGTCGGTTGAGAACGAAACGAACGAGGTCCAGACCCTTTCCGAAGGTTCCGGCTACAAGTCCTACCCGGTCGCGCCCGGCGTCCAGCTCAACGTGCGCAGCGGCCCGGGCACCGGATACCCCGTCGTCGGCGTCCTCCCGCTGGGAGCCCGGGTGACGATCCGCTGCCAGTGCGCGGGCACCACCGTCTCCGGCCCGTACGGCACCACGAACCTCTGGGACTGCGTCGGCAACGGCCAGTTCGTCTCCGACGCGTACGTGAAGACCGGCAGCGACGGGTACGTCGCCGCGCACTGCGGCTAGTGCTGTGACCGGAAAGGTCCACCGGGTCGCGGCGCCCGGCACGGCGCCTCGCCGCGTTGTCGGACCACGGAAGTACGTCCAGTACGAGCCGTGGCCCTCCGCCTTGCGATGCACCGCACCGAACACCGCGACCCGGCAAACCTTTCCGGCCACAGCGCTAGCCACGCCCCGGGGCCACCGCCCGTCTGACACGTGAGACACAGCCGGCCCGGCCGGCCCGGCAAGGGATAATCGCTGATGTGAGCGACGACCAGCGAGACCAAAGCCCCGCCGCGCCGGCCCCGGCCGTACCCGCCGGACCCGAGCCCGAGCCGATCCGGTTCTTCGGCACCACCTGGGTGCACCACGACGGCGGCTACGCCCTGCGCCGCGCCGCCGTCGCCGTCGGCTCGCTGGTCACCGCCGTCGCCGCCGCGGTGCTGCTCCGCCTCTCCTACGAGGGCCTGGAGCTCGGCGACGTCGGCCCCTTCCTCAGCATCTCCGTCGTCGTCCTCTTCGCGATCTCCAGCTCCATCGCCTTCGCCAAGACCTGGGAATCCTTCAGCCGCCGCCCGGCCCCCTCCTCCGACGAGGCCGCCCTCAAGGGTCTGAAAACGATCGGTTTCATCGGCTCCCTCATCGCGTACTTCCTCCGCTGCCTCGTCGAGGCCCCGGGCGAGAAGCTGCGCCGCGCCGAGTACGAGCGTTCCGTGGCCGATTTCGCCCGCCGCCGCAACGCCCGTACCGGCAACCCCGCCACGCGCCGCCCCAAGCGCAAGAAGTAGCCCGCACCCCCACCCCCGGCAGCAGCGGCTTCGTCCCGGCGATTGACGACCGGCACAGCCAGGAGCATTATTCATCACATGATGAATAACCCGCCTCCAGAAGCCCCGGGAGCCCAGGCCGCCGTGCACGCCACCGGCCTGACCGTCCGCCGCGGCACGGGCCGAGCCCCCCGCACCGTCCTCGACCACATCGACTTCGACGTCCCCCGCGGCCGCATCACCGGCCTCCTCGGCCCCTCCGGCTGCGGGAAGTCCACCCTCATGCGCGCCATCGTCGGCACCCAGGCCCACGTGACCGGCACCCTCGACGTCCTCGGCCGCCCCGCCGGCCACCCCGAGCTCCGCTCCCGCATCGGCTACGTCACCCAGGCGCCCTCCGTCTACGACGACCTCACCGTCCGGCAGAACCTCGACTACTTCGCCGCGATCCTCGACCCCGGCCGCGCCGCCGCCGACCGCCGCGCCGCCGCCGTACGGCAGGCCATCACCGACGTCGACCTCACCACCCACACCGACGCCCTCGCCGGCAACCTCTCCGGCGGACAGCGCAGCCGCGTCTCCCTCGCCGTCGCCCTGCTCGGCACCCCCGAGCTCCTCGTCCTCGACGAACCCACCGTCGGCCTGGACCCCGTCCTGCGCCGCGACCTCTGGAACCTCTTCCACGAGATCACCCGCACCCGCGGGGCCACGATCCTCGTCTCCTCGCACGTCATGGACGAGGCCGAGCGCTGCCACGACCTCCTCCTCATGCGCGAGGGGCGCATCCTCGCCCAGGACACCCCCGACGCCCTGCGCGCCCGTACCGACTCCGCCACCGTCGAGGAGGGCTTCCTCCGCCTCGTCGACGAGGCCAACGCCACCACCACCCGGGAGCCCCAGCGATGACTGCCACGACCGCGATCAACGGCGCCCGCACCACCGCCACCGCCGGCCGCGTCCTGCGCCAGCTCAGCCACGACCCGCGCTCCATCGCGCTGATGCTGCTGGTCCCCGTACTGATGCTGACGCTGCTCCGCTTCGTCTTCGACGGCAACCCGCGCACCTTCGACGGCATCGGCGCGTCACTCCTCGGGATCTTCCCCCTCATCACCATGTTCCTGGTGACCTCCATCGCCACCCTGCGCGAGCGCACCTCCGGCACCCTGGAGCGCCTCCTCGCCATGCCGCTGGGCAAGGGCGACCTCATCGCCGGCTACGCCCTCGCCTTCGGAGCCGTCGCCGTCGTCCAGTCGCTCCTCGCCACCGGGCTCGCCCTCTGGCTGCTCGGCCTCGACGTCGTCGGCTCCCCGTGGCTGCTCCTGCTCGTCGCCCTCCTCGACGCGCTCCTCGGCACCGCACTCGGCCTCTTCGTCTCCGCCTTCGCGGCCTCCGAGTTCCAGGCAGTCCAGTTCATGCCGGCCGTGATCTTCCCCCAGCTGCTCCTGTGCGGCCTGTTCGCGGCCCGCGACACCATGCACCCCGTCCTCGAAACCCTCTCGGACGTCCTGCCCATGTCCTACGCGGTCGACGGCATGACCCAGGTCCTCACCCACACCGACATGACGGCCGACTTCGTCCGCGACGCCGTCATCGTCGCCGCCTGCGCCCTGCTCGTCCTCGCCCTCGGCGCGGCCACCCTCCGCCGCCGGACCCCGTAGCCCGACCCCGGCCGCGCAAGGACCGGGCGCCCACGGACCGGACATCCCGCCCGGTCCACCGGCCCGAGTGCAAGGATGATCCCGTACGCAGTCATACGCAGCGCGTTCGGCGAGGTGAATCGGGCATGACCCAGACAGTCGCAGTCCTCGGTACCGGCAAGATCGGCGAGGCCCTGCTCAGCGGGATGATCCGCGGCGGCTGGCCCGCCTCCAAGCTCCTCGTCACCGCCCGCCGCGCGGAACGCGCCGAGGAGCTCCACGCCCGCTACGGCGTCGAGGCCGTCAGCAACGCCGAAGCCGCCAAGCGCGCCGACACCCTCATCCTCACCGTCAAGCCGCAGGACATGGGCAAACTCCTCGAAGAGCTCGCCCCGCACGTCCCCGCCGACCGCCTGGTCATCAGCGGCGCCGCGGGCATCCCGACCTCCTTCTTCGAGGAGCGGCTCGCGCCCGGCACCCCCGTCGTCCGCGTCATGACGAACACCCCTGCCCTCGTCGACGAGGCCATGTCCGTCATCTCGGCCGGCAGCCACGCCACCGCCGCGCACCTCGTCCACACCGAGGAGATCTTCGGCGGCGTCGGCAAGACCCTGCGCGTCCCGGAGTCCCAGCAGGACGCGGCCACCGCCCTCTCCGGATCCGGACCCGCGTACTTCTACTTCCTCGTGGAAGCCATGACCGACGCCGGGATCCTCCTGGGCCTGCCCCGCGCCCAGGCCCACGACCTGATCGTGCAGGCCGCCATCGGCGCCGCCGTGATGCTCCGAGACAGCGGCGAGCACCCGGTCAAGCTCCGCGAGGCCGTCACCTCCCCGGCCGGTACGACGATCAACGCGATCGTCGAGCTCGAGCGGCACGGCGTGCGCGCCGCCCTGATCGCCGCCCTCGAAGCGGCCCGCGACCGCAGCCGCGAGCTCGCCTCCGGCAACAGCTGAGCCGCGGTCCGGGCCACCGGCGAGCGGTGGCCCGGACCCCCTCACTCCTTCACGGAGCGAGCAGCCCGATGGCCTCGTACGCCCGGTCGACCACCGGCCGCGCCAGTTCCCGCGCCCGCCCCGCACCTTCCCGCAGCACCTTGTCCACCTCCGCCGGATCAGCCGCCAGCTCGGCATGCCGCTCCCGCACCGGCCGCAGCAGCTCGACCACCGCGTCGGCGACATCCCGCTTGAGCGCGCCGTACCCGGTGTAGCCCCCGGCGAGCCGCACGGGATCCCCGCCCGTACAGGCGGCCAGGATGTCCAACAGGTTCGCGACCCCGGGCCGAGCCCCGCGGTCGTAGACCACCCCGTCGTCCCCGCTGTCGGTGACCGCCCGCATCACCTTCTTGCGGACGACCCCCGGCTCGTCGAGCAGGTAGACGATCCCCGTGCCGTTCGCGTGGGACTTCCCCATCTTCGAAGTGGGCTCCTGGAGGTCCATGACCCGGGCGGCCACCGCCGGATGCGTGGCCTTGGGCACCGTGAACGTGTGCCCGTACCGCTGGTTGAAGCGCACGGCCAGATCCCGGGTCAGCTCGACGTGCTGCCGCTGGTCCTCACCCACGGGCACCTCGTCGGTCCGGTACGCCAGGATGTCGGCGGCCATCAGCACGGGATAGGTGAGCAGCGACAGCCGTACGCCGTCCCCGGCGGCCTGCGCGTTGGCCGCCTTCTCCTTGTACTGGATCATCCGGCGCAGCTCCCCGTCGGTGGCGGTGCACTCCAGCAGGTACGCCAGCCGCGTGTGCTCGTCGACATGGCTCTGCACGAACAGCGCGCACCGCTGCGGATCCAGCCCGGCGGCGAGCAGCAGCGTCGCCGCCTGCCGGCTGAGCCGCCGTACGCGTGCCGGTTCGTGCTCGACGGTCAGCGCGTGCAGGTCGACGACACAGAACAGGGCCTCGTCCGGCGCGTGCTCGGCGGCGACCCACTGCCGTACGGCACCCAGGTAGTTGCCCAGCGTCAGGTGTCCGGTCGGCTTGACCCCGCTGAAGATCCTCGTCATGTCCCGCTCTCCCTATGTGTGAGTGGTGTCGGGGCCGCCGCGTCGGGCGACCGAGCCCACTCCCGGGAGGGGAGAAACGAAAACGGCCGCCGAAGCGGCGGCCGTGAGCGCATGCGTGCTCGTGTTGCGGTCGGCCGCCGTCAGGCGGCCCACCAACGGAGGTTGAGCGTGAGCGCATGCGTAGTCATGGGCCCCAGGGTAGACGGAACGGGACGAGGGCGGCGTGAAGTTCGCGCAGCACGCGCGGCCGGTCAGCCTGGGGTTGACACACATGTGCCCGATCCGTAAGGTTCTTCGAGTTGTCCGAAGTGAGCGCCGACTCCGGTCGGTCCCCGGACAGCCATCCCGCACTACACATTCGAACGAGCGACTGACTTTGTCGTCCCGTTTTCATGCGTATTTGCGAATGAGGAATCCGCGTCCGAGGACGCCGCCGCCGATTAGGTTCGGGGGCAAGGAATCCGCTACTGTCTCACTCGTCGGAAGGGCCCAACAGCCCGGAAGGCAAACCCCGCTGACTGGGGGTCAGGCCCGAAAGGATCTGATAGAGTCGGAATCGCCGGAAAGGGAAAGCGCGAAAGCGCAGGACCTGGAAAGCACCGAGGAAGTCGGGCCCGAAAGAGTCTGATAGAGTCGGAAACGCAAGAACAAGAACACAGAACGAAAGCCCGGAGGAAAGCCCGAGAGGGTGAGTACGAAGGAAGCGTCCGTTCCTTGAGAACTCAACAGCGTGC
>JAEBET010000022.1:0-93494 GCA_049998195.1 Streptomyces sp. cmx-11-4
ATCCGCAGGTTGGAGCCCTTGGACTTGACGTAAGCGTTGATCGCGGGGGAGGGGCCGATGAAGCCGATGTCGAGGGAGCCGCCGTTGAGGGCCTCGATCTCGGACGGGCCGGCGTTGAAGGCCTGCGTCTTGATCGCCGTGCCGCCCAGTTCCTTCTGGATCAGGCCTTCCTGGAGCCCGACCAGAGCCGTGGCGTGCGTCAGGTTCGGGAAGTACCCGATACGGACCTCGGAGGCCGACAGCTTCTTGTCGCCGGTGGCCGCGACCTTGGCCTTGTCGTCTTCCTTCTTTGCCTCGGAACCGTAGCCGCATGCGGTGAGCAGCAGGGGAAGCGCCGCGACGACGGCGATGGTGCGCAGGGTGGTGAGCGGTCTTGCGGCAGACACGGAGGTGTCCTTTCCCGGGAGGGTGTTCAGAGAGGTACGGAGATGAGCGAGGCAGAGCCGTCGGTGCACACGGCACCCACTCCCGGCCGTCGACGGCCGGAACCACGGTGGGCCGTGGACAGGTGTCAGGGGTCTGGCCCGGGTGTGGACATCGAGCCCGCACCCGCGCTGGAAGGCACGCACGCGAAGTGGTCGGCCGAGGGCCCCGCCCGGCCGACGGCGAGCGGGGCGTCACGCGCCCAGCGGTGCCCTGCGCGCGGAGCCTGGCCCTGCGGATGTGTCAGGCAGGCTGACAGATGGCGCTGGACGTACGGACCAGGTCGATGTGCCGGCGGGAGGTCAGGGGAAGCATCCGGCCTGTGGGGTGCAGTGTGCGCACGGTCCCGCCCCTCCCGGAATTCCTAGTTTTCCTACCTGGTTGGTAGGCATATTGGCAGAGGAGGAGACTCGCCCCAAGAGGTTGACCACATGGTGGACGATGCAATCTCGGGATGCGAGAAAATGCAGGTGGGGCAGGGGGTTAGGGATTGGTCCAGGCGCCTGGCGTGTCAGTCAGCGCGGAGACGTCGTCGGGCAGGTGGGACGAGGCGACGTCGGCGAGGGTCACGCCGTCGAGGATCTCGCGCACGTTGGCCCGCAGCGCGACCCACAGGGGGAGCAGCGACTGGGCGGGGCCGGTGTAGGACAGGTCCGGCGGGCGGACCCCGCGCACCGAGACGAGCGGTCCGTCCACGACGCGGATGACATCCGCGATGCTGATGGACTCGGCCGGCTTGGCCAGCCGGTAGCCGCCGTTGCCGCCGCGCTGGCTGAGCACGAGACCGCCTCGGCGCATGTCGTTCAGGATGCCCTCGAGGAACTTGTGCGGAATGTCCTGCGCGTCGGCGATGGCTTCGGCCTTTACCGGCCCGTCATCCTGTGACGCGGCAAGCTGCAGCGCGGCACGTACCGCATAGTCCGCCCTGGCTGAGATCCGCATACGGCCATTATCCCGTACGGCTTCGGCCGGCGTCCGTCGCGGGTGGGCCCTGAGCCCTGGGCCGTGGGTGGTGGGCTGCCGGGCAGGTGCTCGTGCCCGGCAGCCGAGGGGCTCCGGTCGCGGATCCGCGTCCTGCGCGGTGGCTCGCGTCAGTGGAAGGCCGCCGCCACCGCGGGGTGGGAGCCGTTGAGGTAGTGCTCGCCGATGGAGCGCAGGCGGTGGGCGGCGGGGCGGTGGGCCGTCAGGACGCGGGCGTTGCGCCAGAACCGGTCCAGGCCGGGGGCATCGGCGAGTTCCAGCACCCGGGTGGTGATGTGCAGGGCGGCCTTCGACGTGACGGTCTCGGCCGTGGCGACCAGGGCGGCGACGCCCGCAGGCTCCTCGGGATCGAGGTGCGCACCCGTGTCGAGGGCCTGCGCCATCACCTCCGTCGCCCGGTCGACCACGGCGGTGGCCGTCTGCGCGGCGGAGGCGAGCTCCCCATAGGTCAGCAGCAGGTCAGGGTCCTCACCGGGGGGCCGGTGCGCGCGGCCGCCCCTGCTGAGGTCGCGCGCTTCGGTGAGGGCGCTCTCGGCGATGCCCAGGCCGACGTGGCACAGGGCGAGCCGGAGCGCCGGCTCGGCGAGGGCGGTGAAGGGCGCGGTCGCCTCCTCGTCGTGCGGCCGGCGGCCGAGCACCTGCCCGGGCGCGACCGCGACCCGGTCGAAGACGACCTCGCCCGCGCCGGCGACGCGCTGCCCGAGGCGGTCGGGAGCCGGCTCGATGGTCACGCCGCGCGCGCCGGGTGGGATCCGTACGACCAGGACGTCACCGGTCGCGGCGCAGACGGCGTCCACCACGATCTGGTCGGCGACGGCCGCCGCCGTATCCACGGACCGGCATCCGTCCAGCGCGTAGCCGGTGCTGCGGCGCCTCAGGATGAGGTCCGATCCATCGGTGTCGTCGTGGGGTGCGGGAGCGCGGACCGCGCCGGTCCACAGCCACTGTTCGCGCACCGACTCCTCTTCGAGGGCGGTCGCGTGGTGGTGCGGCGCGTAGAAGCGTCCGCTCCACGCGTGTACGTAGTGGCGGGCGATGACGTCACCGACGGAGCTGTCCGCCGCGGCGATCTCCCGGATGGCGGCGCATCCGGTACGCCAGTCCGCCCCGCGGTCCGCCCCGGGCGGGGTGAGGGCTGCCAGCAGGCCGGCCTCGCGCAGCCTGGCCGTCTCGTCGGTGGGCGGCTTGCCGGCCTGGTCGCGGGCGATGGCGTCCGCGGCGAGGTCCTCCGCCACATCGCGAGCGGTACGCAGGAGCACGCGGCGCCGCACGTCGGCGGACCGCGGAGCGGCCATGCTCGGTGTTGTCGGCACGGGCGTCACCGACAGGCCCGTGCGCCGTTGCGTGGCGCGGGGGCTGGGTGGACAGCGCTGCCAGGGGGAATGGCGGTGGTCATGTCGGCTACTCCGGAACGTTGTCGGGTTGCGTCGGCCGGTTGCTGGGAGGCGCGCGAGGGTGGGAGGAGGCGGGGAGAGCGGGAGGCGGGAGGAGTGGGAGCCGAGCGGGTCCGGGCGTGGCCGTGCATCTGGTGCCGCGTCGCGCCCTGGTCCTCAGGCCGCTCAGGTGCTCCGGGAGCGGTCTTGCGAGACACGGTTCGCGGCAGCGGCTGTTTCGGCGCCTTGCCAGGGGAGGGGTGCCGGTCGTGTCCGCGGACAGCGACCACGCGCCGGGCGCCCGGCCCGGCGCGTGCCGATGGCATCAGCGTGTCGGCGGGCCGCACTTCACCGAATCCCCACTTTTCCCATCGGATTGATAGGGATACTCGCCCGAAGCGGCCTTCCCGGCAAGAGCGTGACCGAATGGCGGACAGGTCGGTCTTGAAATGGAAGACGATGCCGTCGGAGGCAGGAAGGCAGGAAGGCAGGAAGGCAGGAAGGCAGGCAGACCGGGCCGGGCCGGGCCGACTTGTCCGGGTCGGGTTGCGGCAGGAGTATCCGTCAGGGGGTGCGTGTGCTCGGGAAGTTCTCCCGGAGTGATGCCCGCCGGTGAGCCCCCGAGGCTTAGGTGGGCCCCGGCCCCACCCGGTGGGCAGCCCTATGGTCCGTCATTCCCTATGTAATCAGTAGGGAAGTATTGACGCATGACCGCCGCGCACCTCACGATGTGACCATGTCCCCGTCGCAGCCGTTGCTCGTACGCCGTAGGCACGTTGACTTCCGTCGCGTCGCCAGCGCCGCCTGCCGACCTCTCTAGGGCTTTTCCGACAGGGCATTTCTTCGACGCGCGCCGATGTTCCGGCCGCCGCTCCTCGTTGTAGGTCGCGCCTTCTCGTGACCCCGGGCCCTCTGAGCCGTACGGGTCCGCCCGGCGTGCGACGCGCCGGCCCTCCCGGTCGAAGCCGTCACGGAGACCCATGCCCAGTCGTGGCCGAAACCCGGCATCCGTACCTCACTCCGAACTCCGAGCAGCCGAAGGGGCCTCATCGTGACCACCGCAGTTCCCACACCCGCCACCCGCCGTTCCCCGGCCCCCCGCCTCCAGCTGGTCGGCGACCGCCCGCCCGCCGTCCCCGCCAACGGAGCCAACGGCCGCATCGGGTACCTCGTGTTCCTGCCGGCGAACGTCGACCCGGTGGCCCTGATGGAGGCGCACGGCGTACGCCCGGAGATCCATCCCGTCGCTCCCGGCATGCTTCCGGCTCCCGAGCCGGAACCGGGCCCCCACCCCGGACCCGACCGGCCCGACGACGCCATACGCGTCGATCGCGCACGTCGGCTGGTCGAGGTCGACGGGCGCGAACTGGACCTCACCTACCTGGAGTTCGACCTCCTGGCCCACCTCGTGGCCCATCCGTACACGGTTCACACGCGTGATGCCCTCATCTCGGACATCTGGGGTTACGGCCACATCGGCGACGGCCGCACGGTCGACGTGCACGTGGCCCGGCTGCGCCGCAAGCTCGGCCCCGCCCACCGGAACCGCATCTCCACCGTGCGCCGCGTGGGCTACAAGTACGTGCCCGACCACCGGTAGCCGCCGGAGCCGGCCGGGGGCGCCCCTCACACCCCCCGCCGGTTGAACGGCAGTCTGCCGAGTACGACCGCCATGCCGCAGGTGTTGGTCAGGGCGGAGAACACCAGGCCGGCCGCGATCCCGGCGGACAGCAGCTGGAACGCCGGGTGGACGAACAGGCCCAGGACCAGGCCCAGCAGCACGATGCCGCCCGCGGTGAAGCGGACCTGGCGCTCCATGGCCCAGACGGCCCGCGGTCGGCCGGCCGGGTAGTGAAGCCCGTGACCCCCGGCAGTCCAGGCCGTGGTGCCGCCGGTCAGACTCGCGGCGGGGATGCCGTGGGAGGCCAGGGTGCCGGCGGCGTTGTCCGATCGCGCGCCCGAGGCGCACACCAGGAGAAGCGGCTTGCGCCCGGCGGCTTGACGCAACTCCGGCAACGCCTGCCCGATGCGGTCGAGCGGCACGTTGACGGCGTCCGGCAGGTGGCCGGACGCGAACTCGGCCGGCGTCCGGACATCGACGACGGCCAGCTCGTGGAGGCGGGAGCGCGCCTCGCTGACACTCAGTGGGGCGACGGAGTCGCTCATGCGGATCAGATCCTTCGCAGTGGGGGAGCGGGCACACACAGGCGGCGTACCCGCCGGGCCCGCCGCTGACGGTCGGATGGGGCGACCGGGGCGGGGTTGGGAGGCGGAGGTGGGGGCGGGAGACAGGCTTCAGGACAACGACGAAGGCGCGGGCTGCCGCCACAGCACTAGACGTTCGCGATGACCAGCAGGGTGCGGGCGGCGGCCGGGCCCGTCAGGCGACATCGGTGCGGGACTTGGCCCCGGTGGTGTGCGCTCTGGCCGGCGCGCAGGGTCAGTGGTTCCTCGCCCTCGACCTCGAGGACGATCTCGCCCTCCAGTACGTAGAGGAAGTCCTCGCCAGGGTGCTCGAACCAGCCGCGCTCGCCCTGGCCGGGCTCGAAGTGGTGCTCGTAGGCCTCCATCAGCGCGCTGCGCCCGCCGGGGATGAGCACCTGGGCGATCTGCCCCGTGGCCTCGTTCACGCGGATCACCTGCGGGTCGCTCTCGTGGCTGACCGCACCCGGTCGCGCGGGCGGTCGCAGGAAGGTGCCCGGAGTGACGTCCAGCGCTTCCGCGATCCGGTAGATCGAGCTGAGGCTGGGGGTGGCGAGGCCGCGTTCGAGCTGGCTGAGGAACGGCTGGGAGAGGCCGGAGCGGGTGGCGAGGACGGCCATGGAGACGCCGCGCTGTGTGCGGCAGCTGCGGATCACCCGTCCGACCTCGATCGCCTCCGGCGTGGGTTCGGGTCGAGTCACGCAGGCGAACGTACCTCATCACCGATCAAGGGCCGGGGGGCTCCGGCCGAGGTTTCGCACTGCCGCAACACTCCTGTCATAAGCGTGGTCAATTATTGACCTCACTTATCGACGACCGAGGAACCGACCGAGGAGCCGCCCCGTGCACGCCACCCACTCACCGCCCGGCCGGGCCCTCGGCCGGCTCGGCCCCGCCCTGGGCGCGGCAGGTGCCGTGCTCGCGCTGTGGTCCTTGCTGGCCTGGTCCGGAGCGGTGGCCCCGGGGCTGCTGCCCACGCCCGGTGAGACCGCGGCCGCGCTCGCGGACAGCGCCCGCACCGGCATCCTGGCCGCCGATCTCGGCGCCAGCCTGGCCCGCGCCGGGCAGGGCTTCGCGCTGGGCGCCGTCGTCGGCAGCGCGCTGGGCTTCGCCACCGGCTACCTGCCGAGGCTGTCCGCCGCCGTCACTCCGGTGGTCTCCTTCCTGCGCCCGATACCGGCCATCGCGCTCGTGCCGCTCGCGACCGCCTGGTTCGGCATCGGGGAGACCGCCAAGCGCCTGCTCATCGCGTACGCCGTGCTGCTCGCCGTCTGGCTGTACGTCCACGACGGGGTCTCCCGGGTGCCGGCGTCCCACCTGCGGGCGGCCCGGTCGCTGGGGGCGCCGCTGCACAGGCGGTTCACCGAGGTGCTGCTGCCCGCCGCCGCGCCCGCGCTGCTCGCCGCGCTGAGGTACGGGGCCTCTGTCGCACTGCTCGCCCTGGTGGCGGCGGAACTCGGCGGTGCGGACAGCGGGTTGGCGTACCGGCTCCAGGTGGACGGCCAGTTCCTGCGCGTGGACCGGATGTTCGCGGGGCTGCTCGTGCTCGGGCTGCTCGGCGTGGCCGTCGACCTCGTACTCGCCGCGGCAGACCGCCGGTTCGTGCACTGGGGCGCCTCATGAGCCTGGGAGTGCGCCTGGAGGGGCTGTCGGTCCGCTACGGGGCCGCCCCGGTGCTGGAGCACACCGATCTGGAGCTCCCGGCGGGCTCGTTCACGGCGCTGCTGGGGCCCAGCGGGTGCGGCAAGTCCACGATGCTCAACCTGGTGGCCGGGTTCGTGCGGCCCACCGAAGGGCGGGTGACGGCAGGTTCCGCTCCGGTGCGCGGGCCCGGCCCGGAGCGGGGCGTGGTCTTCCAGCACTACGCGCTCTTCCCCTGGCGCACCGCCCGCGGAAACGTCGAATTCGCCCTCAAGCGGCTCGGCCTGCCCCGTCCGGAGCGCCGTCGGCGAGCCCTCGCGGCACTGGCCGAGGTGGGGCTCGCGGACGGCGCCGAGAAGTACCCGGCGCAGCTGTCCGGCGGCATGCAGCAACGCGTGGCACTGGCCCGCGCACTGGCCGCCGAGCCCGAAGTGCTGCTGATGGACGAGCCGTTCGCAGCGCTGGACGCACTGACCCGGGCCCGGATGCAGACCCTGCTGCGGGAGCTGTGGCAGCGCCGCGGTACCACCGTCCTGTTCGTCACGCACGACATCGACGAGGCGCTGACCCTCGCCCAGCGGGTCGTCGTCCTCGGTGGCACCCCCGGGCGGGTGCTCGCCGACCACGCCGTGCCCGCCGGGCCGCCCGACCCGGAGCTGCGCTCGCTGATCGCACGTCACCTCGGCTCCGACTGAAGCCCGCCGACTCCCAGCCCCCGACTCCCAGCCCTCGACTCCAGCCCTTGCTCCCCCGTCCCGCTCCCAAGCCCTGCTCCCACCTCCGTCCCGGAAGGACTCCCGCCCATGCTCAGACCCCGCGCAGTGGCCGCCCTGTTGACGGGGGCCCTGCTCTGCGCGCTCACCTCGGCCTGCGCCGGCGGCTCCGGCCCCGCGGGCGGCGGGCCCGGCCCCGCCGTCTCCCTCGCCGCGAGCGATCACCTCGGAGGGGCGCCCGTCTACGTGGCCCAGGAGCGCGGGCTGTGGTCCGCCGAGGGCATCGACGCCACCGTGACCACCCAGCCCAGCGGGCGGGACGCGCTGAACGCCGTGCTCGGCGGTCAGGCACAGCTCGGCGTCGTGGGCGACCTGCCCGCCGTCACGGCCGCGCTCGGCGGGCGCGAGCTGCGGATCGTCGCCAACCTGTCCCGCTTCTCCGACTGGCGCTTGCTGACGCGCACCGACCGGCAGATCACCGGATTCGCCGCGCTGAAGGGCCGCAAGGTCGGAGTCCCGCAGGGTACGAACGTCGAGTACGCCCTGTCGCGGATGCTCGCCTCCGTACAGCTGACGGCCGCTGACGTGACGGTGGTGAACCTCGCCCCGAACCAGGTCACTTCGGCGCTGGCCCGAGGCGACATCGACGCCGGGGTCACCTTCCCCAGCTTCTACGACTCCGCCCGCACCACCCTCGGCGACCGCTACGCCGAACTCCCCTTCACCGGCTACACGGCCCGGACCCTGCTGGTCGCGGGTCCGAAGGCGAGCGAAGAGACCACCACGGCCGTGCTCCGGGCGCTGCTCAAGGCCCAGCGCGAGATCGCCACCGACCCGCCCGCCGCGCGAAAGGCCGTACTCGCCCAGTCCAAGGGCGCGCTCCAAGCCGGATACGTGGACACCTTCCCTCCCGCTACGACTACGGTGCGACCCTCTCGCCCGAGCTGCTGGCCCAGTTGGAGCAGGAGGCCGGCTGGGCGAAGGCCGCCCAGAGCCTGCCGGGCTCCGCCGACCGCGCCGCGCTGCTACGGCATCTGCACCCCGCGCCCCTGACATCCGTCGACCCGGCCGCCGTCACCCTCCGCTGAGCCACACCCGACACAGGAGATCCTCATGACCGTCGACCAGAACACCCTGCGCCGCCGCGGCGTCGGCCTGATCGCCCATGACCCCGCCCGCAGTTACGGCGGCTACACCCTCTACACGCCCATCACCAGCGCCGGCGAGATCCACCTCGTCGACATCGAGGGCCGGCCGGTCCACACCTGGAACTCCCCGCACCCGCCGGGCCGCCAGGCACAGCTCCTCCCGGGCGGCAACCTCTTCTACGCGGCCAAGGACACCAGCAGCCCGACCCTCTTCCCCATCTGGGACGTCTACCACGGCGGAATCTTCCAGGAACTGGCCCCCGACTCCACGGTGATCCGCGAGGTCAGGCACCCCTTCCACCACCACGACGCCTCGCCGCTGCGCAACGGGAACCTCATCGTCACCGTCGTAGAACCCCTGGACCCGGCTGACGCCGCCCGGATCCGGGGCGGCATCCCCGGCTCCGAGGCGCCGGGCGGGGTGATCTACGGGGACGTGGTGTACGAGCTGACCTGGGAGGGCGAGGAGGTGTGGCGCTGGGCCGCCATCGACCACCTCGACCCCGAGGAGTTCCCGCTCGACCCGCACTTCGCCCGTGAGCACTGGCCCATGGCCAACACCGTCAACGAACGCGCCGACGGCTCGATCGTCGTGGGCTTCCGCAGCGCCTCCTCCACCGTGGCCGTCGACCGCGCCGACGGGTCCGTGCTGTGGCACATCGGCCCCGACGTCCTGGCGCAGCAGCACCATCCGCACGAGCTGGCGGACGGCCACATCCTCGTCTTCGACAACGGCACCTATCGCGACACCACGTCCGTGCCGTACTCGCGGGTGCTGGAGCTCGACCCGCGCACGGGCAAGCATGTCTGGTCGTACGAGGACAACCCGCCGCAGAACTTCTACAGCCCGTACATGTCCAGCGCGCAGCGGCTTCCCAACGGCAACACCTTCATCGCCGAGGGCTCCTTCGGGCGGCTCTTCGAGGTGACCCCCGGCGGAGACGTGGTCTGGGAGTTCGTGGTCCCGCAGTTCCGGTCCTTCGGCGAGGGCGTGGGCCTGGAGTCCTCGGCCGGCGCCCAGAACTCCGTCTTCCGCGCCTACCGGTACTCCGCCGACCAACTCCCCTGGCTGTGAACGCTGCGAAGGCTGTGGGTGCCACACCGGCCGCGACCTGGCGGGTCACCCCGCCAGCCTCGGCCACGCCGGGTACGCAGTGGCCGCTGACCGTCGACGGCACCGCGGAGTCACCGACCGGGCCGCTGCGCTACTCCGCCACGGAACAGGTCGTCACGGTGCCGCCGGCGCCGGCCGCCGACGCCTGAGTGACCTCGAGTAGCTGCGGCGGTGGCCGGAGCGAGGGTGTCCGGTCTGGCCGGGGGCGGCCGCCATTGCGAAGCGGACTGACGGTCCGTATGCTTCAGTCATGCGGACTGTCGGTCCGCTTTTGATCGGCCGACACCATCGGGGCGGGACCGCCACGCCTCGGAGAGAACGGAAGACCCGAACATGACGACCCTCTTGGCGCCCGCGGAGCTCTACCGCCACGGCCTGCAGCTGCTGTTGGAGAAGGACATCCCCGCCTGGACGGCCCTGTGGGACGAGGACGGGATCCTGGAGTTCCCCTTCGCGCCCCAGGGCTGGCCCGAGCGCCTGGAAGGGCGGCAGGCCATCGCGGACTACATGCGTCACTACCCCGACCACGTCGACCTCCACGACTTCCCGGAGGTGACGGTCCACCAGGCCACCGTCCCCGAGACGATCGTGGTGGAGATGCGCGGGGTCGGCCGCCTGGTGAAGACCGGCAGCCCCTTCGACATGACCTACATCGCCGTGGTCACCGTCAAGGACGGGCTCATCACCTCCTACCGCGATTATTGGAATCCGCTCGCCGTTCAGGAGCCGGGCACCGACTTCGCAGGAGCGAACCGATGAGCCAGTCGATGAGCGACCCGGGCGCCACCCTGGTCATCGGAGCCACCGGCACCACCGGCCGCCGCGTCACCGCCGGCCTCGTCTCCGAAGGCCACCGCGTCAAGGCCGGCGGTCGCACCGCCACCCCGGTGGAGGGCGCGGAAGCCGTCCGCTTCGACTGGAACGAGCCCGCGACCTGGGGTCCGGCACTGGGCGGCGTCGACCGCGTGTACCTCGTCCCGCCCATCGGCTCCTGCGACCCGGCCGCCGTCATGCTGCCGTTCCTGCGCCAGGCCCGGGCGGCGGGCGTACTCCGGGCGGTACTGCTCAGCTCATCGGCGATTCCCGCGGGCGGTCCGGCGGTGGGGCAGGTCCACCAGGTCCTGCCCGGGCTGTTCGAGCAGTGGGCGGTGTTGCGGCCCTCCTGGTTCATGCAGAACTTCACCGGAGCCACCCCGCACGCCCGGAGCATCCGTGACGACGGCGCCATCCGCACGGCCACGGGGGAGGGCCGCGTCGGTTTCGTCGACGCGCAGGACATCGCCGCCGTCGCCGTACGGGCGCTGACCGACGCGGAGGCCCCCAACACCGACCTGGTCCTCACCGGTCCGCAGGCGCTGAGCTACGACGACGTCGCCGGGATCATGACCGAGGTCACCGGCCGGACCGTCGTGCACCGGCACCTGACCTTCGACGAGCTGCGCGACCGCTGGGCGGCCGAGATCCCGCTGGAGTTCGCCACCCTGCTCGCCGGCATGGACCGCGCCATCGCCGGCGGGGCCGAGGACCGCACCTCGGACACCGTCCAGCGCCTCACCGGACGACCCCCGTGCACCTTCCGCGCGTTCGCCGAACGAGAACTGTCGTGAAGCGGCCGACGCCTTCCGCCGCATTCGAGTCCCGGGCACCGATCCGGCCCGGCGGCGCGCTGACCGGCGGCGGCCTCCGCCCCGGGCACCTTGCGTAGGGTGGCTCCGCGTACTGTCGACCGGCTCGACGACGCGCGCCGGCCCACCGCACGCCGTGCGGCCCGGCAGGACCGGCCCGAGGCCGCCAAGGAGGACCTGTGGCCCAGCGCACAGAACGCGCGGACGCCCTGCGCAACCGAGAGGCCGTCCTGGCTGCGGCCGACGCTCTCTTCGCTGCCAGCAGCAGCCCCCAGAGCGTGTCGATGGACGACATCGCCGCGGCCGCGGGCGTGGGCAAGGGCACGCTCTTCCGCCGCTTCGGCGACCGCGCCGGCCTGATCGGAGCCGTGATCGCCTCCCGCCTCGAACCTGTGCGGCAAGGCGTGCAGGAGGCGCAGGACGCGGCCGGGGCCTCACCACGGCAGCGGGTGCTGGACCTCCTCGACACCTCGCTGCGCTTCAAGATCGAGAACCGGAACCTGATGTCGGCCGCGGAGGACGCCGGGCTCAGCAGCCCCTACCAGGCCGAGCACTACGGCTGGTGGCACGAAATCCTTCGCACGGCACTCGATCAGATGCCGGGCGTCCCCGACGCGGATTTCACCGCCCACGCGCTGCTGGCCGCCATCCGCGCCGACCTCGTGGCCCACCTGATCGACGATCAGAGGATGGAGCCCGACCGCCTGCGGGCCTCGCTCGCGGCGTACATCGACAACGTCCTCGGCGCCGGGTAGAGCCGACCCGACCGGTCCGTCGGGGATCCGGGACGTTCTCCGCCATCGTGGGGCGCAGGCGGGGCCGGTGGCCTGCCAGGAGCAGGGCGCCCGTCACGGCGGCACGGCGTCCCAGCCCGCCTGGCGGTCCAAGCGGGCCTGGTACCTGATCGCCACCGACGGCCGATGCGGTCGTGCTGCGTGCGGGGATGGGATGCGGGCATGTGCGTGTGGTCGAGTTCGCTCCCCTCGCCGGCAGGAGGTATCGCCGTGCACATCTCAAGCATCCTCAGCGCTGTGCTCATAGGCGTGTTGATCGGCGTTCTGGGCCGCTTGGCCGTGCCGGGCAGACAGCACATCGGTGTGCTGTGGACACTCACCGTGGGAATCGCGGCCGCCCTGCTCGGGACCGTCCTCGCGCGCGGCTGGGGCGTGGCGGACACGCGCGGCGTCGACTGGGCCGAGTGGCTGATGCAGGTCGCCTTGGCCGCGGCGGGCGTGTGGGCCCTGTCCCGCGTCAAGGGGTTCCGTTGAAGGTGCGAAAACCGTCTCGCGCCGGATCCCGGTCAGTTTGGGGTCGTGCGAACCGCCGCTGAAAGCGGCAGGTCCCCGCCCCGTCCCGAAGAGCAAGGGGAATCAGAGCAACGACTGTCGTTCCTGCCCAGCCCCAGCCCGAGCCCCAGCCCCAGCCCGAGCCCACCGCCTCCGGCGGCGGCTCCAGCGGCCTGTACGAAGGACGACGAGGGCTACGAGGACGACGACCAGAGTGAAGCCGAAGACCCCGACGCCGACTACGAGGGCGAAGCCGAAGGTCGACGAACTGCTACACGTCTACACCGAGCTCCAGGCCCGTACCCAAAGTGGCCTCGGGCTCATCGAGCGCCAGGAGCGCGGACTGCGGTGTCGGCGTGCGCGTCCCCTCACCCTGGAAGCAGGGAGCCCCATGAGCCGACAGCAAAGGCTCGACCTCAACATCAGCCTCGGCCCCCTGGGCAAACTCCTGTGAGCCCGAGGGGTTTGCCGCACGGAGTTTCGGTCACACGCGAGACATGACTGAATCCGAGAAGTCCACCAACAGTCTTTCCACGTCCAGTAGTTCCGTGAACGGGACCAAGCCCGGCTCCCAGGCCGCAGGCGCGGCCCGCGACGGAGCGAAGGCGGCATCCAACGCGGTGAGTGATGCCGGACGCACGCTCATGGCCCTGCCCGCCCCGCTGGCGGAGAAGACCGCCGCCGCCGCGCAGGCCGTCCGCGGCACGGTCGGCCGAGCCGGATGGATCTGGACCGCGGTACGGGCCCGCAAGGCCATCGCGGCCGGAGCCGCCACCGCCGGCGCTGTCGTCGTGACCACCGCCTACACCGCGGGCCGCCGCGCGGGCCTGCGCCAGCGCGGACCGCTCTCGCGGCTCACCGGCGGCCGTATCTGATCCCGCTGCCCCGCGGTTCCCTCGATCGGTCCAGTGTGGCGGGGGCGAAGCGGGGCACACGAGCGCAGCCGTGCAGCCCAGCCAGGAGGCCCATCGATGTCCTGCGTGTCCGCTCTGATCGTTGTGCGCCTCGATGCGGCGACGGGTCATGTGCCTCTTCTCGCCCGCTTCTCGTACGACGGCGGTGCTCCGTACGAGGTGCAGGCCGCGTTCTTCGACGGCCCCACCATCCTGGCACGCTGGCACTTCGACCGGCAGATGCTGGCCGAGGGCCTCCACCGTCCGGTGGGTGAGGGCGACGTGACGTTCCGCCCCCGCCAGGGAGCCGGCGCCGGCGAACTCCGGGTCGACCTGCGCGGCCGGAGCAGCGGGCCCCAGGCGAACGCCGTCCTCTTCGTGGATGCCCGCGCGCTCATGGCCTTCCTGGAGCAGACGTACGCGGTCGTCGGCGCCGGCGACGAGTTCCTCGACGTCGACAAGCTCCTCGACGAGTTCCTGGCCCGATGAAGCGCCGGGCCTCCCATCCGAACCCCCTCCGCGAGGAACAGGCGGACGGGCCGATTCCCCACGGATCCGGCCCCGCGGCCGCTGGGCCATACGAAGGCTCGTGCTCGCGGGAGGGTTTGGCCCGGCCCGATCGTGGCTAGGCGCTGCCTATGGTGCAAATCGGGTACACGATGATGACCGAGCAGGCAGGCCCGCGCGAGCTGGTGGCCCACGTGGTGGGAGCGGAGCGGGCGGGGTTCGACTTCTCCGTGATCTCGGACCACTCGTTCCCCTGGCTGGAGTCGCAGGGGCACGCCCCGTACGCCTGGAGCGTTCTCGGCGCGGCCGCGCAGGCCACCTCCCGGATCCCGCTGATGACGTACGTGACCTGTCCGACCTTCCGGTACCACCCCGCGGTCGTCGCGCAGAAGGCGGCGACGCTGCAGATCCTGTCCGAGGGCCGGTTCCGGCTGGGCCTCGGCTCGGGCGAGAACCTGAACGAGCACATCGTGGGCGTCGGCTGGCCCGCCGCCCACGTACGCCTGGAGATGCTGGAGGAAGCCGTCGACATCATCCGGCGGATGTTCACGGGCGAGTACGTGAGCCACCACGGCGCGCACTTCGACGTCGAGAACGCCAGGCTCTGGGACGTCCCCGACGATCTGCCCCCGATCGGGATCGCCGTGTCGGGCCCCCGTTCGTGCGAGGTCGCGGGCCGCCACGGCGACCTCGTGATCGCCACGGAACCAAAGGCGGAGCTCCTGCGGCAGTTCGACGCTCACGGAGGCGCGGGCAAACCCAGGGTCGGCCAGCTCCCCGTCTGCTACGACACCGACCGCGACGCGGCCGTGTCCCGCGCGCACGACCAGTTCCGCTGGGCACTGGGCGGCTGGCGCGTGAACGCTGAACTCCCCGGACCGGCCGGCTTCGAACAGGCAGCGCAGCACACCCGGCCCGAAGACGTCGCCGAGGCCATTCCGTGCGGCGACGACGTCGAAGCGTTCGTCGACGCGGTGCGGCCCTACGCGGAGGCGGGCTTCACCGAGGTCGCCCTGGTCCAGATCGGCGGCGACCACCAGGAGCCGTTCCTGGAGTGGGCCGAGGCCAAGCTGCTGCCCGCCCTGCGGAAACTGTGAGGACGCCACCACCATGAACCGCGCTGCTCTCTTCGACGTCGACGGCACCCTCACGGACACCAACCACCTTCATGTCACCGCCTGGTGGGAAGCCCTGCGGCAGGCCGGGCACCACGTGCCCATGCACGCCATCCACCGGGCCATCGGCCTGCCCGGCGAAGACCTCCTCGACCACCTCCTCGGCAAGGACCGGGACCACCGCGACGACGACCGGATGAGTGCCTCCCACGACACCCTGTACGCCACGTACTTCGACCGGCTCCCCGCCTTCGAGTCGGCCGCGGAACTGCTGCGCACCCTGTCGAGGGCCGGGTGGAAGGTCCTGCTCGTGACCTCGGCCAAAGACAGGGAACTCACGGCTCTGCGCAAGGCCATCGGTGCGGACGACGTCATTGCCGACACCGCGACCTCCGATGACGTCGAGCAGGGCAAGCCCGCACCCGACCCCGTCCGGCACGCCCTTGAACTGGCGGAGGCGCCGCCCGGACGCGCGGTGTTCGTCGGCGACTCCGTCTGGGACATGAAGGCGGCCGAGCGGGCCGGCGTGGCCGTCGTCGGCCTGCTGTGCGGCGGGATTCCCCGGGGGGACCTGGAGGAGGCCGGAGCGGCAGCCGTCTACCGCGACCCGGCCGACCTCCTGGCCGGCCTCGGCTCGAGCCCGTTCTCCCGGGTACCTGCCTGAACCCGCGCGAAGGGCGTGCGGGCCCCTCACGGCACGAGTCTTCGGCCTTCCCCGTGCCGGGTCGCCGTTTTCACCGGCCGCCTCCGGGCAGGCGCGGGCCATGAACCAGTCGAAGGCACCGGTACTCGAAGCGCTGGCCGCCTATCACGAGAGCGGTCAGACCCCTTTCACGCCCCCTGGACACAAGCAGGGCCGCGGCGTTGACCCCCGGGTGCGGGACGTCCTGGGCGACGCCGTGTTCCGCTCCGACGTACTGGCCACCAGCGGCCTGGACGACCGGACGTCCTCCCAGGCGGTCGTGGAGGCGGCACAGGCGCTGATGGCCGAGGCCGTCGGCGCCGACCACGCGTTCTTCTCCACCTGCGGCAGCTCCCTGTCGGTGAAGTCCGCCATGCTGGCCGTCGCCGGACCCCACGAGAAACTGCTGGTCGGCCGGGACGCCCACAAGTCGGTCGTCTCGGGCCTGATCCTCTCCGGCATACGGCCCGTCTGGGTGGACCCCCAGTGGGACGCCGAACGCCACCTCGCCCACCCGCCGACCGCCGAGGCCTTCGAGGCGGCCTTCGCCGAGCACCCCGACGCCCGCGGCGCACTGGTGACCACACCGACCCCGTACGGCACCTGCTCGGACCTCGCCGCCATCGCCGACGTCTGTCACCGGCGGGGCCGACCCCTGATCGTCGACGAGGCCTGGGGCGCCCACCTGCCCTTCCACCCCGACCTGCCCACCTGGGCGATGGACGCCGGCGCCGACGTGTGCGTGACCTCCGTACACAAGATGGGCTCCGGCCTGGAACAGAGCTCGGTCTTCCACCTCCAGGGCGACCTGGTCGCACCCGAAGTACTCAAGAGCCGCGAAGACCTGCTGGGCACGACCAGCCCCTCTGTCCTCATCTACGCCGCGCTGGACGGCTGGCGCCGGCAGATGGTCGAACAGGGCCGAGTCCTCTACGACGACGCACTCGCCCTCGCCGCGCAGACCCGCGAGCGCATCTCCCGCATCGACGGCATGCGGGTGCACGGCCGGGACGACTTCTGCGGCCCCGGCCGGGCAGCGGACATGGACCCCCTGCAGATCATCATCGACATCAGCGCATGGGAGGTCACCGGATACCGGGCCGCCGACTGGCTGCGCCGGCACCACCGGATCAACCTCCACGTCGCCGACCACCGGCGCATCAGCGCCCAGCTCACCCACGCCGACGACGCGGGCACCGCCGATGTCCTGCTGACGGCCCTGACCGACCTGGCCACCCACGCCGCGCAGCTTCGGACCGGCCAACCCGTCCACGTGCCGCCGCCGTCCCGGATCCGGCTGGAGCAGGCGGCCCTGCCCCGCGACGCTTACTTCGGCCGGACGGAACAGGTCCCCTGGGACAAGGCCCACGGGCGGATCGCTGCCGAGATGCTGACCCCGTACCCGCCGGGGATCCCGGCGGCGCTGCCCGGGGAACGGCTCACCCAGGACGTTCTGCTCTACCTGCGCTCCGGGATCGAGGCAGGCATGGTCGTACCGGACGCGGTCGACACGAAGCTCACGAGCGTCCGGGTATCGCGCGCAGAGTGACCCCGGGTGGCGTACGCCGTTTCGCCGGGCGGTGGGCGTCTACTTGTCGGCGCTGGGGACGGCGAGGGGATCACCGGGGGCCTTCTTCTTGGCCGCTTCCATCTGGGCTCCGAGTTCGGTGAGACGGTTGCGGCCCATGGCCTTGCGGACGTCGGGGAACCACTCCTTCTCCTCTTCCTCGACGTGGTGGCGGACGTTCTCCATCAGGACGCTCATCTTGGCGTCGAACCGCTCGTCGCTCGGGTCGAGGCCCTTGAGCTCGGAGAGCATCCACAGCACGACGTGGTGCTCCTCGATGCTCTCGAGGACGTGGTCCTTGGTGTCCGGGGAGGCCTCACGCGCGGCCGGGTAGAAGATCTTCTCCTCGATCCAGGTGTGGGTGGTGAGTTCCTCGATCACCTGGTCGGCGATCTTCCGCTTCTCGGCGTGTGCGCTGTCACCGGCCTTCTCGAACTGCTTGAACAGCTTCTCCACCGTCTTGTGGTCTTCCTTGAGCAGCACGATCCCGTCCACGGCTCTCCTCCACGTCACCATCCGCGGGACGGCCGCTGCCGTCCCCGAATCCCTGTACCCGCTGCTCGGGATCATCCGGCCTTCGTGGTGCCGGGTTGCCCCGTACGGGCGACCCGGCGCGCCGTCGGCCGGCGTGGGGGTTGATGCCGGGCATCGCGCTGGGCCGTGAAGACGCTCTGCCAGTGTTCGGCGGACCGGACGAGGTCCTGGCCCACCCGGTCGAGGAACCGGCCCATGTCCGCCAGCCGGACTCCGGCGGGTGCGGCGGTGCCGAGTGCGCCTGCGCCCTCCTGGGCGGCTTCGGCGAGTAGGGCCGCTGAACGGGCTGGGCGCTGGTCAGGGTTCCGGTGTCGGAGGTGTACAGGCAGGCGAGCACCCCGGCCATCATCCGGGGGATCCCGGCGTGGACGAGCAGCTCGGTGAACCGGTCGGCGAACTCCCGCACGACCGCCGGGTCGCGTCCGAAGGAGTCGGCGCCCGGGGCCGGGGTGGCGGGTGCGGGTGCGGGTGCGGGTGCGGTTGCGGTCCGGTCCGGAGTCGGGCGGCGGCGGGCGCGGCGCTGTGTCGCGTGGTGGGCCCGGTCCGCCCGGTAGCCGGTGGGGCCGCCGTTGCGCATCACCTCGCGGGCGACGGTCGAGGTGGGGCGCCGAAGACGCCGGGCGTCTCGGTGTAGGCACGGCTTCCCGGGCATCGTGGTCGAAGTCCGCGACCGCGACGGCGGCCGGCGGTGGTTCGGCTCGGCCGGCACCGCCGAGCTGGGGACCGGCCGCACGCGGCAGGCCGAGGAGCAGTTCCGGGTCGGCAGCATCACCAAGACGTTCACCGCCACCGTGATACTTCAGCTGGCGGCCGAGTACGTGCTGAGCCTGGAGGACACGGTGGAGAAGTGGCTGCCGGGCCTGATCCGCGGCAAAGGCCACGACGGCAACCGGATCACCATCCGTCACCTGCTCAGCCACCGCAGCGGGCTGTTCGCGTTCACCCTGGACGCGGACATGGTCCGGCGCTACTCCAGTCCGGAGCTGCTGGCGCACCGCTTCGACCGGTGGACGCCGGAGGAACTGGTGAAGACCTCCCTTGTGCCATGTGGCACCACCGCCTTCGGCCACGGCGGCATGATCACCGGCAACTGGTCGTACCTCTACGGCACCCGCGACGGCGGAAAGGTGGCCGTCATGTACGTCAACGGCGACTGGAACTGCCCGCCGCTCGACCTCTTCCCGGAGATCGTCGCCGCCGCACTGACCTCCGCCTCGTCGCCCCTGTGATTCATGTCCGCGGGGCCGATGAGTTCTCGTTCCTGCCGGGGTCTACCCACCAACGACACCGAAGCGCCGTCTGAAACGGAGTACCTCATGTCCGACACTGTGAACGGCCCTGCCAGCTACTTTCCCTCGATCGAGAAGAAGTACGGCCGCCCGATCGCGGAGTGGAAGGACCTCATCCGGTCCTCGCCGCTGACCCAGCACATGGAGCTCGTCGCCTGGCTCAAGTCCGAACACGGCCTGGGACACGGCCACGCCAACGCCCTGGTCGCCCACACGCGCACCGAGGACAACGGCAAGGAGGGCTGACCGGCCCGGTGTCGGCGCCGCCCGCCGCCCGTCCAGGCCATGCGCCGCCCCCGCCTCCATTGACGGGCGCCGCGTCACGGCCGGTCGTCGGCGCCCCCGCCCCCGGCCGGGCGCTCGCCGGGCAGCCAGCGCAAGGCGAACCACAGCTCCATCCGGACATCCGGATCCTGGAGGTCGGTGCCGAGTAGCTCGGCCACGCGGCCGATGCGGTGGCGCACGGTGTTGCGGTGCACCTGGAGCGCGGCGGCCGTCTGGTCCGAACTGGCCGTTGCTCGCGGTCTCCGGGGACGGCGGGGCAATGTACTCGATCGCCGAGCTGGCCACCGCCCGCCAGCTCGGCCTGAACGTCACCTGGCTGATCGTCGACGACGGCGGCTACGGCATCCTGCGCGACTACATGACGGACACCTTCGGCGAAGCCACCGCGACCGAACTCACCCGCCCGGACTTCGTCCGACTCGCCGAATCCTTCGCCGTCCCGGCCTCTCTGACCACCCCCGAGGACATGGAGCGCGATCTGACCGCAGCCCTCGCCACCCCCGGCCCGAGCGTTCTGGTCCTCCCCGCCCTGCTCCGCATGTTCGCCCCCACGCACACGGCCCCCGCCCCCTGACCCCGGACGCGGCGAGACAACCGCTGCCGCTGCCGGGCGAGGAGGGCCCGGGCCGGCCCGGCCCCTCCTCGTCCGGCCACAGCACTAGCCGCGTGCGTCCACCACCGCGAGGAGCTTGCCGCTGGTCGGGCTGCGGTGCAGCGACGCGCCGTCGACCGCCTCGACCACCAGGTCCAGCAGCTGCTCCGCCACCGCCGAGCGGAGCTCCGGGTAGCCGGACAGGAAGACCCCCCGCAGCCGCTCCGCGTCCGTCGCCCCGGCCCGCTCCACCCGTACGGTCAGCCGCTCGCGCACGTCCGTACGGTCGAGCCGGATCTGCAGCTCACCGCGGTGGCCGCCCTGTTCCTCGGCCAGGGCCAGGAAGCGTCGGTGGTTGAGGAAGTGCGTCGCCACCCGCATCACGTCGCCCGTGCGCCCCCTCAGCTCGAAGCGGGGTGCCGTCCGGCCGCAGGCGCAGCGGCCCGGAATCTCCCGGCCGAGGTCGCCTATCACGTACCGGCCCAGGTGCTGGCCGCGCCTGGCGTGCGTGGTGAAGACCAGCCGGCCCGTCTCGCCCGGGGCCACCGGCCGGTCCTCGGCCGGCTCCAGGATCTCCATCGTGTGGAGGTCGGCGTGCAGGTGGTGGACACCGCCGGAGCTCTCGGTGCACTGGTAGCCCAGCGGGCCTAGGTCGGTGCTGCCGTAGGTGATCGAGCGGACGACCTCGATGCCGAACGTGTCCTTCAGGGTGCGCTGCTGCTCCTGAGTGAAGTGCTCGCCGCCGTAGAAGACCTTGCGCAGGCCTCCGTACGCGCGCAGCGCGTCCGCCTCCGCGTGCAGCAGCTGCCACAGGTAGGACGGCATCCCGAAGAGGGTGTCCGCCCCGTGGTCGATCAGCGCCTGCGCCGTGGCACGGTGGTCGGGCCCCGCGGACAGCGGCAGCTGCACCCCTCCGAGCCGTTCCAGCACGGAGAAGAAGCTGATGAAGCTGCCGTACATGCCGCCGCAGTAGAAGAGGTTGGCGGTGCGGTCCCCGACCGGGTCGTAGCCGGCGGCGAGCAGGCCGCGGGCGGCGGCGTGCATCTGGGTGTCGTAGTCGTCGTAACTGAAGATCGACAGCGTGGGCGTGCCGGTGCTGCCGCCGCTGCGGAAGTACAGCTCGGCATCGGCCCGCGCCACCTGGGAGCCCCGCTCCTGCACGTCCTCCTTGCCCAGCAGCGGGCCGGCGGGCCGCGGCAGGATCACGGGGCGGGCCAGGTCGTCCAGGCAGGCGGTGGTGGCGAAGCGGGCCGGGTCGGCCTGGACCGCGACGCGGCGGCTGTACCGCTGCAGGGCGTAGACGCCGTCGTGCGGCTCGCCCGTGTAGCTGTCCAGCATGGCGCCGACCGGCGTGACGCGGGTGACGCCCGCGGCGAGGGCGGTGCGCGACAGCTCGGCGATGTCGTTCCGGCTGCCGGCGAGGCCCGCCGTCTGCAGATAGCGGCGCATCGGGCGCAGGGTGGCGACCAGCCGCTTGCGGGGCAGCGGCTTGACCCACACGCTGCGGTGCAGCGGCGAGGCGGTGAGCGGGGACCGGGTGTCGGCGATGACCCGCCAGGAACCGTCGGGCGCCGCGAACACCCGGGTCAGTCCCAGGTGTTCCTCCAGCCGGGCCACCAGCTCGGTGGTGCTCAGCTCGGCCGCCTCGGCGGGATCCGGCTCGCCCGCCCCGCTGGCCCCACCCGCCGAAGCGGCCGTCACGGCCGGCGGCCGCGCCGCGAGGACGGCGGCGAACCGCTCCGCGAAGGCGAACACCACGCCCTCGTCCTCGGTGTCGAGGTAGACCACCTGCGGGCTGGAGCACGCCTGCTGCTCGTACAGGCACACATCGTCCGCGAGGGCGTCGAGCGTGCCGGCATCCGACCAGGCGTCGCTCGTCAGGTACGCGAAGGAGATCCGGTGCCCCCACTCCACCAGCCGACAGCCGGCCGGCACATGGGCTGCCACCCCTTCGACGGCCCCTTCCCCGCCCCATACGGCGACGGCGTCCGCGGGCGCGCACATCAGGCGCAGCCACTCCTGCCGGGAGGACGGGTAGCGCAGGACGACGATCCGCGCGGCCAGCGCACCGCTCGGGTCCAGGGCCGCGAGCTCGGCCATCAGGTGCTGGGTCAGGAGGGTGTCGGCGCTGCTGGTCTTGAGGATGTTGACGTTCCCGGCGAGCAGGCCCTCGACGATGCTCAGCGGCGCGACCGTCGCGGCGTTGCCCGGGGCGATGTGGGCGACCAGGCCGACGGGAGCCCACGCCTCGTAGACCGTCTCGCGCGGATCCGCCCGGTTCAGCCGGCCGGGAGTCGCGCTGCCGAGTTCGCGGCGCAGCTTGCGGGTCAGCTCCCGCCGACCGAGCAGGCCGCCGAGCTCGGCCAGGACGGCCGGATCCTCGCCCTCGGGCAGGTGAGGCGCGAGCCGGGCGTGCAGCGGGTGGGCCGGGTCGCACAGGGCGGTGGCGAGGGCGTCGCAGGCGGCCAGGACGGTCTCGGTCTCCAGCCCCTCGGCCAGCGCGGCCTCCACGGCGGCGGGCAGGTCCGCGAGACGGCGCCCGGCCTCCTCGTCGCCGATGAACTCGCCCTGCCAGTAGTGGTGGTGCACGGTCATGGTTACGCCATTCCCTTCATCAGTTCCGCTGCGGCCACCGCGCAGCTGCGGTTGCGGCTCACCCCGGCACGGCCGTGGACGGTGAACCAGGGGGTCTGAAGCTCGCACCCGCAGGCGTCGCCCGGCTGCAGGGAGGCGAGGTCGCCCATGACCACGCTCTGCGCCGGTACCGAGGTGATGTACGGCGACACGAGGTGCAGGTAGCCCCGCTCGCCGTACGGCAGGGGTTCCAGCGTGCGGGTGGAGCGGATCGTCACCCGGGACCAGACGGGCGCGTGCAGCCGGTGGTGGTCGCACTCGATGTACGGGATGCAGTGCTCCACCGACCCGAAGGTGTCGCGGATCCGCTCACCCGGGATGCCGAGCTGCTCGGTGACGCGCGCGTACAGCTCCTCCTTGCCGATGCGCCGGTCGGCGTGCCCCTTCCAGCCGCCGCCGAGGACGACGAGGGAGCCCTCGGGCAGGCGCAGCGGAGGCAGTCCCATGGCCCGCATCCGCTCCAGGGTGAAGAAGAGGAAGGCAGGGAAACCGAGGATGCGGACCGGCGCGTCCTCCCGCTCGAAGCGGCGCAGCGCGGCGATGCAGCCGAAGGGGTCGAACTCGTGGTCGCCGCCGGTGTTGCGCAGTGCGTACTCGACGCTGCGCGCGGGGGCGAAATCGCACAGGTAGTTGTCGGTGAAGGCGGTGCCGAGGTTGAGCGAGGGGGCCGGCTCGTAGCTGTACAGGAGGTAGTTGACCTCCTGGTCGGGGGTGATCCAGCCGTTGCGCTCGAAGATCCGGGCGACCATGCGCTGGGCGGAGCGGATGGTCCACCGGTCGAAGAACATCTGCGACTTCTGGCCGGTGGTGCCGGAGGAGGTCAGGTGCAGCTCGACCTCCTCGCGCGGGATGGAGAGCACCTCGTGGCGCTTGAAGAAGTTCGCGTGGACGAGCGGCGCGCGGTACGGCTCGGCCGGGGGAGTGGCGTCGTACAGGGAGCGGAAGAACGCGGAGCGCTCGGTGTGCCAGGCGTTGGTCTCCGCCATGGCGGCGGCGAACAGCTCGTCCTCGGCGGGCCCGAAGGCGTACGGGTCGGTCAGGTCGCACAGCTGTTGTACGTGCGGCAGGAGGGCCGGGTCGGGGACGGCGACCGGCGCAAGATGGGGGTTCATGGGGTTCGTGGGGTTCATGGGGCTCATGAGGCAACCTCGGATGAAGTGGGCAGGTGGGTCGACGCCCAGGCCGACACGTAGCAGTCCAGATAGGGCTGGAGGGGCGGTTCGACGGCGACGCCGCGGAAGTCGATCCGCTCGCTGGAGCGGGACAGGACGGCGTAGTCGTGGAAGCCGTCGCCGTCCGCACGCATCGCCGGGTAAAGGGCTCCGGCGACGAACCCCTGGGCCAGGAAGGCCGAGAGGGCCTCCTGGTGTGCGAGCGGCACCAGGGCCTCGACGTAGCCGGCGCCCGCACGGGCCAGGGCGCGGGTGACGGGTTCGAGGTACGCCTCCGCGGCGGCCGGGTCGGGGTGGGCGGTCAGCAGGGAGGCGTACCCGCCGGCGCGGTTGAGGTAGGCGTAGACCTCGAAGCGGCCGTCTTCGGGCGTGAGCAGCACGTTCGGGGTGTGCAGCGGGTAGAACCAGCCCTCGGCGCCTGGGAACTGCTCGCGGAAGCGGCGGCGTACGAAGGCGGGCGCCTCGATCATCTCCAGCCGTTCGACGCCTCCTTGCGGCGCGGGCGCCGGGAGCGGCCCGGCGGCGGCTCGGACCCCGGGGTAGCCGATACCGAGGGCGGCCTCGGCGGTGCGCAGCAACGGCAGTAGCGGGGCGGGTACTTCGGTGACGGGGATCCGGCGATCGAGCACACCGGCGGAGTGACGCGCGTAGAGTGCGAGGCTTTCGCGGCTGCGGAGATCCACCGCGTTGGGCAGGATGCCCAGGGGGCGGAAGCCGTTGCGCGCGACGACGCGCTGCGGACCGGTGCTGACGGTGCGTACGGTCGCGTACACCGAGTCCAGCCGCCCCGTGTCCAGCATCCCGGCGCACAGTGCCTCGGTCAGGGCGGCGGCCAGGCCCGCCGAGCGGTGCCCGGGGTGGACGGCGATGCCCTCCAGGCGTCCGATGCGGCTGCCCGGCTCACCGTGGATGGCGGCGGACGCGGTCAGGGCGCCGGTGTCGGCGCAGCGGCCGACGAGCCACAGGGAGTGCGGGTCTGCCATGAGCCGGGCCATCTCGGCCGGGTCGGTGCCGAGGGCCACCGGGTAGTGCGGCCCGTAGACGGCGTAGTAGAGCTGGCGCAGCTCGGCGATGTCCGCGCTGGTGGCCGGGGTGATGACGGGGTTCATCGGCTGCCTCCGGCGGGTTCCGTACGCCGATCCGCATCCGCTGCGGGGGATCCGAGCAGGGCCAGCGCGCAGGCGGCGGGGAGCAGGCCGATTCCCTGTACCAGGCACAGCGTTTGGGGCGACAGGAAGTCACCGGCGGTGCCGAACACCAGCGAGGCCACCGGCAGGGAGGCCCCCAGCACGGCCTGCATCACGGCGAAGAAGCCGGGCTTGTCCGCCGCCGGCACCAGCCGCTGGAAGAGGGCCACGAAGCGGACGCTGACGGCCCCGGCACACCAGCCGGCCACGGCCAGGCAGCCCGCGACGACCGGCCGGTGCGCGATCAGCCCGGGCAGCGCCAGGGCGAGGGCCATGAGGCCGAGACAGTAGGCGCCGGCGACCGTGGGCCGCCCCGGCACGCGGGTGCCGGTGAAGGCGCCGACGAGCGCACCGGTGCCCAGGGAGGCCTCCAGCAGCGCCACCGTGCCGCCGCCGCCCTGGAGGACCGAGCGGGTGTAGAGGGGGATGACGACGAACACGGCGGTGGTGAAGAGGTTGGCCGCCGCGAAGCAGACCAGGATCCGCCGCACGTAGGGCAGTTCGCCGAGGATGCGGCGGAGCGTGCGCCGCTGGGGCACGGCTGCCGCCGGGGCGGACGCGGTGGTGGCGGTGGCCGTGGTAGCGGCGGTGCGGAAGTGGGCGCTCGCGACGAGGAGGGCGGCGAGGAGGTAGGCGGCCGCGCAGCCGGCGGCCAGCCCGGCCACGCCGGCCCGGTCGACGGTGAGGGCGCCGAGCAACGCCCCGCCGAGGCCGGCCAGGGACTGGGTGGACAGCTCGAAGCCGGTGGCCGTCTCGATGTCGGCGTCGTCGACGAGTTCGGGCACCGAGGTGGTCAGGCAAGGGTCGAAGAACGCCTGGCAGGTCGCCAGGGCGAGGCCGGCGGCGTACACGGTGGCGAGCGGCAGCCCGCCTCCGTACGCCCAGACCGCGAGGGCGGCCGAGGCGGCCCCGGCCAGTCCGGCGGCGGTCCGCAGCACCGAACGGTGCGCGAACCGGGCGACGGCCCCGGCCACGACGGGCGCCAGCGCCACGGCTGGCAGGGTGCAGGCCGCCATGAACAACCCGGAGGCCAGGCCGCGGGCGTCGTGGACGGCGTAGGCGACGATCCACCAGGACACGCCGACCTGGAACATGCGCACGGCGGCCTGGGTGAGGACCTGGCCGAGCCACACGGCGCCGAAGGCGCGGTTGCGCAGGATCAGCGGAGCGCGCCGGCCGTCGGCCTCGGCCCTTGCCCCGGCTTCCGCCCCGGCTTCGGTCTCGTGTGCGGCCATGGGTGAGGTGGTCATGCGGTGGGCCTCTCGTCGAGGACCCGGACGAGCTTGCCCGAGCGCGGGTTGACGGCGAGGTCGCGGTGGCCCGCCCACTCCACGGACAGCGGGTGCACGAACCCGGCGCGCACGCTGTCCGGATACAGCGGCCGTACGGTCTCCAGCTCCCTGACCACGGCCCTGGCCAGCGCATCCCGGCCACCTACGGCCTGGCCCGAGGCGTCGTCACCGGGGGTCGTCGCCAGCCGCAGGACGAGCCCGTCGCGGCCGTCCCAGCGGCGGACGACGAGCTGCATGCCGGCCACCTGCCCCGCGGTGTCCGCCGCGGCCACGGCGTCCTGGGCGTCCTGGGTGTAGAGGGAGACGGGGCCGACCCGTACGCCCTCTTCGGCGCGGCCGAGGATCCGGAAGTGGCCGGGGCCGGTTCCGGTCCACTCGGCCCGGTCGCCCGCGGGGTAGCGGATGATCGGCATGAGGCGCCGGAAGAGGCTGGTGACGACGACCCGGCCGGGTCGTCCCGGCTCGGTGATGGGCTCGTCGGTGGAGTCGTCGAGGATCTCGATGACCGAGTACGGGGTGAAGGCCCGGTGCACCCGGGCGTCGGGGCCGGGTACGGGGCGGCCGAGCAGGCCGGCGTCGACGCTGGCGTATCCGACGGAACGCACCTCGGCGCGGGGGAAGGCGGTGGTCAGCAGGCGCCGTTGGTCGTCGAAGAGCGCCTCGCCGCCGAAGAGGAGCAACTCCACCGAGTCGAGCCGGACAGCGGACGAGAGGGTCTGCTCGGCGAGTCGGCACAGGGTGGTGGGCGTGCCGGCCAGTACCTGGGCGGCGAGATCGCTCAGGGTGGGGATCGTCGACTCCAGCGGTGCGCCGCCGCCGATGGGCAGGCGGACGTTGTCGACGGGCGCGTGGGCGAGCGAGTCGAGGACGAAGAGGAAGCTGGCGTACAGCTCCCCGGCGTAGAAGAGGTCGGCGACGCGGTGTCCCGGGCGCAGGCCCGTGTCCACGAGTCCCTGGCCGAAGGAGGTGACGAAGGTGCGCCACTCGTCGCGTGTGTAGACGGAGAACTTCGGGGACCCGGTGGTGCCGCCGGTCTTGTAGACCGTGGCCTCGCTGAGCGGGCCGGTCAACACGCGGCTGTCTGGAAGGGAGTTGGCCGCCCAGAACGCCTTCTGTTCGACCACCGGCAGGTCGGTGAGGCGGTCGGCGTGAGGCGGCAGGGATGCGTAGAGGTCCTGGTAGAACGGCGAGTTGTGCCGGGCGAAAAGTATGAGGTCCGAGAGTTGCTGGGCGGACATGGGCCTTTGCCTAGGTGACGGGATGGGGACGGGAGTCCCGGCGGGGCGCGGCGAGAACTCGCCCGCGGGCTCGACCGGTGTGAACGGGGGACCCCCCGGCGCCCCCGCCTCCTCGACGCGCGTCAAAAGGTGACGCGCAGTCATGATGATGAAACATCAGTGCGCTTGTCACCAAATTGGGCAGGTATTTCCGGCCAGTGCGGCTATGTGCACCAGTATTTGTGGCCCTGCCGGAAGTCACACCCCCACCGCCGGAAGTCACACCCCCCCACCCGCTCGACACGTGCGTGGGCAACGCCCGACCCTCGGTGCCGATGCTCCGGATGCTGGACACGACGTGGCTCGGCGAAGCGGGCGCCGACCTCAACGACACGATGCAGCCCCTGGTCCACGAGGGTCTCGTCGACCTCGTGGATGCCGGCCACCGGGTGTGCGACGGCGTTCGCCTGGAAGCGGCTCCCGGCACCCTCGGCCAGGTCGCCGTCGTGGTCGAATCAGGGGAGGAGCGCGCAGTGATCACCGGCGACCTGGTGCACCACCCGGTGCAGTTCATCGAACCGGACGTGCCCAGTCTTGCCGCTGGCCCCGCCCCAACGGCAGGACTCCTCCAGCGCGGTGGGGACGGGACCGTGCGGTTCGTCGCGGACGATCGGCACTGATCCCGCCCGTCATGCCGACAGCCTGAGGATCACGTCGAGCAGGCATTTCCCGCCGAACATGAGGTCGGTGATGCGGGCGTGTTCGTCCGGTGCGTGGATGAGGCGCATGATGTCCGCGTCACTCGCGGACGGAAAGAATCCGACGACCTTCGTGTCGGGGAAGGCGCGGGCGTCCGTGGCTGCCGGATTGATGTACGGCAGCACCCGCGCCCCCGGTTCGTGGGCCGCGACGGTTTCGCCCAGAGCCCGCAGGAGATCCGGGTCGTCGTGCACGCCGTGGCTCGTTCTGCCGTGCAGCAGCGAGACCTCGACGCGGTCACCGAGCGCCTTCCGGACCTCTTCCACCCACCGATCGGGCAACTCACCCGGCAGCAGGCGGCCGTCCAGCACCACGCTCGCCTCGACGGGCACCACGTTCTGCCGGTGTCCCGCGGACAGCACCGTGGCGGTGGCGGTGTTGTGCAGCCCGGCGACGACGAACTCCCGCAGCACGGGATCGATCGGCAGGCTGTGCGCACGGGCCCAGGTCGGGTCCCGCAGCAACCGGTCGATCGCCTCCGCGCCAGCCCCCGGGTGCAGGTCCGCCAAGGTGCTGAGCATGCGCCGCGCCGTCGGATGCAGCACCGACTCCGGGGCGAACGCGCGCAGCCGCAGCAGGGCCTCGGCCAGCGTGAACACCGCCGACTGCGAGCGCGGGACGGAGGCGTGGCCGCCCGGGCCGCGGGCGGTGACCCGCATCCGGGCGCTGCCCTTCTCGGCCACCTGGACGGTGTAGACGGGTCCGCCGGGAGTCGTGAAGCGCTGGCCGCCGCCTTCATTGAAGGCGAATTCGGCTTCGACGAGACCGCGGTGGTTCTCCCACAGCCAGTACGCGCCCAGCCGACTGCCGGCCTCCTCGTCGGCGGTGACCACCAGCAGCACATCCCGGGTCAGCCGTATCTGGTGCGCGGCGAGCAGTTGCATGACCAACAGGCTCGCGGCGACCTGCCCCTTCATGTCGAGCGCCCCGCGACCCCACACACGGCCGTCCGCGACCTCGCCCGAGAAGGGCGGGCGGCTCCATCCGCCGGGCCCCGCGCCGACCACGTCGGCGTGGCCCAGCAGCATGAGCGGCGGCTCCTGCCCCGATCCGGGCAGCCGGGCGACGAGGTTGGCCCGTCCGGGCTCGGACTGCAGGACCTCGTGCGCGATGCCGGAAAGGGACAGTTCACGGGAGAGGTACCGCGCGACGGCGATCTCATTGCCCGGCGGGTTCGAGGTGTCCAGGCGGATCAGTGCCGAAAGGTGGGCGACGAGGTGGTGCTCCTGCGCGGCCCAGGAGAAGGGCAGGGGCATCGGCTGGGGTGAGGTGGACATCAACGCTCCGAAGTTCCCGACGACGCAGGGCGGCACAGCAGAGCAGCGCGCCGCGCGCACACCGTGGATGGGTGTGGAGGCTGCTATTGTTACACGTGTAACCAAGGAGGTTTCCCTCATGGCTCCAACTCCCGACCCGAAGCCCTTCTCCGCACTCGGGCGCACGGTGGTGCTCGTCGCGGATGCCGAATCCGCCCTGGCCTTCTACCGGGACGTCCTGGGCTTTTCGGTCCTGCACGATCAGGCGGCCGGTGACTACCGTTATCTGCACATCGGTCTGCCCGGCCAGACGCACGTAGGCCTGTGGCTGATGACGGCGACCACGGCGCGGGAGCGTGCGCTGATCGGCCGTCAGTGCGGTGGTCAGCCCCTGCTCGTCCTCTACACCGACGATGTGCGGCAGACCGGCAGACACCTGCGCGCTCACGGGGCGCGGGTGTGGGACGAGCGAGAGGAGGGCGAAAGCAGTTCCCTGCACTTCGCGGACCTGTACGGGAACGTCCTCGTCGCCGCGCAGCTGCCCGCCCGGTGACGGTCGCCGATCCGGCACCGCGCGCCAAGCGCGGTGGGCGAGCCATGGTCAGGCGTGATCCATCCGCAATGGCATCCCGCGCAACGAAATCCGTACCACTCCTCGGCAAGCGAGAGGCAAGCGTGCTCCCATGACGACCGCCGACGACTACGAGACGCTCGTCGCGGAAGCCCGGCAGGCCACCATGACGGGCTGGGACTTCGGTTGGCTGAAGGGCCGCGCGGGCGGCAAGGGACCCTCCTGGGACTACGGGCAGCGCGCTCGCGTCCTGCTCCAGCGTGCGCGAAGCCTCCTGGACGTCGACACCGGCGGCGGAGAGTTCCTTGCCTCGCTCGCCCCGCTTCCGCCGCGGAGCGCGGCCACCGAGAACTGGTCTCCCAACGTCCGTCCGGCCCGCAAACGCCTCGACCCCCTGGGAGTGGAGGTCCACCACGCATCGGGTTCGCGCTTGCCTCCCGGGCCCTTCGACCTCGTCCTGAACCGGCATGGAGCGCTGGATGCGGCCAGCATCCGTACCGCACTCGCGCCGCGGGGCCGGCTCCTCACCCAGCAGGTCGGCAGCCGCAACCAGTTGGGGCTGAACGAAGTCCTCGGCATCCCCTCACCAGCCACTTCCGACAGCTGGACCCTGGACGTCGCCATTGAGGCCCTGGAAGGCGCGGGCCTTCAGGTGACCGTGGCCCTGGAGGAGATGAGTCCGTACACCTTCCACGACATCGGAGCGGTCGTCTTCCAACTGCGCGCCATACCTTGGCAGTTTCCCGGATTTGAGCTCTCCGAGCACGAACCCGGGCTACGGCGACTTGACCAGCGCATCCGCATCGCCGGCGGATTCACCGTGCACGACCACCGGTTCCTGATCGAAGCGCGAGCGCCGGCACAGAGCTGAGATCAGCCGTGCACCGCGAAGCCGCGAAGGTTCTCCCCGAGCCATCGCGCCCGCGGGGCCTTCGTACCGGCGCGGTCGCCCAGGACGGTGGACCGTGCCGCATGATCCGCCGCCCGCGCAGTCCGCGGGGGAGGAGCGGAACCCCGGCGGCGGTTGTCCGCGTCGGGTGGGCGCGACCGGGCGCGACCGGGCGGGAGTCCCATCCCCGGTGCTGCCGCGGGCGCCCGGCGCACTGAGCCGAACAGCGCAGCCCGTCGCGCCCGGCAGGTCGGCGGTTCGTAGCGTGGTGCCGTGGCAGCCACCGAGAAGCCTTCGCCCGCCGCCTACCGCAATCTGTTCGTGGCCACGGTCGGATTCGTGCTCACCTTCTGGGCCTGGGACCTGATCGCGCCGCTGGGCAGCGACTACCGGGACCGGCTCGGGCTGAGCTCGGTCCAGCAGTCCCTGCTGGTCGCGGTGCCCGTGATCGTCGGCTCCGTCGGCCGCGTCCCGGTGGGCGCGCTCACCGACCGCTACGGCGCACGCCTGATGTTCCCGCTGGTCTCCGCGCTCACCATCGTGCCGGTGCTGCTGCTGATCCCGGCGCGCCACTCGTACGCCGCGACGCTGGCCGTCGGCTTTGTGCTCGGCCTGGCGGGAACGACCTTCGCGATCGGGGTCCCGCTGGTCAACTCCTGGTTCCCGCCCGCCCGGCGCGGCTTCGGACTCGGGGTCTTCGGCATGGGTATGGGCGGGGTCGCGCTCTCGGGCTACTTCACTCCGCGGATGGCCAGGCACGGCGAGACCCTGCCCTTCCTCGTGGTGGCCGCCGCACTCGCCCTGTACGCCGTGCTCGCGGCCCTCCTGATCAGGGACCGCCCCGGCCGCCCGGTGCCGAGCGACTCGCTGCCCACCCGGCTCGGCCGGGCCGGTCGGCTGCGGGTGACCTGGGAGCTGTCCGCTCTGTACGCGATCGGCTTCGGCGGCATCGTTGCCTTCGGGGTGTACCTGCCGACGTACTTGAAGACCTGGTACGGGCTCTCGCCGACCGACGCGGGCACCAAGGCGGCCGGATTCGCCCTCCTGACCGTGATCGCCCGTCCCTTCGGCGGCTGGCTGGCCGACCGCGTCCACCCGGCCTCGGTGACGGCGGCGGCCCTCGGCTTCGTCGCGCTGCTCGCCATCGTCCAGGCATTCGACCCCGCCCTGGATCCCGTCGGAACCATCTGCTTCCTGTGCATCGCGGCGGGGCTCGGTACGGCGAGCGGCAGCGTCTTCGCCCTGGTGGCGCAGGTGACGCCGCAGGCCCAGGTGGGCAGCGTCACCGGCATCGTCGGTGCGGTGGGAGGCCTGGGCGGCTTCGTACCGCCCCTGGTCATGGGCGCCGTGTACAGCGCCAAGGACTCCTACTCGATCGGCTTCATGCTCCTGTCGGACCTGGCCCTGGCGGGCTGCGTGTACGCGTACGGGCGGATGCGCACCGTACGACCGGACGGCGCCGCATAACGTTTCTGTGGTGAACGCGCTGCGCCGTTGGGGTGAGTAAAGCCTTCACAAGCGAAGGGTCTGTACTTCACCAAGGGAAGATCCACATTGCGTAAAGAGCCGTCGTGTTGCGGCGGCTCCCGCCCTTCCCTGTGCCGACGCGCCCCTCGGAGGAACCGAACGATGACTTACGGCAACAAGCTGCGGGAACAGATCGCCAAGCCGGGCACCACCCCCCTGATCGGGGTGTACGACATGTACTCGGCCTCCGTGGCGGCCCAGCACTACGACGGGATGTTCGTGTCCGGGTTCGGATTCGCCGCCTCCTACTACGGGCTGCCGGACATCGGTTTCATCGCCTGGCCCGACATGGTGGCCTTCGTCCAGCGGCTCCGCGGTGCCTTCCCCCGCCACCACCTCCTCGTCGACATCGACGACGGGTACGTCGACCCCGAGGTGGCCTGTCACGTCGTGGAAATCCTGGAGCGGATGGGTGCCTCCGGCGTCATCCTCGAGGACCAGAAGCGTCCGCGGCGGTGCGGGCACGCCGACGGCAAGCAGGTGCTGCCGCTGGCGGAGTACCTGGAGAAGCTGGACATGGTGCTGGCCACCCGCCAGGACATGGTCGTCGTCGCCCGTACCGACGCGACGGAGGAGGCCGACATCATCCACCGGGCGCAGGCCCTGGCGGCGACGGACGCCGACGTCGTACTGGTGGACGGGGTACGCAGCGTGGAGTGGATCGAGCGGATCCGCGAGGCGGTCGGCGGCAAGCCGCTGCTGTTCAACCAGATCGCCGGCGGCAAGTCGCCCCGCCTGTCCCTCAGCGAGCTGACCGACCTCGGCGTCGACGTGGCCATCTACAGCACACCGTGCCTCTTCGCCGCGCACAAGGCCATGGATACGGCCCTGGCCGAACTGAGGCTCGCCGACGGGCGGCTGCCCGCGGCGGACGGGAGCGAGGAGGTCGGTGTCGGGGAGTCCACCCGGCTGCTGACCAAGAACATCACGCGCCACCACCCGGTACCCGGAGCACGCGAGAGCGTGAGGGTGTGACCGGCGCGCGCGTCCGGGCCGCCGCCTGTCTCGCGGTCGCCGTCCTCGCGGGTGGCGCGGCACCGGCCGCCGCGAGCGGGAGCCTGATCACCGTCATCGACAACTCGCACGCCGAGTCCGTGCTCGAAGTCGACCGGTCGGCCAACCTCCAGAGTGGAAGCGGGACGGCGGGCAGCGATCACGACGGCAGCGCCGTGGACGTGCTCGCCACACTCCTTGATGCGGCGCCCCTGGAGCGCGAGGGGGACTGAGCCGTGGAGGGCTTCGGTCCTGGGCCTCTTCAGGTCGCCGCCCGGCCGTCGACGGGGATGCCCAGTCGGTCGGCCAGGGTGGTGAGGGTCGTCCCGAGGGGGAGCGCGACGCGGGTCACGGCGTGCTGGTCGCCGCGGGTCGTGTCCCGGTTGACGATCAGCACGGGCTTTCCGGCCTGAGCTGCCTGACGGACGAACCGGAGCCCGGACATCACCGTCAGTGACGAACCCAGGACCAGCAGCGAGGTCGCCTCCCGGACCAGTGCGCGGCAGTGCTCGACCCGTCGCGGCGGAACGGCTTCGCCGAAGAACACCACGTCCGGTTTGAGGATGCCGCCGCACCCTGAGCAGGGGACCACGCGAAAGTCCCGTACCTGTTCGTCGGTGAGGTCGGCGTCCCCGTCCGGATTCAGTCCGGCGGCCACCGGTTCGAAGCCCGCGTTGGCCTCCTCGAGCCGCCGGGCGAGTTCACGACGCGGGCTGAAGGCGCCGCAGGAAAGGCAGACGACCCGGTCCAGCCCTCCGTGAAGCTCCACCACGCGCTCGCTGCCGGCGGCTTGGTGCAGGCCGTCGACGTTCTGGGTGATCACGCCGGAGAGCAACCCGTGCCGCCCGAACGCGGCTACGGCCCGGTGCCCGGCGTTGGGCCGGGCGCGGCCGAACGTGCGCCAGCCGAGGTGACTGCGCGCCCAGTACCGGCGCCGGGCCCGGGCGCTGGCGGTGAACTCCTGGTAGGTCATCGGGGTATGCCGACTCAGGCTCCCGCCCTTGCCCCGGTAGTCGGGGATACCCGACTCAGTGGAAATGCCCGCCCCGCTGAGCACCAGCACCCCGCCGGTCCTCAGCGCATCGGCAACCGGCTCCGGATCCGTGGTCCCGGGCCGTAGGTCTCCGGTAGGCGTCCAGCTCAGAGTGGGGCGCATGCGCATGCCCCCAGCGTACGGAACGGGCAGGACACCGGCACAGGACCGCGATGCCGATTCGCACCGGACGCGCTCGTCAGCACGGACGGCGTGGCGTACGCCAGTGACGAAGGAGCCGTGGACCGGCCGCGTGAACGCTCTCCCCACCGGCGGCCGACCGCACAACGAACGGCCCCTCCCTCGATGTGAGGGGGAGCCGTTCGCAGGGGCCCGCGCGGCCTGCCGCCCGCGGTCAGGCGTGCCGGTGGGAATGCCGGTTACCGGTGACGAGGCGGTAGAGGGCCAGGAGGATGACGGAGCCGATGATGGCGGCGATCCAGGTGGACAGGTCGAAGAAGCCGTCGATGGAGTCGACGCCGAAGATGACCTTGCCGAGCCATCCGCCCAGCAGGCCTCCCGCGATGCCGATGAGCATGGTGATGATGACGCCGCCCGGGTCCTTGCCCGGCATCAGTGCCTTGGCCACGAAGCCGGCCAGCAGCCCGATGAGGATCCAAGCGATGATGCCCATGATGTGTCTCCTGCCTTGCGCTGTGAGGTAAGTGTCAGCTCGCTTCTGCACGCTGCTCGCGATTCCAAACGTCCGCCGCACCGGGCCGTGGTGAGGTTGGGCGGCGGCCGTCTTCCGGGTGGAGATGCCGGCCTCCCCGGTCTGCTTCCGGCCGCACCGCGCGCACCACCCGACGCGCTCACGCGGGTGTTTCGCCGCCGCCGAGGTGTCGAATACCGCCCGCACTGCGTCACCCGGCTCCGCCTGGGGAATGCGGGCAGGCATGCCGCACAAGATCACCGTCCTCGCCACCCGTATCGCGCACCGCCGCCGCGAGCCCGTCGCCGTACAGGCCCTGCGGTCCACCGCGGCGGCTGTCATCAGTTACGTCATCGCGCTCCGCCTCAGCAGCGAGCCAAACCCGCTGACCGCACCACTGACCGCCCTGCTCGTCGTCCAGGTCACCCTCTACTCCACCTTGACCACCGGCATCCGGCGGGTGAACTCCGTTGTCGTCGGCGTCCTGATCGCGATCGGCTTCAGCGTGCTGGTGGGCCTTACGTGGTGGAGCCTTGGCCTGCTCATCCTGGCCTCCCTGGTGGTGGGCCACCTGGTCCGGGTCGACGAGTTCGTCCCCGAGGTCGCGATCAGCGCGATGCTGGTCCTCGGCGTCACCCAGGTCGCGGACACCGCCTGGGACCGGGTCCTGGAGACGCTGATCGGTGCTGCGGTCGGGCTCCTGATCAACCTGCTCGTCGCGCCGCCCGTCTGGGTCGGCCCGGCCGGGGCCGCGATCACCGACCTCGCCACGCGCATGAGTCGGCTCCTGAACCACCTCGGCGAGGAATCCCTCGGAACGGGCAAGGTGGAGCAGGCCGCGGCCCGGTTGCACGAGGCGCGACGGCTGGACAACGACATCGCGCAGGTCGACGCGTCCCTCCGGCAGGCCGAGGACAGCCTCCGCCTCAATCCGCGCGTCAAGGAAGGCCTGCTCTTCCGGCTCGTGCTCCGGACGGGTCTCGACACCCTGGAGATCTGCGCGGTGGTACTCCGCGTGGCTTGCCGGACGCTGACGGACCTGGCCAAGGCCCGCCCCGACGGTCCGCTCTTCTCGGCCGAGACCACCATCGCGCTGCGGCAGGTGCTCGTGCACACGGCCGTCGCCGTCGAGAGCTTCGCCCAGCTGATCACCGCGCAGGTCAGTGCCAACGCGGAAGAGGCCGAAGCCCGCTTGACGGGGGAGCTGGCCGTGGCCCGGGCCAACCGCGACCGGCTCGCGGACCTGCTGCTCGCCGACATCGGTGAGGACGCGGCCCAGTGGCAGTTGCACGGCGCACTGCTCGCGGAGATCGACCGGGTCCTCGACGAACTGGGCGTGGACAAGCGCTCCCAGCGCCTGCTGGAGGAACTGGACCACCACACCCGCAACCGGCGAACCGGCCGCCTGCGCGGCCGCCTGCGCCGCCGCTCCGGCCGGTGCCTGTCGTCCGAGTGAGACAACCGGCGTCGCTTCGGCGCCCTGGTCGACCGACCGGACTGCACCACTCCCACGAACGGCACCACCCCCGAAGGGAGCGATCAGTACATGACCGAGCCCGAGAGCGCGGGATACGACTACGACGTCGTCATCAGCGGAGCCAGCCTCGCCGGCAGCGCCGCGGCGATCCTGCTCGCTCGACGCGGTGTCCGCGTGGCACTGCTGGAACGCCGTTCGGACCCCGAAGCGTACAAGGTGCTGTGCACCCACTCCCTCACCGCCGGCGCCTACCCGGTGCTGGACGAACTCGGCCTCGTCCCCGCCCTCGAGGAGGCGGGAGCCGTCCGCAACCACGCCCGGTCGCGCGCGGCGCAGACCCCGGGCGTCGACCTGCTCCCCGGTCACCATGTGACCGGGCTGGTACGGGAAGCCGGGCGAACCGTGGGGGTGCGTGCGTCGGCCCCACAGGGCGAGCGTGAGATCCGGGCCCGTCTGGTGGTCGGCGCAGATGGCAAGGACTCGGCCGTGGCGAAGTCCGCCGGGTTGCCCGCTCGGCGGTACGAGAACGCGCGGTTCGGCTATCGCGCGCACTTCCGAAACCTTCCGCTGCACGGCGGGAGCGCCCACGCCTGGTTCCTCGAGCCCGACATGGCCTACGCGTCGGCGACGCCGCCCTGACCGGCGATCCCCTGTGGGGTTCCGCCCCCGCACCGAGACGGACGACACCGGTTCTCGACCGTAGATCGCCACGCAGTAGGCTCGGTCCGCAACACGACGCGAGGGGGCACTCAGTGGCGCGGGTTGCGGTGATCGGCGGGGGTATCAGCGGGCTGGGGACGGCGCTCATGCTGGGCCGGCGGGGCCACAGGGTCACGTTGTTCGAGCAGGACGCGCGGGAGGCCGGAGAGGACCTGGACCGGGACTTCCTCCAGTGGCACAGGCCCCGAGTCCCGCAGGCCGTCCAGCCCCACTCGCTCCTGGCACCCGTGCGCACGGTGCTGCGCACCGAAACCCCCGATGTCTACGCGGACGTGCTGGCCCGCGGCGCCCTGGAGTACCACGAGTTCGACTGGTTCGACGAGCATCCGCCGCACCGGCCCGGCGATGAGGACCTGGTGACCCTCCGGACCCGCCGCATCGTGCTGGAGACCGCCCTGAGCGCGGCCGTGCGGCGGGAACGCACCGTCGAGGTGCGGCGAGGCTGTCGGGTGCGCGCCCTCGCCTTCGGGGAGGGCCGCCCTGTCCGGGTCACCGGCGTGCGGGTGGGCGAGCAGACGCATCAGGCGGACCTCGTCGTCGACGCGTCCGGTCGTCGCTCGCCGGTTCCCTCCTGGCTGGTCGCGGCCGGCTGCCGTCCGCCCGTGGTCGAGAGCCACCGCGCCGGGATCGCCTATCTGTGCCGCTGGTACCGCCTGCGTACCGACGGCCCGCGGGGCCCCGGGCGGGTGAAGACCGGCAGCGCCGCACCGTACGCGCTCGCCGGCGTCTTCCCTTCCGACAACGACACCTTCGCGGTGAACCTGGTGCTCTCCACGGGCGATCCGACCCGCGGCGCGCTCGCCGACCCCGCCGTGTTCGAGGCCGTCGCCCGCCGCTTCCCCGCCACCGCCGCCTGGCTCGACCTGGCCCCCGAACCACAGTCCGCCGTCCTGGCGATGGCCGGCCTGGACAACCGCTGGACCGCCCTCGCCGACGACGACGGACCCATAGTCACCGGCCTGGCCAACGTCGGCGACAGCCTCATCCACACCAATCCCACCTCGGGCCACGGGGTGTCCCACGGCCTGCTCGCCGCCCAGCACCTCGCCGGCCACGTCGACCGGATCGCCGCGGACCCCATCGGCTACCACACCTGGACGGCACAGGCCCTGCGCCCGTGGTTCGACGCCCAGGTGACGTCCGACCGCGCCAACGGGCAACGCCTCGCCGAGGGCTCACCCACCTCGGATCGGCGGGCCGCCGCCCTGGCCGCCTGCGCCTTCGACGACCCCGTCGTCATGCGAGCCCGAGCCCAGGTACGCCACCTCCTGCGACCGGCCCACGACGCCTACGGCACCGACGAAGTGGACCGGCACGTCACCGCCTGGCTCGCCACCCACCCCACGTTCTCGCCGCAGCACGACGGCCCGACCCGTGATCAGTGGGACGCGCTCGTCCGAGGCTGAGCGGTCGCCCGGCACACCGCCCCGGGCGACACCTGCGACCGGAGTCGAACGACGTACGCGGGATCAGCGCTCCTGCCCGGTACGGCCAGTCCGGCGGATCCGATTCCTCCATCGTGTGAGGAGTTCGCCAGGTGTGCGGGCCGGTGGCGTGCGCTCGGCCGGCCACTCCTCCTGCCGCGTGAGGGGGACGATCGGCATGAGATAGCGCATGCCCTCCGTTTCCAACGCACACAGGGGTACGTCGCCAGGCTCATCCGCGTGGCCCACGCGGATGAGGAAGGGCTGCGGGGGATCAGTGGGGAGCTCGCCCCGCAGGAGGGTGGCCGCGTGCCGGGGTGCGCGAACGGACGCGACGGTCTTCCCGTCGACCAGCAGTTCGGCGAGGCGGCGCCGGACATCGCACAGGACGGTGATCGAGTGTCCGTCCTGATCCAGGTGATATCGGTAGTGGGCCGCCACGCCAGCCTCCCCGGAGGTTCCTGTTACCAGCGTAAACGCCCGTCCCGGCCGGTCGTGTGTCGAGGGCGGGCCTGGGAGGACCGAGAACCATGAGCGTCTCGGACCCGGACGGACCGGACCCGGACCCGGACGAAAATCCTGCCGAAGACGCCATCACGGCACGGCATCCCCGTGGATGATTTGGGCGGTTTGGGGTAGCCGCTCGGCATGATCACTGTTGGGGTCGAGGAAGAATATCTGCTGGTCGACCCGGTGACGCTGCTCCCCGCGCCGCTCGTGGAGGAAGTGCGCGCCACGGCCGGCCTGGCGCCGATCGCCGACGCGCGGGAGGTCCAGGACGAGCTCCTCCAGGCGCAGATCGAAGTCGCCACCCCGGTGTGCGAGGCGCTGGACGAGGTGGGGGGCCATCTCCTCCGGTTGCGCCACGCCGTCGCCTCCGCGGCTCAGACCAACGGGTGTCGCATCGCGGCCTCGGGAGCCGCACCGCTGAGGGACGTCGAACCCGTCCCCGTCACCGGCAGGCCGAGGTACCTGAAGATGCGGGGGGAGGCCCGGCAGCTGGTCGATGAGCACCTGATCTGCGGTATGCACGTCCATGTCGGCATTCCCGACCGGGAGACCGGAGTGGCGGTCCTGAACCGCCTGCGCATCTGGCTTCCGACGCTGCTGGCGGTGTCCGCGAATTCGCCCTTGTGGGACGGGCGGGCCACCGGGTTCGCCAGCTGGCGCACGATCATCTTCGGCCGCTGGCCGGTGAGCGGGCCAGTACCTCGTTTCGCGGGGTTGGCGGACTACGAGGCCCGGGCCGAGGCGCTGCTGGCATCGGGGGTGGTAGCCGACCGGGGGCAGCTGTACTGGCAGGCGAGGCTGTCGGAGACCTACCCCACCGTCGAGGTGCGCTGCTGCGACGTGCAGCTCGACGCGGACGAGGCCGTCATGCTCGCCGGCATCGTCCGGGCCCTCGTCGCCACCGCGATGGCCGAGGAGCAGGCGGGCGTGGCCCCGGTCCACTGGCAGCCCGAGATCCTGCAAGCCGCCACATGGCACGCGGCCCGGCACGGGCTGAGCAGCACGTTGCTGGACCCGGACGGCCGACCCCGAAGCAGCGGGGACGTGCTGTGCATGCTTTTGCGGCACATCGGTCCCGCCCTGGAAGAGTCCGGCGACCACCGCGAAGTGAATTCGCTCGTGCACCGGCTCCTGCGCCGGGGAACGCCTGCCGACCGCCAGGGACGCGCGTTTGCCGACGGCGGCCTCCCGGCCGTCACCGCCCTCATCACCGCCGAGGCCACTGCGCCGTGAGCCCCGGCCGGGCCGCCCGTGGAGGTCCCGCTCATGATCACTCCCTTTGACTTCACCCCCAGGTTCGCCGTGGTCACCGGGTCGGACTCGGGGATCGGACGGGCCGTCGCGGTCCGGCTCGCGGAAGCGGGCGCCGACATCGGCATCACCTGGCACCGCGACGAGCGGGGAGCGCGGGAGACCGCCGAAGAGGTACGGGCCTGCGGCCGCCGCGCGGTCGTGGCCGGACTCGACCTCACCCGCCTGCCCGCCGCCGCGGACGTCATCGACGCGCTGGCCGACGAACTCGGAGGCATCGACGTCCTCGTCAACAGCTCGGGAACCGGTACTGCCACTCCCTTCGTCGACCTCGAGCTCGACACCGTGCGAGAAGTCCTCGACGTCGACCTCGTCGGCCCGCTGCTCTGCGGCCAGCGGGCGGCGCGCCGGATGATCCGGCAAGGCCGTGGCGGCCGGATCGTCAACATCACCTCGGTGCACGAGCACCAGCCGCGCGTGGGGGCCGCGCCGTACTGCGCGGCCAAGGGCGGCCTGGGCCTGCTGACCCAGGTGATGGCCCTCGAACTGGCCGAGCACGGCATCACCGTGAACGCCGTCGCCCCCGGGGAGATCGCCACACCCATGACCGGCCAGGAGGACCGGGACGTCCGCGACGAGCCGAGACCGGGCATCCCGGCCGGCCGCCCCGGCGACGCGCGCGAGGTGGCGGCCGTGGTCGCCTTCCTTGCCGGCCCGGACGCCTCGTACGTGACCGGGGCGTCCTGGACGGTCGACGGAGGAATGCTGCGGATGGGGCCCATGGCGGGTTCCCACATGGACCACCACGGCTGGCGCCGCCCCTGACCGGCGGCCACACGCGGGTGCGACGGCACGCGCGTCCGCCTCCCCGGCGGGGTGAGGGAGGGCGGCCCCCGTATTTCCGCCGCCGTTCCGGCATGGGTGGCGCCCGAGTGGGCATCCGCAGCATCCGGAGGCAGCGGCAGCGCCCACGCGGAGGGAGGACAGCGATGGCTTTCCACCTCCAGCGGCACCTTGAGCTGCACCGGCCGACGGCAGCCGCTGATTCCCGCAGGGCCGCTCGCCGCCTGTTCGACACTGCCCGCAACGCCGGCGAGCCGGTGGAACCCGCCGTCGTGGACACCACTCTGCTGCTGGTCAGCGAGCTCGTCACCAACGCGATTCGCCACACGGACGGCGACTGCTCGCTGGATCTCGAGTTCGGCGCGGACGGAATCGGGATAGACGTCACCGATTTCAGCACCGCTGATCCGCGTCCCAGGCAGCCGGACGACCAGGGCGGAGGCGGGTGGGGGTGGAGCCTGGTCAACCGACTCGGCTCCGACGTGGCCGTCCGGCACCGCGCGGGCGGAAAGACGGTCCACGTCCGCGTCCCCTGCTGATCCCGGCGGGGTAGCCCCCACGGCTCGGCGATACGCTCCGGGGCCCGGACCAGGGGAAGCGCCCCCGAGTCCCCTGGTCGGCTTCCTCCGCCGCGGCCCTACATGTGAGGCTGGTTGTAGTACCGGGCGAACTGCTCCAGATAGCCGGGCTCGCCGCCGTACTTGGCTTCATCGAACTCGGGGGCGTTCTTGATCTGTTCCTTGCTCCGGTTGACGTAGACCCTCTGCTCGGCCACGTCGATGCGTGTGATGGTGCCGACCGGGAGCAGTACGTGCTTGCCGAAGATCCAGGCACCGGTGTCGACGACGAGGTGGGAAGTGCCGACGTCCTGCGAGTGCTTGTCGATCTTTCCGATGCCACCGTCGGTGGCCTCGACCTTGTAGCCGACGAGGTCGATGCCCATCCGGTATCCGGCGTTCGGGTGGTAGCCCCAGATGTCTTCCTCGCTCATGGCTCGTGCCTTTCCGTGCGCGTCTGTGCCGCGGCGACCGCCCGGGGCTAATGAACGAACAGGGTCCGCCCCGCCCGCGTCGCCCTTTGCCCTGCGCCTCCCCAGAAATGCCCGGCCCACGCACGGCCGCGGCTCAGGCCGGGTGCCCGGGTGTGAGGTCCTGGACGTCGCTGAAGAGCAGCAACGGCGGCCGCGAAGGAACCGGCGGGCTCTGCTCGACGGGCGAGAGCAGGAATCCGACGTGGTCTCCGCCGTCGATCAGCTCCTCGATCCGGCCGACGAACCAGGCGCACGCGACATCCAGGAGCGGCGCGGTCCCGTGGGCCGGCCGTCGCCAGGCGATGTTCTCGAATTTGTCGACGTCGTCGTCGCCGGTCCGGCTCCCGAAGAGGTCCGCCGTCCGCTTCTGGTCCTTCCGCAACGCGTGCACCGCCAGGTAGGACGCCTGCCGTGCGATCCGGTACGTACGGTTGGCCTTGGAGAGCCACACCATGAAGCGGGGCGGATCGATCGAGCACTGGGAGGCGAACCCCACCAGGCAACCGGCCCGCTGGTCCCCGACCGCCGCCGTCACCACGTACATCGGATAGTCGAGTAGTTCGCTGAACGCATCCAGCTTTCCCATGATCAGGTCCCTGCCTCTGCACTGCTGCGGCGTCCGGACAACGTGAGTGAATCGCAACCCGGGAGGGCCTGCGTCGTTGAATTTCAGGTCCTGGCCCGCTATGGAAACGAGACCCGCGTGAGCAGCCCGACCAACCTGTCACAAGAAGGCGTTGATGCCCTGCGACACCTGAGGGACAGGCGTGAGGTCAACACCGTGATCCTGCGCTACACGGACACGCCGAGGGCCCTGGTAGTGGAGTTGGAGGGCAATCTGACCCATGACGAGCTGCTCCAGGCCCTGCCGCCGGATGCGGCGCGCCTGGTCGTCCACGAGCTGTCCTTCGCCACGCGGGAAGGCATGCGCAGGCATGAAACACTGTTGATCTTGTGGGTGCCGTCGGGTGTGGCCGGGCAGGAGGAGGAGTCCTACACGGTCGGCTACACCACCCTGAAGGAACTCCTCGCGGACGTTCACGTCCACCTCACGGCGAGGCGGGCGGACCAGTTGGACTACCGCAGGCTGGTCGCCCTGGCAGGGTGAAGACTCCGGTCGCCACGGGGCGGCCGCCGGCACACCGGCGGCCGCCCTGCCGTGCCGCGGGACGGCCGGTTCGTGGAGGGCGAGGTCAGACCTGCCCGCGCCATGCTCCGGTGGCCGAACCGCGGTCCTCGATGAAGTGCTTGAAGCGCTTCAGGTCGCCCTTGACCTGGCGGTCGACGAAACCGAGCTTGTCGCCGATGTTCTCCGCCATGCCCTCCGGGTCGAAGTCCATCATGAGCGTGACCTGGGTGTGGGAGGGGTCGATGGGCTGGAAGGTGACCAGGCCCGACTGCTCGCTCTCGCCCCCGATGGTCACCCAGGCGACCTTGTGGTCGGGGATCTGCTCGGTGATCTCCGCGTCGAACTCCCGCTCGACGCCGCCGATTTTCGTCACCCAGTGCGTGAGGGTGTCCGTACGTTGCTCGATCCGCTCGACCCCGTCCATGAACTGCGGGAACGACTCGAACTGTGTCCACTGGTCGTACGCGGTCCGGACGGGGACGTCGACCTCGATGGATTCCTTGACCTGCGACATGCTGACCTCCTGGTCGTGCGGGGAGCCTGGGCCGGTCGGTGCGTCCGGCCCGGGCAGAGCACGTCATGGGTGCCCGTCGCGGCCTCGCCTGCCCCGCTCTCCGGCTGGCATTCCCCGAAGGGGCCGTCCTGCTGCGCCGTCCGGCTGACAGCGCTCGCGCGCACGGCCCTCGCCCACGGCCCTCGCCCACGGCCCGGCAGAGGTCGCGGCGGGTGCGGGAGCGAGGGCTGAGGAGCCGGTGCGTGGCGCGGGGGTTTCCGGTCAGGTGTGGACGCGGCTGTTGATGCCGTCGTGGCTGTCGGCGTGCTCGTCGTCGAACCAGTGGTCCTCGGCCGCGAGGTAGCGGAAGGAATGGGCGCTGTGGGACGGGAGTGCGACGGTTGCGGCGCGGGTGCCGTCGCCGCGGGACTCCAGGGGATGGGCGGCGGGGTTCCAGTGGTTGAAGTCCCCGACGACGCTGACCGGCCCGCCCGGGGTGTCCTCGGGGAGGATGAAGGTGACGTGGGTACGGCCCTTGAGCTGCTTGCGTTCGAGCATGGAAATCTCCAACCGGGAGGAAACGGGATCGAGCTCGTGCATCCTCGCGCGTGGATGAGCCCGGCGCCGCGGTACGCGGCCGTGGGCCGGGCAGAGGTCACCCGGCCGGACTCCGCTCCCGCCCGCGCGGCCATCACGCGGCTTGGCACGGCCGGCGCGTGATGGTGACCCCCGGGGGCGAACCCGGCCCCGCCTCATCAGGCGGGGCCGGGCATCGGCCCGGTCAGAGGGCGGCGGGGAACCGGTCCCAGGCTCGGTGCTCGCCCAGCGCCGTCGCGAGTGCGCCCACGACCGCGGCACCGCTGTCGGCGACGGCGATGCCCGGTTCGGATGCCGTGATGCCGGCGCTTTCGAGGAGCCGCTCCGCGCCGTTCCAGCCGCCGATGGCCTTGCCGTGCCGGTAGGCCTCGGTGATGAGCAGCAGTACGCGCGGGTCGGGGGCCTTGGGGGGTAGGGCCGTGCCCGCCTTGGCGTCGCGGGCACCGTACGCGTCCGCGCCGGCCTGGGGCACTCCGGCCAGCACGAGCGCGTCGAATTCGACGGAACGGGCGGTGGAGAAGGTCCGCTGAATGCCGATCGGGCCGCCGTCGGAGCCGAGGGTGCCGCCGGTCGGGGCGATGACGAGGGGCAGCATGCCGGCGTCCAGGACGGCCTGCCGGGCCGTCCTCACACCGTCCAGGTCGGCGGCGGCGTCGGCGATGATGCCGATCACGCGGCCGTCGACCGGCCAGGTCCCTCCCATCTGGGAGAGGGCCGGGCTGGGGTCGGCCGCGGCGAGCGGCACGGTGGCGGCGGGAGCGGGCAGTCCGAGGCCCGCGGCGACCTGTTCGCACAGCTGCGTATCGATGTTCGCCAGGACCTGCAGGGCGCGTTCCTTGATGGCCTGCTCGTAGCACTTGTTCAGTTCGAAGGTGTAGGCGGCGATGATGTGTTCGCGCTCGGGCGGGGTCATGCTGAGCCAGAACAGGCGCGGCTGGCTGAAGTGGTCCGAGAACGAGGCGGGCGCCTCACGGACCTTGCTCGCCTCCGGAACCTTCACGGGCGTCTCGATGAAGGCGGCCGCATCGGCTCCGGCGAGGAAGGGACAGCCGCCGTCGAGGCTGTTGGGCCGGTAGGGGGCGACGCCCGTGTGGACGGCGCTCTGGTGCATGCCGTCGCGGAGCATGTCGTTGACGGGGGCGTGCGGCCGGTTGATGGGGATCTGGGCGAAGTTGGGGCCGCCGAGCCGGCTGATCTGCGTGTCGAGGTAGGAGAAGAGCCGGCCCGCGAGCAGCGGGTCGTCGGTGACGTCGATGCCCGGGACCAGGTGGCCGGGGTGGAAGGCGACCTGCTCCGTTTCGGCGAAGTAGTTCTTGGTGTTGGCGTTCAGGGTCATCAGCCCGATGGGCTGAACGGGTGAGAGCTCCTCGGGCACGATCTTGGTGGGGTCGAGGAGGTCGATGCCCTCGAAGGTCTGCTCCGGGGTGTCGGGGAAGACCTGGATGCCCAGCTCCCACTGCGGGAAGGCACCGGACTCGATGGCATCGAAGAGGTCCCGGCGGTGGAAGTCGGGGTCCATCCCGTTGATCATCTGCGCTTCCTCCCAGACCAGGGAGTGCACGCCCAGCTTCGGCTTCCAGTGGAACTTCACCAGCACGCTCTCGTCGGCCGCGTTGACGAGGCGGAAGGTGTGGACGCCGAAGCCCTCCATCGTCCTGTAGGAGCGGGGGATGCCGCGGTCGGACATGTTCCAGAGGGTGTGGTGCGTGGCTTCGGTGTGCAGGGAGACGAAGTCCCAGAACGTGTCGTGCGCGCTCTGCGCCTGCGGGATCTCGCGGTCCGGGTGCGGCTTGCCGGCGTGGATGATGTCGGGGAACTTGATCGCGTCCTGGATGAAGAACACCGGGATGTTGTTCCCGACCAGGTCGAAGGTGCCCTCGTCGGTGTAGAACTTCGTCGCGAAGCCTCGGGTGTCGCGCACGGTGTCGGCCGAGCCGCGCGAGCCCAGGACCGTGGAGAACCGCACGAATACGGGCGTCTCGACGTCCTTGGCGAGAAATGCGGCCTTGGACACCTCGCCGGCCGTGCCGTAGCCCTGGAAGACGCCGTGCGCGGCGGCGCCGCGCGCGTGGACGACCCGCTCCGGGATCCGCTCGTGGTCGAAGTGGGTGATCTTTTCGCGGAGATGGTGGTCCTGGAGCAACACGGGGCCGCGCGCTCCGGCCTTCAAGGAGTGATCCGTGTCGGGCAGACGCGTCCCTTGGGCCGTCGTCAGGTAGGCGCCGCTCTGCGCCACGCGTGCCTGGTCCGCCCCCGTCGCCTGCCCGGTCGGACTCACCGTGTCGGGGCCGTCCTGGTCGGGCTTCGGGGGAAGGGGCTCCGTGGGCTCCGTCGGCTCGGCAAGAGGCGGTGATTCCGGGCCGGGCTTGCCCGGGAGGTCGTTCTTGGCGGTGTCGGCCGATGGCTTCTGCTTCGTCATGATCGTTCTCCTTGGTACGGCCACGGCACTAGGCAAAAGACGTGGCGGATCAGGTGGAAAGCGGCAGAACTGGGTCGGGATCGCGGGGTGTTGCCTGGATTGACCTGCATTTCGCCGGTCGAGGGGCGAAGCCGTGGGTCAGCTCGCCGGGTACGGCGCGGCCTTGAGGCGGCGGGCGAGGTGAGCGGTGTTCGCGGCGAGCGTGGCCGTCGTGCCGGCCGTCTTCTCAGGGGTCTTGTCGAGGTCCTGGTAATCGGTGCCCTGCATGGCTTCGCCGACCCAGTAGGTGACGGCGTTCGGGGCGAGGGAGAAGCCGACGTCGTTGAGGCCCTGGAAGAGGTCGGCGCTGACCTTGTGGGCGCCGTCCTCGTTGCCGACGACACAGACCGCGGCGACCTTGCCGTAGGTGAGCATGCGGCCCTCGTCGTCGGTCTCGGAGATGTCCGCGTTGAGACGCTCCATGACCCGCTGGGCGACGCTGGAAGGGTGGCCGAGCCAGATGGGCGTGGACAGGATCAGGATGTCGCAGCCCAGGATCGTGTCCCGGATCTCCGGCCAGGCGTCCCCGTCGCCCATGTCGGTCTTCACGCCGGACTTCACGTCGTGGTCGGCGATCCGGATGGTCTTCCCGGTGACGCCGTGCTCGGCCAGGGCGGTCATGGCCTGCTCGGCCAGCAGCTGGGAGCTCGACGGAGCGGGGGAGGGGGACAGGGTGCAGACGAGCGCGACAGCGCGGAGCGGGGTGTGATGGTTGGGATCCATGGTGTCCGGCTACCCGCACTCCCGTGTTTGATATCGAAAGCGGCGCGATTCATCCCCTTTGGCTCAGTCCACGAAGTTGCGGAAGCATCCCTTTGCCTCCCGCACCACAGACGGGGACAGCGGTTCCCCGGCGGCTGGAAGCATGACCGCGAGCAGCACGCAGGCGCGCATGAAATCGGGGTTCCGAAGCATGTGCGGCCTATGGAATGCGTGATGTACGAGGAGCGGTCGGGCCGGTCGGAGACGATCGAGTGCGGCCTGGACGACGAGGCGTGCCGACTGGTGCTGAAGCGGTTGCGCGGGCTGGGCGACGGCGAATTCGGCTGGGTGCGCCTGGTCGACCCGGCCGAGGAGGAGCTCGTGCAGCTGGCCGCCGAGCTGGGCCTGCACCCCCTGGCCGTCGAGGACGCGGTGCAGGCGCGCCAGCGGCCGAAGCGGGAGCGCTTCGGCGACGTGCTGGCCGTCGCGCTGAAGACCCTCTGGTACATCGAGGAGGAAGCGGCGGTGGAGACGGGCGAGTTGATGCTCTTCGTCGGCCCCCGCTACGTGCTCACCGTCCGCCATGGCCAGGTGGACCCGGCAGCCGAAGCAGCCCGCCGACTGGAAGCCGACCCGTCGATGCTGCGCTTCGGCCCCCTGTCGGTGCTCCACGCCGTCCTGGACGTCGTCGTCGACGCCTACAGCGAGGCCGCCGAGACAGTGCGCGCCGCGCTCAACCGGCTGGAGGACCGCGTCTTCTCGTCCTCGCGCGTCGACCACACCGAGGACATCTACTCGCTGAAACGCGAGGTCCGCGAGTTCCGGGACGCCGTACAACCGCTGGTCCCGGTCCTGCCCGGCCTGCTGGGCGGACTGAGCGAGGAGGACCGCTCCTCGAAGGTCCTGCCCTACTTCCGCGACGTGGCCGATCACCTGCACCGCACCGACACCGAGGTGCGCACCCTCGACGAACTGCTCAACTCGGTCCTCGATGCCCAGCAGGCCCGGGTGGGCACCTGGCAGAACGACGACATGCGCCGGATCTCCGCCTGGGCCGCGATCTTCGCGATCCCCACCATGGTTGCCGGCGTCTACGGAATGAACTTCGAGCACATGCCGGAACTCGGCTGGAGCTACGGCTACCCCCTCGCCGTCGGCCTCATGGCGGTGGCATCAGGCGTCCTCTACCGGTCCTTCCGCCGCAACGGCTGGCTCTAGTGCTGTGGCCGGAACCGGGCCCGCGAGCCACGCCGTGCGCGAAGGACTCTTTTCCGAGTGCCGTGGGGGCATGAGTGGCGCTGCGGTGGATAGCCGCCGGGTATGACGCCCCTACCGAACCAAGGCCATGGCCGCGACCGTGAGCATGACGAAACCGAGCCGAACGCGGTCGCCGGTCCGAGCGAGCTGGTCCAGGAGCGGGCCCCGGACCAGCCCACGGACCTGCCCGCACGCTCCTGGAGGGCAGTCCTGCGGGGCACGGTCAAGGAGTTCCAGAACGACGAGCTGGCCGATCGCGCCGCGGCCTTGACCTACTACGGGGTGCTCGCGCTCTTCCCCGCCCTCCTGGTCCTGGTCTCCCTGCTGGGACTGGCCGGAAAATCGACGATCGAGCGGCTGTTGGACAACGTGCAGCAGCTGACTCCCGGCTCCGCCCGGGACGTGATCGCGGACGCGGTCGAGCAGTTGCAGGGCCACAGCGGAATCGGGTCGCTGATGGCGATCGTCGGTCTCGTCGTGGCGCTGTGGTCCGCCTCCGGCTACGTGGCCGCGTTCATCCGCTCCGCGAACGCCGTCTACGACGTGCCCGAAGGCCGTCCCGTGTGGAAAGTGCTGCCGCTGCGCCTGGCGCTCACGGTGACGCTGATGGTCCTCGCCTGTACCGGCGCGCTGATCGTCGTGTTCACCGGGGGCTTGGCGCGGCGGGCGGGCAGCGCCCTGGGGATCGGCGACAGTGCGCTGACGGTGTGGTCGATCGCGAAATGGCCGGTCCTGGTGCTCCTCGTCACGATGATGATCGCGCTCCTGTACTGGGCGGCGCCGAACGCCAAGGGCCGCGGATTCAGGTGGGTGACGCCGGGCAGTCTGCTGGCCCTGGTGATCTGGATGATCGCCTCGGGCGGATTCGCGTTCTACGTCGCCAACTTCGCCTCGTACAACAAGACGTACGGCACGGTCGCCGGTGTGATCGTCTTCCTGGTGTGGCTGTGGCTCACCAACCTCGCGATCCTGCTCGGCCTGGAGTTCGACGCGGAGCTGGCCCGCCAGCGGGCGATCGCCGGCGGGCTCCCCGAGGAGGAGGAGCCCTACGTCGAGCCCCGCGAAACCCGCGCCTGGAGTGACCAGGACCGCCGCCGCATGGGGCAGTGATCGCGCAGAGCGGAGGTGGCTTCCGACGCGTGCCGCCCCTCAACCCACCCCATCCTGTGGCGGCATTCCAGATGGATGTCCGTAAGCCCGCCGATTGCGGGTAGGCGACAGTCATGATTCCTACCGAAATCCTCGCGGCCGAAGGCCAAGGAGCGCTTTTCCTCATGTTCGCCGGCGTGGTGGTCGTCGTCGTTTTGATCGGCGCGTTCTGGTACGGCAGCCGACGCAGCGCGCGGCGCCGGGCCCCTGCCCAGTCGGCTGAACAGAATCCCGTGGCGCGGCAGCGCGAGGATTCTTGGCAGACGCCGGACGACAACACCAGCGGCCAGGGGCCCCGCGCGTGAGCCCGGAGGGCCGATCTTCGGCCGAACGCTTCTGAAGGCAGGGGAGCGCGGGTCACGGCGGTCGACGTCTCTTGTCCCCGCCCCGGGGGCCCGGCTCCCGTCGCACGGGCGGAGCGGGCCTGCGACGCCGGCCCCGACGGGCGCGGGGCCATCGACCGGATCTGCGCGAGTGCCCCGGCCCTGCTGCGTCCCGGGGGTGTCCTTCCTGCTCATGGTGCACATCGGGGATGTGGGGGGCCGAGGTTGGTGCTCATCCGCGCTGAGTCCGACTGACCGCCGCCCGCGCCCAGTTCGCGCGAAGAGGGCGCCCGCCCGCCGGTGACCGGGGAACCGCGGGCCCGGTCGCGTGGCCGACTTGGAGGTGGGTCCCGCGTACGGCTGCCACCTGGACCACGCGAGCGGGGCCCGCCGCCGAGCATTTCTACGCCGAGCACGCCGAAGGGCGACGCCGTCCATGCACCTCCGCGAGGCCCGGGAGCAGGGGCGCAGCGCGTTGCGTGCGCCCCTGCTCCCGGGGGCGAGCGGCGGGACCGCTGCCGTCAGCGGGGCGCGGCTCGGTGGCCGAACCAGTGGCCTCGACGGCGGGGTGCGTCGGCCACCGGAGCACGGGTGTCGGCGGGGACGTCGTCGCGTGGCGTGCTCAGATCGTCGCGCGCGCGCTCGACGGTGGCGGCCTCACGGCGTGACGTTTCCAGGTCCCGTCGGGCCTGCGCGGAGCGACGGGCCGAACGGCGGGCGCCGACCATGACCAGGGTCAGGCCCAAGAGGGCTACGGCTCCGACGATCATTCCGCTCAGAAAGAGAGAACCGGTCGAACCCGTGGCGTGGTAACCGAAAACCGAGAAATCACCGCCGCCGCCGAGATCGTGCCCCGCACCGGTATTGCCGAATATCCCGGCCAAGCCGATGACGATGGCGGCGATCAGGATGATGAGTCCGAGGATTAGGATCATGAAATGTCTCCTTGGATCCGCGCCCGGACAAGCCGCCGGACACGACTGGCGCCTACCCTGGTTATGAACCGTCAAGCGAAAATGGAGGGCATCACATGCTCATCCTCGGCGTCATTCTTCTCATCATCGGCTTCGTGACGGGAATTTCGATCCTGTGGACCATTGGGATCGTCCTGCTCGTCATCGGGGCGATTCTCTGGATCCTGGGAGCGGCCGGTCACGCCGTCGGCGGTCGCCGACACTACTGGTAGCGCCGTCGGGGAACGCGCAGGGTCAGCACGACGACGTCGTCTCCGAGAGCGGGGCCGCCGTCTACATGGGGTCCATGGTTCCGCTGCCCCTGCCGTTCTCGCGTTCGCTCTTCTCTCGGATGCGCGGGGCCTTGTCCTGGCAGCCGCTGCCGCTCAGCCGGATCGGTGGCGTGCTGTGCCCCTGCTCCACGCCCTGCTCCACGCGTTGCGCAGGGCCCCGAGCGAGGAGCGGGCCGGGCGGGAGAGGACTGGCCCGTTCCGCGCTGGTGGACCGTAACCGGTGAGGTGCTTCGCGGTCCCCGATCAGGTAGCTCGTGGTTCCTTCGCAGCAGCGGGGTCAGAGTGGGGCGGGGGTGTGCCGGCGCCCAGGGGGAGCGCGGCTCCGGTGCGTATGGAGTCGATGACCGCGTCGTGCAGGGCGCGGCTCGCGGTCTCGCTCGGGCACGGGACGGGGCTTCCCGCGAGCGGGAGCCAGTCGGACGCCCCGCTGTACTGCACCGTGACGTGCGCCAGGCCGTCGGCCTCGATCCAGGTGGTGTGAACGTCGAGTTCACCGGTAAGGACGGGGCCTGCCTCCCCGGTCTTTACCCCGTTGCGTCCGGCGAAGATCCCGGGGGTCGTCCATGATGCCCAGCTCATCCGGCCTCCTGCTGCACTCGTCGTCCTGCCAGTGTGACCGCGTCGGCCTCCGCGCGCCCCTGCAGGCCGTGGGCGCCCCGTGTGGGCGGTCCCGGCGGTCCCGCCGGCGCGGGACTTTCGCACATGACGCGAGACGACCCCGTGAAGCTTTGCCCTCCTCCCGGACGTGAGGCACCCACCCCCTCCAAGGCTTCCGAGAAGGTATTCATGTAGGTATTCCTCCGTGCATACTCGTGGCATGGCAGATACCACCGTAAAGATCGACTCGGAGACCCGGGATCGCTTCGCCACCCTCGCCGCCGCTCGCGGCAAGAGCGTGCGGGCCTATCTCGCGGAGCTGGCCATCGAGGAAGAGAACCAGCTCGCCCTCGGCAGAGCCACCGCCGCGTTCCGTGAAGCCGTCAGCCGGCCGGGCATCGCCGAGGCCTTCGACGCCGAGTTCGGCGGGCTGCCATCGTCCACGAAATCGCACCGGGCGGCCTGATCTTGGAGCTGCACATCGACCTCCGGTGGCTTCTCGACCGCCAGGAGGAACTCCTGGGCAGAGAGCTGGGGGTCCTGGACTACTCGGGTCTCGTCGCCGCGGTCGCACGGCATCGCGTGAACACCCCGGCGCTCGAGACCGACAAGCCTGACGCGTACTGGCGGGCGGCCGCGCTGTTGGAGCAGATTGTGCTCGTGCGGCCGCTGCCGGCCAGGAACGAGTACTTCGCCTTCGGCGTCGCCTTCGCCTACATCAGGGCCTCCGGCAAGGACGTGGACACCGCCTTCGAACCGTGGCGCGCCCTCATCACGGACATCCGGGCCCTGCGCCTGACCGTGTACGACGTGGCGGACCGACTGCGTGCGATGGCGCCCGGCACCTGATCGGGAGCCCGGCCGCTCCACGGACCCCCTGACGGGCCCCGCATCACTCCCTCCGGTGGCGTGCCCGCACCGATAGAGAAGACTTCTCCCAGCCGTCCAGGCGGTGCGCGCAGGCAGCAGCTCCCACGCCCCATGCGGTGCAGGGAGGTGGCCGAGGTGTGGGGTGGGGGCTGGCGCGCACGGGGTGGGGCGCCAGCCCCCTCGAGGGGCCGCCGGACGGGGGGCGTTTCGGCGGCCGTGGTGTGCTGGACCCGCGGTACGGCTTCGTGACGGCGCACAGCGAGCAGTGGTTGAACTCTAAAACACGCAGGAGGGTGGTGCGCGCCAGGGGGTGGGTCGAAGCCTCGGGATTTCTCCCCCCGCGGGTCGGATGGGCGTGACAGAGCCCGGCCGGGTGACTACGGGCCCGGCCGGGCTCTGCGTGTGCGGGTGCCGTGCTGCTCAGATGTCGTCGTCGCGCAGGTCGCGCTCGTCGCGGAGCAGGCCTTCCTCGCGGCGCCGGTTGATCTCGTCGGGGCTCTTGCCGCTACGGGAGGGGGTGCCGGGCTCGCGGTGTACTGGGTCCTGGCCCGGCGCCTGGGGGCGCTGCTGCTCCTCGCGGCCCTTGCCCGGCTCCTGGCGCTTGTCCTTCATACCGCCCATGACGGGGACTCCTTGATGCGGGGGGGTGGGGATTCCTCCCGATCACGCTGACACGAAGCGTCACGAGTCGCATCATTTCCGCTACGCATCGTGGCATGCGGGTGATGTTGCCAGGTCGGGGGCTGCGGGCTGCGGGCCCAGTCCCGAACTTTCGGGATCTGGGGCGATCGCGATCGCCCCGTAGATCCCGGCCGGCGCTCGGTCTGTTGGAGTGCTGGCCATGGGGTAGTAGTACGAAGAACTGTCCGGCCGGCGGGTCAGGGGCGGAGATAGCCCGTCACATACCTCCGGGCCGCGGCTTCGCTCGTGCCGAGCGCGGTGGCGACCTCCCGCATCGGGACCCGCCGGCCAGTACCGCGCGGGCCGCCTCCGCGCCCGACTGGGCGATGACGTACTGGAGATCGGCGAGGGCCTTCAACGCCACCAGCGGTTCGTGCACCGACAGGTCGGCCAGACGCCCCGTCACCTCGGTCCAGCGCGGTCAGGTCTGCGGGCAGGGGTACCGCGGCGTCCCTGATCACGGACAGGTGCGCGCCGTAGTCGGCGATCGGCCCCGACAGATCCACGTCTGACGCGTAGAGGGCTCGCTGGTTGCCGAGTTCGCCCCAGTTCACCGGGTACTCGGCCATCCCGCGCCAGCCGCACGCACACGCACCCCGCAATGCCGCGGCCCTGGGTCGGCCGAACCGGCCGTCGTAGGCATGCCAGATCGTCGTGGACGGCACGTGCCCGCCGCTGCCCACGTCGTAGTACACCGGTCCGGGCTCGGTGTCGTCCTCGAGCAGCACCCCCACCGAACCCTCGTGCGCCGCTCCCAGCGCCCTGAACGCCCCGTCCACCACGCACCGCCCCTCTCCGTTCCGCCGTTCCGCATGCCCCGCCGTCCGAGCCGGCTCGACAGGGGCCGGGCGGTTCCAGCCTGCCCGTGCCAGCGGCCGTGTACCGGAATCTGCTCCATGCGTACGGGTGGAAGCGAATCTGGTGCCGGGGTGGGCCCGGTTCACTTCAAGCGGCAGTGGTGACGCCGGATGCCGCTGCGCGGCTCAGGGGGTCCGGGTGTGGTGGTCCAGCAGGCGGGTGAGCAACTGCAGGAACTGATCGCGTTCGGCCGGGCTCAGCGGCGCGAGCAGTTCGTCGTGGAGGTCGTCCAGGACCTTGTCGAGGCGGCGTAGGTGGCGGCGGCCCTGGGGGGAGACGGTGATGATGTTGCGGCGCCGGTCGGCGGGATCCGGTGCCCGCGCGACGAGGTCACGCTCGGCGAGTTCGTTGAGCACGCCGACCATGTCGCTGCGGTAGATGCCCGTGCGCCCGCTCAGCTCCGCCTGGCTGCCCGGCCCGAAATCCTGCAGCGAGGCGAGCACGGCGTAGTGCCACTTGCGGGCGTCGGTCCGGGCCGCCAGCCCCTCGGTGATCAGCCGGTCCGACCGGGTGGTCAGCTGAGACAGCAGTCGGCTCGCCCGCCGGCGCAGCCTGTCGGGCGTTTTGGGTGCGCCGCCGTCGGGCATGTCCGCGGCTTCATCTCTGATCATGGCGCCCATCCTAGCCATTGTGTTAGTCCGACTAACGATATACGTTCCTTCGTGCCGAACGTCAGTGCCGCAAACGTTTGTTGCGTGAACTCCACGGAAGGAAGCCCTTGCCCACCAAGACACTGCAGATTCCCACCCCGGACGGCCAGGCCGACGCTTTCGCCGCCTTCCCCGACCGTGTCGCGCGGCACCCGGGCGTGCTGCTGTACCCCGATGCCTTCGGCCCGCGGCCCGAGCTGGAGGCGAAGGCCCGCGAACTGGCCGGGCACGGGTACTACGTGCTCGTCCCCAACCTCTACTACCGGCACGGCCCGGCACCGGTGGTCGAACTACCCGAGCACATCGGAGCAGAGGCCCGGCCCGCGCTCTTCGCCCAGCTGGTGCCCCTGGTCGAGGCGCACACCACCGAACGCGTCCTGCGCGACGCCGACGCCTACCTCCGGTTCCTCACGGCCCAACCCGAGGTCAGCGCGGGACCGGTCGCCACGATCGGCTACTGCCTGGGCGCCGCCCTGGCGATGCGCACCGCAACGGCCCACCCCGACCGGGTGGCCGCCGTCGCCGGATTCCACCCCGGCTTCCTGGTCACCGACGCGCCCGACAGCCCGCACCGCCTGGTCTCCGAGCTCACCGCCCAGGTCCACCTCGGTCTCGCCGAGGGAGACCTGACGCCAGAGGCCATCAGCGAGCTCAACAAGGCGTTCGATGCCGCGGGCGTCGACTACACCACCGAGATCTACCCCGGCACCGTCCACGGCTTCACCATGTCCGACACCGACGCCTTCGACCCCTCCGCACTGCAACGCCACTGGGACCGCCTGCTCCCTCTCCTCGACCGCACCCTGGCCGGCACCTGACACTCCGGCCCGGAAGCCCAAACCCGCGCCGAAGTCGCCACGTCCGAAGGTGCCGAGGTCCACGGGATCGACTCCGGCGGCAACGCAGCCCACGCCTTGATCACTGCGTTTGCCGAAGAGGAGCCAGACCTCATGAGCCGCTGGCAGCGGTCACCGCGCCGTCGGCCAGGCAGAGAGCGCCAGTTCGGCTACCGCGGCCAGCTGCGGGGCAGTGGCGCCGTCTTGGGCTCGCTGCGAGAGCCCCTGGAGGGTCGTGGCGAAGTAGTCGGCCAAAGCCCGAGGGCTGGCCTCGGCGGGCAGTTCGCCCGCCCGCTGCGCCTCTCGCAGCCGGGCCTCGAACCCGTCCACGTTCTTGTTGCGCAGAGCGCGGAGGAACACCCGCACCTCCGCGTCCTGAGGAGCGACGTCGGTCGCGCGGAGCTGGGCCATCGCGGAGACGCCGCCACCTTGTGGTCGGCCTGCGACGTCGAGATTCGGACGACCCGCGCTGGGTCACCGGCGAGGTGATCGACGCGCCCGGCGGCTCCGGCCTGTGATCCCGCCCGCGAACCGGCATGGTCAGGCTGCCTGCCGTGCTCCGTCCCGCAGTCGCTCGGCGAACGCCCGTGCGGACGCCAGGTCCCCCGCGTTCGGCCGCTGCTTGTTGATACCGCCGATGACCTTGAAGGGCGTCCAGGTGTCGAACGCCCGGCACGAGAAGCTCCCGTCCACATCGAAGCCCTTGCCTTCCAGGAGCTGGACCAGAGGGCGGGTGAACGGCACCAGCGGTAGCTCGGGGAGCCCGCTGGTGGCGAAGACGAACGCCCGGCCCCGCCCGGCGGGGAGTGCTGTGGCGAAGTCGGTCAGGCGGGGGTGGAGCCTGCTGTAGAAGACGCCCGAGCCGAATCCCACGAGGTCGGCGGCGGCCAGCTCCGCCAGGTCGGCCTCTTCCGGGGAGACGACCCTCGCGTCCAGTACCTGGGCCATGGTGTCGGCGATACGACGCGTATTGCCGTGTGACACAGAGGCGCACACGATGACGGCCTTCATCTTGAATGATCCCTTCGCTCGCTTGGTAGTGAGGCACTGAGGTAGTGGGGACAGGGCAGCGGCGCCGGACGTGACACCGCGCGCATGTGTCGCGGGCCACACCGTGCGGGGGCGGTGCTGGAGGGGACGTGAAGCCGGCGTGGGGACCGCTGACCCGTCCGCGACGTAGCGCCGGCAGCGCCCCGGGTTTCCGGGAGGCCGTAACCGCTTCCGCGAGGGAGGCTGTTTCCATGAGGTCACATCCTCACTCGCCTGTTCGGCCGGGAGGGTCCTCTCGACTGGTGGGAATGGGCGGTCACGGAGAGGTCTTGTTCACGCTGGCGCAGTGCGCACCCTTCGCGATCGCGCTGGGCGTGCTGGCCATCGAGCTCTCGCCCGCACATCACCTGGTCACCGGTCCCGTCCTCACCACGACTCCGGCGCTGGCCGCGCTGACGATGGGCCCGACGGGCACGCTGTGCGCGGCAGCCCTCGCTGTGGGCGTGAACGTGACCTCCGCGACCTACAACCAGTCGTGGGGAACCCAGACCCAGCTGATCATCGGCAATTTCCTGGGGCTGCTCGTGGTGTCCGTGGCCAGTGTCATCCTGAGTAACGCGGTGCGTACGCGCAGGCAGATCGAGCTCGACCAGGTCCGCCGGATCGCGGTGGCGGCGCAGGAGGTCGTCCTGCGGCCCGTCCCCGAGCTCCTCGGCCCGGTACGGGCCGCCAGCATGTGCCTCGCCGCCGAGACAGGGGCTCAGGTAGGCGGCGATCTGTACGAGGCCGTGCAGACGCGCTACGGCGTCCGCCTGATCGTGGGGGACGTCCGCGGGAAAGGGCTGTCCGCCATCCGCGCGGTCGCGGTGGCATTGGGCGCGTTCCGGGAGGCCGTTCACTACGAGGACGAAGTGCAGGAGGTCATGAATCATTGCGCGGCCGCACTGCGGCGGGAGTCCGCCGTTCCGGGTACCTACTCGCAGGCAGAACTGCCCGAAGTCCTCATGGAGGGATTCACCACCGCGCTCATCGCCCAGGTGCCGGACGAACCGGTGGTCCACCTGGTCAACCGCGGCCACCCGCCTCCGTTGGTGCTGCACCAGGGCAGGGTCCAGGCCCTGATGCCCACCTCGCCACAGCCGCCGCTCGGCCTCGAAGACCTCGTCGACGGCCCTCCCGCCCAGCCCGAGAGCTACCCGTACCTGCCCGGTGACCGGCTGCTGCTCTACACCGACGGCGTGATGGAAGCCCGCAACCGTGACGACGAGTTCCTCCCGCTGCCGGAGACCATGGAGCAGATACCGGCCGACACCTCCCCCCAGGAGTTCCTGGACGAACTACACAAGGCACTGCTCCGCCACACCGAGGGCCGCTTGACGGACGACGTGGCGATGATCCTCATCGACCGGCTCACGTGAAGGGGGGCCGCCCGTCACCGCCGACGTTCCCATGGACGAGCCGCCGCGCGTGGCCGGGCGCGGCGTCGGGATCCACTGCACGACGCGTGACGTCGAGGTCTTCCGGCTGCCCCGACCGGTGGCGGCTGCACCTGTACCGCTACTCCGCCGACCTCGAGTCAGTGCCGCAGAAGAACCGTGAGCGTCTGGAGCCGAACACCGCCAGGCCCGGCCCGACCGCCGCGCGGACGCGCCGGGCCGACGTCAGCGCCGCGCTCGCGGCCGCCGTGGGCGGCGGCCGCCTCTCGCCGGACACCGTCCTGCGCCCGCAACGGGCCGTCGGAAACGCCACCGTGGCCCGGATGTTCGGCGAGCAGGCCCGGCACTCCGCCTCCGAGGGCGCGGCGGCGCCCGCCGCGCAGGACGCGTTCGCGCAGCGACCCACGGTGCACGAGGTGCTGCGGTCGCCGAGGCGCACCCTCAACCGGCCCCTGCGCCAGGAGATGGAAGCCCGAGGTCGCGGACGACGTGAGCCAGGAGATCGCGACGTACGACGGCCTCAAGGACTCCCAGCTCACCCTTCAGCAGTAGACGCTGGAGAACGCGGCGCTGGCCAATACGGGCTTCGTCTTCTTCTACCTGGAGGCGCCCGGTGACGGCTTCCGGGGTTCGCGGTTCGGCGAAGCCCGGGTCACCCTCGGGCTGGAGGAGTCCGGTCTGCTCTCCAGGGGCTGGGTGATGCTCACCGACTTCTACACCTGGGACTTCCCGCACTTGGTGGTCAAGCGCACCCACCCCACCGACGTCACCTCGTTCACCAAGAGCAAGCGGGAGTTATTGAAGGACAAGCCCGAGTTCAAGGACCAACTGCGTACGTCCAAACGCGACTCCGGGCGTCATTCCGGAAACCCCCGAACGCGCCGCGGAGATGACCGCGGAGCGCCGGACCCAGCTGGCCCCACGCCCGGCAGCAGGCGCAGGACGAGCTCAACGCCCGGCAGGAGTACCGCAGGGGCACGAACCGGGCCGAACGCCCGGAGCTGCTCCAGCAGAACGTGCTGGTCGGTGCGGACATCGTCCCCGGTCTGGTCGAACGGGTCCTGGCCGAGGTGGCCCGCATCAGCGAGGTCGACCCCAAGCCGGGGACTTCCTGCGCGCCAAGAACGCCGAAGGGCTGCTGCGCTTCCTGCTCAAGGACGTCATCCGCCCGCAGGCGATGGTGCCGAACTCCGTGCGCATCGCAGAGCAAGACGTCGAGTACAAGAACCGCCCGACGCGGGCGGGCCGTTGCCCGAGGCGTACGGCACGCCGAGCCGCAAAGGGCGGCGGTGATGCCCCGGGACGGGTACCGGCAAACGCTCTCCCGTCCGTGGCTATGACGCTCTTCGCGGGAGTCGGTCTTCTCCGCAGAGGGGATCGGGGCACTGCCCAAGACAGTCCCGGTTCGCGCTTGGGAGGAGGTCGATCGCCGTCCTGTTGGGCTGACCGATCGCCCTCACCAGTTCAGCGGCCACGGCCGGCTGCCGGTACCTACGGCGCTGTCTCCGAGCGGAGCCAAGGCTCTGCTGACCGCCGTGGCGGGTCCCGCCCACTTCGCCTCAGGCGACGACGTCCAGGCCCTGCAAGCGCTGCCCCAGGCGGCCGAAAGCCCTCCACCCGACTGTCAGCCACCCCGCCGCCGGGCACAGCCGCGCCCGCGACGCAGAAGGCCGCCCCGGCCCCGGCCCACTGCTCCCACACCACATCACCGGAGGGGCATCCCTCCTCATGTGCCCGGCGCGACATCGGGCAAGTCCCGCCCGGGGTGGACTCGCCGAGCGGGCACACGGCGCGGTCAGTGGCCGCTCGGCGCACGGTGCAGGTACTCCAGACGGTGCTGGGCCAGCTGTAGGTGCCGAGGATCGAGGGCTGGTAGCACACGCAGCAGGCGGATGAGGTCGGGCCCCGTTTCGAGGGCCGCGCCCGGGTCCTTGAGCTGCGTCCAGCAGTACAGCGCGCCCGCGGCCGCTGCGTGTACGTCGGCAGCGTCCGGGGCCTGGCAGCCCAGACGGGCCCGGACGGCAGCGGACCACAGCTGGGTCGCGAGCCGGAAGTCGCCTGCCATCCGGGCGAGGTCGGCCCGGATCTCGACCCAGTGCAGTGCCTCGCGCGACGTCAGCCCATGCGTCTGATGGACGTACTGCTCCCATGCCTGCGCGAGCAGCGCTGCCTCGCCGTGCCGGCCCCCCGTGGCCAGGGCGTGAATGTGAGGGCGGGGATCGGCGGGCAGGGCCATGACCGGGGTCGGCTGCGCCGGCGGCGGTGCCTGTACGCGCTGACGCTCTTCACCGGGAAGAGGTACGGGCTGACCCGGTACCCACCCGACCGGGTGAGCGCCGCGAACCACCTCCTCTTCCTGGACGGCCTCGCCCCCCTGACGCGAACCAACGCTGCCGTGCCCGTACGACGACTGCGCGGACACGTCGGATGAAACCGGTCCGGGCGGCGCGGTCGCGATGGCGAGCTCGCGGGCGCCGGGTAGGACGAGTGCGCCGGGTGGCAGGGTGGCCGCACCCACCGCGAGTGCATGCAACTGCAGGTTGGCGGGCCGGGTGGGGCTGGCGCGGAGCTGGTCGATCCAGGCGCGCGTATAGCTGCTCACAACCGGGCCCCCACCGTGCCAGCCGGGCGGGCAGACGACTCCGTACACCTCTGCCGACGGGGAGGCGGGCAGGCTGCCGTACTCCTGAAGCAGCGGCCACGCCGCCTTGTCGGCCGCGAGATCGAGCAGCACCGTGGTCAACCCGACCGGGCGCGCACGCAGTTCCGCACCGAGCCACTCCCACGGCAGCGCCGTGTAGCGAACCGTCCCGGCCGTCGTCCCGGCCAGCGCCAGATGCAAGCGGTTCCCCCGCCCGTCGACGGTCAGTCGGCCCGAGAGGTACACCAGCAGCGGACCAGGCGTGGCAGCGGCCGTACGCAGCCGCATCAACACCGTGTTCGGATCCCGCGCCCCGTCCAGATACGTCGTGTCACACGGCACGTTGCTGTTCAGCAACCCCGACGCAGGCACCACACCCAGCGCGGCCAAGTTCGCGCTCGGCGCCACCTGCACACCGCGCCGCCTCACCGCGGCATCTCCCGCTATGAGGAGCACGTGGCCCCGCTGCTCTCCCAGCCCGAAGTTGTGCATGAACAGACCGTACTCACTTGCCGGGCTTCGGGAACTGCACGCCCAATTGTCCCTCGTCTTGCAGCCGCAGCGCGTCGGCTGGCCCTCGGGGGATCCCGGTGTCTGCGGTGGGAGCGCGGTCAGCGGGTCTGTCGAAGCGCCAGACCGTCGAGGACCACCTCAAGGCCGTAAGCGAACTTCTCGTCGCGAATCCCGCTGGGATTCACATGGCCCGCGTCGGCGAGGGGCTCGCCGAGGTGTTCGTGATCGTCCGCCTGCTGTGAGGTGGGGACGAGTCGGGTGATGAACTCGGCCTCGGTCTGTCCGGAGCGGGCCACAGTGGTCAGCCACGCCGACTCGGTCGTGGTCACGCCGATGACGTAGGAGTACACGACGTCGATCGCGCCGTTCGGCTCGGGGAATCCGGCGGCCGTGAACAGGGCACTCAGCCGCGCGGAGATGGCCGTCAGGTTGGGCCCCAGGTGCGCGAGGCCTGCTTGGCCCAACACCGTGCACATCCACGGGTGGCGAAGGGTCGTCGCCCGGAAGGAGACGGCGAGTTGGGTGACGGCTGCCCGCCAGTCCGGGCTGTCAGCCGGCGAGAGGACGATCTCCCCCAGAACCTCGTCCACCGCCAGCTCCATCAGCTCGTCCTTGAGGGCGACGTGCCGGTAGAGGGAGGTTGCGCCGGCGTTCAGTCGGGCTCCGAGCCTGCGCATGCTCAGTGCCTCGATGCCCTCCTCGTCGAGCATCGCGATCGCCTCGCGGACGATCACCGCACGGCTGAGCGCGGGCTGGCTCGGCGCTGCCTGGGGGCGCGCCCACACGGACGGGATGGGATTGGCTTGCGCCTTTCCGGCCATGATGCGGATCCTCCTGTGATGCGTACGATGTTCGCGTCGAGGGTACATCCTGCGCCATCGCACACCTTGTACGCGTGACAGCGCCATGTGCCCGTCAGGGGATGCCAACTACGGCACTGCGAAGGGCAGTTGACGGGCCGTCGTCCATCCGTACTTGCTTTCGGCGGCACCGGTGAGAGCGGATGGACGGCCGACGATCGGCTCGCCGACCTCGCTCGGGATCGTGGAGTTGTAAGGCAGTAGATCTTGGGGCGGATGCGCGAAGCGACCCGGCCCGACCCCCGTGGCGGGCCGGGTCGCTCCGCGCACCCGGCCGCTGCATCGCGGTTTGGTGATTGCCTGGCGGCTTGCGAACACTGTACTCCAGATTGCGAACAGCGTGCGCATCGGGTGTCGCGGAGCTGCATCCGGGCCCAGTGCTGGGTGCGGGAGTTGCCGCCCTGCCTGCGGAGCGAGCGGCGCCTCGGGTAGAGATCCCGGGAGCCCCGTGCGCACCCGGGCGATGACGAGCGCCACGCCGGTCGGACACCGCCGACGCGAGGTCGACGTGCACGACGTTGCGCGCCGGCATGCGTCGGCACAGGCCGTAATGACCGAGGCGCCTCTGCATCACGGGCAGTGGCGCATCAGCCACAACACGGACCAGAGTCAGGGCAACATGGACGTCCCCAAGCTGCTGGAAGCCGCTTCCTTGCTGGTGCCCGAGGTGATCGCGACTGAGAACGACATCACGCGGGGGTGTCGAAACGATACAGCTGCGGGCATTGGAGTGAACCGGCGTTCCCCGCAGTGCCCCCGGGTGGTTGGACCGGCCGACGCGCACATCGACCAGCGCTTCGTTTGAAACATCCTTAGGGGAGTCATGCGTATTCGTTCTGCTGTCACCGCATCCGTCCTGGCCGCCGGCATCCTGCTGGGCGGGGCCGGTGCCGCCCTGGCCAACGACGGGGTCGACATCGACTACTTCTCCGGCGGTCGCGCGGGCTTCTCGTCGGACTGCTCTTCGGTCGCCGCGGTGCCCAGCAACCGCCCGGCGTTCACCGGCCCTGTCTACACCTCGAGCTGTGTCACGGACGGCGTGGCGGAGTGGGTGAAGGGGCACCACCTGGGCGCCTGACCCGGGCGGCTCGCGTCGCAGGGGCGGACCGACAGCGACGTCGGCCGCCCCCGCGGCGTTTCTGCCGAGGGCGTCAATGATCTGAAAGAGGCGGCCAGGACGGGCCTGCTTCGGGGCTGCTCGCCGAGGCGTCGGCGGGCACGGAGGCCGCTCGGTGTGGAGCCCGGCCGGCTGTCCGGTGCGAAGGGCGTCCTGGATGCCTGCGGCGGAGCGACGGGACGTCTCGTCGCTGAACAGCAGGACCGCGGCCCGCTGGGAGTTGGGCCCATCAGCGAGCAGGCGCAAGCGTTCGGCGTCCTCGTTGATGCCGCAACGGCAGCCGCGTTGTGCATCGTCAGCCGAGGTTTCCACATGGCGGCTTGGTACGACGATCCGGGGGAGTACGGCTTCCCGCCCGCCAATGGCGATGAGAAACGGCTGGGTTTCCCGCGCATGGTCGGGGGGTGTGGGGGCATTCGGTCCTCTGGAGGTTGATAACTATGGTTCCCCTGCTTCTCGTTCTTCTGCTCGCTCTGATTCTCTTCGGCGCCGGTTTCGCGGTAAAGATTCTCTGGTGGGTCGCGATCGCGGTCCTGGTGTTGTGGCTGATCGGTTTCGTCGCCCGGCCAAAGGGCAGTAGCGGCCGCTGGTACCGCTGGTAGCGGACCGGCAAGAGTAGAGGTCAGAGTTCTACGGCGGTGGCCTGTCACCCCTCTCCAAACGAGGGGTGACAGGCCACCGCCATGTCCGCGTGCGTGGAGATCGATTCCCGGTACCGGGTGAAATCGGGTAATGGGGGTACCCGCGGGAGTAGCCGGGATGGTCGCCGTGATGCAGCAGGGGACCTGCTCGCCTCCAATGATCGACGGCCGTCCCGGTCTCACATCCGATCCGGAATGTGTGAAGGAGTGAATACGGGGCACGCGGGTTGCAGGCGGAACGCACAACCCGCCGCGCACGATTTACGGAACAAGCGGGGAATGGCGCGGGATTGTTTTCCGCGCCGTCCCTGATTTACCGAGGAGTTGTTTTCGCGTGACTGAGCACGTGTGGAGTTACAAGTCGACCGCGGGCTACCTGCAGGGCACGGACCTGACCGGCTTCAAGGTCGAGGCAACCGACGGGAGCATCGGCAAAGTCGACAAGCACTCCGACGAGGTCGGGGACGCTTATCTGGTCGTGGACACGGGCGTGTGGATCTTCGGCAAGGAGGTCTTGATGCCGGCGAGTACCGTCGTCAGCATCGACCCGGAAGAGAGGAAGGTCTTCGTCGACCGGACCAGGGGCCAGATCAAGGAGGCCCCCGAGTTCCACCGCGACAAGCACCTCGGCGACGCCGGCTACCGGGAAGAGCTGGGCACTTACTACGGCACCGGCGCCCCCTTCGGCGGCCGCCCCGCCTGATCCCCTCTCGACCGGCTTGGGCCTCGGCACCCTCCACGGGTGCCGAGGCCCAAGCCGTCGGTGGGTTCCATGGTCGAAACCTCCACGCCGCCGTGCCGCAGTACGTTTCGGACCGCCTGCCAGTACGTCGTGCGGTGGTGACGTCCCGCCGCCGCACCGGAGCCGCTCCGTACGGACCAGTCCATGGCAGGGCGGGATCTCGGAGGCGAGACTGAGAGGCAGGCGCCACGTTTCTGCGGTGAAACTCTGCCCCCGGGTGGGTGAGCGTGTAGGCCAACTCCTGTGGTTTGTGGCGCCGGGCACGCTACACACCTCGCGTGACCAGGAATCTGCTGCGGAGCCTGCCTGCGCTCCTCCTCGTACTCGTGCCTCTCCTTCCCACCCCCGCGTCCGCGGACGGCGACCGGCAGACGGCCATCCACCCCGACCCCATCGTCTTCGTTCACGGCTGGAACTCCGACGGCTCCACCTGGGAGACCATGGCCGGACGCTTCCGGACGGACGGCTGGCCGACCAGCCACCTCGATCGATGGACCTACAACGCCACACAACCCAACGCCACGACCGGCGAACAGCTCGCCGACGAAATCGAGCGCGTACTGGAATCCACCGGCGCCACCAAGGTCGACGTCATCACCCACTCGATGGGCGCCCTGTCTTCCCGCTACTACCTCAAGAACCTCGACGGCGCTTCGAAGGTCGATGCGTGGGTGTCCCTTGCGGGACCCAACCACGGCACCGAAACCGCGCGTTGGTGCGGCGGCGCCCCTTGTGTCGAGATGCGACCGGGATCCACCTTCCTGAACGCCCTCAACGCCGGTGACGAAACCCCCGGTTCCCCCCGCTACGCCACATGGGGCTCACCATGCGACAACGTCATCAACCCGAGGAACAGCGTTGCCCTTTCCGGTGCCCTCAACAGCACGACAGCCTGCCTTGGCCACAGTGGGCTGACGACCGATCTGACGGTCTACGGTGAGGTCAGGGAGCACGTGGGATAGACACCGTCCGGCCTGGTGGCGCTCTGCGCGGTCGGCCGGGGTACGCGGCGGCCGGCTGAGGCTGATGGCAGCCTCAGCCGGCCTCGCCGGGAGGGGGCAGCGGGTTGGTGATGTGGGGAAGGGCGGTTGTGCGGCGCGGCCGGTGATTCACTGACCCACCCGTCACCCTTCCGCCCCTGCCTCCGCGCGTACCGTTGCGGCCGCCTCCCACGGAGGCGGCGTCCGCGACTCCGTCCACGCGGCCAGGGCGTCGCCGTCGACGCAGACGATGTCGCAGGCGGCGGCGTACTCCGCGGCCGGAGTGGTGAAGGCGCTGGTGGTCACGACGACGGCCACATCGGCCTCGTGGACGGCAAAGCAGGTGCCGCCGAACCGCTGGAGGTCCTGCGAACCGACCCGGTTGCCCTCGCCGTAGTGCTTGCACTGGATGACCACGCGCAGACCCTCCGCCGTCGTGGCGATCACATCGGCCCCCAAGTCCCCTGCCCCTCCGACCACTTCTACCTGGGGACAGCCGTCCCGGGCGGCCAACGCCGCGACAGCGTGCTCGAAGCCGTCGGCGTCCACGGCCGAGTGGTCCAGGGCGTCGGAGCCCACCTCGGGCAGGCCGGCCGCCTCCGGTACGGCCTCCGCCCCGGCCGCCGGCGGAGCGCAGGGTGACGGCGCGCCCGGCCCCAACGGCCCGTCCGGCCCGCCCGAGCCCCGCGCGTCCGAGCCCCGCCAGCGCGCGGGGGAGCGGCGTCGGCCCGGAGCCACGCTCCACCGCGCCAGCGCCACCCCGGCCGCGAGGACGATCACCGTGACGATCGGCATCACCGGCACGCCGCCGCCCGCCACCGCGGCCGTCCGGACGAACACGGCCGCCCCGCCCAGGCAGATCCCCACCAGCCCCACCGCCAACACGACGTCACGCCCCACCGACGCCGCGCCGTTGCCTCCCTCGCGCCGTCGCCCTCGCGAAACCGTCATACGGGCCCCCTCCTCACTCTTCACGCGATGCGCCTCCTCGGCGCCGCCCCCTCTCGCCACCCGACACGGCCGATCACCGCCCGGGCGATGGCGGACCCGGAACGTCTCCCCTCGTCTGGTCGGGATCTCCAGATCCAAACGGGCTGGTACACCGGGATTTTTGCCCGTCAGCTGCCGGTTAGCTGCCAGTCAGTGGCTGCGCCGCGTGCGGGCTCGGCCGTGCCCGGCGCATCATTGGGCCCGCCGCGGCAACAAGATCCTCATGACGCGAGAACACGGTCCCGCCGCGCGCCGGAGAACCTGGCCGTTGCTGCTCCTACCCGTCCAGGCAGCCCTGATGGTGGGTTTGGGGACACTGCTGACCGGACCTGCGGCGGACCAGGGACGGTTGCCGTGGGAGGAACGAGCCATTCGGGAACTCGCCGAGGAACGCGTCGCACCGCTCACGGCCGCCACGCGGTGGCTCTCCGCACTGGCCGACACGGAGAGCATCATCGGCGTGACCCTGGTCTGCGTCGTGGCGCTGCTCGTCCTGCCACGCGTCGCGTGGCGAGCCGAGGCCCTCTTCCTCGCCGCGTCCGTCGCCGCGCAGTCTGCCGTGTTCCTGCTGGTGACGGCGCTCGTACGACGGCCGCGTCCCGACGTCCCCCGCCTGGACGGCGCGCCACCGACCTCAAGCTTCCCGTCCGGGCACGTAGGGGCCTCCGTCGCCCTGTACGCGGGACTGGCCGTCATCGTGCTGCTGAGGACACGCGGCCGCGGTCGGTGGCGGTACGCCGCGGCGGCGGCTGCGCTGCTCGTTCCGGCGGCCGTCGCGCTGTCCCGCGTGTACCGCGGCATGCACCACCCCACCGACGTGGCGGGTGGCCTGCTCAACGGCGCGGCGACGCTGCTGATCGTCGGGTCCGTGGTGCTGTCCGGCCGCGCCGTGGCGGCGCCCGTGGCGGCGCGCACCGGCCCGTCCGGCCGGACGCGAACCGCCGTGCGGGCCCTGTCGGCACGGTACTCCGGGCCCGACGCCACCTTCGGCGCGAGGCTGCTCTTGACCGCCGCCGTTACGGCCGCGGTATCGGTGCCCTTCGCCCTCGCACTGGTCCTGGTGGAGTCCCGGTGGCCGCCGCTGTACCGCCTCGACCAGGCCGCTGCCGAGCGGCTGCACGAGGCCGCCCTCGGCCATCCCGGCTGGGTGCGCGTCCTCAGGCTCCTCACCGACTTCGTGTGGGACCCCGTGACGATGCGTCTGCTGGTGGCCCTGCTCGTGCTCTGGCTCCTGACCCGCCGCGCCTGGCGGCTCGCGGCCTGGGCTTCCGTGACGGCAGTGGCCGGCGCCCTGACCGGGGTGCTGGTCAAGAGCGTGGTGGAGCGCGCACGGCCCCATCTGCCCGATCCGGTCGCCCACGCGCCCGGGTTCTCCTTCCCGTCCGGCCACGCGATGACGGGCGTCACGTCGTGCGCCGTCCTCCTGCTGGTCCTGCTGCCCCTGGTACCCCGCGCCTGGCGACCGCTTCCCTGGGCGCTCGCGGTCGCGTCCGCGGTGGGGGTCGGCTACACGCGCGTCGCGCTGGGCGTGCACTGGGTGAGCGACGTGGTGGGCGGATGGCTGCTCGGCCTCGCCGTGGTGACTGCGACGACGCTGGTCTTCGAGGCCTGGCGAGCGGACACCGGGCAGCGCCGGACGACCGTGACGCGGGAGGGCCTGGAGCCGGAGCTCTCGGCTCCCGAACCCGAACCGCCCCTGGACGTACGCGCCTCGTGGGCCGGTCGGTGGAGGGAGCGGCGAGGAGATCGCCGAACTTGAGGGGACGGCTGGGCGCGGGCAACGTCGGCCCGGGCGACGATGCCGACCGGACGGTGGCCGTCGATGACGGACAAGTCCCGTACCGTGTGCCCGCTCCTCGTGCTGAGCGGGCGGCGGCTCCCGGGTCGAGCGCCGGCCGACCGGGACGCCGCTCGACCCGTCCCGCGACGGAGCGGCCGGTTACACCTGGCCGAGGTCCGCACTCACCCACCGCGACGGACGCATGTGGATCACGAGCTGTTCGCCGTGGTTCTTCCACGCGTCGTCGACGTAGCCGTCCACCTTCGCGGCCGGCAGGTACCGCGAAGAGATCGACACCAGCTGCTCACGCAGCGCCGGTACGGTCGAGATGACCGGGCCCTCGACCGACACGTACCGGATCGTCGGTTCCACGCGGTCCACCATCAGACTGAACCGGCCTGCGGACTCGATCAGTTCGGCCTTGCGGGAGTCACGGCCGGTCATGATCCAGATGTCGCCGCCGGGGGAGTAGTGGTACCAGATCGGCACCGTCAGCGGCGCGCGGTCGTCGCCCGCGCTCACGGCGAGGGCTGCGATGTGGGGTTCGGCGAGGAACTGCTCACGCTCGGTCCGGGACAGTGCCACAACATCCTCCTTCAGGGCGGAATGCGTACTCCCCGAGAACACCTTCCCGTCCAGGCCCATTCCCCGTACGTCACCCGCACGGCCTGCTGACGCACCGCCACCGGCTTCGTCGCGGTGAGGACACCGATCCTGTCGAGACGGTGTGCGGAAAAGGGGAGGCATCTGGACCGGCCGCCGAGGGAGACTGCGTGAGTGCTGATCATGGATGCCGTGCTGGAGGCTTACGAGGCCAAGGATTTCGGCCTGTGGCCCATCGCCGACCCGCCCGCAGACCGCCTTCTGCCCTTGTCCGGACAGTTGTCGTCGGGCGAGGTCGGCACGGCCATGGCGATCCTGACCAACTACAACAAGGGGCATCGCGAGCCCCGAGCCCCCACCCCCCCGGGACAGCCTGGAGCAGGTCCGCCGTGTGCTGGGAGCGGAGTGCGTCGTCGCTCCTGGTGGCCTCAGGGTCCGGGACACCAGCACCGGAGTCACGGCATCGCCTGGATGCTGCTTCGGACTGGAGAACTGGCGGGACTGGCTCGACCTGGCCGACGGCGAATGCCCTTGGCTCGGGCACGATCCGACACCGCGCGTCGAGCACATCGGGGCGACCATCCGGCTATGGCCCGACGCGGACCGCCCCGAGGGGCTGCCCATCGACATTCCCCGGGCCCGGCTGCCTGAACTCCTGGGCTCAGTTCAGGAGGAACTCGTCGCTTTCTTGGCTTCCGTCGGCCGGTGGGCTGGGCACTGTGTTCCGCCAGTCACCGCTGCGCTGGTCGAGAGGCTCGACGAAGGCCTGGCCATATCCGCGCCGCTGCTGGACAGCCGCATCTGAAGCACCTGCTGCTGGGGACCGGCCGGAACACCGGCGACGTCGGTGGCCGACATCGCGGGCCTTCGCCAGAGTCAGCAGCCGGGGCCGATCGGCGCAGACGACGTCAAGGCGAGCGCGGCGATCCGCAGCTCGGCTGCCCACGTCCGCCGGTCAAGCCCCACCGTGTACTCGAGACAGCAGTCGCATTGCGGGATCAGCAACACGAATGATCGCTCTTCCGCGGTTTCGAATTCCGTGTCCCACCAGTAGCCCGTCGCCAGGTCGGCGACGGCAACTTCTCCATCGAGGAGTCTCGCCGCCAGCCGGCGCAGAGCGTGGCGCCGCGCCAGGCCCGGATCTGGCAATCCGATCCCGGCCTCGGACAGTGCTTGTACGAACGCGTCGCGGATATCGCGGGTATCGGCGGTGCGAGGCCAACCGGCGAGCTCACACAGCGTCGGGGTGTCCAGTCCAGCCGCGAGTGCTCAGCGCTGACACCGCCGTCGGCCGCCGAGGGCCGTGACCCGTCAGCTCGGCCCCCGCCGGGTGTCCGTGCGGGGGCCGAAACACTGGCGGCCGCAGCGCCCTACGACGGGGCGGGAGCAGTGGGAAGCGGTTCGCCGGCCTCCGGCTCGTGCGGTGGATCGCTGAGCTGGTCGCGCAGGTAGTTCCAGACGACGGCGACGAGTGCGGCCGCCGGAACGGCCAGCAGGGCGCCCACGACGCCGGCCAGGCTGCCGCCGAGCGTGACGGCCAGCAGGACCACCGCCGCGTGGAGACCGAGACCGCGGCTCTGGATCATGGGCTGGAACACGTTGCCCTCGAGCTGCTGCACCGCGACGATGATCGCCAGCACGATCAGCGCGTCCGTGAGGCCGTTCGACACCAGCGCGATGAGCACCGCCACCAGACCGGCGAACAGGGCTCCCACGATCGGCACGAACGCGGAGACGAAGGTCAGAACCGCCAGCGGCAGCACCAGGGGTACGCCTACGATCCACAGGCCCAGGCCGATGAACACGGCGTCGAGGAGGCCGACGAAGGCCTGGGACCGGACGAACGAGCCCAGGGTCTGCCAGCCGCGCGCGGCCACGACCGGGATGTCGGTGGCGAGCCGGCCGGGGAGCTGGCGGGTGAGCCACGGCAGGAAGCGGGGGCCGTCCTTGAGGAAGAAGAACATCAGGAAGACCGCCAGCACGGCGGTGACCAGGCCGTTGAAGATGGTGCTCACCCCCGTGACCACGGTGGAGACGGCGCTGCCGACGCTGTTTTGGAGGCGGCCCATCGCGGTGTCGAAGGCGCCGGTGATCTGGTCGTCGCCGATGTTCAGCGGCGGCCCGGCCGCCCACTCGCGCAGCCGTTGGATGCCCTCGGACACGCCGTCGACCAGCTCGCCCGACTGGGATGCCACGGGCACGGCGATCAGCGCCACGATGCCCGCGGCCACCAGCAGGAACAGCACGGTCACCACGGAGGCGGCCAGAGCGGGCCGCCACCCCCGCCGGCGCAGGAACGCGGCAAGGGGCCAGGTCAGGGTGGTGAGGAACAGGGCGACTATGAGCGGCCAGACGACCGACCACATCCGGCCCAGAACCCACAGGGCCGCCGCCGCCATGACCAGGACCACCAGCAATTCGGCGGAAGTCCGTGCCGACGTACGGAGTGCGGCAGCGGCTCTTGCGGAGCTCAATGTGGAAGACATGGGGTCACCCTATTCACAGTCCGTTCCCACCTCGGCACCGCGGCTGAAGACGGGCGGCCCCGGCCTGGGGCGGGGCCCCCGGCCGGGTCAAGAGCTGCGCCTGGCTTCGTGTTCGGCCATCCTCTGGAACTCCCCCAAGTCGTAGTTGGCCAGCGTCGAGTCGAGGTTGGTCAGCGCGCCCAGATGCTCGACGAAGCCCTTCGGTTCGTACTCGATCTGAAGGGTCACCCGGCTCTCCGTGTCGCTGAGCCGGTGGAAGGTGACCACCCCCGCGTGGTGGACGCCCTCCGAGGTACGCCATGCGATGCGCTCCTGCGGGATCACTTCGGTGAGCTCTGCCACGAAGCCCTTGTCGGCGCCCGGCAGGGACACCTGCCAGGCGAACGTCGTCGCGTCGATGCGATCGACGTGCTTGACGTGGCTGAGGAAGGCGGGCCAGCGCTCGACGTCCTGCCACAGGGCCCAGCTCACAGCCACCGGTGCCTTGATGTCGACCGCTTCGAGAAATGAGGACGCCATGGGTGTCTTCCCCTCCGTGTGAACGTGACTCTGTCCCCTCCGCTACCCGGAGGATCACGTTTCACCGCCCCCGGTTCGCGACGCGGCCGACAGGGGCGGGGGCCGAGCGGTGCTACGGCTCCGCCCACTCCCCCGGCACGGCAGGAAGAGCGGGGGCAGCGCGGCTTCCGGTGGTGGCACCGCCGCCTCGGGCGGACGGCAGGACGGCAGGATGACAGGATGGCCGGATGGATATCCTCCGCAGGAACAACGTCAAGGTCATCGGATCCGCCGGCAAGCCCGTGGTCATGATGGCGCACGGGTTCGGCTGCGATCAGAACATGTGGCGCCTCGTGGCGCCCGCCCTGGCCGAGGACTTCCAGGTGGTCTTGTTCGACTACGTGGGGTCGGGTGGCTCCGAACCGTCCGCTTGGAACGACGAGCGGTACGCTGCGCTGGACGGCTACGCCCACGACGTGATCGATATCTGCGAGGCCCTGGACCTGCGGGACGTAGCCTTCGTCGGGCATTCGGTCAGCGCGATGGTCGGGGTCCTCGCGGCAGCCGCCGCCCCTGAGCGGCTCTCCTCCTTGGTCATGGTCGGCCCTTCACCTTGCTACATCGACGACGACGCCTATCGCGGCGGTTTCAGCGCCGAGGACATCGACGAGTTGCTGGAGTCGCTCGAGTCCAACTACCTCGGCTGGTCGGCCGTCATGGCGCCAGTGATCATGGGCAACCCGGAGCGGCCGGAACTGGGAGAGGAGCTGACCAACAGCTTCTGCGCCACCGATCCGGCCAAGGCCCGCGTCTTCGCCCGCACCACGTTCCTCTCCGACAGCCGTGACGACCTGAAGTCGGTGGCCGTGCCGACCCTGGTGCTCGAATGCACCGAGGACGTGATCGCACCGCGCGAGGTGGGCGCCTACGTTCACGCGGCCATCCCCGGAAGCCGCCTGGTCACCCTTGACGCGACGGGCCACTGCCCCCAGTTGAGCGCCCCCGAGGCCACCACGTCGGCCATCAGGGCGTTTGTCCGGAACCTGCGGTGATGTGCCGCACCGCCCAGAATCCGGAGCGGCCGGAAGACGGGAAGGAGGCTACCGACGTCGCGTTCTCCACCCTGCTGGAGGACACCGCCGAGGAACTCTACGAGTCGGCGCCCTGCGGCTACCTGTCCACCCTGATGGACGGCACCATCGCCAAAATCAACGAAACGCTCCTGGACTGGCTCGGCCTCACGCGTGAGGCAGTCGTGGGCCGCAAACGCTTCACCGACCTGCTGAGCGTCGGCGGCAAGATCTACCACGAGACGCATTTCGCGCCGCTGCTGCGCATGCAGGGAAAGATCAGCGAGATCGCACTGGAGCTCAGGGCCGCCGACGGCAGACGGCTCCCCGTCCTGGTCTCCTCCACGGTGAAGACGAGCTCCGACGGCGAGCCGATGCTGATCCGTACCACCGTCTTCGACGCCCGACAGCGCCGCGCGTACGAAAACGAGCTGCTCCGCGAGCGCCAGGCGGCGGAAGAGGCACGCCACCAGGCCGAAGCCGACCGGGAACGGCTACGGGAAGCACTCGCGGTACTGCAGCAGAGCCTGCTGCCCGCCACCCTGCCCGCGGTGCCGGGCATGGAGGCGGCCTCTTACTACCACACGGCCTCCAAAGACAGGCTCGGCGGCGACTTCTACGACCTGTTCCCCCTGGACGACAAGCGCTGGGCGTTCTTCCTCGGAGACGTCTGCGGCAAGGGCCCCCAGGCCGCCGCCGTGACCTCCCTGACCCGCTACACCCTGCGCGCCGCGGCCCTCCACGATGCCGACCCCGCAGCCGCGCTCAACACCTTGAACACCGTGCTCCACGAACGGTTCACAGGTGAGGACCCGCGCTACTGCACCGCCATCGTCGGCGTGATGGAACCCGACGCCACCACCGGTACGACAGCCGTACGCCTCGCATCCGGCGGGCATCCCTCCGCCCTCGTCCTGCGTGGCGAGGGGCGGGCCGACTACCTCCCCACCCCCGGCGGGCTTCTCGTCGGCATCCTGCCCCATCCCCATTTCACCTCCGCCGAGACCACGCTCGGCCCTGGCGACACCCTGCTCCTCTACACCGACGGCCTTACCGAGGCCCGTATCGGTACGCACCGCGAGCTCTACGGGGAGGACGCCCTGCGCGCCTTCGCCGCCGGCCACACCCACGGCGGGCCGCAAGAGCTGGTCATCGCCCTCACCGGGCTCCTGGACAGCTTCGGCGAGGGACTGGACGACGACACCGCTCTCCTCGCCCTCGGCGTTCCCCGCCCCCTCCCCGTCTCGCGAGAGCACGATCTGACATGAGCGCGCTGACGATCACCATCCGAGACGCCACGACCGGGCCCGTACTGGAACTCGCAGGCGACCTCGATTACGACCAGGCCCCGCGCCTGCGGCAGGCTCTGGAGACCCTCGCCATGCAACCGGCCCAACGGCTCGTCATGGACCTCACTGGCATACAGTTCTGCGACTCCAGCGGCATCACCGTCCTGATCGTCGCCCGCAACCTCGCCGTGGCCGCCCGAGCGGACATCGCCCTGGCCGGGGTTCCCGACAACACGCTCCGCATCCTGCGCATCGTCGGCCTCGACCAAATCTTCCCCCTCCACCCCGACGTCGACAGCGCCATGGCGGCCGGACCGATCACCCCTTCTTGAAGGAGCGCGGTGGTCGTCGCGCGGCGCAGGCGATGCCGTGCAGGGCGCCGCTCAGGCGCCTTCGCCGAGGACGGTGCGAATCAGTGTCCGCTGGGCGTCGGACAGGCAAGGGTCCTGAAGGTCGAGTACCTCGTCGTCGACGGTGATCCGGTAGTGGTAGCCGTCGGCCACGGGCGCGACGGCCCGCTGCGCGACCTCCTCCAGTTCCGCCGCGTCCGCGCGGCCCGAGGTGTCGAGTGCGCGGAGCTTCTCGAAGCCGGCCAGGCCTCCGGAGCGGGTGACCGTGATCAGCATGGCTGTTCCTCCCTGTTCGTGGCGTCGCGCGAGCTGCGCGTCGCAGCCACTGCCTCGGGTGCCCCGAAACACCGGCCTGCTGTCACGGAGCAGGGTCCTGGCGGCACGAACGTCCGGAAAGCGCCGCTGGGCGGCCGACCTGTCGGCGGGGCGCCTGATCAACGTCGCCTGGTGTCGGGGAGTGCGGGTCAGGTGCTCCGCTGCTGGCGGGTGTCCTGGCGGAGCTGGTCGGTGTGCTGGGTCAGGGCGGCGACGCGCTCGGCCAGGTCTGCGTCCTGGGGCCGCAGGTGAGGACGGCTGTCGGCCAGGGGGCGGATGAGGCGGGCCGCGTCGTTGTCGGCGAGGGCCAGGTTCAGTCGCCGATGGCGGCCGCGGCCCCCTCGGGCCGGTCGGTGAGGGAGCTGATCTGGCCGGCGAGCCGGCGCAGGTCGGCGGCATGGTGCGGGCCCAGGCGGTCACGGTGCGGTCGGCGGCGCGGGTGTCGCGGGTGGCTTGGACGCGTTCCTCGCGGGTACTCGGGTGTCCTGACCCTGCGCATCCCGATCGCCGAGCGCGCGCCAAGCCCCGCAAGGTCAGCATCGGCGGCGAGTCCGGCCGCAAGCAGATCTCCGGCTGAACAGCCCGGGACCAGCGGCGGAGGACGGGGAACCGGCCCCTCCGGCACCCCGTCCTCCGCGCCCGGGATCGCGGCGCGTACTCGACTCACCGGCTGGGGCTGCATCAAGGACATGGCCTCCCGCACTGGTACCACCACCCCGGCCCACGCCCGCTGGGACACCGGCGCCGTACTCGCCTGCGCCTGGCGGCTGCCGGCGGCCACTGACAGCGGCCCTGCGCCAGCCCCAGCCCGCCACCTGACCCGATCTCGTCCGACCCGGCTGCCGGGCCGCACACGCCGGGACCCGCAAGACGGCCGCTCGGTGCGTGCCCGTCGCGGGGTGGGGCAGGCGCACCAGTGCAGGGCGCCCGCTCTGCACCGACGGCGCCCGTTCTGATGTGAGAGAGGCGGTGGAACATGAGCGACAGGAACCAGGACCCGCGCTCGGCCTTGCTCCCCGACCAAGGAGCCGCTGTGGACGAACACGGCCGCCCGCCGGGAGCCCCGTCCCGGACCGGCCCGGGCCACGGCCCGCCCGTCGACCCGGACCGCGTGGAGCGAGCCCGTGCGGAGGAGAAACACGGGAAGGCGGGCGAGGAGGAGCCGTCAGTGGATGCGGACCGCCCGCGCGGCCCCGGCCGCAACGAGGGCTCGTAACCATCACGGGCCCCGCCCGGGGCAGTCCCAGCCTCAGTGGAACCGAGCGGTCTCAAGCGGTGCGGCCCGGGAGTACGTCGTCCAGGGCGTGGGCCACCTCCTGCACATCGAGCGGCCCCAGCCGGTCGCTGCGAGGAACGCGAAACCCTCGCCGCGGGCGGGCGGCCGCCGAAGGAGCGCCCGCGCGAGGCGTAAGCGCAGCGCATGGGCCGCCACCCGTTGAGAGTGGCGACGCGTGAGACGGTCGAGCGGAGGAACTCGGGGACGTAGACCCACACTGGATGGGTGGTGCCGCCGAGGACGGACAGCACCGGCCGGCGGATCGCCGCCGCCTCCTCAGGGCGGAACCACGTGGTGGCGTCCTCGCCCCGCTGCCGCCAGCCGGGCGAGCGGGGTACGAACAGGCCCGCAGGGGGGTGGTGACGTTGCGCGTTGGGTTGGTGCCGCGGTGTTACAGCCCCAGGGAGATGGCCAGTCGGGTCAGCTCGGCGGTGCTGTGGACGTTGAGCTTGGCGCGGATGCGGCGGAGGTAGGCGTCGACGGTGTGCTTGGAGAGTCCCATGTTGCGGGCGGTCTGCAGGTAGGTGCGGCCTGCGGCAATGTGGCGCAGGGCTTCCTGCTCTCGCGGGGCCAGCGTGGCTGCGGGGGCCTGGGTGCTCGGCATGGTGAGGGTGAGGCTCATGGGATTTCCTCCGCCGGATCGGCTCGGTCATCTCTGCTCGCGCCCTCGGAAGCAGTGGGCTGAATGCCCGTTGTGTCTCTTACTAAGAGATTGGCTGGGCGACTTCGCGAGAGTGTCCGCCGACTGTCACAGGCGTGTGACAGGGCACGCCCGGCCTGCACGCACCGGCCCGTCCCAGCCCGCGCGGCACGTGTGCGCGGGCCGATTGTCAGACCACGTCCGTAGCGTCAAAGACGAAACCGGATCGTCCGGCCACGCGGGAAGGGAGCAAGTCATGGGCGAGATCAGCGTGAGCAGGGAGCACCTCGACCGGCTCCTCACAGACAGCACCGGCACCTACGGCGCCCCCTACCAGCGCGCCTTCGCCGAACTCGCCCGGACGCACCGCGGGCAGTCCGTCACCAAGATCCTGCCGCTGCTGCGCCACGCCGCCGACCAGGCCCTGCTCGGCTTCGCCCGCAAGGACCTGTGGGAGCAGGCCCAGGCGATCAGCACCGGCGAGCCCTACGTGCTGCGCGTCACCGTCACCTGAACCGCCCGCCCGGCGGGCGGGCCCGCCCGCGATGCCCAGTGGGAGCCGCACGGGCCAGGTCCGCCTAGGACTTGTCCGGCCGACCGTGTGACTACTCCGCGCCGGGTCGTTGATAGGGGCATGGGGCGGGGTGATCTGAGTGATGCCGGACGGGAACGCCTGCGGCCGTTCCTGCCGGTCAGCGACAGGCGTTGTGGCAGGTGGCGGGATCACCGGCAGGTGATCGACGGCCTAAGTGATGGGTTTGACTGCCAGGAGAATCCGCGGCCGCTCGAGGTCGACGGCGGTGATCTGCACGGAGATCTCCTGACCCTCGCAAACGGCCTCCAAGACATCCGCAACCGGATCGCTGAGCGGAATGAGCCCTTCGACGCACTCGGCGAGGCGCACGAAGACTCCAAAAGGCGCGATCGTCGTGACACGTCCGGCGACGACCTGACCGACCCTCTCGGCGAACCGAGTCGTCAGCTCCTCGTGCCGGACCCAATCGCTGAGTGAGACACCGACCTGGTGATTGTGGTCGGCGTGCCAGACGACCTCGCCGCTGACGCGCTGCCCCACGGTCGGCAGGTCCATGCACACCGGCATTCTGTCGACCCTGGCCAGGCCAACCGCATCAGGGTGGCCGTCTACGGAGAGGAAGACACCGAAGGGCTGCAGACCGATGACCTCGCCGATGATCCGAGTTCCGACGGGCAGGACGCGGACGGTCTTGCGCCAGGCCGCAGCCGGATCGGCTGCCGGACTCCAGCCGTTTTCCCCGGGCCAGGAGTACTCACTCATGCGCCGATCATGGCATGCGGCAGCCAACGCCCGGACCGGTTCCGAAGTGCTGGTTATGTGATCGCCCGGACAGTTCCTATCCGGTGCCTGCCACCACCTCGCGGCAGGCCTGGCTGGTGACCAGACGAGGGCGGCCGCCCTCGCCGCCGGACCACCCACCGCCCCTGACGCCGCGGCGCCACACAGGGATGTCCCGGCTGCGCGCACCGGCGGAACCGGCGATCCCTGAGCGCTGCCCTGCCCACTCTGGCCGGGACCGCCTCAGGACGGCGGCGGACGCGGCTCCTGGTTCCCGAGCTTGCCACCGGGCGCCTGCTTGAACTCGATCATCAGGGAGCCTCGGCGGCGCATCCTGGACCCGGGGGAGGGAGCCTGAGCGGTGACCACCCAGACTCCGGGCCAAGTCAGTGCCCCCACGGGAGGTCCGTCCGGATCGCCGGCAGCGATGACCACGCCTGCCTCCCACGCCACTTTCCGCGCGTCGGTAACCATCAGCCCGACCATGTCGGGAACCGTGACCTCGTCGGCTGTGCTCGGTCCCATCCAGCTCATGTAACCCCCAGTGCGCAGCATCCCGGCGATCTCCGGCAGGGGAAAGTCCGCGGCCGAACCCGGTGAACGTATGCGGCCACGGCACTAGTCGGTGTCCATGACCGCCAGTCCGCGATCCGGCGGCCGTCGGGGGAGAGGGCGACGATCCCGTAGTCGTAGATCTCGTCGTGGAGCCACTCCGTGTCGCACTCGAAGCGAACCAGGTGCTCTGCTCCGCGAGGCGTTCCACATCTTGGGCGATCGCGTCGAGCGCGGTGCCGCTGAGCCCGGCCAGCGACCACCAGGCCGCCCGCCGGCCGTACGCCCCGTGCGCCCCGGGACCGTACACGCCGCCCCCGACGCGGTGCAGAGAGCATCTGCCAGATCTCCGCGAGGCTCTGGCGCGAGATCTCGAACCGGCCTTCGGTCCCGCGCCCTTCGAGGCAGGGCATGGGAAGGGTGGGCACGAGGGCGGGTACCAGCGCGGGGTCCAGCGGTTCCTCCGAGGCGAAGACCCAAGCCCCGCACGAGCCGTAGTCCCGGCGGTCGGCGCCGCGACGATCGCCTCGTGCACTTCGGCGGTCGCCCGGTCGGACAGCAGCGAGGGCGTCTGCGGCCGAGGCGTCGCAGGCTCCAGCCGATCCGCGCCGGTGCACCGTCCACACCCCGCCGGCGCTGCGGCCGTCGGCCTTCCGGGTGGGGAAGGGGGCGCATGCCTCGAACGGGCGCAGGGCCGACTCCCGGTAGCCCCGTCAGGGGACCCCAGCCGAACCGCCCGGTTGGGCGCAGGGCCGATACGTCGGCGCCCCGCAGCAGCAACTCGTGGAACGGGCAGGCCCGCAGCTCGTCGAGCCCGTCCCGCCGCCCGTGCGTGTACAGCAACAGCAACCCGATGAGGTCGGCAGGCCGCTGCCCCTCGGCGAGGAGCGAGGCGATGAAGCGCTCGTTCATCCGGTGGTTCCCTCAGCCGGACCAGTTGCTCCAGGCTCGGTCGCCCGGGCGTCAAAGCGAGCATTTGGATCACTCCGGAGAGACCGTCCCCGTAGGCCCGCGCCCGCTCGGAGGCGGCGTACCCGGTGGTGAGCCGACGCACCCCTGGCGGTCTCGGCTCCCGCGGCGAGCTGGGCTGCTCCCGCTCCGCGATCGACTCGGTGACATGCGAGCCGAGCCCCGCAAGGGTAGCCCTGCGATGGGGTGCTTTCCCTCGCGCTCATAGCAGGTATCGGGCGAAATAGTTGAACGTGACCGGCAATCATTCCAGATGCTTCGCCCACCTTGCTCGGATGATAATAGGCGTAGACGCGGAGCTTCTACTGCGAAGTGAGGGAAGACAGTGGACCTCAACACTGAATTGACCGACACGCAGAAGCGTGCGCTCAAGGAAAACTCGGACGATCTGGAAAAGTTGCAAAGTCAACTGAACGAGGCGCGCAGCAAGGCCCGGTCTCGCCTGGAGAGCGCGGGCCTAGCGACTGGAACAGATGTAATCAACTGCCTGGCCTGCATTGGGTGTGAGGGATGGTCAGCTGGCGACGACGGTGACTGCGCCAATTGCCCCCACGGCTTCTTCTCTCACAACGTGATTTGACACCGGAGTCCGGTCACTGATCGCGACGGTCGCGGTAGTCAGGAGGACAGAGCGGGCGGAGCGCTTCTTCGTTCTACCGTCACAACAACGGAACGAAAGAGCTGTCGAGGCGCTCGTTGAGGCGCTGAAGCAGCATTCACGCAGCGCTGGCCTCGAGCGCCGGATCGTCGGAACCTGTGAGGACGACACGTGACAACCGAGTCGCCGGCGGAGACCGTCCAACGCTTGTTCCCGCTGCTCGCCGAGGGGAAGAGTGCGGAGGCGGCCGCGCTGTTCGCCGACTCGGTGTCGTTCTCCATCCCGCACCCGCCGGGCATTCCGTGGGTACCGGTGGTCGACTCGGCGGAGGGCATGCGAACGTTCTTCGAGCTGCTGCGGACGCATGTGCAAACCAAGGAATTCGACCTCCGCCAGGTCATCGCCGAGGGCGACGACGTGGTGTTCATCGGGCGTATGGTCTCCGAGGTCAAGAAGACGGGTCGGGACATCGACACCGCGTTCGCCCTGCACGCCACGGTCCGGGACGGGCTGATCACTCGCTACCACCTCTACGAGGACAGCTATGCCGTTGCCAAGGCCTACTTCGACGACTGATCGTCCGGCGGCCTCGCTGAGCGATGCTGTGTGAGAACGAGCCGATGGCCTCGCCAGCCGATCCGCCACTGCAGGCCGAACACCGGTGTGGGCAAGGCGCGTTGTGCGACGCCTTGACCCACCGCCGCGCCCGAATGACCAGGCTGAGGAGGAGGCCCCTGGCCGCGTCGCCGCGGCCTTCCGCCGGAGGGTGCCGCAAGCGCTGCCGCGCGCTGGTACCTGCCGGATACGCCAGGCCTGGTAGGGCCGGTCTTGAGTGAGTGTCAGGACGATGGCGCGGTGGACCGCGGAGTTGCCTGGGTACCTCGTTGCTTCGACACCTGCGGATGGGCTGACGCACGAACACCTGGACGAAATCTTCAACAGGTACCAGGCCACTTGGGATGATCTGAGCCGCACCTGGCTGGAGTATCGGCGTGACCCAGCTCCCTTGCCGAGCAATTGGTCGGCAAGAGAACCGAGCCGTCGGCCCTGGACATGTCCGGGTCGGCGGTGCGTCGGCGGCCGCCGTCCCCCACAGGCGTTCTAGTGTGATCGCATGGAACAGCGCATCACCCTGGTCACTCTGGGGGTTTCCGACCTCGCACGTGCCAAGAGTTTCTACGAGGCCCTGGGCTGGCGGGGACAGGAAGTCGAGGAGACGGTCTTCTTCCAGGCCGGCGGGCTCGCGCTGGTGCTGTGGGATCGGGAAAAGCTGGCCCGCGACTGCGGCGTGGAGCCTGGGCCGGCCGGCGGGTTCGGCGGGATCGCCCTGGCCCACAACCTCCGTTCCGAGGCCGAGGTGGACGAGCTGCTCGCCGCAGTACGAAGAGCAGGCGGCAGCGTCACGAAGCCCGCGGCCGTCAATGCCATCGGGTTCTATTCCAGTGCTTTCGTGGACCTGGACGGTCATGCCTGGGAAGTCGCGTACAACCCGGGATTCCCCCTTGCTGCAGACGGCTCGGTCACCCTGCCCGATTTCGGCGGTGTGAAGACCTGATCGGCCCGAGACCAGGCCGCGGGTCTTCTCCAACCTCGTGTTGAGGCGTGGTGAAGGACGAGGACGGCCTTCCCGATGGCGGTGATCCGGTTGGTGCTGCAGCGGAGCTTCCGCAGTAGGCGCCAGCCCTTCAGCACGGCCGTGGCCTGCTCGTCGATGCAGCGGAGTGCCGTGCCGTAGGTGAGCCAGTACGGGCAGGGCCTGGCGGCCAGCGGAAATGGCCGCCAGCAGGCTGTCTTGATGATCTTCACGATCGCGCCACCGGCGGGGTGGGAATCGTCGGTGTCATCGATGCCTTTGCGTCCTTTGCGTCCACCTTCCGCAGTAGACCGTCCGGGACGGGTCGCCGAGGCCCTGGGCGGCTCCGTCGACGTCGAACAGAAACCGGCTCCGACGCGACCGTGCGGGACGGCTCCCTCCGTGGCGCCGACCCGTCAGCCACCGCTTGCCGGGCGTCCGTCCGAGCGTGACGATGGTGAGGGGCGGCCTCTGAACTCACCGAGAGGGCCCTTGTGACCACAGGTACGCGAAAGCGCGGGGTGCTGCTCTCCATCTCCGTGGTGCTGGCGACAGCCGGGCTCGTGGCGCCCAGTGGTGCCACGAGCGCCGCGCGTGTTGCCCACGCGCCGTTCGGCGTGGTGGCCGTCGCCCCGTCACCGCAACCCACGTCGGACATGTCGGCAGCCGCGGAGCTGTACCTCACCCACGTGCTGGACCTGCTCCAGGAGAACTCGCTGGAGCGGAACAAGGTCGACTGGCCAGAGGTGCGGCGTCAGGCGTTCGCCGAAGCCGCCGGGGCCAAGACCACCGCCGACACGTACGACGCGATCGACATTGCCGTCAACGCCCTCGACAATCCGCACACCGTCTTCCTGCGGCCGGACCAGGCCGCCGCGGTCGATCCGCCCTTCGAGGTGCCCGGCACCGCCGGACCACAGCCGGTGCCCCGCGGCCACCTCATCGGACAGAAGATCGGCTACGTGGCGCTCCCGAGCACCGAGAAGATCCCGGGCTACGCCCGAGCCGGTGCCCAGGTGGTCCGCACCCTCGACGCCTCCCGGCCCTGCGGGTGGATCGTCGATCTACGCAGTGACAGCGGAGGAGCCAGCTGGCCCATGCTCGACACCCTGGCACCGTTGCTCGGTGACGGACGCCTCGGAGCCTTCGTCGACGCCGACGGCAACGAGAGCGCATGGGTGCTGCGCGAAGGGAAGCTCTCCGTCGGCGGCGAGGTCATCCCGAAGGACGTCCCTCCGAACATCGAAACGGGCGAGTCCGGCATCGAGGACTACGTAACCCACAACGCGTACGTGCTCAAACGGCCCCGGCCACCGGTCGCAGTCCTGACGGGACCCGATACGGCGAGTGCCGGCGAGGCCACCCTGATCGGCTTCCGCGGCCGACCGGAGACCCGTAGCTTCGGACTGCCCACAGCCGGGCTGGCGACGGGAAACACGACCTACCCGCTCAACGACGGCGCGCTCCTCATCCTCACCGAAACAGCCGATCTGGACCGGACCGGGCGGCGGTACGGCAACACCCCCATCGCCCCCGACGCCCGCGTCGACTTCACCGACCAGGACCTGGTCCGCGGCACCGGTGATCCGGTGGTCGAAGCCGCCCGGAAGTGGCTGGAGTCACGACCCGCCTGCCGCCCCTGACCGGCGCAACAGGTCAGTACTCGACGCGCTCCCAGCCGGTCCTGCTCCACCCGGACCGGGTGGCGGAGATCGGCGCCCACTGGGCGGTTGGCCGGGGTGGGGTCTTCCCGCCCCACTGCGGTTCAAGCGGTTGCGTCTGTACGTGACTGACGGTCTCGGCTCCTCCTGACGGAACTCCGGCGCGGGCCACTACCAACTCCGGTGGGAGCCCGCGCCGTTGTGTGTCTGTGGCCTTGACGGCGTCGATTCCCTGAAGACGACCGAGTAGCTGATGTGCGCATTGGCTGTCAGTACGCGCTCGGACGACGTGACGACGTGACGACGAACGGTTTCACCAAGGCAGGATCGGGCGGGAACCTACCTCAACGGAAGGTGCCCCAGCGACTCCGCCGGCAAGCCGGTCAGCGACCGGTCCACCAACGCCGCGCACTGGACAGCGGCCATCCACGCCGGGGGATCAGGGATCACCCTCACCGAACACCTACTTCGACGTCTGGGCCCTGTGCCTGACCTTGCACCGCGACCATGGAAGGCAGTGCTGTCGCCAGGTGATGCCGCGCCCGCAGGGGAGTGCGCGCTTTCGTAGACTGCCGCCTCATAGACGGCTCATGGCTCACGGCTCACGGCTCCAGCCCCCGGGCTCGGCGGTGAAGGATGCCTCCAGCGCGCCTCGTCTCAGCCCCCTGTTGCCACCGGGTCCGCCGTGGCGGGCAGGTGGACACACGCGACGTCGGCCGAGGCGGCGGGGATGAGCATGCGCCGCAGCAGGTCACGTGTGGTGCGCAGGGAGAGGGTGCTGGTCCAGGCGGTCCCTGGGTGGCGGGATCGCAGGTGCGACAGGGCGCGGGTGCCGAGCCCGCTGGAGAGGAACCGTTCATCGATGTCGATGCCGGTGATCACACCCTCACCGCAGGTGGCGCAGATCCGGTAGTGGATCTGCCCGACGACCTTGCGGACGTGGACCAGGAGCAGGCACTCCTGCCCCGGGCCGGTGTCGCCCGGGATGTGGGTGGAGAGGAACTCGATGCCGCGGTAGGCGAGGATCCTGCGGCGCAGCCGCTTGCCGAGCCCTCCGCGGCGCCCGTGCCGCGTCCCGTGTGAGGGCGGCACGGTTTCGGGGGCGGAACGGAAGAGGACGCTCGTGGGACGTGCGTGTTCACCGGACATGGACCTCGTCTGCCCAGACGGCGGCTGCTGACGCGTGGGGCGTATGCGAGCGATCAGGGCAGCCGTCGTCGTTGGTGGCGGTGACGACGCCTTCGAACCGACAGGAGCCGTACCCGAGCATCGCCCCTTCACCGTGTCCAGGACCGCGAACGCGTTGCGTGGCCCGGTGAAACCGCAGTGCGGCACGTCCTTGATCCGGATGGGCAGGGCTCCCACTGCATGGCCGTGGTCTGGGCGCCCCCTGAGGCCGCCTACCGCCCGCCCGGCGCCGCCGTCCGGTCCGCGACCAGCCGGACCGCCGCGATCGTGAGGTCCGGGTCGTGGAGCTGGACGTAGTGGTCGCTGCCGGTCGCCAGGAGGTGCGGGGTCTGCGGGCGCAGCTCCACCAGGGCCTGCTGCGCCTTGGGCCAGGCCGTCTCCAGTTTCGCCAGCAGGGCCTTCGACATGGTGGCCGGCGCCGCGAAGGGCTCGGTCTTGCTGATCACCGCGATGGGGACCGGCGGGAGCGGGCCGCCGCGGTCGAGGGCGTCGACCCCGCCGTCGATGTCGACCTGCTCGAAGCTCGGGTCGGCGTCGAAGGGCGTGCCCGGGTGCCGCAGGGCCTCGACGTACTCCGCCCACTGCGCCCCCATCGCCGGCCTCAGCCCCGGCCCCAGCGCGTCGACCAGCACCAGCCCGCGGGTCCGCTCCGGGTGCTCCTGCGCGTACCGCAGGGCCAGCATCCCGCCGAAGGAATGCCCCACCAGCAGGTACGGACCCGGCACGTGCGCGGCGGTCAGAACCTGATCGAGGTCCCGGACCATGGCGGGCAGTTCGCGGGTGCCCCGCACCGGTGTGCTGCGGGTGGTCGACGTCGGCGGCTGCGTGTAGCGGATGGTGCCCGGCCGGTCGTACGTGCACACGCGGGTGAACGCGGCCACGCCCGGCAGCACCGCCGGGGCCTTCGGTACGGGTGGTGCGGTGTCGGTCAGCGACCACGGGTCGGACGACTCGTGCAGGCCGGACAGCAGCACCACGGTCGGGCTCCCGGAGCCCGAGCAGCGCAGGTACAGGCTCCGGCCGCCGCCGATGTCCACCCGCTGCTCGGTGTCCGTGCCGCCCGACGGCGCGGGCGTACCCGCCACCAGCAGCAGGACGGCGGCCGCCACCGCGGCGGCGACCCCGCCGCGCACACGCCATCGCATACCTCCACCCTCCTCCCGCCCCTACTGCCCCGCCACCCCGTGACCCCGCCGGCCCGCCCTCCAGGGGTCGCCTGCGAGGAACCTCTCCCCGCCGTGGACGACGGCCTCCGCTGGGATGCCGGACGCGGGAGAACGCCTCATCGCCGAAGTTCGACAGGTCCCGCGACCGGGTCGTGAGGAGACGCCCTCGGTCGTACGGTGGTCAGGGGGACCGGACCCGGCCCCACGCCAAGTACGCCGCGTCGGGGTCTTCGCTGTCCGGTCTAGATGACCGCACACCGAGAGCAGGTGCATCCCTTTGCGCACGTCAACTCGTACGTCAACCCGAATCGCCAGTGTCCTCACCGGACTGACCCTCGCCCTCGGCGGAACGGCCCTGGCCGCCCCCGCCGCCCACGCGGACGTGTCGGCCTGCATCAACCAGGTCGAGCGCGAACTCCGGGGTGGCGAGGCCCCCGACTACGTACGGACGGCCTGCTACGGCGGCCTCTCCGGCAACCACGACCAGTGCGTGTCCGGACTGACCAAGGGCGGTGTCACCAACGGGACCGCGGTCAGCGCATGCCGCGTGGCCCCGCGCTAGCGCTCCGGCCTTGACCCACATGCGACAGCCATCGGGCTCTCCCGCGTCGACCCGTGTTGCAACGCGGCTTGGGTCGCTGGGCCAGGACCGGTTCCCCGACCTCGTCGCCGCGGTGTGAGGAATCGCCTGACGGCCTGGTCGTCGATGCCCAACTCGTCGTGTGGGACGCGGGGGAGGGCCGGCGGTCCGTTTGACGCGTGGCAGCGGCGGGCCCCCACCCGCGGCGCCCACCCGCGGCGCCCGGCCGGGCCGGGGCTCGGCCGGCCGCCGGAGCGGCCAACCGGCATGATGGCGCGGTGATCACCATTCATCTGAAGTACGAGATCGACGTGGACAAGCTCGAGGACTTCGAGGAGTACGCACGCCGTTGGGTCCAGCTGGTCAACCGGTTCGGCGGCACCCACCACGGCTACTTCCTGCCCAGCGAGGGCGACAGCGACATCGCCTACGCCCTCTTCTCCTTCCCCGGCTTCGCCGCCTATGAGCAGTACCGGACGGACAGCATGTCCGATCCGGAGTGTCAGGCGGCTTTCGACCTGGCACGCGAAACCCGCTGCATCAAGCGGTACGAGCGCCGCTTCCTGCGGCCGCTCGAGACCCCCGGCAACTGAACATCCGGACCGCCGGGCCGGCCGCGATGCCGGCCTGCCCGGCCGCCCCCTTGGCACGCGCGGAAGGGACGAGAGGTCTGGGTCCCCGTGGGGGCTGCCCACGCGGACCGCGGTCACCTTCGGGCTGTTCGCGTGGGCGTTCGCAGTTCTTCGCCGCCTTCGGGCTCCTCGTCCACCTGGGACTTGGCGGGAGAATGCGCGCAGCGCACGTAGTGTCTGGGACGGGCGGCCCCGGACGGTGACGTCCCACGGCGGGGCTGGATGACGTGAGGGGTGCCGGCGTGGCTGTGCAGGGTGTGGACGTCCTCGTGGTCGGGGCTGGGGCGGTGGGCCGTTCGGTGGCGTTCGCGGTCGCGGCGGGCGAGCCGTCAGTTCGGGTGGTGCTGGCCGGGGATGGCGGCGGCGACGCGACGGCGGCGTCGGGTGCGGCGGGGGCGATGCTCGGCGCGCTGGGGGAGGTCACCGACCTCGCGGTGCGGACCCGGCATGGGCGGCTCCGTACCGAGCTTGCGGTCGCCGCGGCCCGGCGGTGGCCGGCCTGGCGGGAGCAGGTCCGCGCCCACGCCGGTACCGACGCTCCCCAGCGGGATGGGTACGGCACCGGCACGTTCATGATCCTGAACGGGGTCTCCTCCGCCGTGGACGACGCCTCGTTCACGGCTGTCGCCCAGGCGGCGGGCGAGCACGGGCTCGGCTGCCACGACACCAGCCCGGCTGACATTCCCGGCTACCGGCCGCTGGACAACGACCGTGCCCTGCGCGCCTGGCACCTGCCCGACGAGGGCTTCCTCGACGCCCGGGCCTGGCTCGCCACCCTGGACGCGGCCCTCGCCGCCCTGCCCCACACGACCCGCGCCCCGGCCGGCACGCTCACCGCGGCCCCGGGCGGCGGCTACCTCCTCGACACCCCTGCGGGTGCTTTCCGGGCCCCGCGCGCGGTGGTTGCGGCCGGGGCCTGGACCACCCCGATCCTCGAATCCCTCGATCCCGACCTGCCGGTCGTTCCCGTACTGGCCGCCGCCGGCACCGCGGTGACCGTCACCGGCCCCGAGCCGTGGCGCGCGGTGGTGCGCACGCCCAACCGGGCCTATGCGTGCGGCCTGCATGCCGTCCCACAGGCCGACGGGACCCTCTACCTCGGCGCCAGCGCCCAACCGGCCCTGACCCCCACCGCCCAGCCCACGGCCGGGGCGCTGCGCTTCCTCCTCGACGCCGCGCTCGGCCAGCTCGACCACCGCCTCGCCGGCGCCGGCATCGTACGCACGCATCACGGGAACCGGCCCCTGTCCCTGGACGGCCACCCCGTCATCGGCCCCACCCTGCGGGAGGGCCTGTGGGTGGCGTCGGGCACGCACCGCGACGGCCTGCACGCCTCCCCCCTGATCGCCACCGTCCTCGCCGACGCCCTCCTCGCACCCACAGGCCCACCCGACCCGCTGCCGGGGCCGCTGGCCGCGTTCGCTCCGTGCCGGGAGCCGATCGCCGACCTGACGGTGAAGGACGCGGCCGCGGAAGCCGCCGCCCACCACGCGGCGCTCGCCGCGGAGACCCGTATGCGGCCCCCGCTGACCGGCGCTTGGCCCCAGGCGCTGGCCGACGCCTACGCCGGCCTGATGGACCGCGCCTATGCGGCGATGCCCGACGGATACATCCCGCCCCCGGACCTCGCCCCGCTCGCCTACGAGGACACCGGCCCAGCCCTGGCCGAACTGGCCGCCGCGTACCTGGCCCGCCACGACCGCGCTCACGCGTAGTGCGGCCCCGGCCCAATAGCCCCGAGGGCCTTGACCCTGACGGCGGCGGCCCGCTCGGCCTCTTCAGCGGCCAGCGGCCAGCTGGTGCTCGGTCAGGGTTGGGAACGCCGCGAGGCGCGGTGCCGGCCAGCGCGATCCCGCATGTTCCGGAGGGCAAGTCACAGCACCAACTGCCGAAGGCGGCCAGGGCCAGGCGCTGGGCCACTGCTTCGGTGCTGTTGTTGAGGGACGGCGATGTGCCGATCGAGTAGGCCGCGCGCCGGTTGAGATCCCGGGAGGCAAAGACACCGCTCCAAGCACCGGTAGGCAGCGGCACCCGGTACCGGCACCGGCACTATCCGGTCAGCCTGGATGGACGTTCGATGAACCGCGCTCGGCCAACAGCAGGTCAGCGCCCCCCACAACGGCCGTCCCGCGGTGTGTCACCCTCCGTTTGCGCGTGATCGCGAAGGGCACACCCCCCGTCCGAGCTGCCCGAACGACCATTCGGTCGCCGATAATCGAACGAGATGTCTGTAAATCGGTGTTCGATGTGCAGTCGTCCTTCGCACCCGACAGACTCGGCGGTGTCCAGTCGATACATCGCAGCCAACTGCTGCATCTTCCCTTCGAATTGAAAGAGAGTCCGTCGTGCGTCACCGCATCGCTTCTGTCTCCGCTGCCGTCCTCCTGACCCTGGCCGGCGCCACAGGCATCGCGGAGGCCCAGCCCGCCAGCCTGTACGCCCCGTCCGCCGTGGTCCTGACCGTCGCCCAAGGCGAGGACGCGGACACCGTCGTGCGGGCGTCGACCCTCAGCTGCGCCCCGACCGCCCAGGGAACGCATCCCGACCCCAAGGCCGCCTGTACGGCCCTGGCCGCCACCGCCGGCAGCCTCGACGTGCTCCTGGCCGCCCCGGACTCGAACCGAGCCTGCCCGATGCACTACGCGCCCGTCACCGTCACCGCGGACGGCGTCTGGCAGGGCAGCCGCATCTCCTGGAAGCACACCTTCTCCAACGCGTGCACCATGTCCGCGACCTTCAACGGAAACGCCGTCTTCGCGTTCTGACCGCTCCTCCTGGGTCGTTCGCCCGCGCGCCCGCCCCCGCCCCTCCCCGGGCGGGGGCGGACGCGCGTACATGCTCGCCGCCGATGGGCGGCCCTGAGAGATCTGAGCGAGTGCCTCCCCGATCGTCGGTCAACGGGTACGCACCGACCTGCCATTTCCCGGGACGGCCACGGCTCTGATCCCCGGTGTGCTGCCTGGTATCGAGGCGTACACGGTGAAGGTCAACGCCAAGTTCCCGGGAGCCCGACCAGCTCTGCGCGGAGTGATCTGCCTGCACAGCGGTCACGACGGGGAACTTCTGGCACTGATCGATTCCGCCACCGTCACCGCGTGGCGCACTGGACTGGCTGCGGCCCTGGGAACCCACCTTCTGGCCGGCCCCGACCCTGCGGAAGGCTCAGTACTCGGAGTGATCGGCGCAGGCGCACAGGCCGAGCTCATGGTGCGTGGCCTGAGTACTTGCGTCGGCAGCGCGAGATGGTCGTCTACGACTCGGATCCGGATCGCGCTTACGCCTTCGCCGCACGCCACGACGGCCGCCCCCTGACGTCTGCCACGGGGGTCGCCGCAGCCGCTGACATCGTCCTGCTCGCCAGTCGGACTTCCCTGGCAAGACCTTGCTTTGGCCTGGATCGCCTACCAACAGGCAGAACAGCATGACATTGGACAGAAGATCGACCTGCTCTCCTGACACCGGCGCGACCCGTTTCGCCTAGCCCTTCGAGTCCGGCTTCCAGTCTTGGACGAGGAGGCCGAGCAGCACCTCGTCCAGGAACTCGCCCATCACCCAGGCCGACGAGCGCAGCACGCCCTCGCGTACGAAGCCGTTGCGCTCGGCGGAGCGCAGCATCGCGACGTTGTCCGACAGCGTTTCGATCTGCAGCCGCTGCAAGCCGCGCACGATGAAACCGTAGTGGCACAGCACCGCGACGACGTCGGTGCCGTAGCCCTTGCCGCGGGAGGACGGCAGCAGCCCGAGCCCGATGTGCGCGGACCGGTTGTGGTTGTCGATGTCCCACAGCACCGCGGTGCCGACCAGCGTGCCGCCGTCCAGCTCCACCACAGAGAACTGGACGTGCCCTTGCTCCTTGTCGTCCACCACGAGCCGCGAGTCCTGCGAGCCGGGCGTGATCGGCCGCCACGGCCGGCCCTCGGCGCGCGAGGAGTTGACCACGTCGTCATAGAGCTCGGTCCGCAGGATCGGGATGTCCTCTTCGTGCCGGGCCCTGAGCCCGACCTTGCTGCCTCTAAGCATGCGAGCTTCCTATCCGACCGGTTCGCGGACGGCAAACCAATAAGAGGAGCTGACACAATGCCTGGACTCGCCTGTAGATGATCACACAGCAGGCGAGCTTCAGGAACGCCTCGTGGATGTCGTGGCGGTTGCCACCGGTCAGGGTGATGGCGAGCGGGGTGCCGCCTGCGTCGGTGATGACGTGGTGCTTCGAGCCGGGCCGGGCACGGTCGGCCGGGCTCGGCCCGGTTTTGGGCCGCCCCGACGGGCCTGGTGGTGGGAGCCGTCGATCACCGCCCGGGACCAGTCCAGCTTCCCGGCACGGTGCAGCTCGGTCAGTAGCACCTGGTGCAGCCGGTCCCACACCCCAGGCTTCGTGCCAGTCCCGCAGCCGGCGCCTGGCACGTCATCCCGGACCCGAAGCCGAGCTCCTGCGGCAGCCACTCCCACTGGATCCCGGTGTGCAGCACGAACAGGATGCCCTGCAGGCAACCACGGTCGTCCAGTGGCAGCCGGCCGGGATGGCGCGGACGCCGCTGCCTGACCGGCAGCAACGGCTCGATCCGCCCCCACAGGTCATCCGGCACCATCCACGGAGAAGCGTTCCCCTTCCCCATGACTCGTTCAACGAGCCAGCCAGGAAGGCCATATGGCTACGACCAGGCTTTCTATTAGGTGCCTCTCACTCCCGCAGCTGACGGCCTGGAAAATGGGGTGCGGTCGGCTGAGCTGGGGTGATAGGTAAGCGATGTGACAGAGAGCCTTGAGTTTTCCGCCCTGCTGCAACTGATCGACGAGCGGTCGGCCGCGTTCCGGAGTGCGGTTGCCGCCGCGCCCAGCCTTGAGGCGCCGGTGCCGTCCTGCCCCGAGTGGACGTTGTTGGATCTGGTGCAGCACCTGGGTACGGGCCAGCGCTGGTGGGCCGCGATCGTCGCCGCGGGCCCGGCCGAGGCTCCGCCGGCCAAGGATGCCGCGGAGGTGCCGCGCGAGCTCGAGGCGCTGCTGGCCTGGTACGCCGAGTCGAACGAGCTGCTGCTGAGTGCGCTGCGCGAGGCTGGCCCGGAGCGCGAGTGCTGGGCGTGGTGGGGTGCCGGCGTGTCGCCGGCGAATGCCTGGGGCGTTGCCCGCCGCCGGGTGCACGAGGTGCTGGTGCACACCTACGACGCCCAGCTCGCCGCAGGCGCCGTGCAGCCGATGCCGGCGGACGTCGCGATCGACGGCGTGGCCGAGTTCCTCGACACCTGCAACTCCACCCCGGCGGCCTGGCCGCACGAGGCCGCCACCATCCACTACCACGCCACCGAGGGCCGCTCCTGGCTCCTCGCGTTGGACGGTACCGGCGCCTGGCCCGCACCCCTCACGGACGACGCCGCGCCCGCCTCCGCTTCGGCCACGGGCACGGCCGAGCAGCTGCTCCTCTTCGTCTGGGGCCGCCTCACGCTGAGCGACCTGAAGATCGAGGGCGACCAGCAGGTGTTCGAGCAGCTGATCGCCTGGGAGCCCGAGGAGTAGCCAGTCGATACCGCCAGCGGACGGCCAGTACGGCCTCGTACAGCTCGGGCCCGAGCGCCTCCCGCAGCACTGCTGACTCAGCAGGAAGGGGATATGGCTACGACAAGGCTTTCTGTTAGGTGCTCTAACGACCTCGTGCATGGTTGGCGTGCCGGCGGTCGGGTGGGGTCGTTGGGCTGTTCGTGGTGGGGATCGCAGCACGTAAGCTGATCGTGTCGGAGCGTCGCCTCACGGGGCTTTCGGCATCCGTGATCGCTGACCTGGTAGCGGAGTTGGGGC
>JAEBET010000023.1:0-91071 GCA_049998195.1 Streptomyces sp. cmx-11-4
CCTGCCCGACACCATCCGAGCCGTCGCCGGACTCCTCGCTGACCAGCAGACAGCTCAGCCGTCCACCACCCTCGCACTGCCCGCCGGACGAGCATGATCAACCAGTCGATCCACTGCTGAACACGTCAGCGGAACAACCATGCACGAGGTCGTAAGGCAAGTGCATCGACACCTAGGCTGCCTCACCGCGCCATCCCCGCCGACGTATGTGATCAGGCCATCGTTCCGTCACCTGATCGGCCGATCAGGTCCTAGAGTATGCGCGTGACCGAGCAAAACTCCGAACTCATCGCCGACCGGTACCAGCTCGTCGAACGCATCGGCCAGGGCGGGATGGGCCGGGTTTGGCGGGGCGTCGACCAGCAGCTCTTCGGACGCGAGGTCGCCATCAAGGAGATCCTCTTCCCGACGGGGCTGGACGACGGCGACCGCGCCACGCTGCTCCGACGCTTTACCGGCGAGGCTCGCGCGGCAGTCACTCTCAGCCATCCCGGGATCATCACCATCCACGACGTCGTGGAGCACCGCGGGGCCCCAGTGATCGTCATGGAGCTTATCCGGGGGCAGTCCCTCGCCGCGGCCATCCGCGAGCAGGGGCGGCTGCCCGTGCGGCGGGTGGCCGAGATCGGCGCCGCCATGCTCGACGCGCTCACCGAGGCGCATGGCGCGCGGATCGTGCACCGCGACATCAAGCCGGACAACGTGCTCCTGACCAAGGACCGTGTCGTCCTCACCGACTTCGGCATCGCCCACCTGGCGGACGCCACGACCAAGCTCAGCCACAGCGGGATCGTCATCGGCACGCCCCAGTACATGCCGCCGGAGCAGTTGGAGGGCAAGCGCCCGACCGCCGCCAACGACATGTGGGCGCTTGGCGCCACCCTCTACCACGCGGTCGAGGGGCACCCGCCGTTCGATGCCGAGGGGCTCCACGCCCTTGCGGTAGCCGTTTTCACCCGCCCCCACCGGCCGCCGACCCACGCCGGCCCGCTGGCGCCGGTCCTGGACGCGCTCCTCACCAAGGACCCGCTGCAACGTGCGGGCGCCGCCGAGGCCGCCGAGCTGCTGGCGTCGGCGCTGCGCTCCTCCCGGTCCAGGGCCGATACAACCGCCGAGGCCGTCGTACGCGAGCCCGATCCGGTGGCCGATGCGGTGGCCGATCCGGTACCCGTGCCGGAGGCGGCGACAGAGCACGCCCCCACCCCGACGGACCGGCAAGCGGAACTGCCGTCCCCCTCACCCCCGCCGACGCCCACGGCCAGGGACTCCGCGTACACCCCCGGAACCCCCGACACCTACCCCCCTTCCGTACCGGACCGGCCGACCACCCCGCCCGTGCCCGTACCTTCGGCGGAGGATCTGGTCTCGCTCGGCGGGACGGACCAGAAAGGGCGCGACGAGGGGGCTTCCGCCCGGCGGCGCGCCCTCACCCGCCGCTCCGCCGTCCTGGGAGTGGCCTTGGCCACGCTCGCCGCCGGCTCCGCTCTGACCTGGCACTTGACCCGTGACAACTCGCCCGGCGGCGCCGGGGCGCCCGTCGGTGGCTCCGCGGCTTCCCCCGTCACCGTGGTGATCGGGGTGGACGCACCGCTGAGCGGCGACCTTTCCTCCTTCGGCGTCGGCATCAAGAACTCCGCCGACCTGGCTGCCAGGACCGCCAACCGGACCCGGCACGTACCCGGCGTGAACTTCGAGATCAAAGCTCTGGACGACGAAGCCGTTCCCGTCAAGGGCCTGGCGAACGCCACTCAGTTCATAGCCGACGAGAAAGTGCTCGGCATCGTGGGGCCCCTCAACTCCGGAGTCGCCCAGACCATGGCGGAACCGCTCGGTCGGGCGAACCTGGTCAACGTGTCACCGGCCAACACCAACCCCGTGCTGACGCTGGGCCCGCACTGGGTCAATGGCATCAAGTCCCGCCCGTACAAGACCTACTTCCGCACCGTTGCCACGGACGTCGACCAGGGGCCGTTCGCCGCCCGGTACCTCCACGACGAGGCCCGGAAGACGAAGCTCTACGTGATCGACGACAACAGCGCCTACGGCACCAGTCTTACGTCCGGGTTCAGGGCCGCGTACACGAAACTCGGCGGGACCGTCGTCGGTGCGGAACAAGTCGATCCCGCGGAAAGCGACTTCTCGGGCCTCGCCTCGAAGGTCCGGAACTCAGGCGCAGACGCCGTCTACTTCGGCGGCTACTACACCGCCGCCGGACCGCTCTCCCAGCAGCTCAAGGAGGCGGGCGTGACCATTCCCGTGATGGGCGGCGACGGCGTCTTCGACCAGCAGTACATCACGACCAATGCGAAGGCCGAGGGCGACCTCGCCACCAACATCGGCGTTCCCCCCGAAGACCTGGCGGGAGCAGAGGACTTCCGCGCGCAGTATCAGCAGGCGGGGTATCCGGAGGCGGCCGGTTCGTACGGCCCCTACGCGTACGACGCGGCCTGGTCCGTCATCGAGGCGGTGAAGACCGTCGTGGCGGCCCACGGCGGAACCCTCCCCGCGGATGCCCGGGCGAAGATGTCGCAGGCCGTGGCGGGGTTGGCTTTCGACGGCGTCACGGGTCGCGTGGCGTTCGACGAGTACGGCGACACGGTCAATCGCCAACTGACGGTGTACGCGGTGAAGGGCGGCAGCTGGACGACCGTGAAGAGCGGACCCGCCACCCCCTGAGCGGACCCGCCGCCTGCCTGCCCGACCGCCCTGGCCGTGGCAGTCGTCCCTGCTGCTGGGCGGTCGTGTCCCGGCTCCCTGAGGGTTCGCGTGAGGCGTCAGATGGCGCTCCCACAGGACGCCGTCGGCTTCGGCGAGTAGCGTGGAAAGCACAGCACCATCGGCAGGCAGGCGTCGGTGTGACCGAAGGGCGCCGTCGGCCGAAGGCGCAAGAGCCTAAGGCCGAAAGGCCTGCCCGCCGCCGTCGCCGGTTGCGTCGGATGCGCGTGGGCCGGGCCCGTTCCGCCGAGAGTCGTTGTACCTGCCGGACCAGTCCAACGAGCCGTCCGGCCCCGAGCCGACGGGCGCGGCGTCACGGCCCCGCTGTTGGTCGAGTCTCACGTTCCTCCGCGCAAGGAGCACCACGCGCATGTCCTCCCTACCTCCGCCGTCACCGCCGTCTCCGGAGCCGAACCCGCACTGGGGGCCGTACGGACAGCCCGGTCAGCCCGGTCAGTCCCCGCCGCCGTCACCCCCGCCGCCGGGACAGCCCCCCGGGCCGTACGGCGGCCCGACGGGCTGGTACGCGCCGCCGCAGGAAGAGGAGAAGACCAACACGCTGGCCGTCGTGGCCTTCATCATGTCGATCCTCTGCGCGATCCCGCTGGTCCCGCTGATCCTCGGCATCATCGCCCTCTCCCAGATCCGCGAGCGCCGACAGAAGGGCAAGGGTTTCGCCATCGCGGCGATCGTCATCCACTGTGCGACCCTCGGGCTCTACGCCCTCGCGCTGATCTTCGGATTCTCCGGCGTGCTGGACGAGGCGCCGAAGCGCGACACCTCTGGCCAGGTCACCGAGGAGGGCTCCAGCGAGGTGAAGGACATCCGGATGGGGGACTGCTTCAACACGACCGACGACTTGGCGGAGTACCAGGACAAGAGCGGCGGGGACGCTCCCTTCACGGTCACCGTCGTGCCCTGCGACCAGCCGCACGAGGGGGAGGCGTACGCCGTCTTCGACCTCGAGGACGGCCCGTACCCGGGCAAGGAGTCGGCCAGCGCGACCAGCGACGAACGATGCTCCGGCAAGGCGCTCACCGACTACGTGGGCCCCTCCGCGAATCTCTCGGACGAACTGCAGCTTTACATCTACCTCCCGTCCGAGGGCACCTGGGGCCGCGGCGACCGCCAGGTCACCTGCTTCCTGGGTGACACGAGCGGCTCCAGCACCGGCTCGGTCCGCGCAACCGGTTCGCCGTAGCCACCTTCGCCGAAGGGGTTCAGCCCCTCGGCTTCCTGGCGGATCTCCTCGTCGTCATGCCTGTCTGCGCTACCCGCTACCCGCTACCCCAGCCGAGCGTGGCCGCCGACTGCCGGCCCCTGCTCCAACCCCCCGCGGCGGGGATCGCGGCGTACCGCCCTCTGGCGCACGCGCGTAGACCTCGGGCACCATCACTGGGTCCCACCCGATCCACCTGCACTGCCCAAGCCTCGATGAAGCGTCAGCGGTCACCAGCAGGAGGAACCAGCGTGAAGACCCGTTCCGTCACCACCGCACTCGCCCTGATCACGGGCGCGCTGTTCGCACCCGGCTTCGGAGTCCTCTCCACCACTACCGAAGCCCACGCCGCCACGAAGATCAGCCACGCCACCGCGACTTCGATGTTCCGCCAGGTCGGCATCACCTGGTCGTCCTCCGGTAACTGCTCCGATCGCAACAACCGGACCTGTACGTCCTTCGAACAACTCAACCTCACCTCCGCGCAGGGGGCCCAGACCCTCAAACGCGCCACCGGATGCGCCCTCAACATCACAGGCGGTACCGAGACGGGACACGCGAGCGGTACGTACTCGCACTGGAACGGCTACAAGCTCGACTACGCGAAGGGCACGTGCGTCACCAACTACATCAAGAGCACCTTCACCTACATCGGGGTGCGCGGCGACGGCGCGCCGCAGTGGAAGTCCGGGTCGGGAAACATCTATGCGGACGAAGGCAACCACTGGGACGTCCTGTACTACAACTGCGGCGGTTGCTGATCCGACCGGCTCGGTAGGAATAGGAATCTGCGGAGCCGCCACTACCGTCCGCTTCCACCGAGTCGCCGCAGCACAGCCCACCGGGGGCATGGCGCGTGAGCAGACCGGGCTTACGCGTCGGGGACGGGGCGTGACGGGGCGAGGACGCAGAACTCGTGGCCCTCCGGGTCGGTCAGGCACGTCCACGGGACGTCGCCCTGGCCGAGGTCGAGGTCGGTGGCGCCGAGGGCTCGCAGCCGGGCCACCTCCGCTTCTTTGTCGTCACCGGGGTACGGCAGCAGGTCGAGATGGACGCGGTCCGGCACGGTCTTCGCGCCGGGGGTGCGGAGGAACTCGAGATACGGGCCGACACCCTTGGCGGAGCGCAACACCGCGTGATCGTCGGACACCTCGTGCAGGGTCCAGTCCATCGCCTCGCCCCAGAACCGGGCCATGGCCCGCGGATCCACGCAGTCGACCACCACCGCGGCGATCGGCCCGGTGTCCCGGTAGACCTCCCGAGGCTCCAGCACGCAGAACTCGTTGCCTTCCGGGTCGGCGAGGACGGTCCACGGCACGTCGCCCTGGCCCACGTCGGCGGGCGTCGCACCGAGCGCCTGGAGGCGCGCGACCAACTGCGCCTGATGAGCCGTAGACGTGGTGGCGAGATCGAGGTGCACACGGTTCTTTGTCGTCGTCTTGGGTTCGGGGACGGCAACGACGTCGACGCAGACGGCGACCGGGTCCGGCCAGACGAGGCCGCCGGCGGGTCCCACGTACGTGGTCACGCCGGATCCCGTGTTGTAGGCACTCCAGCCGAGCGCCTCCGCCCAGAACCGGCCGACCGCCGAGTGATCAAGAGCCTTTACGTTCACGTGAGCAGGTCGCAGCGCCATGCCGCGATTTTATGCACCCGCTCCCCGGCGACTACGACACACATCAACCCACCACGAGGGCCGGCTCGGCCCCGAACGCGGCTGTCACGGGCGCCGGGATCCGCCTATGCTCGCCGTGACTCCAAGCACGGGCAACACGAGGGACGCGGTAATGAGCGCAGGCGGGGGCGGCAGCGAGGCGCCGTGGAATCCGTACGGAGCGGGACAACCTCCAGTTCCGGGGCGGCCACCCGTACCGCCGACAGGCCCCTGGCCGCCAACCTCGGCGCGCCGGCTGACGTTTGGGCGTCTCTTCAACCCCATCGCCGTGGCACGTGCGGTCTTCACGCCGTCCAGGCCGGACCGTGTGCACGATCCGGTGGTGAAGAGGGCTCAGGTCGTCCGGACGATCATCGGACTGGTCGCCATCACGTGGATGCTGCTGTCCTACGGGCTCGCGCCGGACGCCGACGCGGTGGTGGACGATCGCTTCGGCCAGATCCGGACCACCCTGATCGTGCTGGCAGTGACCTTCCCGGTCGCCGTCGCCGCCTTCGTCCTCGCGGCTCGCTCGCCCAACCGGCGCCTGTTCCTGCGCCGCGCGGGCAAGCCCGTCGGCGCGCTACTCGTGCTGGTCGTCACGCTCGCCGTGCCGAGACTGATCACCGGCCTCGGCTACGTGGGCGAGGACACGAACTGGACGGCGTCCGCGGGGCGGGTGGTCCTGCTGTTCGCCCTGGGCGCCTTCCTGCTGTGGCTTGCGCCCTTCGCTCTCTACGGCATCGCGCAGTCGCTCATCCATGTCTTCCGGACGGCAGACCTCCACGAGACGGTTCCGCCCCTGCTCGCGACGCTCCTCGTATGGGAAGTCGCCCTCTTCGACATGTTCCGAGGTACCTACGACAGCGTGCCGCTCGGCGTGCGGCTGGCCTTCACGCTGGGAGGGCCGCTGTCCGTCACCGCCGTGGCCCTGTGGGAGCTGCGACGGCTGCGTACGCGGCACGGCGTCACCCTGCGTGGAGCGCTGCTCCGCTGAACACGGGCCGGTGAAGGGCCCGCTTCGCGGCGTCGCCCGAGGCTGGGGGCCGTCTGGGCGTGATGCGGGTCTTGAATTCAAAGAGCGCCATCACCGCGGGCGGCCCATGCGGAGGCCGGTGGGAGTGGGCCGCGGTGATGAACCACCCGGCGTTGAACGCGTTCAAACACTCTGGCGGTATGGACACGAACCTGACGGACCAGCCGGGGACGTGGATCCGTCTGCCCTTGTGCCGGGTTGCCACGAGATCCGGAAGTCGGTGCGACGTGTTCCTCGCGTATCTCATCTACGCGGTTCTCGCCCTGGGCGTGGTCATCCTGCCGGGTGCGCTCCTGGGCTACGTCTTCGTCCTTGCGAGCGGCAGGCTGCCGCGCGGGGCCAGGATCGGGTTGCTGCTGGGCTTGGCGGCCGGTTCGGCACCGCTGTGGTTGCTAGTGCTGTGGCCGGGAAGGTTTGCCGGGTCGCGGCGTCCGGTGCGGTGCATCGCAAGGCGGAGGGCCACGGCTCGTACTGGACGTACTCGCGTGGTCCGACAACACGGCGAGGTGCCGTGCCGGGCGTCGCGACCCGGTGAACCTTTCCGGTCACAGCACTAGGGGAAGCCGTCAGCGTCGTGGGACGTCCGATCGCGATTCTGTCGTTCACCGCGACACTCGTCTGCGGTGTCGTGTCCCTTGGGCGCGAAGGCAAACTAGTGGGCCCCGCTCGGGGACGATTCCTGCGCCGTGCCGGGAAGCCGGACCGTGACGAGGAGACCGCCGGCGGGGCGGGGGACGAGGTCGAGGGTCCCGTCGTGGGCGCGGACGATGCTGTGCACGATGGCCAGCCCGAGGCCCACGCCGGCGTGCTCGTCGGTGCGTACGCGTTCGGTTCCGCGCTGGAAGGGTTCGGTGAGGGTCGGCACCAGTTCCGGTGGGATCCGGCGACCCGTGTTCTCGACCCGCAGCACGCTCGTGTCGCCGTGCGCCTCGGTGTGGACCGTCACGGTCCCGTCGGCGGGGAGGTTGTGGACGATGGCGTTCTGGACGAGGTTCGTCACCATCCGCAGCAAGAGCTCGGCGGAGCCGCTGGTACGGGCCGTCCCGCCGGTGACGTCGAGCGTGATCCGACGCTGTTCGGCGAGGGGAAGCAGGGTTTCGGCGGCTTCCTCGGCGATGAGGGAGAGGTCGACGCTCTCGCGCGTGAAGTGTCCGCTGTCGCCGCGGCTGAGCAGCAGGAGGGCCTCGGTGAGGTCGATCGCCCGCGTATTGACAGCGTGCAGGCGTTCGATGAGTTCGCCCCGGTCCCGCGCGGGGTCCTTGCGGGCGACGTCGAGGAGCGTCCGCGAGATCGCCAGCGGGGTGCGCAGTTCGTGGGAGGCGTTCGCGGCGAACCGCTGCTGCTCGGCGACGTGGGACTCGAGTTGTTCGAGCATCGAGTCGAACGCGTCTGAGAGCACACGGAATTCGTCCTGGCGGCCCCTGATGCGGATCCGGTGGGACAGCGACCCGGTCCCGGCCATCCGTGCCGCATCCGTGATCTGCGTGAGGGGTGCGAGCATCCGGCCGGCGATGAGCCACCCTCCCACGAGGCCGAGCACCAGCAGGAACGCCAGGACTGCGGCTGCCCTCGGCGCGAAGACGCGCAGGAGGTTGGACCGGATGGGGAAGATGCCATGGGTGGGGGCGCCGGTGGGGACGATGAGGGTCGCACGCTCGGGGACGTAACGCAGGAGGAACACCCACACCGCGGCGAGCAGCATGACGCCGGCGAGCATGAGGAATCCGGCGTAGCTGAGGGTGAGCTTGGAGCGAACGCTCAACCCGGGCGCTCTATCCACGGTCGCCTCCCTCATGTCCGGCCTCGGGTTGCGTGTCGATTCGGTAGCCGACGCCGGGCACCGTGGCGATGATCCATGGTTCGCCGAGCCGTTTGCGCAGTGCGGAGACGGTGATGCGCACGGCGTTGGTGAGAGGGTCGGCGTTCTCGTCCCAGGCCCGTTCCAGCAGCTCTTCGGCGCTGACGACCCCGCCCTCGGCGGCGACGAGGACTTCCAGCACGGCGAACTGTTTGCGGGTGAGCGCGACGTAGCGTCCGTCGCGGAAGACCTCCCGGCGGAACGGGTCGAGCCGCAGGCCCGCGATCTCGCGGACCGGGGGCCGGGCGTACGCGCGTCTGCGGTCGAGCGCCCTCAGCCGCAGGACGAGCTCGCGCAGCTCGAACGGTTTGGTGAGGTAGTCGTCGGCGCCGAGCCCGAACCCGGAAGCCTTGTCGTCGATCCGGTCGGCAGCGGTGAGCATGAGGATCGGGATGCCGCTGCCTGAGGCGACGATGCGCCGGGCGACCTCGTCGCCGGAAGGGCCGGGGATGTCGCGGTCGAGGACCGCGAGGTCGTAGGAGTTGACGCTGAGCAGTTCCAGGGCGGAGTCGCCGTCGCCGGCGATGTCGGCGGCGATCGCCTCCAGCCGCAGGCCGTCACGGACGGCTTCGGCCAGGTAGGGCTCGTCCTCCACGATCAGTACGCGCATGTCCGAAGCCTAAGCAGCACGGCTTATCGCCGACGTATGCAGGCGGCAAGCGCGTGGTGTCCACACCGGACACGCGACTCAGCCTGCCGGTGCCAGCGCGGGGCGGCGCCGCTCCGACGGCGCTTGCTCCGTGGTGCGCCACCAGCGACGCGACGCCAGCGCGGCCAGCGCGGCGCCGGCGGCGTTGACCAGTACGTCGTCCACGGAGGACACCCGGTCCAGGCGCAGGACGTACTGTGCGGTCTCGACCAGGACCGAGCAGCCGGCCCCTAGCGCCAGGATCCGCGGTACGGACGCCAGCGCCGCGAACCGCATCGGGGCGAAGAATCCCAGCGCCGCGAAGATCAGCAGGTTGCCGACGGTCCCGAGCGGCCCCATCGTGAGCAGGTCCCGCAGCGGTACCAGGCTCACCCGGCCGGGGACCATGCCGGCCCCGGCGCCCGGCATCATGGTCATCCAGACGAACGGCACCGTCCCGTGGACCATGCCCACCTCGGCCAGCGACATCCGCCACGCCGAGGTGACGCCGGCGGCACGCCGATGGCGCGCCAGAGCCCACACCACCAGCGCGGCCAACGGCAGCGCGACCAGCGTCATGAGCACCACGCCGTTGAACGTATCGAAGCAGCCGTGCCACCGCCCGGCCATGCACATCGGAGCGGCCATCATGAGCGGCCGCCGCACGACGAACGCGGCGCTCGCCACGCCGAGGATCGCCAGGCTGAGGAGCACGATCCTGCGGATGTGGCGGGGCGGTGCTGGCAGGGATGAGTCGTGGTTCATGCCCCCATGGGAGACGGAGGGCCGTTGCGGTGCCGTATGCGATTTTCGATACGCCCGCGATATACGGAATCCCTCACGTCCGCACCACCTCTGCCCCGGACCGTGAACGCCTCAAGGCTGTCACGTAGGGGACGCGAGTACGCGGGGCGCACATAGTGGGTCGCATGCACCGGCGACTTCAGCCCCTCCCTACTTGCTTTGCAGCTTCCCCAGCGGGTTGGGTTCGTTCTCCAGTGCGGTGGCCGCCGTCTTCCAGCTGGTGTCCCCGGGGTAGAGAGCGTTGCGCAGGAAGGCGGCGGTGAGTTGCTGGATGAGGGCGAGGCGTGCGGGGCTCTCGTCGGTCGTCTCGGCGACCTCGTAGCCGGGGATTCCTCCGAGCGCCGAAGCCAGCCCAGCCCTGCTGGTGACCAGCCCGACACCGCACGCGGCGCTCGGACGGTGGGCGGACCTCTTCGTCGACTTCCTGGTCACCAAGCACGGCCTGGCCGCCGCGATGCAGGGGGACAGCGCGGGCTTCGAGACGTTGCACTCCTACTTCCTCGACCGCCTCCTGCCGGTCTCGGGGAGCGCGCGCGACCAACGCGCGGGGCCTCGAGCGGTGGGCATGCCAGACCCCGCTCATTGCCCCGCGCGTCAGCGGGTGTTGGACGGCTCGGAGCCTCCCTGAGAGGTCCTCGCCAACCCTGGATTGTCCGGCAAGTACCGGGGAATGAGGAGACGGTGCGAGCCGATGAGGCCACCATGCAGGTTGACGAGGACGAGGAGATGGCTCAGTGGGAACCGTCTGGACATACGCGCAGGGCAGCGGCTACGCGTCCCGGCAGTCGCTGGCGGGTTTCAGCGTGGAGGCTGCTGACGGTGTCATCGGGCACGTGGACCGCCAACAGGACCAGCCCGGCATGCAGCACCTGGTGGTCGACACCGGCGTGTGGGTGTTCGGCAGGAGCGTCCTGATCCCGGCCGGCGCCGTTACCGCCATCGACACCGAAGCGCAGACGGTGAAGGTCGCCCCGAGCCGGGAGCAGATCAAAGCCGCTCCCCGGTTCACCACTGACAGCGACACAGCGGACCACGACTACCTGTCCGCAGTCGGCGAATACTATCTTTCCGTCGGTCTCTGAGCCGAAGCCCGGGGCCGGCCTCTTCCGTACCCGGCGGCAGGGAAGGCAGCCTGGGCAAGGCCTCGCCGGTGACGGAGTGGCGTCCCCGGCGGAGGGATCCGCTGCGCGGAGCTGGCCCGGGGGAACTCGGAGCCGGTGCCTTCGGCCTGACAGGACGCGCGCATTCCGCTCGCTCGGGGCGACGTCCGAGGCGACTTGTCCTGCGGTATTGGCTCTGACGGCCACTGGCATGGCTGGTGCACCGTCCGCATCCATGCCGGCGCGCCACGTCGGCTCGGCCCGAGCTCAAAGTGCGACCGCCCTCCGGCGCGGACCGCGGCCAGCGCCGCAACTTGGCAGAGCTGACCCTTGCGGTATTTAATAAATGAACAAGCATTTATTAATGATTGGGGGCGGTGATGGGTCGTCCCCGAGGGGTCGAGGATGAGGTGATCCTGCGTGCGGCGGCGGAGGTCATGGGCCGGGTGGGTCCCGTTGGTCTGACGCTGGCCGCCGTGGCACGCGAAGTCGGGTTGGTGCCGGGAACCCTAGTGCAGCGATTCGGGTCCAAGCATGGGTTGCTTCTGGCACTCGCCGACCAGTCCGAGAAGGACGCGAGCGAGGTGGCGGGACGAGCGCGTCAGTCGCACGACTCGGCGCTCGCGGCCTTGGCGGCGCTGACGGTGGAATCGGCGGCTGTGATGGCCACACCGGAGAGCTTCGCTCATCATCTGGCGTTCTTGTGCATGGATCTTGTCGATCCGCAGCTGTACGAGTGTGTGCTGGCCATTCACCGTACTCAGAAGCGGGGCATCGAGGAACTGCTGACGGCGGCGGCCGGTGCGGGCGAGCTCCGCGCCGAAACGGATGCCGCGGCACTGGCTCGCACCGTGCAGGCGATCATCGCCGGTGCGGGCCTGACCTGGGCACTCGAACGTGAGGGCACCCTCGAACAGCGCCTCCGGCAGGAGCTCGACGCGGTGCTGTCCCCTCATCTGCCGCCCCGACACAGCCACGATCTGGAGGGATCATGACGACTGACCCACGCCCGCTGGCCGGGAAGGTGGCCCTGGTCGCCGGCGGTACCCGGGGCGGCGGACGGGGCATCGCCGTCGAGCTCGGTGCCGCCGGCGCTACCGTGTACGTCAGCGGCCGCAGCAGCGCTGGCGGACGCTCCGATCTGGATCGTCCGGAAACCATCGAGCAGACCGCTGAACAGGTCACCGCCGCAGGCGGTCTCGGCATCCCTGCCCGAGCCGACCACAGCCGTCCCGACGAAGTCCAGGCCCTCGTCGACAAGATCGCCGTCGAACAGGGCGGACAGCTCGACATCCTGGTCAACTCCGTATGGGGCGGGGACCCGCTGACCGACTGGGAACACCCCTTGTGGGAGCAGGATCTGGACACCGGTCTGAGGCTGTTGCGGCAGGCGGTGGAGACGCACGTCATCACCAGCCGCTTCGTGCTTCCCCTCATGGTCGCCCGCAAGAACGGCCTGGTCGTGGAGGTCACCGACGGCAACACCGCCCGCTACCGCGGTACGTTCTTCTACGACCTGGCGAAGTCCGCAGTCATCCGCCTCGCCGTCGCCCAGGCCGCCGAGCTCAAGCCCCATGGCGTCGCGGCCGTCGCCATCACACCTGGCTTCCTGCGCTCGGAAGCCCTGCTGGAACACTTCGGTGTCACCGAGGCCAACTGGCGCGACGGCGCGGCCCAGGACCCGAACTTCGCCCACTCCGAGACTCCGGCCTACCTCGGCCGGGCCGTCGCCGCACTGGCCGCCGACCCCGACATCATGGCCAAGACCGGACGGGCCCTGGCCACCTGGGGCCTGCACCAGGAGTACGGCTTCACCGACGCCGACGGCACGCAGCCAGACTTCGCCGCCCACTGGGCCAAGAACCTGGAAGAGCAGTACGGGCCCCTCGGAGATCCGCTGTAACCTCGGCGGGCAAGGGCAACGGACAGCTACCGCATGCCAGTGGCGAGTCGGTGGTGGCAGGCGACGAGCGCAGAGCGGTTCCGCCAGGGTGCCGGGATAGGGTGCGCTGTGGAACGGATCTTGGTGGTGGGTGTCACCGGTGTGGCGAACACCGAGGTCGTCGAACTGGTCGAGCGCGCAGCCGCCGCGCACCTCCGGTAGCCACTGTGCGGGACGGATCAGCCGGACGCCGCGGACAGGAGCACGTCCACGAGGCGGTCGGCGGCGTCCGGCCTTCCGTACGCACGAGCCCGGTCCGCCATCGCCGCGCGCAGGGCAGGGTCGGTCAGGAGCGGGCCGACGGCGTTTTGCAGGGTGTGTGGGGTGACCTCGCCGAGCAGGGCTACCGCGGCCCCCGCGTCGGCCAGGTGCCGTGCGTTGTGCGCCTGCTCGTTCCCGGCGGAGGTGGCGAGCGGCACGAACACGGCGGGCTTGCCCAGCGCGGTCAGCTCGGCCAGCGTGCCTGCTCCGCTCCGGGACACCACGACATCGGCCAGCGCCAGGACGTCGGGCAGTTCGGCCCCGACGAAGCCGGCCAGGTGGTACCGGCCGGCGAGGACCGGATCCAGGCCCGCGGCGGCCGCCCGGAGCTCGTCCACGTTCGCCGGCCCGCATTGGTGGATCACGTTCGCGTGACTCAAAAGCCACGGGAGCACATCCCGGATGACGCCGTTGATCTGCTGGGCGCCCTGGGCTCCGCCGGTGACGTAGACCGTCGGCAGCCGACGCTCGAAGCCGTGCAGGGCCAGTGCCTCGACCGCCTTGTCCGGGTGACCGGTCAACACCTCCGGTCGCACCGGGTTCCCGGTGACGACCGCACGCTCGCGTACCTCGGCGGGCAGAAGCGCCAGCGAGGACTCCGAGGACACCGCGATCCGCGTCGCCGAGCTCGCGAGTTTCCGGTTGGCCAGGCCGAGCCGGACCGTCTGCTCGTGCAGGACCAGCGGGCGTCGGCACAGCCGAGCTGCCAGCCCGGCCGGGACCGCCACGTACCCGCCGGTCGCGAGCACGACGTCAGGCTGGAAGTCGGACACGATCGCACGCGCCTGGGCGACGCCGAGCGGCACCCGGGCCATGTCCTTCACGTTCGCGGCGGACAGCATTTTGAGGGGGTTCGCCGAGCGGCGGATCTTCCCTGTGGCGACCGTCTTGAACGCGATTCCCTCCGCCGGAGCGACCCGCGCCTCAAGGCCGTCCGCGGTCCCGATCCACAACACGTCGAGCGTGCTGCCTGCGGCCGCGAGGCGTCCTTGCAAGGTACGGATCGCCGTCAGGGCCGGGTACGTGTGACCACCGGTCCCGCCGCCCGTCACGAGCAGCCGGAAGGAATGAGGGAGCGAGGAAATGTCCACCCGGCAACCCTACTCGCTGCGGGCATGACGGGGGGTACTGGTACCACCGCGACCACGGACTTCACCGCACCGTCCGCCCTCAGGTACCGACCCCACACCTGGGCCTTGCGATAGGGCCTGGGCATGTTCGTTGGGCTCGGGTTCACCCGAGGCATCGGTCCTGAGCTGTGTGTGCGAACGGTGAGCAGCCAGCTCGGTGGCGTCTGGAGCGGAAGTCGGGAAGGGTGGGGCGCATGGTTTCGGTATTGCAGAACGTGGCGATCGACTGTGCGGATGCCTACGAGCTGGCTCGGTTCTGGAGCAGTGTGACGGGCCGTCCGATGCATCCGGATGTCAGACCGGGTGACCGGGAGACTCAAGTGCTGCTGGCGGAGGGCCCAGTGCTGTACTTCAACCAGGTGCCCGAGGCCAAGACGATCAAGAATCGGATCCATCTGTGTTTGCGCCCTGAGACCTCGCGCGATCAGGAGGTGGACCGGCTCCTGGGCCTCGGTGCCATCTTTGTCGCTGATCACCGGAATCCTGATGGTTCAGGCTGGGCCATCCTCGCTGATCCCGAAGGCAACGAATTCTGCGTTCTGCGCAGTGAGTCCGACCGAGCCGTCATGAGTTCCTGAGGCACGCGCCGCCGCCCGAGCCCGCCGAAAAGGCGTCAAGGAGGAGTCGGCGCTGCACGGGGTGGCCGCCCGGGCCGATCGCGACGGTGCCTTCGTACCGCGGCGGCAGCCGCAGCGAGCTCTCCTGCCGCCCCTCCTCGACACCCGTGCGGCCTATCACTTCACAGAGGGGGCCTGATCGACGCCTGTTGATGCCGGGACAGCTGTGCGCGCCGTGGTACGGGATATCAGAAGCCAAAACCGGCCGTGATCGCGAAAGGTGCCGCCTGTGTCTCAGGAGCAACGTAAACGGGGGCAAAGGCTGCGGCTGCCCGTGAAGGCGGCCCTGCCCGGCCGCCACCCGCACGAGGACGCGGCGCCCGTCACCGACCGGGTGGTCTTCGGCGTGACGGCCGTGCTGACCTTGGGCTTCGTGATCTGGGGCGCCACGGCCACCAACGCGCTGGAGAGCGTCTCCGACACCCTCCTGAACGGCCTTATGCACAACGGCGGCTGGGCGTTCGTCCTGGCCGCCTCGGGGTTCGTCGTCTTCGCGCTCTGGCTCGCCATCAGCCGGTACGGACGGATCGAGCTGGGCCAAGAGCACGAGAAGCCGGAGTTCAGCACCGTCTCCTGGGTCGCCATGATGTTCAGCGCCGGCATGGGCATCGGCCTGATGTTCTACGGCGTCAGCGAACCCCTCGCGCACTACACCACTCCGCCGCCGGGGACCGACCCCGCGGACGCGGCGGACGCCATGCAGACGGCGCTCGCCACCACGCTGTTCCACTGGACGCTGCACCCGTGGGCCATCTACGCGGTGGTCGGCCTGGCCATCGCGTACAGCACCTTCCGGCGCCGCAGGCGGCAGACGATCAGCGCCGTCTTCGTCCCGCTCCTCGGGAAGAAGCGAGCGGAGGGCGCACCCGGCCGGGTGATCGACATCCTGGCGATCTTCGCCACGCTGTTCGGCTCCGCCACGTCCCTGGGACTGGGCGCGCTCCAGATCGGCAGCGGCATGCACGAGGTGGGCTGGCTGGGCAAGGCCGGGACGGGGCTGCTCGTCGCCATCATCGGCGTGCTGACCGTCTGCTTCGTCTTCTCCGCCGTGTCCGGCGTGGAGAAGGGCATCCAGTGGCTCTCCAACATCAACATGGTGCTGGCCGTCATCCTCGCGGCCTTCGTGTTCATCGTCGGCCCCACCATCCTGGTGCTCGACCTGATCCCGACCTCCCTCGCCGCGTACTTCGACGAGCTGCCCCAGCTGATCGGCCGCACCGAGGCGTCCACCGGCGGCGGTGACGTCGCCGACTGGCTGAGCAGCTGGACGGTCTTCTACTGGGCCTGGTGGATCTCCTGGACGCCGTTCGTCGGCATGTTCATCGCCCGCATCAGCCGGGGCCGCACGATCCGTCAGTTCGTCGGCGGCGTCATCCTGGTGCCCAGCACCGTGAGCCTGGTCTGGTTCGCCATTTTCGGCGGTACGGCCATGCGCCTGAAGGAGCAGGGGGACCTCGGTGCCGCGACCACGCCGGAGGCGCAGCTCTTCGGCGTGCTCCAGGAGTTCCCGATCGCCGGCGTGATGAGCCTGCTCGTGATGATCCTGGTCGGCGTCTTCTTCGTCTCCGGCGCCGACGCGGCGTCGATCGTGATGGGCACCCTCTCCCAGAAGGGCACCTTCGAACCAGCCCGGTTCATCGTCGTCTTCTGGGGCGTGGTGACCGGTGGCGTGGCGGCCGTGATGCTGCTCGTCGGTGAGGGCAAGGGCGACGCCCTCGCGGGCCTGCAACACTTGACGATCCTCGTCGCCGCCCCGTTCGTCCTGGTGATGATCGGCATGTGCTGGGCCCTCTTGCGGGACCTCCGCCGTGATCCGCTGATCGTCCGCAGCGAACTCGCCGAGGAGGCGGTGGAGGAAGCCGTGATCGCGGGCCACGAGAAGTACGCGGGCGAGTTCGAGATCCGCATCGGCCCGGCGAAGGACGATACACCCAGGGAAACGAAGGACGACCGCGACCGCAAAGACCCGGAAGCCCCGCCCCCGGCCCCCTGACGGGCACACCCGCCCCCGGCCCCTGACGGGCACACCCGCCACACGCCGCACGGCCCGGCCGGGCCTCACGCCACGCCCCGGCACGGCCGGTCCCTGCGCCCCGGCCCGCCATCAGCGGTCACGGGGGCCCGCGGGCTCGCCCGTGTCCGTGTGCGCAGCCGGGCTCACCGGTGACTACCTGGGCGATCCGCCCCGCTCAACGGGTGCCATCGATATACACCCGGACGCGCCACGACCCGAGTCGGAGCAGGTACGGGCAGCCTCAGGCCCGCCGTGTCGGCGGCCTTCCCTCGATCGCAAACCGCACAGCCGGTAAAGCCCTGGCCCCTATGGAGTGAATCGCGCTAGAACCCCACGACCCTTGGCCGGAACCTTCCATACGGTGGCCCCCACTTTGCTCATCACCACAACTGGGGGGCCGGTGCGCAACCACCGACTCGTAATGACCGCTGCCCTCGTGGCGGCCGGTCTCGGCATCATCCCGGGCACCGCGCAGGCGGCGGATCCCGTGCCCGTCGCGGCGGGCGTGGCCGAGGCGATAGCCGCGGCATCCACGTCCGAGGGCTTCCACAGCCCGGCAGACCGCACGATCCGTACCGCCCTGCCGGTCGCCGCCGAGGGGAACGGCAAGGCGAAAGCCAAGACCGCCGCACCGCAGACCGCACAGGCCGCACAGGCCGCGTCGGACAACGCGGCTCTCGCGGTGGACGTCAGCGGCACCAGCTACACCGCGCACGGGATCGAGCTCACCGCCCTGATCACGAGTGCCGACTTCGCGCTCGACGTCGTCATCGACTGGGGCGACGGGAAGACCGACACCGTCACCGCTCAGGGCAACGCCGAGCTGCACCATTCGCACGTGTACGACAAGTCCGGTGAGTACCAGGTGAAGGTGACGGTGACCGACACCGCCAACGCCGTCCAGGCCGCCAACGGGGGTGCCTTCCTCACCCCCGGCTCCGACTTCACCCCTCACACGCCGACCCGGCTCCTCGACACGCGCAACGGCACCGGCGCGCCCGCGGGCAAGGTCGCCGGGCAGGGTTCGGCCCGGGTGAAGGTGGCCGGCAACGCCGCCGTCCCGGCGGGCGTCACCGCGGTCGCCCTCAACGTCACGGTCACGGAGACCGTCGACAGCGGGTACGTGACCGCGTGGCCCGGCGCCGGCTACGACCGCCCAGGTACCTCGAACCTGAACTACACGGCCGGTCGGTCCGTCCCGAACCTGGTGATCGTGCCGGTCGGCGAGGACGGTTACGTGGAGCTCTACAACGGTGGCCCGCAGCCGGTCGACCTGATCGCCGACGTCACCGGCTACTTCACCCGGGCCTCGGCCGGCGGCTACACCTCGATGACGCCCGCCCGGTTCGTGGACACCCGTGAGGGCGTCGGCACGTCCCAGGGCAGGCTCGCCGCGCGCAGTGCGTTCGCGACCCCGATCGGCGGCCTGCGCGGGGTGCCCCAGGGCATCACGGCCGTGGCGCTGAACGTCACGGTCACCGAACCCGAAGGGCCGGGCCACCTGACCGCCTTCTCCGGCGACGGGCAGGTCCCGACGGCGTCGAACCTGAACTTCGTGCCCGGTCAGACGGTGGCCAACGCGGTGATCGTGCCGGTGGCCGCGGACGGGACGATCAAGGTCTTCAACGGGTCCTGGATGCCGGCCCACGTGGTGGTCGACGTGGTCGGCTACTACAGCAAGGACAGCAAGGCCGCCTTCCTGCCCTTCACCCCATTCCGGACTCTCGACACCCGCGAGGAGGCCTACGGTTGGCCCGGCGGCAGGTTCCGGGCCCGGGAGTACATCACGCAGGGATTCACGCCCGACGCCGCGACGGGTGTCGAGGCCTACGTACTGAACACCACCGTCACCGAGACCGGCGGCACCGGATACCTCTCGGTGGCGCCGAGCCCCTACCCGCTGCCGGCGGAGGGCGGGCCCGCCGCGCCCGCCGGGCCGCGCCCCGGCTCCTCCACCCTGAACTGGACGGCCGGGGGGACCGTCCCGAACCTGGTACAGGCGAGCGACGGCGACCACGGCGTCATCACGTTCTGGAACCAGGGCCATGAGGACGCCGACCTGGTGCTCGACGTCTTCGGCGTCTACCAGTCGAAGTGATCCCCGGGTGGCCCGCATGTGCGGGCCACCTTCAGGTCGCCTACGCGGACGCCCGGTCAGAGGTCCGGGAAGGTCTCCGCGACACCCAGCGTGGGAGCGATCGCGCCCCAGATCGTCGAGCGGGCCGTGGCCAGGTCCAGCCGGGGGTCGTCGAGCATCAGGCGGATGCCGAGGCCGTCGCACAGGGCCAGTACCAGCGTGCTCAGGGAAGCCACGTCGCAGTCGGTGAACTCCCCGCTCTCGATGCCCCGTTCGATGGCTCCGCCGACCCACGCGTGCAGCTGGTCGTACAAGTCGACCGCCAGGTGCCGGGCCGCCGCATCGCGCTGGGCGCGCACCCACAACTCCTGCCAGAGCTTCCAGTCCTGGCGCAGTTCCGCATCCGTCGGAAGCATGCTCCGCAGGATGCGGGCCAGGGCGACGGCGGCCGGGACCGTGCCTGCGTCGCCCTCGGTGTCCGTACCGGTCTGGGCGAAGGAATGGGTCATGGCCTCGGCGAAGAGCTTCTCCCTCGTGTCGAAGTGGTAGTGGAGCAAGGCCTTCGAGACACCGGCGAGCTCGGCGACCTTGCGCATGCTGACGTTCTCGAACCCGATCTCCGCGATGACCTCGCACGCCGCCGTGAGGATCCGCTCACGTGTCTCCAGTGCGCGTTCGACCTTGGTCACGTCGGCTGCTCCCCGTGTCGGCGCCCGTCGACCGGGCGGGTTGGCCCGGCTGCCCCGGCCACCACGGCACCATCCTCGCGCATCGCGCCGCCCCCGGAACCGCCGTAGCTGTGGAAGCCCCTGCCCGTCTTGCGGCCCAGCCGGCCCGCGTCGACCATCCGGGCGAGCAGCGGCGGCGGAGCGTACAGCGGCTCCCGGTACTCCCCGTACATCGACCGCGCGATGGCCTGCACCGTGTCCAGGCCGATCAGGTCGGCCAGGGCCAGCGGTCCCAGCGGGTGTGCGCAGCCCAGGGTCATGCCCCGGTCGATGTCCAGGGCCGACGCCGTACCGCTCTCGGCCATGCGTACGGCGGCCATCAGGAACGGCACGAGGAGCGCGTTCACGACGAACCCCGCACGGTCCTGGGCGCGGACGACCTCCTTGCCCAGGACCTCGGAGGCGAACGAGTGCGCGGCCTGCTGGGACGGCTGCCGGAACACGCCGAGATCGTGACCGGCAACGGCCGCATCCCGCGGCCGGGCTTCTTCCACGAGCCCACCGTCGTCGCGAACGTGCGCCAGGACGACGAGATCGTGCAGGAGGAGAACTTCGGGCCCGTGGTGACCGTGCAGCCCTTCGCGGACGATGGGTGAACACCCACGGCACCACCGTTTCCGAGATGCCGCACGGCGGGGTCCGGCACTCGGGCTACGGCAGCGACCTCTCCATGGCGGGCCTCCTGGACTACACCCACGTCAAACACGTCATGCTGTGACCCCCCGACGCCCCGCCCCCCGACCGCCACCCGGTGCTCCAGCGGGGCTTGCCGAGTAGCCGAAGCCGGGGCCACCCCTTCAGGGCGGCCCCGGCGCTGGATCTGATCGACGGAGCGGGTTGGTCCCGGTCTGAGCTCAGGACCCAAGACCCGCTGAACAGACTCCGGCGGGTCAGCGGGCGTGACGGTGGATTCCCCGCTGAGCGGGGATCCTGGTCAGTCTGGGCGTGGTGCGGCGGTGGCTGGCCCGTAGGCGGCGGCCCGGGACGGGATGGCGCCGGGCCGGCGCGCTGGGCGCCACGACCAAGAGAGCGATGACGGCGAGGACCGCGACGAGGATGAGCACGGTAGCGACGTTCATCTTCCTGCCTTCCGTCGGGTTCTGACTTCCTGTAGCTACTTGTTGTTACCAAAATCGAGACCGCTAAACACAATGAGTTACATTCTTGTTGCGGTGGAGGGCGGACATTGGCTTGTGCCGATGCCTCGGGAACCCTGGTCTCACGTCACTGGTGCGCACGGGGGTGATAGAGGGCGCGGGCGCGGCGGATGTCGATGGGCTTGTCTCCGCGCAGCCGGAGCCAGTGTTCCACTTGCCAGGTCTGGGTACTGCGGGCTTGCCGGTTCGTGGTGGTCACCCACGGCGGATAGACGCGGAACGCCCGCTTCCCGCCGGAGCCGTTCGTTGCCACGATGTCCCGCTCACGGAGCACGTCCCGCGGGAACACGAACTGCCCGAATCGTTCGCCCTCGCAGCAACTGATGACGAACAGATCGACGGGATCCTCGGCATCGAAGGGCTGGATCGGCCCGCCGACGGACCTCTTCCACACCGTGACGAACTGTCCGGCCTTCGTCGGGGTCGTCCTGGCCACGCGGAACCTGACCGAGAGGCCGTCCACCGCGAACGCGCAGGCCCCGTACTCGGCACTCTCCGCTTCGGGCACCGGCTGCGAGCACGCGAGCCCGCTCGGGTCGTACAAAAGCGCCTTCGCCCTCAGCAGGTCACCGGGGAGCCCCGTCTCGCGTGACCAGGGCCGAGGCCGAGGATCACCGGCGCCGCATTCCGAAGAGTCCTCACGTTCCATCGCCATTCCAGCATCCTGCCAGACATCGAACACATGAGCGAAGTTTCAGCCGGCCGATGCCAGCGCCCCGAGGAGCGCGGTGGCGGCCACCAGTCGGCCTCTGTCGCGGCCTGCCTTGCCGAGAGGGCAGGCGCCCTCGGCCGCCGGCAGGGCCGGGATCCATGAAGGCTCGCGCAGCCAGGCTGACTCGCGCAGTGCATTGGGCATGAACAACCGACGACTGCACGCAATTCGATGCGGTCATGGCCCGTATCAGCATCAAGCGGTCCTGGCCCGGACGGCTACGAACCCCTCCGGTCCGGGTGGTCGGCGACAAGGGCTAGTCATCCCGGAAGATCCCCACCTACCTGCGTAGGCGCGGCATCGCCTGACCATCCCCGAACTCGTCGACCAGATCAGCGGACGCCAACCACGCGGCGAGCGCCTGTGCCGCCTCGGACCCTAAGGTCTACCGCCGTCGGAACGTCGTCGAACTTTTGTCGCTCGAGTCGCTCGAGTCGCTCGAGTGGCTCGGGCCGGCCGCGGTCGACGCGCGGGCGAACGGACCCGCGCAGGCGCCGGACGTCAGGCGCCGGGAGAGAGCAAGGCCCGTGTCAGGGCGAACGCCGCCGCGCTGGTCGACAGGAGCGTGTTGATCCTGTCGAGGACCCGTTCCGTCCTGTCGGAGTCCTGCGCGTCAACGGCTGAAGCCAGGTCGTCGGCGTACTCCTGCGCCCGGACGGCCTCGGCGGGCTCCGCGCTGCCGGCGTCCGCCCGGAGTGCGTCGATCAGCTGCCGGTGGGCGACGTCGTGCCGGTCCCCCCGATTGCCGATGCCCCCGTGGGTCACCGCATGTGGGCTGTTGACGTTCGCCACCACGAAACCGCCTGCCGACGCGGAGATGTGCACCTCGTCACCCCTTCCTGACCACATGAAGTTCTTCTGGTACTCGGCGAAACCCTTGCGCGACACGCTGTAGACGCCGAACCGCCAGCCCCGGACCTTGACCAGACCGTGCTTGACCGGTTCCCCGAAGACGGCGAGGGCATCGGCCCGGTTCCACCCACGGCCCGCGAAGTAGTCCGTCATGTCCACAGCGTGCCCGTGCTCCCTGACCCGCCGGCAAAGCTCCCTGAAGGCCTGCCTCTCATACGTCTCCAGCTGGCCCGGGGGCAGCGTGGGCGCGGGCAGCCGCGCCCTGTGAAACGTTTCGCGGGCCCACGTGAACAGACCGCGCGCCCCCAGTCCGAGTAAGCAGATGAAGACGATATGCCCCACCGTCAGTGTCGCAGGCTCCCCCTAAGCCTCTACCCATCACCTAAGTCGGCGCATTCTAAAGGTAGTTGTGCCAGGACCGACACGGCTTCACCGGCCACGCCAAGGGCGCACGCCGGCCGGGGCCCCGTCAAGGGGCCCCCGGCCGCTCGAGGGCGGATGCGACGCCCACGGCGGCGAGGAGTTGCAAGGGATATTCCGGGTCGGCTTGACCGATCGCCAACGCAAGCCACCGGTCGGAATCCGGCAACCGCCACACCCGCATGCTTCCGGCGACGGTGGACAGGAAGGCGAGCGGCTCGGGAGCGGAGTGCTGCGGGTCCGGGTCGTCGAGACCAAGGTACGGCCACAGTTCGACCGTCTCAGGGCGGCCCCACCGTGAAGTCAGGCTCCCCGCCAGCGCGGCGAGATCGGCTTCAAGCTCCCGTTCGGCCGCCTCGACGACCTCTTCGCTCCGGTCGTCCCAGAAGTCCTGGCTCTCCCGAAGCACGCCCAGGTAATACCCCGGCCCTCCCCACTTGCCCCCTTTCCCCGGCTGGCGCTTCTGCTCCGGGAACGGCCGCGCGACCAGATCGTCGACGGCTGACAGGTGGGCGTCGGCAGTGCCTGCCGGCAGGGAGTCATTGACCACGGCCGGAGCCTAACCGTCTCTTCCTGAGCTTGCCTGACCCGCTGTCTGCCAGGGCAGCGGTCCGCCCGTCGTTGGGGCGACGGTACGGGGTCAGGCACCGTCGCCCCTCGCTGGTCAGCTGGTGCGGGCGGGTTTGGGAAGCAGGAGTAGCAGGGTCCACATGGTGAGGAGTGTGCCGATGTCACACGCTGCCGGCGGGGCGGGGCCGCTGTCGAGGGCGGAGCGGCCGACGCCGAGGCGTGCGGCGACAGGCCGCCTGCGGAGCGGCGGCGTACGCAGGGAAGGCGCGTCGTTTGGGTTCGCGGCCCGGCCGACCTGTGCCACATCCATCCCTGCACAATCCGGTGTACGCGTTGATTCCTCAATCCTGGGCGGGGATGTCCAGGGCGGTCCCGTACAGGCGGGAGACCCGGATGAGGATCACCACGCGCCGGTCGGGCAGCGGCTGCTCACCGGGGGCCGCTCCGTCGGCCGGGTCGACTATTTCCGCCTCGCCCTCCGCCACGGCGAACGACCAGGCGTTCGGACCGCTGACGTGGAGCGAGGTGTGTGGGTCGCGGCGCAGTTGGCGGACCTTGAGGCGGTCGGCGGTGGAGGAGACGCGCAGTACGCGCTCTTCGGCGCTCCAGTCGTAGAGGACGGTCGACAGGTGCGGGTGGCCGGTGCTCCTGACGCTCGCGAGTACGCCGAACTGCTGGTGCCGCAACAACTGGGAGAGCTCTTGGTCGGAGAGCGCCCGGGGCGCCGGGCCGTCGTTCCTGGTCGTGGCGCTGGTGGCCTCGGTGGTGGTGTTCTCGCTCATGGGGATCAGCCTTTCGGTGGTCGGGGTGGGGGTGAGGTGAGAGGGCGGGGCCAGACAGCTGCGGCGCGGGCGAGGGCCGGCGTGTCGGCGGGCGCCTCCTGGGCTTCCCGACGCTTCGGCTCCTGGGCGGCCTACAGCTCGCGGCGGCGCGGCAACATGAAGGCGATGGGGATGGCGATGACCAGGAGCCCCCGCGCCCGCCGCGAAGGCGCCCATGCGGTGGTCAGTGGCAACCGAACTGTGACCGGGTTTCCGGCATCGGCCCGTGAGTCAGACGCTGCTGTACTGGGCTGCGTACTCCTCGCTGGGCGGGACGACGGTGATGACGTCGATCAGCACGCCGTCGGGGGCGGCGATGATGAAGTGGCGCTGGCCGAACTCCTCTGTGCGCAGTGGCAGTACTTCGTGCAGGCCGGCCTGCGCCACGAGCCGCTGGTGTTCGGAGTCCACGTCTTCCACCTCGAAGTTGAGCAGCAGGCCGCCCCGGAGCGCGGTCCGGTGGCCCGCGGGGACGGTCGGGTGGGCGTGGTCCAGGAGGGCCAGCTCGTACTGCGGGGCGTCGGGGCGGCGCAGACTGACGTACCAGTCCGCCTCGAAGGTCACCTCGAACCCGAGGTGGCGGGTGTAGAAGTCGCGGGAGGCGGCCACGTCCCGGGTGGCGAGCACCGGGTAGAAGCCGCCGAGCTTGGTCGTGGGCAGAGTCGTGGGTTCGTTGTTCATGGTTTCAACCTTCCTGTCCACCTTTTCACATACCTAAGGTATGTGAATCTTGGCGTTAGCATACCTTCGGTACGCGAAATTGAAAGGGCGGTGCGCGCGATGGCGGTCAGCCGGGCGGAGCAGCGGGCGGCCACGCGGCAGGCGCTGCTGGCCGAGGGGCGGCGGCGGTTCGCCGTCGACGGCTACCACCACGTGGTGCTGGCGGAGGTGGCGCAGGCGGCCGGAGTCACGAAGGGGGCCGCCTACCACCACTTCGACAGCAAAGCGGGGCTCTTCAGGGCCGTCGTCTGCGAGGTCCAGCAGGAACTGGGCGATCGGGTCGCGGCCGCGGCCGAGCGGTACGAGGACCTCTGGGAGCAGCTCCGGGCCGGCTGCCGGGCCTTCCTGGGCGCGGGGACGGACCCGGCGGTCCGGCAGATCCTGCTGGTCGACGCACCCACCGTGCTGGGTTGGGACGAGTGGCGGAGCCTGGACGAGGAGTCCTCCGCCCGTCACCTAGCGGAAGCCCTGGCGGCGCTCGCCGCGGCGGGGATCATCGCCGATCAGCCCGTGGAGCCCCTGGCCCGTCTCCTCTCGGGGGCGATGAACGAGGCCGCACTCTGGATCGCCCGCGGCGGGGACCCGCAGGCCGCGGAGCAAACGCTCGACCGGCTCCTGGCGGGACTGCGCACCCCGGCCTGACCTGCCGCACATCCCACCAGGACACGCCCGACAAGGGCTTGCAGCAACCGTCTGGCCGTCCTGGGGACATTGCGTTCAGGCCGTCGCACTGCGGTCGTTCTCATGGTTTTTGCCGCTACGTGACTCGACCGGTCAGTCGCTCCCTGGCGCGGGGAGAGTGGTCCGCATCAGGTCCAGCAAGACGGTGGCTGCGGGGCTGGAGGGGCCGTCTGTCCGCCAGGCCAGAGCAACCCGGGCGCGGAGCGGCGGCTCGGTGATCTCCAGTGTTCGCAGGCCGAAGGCCGCCGCGCCGGCGGGAAGGGCTGGAACCACCGCGACGCCGAGACCGCGGGCGGCGAGCTGTGCAAGGAACGGGGGAGCGGCTGCCTCGAAAGCGATACGGGGCTGGAAACCAGCCTGCGCGCACGCGCGGTCGAGTACCCCGCGCAGCCCTGTGCCACGTGGCGCGCTGATCAGCGGGCGATCGCAGAGCTCGGCCAACGGAATGCTCGCGCGGTCCGGGGAGGTGAGGGCAGGGTCGTCCGGGGCGACGGCTGCGACCAGGGGTTCGTCGACCAGGACCTGGAGGGAGATCCCGGGCGGGGCATCCTCGTCCGCAAGGCCGATCACGGCGATGTCCAGTTCCCCTCGGTGCAGCGCCGCGAGCATCCGCTCCGAGGTGTCCTCGGTCAGGGCGATCTCCACCTGGGGGTGGTCCTCGTGGAAGCCGGCCAGGACGCCCGCCAGGTCGAACTCATGGGCTGTCACGGCCGCGGCGGCGGCCGCGCCCGAGACGAGGCCGAGGGTGACGTGGCCGCGCAGCAGCCCGGTGAACTCGTCTGCGGTCTGCCGTACCGCCTCGACGGCGGTGAGCGCGGCCCGCGCGTACGGCAATACGGCCTCGCCGACCTCCGTCAGGGTCACCGACCGGCCGGATCGGTCGAGCAGCGGATGCCCGAGTTCCTTTTCGAGCTGGCGGACTTGGGCGCTCACCCCCGGCTGCGCCAGGTGCAGACGGGCGGCGGCGCGGGTGAAGTTGGCTTCCTCCACGACCGTGACGAAGTACCGCAGCTGTCGAATGTCCATAACTGATCATTCTAGTTGCGAGACATACAAACTCTTGGACTTATGGCGGGCCTACCGAGAGCCTTGAGTGCATGGGGAACAGGACACACCGCAGGCCGGCGGCGGACATCAGAGCCGCGATCGCGGCCGAACGACGGGAGCTGGCGGCCATGCTGGACGGCCTGTCGGCCGAAGAGTGGGACGCGCCGACTCTGTGCGGGCGGTGGCGGGTAAGGGAGGTCGCGGCCCACATGACGATGGGGTTTCGGTACTCGCTCTCCAAGATGGCGTGGGAACTGATCAGATCGCGAGGCAGTCTCCATCGGATGACCGATCGATGCGCCCACAAGGACGCTGCCGCTCATTCGACGCGTGAGCTCGCCGCATTGCTCGGTGACAACGCGGATCACCCTTGGAGACCGCCGGTCGGTGGGATCGAGGCGGCTTTGGGCCATGACGTGATCCACGGCCTGGACATCACGGTCGCGCTGGGCCTCGACCGCCGGGTTCCCGAGGATCGCGTGCGCATCCTCCTGGAGGGCGTCAACGCCAGGACCCTCAAGTTCTTCCGAGCCGATCTGGGCGGCATCGAACTCCGCGCCGACGACCTCGACTGGTCCTTCGGCACCGGAACGCCCCTCTCCGGCGCCGCACAGGATCTTCTCCTGCTCGCGTACGGCCGACGGCTGCCCCCAGGGCACCTCCGCGGCGAACCGGGCGATCGCTTCCGCGCTGCGCTGGCGTGACGGCGGCAATCCCCGGCCGGTCAGGCGGCAATGGCCGTGTCGACGCTGAGCCCCCTCACTCTCGCGACCCTGACACGCGGCCGGGCCCGGCTGATCGCGGGTACGCCAGGTTTGCTGACCCTCGCATCCATCCTGATCACCCGGCTCGAGGTCCCAGCGCCGCAGGATCTCTGCGTGATCGAGGGGATCCGAGGTGAGCGCCCATTCCTTGATCCGGCCGTTGATCGGCACCTGTTCAACAACCTGCGCACGATCTCCGCCCTCTCCGCCCTTCGCACTGCTGATCATCCTCGCCCAGAGGCAACCGCCGACGAGGCCAGGGCGTCCACAACGGCGCGCACGGCGGTCGGTCGCGTGAAGGTGAAGTCGATGTCGGCGTCTCTGGATCCCACGGGACCTCCGGGCGGCGGCTTGGGCGATTGCGTTCGCATGCTCCCCGGGGGAGCGGCACCGTCGATCCATTTCCCCTCCCGCTCCCTCATGGGCAGCAGAGGGGCAACGCCTTCGGCCCGCCTCACCGGACAGCGGGGCGACCAGGAAAAGCTGGCGAAGTGCAGGCCAAGGGTGGCGTAAGGTGGGGCTGTCGACGCGGGGTGGAGCAGCTCGGTAGCTCGCTGGGCTCATAACCCAGAGGTCGCAGGTTCAAATCCTGTCCCCGCTACTGCTCAGAAGGGCCCGGATCCTCAACAGGATCCGGGCCCTTCTTCTGTATCCCGCCCCCGCCCCGGCCTTTGGCTGTGCCCGACGTGGAGACGTGGGTGGTTTCAGGATCAAGGTCATTGGGCGTTTCCGTGACCCTCCATGGAAGGGATGCGGTTGGCGACGATCTTCTCCCGGCCTGTTACGACGCCTGGCTGGTTTCCTGCCTGCCTTCTTCCCGTACGCCCTGGCGTCACCGACTCTGACCGGATAGCGGACCTTAGCTGTATGAGGAGGACCGGCATGAGCGGGATGCGGAACAGGGGACACGGGAACGTCGCTGCCGACGGCTCGGAGGCATCGGAAATCCCCGTCCCGGAGGGCATGACGCCATTCGACGACGTCTACGACCAGCCGGATCCTCGGGCCTATTTCCGGTCGTTGGGTCCACTGGAATACCAAGCACCTCATCACGGACAGAGCATCTTCCGGCGGGCGGTTGCAGCCCGCACGCGGACGGCCCGCGCGGCGGAACGACCGGTGACCGTGCTGGACATCTGCTGCTCCTACGGCATCAACGCCGCCCTGCTCAATCACGAGGTGACACTGGACGACCTCTATGCCCACTACACCTCGCCGCAGGCCACCGCACTCACCACAGCCGAACTGATCGAACGGGACCGCAGCTACTACGCGGCTCGCCGGCGCCATGATCCGGCCCGGGTGATCGGCCTGGACATCGCCACGAACGCCATCTCCTACGCATGCGAGGTCGGCCTGCTGGAACAAGGCTTCGCCGAGAACCTCGAAGCCGCGCCTGCCTCTCCGTCTCTGCTTCGCGCCGCACGGAACGCCCGTCTGATCACGATCACCGGAGGGGCAACCTTCCTGTCCCCCCGTACCTTCCAACCGATCCTGTCCTGTGCCCAAGACCCGCTGTGGGTCGCGGCCTTCGTGCTGCGCACCACCTCGTACAAGTCCGTCGCCGCATGCCTGGCTGCGAACGGCCTGGTCACCGAGAAGGGCACCACGCACACGTTCCGACAACGACGCTTCACCGACGTGGATGAACAGCGATACGCCGTCCAAGCGGTGGCCGCGGCCGGTGATGACCCATACGGGAAGGAGACCGACGGCTACTTCCACACGACGCTGCACTTGTCGCGCCCCCCTGAAGACGCGACGGCATTTCCGCTGACCGACCTGATGCCGCGCCTGTAAGCCCAGCCTGCCCTGCCCTTCTATACCCCTTCACGTGTGCGCGAGGGGATTCAGCCGTGTTCTTCCTCCTCGGGCTCCATGTGCCGGATTCCCTCGTGGGTGAGGGTGACCATCGCGGGTGTGTTGCCCGGTTCCCAGTCGACGGTGATCAGGCCTTCGCCCGCCAGTAGGTGCAGGCGGAGGCCAGGTTTTGTTCCGGTACCTGGGGGTCGTGCCGCAGCTGTGCTCCGGTGATGCCGAGGAGGCGGTTGCCTTCGACGGCTTCGTACACGCGCCGGCGGGTTCTGGCCGACGGCCAGCCAGGAGCGGCGGGGCCTACGGGTGTTGCCGTCGAGGCCGGGTTAGCTGCGCTGCTCCGCGCCTGCGGAGCCGTGGTGAAGCGCCTCCGCAACCGCTCGGGCTGCGAGTGGGCGAGGAAGCCAGCGGGTGGGGACGCCGTGGCGCCCCCGCTCGCTGCCCCGGCCGGAGGGCATTCTGCTCCTCACCGGTCGGCATCCGTGCGGTGGGCTCGACGACTGGTGTCGTCCGGCAGGCCGGGGGGTCTCGGCAGGGAGTCGCTGAAGTGGTAGGCCGCGATCCTTGCGTCGTGCTCGGCGTTCAGCAGGTGGATCCAGCGCATTCCGATGCCGGTTGCCAGGATGATCAGCGCGACGAGGACGATGGTCTCCATGTCGTTCACCTCCTCAGGTGTTTCCGGGCAGAGGTAGGGCGCCTGGGTCCATCAGGTTTCCGAAGGGAGCCACGCAGGCCCCGCCCTCGCCCTCCCAGGTGGCTTCCCGGCGCACGGCGTCGCGGATACCGCGGCCGATGGCGGCTTCGTTGGCCATCAGGACGCCGGCGGTGAGGAAGCTGCCGGGGATCGCGGCGGCGGCCATCAGGCGGGCCGCGGCGGCGGGTGCGGTCTCGGGCGGGATGACGAGGAGGTCCCAGCGGCCGACGGTGTACGAGAGCAAGATCAGCTTGTCGGTGTCCTGTTCGGTGAACCAGGCCACGTGCAGCGTTCGCCCGTCCACGGGCACGGTGTGGGGGAGGACCGGCCAGCGGGTGGGGTTCACAGTGACGCGGGTGATGCGCCCCCAGACCTCGTCCAGTGCGGCGGCGAGCGGCGGAAGCTCGGCTACGAGGTCGCGGGAGTAGGGCCACCAGGCCCCGTCCAGCCGGCCGGCGAGGGTGGTCTTCGGGGTGAGGGACAAGCGTGCCGGGAGCTCGGCGGCGAGGTCGCGGGGCGCGGTCCGGTCGAGGGTCGTGGTCATCATGCGGACCTGCCTCCGGACTGTCCGTCGGCAGTCCGGTTTTTAGGCGATCGCCGGAAATGGCACCGGCGTGAAAGCGGGTGCGCGAAGTACTTCCGGTGCTTTCACTGTACGCCTGCTCGATGGGCAATGACCGGTGTGACCAGGTATTTTCCGACGGAGGCGCTGTGCAGAGCGGCGGTGCGGGCGGGGGGAGTACGTGAAACGACGGCGGGCTCGCGTAGGTCGTCGGCCGGGCACCGCTGCTGACCTGCACGAGGCACGGCCCCACCCCGTAGACGGGCGATCACTTGGCTGACTCCGACATTCCCCGCAGGCCACCCCTGCTCTGGCTGGATGCGATCCACCAGGCGATCAAAACCCGGCACCGCCCTGCTGCGACTGGAGACCAAATTCATGCGGTAGCCGCAGGTCACGGCGTGGACCCTGTCCGCTGGCGGGAGGCGTTTGAATGCCTGATGGGCCGGATCGCCGGTCGGTTCGTCCGGGTCGAACCCCGCCGCCGGGCTAGGCAGGAGCGGCGCCTCGGGACGTTGCTGTCGAGCCTTTGTTATGTCGACTTCCTGCAGGATTTCCTGCCCGATGTGCAGGCCGCGGAGGCGATCGCTGACAGTTCCGCGTTGGCTGTGCTTCTGCGGGAGGCCTGCGGCGAGGTTCTCCGTGAGCGGGCGGTGCGCCGCCTTCGATCACGGCAGCCTCGGTGGGGGCCGGCTCGTTCGTACCGGACAGACGGTTGCCCGGAAGGTGGCTGGCTGGCGCCGGTGGGTTGGCCAGGTGTTACAGCGCTTCGAGCGGGTCTGGCTCGAAACGCTGCCGCTGTGGGGGCCCAAAGCCCCGCCCCCACAGCGGCAGTGCTGAGATTGCTCCCCTGCTGCCCCGCGCCGTGGCCTGTGCGCTGCTTCTGCGCTGCTTCGCTTCGCCCACACGGACCCGTGCTTTTACAGCCAGTCGCCCTCCGGAGCAGCTGCTCGGAGCACGGCGCCCGCGTCCTCCGTCAACGGTTCGCCGTGGGGCACGCACACTATCTCCGCCTCCAGCGCGGCCAGCCGTCGGAAGGAGGCGATGGCCTCCTCGCGGTCCACGTTGAACGGACCCAGGATCGCCCGGCCCTCGGCGGTGGCGACGATGTCACCTGGGAACAACACGTTGCTGGATGCGAGATGGAGCGCGATGCTTCCCGGAGTGTGACCTGGAACATGCAGGACGCGGACGGGCTCGGCCCAGCCGTCAAGGGTATCGCCGTCGTGCAGCTCAATGTCCACCGGAACGTGCTGTGCGGGAGGCACGCCGGCGTCGGCGAATCCAGCCATGACCTGCTCATAGAGTGGACGATCCGAGGCAGTGAATACCGGCTCGGGTTCAGGTGCGGTGCCGCGGATGAACGGGGCGTCCAGCGCACCCGCCAAGACTCGCGCGCCCGTTGCCGCGACGAGATCCGCAGCCGAGCCCATATGGTCGCCGTGGGAGTGGGTCAGAACAATCTGCAGCACGTCTCGAGGACGGCCGCCCAGCTGGTCGAGGGCATCCAGGATCGCCGGGGCGGACCCCGGCACACCGGTATCGATCAGGGTGAATCCGTCCGGCAGACGCACGATGTGAACGTGGCCAACGGGCAAGGGCAACTGCCAGACGGCAGGTGTGATTTGGATGAGGTCCATGGCGTGACGCTAACGGACGGCCGAGGAGCAGCTGGTCGCTTTGCGCTGCGGGTGAATTGTGCGCAGCGTGAACGCAGGCCACGGGACGCCGATGGCTCCTGTGCGCAGCGGACCGCCCCGAGGATGCGGTGTCGACGTCCATGGAGTTGATGTCCGTGAATCCAGGAGCCCCCCTGGGGCGTGGCTGCCAGTTCTGCGTACACCTGTGGGAGTCCTTGGGCGAGGAGAGCCCGCAGCTCGGCCCCGGTGGCGTCGGCGACCTGTGCGGCGATGATGGAGCCCGCGAGCTCGGTTGACAGATGCGGGGACCAGCGCCGCCCTGGAGCGCGACATCCGGAGGACCGGACCGGCGCTGTTCGACTTCCTGTTGGAGGATCGCGCGGAGCACAAGCCAGTCCTCAGTGATCCGCTGAGCCCTCAGGCGATGACGGTGGGGATGGAGGCGACGTGGTGCTCAACGACAAGCTGTAGGAGCGGCAGGGCTGGGAGAGAAGAACCGCGGCCGTCACGCTCACGCTGTCCGCCCCCGACAACGTCACGCCAGAGATGCGGCTGGCGCTGCTCGACGTCGCGGACCGCCCAGGGTCTCCGGGCAGGGGCATCCGCCGTGGTGGGACCAGCTCGGTGACCAGCTCGTCGACCCTGGCCGTACTCATGCGCTCCCCGGCCGGCTTGTGCCGGTACGCCTGCAGCACCGCCGACACCTGCGGGCGACCCTGCCGACGCTACGTGCCCAGCGATCCGGACACGTCCTGAACATCGGCTCTGTGGGCGGCTTCGCCACCGCCCCGGCCGTGGGCCTGTACGGTGCGTCGAAGGTCGCCCTCGAGGGCATCTCCGAGGCGCTGCACGCCGAGCTGGCCCCGCTTGGCGTGCGCGTCACGATCGTGGAGCCGGGCGGGTTTCGCACCGACTTCCTCAACAGCTCGAGCATGCGGGTCGAACCGGCCTCCATCGCGGACTACTCCGTCGGTGCGGGACCGGTGCGCGAGGCGCTGACCCAGAATGACGGCCGGCAGCCAGGGGATCCGGTGACGGGAGCCAAGGCCATCGTCGACATCACCGAGGTCGCCGAGCCTCCGCTGCGCCTGCAGTTGGGCGCGGACGCGGTCGAGCGCGTCGAGGCGAAGCTGGATCTGGTGCGACGTGAAATCGACGCATGGCGGCACGTAGCGCTCTCCACTGCCATATGAGTCCAGGGCGAAGGAGCGCCGTCAAGCCGTCACCGGGTTCGGACTCTGGACGTGCGGGATCACTGGGGCGGGCCTCCTCTGCGGCGCCAGGACCAGGCGGCGGCCGCCAGGCTGAGCCCGACTGCGGGCGCGATGGCGAGACCGAGACCGAGCGAGGGGCTATGTCCTACCTGCGCTGTCCCGCGGCGGCCGCTCAGACCGCTGCATTTCGGTGGCCGGGTCCCCGCCGTGGGTCTCTCGGCCGCAGTGATGGGCTGCTGTGGATCTTTAGCTGCCAGGATCAGTGGCATGTCTTCGTCATCGATCCCTGACCTATGGCCCGCTTCTCTGAGTACGGACCGGCTTGTTTTGCGCCCGATTGAGCGCGGTGACGTTGCCGCACTGTCGAGGCTCTGGACAGATACCGAGGTGCGCCGCTATCTCGGTGGGCCCGTGGCGGGGGAGACCCTTCGTGCCCGCGAGGAGGGGTGCGTCGCGGCCTTCGGTGCGTTCAGCGTGGTCCTGGCCACGGACATGTCCGTGGTCGGCCTGGTGTCGGTCGAACCATGCTCGAGCCAGGACGGTCGGACGGAGGTGTCGTATCAGCTCCTGCCGGAGCACTGGGGCTGTGGATACGGCCGTGAGGCGGTCGTCGCCGCGGTTTCCTGGGCCCTGGACAAAGTCACATCGCAGCGGCCTGAGGTAGTCGCCGTCACCCAGAAGGCCAACGAGCGTTCACGTCGGCTGCTTGAGTCCATCGGGATGCGACTGATCGACACCTTCGTGGAGTGGGACGCGGAGCAGGTCATGTACTCCACGGGCGGAGCGAGTCGGCCGGCCCGGCAATGACGGTGGAGCCAGATCACCAATTATGCCCATGGCGGTACGGCGCGGGGTGGACCGCGACCGAGCTCCGCTGGGGCCTGGCGGTCGACGAGCTGGAGCGGGACCGGCTGGGGGATATCGCGGCGGGCTGTGGCGGTATGGATGTGGAGTCACGCCCGTGTCTCCGTAAGGGGGAGTGCCTACGGGGAGGAGGCAGTGCGGACCGCGCGAGTTCCTTGCCGTTGGTCTGCGACCGGTAGGGCCGGGTTCGTTTGCGGGTGATGCCGGCCGAGGTCAGGGTCTGGATGAACAGCTTTGACTTGTAGCAGGATTCCCCTCTTCCAGAAAGCCGATGGCGGTGTGCAGGCGTTCGTCGGGCAGGACCTCGCTGTAGGCAAGGCGGGAGTGGTCGTCGACGGCGGAGTGGATGTAGGAGCAGCCGATCACCGGTGTGGAGCTCTTGCGCTCGCCGGGCCGGGTAGGGATCCGGTGCACGGTCGAGGCCGGCAGGCCCAGGACCGGCCCGATGCGGGCAGGGCCGCGCTCGCGGGTTCTGCGCAGGTCACAGACGCGGGCTTCGACCGCGGGGCACCTCCGGTGCGGTGTCGTGCGGGGACGGCTGGAACGCTCGTGAGGTCCCGCGTCGCCTTCCGGCTGCCAGCGGCGGACCCGTTTGTGGGCGGTGGCCCTGGATATGCCTATCTCGGCCGCGACATGCGCGACCGGGCGGCCGGAGCGGACACGTTCGACCAGTAGTCGCCTACCGAAGACGGTCAGCCGGGCAGTACGGTGGGACACGAAGGCCTCCGTGCGGGGAGTTCCTAGACAGCTCCCACCACACCGGAGGTCTTCGCCATGTCAAGACCTGCCGAGTGTCAACAACGCTCGTGATCGATCAACCTGGCCTCTCGAGCAGCGACTCAGCGCACACGGACCTCTTCATGAGGGACCGCGACGGTCAGGTCTGATGAAGTCCCCCGGAGCCGCAGCGCCGTCGGTCGGTCGGGCCGGCAAGCGCGATGCCCGTGCTTCGAACGCCAAGCACGCGGCAGGGAAGGAACTCCTCGGCCTCGGGCACGTGCAGCAGAACCGGCTGAATCAGCTCGGTGACGCAGCGGCGGAAAGCAGCGGTCCGACGCACGCCACGGCGCGGTGCGGGGGACCGCTGCTCTCGCGCGGGGCCTGCTGAGCGGGGGGGGGGTAGCCGCTCTGTGAGCCGCACAGGCCAGGGGCAGGCGCCGCGTCAGTTGTTGACGTCGTCGTTGAAGCGGTTGGTGCAGTCCTGCTGCTCCTGCTGCGTCTGGGCATTGTTGAGGCACGACCTCAGGTCCTTGCCCTCGTCGGAATTCAGGATGGATACCCCGACGGCGACCAGGATCCCCGCGATGACCACGGTCACGGCGCCCAAGGCCAAGCCGGTGATGGCCATGCCGCGGCCGCCGGCGCCGCTGCGGGCTCTGCGTAGCGCGGCTATGCCCAGACCGATGGCCACCAGGGCCAGCGGGATGCCCACGAACCACAGCCACAGAAGCAGCAGGGACGCGATTCCGGTGACCAGCGCGGCCACGGCCATGCCGTTCTGCGCCTTGCCCGGCGTGGGCGCGGAGGCGGGAGTGGGCTGAGCGGTAGAGCCGGTGTTGTCGGTGGAGCGATACGCGTCGGACATGGGATAGGTCCCTTCGTGGATCGACTGATGGCCAACTTCCTCGCGAAGCCGTGCTGTTCCCCCCGTCTGCCACGGACCCGCCCCTGCAAACCCGCGTGTCAGCTCACCCGCAGCCGCGCCGGGGCCTCAGACGGTGGTTGCCGCAGTCCGAGCGTCCGGCCGGGGGCGCCGCCGCCTGCGGAACGGGCGCCGGAGGGGTGCGTGAAGGGGGAGAGGCCGGCGGGCGGCCAGGGCCCTGCGGCGGGCGCATTCGAAAGGGGGGCCGAGAACTGTGCGCCGCAGATGGTGGGCGAGGTAGCGGCCGGCCCCGGCATTCGATCGGCGCGAAATGCACCGGCCTTGGCATGGCGATTCGACGGCACCTGGGACTGGGCCGCCTTCGACGGAGCGTCGATCGGAGCAGGCCCCCAGTGGCCACTGGTCCTGCGGACCCGCGTAGGGATGCCATGCTCGGACGCGGAATCGCAGGCAGTAGCCGCAGGCACGGCGACCGGTTCTCACCGGGAAACTGTCCGGCACTGGATGTCTCTCACCGAAGCTTCGCCCACGCCCTAGCCGGGCCGGCGCATCCGTCTCCGTGCCCCGCCCCGGGGCGGGGCACGGACTGGCCGAACCGGCCAACTCCGGTTCTGACCCCGGGGACAGCTCTGAGATTGGATGAACGAATGGAACGTATCGAGGCTGAGCTCTTCACGGACCCGGGGAACGACGCGGTCGTCCGTCTGCCCCATCGCAATTTTCCGGGGGTCCTGATCCAGGGCGACTCCCTTTCGATCATCCGCGCCGATGTCGCCGAAATCGTCGAAGCCTGCGACCAGGGCGACATCGGTGAAGCCCGCGAGGCGGCCGCCATTCTCCTCTCCAACCTCGACGAGCTGCTGGCTCGCTACACAACGGCTCTCAAGGCTCACGACATCCCCATCCCCTTCTACCAGGGACCCTGACCGGCCAGTTGCAGCACGTCGCACCTGGCAGCATGCGCTGAAGGTCGGAGGGGACGGCTGACCGCGCCACCCGTCGGCCAACGGCGCCGTGGCTCCGTGAGATCCGCCGCCTGTTCCGCGAACGCCTGGCGTTGGCATAGGTCGTTCCGCGAGGCGTCACTGGGGGGTCGGCGGGCGGCGGAGGGTGGCCATCAGAACGGCTGCGGCGCAGAGCAGCGCGCCCAGGCCCGCGCCGGCCGCGCCGAGCGTTTTGGTGATCTCCCACGCCGTGCTCTCCGTAGAGCGGCAGTCAGGGTCGCACACCCACGATCGGGCGCCATCCGTCCGCGCGGCCGCGAGAGCGGCCAGCCCCAGCAGAAGCAGCGCGATGCCGGACCAGAACGTTCTGCGGGCGGCTGCCTCGTACCGTCGTGAGCGAGTGTCGACCATGTCGGTCACGGTCCCACCTCGGTGTCGGCTCAGCAATGGTGCTGGATCAGAGCAGGCCGGAGAAGGGCCGGAGGACATCCGGATCGGTACTGCCGACCGGGCGGCCCTCCGCGTCGACCCCACCTGTGAGCGGCTGCGCCAGGGCCTGGCGGCAGGCGGGCCCGCCGTGCGGCCCTCCGCGGGCGCATGGAACGGGCGGCACCGGACACACGTATGCCAACTGGCCTGAACAAAGGAACAGTCGGGCCGCCCGTCCCTACGCGCACCGAGGAAGTGAGACGTCATGCCGCTGACATTCCGCAAGAGCTTCAGGATCCTGCCCGGTGTCCGGCTCAACATCAACCGCAAGTCGTGGTCGATCACCACCGGCGGCGGCAAGCACGGCCCCCGCCGCACTCACAGCAGCACCGGACGCCGCACCACCTCGGTGGACCTGCCCGGCCCCTTCGGCTGGCGCAAGACCCGCCGAGGCTGAACACCGACCGCATCGGCCGGATCGGTACGGACGGCGAGGTCCGCGAGTTCTCCCTGCCGTGCGAGGGCGGAGTCCCGTCCTTCCTCACAGTGGGACCGGACGGGGCCCTGTGGTTCACCCTCAACCAGGCGAACGCGATTGGCCGGATCACCGTCTCCGGCCAGGTCCGGCTCCACCCTCTGCCCACGCCCGGCGCCAAGGTCACCGAGCACCCGCTCGCGGACCCCGACGGCGAACCCCACGGGCTGGCCTTCGGCCCGGACGGCACGCTGTACGTCGCCGAGGAGCGCGACATCGTCGTCTCCCGGTGGGAAGTGCCCGGCGCCCCCTGAGACGGCGCGGCCAGCCTGGCAACGGGGAGAGGGCCCGCCCCTCTCAACGCCCGGGCTGCGGCGGCGGCTTCAGCGTCCCGGGAGCGCCCGAAGTCATGGACAGGGTCTCGCACGGTCCATTGTTCGGCTCAGCGTCCGACGCCGGCGACGTCGAGGAGCTGGTGCATGAGTTCGGAGGGCAGGGCGGGATTGCGGGCTGCCGCCCGTGCCATGCCTTTCGCCGGTACGCCGAGGAGTTCGACGAGACGTGCGTGTGGCAAGCACGGGTGGGACGCCGCATGGCCACGGATCATTCCCTCCGTGTCGTGGGAGAGGCGTTCGACGAGGTCTGGTCCGGCTTGTGGGTCGAACAGGGCCGCATAGCGCAGCCGGGAGTTCGGGTCGTCCGCAAACCGGGCCAGACCGGGGCGCGCGAAGTTGCGGCGGTACGCCAGCATGCCCCAGCTCAGTCCGTTCCAGTCGGCGAACATCTCCACGAGGAGCTCGTGAGGGGCATGTTCGTTCTCGCAGAGCATCAGCCTGACGTAGTAGTCGTCGTCGGCCGCCAACCGCTCGATCACATCGGTGGGCAGCTCCGGTGCGCATGTGACGCCCCGGCGCAGCAGGACGTGGCCGGAAGCCGCTATCTCCCCCAGCGCGTCCGGGTCGCCGAAGCGTGCCTCCACCCAGGTCGGCACTGGATGGCGGCCCAGAGGCACCGTGTAGTCGATCGACGCCCGCTGCTCCTCGGTCACATCCGCGCGCAGGGACACGGCGAGCCGGACCGAGGGCTCGGGGTCGTCGGCCAGGCGGAGGGCGAGCGTCGTGGGTACATGTGGGTTGCGGGCCGCGCCGTGACGCAGCGAACTGTCCTCGTGGGTCGCGAGGAGCGCGGCCAGGGCCGCGTCGACGGGTGCGGTGAACGCGGCGTCGCGGCGGCGGCGTTCGTCCGTCTCGGCAAGGAAGTCCTCGAGCGTCGTCGGCAGCGGTACCTCGACGTGAGTGGCGCGCTCGACCGCCTTGCGCACGAGGGGATCGGGGTCGGCTTCGGCCCCGGCCCGAACGTCCGGGCGCAGCCTGGGCCAGCTCCACGAGCTGATGGCGGCGGCCCGGACGCGGGGGTCGGGATCTTCGGCCAGCGAGAGCAGCGTCTCGTCCGGCAGGCCGGGCAGTCCAGCGGAGAAGAACCGCAGCCGCGCCTCCGGGCCGGTGGCAAGCCGTACGGTCACCTCTGTCGGCAGCTCGACGCCGTATTCGCGCGCCATCACCACCGCGGTGCGTTGCACTTTCGGGTCCGGATCCTCGGCCAGCACGGCGAGTGCGTCCGGCGGCAGGTACGGATTCTCAGTGAGGATCTTACGGACTTGCGGGTCGGGGTGCGTGACGGCGGCCCTGGCCGCCTTTGGCGACAACTTCTGATAGGCGAGCCAGGATCGGGCGTCGGGCAGCGGGTCAACCGTGAATACGCGCCGCACCACCTCGTCCGGTGCCGCCCTGTTCGCGGCGAGCCCCGCGATCCACTCCGCGTGCAGGGTGGTGTCGGCTTCGAGTAGCAGCAGGGCATCGGCGCGAGCCGCGTCCGTCGCCTCTGACACGCCGAAGGCGACGCGCGTCAGCTGACCATCTCTGTGTGCCATGGAGTGATCTTCGCAAAGGCCCTCGCGGAGCGGGCCGCACGCCTCACAGCCGAGCCGGCCCTGCCGAACAACCCCATGCCCAAGCTTTCCTGGCCGCACGTCGTCGCGGAACGGGACGAGGGGCGGTGCGGATGACCACGGCCGAGGCCCATCCCGAACCGCGGGATCTGGGCAGGATCGACGGCGGGGTGGCCCAAAGGCGGGGCACCGTGCTCCTGATCGAGATCCCACCTCCTTGCCGTTGTTCGGAGACGACGCCCTCTAGTGCTGTGACCGGAAAGGTCCACCGGGTCGCGGCGCCCGGCACGGCACCTCGCCGCGTTGTCGGGCCACGGAAGTACGTCCAGTACGAGCCGCGGCCCTCCGCCTTGCGATGCACCGCACCGAACACCGCGATCCGGCAAACCTTTCCGGCCACAGCACTAGCGGTCCTGGGCGAGGTCTGGATGAGCCGCCATTGGCCGACGGCCGGCACGGGAATCTCGTTGGTCCTTCCGAAGTACGCCTACGTGGCCTGCCCGGCAGGTGGCGTGGCCCGGGCGATGAGCAGGGCGACGTCGTCGTGATCTCCTGGGTGTCGCAGCGTGTGCAGAAGCAGGTCGCAGGTCTCATCCAGCGAGCGGCTGGGGTCATCGAGGACGTCGAGGAGAACGTCGAGGCGGGCATCGATCGGCTCATCGCGGGTCTCGACCAGGCCGTCGGTGTAGAGAACGAGCTGGTCCCCTGCCTCGATGGCAAGGCTGGTGGTGTGGAAGGCAACCCCGCAGCCGCCCAGCGGCGCGCCGGTGGGCAGGTCGAGGAGCTCGCGCGTGCCGTCCGTATGGAGGAGGACGGGAGGCAGGTGCCCGGCCAGGGAGAGGTGGCACTGGGCAGTGTGCGGGTCGTAGACCGCATAGACGCAGGTCGCGATCGTGTCGAGACCGTCGGTGACGTGATCGAGGTGATGGAGCACCTGGGCGGGGTCGAGATCGAGATCGGCCAGCGTCCGGGTAGCGGTGCGCAGCTGGCCCATGGTGGCTGCGGCTACTACCCCGCTGCCCATGACGTCTCCGACGACGAGCGCGGTCTTCTCGCCGCTCAGGGGGATGACATCGAACCAGTCGCCTCCGATCTCCATGGTGGCCTGGGCGGGGCGGTAGCGGGTGACGACTTCCAGGCCCGGTCGCCGCGGTGGTGTTTGGGGCAGCAGGCTGCGCTGGAGGGTGAGGGCGGTGTGGCGTTGTTCTTCGACGGCTCGGTGCCGCTCGGTTACGTCCACGCTGGAGGTGGCCACTCCCAGCACGGTTCCGTTGGGGGCTTCGAGCCGGTAGAACGAGATCGACCAGGCATGATCGTGATCGGGGTCTGCCGGAGTGCGGCCGACGGTGTACTGGTCCACGATGGGGATGCCTGTGGCCAGTACCTCGCGCATCGCCGCTTCGAAGGACGCGTCCACGGCCGGCAGCACCTCATGAACGTGTCGGCCAATGTGCTCGGCGGCCGACACTCCGTTGAGGCGTTCTTCTGCCGGGTTGACCGATACGTACCGGAGGTCGGTGTCCAGCACGCCCAGCCCGACCGGCGACTGGGCTACCAGCCGTGCGGACAGTGCCAGGTCCCGTTCGACCTGCCATACCGTCGCCTGGTCCGCGGCCAGGCCCAGGGCGTAGTAGTCCTGCTGGGAGTCCAACAGCCGCATGTTGCGGAACTCCACTCTGCGCGTGCTGCCGTCCTTGTGCCGAACGGGGAAGACTCCGACCCAGCTGTCCCCTCCTTCCATGACCTGAGCGAACATGTCCAGCACGACCGAGAGCTGCTCTTCATGGACCAGCAAGCGGCCCGCGAACTCTCCGAGTGCCTCCTCCGCGGTGTAGCCGAACAGCTCCTCGGCCTGAGGGCTCCACAGGTCGATCCTGCCGTCAGCGTCGAGGAGAATGGCGGCCACGCCCAGCAAATCGAGCAGACCTCCCGGCCCGGACGTTGCGGCCCGCGCCCCGTCGGTACCGCCCTGCGAGGGCTCGATGACACCCATCTCCGGGCTCTCCTTCCGACCGCCGAACGCTGCGGTTCATGCCGAGCGGTGATCACGTGCCCGGCGTGGGCGTGTGGGCTTCCCGCCATCTCATCGTCCTCCCCAACGGAACGCACGTGCACGCCACGCTGTCGAGGGACGGCTCACCCCGACTGCCGAAGGCGGAGGCGATGGCGCCCCCTGGCTGGGCATGCGCCCGTGTGGACGCGGTCGGGCCTACGGACGGCTCTGATGTTGTACTTGATCCACCAGCGGAATGGCTCCGGCGGCGGGCGGCGGGCGGCGGGCGGCGGGCGGCTGTCGGCGGGGGCGGCGGGCCTGCTCGGCCTTGACGGCTTGGACGGCGGCGATCTTCTCGTCGACCCAGGCAGGGCTGCTCCGACCGCCGTATTACCAGGAGCTGGTCCAAGGGCGGAGGCAGGGGCAAGAGCTCCTGCATAGCGGCTACGCCGCCTCGGCCGCGTCGTCCGCCGGGCGGGCCTGCCTCTTCAGCTCCATACGGGCACCCACGCGGGTGACCGTTGCCCAATGGGAATGGTCCACGACCGCGACCGACAGCTCCCGGATCTCCGCCCACATCCGGTCGACTCTCTCTTTCTGCTCGTCGCTCCAGCCAGGGCTGTCGGGGACGTCACTGCGGTGGGAAAACGGCTCGCCCCGCGCCCCACGGGCCATTGGATCCACGCTCCAGGGCAGGTCGGCCAGGTAGGTGCGGTGCTCGGCGTGGGCGCGGTGGAGGCGCCTCTGCAATTGAAGAAGGTCATCGGGGAAGCTGCTCGCGGCGGTCGGGGTCACGCTTGAATCGTAAGGCTGTTCGATTTGAGAAGGGAATCCGGCACACCGGGCTGTCACCCGTTCGGACCCCTGTCGGCTTCGACGGCCAGGGCGCGGTGGCGGCGAGGGGCGGGTGGGGGCGGTGGGCTCGGCCAGGGTGTGGACCGTCGGTGCTGCGCTCCGGTGGGCGTAGCGGATGGGCAGGGTGAGTCCGCTCGCGGCTTGCCGTTCGTCGCGGAGGCGGGCGGCGAGTTCCTCGGCGAGGCCCAGCAAGGCCTTCTTCCGGCGCTCGGCCGGTTCGAGGACGTCGTGCTCGAAGCCGCGCCCGGCGCCCCATGGACTCGGCGAGGGGCTGTGTCTGAACGGTGCGCGGGCCCTGGCCGCGGGCGAGGGCGTGCAGCGCGCGGCCGGCGGCGGCACCGAAGAGACGGGCGAGGGTGGGTAGGGGGTTTCTGTGGAGTCGCCGATGGTGTCCAGACCGTACGCACGCAGCTGTCTGCGGTCGCCTGCCGGACGCCGTAGGGTCGCGACAGGACGTGGGCGCGGCCACCTCTCGACGTCTCGGGCCTCGATCCCGGCAGCACCTCTGTCTTGAGTTCAGCCCAGTCCGCAGCGATCGAGTGCGGCACGAACCCGGTTGAGCCCCTCCACTCTCCAGTGGTCCCGGTCAGGCATTTGGTCGACTCGCCGCCAGCGCCAGGCCGAGAACATCGCCCAGTTCAGGGCGCGGCACCTGTGGATCAGGCCGTGGTCGGCCCCCGCATAGTGCTTTGCCACTCCTTCGGGCGCATGGGCGAGGTCGAACTCGATCGGCCCACGGCAGCACGTGGCAAGGTCTACGAAGAGTGCCCCTCTCCTCGTGTTGAGGAGGTTGCCCGGATGCGGCTCGCCGTGCAACAGCTGGTCGCCGCCCCTCCCGACGCGGATCGCGGCACTCAGTCCACTGAGTGTGTCGCTGAGGAGTTCCCGGTCAGAATGGTGCAGTTCGGGGGACTTCTCCGCGTCGTTCACCTCTGTGAGTGCCGCGGCGACTCTGTCGGTGAAATGCGGTGCATCCAGATCGATCTGGCGCAGGGCGGCATGGTGCCGCAGGAGGGCGTTGGCGTAGTCGGACGGCGCGATCTCGGCCCCCACAGGTTCGTAGTAGGTCCAGAGCGAGATGGCGAAGGCGTCACGCACATGGACTCGGGGGTCGACCCGAGGCTCGAGCTCTGCGACCGGAGCGTCGACGTCGGCGAGACGCCGAGCAACTTTCACCTCGAACTCGGAATCAGCCAGATGCCCCAGAGGTGCGACCCGAGCCAGAACATCGCAAGGGACCAGGCGCAACGCGACACGGTCCGAGTTGTGGATGACGACCACATCGTTGACCTGAAGACCCAGCTCGGTAGCGGTCACCCGTACTGCCTCAACGGCGCGGCGGGCTTCCCATGGCTCCATACCGTCTCCCCGTTGGTGAGTACACATACACGCCTGGGGACAGCAAGCGGCGCCCCGATATTTCGCGAACATCCTTCGGTGCCCACCACACCCGGACCCGGCTTAAGCATCGCAGGGAAAGACCTGGGCAGGACCTGGATTTCTCCGGCCGATCAGTGATTGGCCGTGTCCGGGTCGTAGGCGTGGAGACGGGCGGCGAGAGGATCCGTCAGATGCCGGGTGGGAGGGGCTGTGGCTCCTTCTGCCGGTAGTTAGGGCTGCTGTGGCCCACGGGTGCCCACAACTGGGTGACCTCCTTTTGGGCTCACTCAGGACTCGGCAGGCGCACGGACGATTCCGGGATCGCTGGCGGCTGCGCGGCGTCAGAACGCGTACACCGGGTTCCCGTTTAGGGCCGCGGACATCGCACACGCGTTGGAGAAGGTGTGCTTCCACGCGACGTGCCGGCCGAGCAGTACGCCGTCCGCTGTGACCGTGACGGGGTCGAAGTGCATCGGGCAGACCTGGGGCGGGTTCTGAGCAGTGGCCAGCAGGCGGTTGAGCTCGCCACCGGTGGCGTTGAGGGCGTCGCACGCGGCCCTGGGGTCCGGGTGCGTGCCCTCGGCGGTGTAGGCGCAGCTGAGGGTGGACGCGCGCAGGACGGTGTCCGTGGGCGCGCCGGCACCCGGGGTGATGGTGAAGACCATCGCGGACGGTGCGTGCGCACTGGCGGGCTGAGCCTCCGCCACACCGGAGGCGCCAACGACACAGAGCAGGCTGGCGGCGGATACGGCAGCTAAGCGGTGACGCATGACAAGACTCGCCTTCGAATCAAATTTGGATTGACGGTTACGCCTCTGATGTGGCGCTCCCCTGAAGTCGAGCCTGCCAGGCCTGAAGGAAGGTCACCAATGGGCGATCGATTTACAGCCAGCCCTTTCGAACAGCGGATCGCCGGCGGACGTTCGCGCAGTTGGCAGGGGACATCCCACACCTCCCACGCAGTTCGGAGGCGTGGGCCGCCGCCCGCCGCGGCGCATCCGTCCCTGGTGAGGGCTCCGCGCGGTTCACCGAACCGCCATTCAGGGTGACGCGATCGATGCGGTGGTGCGATGGTGCGCCCGTGCAGAGCTGGCCGATGCGCCTCGTACCTTGCCGAGGCTGGGGGCCGACCGCTTGATCCGGTGCGCCCTTCCGTGGTGACCGGGCCCAGGTGCGCGCCCCCGGCAGGAGCATGGACCCACGGCTGGGCGGAACCGGCTCGACCGGGCTCCCCGGAAAGCGTCGTTCTCCATCGGAGCGGACGGGGCAGACGGGCAACCCGCTCGCCCCGTCCGTGGAACTCGGCGTCGAGGTCCTCACGTCGGAAGCCTTCGCCGAGCTGGCCGCGAGTTGCTGGCCTCAGCCGGAAGGGGCGCCGGCCATGCGAAAGGCCTCCGGCCGTCCCGCGTACAGGCGGGGCGGCCGGAGGCCTCAAGTCGGTGGCGAGGAAAGCGAAGGGACTAATTTCAAGGAGTGTGGAGAAGGAAGCCCCTTCATGGCCTCGCCACGGCCACGTTAACAGTCAGGCGGGGATCAGGTCACGCAGGTTTTCGGGAGTGACGATTCGCGACTTCGGGTGCAACCCGGCGGGGTGCTCCAGGCCGATGTAGGTGACGGGCCCCGCCGGAACCGTCTTGCCGTCCCACAAGGTGACCGTCGTCGCGCTGCCGGTCATCAGCTCGGTGAGGTAGCGCACGGTGAGCTGCTCGCGCTCGACGATGCCGCGCAGCAGCGTCGCGACCGTCACCCGGTTGCCCTCGACCCTGTTCGACGACGGAGTCCCCTTCAGGTAGAGGTGCAGCCACTTGGCGCGCCACCGGCCGTCGGACGCGCGTAGGAACACCAGTGGCAGGGCGACCCGGCCGGGACCGCGCAGCTCCGACTTCATGCGTACCGTGCGCGGCTCGAACGGGCGTCCCTTCTGCTCACCCTCGCGCAGCATGAACCCGAAGAACGACTCCTCGACCTCTTCGAAGCCTTCTCCGGAGTAGATGTTGATCTGCGGCACGATGCAGGTGGCGCGCACAGCGCCAAGGCGCAGGTTGACGAACTCCGAGGCTCCGTCGGGGGCGTTCGTGATGTCACCGGAGTGCTCGCCCTCGACGCCGCGCAGATTGGTGTACGACAGCCAGGACGCGGTCGAGTAGTCGGCGTTCAGAAGCGCCGCCGACAGGTCGTAGTCGGTGGAGCGCTCGCTCTGCTTCCAGTACACGAAGAAGCGGAGCAGCTCTCCGTCGACGCGGGACACCGAGCCGCGCGGCAGCACACCGAGCCCGGACGCAGTGGCATTGCCGCTGAGCGGCAGCGCCACGTCCATGACGTCCGGGTCGATCAGCAGGTGATCCGCGGCGGGCAGCCGGCGACGCAGCTCCGCGTCGAGCGCGGCGATCAGTCGCTTGCGCTCGGGCGCGAACACCGGCCGGCGGGTGTCGTCGGTGACCCAGGCCCGGCCGAGGCGGTTGACGAACACGCGCTGCTCGCCGGTCTCCTGCTCGCGGTTGTGCAGGTGTTGGCGCACCGACAGCACGACCCGGCCGGAGACGTCGGGGACGACCTGCTCGGCGGCGGCCGCGACGACGTCGCGCTCGTCCTGCGTGGAGGAGTCGCGCAGCAGCTGGTCCAGGGATCGGAAGAGCTTGCCGGGCGCGGCCTTCAGCAGCTCGACCGCAGCGGTGGTGTCGCCGCGGGCGAGCAGCTCCTCGACCCGGCTGTCCAGGGAGCGCGCCGTCTTCTCGCCGCGGGCGACTGCGAACACGTCGGCCGCGTGCGGCCACTGCGGGTACTCGTGCGGGTGCAGCCGCTCGCCGAGCCGCTTCCACCGCTCGCGGTGGGCGTGGACGTCGGCGAGCTTGGCCGGCGCCGCGGCGACGACCGCGTCAAGGCCCGCGAGCAGCGCCCGGCGCACCGATCGAGGCAAGGTGCGCAGCCGCGTCGGCTCCTGCAGGGTCACGTCTCCGCCCACGAGCGCGCAGGCCAGGCGGAGCACATCGGTGACCGTGTCCAGCAGCAGACTCGAACCGGCCATTAGCCGGGCGTGGTTGACCACGGCGCGGTTCTCCCGCACGGGGATCTCCTCGGGCTGCGCCCCGTCGGCGCAGTGGCCGGCGAGGTCCTGCAGGTCGCGTAGAGCGTCCTCGCCGAGAGGGGTGGTGCTGCCGGCCAACGCCAGGTAGAGGGAGGCGATTTCGTCGTTGAGGGGGCCGCCCAGGTGCAGAACCGTCAGACGGTCTCCAGCCGCGGCGATCAACTCGTCGTGGTGGGTCAGCATCTCGGCATAGGTGTGGCGGTAGTTCCCGTACGACGGGAGGGTGAGCAGGTTCACGACACCGGTGCTCAGCTGCTCCAGCGTGCTCGCGCGCGTCTCGTCGTCGGCGAGCGCGTCGGCGATGCAGCGCATCCAGAAGTCGAAGGTGTCCGGCACGTTGGCGGGGAAGTCGATGAAGTACACGTTGTGCCGGACGTGGTCGCCGACCATCTCCCTGACGATGCCCAGCGTCCGTACGGCGGTCTCGGCGACCGCGCCCTCGGAGAGCCCCGACAGGTGCGCGAGCAGCTCGGCCGAGAGCTTGAAGCCCACGGACATCAGCGCGGCGTCGAACTGCTGCGCCGCGACAGCGCCTTCCCCGATGGGTCCTGTGGGGCAGGGGATGCGATGGGTGTGCCGGATGACCAGGGGTTCGAGTCGGTGGACCATCCCGGGATGATCCCAGGGCGGGGCGAGCGGCCGCACCCGGTTTTCCCGGTGCGGGGGACGGGACGTGAGTCGTGTCGGGCGTCGGGCGTGGTCGATGTCGGCGTGTGGGGGCGGCGCACGTGAAGTCGGTGGGGTTGCTGGGCGAGGACGGGACCGAGCCGGGACCGGTGTACTTCGATGTGGGCAGCGGCGGGAACGTTCCGTCCTCGAGGGAGTGGCACGTCTACGACGCCCAGTTCGGACGTCCGAAGGCCGTAAGGATCAGATGTCGCCTTGGACGAGAGCGTGCAGGTGCTCGTCGTGCCATCCGTCCGCGTGCAGCAGCGCGCTTCGCATGGTGCCTTCGAAGGAGTATCCGGCCTTGTCGGCCACACGGCACGATGCCGGGTTAGCCACCGAATGGCACAGGCGCAGGCGGTGCAGGCCAAGGTCATTCATAGCCCACTCGCTTAGGCGTTTCGTGGCCTCGACCACCACACCACCACCGCGCGCCGCGGGGAGGATCCAGTAGACGATTTCAGCGCTGCCACCGGTGAGGTCGATGTCGCCCCATCCGATCAGTCCCACCGCCGCGTCACCCGGTCGCGCAATGGCCCAGATCGCGCTCAGCTCGGTCCGCCACCGCTCGTGCATGCCTTTTATCCTCTGGCGCCCGTCTTCGGGTGTCGCCACCAGCAGCCGGTTCCACTGGCGAATTGCGGGATCGTGGCTGGCAGCTACCAAGACGTCGGCATCGGAGAGACGCCAGGGACGCAGCTCCAGGCCGCGTGGAAGGCCGAGCACCGGCTGCTCCATCTTGGCCATCTGGCCTGCGGGAACGACTGCTGGTATGCGTGAGCTGGAGATCATCGCGGCATCTTGCCACAGCCTTCAGCCACGAAACCCGTCAACCGGTGCCTCGACCATCAACCCGGCCTACCTATGCGGTGACGGCACTAGCTGGGAGCGATGGTGGCGAGCTGCGCGAGTAGCAGGACCAACCGGTAGGCGCCGGCGAAGTCGACGGCGGTGAAGGTGACTGTCCGGCCGGCTTCACACCGTGAGACACCTGGCACGAGTGTCGCCAGGTCAACCATGAAGGGCGCGGAGAGGTCGACCTCGACCTCAAGCGGACCGGCAAGGGCCAGCGGCGAAACCTGTGCACGCCGCGTGACGGCTTCGGTTGCCGCACGGCGCAGCCGCTCCCGCGCTTCCTCGGGATGCATGGCGACGGCGGCGCCTTGACCAAGGGCTTGCTTGACCGCGACGGTGACCGCGGAGGGGACCAGATCACGCAGTTCGGCGCAGGCGCTGTCGTCGCCGCTGAGCAGCACGACCGGTACGCCCAGATGCCCGGCCATGGCGGCGTTGAGGCCGATCTCGCCCATGGAACGCCCGGCCACGCGCACATCAAGGATGCCGTCGTTCATGGTGTGTGCCAGCACGGCCGGTCCGCCGCCGGCGCGGGCGTGATATCCGACGAGCAGGACCGCTTGGGTCTGTTCGTCGAGTCCGCCGAGCATGCCCAGGGGCCGCGGCTTGCCACGGACCAGGTGCGCCCGGCGGTCGAGTTCCTCGGGCAGCAGGTTGCGGAAAGGGCCGTGCGCGTCGGCGACCCGCACCTCGGCCGCGGGTTCGGCGTCCAGGACACCGGCGATCACTGCGTTCGCATCGGCCGTCATCAACACGCGACCGCGCTCGTAGTCCTAGCGACCCGGATTCGTCTCGGTGGGATGCACGATCCCCGAGATGCCCTCCATGTCAACAGAGATCAATATCTTCATGGTTCAGGGAGCCTACGTGCTCTGCGCACCAGGCTGACACTGCACGACAGAACGCCTGTCGATCACCAGATGTCGCCGCAACCCGTGAACAAACGCTCCTGCTGAACGCGAACGAAGCTCGGGTGATGTGCCTGGAGCCGGGGCAGCGGCAGCCGGAGGCGCTGCGGAAGTACTTGGGGCCGAAGATGCCGGGCCGGGGGCTGCGGCCGGGACCTCTTCGGTGGCTTCGGCATGTGTCGGGAGGCAGCAGTTCCGCTGGCGCCGGCAGGCCCTGAGATCAAAAATCCACCTGTGATCCCATCAAGTGCCGACCGCGGTCCAGACGGGGGTGGCGAAGCGTCTGTGCACGTTCCTGGAGCGGACCGTTGACGACATGTGGCTGGGCGCGGAGCTGCGGACTCCCGAGGAGGCACGCCGTGTGGCAGCGGTGGTGCCGGGAGGTGCCGTCGACTACGCGGTAGCGGGGGCGTGGTCGTGAGCAGAATTTGTGGGCTTGCAACAGTGTTGCGGGGGCATACGGGCAGCACCCTTCGAGAGGAGCTTGTTCATGCTTGGTATAGCGGCAGCGGTACTTTTCTTCGTCGCGTTCCTGATCAATGCGGCGGCCATCGGCACCAACGATGCGTTCTCCTCGACGAACGTGATGCTGCTCGGCCTGATTGCCCTGGCCCTGCACGTGGCGGGTATCGGGGCCGGCCGGATCTCCAGACGGCGCTGAACCCTTGTGCCGTGCGGTGACGGTGATAAACCGTCACCGCACGGCACAGGCAGCCCCCACCAGCTGTGTGAACCGTGCGGGCGCAGGAAGACGTCGCCCGCGCCGAAGTCGAACAGCCGCGCGGCGTCGCTGCTACTCACCGGCCGGTGAGTAGCAGGTTCTGTAGTCACCGTTGCACCTCCCCACCGCAGGTCGGCACCGGTGGCGCGCTGGGCAAACCGCGGTTCCACGTCCCTGTTGGACAGTGCGGTGCAGTGGCTGACGCTGGTGGCGTCCCCGCGATGGCACAGTGCGGGACTGGAGGCCTGCCGCCGCCTCCACCTGCCCACCAGCCCCCGACGGATCCCGCGTCCCGTCCGCCGCCGACCGGACCACCGGAGGCCGGGAAGGCATTGCCCGTTGATGTCCGGCTGCGTCAGGCGCGGCGGCTTCGGGAGATGAGTGGTGATGCCAGGTCAGCGTGGCGCGGTTGCGACGGTGAAGCCATGCAGGAGGGTTCCGGTGGTGTCGGGGTCCTCGAACACGGGTGTGTGGCCGACACCGTCGAGGATCTCGATGCGGGCGTGGGGGACTCGGCGGTAGTCCTGGGCGGAGGACGGCTGCCATCGCCGGTCCTGGGAGCCGAAGATCACCAGGGTCGGCAGGTCGAGGCTGGCGAGCCGGTGGGGGATGGGGCGTTCCTTCAGGAACGCGTCGACCGCCTCGTCGGTCGCGGTGAGGCCGCGGTAGGTCATGCCCCGGATGTCGTCGATCATCCGGTCGGGGATCTGCACCTCACGGGTGAACGCGGTGCTCAGCGCGTCGCGGATCGTGCTGTCGGTGCGCAGCCGCCAGATCAGCTCGCCTACCACCGGCGTGGTGATCAGGCGGGCGACGAAGCTGTCGCCGAGGAACGCGTCTGCCCGCGGGCCGGTGTCGATCAGCGCGATGGCTGCCACCAGGTCGCGGCGCTGTTCGGCCAGCGACGTGGCGAGGGCGCCGCCGGTGGAATGCCCGACGATGGTCGCGCGGCGCACCCCGAGCTGATCGAGCACGGCCCCGACCCGGCGTGCGTGCTGCGCGATGCCGTAGCCATCGGTCGGTTTGGCTGATCCGCCGTGCCCGAGCAGATCCACCCGCACCACGTGCAGGTCCCGCATGGCCGGCAGCACTGGGTCCCACCATGCCGTTGAGCCGGCGAGGCCGTGCAGGAGCACCACCGTGGGCGCGCCGGGCGGCCCGTCCTGCACGACGTGGATGTTGCCGCCGGGAAGGCGCACGATCCGCTCGCCGGAGGCTTCGGCCGTCTGCGTGCGCACTGAAACCGTGTTCCACGTGAGGAGGGCGGCCAGCACGCCGACGGCCAGCAGCGTGATCCGCCGCCGTCGATTCCACGCCCGCCATCCGCGCGGGACACTGGGCGCCACGTCTGCGCGGCTGTGGTGGCGTGGGCCTTGCGGGGTGGGCGTCTCGTCCATGGTTCCTCCGTCGGTCGGTCCGGGGTCCCATCACCTTCCCGGGGGCCAACGCGACGCGTCTTGGAGAAATGTCGGCGCCTCGCGCATGGGTTGATCCCGCCACGGATCCGCTCGTACAGTCGAGGCGTGCGACCAGTTCGCCGGAAGGCAAACCCCACCGCTGCCTGGGAGATCGCGCGACCGTCGCGGGCGACCGCGCTGCCCGGTGTCGACATGGCCGGATTCCGCATTCGCGGCGACAGCCCTGTCGAACTACGAGCCATTCCCCACCCAGCCGTCACCGTGGCCGTCGAGTTCGGTAACCGGCCGTTCGACATCCATGGCGTGGTCGGCGGAATGCGGTCGGAGAGCCTGGTCGCCGGGCTCGCGTTCAGCGCGTTCCAGATGCGCGCCGAGAGCGTCGAGTGTGTGCAGATACGCCTGTCTCCGCTTGTCGCGCACCCCGTGCTCGGGGTCCCGCTCGCGGAGTTGCGCGGGAGCGTCATCGCGCTCGACGACCTGTGGGGCCGCGACACGCAGCGCCTGCGGGAGCGGCTTCACCATGCGCGAACCTGGCCGGAGCGCTTCGCGCTGATCGACACGGAACTGTCTACCCGGCTCCATGCGGGCAGGGCGGTCGATCCCGAGGTGGCCTGGGCCTGGCGCCAGGTCGTCACCAGCCACGGCCGAGCCCGCGTGAGCGACCTCGCAGCCCGGACCGGGTGGAGCCGCCAGCGCATGTGGTCACACTTTGGCTCGCAGATCGGCCTGCCACCCAAACGCGCCGCCATGCTGGTCCGCTTCGATCACGCCATCCACCGCCTGGTCCGCGGGCACACCCCCGCGCGGGTGGCAGCGGACAGCGGCTATACCGACCAGTCCCACCTCCACCACGACGTCCACGCATTCACCGGGACAACTCCCACCGCCGCCGCGAACGAGCCATGGCTGGCCGCCGACGACAGAGCCTGGCCGGCACACTTGGGCGCGGTCTCACCGGCACCATGAGCGACCGGCCTGCTGAGAGAGACGAGGTGGTCCTTCCAGAGGGTGATGGCCCCAGCACTGGCACGCCAGGGCGCCGCACTTCCCCAAGATGAGGAACAACCACTCCCTCCGGTACCTGCCACGCCCGATGGCCTCGAGGAGGCCATCGATGCCTCCACCATCTGGACGTCCACACCACCACCGACATCACCCCCGGCAAACCCGTCGACGGCACAGCACTGCGCACCACCCTCCCACCACCCCTGAACACCGCCACACCGGCGGGGTGCGCCTTACCCAGATCGCCCGTGAAACCGAGCTGCCCCAGCGTCAGCTCGCCCATGCCACGAAAGAGCTGGTGCGCGCCCAGCTCGCCACCCCGACACCCCAGGCGTCTACACCGCCGGCTCTGCCCTGCATCTGGCGACATCCGACCGGGACCGCATAAGGGAATTCCGCGGCACGCTTGGCCACTTGGGGGACGCAGAAGGCGCCGCCGTCTACGATGGCGGCGCCCAAGGCAGAACCCATCGCTCCCCGTACTGCGGGTGATCGTTTCCCGGCAGTCGCGCTCCGCTTCCGGTGCTTCCGACGGCGGGGCTACGCGGCGCCCGCCGCTGCCAGTGCCGCGACCGGTAGGAGCAGGATCCACTGCGGCAGCCGGAGCAGTGGCCTGGGCCAGCCGACGGACAGTGTGACGGCCAGGAAGGCTGCGGCGTACGCGATGAAGTGCGCGGCGACGAACCACGCCACGAGCCTGGTCGCTGAGACGCCCTCCGCCAACGAGAGGAAGACCAGAGCGACTCCGGAGAACACCAGGTCGATGCTCACCATGTGCCAGACGGCGTGCAGGACACGCTTGGGTTCATCCGCGAGCCCGCAGGAGAGCAGCGGGCGCACCACATCGCGCTGTCCGGCGGCGATGTGCACTGCGGCCACGCCGAGTGCGGTGATCCCTGCCGCGAGAAGCCATCCGTTCATCGGACCTCGATTCCTTTGGCCACGACAGCGGCCAGTCGGGCGGCCAACTGCTGGTCGGGGTGCTCCCCGACCAGTCCTACGTGGAAGAACACGGCTCCTGCCAGCGTGTCCAGGACCAGGTCCACGGGCGTTTCAGCCGCGATCTCGCCGCGCTGCACGGCGCGTTCGAAGACGACCAGCAGCCGTTCCTTCGACGGGGCCAGGAAGTCGCCGCGGATGCGCGCCTTCAGTTCCGGATCGGCGGCGAAGTCGGCGAGAAGCCCGGGGAGCACCGCTGCGGCGGCAGGCGCGTGGAACTCGTCGACCAGGCCCTGCAGCAGTACGGTCAGATCCCCGGCCAGCGTTCCGGTGTCCGGAGTCGGAGCATCATCGGTGGTCGTGAAGACGGCCTCGAAGACCAACTCGGGCTTGCCCGGCCACCGCCGGTAGATCGTGTCCTTGCCGACACCGGCCCGCGCGGCCACCGCCCCGATCGATGTCGCGGCGTAGCCGACCTCGGCCACCAGCTCTGCGGTCGCGCCGATGATCGCCTTGTGCGAGCGGGGATCCCTGGGACGCCCCCTGGAGGGCGGAGAGGAACTCATGGCATTTACCTTACGGGTCGACCCGTAAGATAAACAAGGGCTCGGCCCTCCCAAGCAAGTCCGGCACCGACGGCGCCGCTTCGGGCCGCCCCGTAGTCGATGGGCAGGCCGAAAGACTCCTGACGGACGCCGCGGACGGCGCGCGACCAAGCCGGTGAACGTTCGCGGGGCATGGCACTGGTGGACCTCGGGGACGCCGTTGGCATCGACGGCCTACTCTTCGCAGTCTCCGACTTCCTGCCCGGAGAGGGTGACGTTGCCTAAGCAGGGGACGGTGAAGCCGATGCCGGTGAGGACGGCGAATCCGAAACGTTGGCCCACCAGGTCCGGGTTGATCTGGGCCCGGGTGAAAGAGTGCGGCTGGGCCGCGACGCTCTGCTCTCAGCGGGTGGGTGCTGCTCTCCCGGTGCCCGAACTGCCGGGGACGTGCTCTCATGGGTCACGCACATCACGGTGACGTCGGTGGTGTCGGCGACGTCGCGCAGGACGTCCAGCACCATCGCCAGAGCGCGGGCGAAGGCCACCCGCTGTTGCCGTCCCTCGGACAGCAATGTGGGGTGGCCGTCGCGCTTGTCGCCGAGGCCCACCAACGGCGGCACAGCCGTATGCACCAGCAGCTCGTCTTCCAGCCCGTCCCGGGTAACGGACGCCCCGAAACGCCGGTCGTAGGGGCTCGTAGGGGCTCCTCCTCGTGTCAGCATCCGCGCACCCCGGCCGCGGTGTGCGCGGCGCGCCGGGCGCCCATGCGGCACGGGCGGCCCTGCGGCGCCACCTGCCGACGGTCCAGGCCGTGCGCCGCCGGCGACTCCCCGCGGTCCGTGTAGCGCCGCCGCGCCCAAACGGGCCGCGTCCGTCGAGGCGCTCGGGGCCGCAGCGCCCTACCGTGGGACGCATGCGGCTCCTGCTGACCTCGGACACTCACCTTCCCACCCGCGCCGCGTCACTCCCGGAAGCCCTCATGGCCGCCGTCGACGACGCCGACGCCGTCATCCACGCCGGGGACTGGATCGACGAGCCCACGCTCGACCTGTTGGAGTCACGGTCCCGCCGGCTGATCGGCGTGTACGGCAACAACGACGGCCCGGGACTGCGCCGCAGACTCCCGGAGGTCGCCCACGCCGAGCTGGAAGGAGTGCGCTTCGCGGTCGTGCACGAGACGGGAGCGGCCGCCGGACGGGAACGGCGCTGCGCCGCACGGTTCCCGGACGTGGACGTCCTGGTCTTCGGCCACAGTCACATTCCGTGGGACACCACCGCCGGGAGTCTGCGCCTGCTCAACCCGGGCTCGCCTACGGACCGCAGACGCCAGCCCTTCTGCTCGTTCATGACGCTGACGGTCGCCGACGGGAGGGTGTACGACGTGACGCTCCATCGTCTGCCCCTGCGGCGCTGACCTCTCCTACGCGACCGTCCTCGAGGAGCTCCAGGACGGCTCGGCTCCCTCGACGACGCCGTGGGCGCGTGACGGCTGAAGACGCCGCCCTCGCGCAGAACGCCGAGGACGGGCGCGATGGCCTTGCCGCCCTCGTACAGCCAGGCCCAACGCAGCCTCGACCGGACCCGCAGTGCGTGCCCCTGACCCTGCCCACCCGGGCTCCCGACCGACTCCAGCAAGCAGCCCGCGTCCTGCGCAACGAAGCCGTGGCCGTCGTCCTCGCACTCCTCGTCGCCGGCGACCTCCGCACCCCCGCAGGACCGGCTACACGCCGCCGCTGACATCACGGGCTGTCAGGCGGGGGACGGCTGGGACCGGAGACGTCCCGCCGGCCAGAGCGCTCATGCGGTCGACTCCGGCCATGGCAGGCGGTTTTCAGCCAAGCCATCCGCTGGTAAAGCACACCCCAAGAGCTCGTAACAGGATCATGAATCGTGCTTCTTGAGGCGTCGCCAGCAGATGAGGCTGCAGGCGAGGGAGGCGAAGGCGTCGTGGAGTTCTGTGCGGCGTTCCCATCGGACGGCGAGTCGTTTGAACTGGTGGAGCAGGGCGAAGGTCTGCTCGACGACGTAGCGGAGCTTGCCCATGCCTTTGATGTTGGGTGCGCCCTTGCGGGAGATGACGGGCAGGATCCGGCGTTTGCGCAGCTCATCGCGGTTGGGGTTGGAGTCGTAGCCCTTGTCACCGAGCAGGGCGTCCGGGCGTCTGCGGGACCGTCCGGGGCGGCCCGCCACAGATGGGATGCCGTCGACGAGGGCGAGGGTTTGGGTGACGTCGTTGACGTTCGCCGCGGTCGTGATGACCTTGAGCGGGGTGCCGTGTCCGTCGCAGATCAGATGGTGTTTGCTGCCCGTCTTCCGCCGGTCGACCGGCGACGGGCCGGTATCGGCACCCCCTTTTTCGCGCGGATGTGTGAGCCGTCCACGCAGGCCCTGGACCAGTCGAGGCGGCCGGCCGCGTTCAACTCGGCGAGCAGGATCCGGTGCAGCTGGTCGAAGACACCTGCCTGTTGCCACCGCTCCAGGCGTCGCCAACAGGTCTGCCCGGAGCCGAACCCCAGCTCCAGCGGTAGGAGTTGCCAGGCAACGTCGTTGCACAGGACGTACAGGATGCCCTGCAGACACAGCCGGTCGGGGACCGGCCGAGGCCCCGGCGACCGCTCCGGCCAGGGCGGCAGCAGCGGCTCGATTAATGCCCACAAGTCGTCGTTCACGATCCACGGCCGAGTACTCACACCATCCCGAACGGCCGAATCGTCACACCGGTCACGGCTGACCAGGACATCTCACCAAGATCCTGTTACGAGCTCCAAGCAAGAATATGCAGGTCGGCGAGGTCGGCACCGCCGGACTCGACTCCCGTCGGCCAATTCGACGATTCCAACAGTGGTCAAGTGATCGTCTTGTAGGTAACGTTCACGTGTGCCCGGCGTCCCGCAAGTCGAGACGGCGAGCACACTGCCAAACTTCTCTCTGACCAAGAGCGGTTCGGCAACGACCAAATAATCGCGGGAAAGAAGTCCGGGGGGACCCTTTCGGTTTCCATGCCTGTTCAGGTTGCCCGTCAGGGCTTCCTCCCCCTTGCGACAACGCAAGGGAACTCGCAAATGAATCGCAACACCCTGAGGATGGCAGCCGTCTCGGCCGTCGCCGCCATCGCGATCGACGGGGGCGCCGGCCTGGCCCAGGCCTCGACGGCCTCCGTCGCCGCGCCGCAGTCCGTCTCCGTCTCCGAGCAGGCGGCGGCGCAGGCGTCCGCGCGTGCCCTCCTGGTGGGCTCGCTCGCCTCGCAGCTGACTCCGGCCGAGCGTGCCGAGATGACCCAGATCGCCAACGGTGAGGCCTCGGCCGCCAGCAGGTGGGCGGCGATCCGGGCGGCCTTCAGCAAGGTCGGCGGCTTCGCCAAGGCCATCGCCGGCAAGTACAGCGACTTCAAGAAGTGGTACGACGGCCTGTCCTGGTGGGCCAAGGTCCCGCTGAGGGCCGTCATGCCCGGCCTTACGCTGCTCGACGTCTACAACGCCCTGCACTGATCCTGCGGGCGTGGGCCGGGTCCCCCCGGGATTCGTCCCGGGGGCCCGGCCCACCCTCGGCACCACACCCGAACACCACCCCACACCCCCACCGAACGGAGCCCCCGGGATGTCCGGTACCAGGTCCGATTCCGCCCGTGGCCGCACAGTCGGCGAGGGTGCGTGGGCGCTTCCGCTACTGGCGATCGCGCCCGCCGCGGTCCTCAGACTCTTCACCGACCTCTCCACGCCCCTGCTCGTCATCGCCTGGGTCTGCGTCGCGCTTTCCGGCGTATTGCTGGTGGCAGGCTGGACGACGGTTCTCCGCAACTCAATGCGCGGTGGCTCGGCATGGTTCACTTGCATTGTCGCGCACGTGGCATTCGTGGTGCAGGTGATCGGGCTCGTCCGGCGATAGGCAAATCGAGCCGCAGAGCACTGAAAAAGTGCAGAACTATCGTCCGATGGACAACGCGACTCGGAATTCGAGGAAAGCATTCGGGGGAAGAGGCCCGCGGGTGACGACCTTTCGGTTTCCACGCCTGTTCAGGTCGCCGGATGCGGGCTTCCTCCCCCTTGCGATAACGCAAGGAGACCCTACATAAACCGCCGCTCCATGAATACGGAGCCCGGTGGTGTTCTCGTCGAGGCGGAAGGCCTCGGCCGCTCCTTCGGCACCAAACGCGTCCTCGACGGGGTCTCGCTGACCCTTCGCGCCGGGGAGGTCACCGGCTTCGTCGGCGCCAACGGGGCCGGGAAATCCACCACCATCCAGCTGATGCTGGGCCTACTGCGCGGCGAGGGCCGCACCCACTACCTCGGCCGCCCGCTGTACGGGTGGGGCGCGCCCGGCACGGTCGTCGGCGCCGTTCTCGGCGGTGTCGCCGGCCATTCCGGGCACCGCGTACGGACCCACCTGCGGATGGTGGCCGCCGGCTCCGCGGCGCCCGACCGGCGCGTCGACGAACTGCTCGACGCCGTCGGCCTGTCGGAGGCGGCCCGGCTGCGTCTGGGGGAGCTGTCGCTCGGCATGGCCCAGCGTGTCGCCATCGCGCAGGCCCTCCACGGCGATCCGCCCGTGCTGGTCCTCGACGAGCCCGCCAACGGGCTCGACCCCCATTCCATCCGCTGGCTGCGGGAGTTCCTGCGCGCGCAGGCCGACCGGGGGCGGGCCGTACTGGTCTCCAGCCACTTCCTCGGGGAGATGGAACAGTTGGCTGACCGGGTGGTGGTGCTTTCGCGCGGCCGGGTCGTGGCGGCTTCGCCGATGGCGGAGTTGCTGGCCCGCGCTGCCGACCGGCGCGTGGTGAGCGTGGAGTGCCCCGACCTGGCGAAGCTGGCGGCGCTGGTGGAGGAGCGGGGCGGACGGCTGGCCCCGACGGGCGGGCCGGACGGTCCGGGCGCGACCGTGACCGGCCTCGACCGGGTGCGGATCGCCACCGCGGCCTCCGAGCACGGGTTGCCGCTGTACTGGCTGTACGAGGCGGGGCCGTCGCTGGAGGAGTTCTATCTCGGCATCGCGGAAGAGGAGTTCAAGATCTCGTGAGTACCACTTCCCCTTCCCCTTCCCCTTCCCCTTCTGCCTCGGCCTCAGCCGCGGCCTCCGCTTCGGCCGAGCCAGCCGCGGCAACGTCCGCGGGGTTGGCGGCCGTCACCCCCGCTGAGGCGTTCCGCCGCGCGTGCCGCTACGAATGGCGGCACCCGGCGGGGCTGCGCTCGACGTGGATCCTGCTCGGGATCGTGACCGTGCTGAGCCTGGCAGCCGGTGTCACCGTGCTACTCGACCTCGACCTCGACCTCGACCTCGACCAGGACCGGCCCTTCAGCGCAGCCGCCATGGCGGACACGATCGCGTGGACGCCGCTGGCCACCCAGATCCCGGCCCTCTCCTTCTTCCTGCTCGTCCTCGGCACCGGCCCCGTCTCCACCGACCTGGTGCGCGGCGGCGCCCGTACGACCTGGCTGGCGGTCAAGGGGCGCCGTACCGCCTACGCCGCCAAGTCCCTGGTCGGCTTCGGGGTCGCCGCCGGGACGGCCGCCGCGAGCGCCGTACTCGGGGCACTGTCCTGCGCGGTCGTCCTGGCGGTGGCGGGCGCGCCGCAGCCGGCCTGGTCCGGAGTGCTGGTGCCGGCGCTGCGGTTCACGCTGTGGACCGGCTGTTGGGCGCTGCTCTGCCTGGCGCTGGTCTCCCTGATCCGCAGCCGGATCGTGCCGGTGCTGATCCTGTGCATGTGGCCGCTGATCGTGGAACGGCTCGTGGGCGGGGCGCTCGGGTACCTGCCGGGGCTCGACGGGGTGGGCGGGTGTGCCGTTCGCGGCCGGGCGGGCGATGCTGACTGACGTCTCGGCGTACCCGGCCGACGACTGGTCGTTCGCGGAGGCGCTCGTCGGGTCGGACCTGTCGCCGGGGACCGCGACCCTGATGTTCTGTCTGTACACGGCCCTGATCGCGGGGGCGGGCTGCTGGGCGTACTGCCGCCGCGACGCGAAGGCGGCCTGAGGCGGGCCGAACTCCACCCAGCGCCGACACCTCCGCCGACCGGGGCGGCGTCTACCGGCATCCGATCCGTGCGGGCAGCCGGGCCAGTGGAGCCTGTCAGGGCGGGGAACGCGCCGTCGCCTTGATCCGGGTCAGGCTTGTGCGCGGTCCTCGGAGCGGGCGGACTTCTCGACGACGTTCGCGAGCCTCGCGAGCATGCTGCGGTGGCGCAGCTGGATCAGTGCGTCGACTGCGGCGTTGTGGAGCGTGCCGCCGATGCCCCGCAGGGGGTGCTCGTCCACGATGACCAGGGACTCCTTGCCCCAGGGGCGGACTTCGATCGCCACCCGGGCCGTCCCGAGCGGACCGCTGTCGACTTCCAGTTCCAGTTCCGCGGGCGCATCCACGCGCCGTACGACGGTGGTGCCTGCCACGGTCCACGGTCCGATCCGGACGGTGTATTCGAGCGCGGATCCGACCTCGGGCCACAGGCCGCGGGTGACACGCGAGTCACTGGTGCCCACCACCCAGTCCGCGTAGAGCGAACCGTCGGCGAGCACCGCCCACACCTGGCGTGGCGTGGCGTGGATCAGTTGGTGTCGTACGGCCATGGTTCCCCTCCTGGACGAAGGCGAGGGTGCCGAGCCGGCCCCCCGAGGGTGATGGTGTCGGCTGCCGCGCCGCCTGGCCCGAGGAGGCCGGTCGGCGGCAGGGGGTCATCCCCGCGAGCTGCGAGAACTCGCCGGAAGTAGTGCACGACGAGCGGGGGCAAGAAGACTCGCGCCGCTTGCGCGCCGCGCAGCCACGGCGGGGCGTACACGTGGGCCGAGCGGTGTTCGATGCCCCGGGCCATCGCGTCGGCGTAGGCGGCGGGGTCGTGGTTGACGGAGGCCGGCCACGGCAGGTGCGCACGCAGTTCCTGGAAGGCCGCGGTCTGATCGGCATGACGGATCAGGGAGGTGTCGGCCCAGTTCAGGTAGGCGATGCCGACATCGACCCCCCGGTGGGTGATCTCGGCGCGCAGGGCGTGGGCGAAGGCTTCGACTCCGGATTTTGAGGCGCAGTACGCGGTGAGCAGAGGCGCGGGTGCGAGAGCCGTGAGGGAGGCGACTTGAAGGTAGTAGCCGTGGCTGCGCAACAGGTCGGGGAGGAAGCAGCGTGCGGTGAGGGCGCTGCCGACGAGGTTGACCTCGATGACGCGCCGCCAGTCGTCGGGATCGCATTCCAGGAGCGGTCCGCCGATGGCGACCCCGGCGTTCGAGACGATTACGGAAGGCGTGCCCAACCTGCCCCGGACGGCTTCGGCGGCCGCCGCGAGGGCGTTCGCATCGGTCACGTCAACCGTCCAGGAGGCCGCCGGGCCGGGGAGGTCCGCTGCCAGCCGGCGCAGCCGCTCCCCTTCCAGTCCGAGCACCGCGACCCCGGCGCCGCGCCGGGACAGGGCGTAGGCCGTGCTTTCGCCGATACCCCGTGCGGCGCCGGTCACCACAGCGACGCGGCCCTCCAAAGGGTGTGCGTCGTTATGGTGCCGCTGCCGAGAGCGGGTCCTCATGGCAAGCGCCTGCCCGACCGACGCGATTCCACACAGGTACCGACCCCGTGCGATTCCTTCAGGAGCGGCGATGGGTCAGCGCCTGCTGGAGTGCCGCCTTCACCGAGGCGCGCACGGGACTGCCGCGGTGGTGACCGTCGGGCATGCAGGAACGCGACGCCGAGGCCGTCGACCTGCCCGGCCCCTGCGCAAGACCGCGGCCGAGCATCCGCGTGAAGTCGTACGCACACTGGTCGGCGCGGTCACCGGCGCCTACGACGGCCGCCCGCCCAGAGACGAGGCCACCGTCCTGTGCCTCGACTGGCACGGCCCTCGTCCGGCATCCGCGCGACCACCTGGGCAGCAACCAAGGGGAGGCGTGAACCCGCGAAACCGGCGGTCGCCCGTTTTGCCAGGTCAGACCCGGTGGGCAAGCTGTCCCGGGAAACGACACCTCTTCCCACGCGTAGCCGAGGGGAGAGGCTGCCTGCGAGAACCTCGGATCGGCGGCATTGCGGTGAGGGCCCGGCGTGCGGGTGGACGAGCTCACTCGCCGGGGCCGGGGCACGAGACGTTGGGTTCGCGGTTGGTCGGGCCACCTGAGTCCCGTGCTGGCGCCGCAATACCCGATGTGCCTATGTGCCCATTTATGTCCGCTTTACGGGTAGGTGCGGGACACCACTCCTTCTCTGGAGGTCATCATGGCGTCAACCCACCGCGCGCCCATCGAAGAGCACCCTGACCTGATGGACCTGCGCGCCCGGCACGACCGCGCGGCCGCCACCCCGCGTGCCCAGATGGTCGAGGCCCTGGCCCTGCTCACAGGTCTCTACCTCGCCGCGTCCCCGTGGATCGTCGGTTTCAACGGCTTCTCCACCCTCGCCGTCACCAACCTCATCGCCGGCATCGCCTACATGCTGCTCCTCGGCGGCCTCGGCAACTCCTACGAGCGCACCCACTCGATGGCCTGGGCCGCTGCCGCCATCGGCATCTGGACCTGCGTAGCGCCCTGGGTCGTCGCCGGCGACGTGGCCCACACCCGGTCGATCACCAGCAACCTCATCACCGGCGCCATTGCCACCCTCCTCGCCCTCGCAGCCGCCTCGGCCGCCCGTGACAACGACACCACACGCCACGGCCCGGGAACACGCCGCCCCATGTCCGGAACCTCCCACTGACACCCCGAGTACCGATCGGGCGGCGGCCCCTCAGCGGAACGAGGCGGCCGCCCGCCCGCGGCGGGAGCGGACGGCTCCACGCACCGCGGCGTCCCCGTTCCTTCGTCTTGCGTCACGGCCAGGGGTGGCCGTCGTTGGGCACCGGTCATGGGAAAGGGCCGTTAAAGCCCCACCCCCGGGCGGGGGGCGGTGTCAGTCACGCCGCCGCGTACCCGTGCGGTCTCAGCCGCGCACCGCGTCGGACCGTAGTGGCGGTCCGGCCGGACAAGGACTCGCTCCGTCCCGGCAGGCTGCCGGGGCGGAGCGAGGGGCGTACGGGGTTGGGCTCAGCGGTTGCTTGCGCGTCGGCGTCGGTGGAGCACGGCGGCTCCGCCCGCGAGGGCGAGCGCCGTGCCGGAACCGCCGGCGAGGAGCAGGGTGGAGGAAGGGGCGTCGTCCTCCGTACGCGGGGGGCTGTAGCCGCTGGAATAGCCCTGGGTGTCGTACTCCGAGCCGGGCAGTTTGTCGGCGTAGCGGGCCTTAACCAGTTTCTGGTAGTCGCTGAGCGACACCGACGCCTGGCCGCCCAGTCCTTCCCGAGCCTGGTCGTTGAGTGGCTCGACGGTAGTGAGCTTGAGCTGGTACCAGCCGCGGTTCTGGGGCTCGGTGAAGACCAGCGTGCCCAGGGTGGCCTTGCTGGCGAAGGTGGCGTCGCTGTCGCCGTCCCGCACGGCTGCCAGGTGCCAGCCGCCGCCCTGGGTGGGGGCGAGCATGACGGTGGCGTTGCGGCCGTTGACGGTGGTGCTCAGCGAGGAGACCAGCTGCGTCAGCTTGATCGCCTCGGTGGGCAGTGGCTGGGCGGTGCCCGCGACGAACCCGGGGGTGATCTCGTTCAGTGCCACCGGGTCCTTGATCGTGAAGACCGGGAGGCCCTGGCACGGCTCGGCCGTTTCGGGGATCGTCTGCACCGGCCCGCCGGCGTCGCCGGTGGGCACCGGAGTGCGCAGGAAGCGACAGACGGCGTTGCGGACATCGGTGGACTTCACCGCGTCGAGGGCGGCCTGGTAGTCGGGGATGTCGGCCGGGAGCGGGTCCTTAGCCGGGACCGCGTGCGTTGGACCGACGACGGACAGCAGTGCGGATGCACTCGCTGCGATGACGATGGACAGACGGGAGAGGCGAGAAGCCGCCCGCTTGCCGGAGATCTTGGTGCCGCTGGTGTCGCGCATGTCGCCTGCCTTAGCGGGAGATACCGATGCGGGAGTGGGTCCACTTGGATGAGCTGTTGCTCACGTAGTCGTTGTAGTTCCACCACGTGTACGTGGTCGTGTCCGGCCACGGGTCGGCAACAGCGATCGTGTTCTTCGACGTGTCGAAGCCGTAGACCACGTTCATGTGGCCGCCACCGGACGCCCACCCGATGCGGGCACCGATCGGCCGGGCCGCCTTGACGTCGGTGTACACCTGGTTGAACGTGGCCGCGCTGCTCAGGCCCGAGCCGGTGTGGGCCATGCCCAGGCTGCTCCAGCCCCTGGCCATGTCGTCGAGCGTCGCGGGCTGGTTGTTGCAGCCGTATTGGGGCTGGGCCCGGTTGCAGAAGTCCGTCTGCGTGGAGCCGAAGCCCTGGAACTTGGCGATGGTCAGCCCGGAGGCGACCCAGCACCACTGGGACTTCTCCTGCTTCAGCATGCTGATGGTGTCCTGGCCCGCTTCCGCGTGAGCTGTGCCTCCCGCGGCCACGAGCGATCCCAAGGCCGCCAGCGCGATGGCCGACGCTGTGGTTCCGTACCTGAACCTGCCCATTTTCCTGCCTTCCCCTGATGGGTACAACGAGATGAACGGGGCAATCTGGCAGGAATATGACAGCGCATCATGTCTGAGTCACATAGGGGTCTTGCAGGAAATGGCCCCCTACTGATTATTTGTCGGGTCATCATCCATTTTCGGCTCATGTATACCTGCCGATGCGGGGTGTGATGCCCACAACCTGCCCGTGGCCAGGCGGACCGGAGCTCGTGAGCGAGGCGGAGCTGCGGCTCTGGAAGAGCCATGCGGCCGGCGCCCACTCTGACGACGACATCCAACGCAGTGGAACGAGAAGGGCCCGAGCGAGGCGGAGCCGACATGGCTGGCGCCGCGCCTTCCGCAGCCCCTACCGGTCGCGGAGCGGGGTGCGCCGGCGGGCGGCTGAACCGTTGCCTGGACGGTTGCCTTCAGCGGGGGACCGCAGGTGGCACCGGAGGTGTGACCCCCCAAACCGGCGGCCACCCCTTTGCCCAGGTCAGCCTTCGTGGGTAAGCCCCTCCCGGAAAACGACACCTCTTCACACCGAGTAGCCGTGGGGAGGAGGAGCACCTCACTGCCCGGCCGGCGGCGAGAGCGAGACGCTGGACGGAACCGGTGTTCCACGTTCTGGCTCGCCCGGTCCCGTGGTCGCGCCATCACGCAGACGGCACACGCCGGGCGGAAGCGCAGACGTTGACCCGAGCCGGGATGGGCCCGGTTGCCGTGCCGTGCCTCCTGTTCCGCACGCCCGGAGTCATCGCTGGGAAGCGGGTGGTCCCGTCCTCGACGGTCGTGAGGCGTCGGTGAGGTCGGCGCCGGTGGCGGCGTCCCGCTGGGAGTTGGCGATGCCGTGCCAGTCCAGGCACATGACCGTGGCGTCGTCGTCCAGGTGACCGTCGCCGGAGTCGACGATTGCCCCGATGAGGGTGCGGGCGGCTTCGCGGGGATGCAGCGCGCGGGTGCGGACGATCAGGTCCGCCAAGTCGAGGTCCTCGGCATTGCGCTCCAGCATGCCGTCCGTCAGCATCACCAGCCGATCACCCGGCCGCAGGTCCAGCGGCTGCACGCGGTAGGCGGCAGCGCGTGAGGCGTGGAGACCGAGACCGAACGGCAGGTCGACTTTAGGCACGATCTCCTGTACCTCCCCGTCCCGCATCCGCAGCGGCCAGGGGTGCCCGGCGTTGACGAACTCGGCCCGGCCGTCGAGCAGGCTGATGCGCAGCAGCTGGCCGGTGACGTAACCACGGCGGCCGTGATCGCGCATGGCCTGGTCGGCCTGCCGGGCCTGTTCGGCGAGGTCGCCACCCGCCCGCCGCGCCCGCCGCAAGGCACCCACGACCAGGGTGGCCAGCAGCGCGGCGTCGACGTCGTGACCCATGGCGTCGGTCACGGAGAGTTGGACCGTGTCCCGGTCGATCACGTAGTCGAAGGTGTCACCCCCGACGTGGTCTGCGGGCTCCAACGCCCCGGCAACCGCGAACTGCGCTGCCTCACACGCCAGCGACGCTGGGAGCAGCCGGTGCTGAATCTCCGCGGCCAGGCTCAGGGGCTTGGTGCGGCGGCCCCACTGGTACACATCGGTGTGGGACCGGTTCGCGATGACGATGTACGCCAGCGCGTGCGCGGTCTCGCCGATCTCCCGCATCACCTCCGCGTCCGGTGCTGCGGGCAGGAACAGCTCCAGGAGTCCGATGGCGTCCCCGCGGTTGGTCACCGGGGCGACGACCCGCACCAGCCGGCTCTCGCCTCGGTGCTCCACCTTCGGCTGCTGGCTGCGGATCACGTCGTCGTACAGGGTGCCGCGCAGCGGAATCCGCTGGGCCCGCTCGCCGGTCTCGACGCTGTCCGCCGCCCCCAGCCGTACGACTGAACTGCCGGTGAAGTCAGTGATCAGGAACGACACCGACGCGGCCCCGAGGTGCTCCTTGAGCATGCGCGCGACCACGTCGAGCGACTCCACCGGCGCCGCAGCCTCCGCCGCCTCCAACGCTCCCGCCAAGGTCATCGGCTTACCGCGGCGACTCCCTCTCACGGGAGGACGAGAGGTCCGCCCGCCGTCCGGCTCTCCTGCGGTCACAACGACCCCTTGCTGCTCGATGCCGCCGGAACCTTCGTCCCGGATACGCGAAGATCCGTGCCGAGGCGGCACCGGACGTGCCAATTGCACCATGAGAGCCCCGGGGCCCCGTGGCCCGGCTGAGCCGCAGCTTCTCTCGGACCATGCGCGGCTGGGGACGCGCCGGTAGTCCGTTTGCCCCGACCGGCCGGACACCGCCCATCCGTGCCGTGCGATTACCTCAGCGGCGGGCACCTGAAAATCTATGCTGGCTGGAGTAGACATTGGGCGGTGGCGTGGTTATGGTTTCTCTCGTAACGCAGAGAGACCGCAGAGCCTGGCAGAGACGAACTGCCGGGCAGCAGTACCCGCAGTCGCAGTGCGCAGGACGGTGCGGTGGTGGAGTGTCGAAGCCAGGGTTGTTGCAGGACGGCGACGGGGCTGACGACCGGACCGGGTGGCCCGCAATGGTCAGGGGCCGCCGCGAGCAGTACCGCGGTTAACGCAGTGCAGTACCCGCAGTAAGTGCAGTTCGCAGTACCAGCAGTAAGAGAGTGCCGACAGTACGCAGTCCCCCGCTTGGTAAGTAGTTGATCACAGAGGGAAGAACGGAGGAGCTTAGCGCCATCGGGATCGCCCGGGCAGAGTGTTGAGTCCGGGTACCGCAGGACATCGTTAGTGAGGTGGTCTCCGGTCAAGCAACCGCGATCCCCGCACCCCCGGCAGTTCGTGAGTCGGGTCTGCGGACTCAGAGGACCGGCGCAGTACCAGGGCCGGTAGATGGTGTAACAGTTCCTTCGGGGCCCTGGTGCCAATGGCACCAGGGCCCCTCCGTGTGTTCGAGAAAGAGGTGCGATGACAGGGATTCCGACCGGCCCGCTCGGCGGCCACCTGGACGACGACGACTTCCCCGCCTACACGATGGGCCGAGCCGCCGAACTGCTCGGCACCACCCAGGGCTTCCTGCGCGCCATCGGCGAAGCCCGCCTGATCACTCCGCTCCGTTCCGCCGGCGGGCACCGGCGTTACTCCCGCTACCAACTGCGGATCGCCGCGCGCGCCCGCGAGCTCGTCGACCACGGCACCCCCATCGAGGCCGCCTGCCGGATCGTCATCCTTGAGGACCAGCTCGAGGAAGCACAGCGCATCAACGCCGACTACCTCCGCGCCGCCGGTTCGGCGAATCCGACCGCCGCGGCCTGAGACCGTACCCGCTCTCGGCAACCGTGAGGACGCAACCGAGCTGCCGCCTCTGCTCCGGCGATGTGGTGGCATTGTCCGGCGGGAGGGGACGACGGCACCATAGGGAGCGGGAACGCGGAGGGTGGAGCCGATGAGTCGCTCAGTACTGCCGTATCTCTCCCTGCACGAGCCGTTGCTGCGCGAGCAGGGGGACGGTGAACTGGTCGGTCCCAGGGATGGCAGGGTCCGTGTCGTGGAAAGCCGGCCCGACCGGCTCCTCGATGGTGGGCGCGCAGACCCCGTCTACCTGGTGCGAACTCCGCGCCCGCATGAAGCACCCACAGAGTTCCAGTTCGACGCGGCAGGTGTACCCCTTCCCACCTGGCGAGAGAACTGCCTCGTACCCTGCACGGCCCGGACCTGCCGCCGCTGGGTCGAAGCCGCCCTCGCCTACGCCACCGCCGTGGACGACATCAGCGCCGCCCTGGTTGCCGCCCATCGTCGCGCCAGGTCGGTACCGCGGTGGAGGCCCTTGGCCGCACGCCGCGCTCTTCCGCGCATGGAAGAAGACCCTGCGGCGTTACAAGCGGGTCATGGCAGAGGCCAGAGAGGCCTACGCGCCGGTTCGCCGGGAGATCGGGCAGGCGATCCAGGCGGAGAAAGACAAGGCCTCCGAATACGCACGGCGGGAAGCCGAGGCCCGCGGTCGCAGGGCCGACCTCGCCGAACGGCCGATCTGGGGCTGGTCGAGGGCAACAACTGGCCAACTGACCGCTTACGTCTTCCGGCACGACCTACCCGCCAGCGACAACCACGCGCTGGCTTTGCCGCACCACTATCCACCCATCGACTTGCCGGGGCTGCGCCAGGCGCTCAAGGAACTGAACCCGGGCCAGCTGCAATGGGACAGGACGGCGATCATCGAGACGGAGCGCGAACTGGAAGGCGTGAGCTTCGAGGCCTGGTGGCGAGAGCTGTTCCACGAGGACTACCGCACCTTCACATCACCCCCGCCGAGTGGCCCCTCGTCCCGCAACCCGACCGGTGGCACAGGTACCGGCGGAACAGGCGGCTTCACCGGCGGGTTCGGCTTCGGCGGACTGACACAGCCACGCCCCGTTCCACGCTCCCGGCAGTCACGGACGACAGGCACAAGCGCGGTTCCAAGGGTGGGCGGCCACCAAAGTTCGACACGTGCCCTCGACGATCGGAAGGGTGCCGTCTGCGGCGGCCCAGGAAGAGCGGTGCGTGAGCTTGGGGTGGAGCCGATCCCAGGACCGGGCGGTGGCCGGTGCCGTAGAGGCGCGTATCGGTGACGGTGGTGGTGTCCGGGGTGCCCCACGTCTCAGGCTGCCCGGAGACGAACTCGCCACCGTGCCGGCCGGTACAAGGTGTGTGGCTGCCGTGGCGGTGCGGGCCTGCGTAGTACGCGGTCCGAACGCATAAGGAGGGCCGAAACCTGTCCTCGTTGAGCGGCCGGGTTGGAGCATGCTGGGGGTGCGCTCACGCGCTCTACTTCGGTGGCAGGAGGCCGGTCGGTGTTACGCATTCACTTCACGGCGGAAGACCTCGCCCGGACACGGGTAGCCGCAACGATCGGCGTCGCAGCGGAGGTCTACTACAGCCTGGAGCTGCTGAGAGAGAACCGGGAGATTCCTCACTTCCGCTCGTGGCGGTCAGTGGTCGCGGGCCGGATGGGAGCGGACACCCGCCCCCTGACGTCCCTGGTTCCCGTGCGCGGTCCCGGGCTCGATCTGCTGGCCCTGATGGGCGATGTGCCCTCTGTGGACCACGCCGTGGACAACCTGCTGCACGCCCCGGTGTCCCGGCTGCGACGCGAGTTCGAAGGTCTCGACTTCCACCCCGGACACCTGCCATGGGCCAGGCGGGTGTCCGAGGGTGACCGCGAAGCGCGGCGGGAGCTCGCCGAGGCCCTGCGCGCCTGCCATCGGCTGACCGTGGAGCCCTACTGGCATCGAGGGCGGTCCGAACTGGTCGCGCTGTCCACCCGTTGCGCGAACCTGGTGCTGGAGGGAGGCATCGATCTGCTGCTGCGTTCGATCTGCGCACCACTGGTCCGCTGGCGTCCGCCGGTGCTCGAAGCTCCCTACCCGCGCCCAGTTGAGGTGCGTCTCCAGGGAAGGGGACTGATCATCACGCCCACGGTCTTCGCGAAGCACCCGGTGAGCTTTCTGTGGGATCCGCTCGATACCGCCCAGCCACCCCGACTGACCGTGCCGGCTCTCCGCAGGCCGCTGACGGGTACCGGACCGGCAGAAGCGGACGCCTCCGCCGTGCGGAACCTGGAGTCCCTGCTCGGCCGCACGCGAGCTGCCGCCCTGCAGGTGACAGCGGAAGGCTGCACGACGAGCGAACTGGCCCGCCGCCTCAACGTCACGGCCGCAGCGGCCAGTCAGCACGCGACAGTGCTGCGGAACACGGACCTCATCACCACCAGCCGCCGAGGCGGGTCCGTGCTGCACCTCATCACCCCCCTCGGGCTGGCCCTGTTGCGGACCGGCGCCCTGACGGAACCGTGAGGCCCGAGGGCACCGCGGCGTCAGACCGGTGGGCGCAGCGCCGCCCCGCTCGGGCGCCCCCGAACACTCGTGCCGAGGTGCGCGAGGCGCCGCGCCTGCCGTCCCGGCCCCCCCTTTAAGCCGTGACTTAAGAGGTAGGCCGCAGGTGGCCGACCGGCCAGGATGTGAAGCCCCAACCGGCTCATCCCATCCTGGAGATCGCATGAAGACTCATCTCGCCGCCGCCCTCGGTTCCGTCGTGCTGACCGCGGGCGCCTTGCTCGGCGCTCCCGCCGCCGGCGCGCAGACCGCTGCCTACCCCACCACCGCTTTCGACGTCACGGTCGGGAACACGTGGACGAAGGGCACGATCACCTGGTACAACCGGTCGGTCGTGGTGACGGGGACCCACAAGTCGGTGAGCCCGGCCGGTCCGGCGTACTGCCGGCGCACCTGGACGTACACCTACAACGCCGCTGACACCGTGAAGTTGGGCTCGGCCGGATCCGTCTCTTCCGACACGGCGTGCGGTACGTCCAGGAACTTCAGCTTCGCCGTTCAGGCAGATGTCCCCGGCGGCGCCGGACTCGTGCGGGTCTGCCTCGACGACGGCAATCTCAAGGACCTGCTCTGCCACCCTTACCGGCGGCCCTGACCCATCCGACCGGTCGGAAAGTGACGTTGCCACACCAGCTGTCGGCGTACTCGTTGAAGTGGCGCTGGCAAGATTTTCGTAGACGGAGATCATCTCGGTGACAGGGTCGACCGATCCGCGTAGTGGCGGCGTAGGTGGGCGATCAGGATGACTCGGTGGCGGAGAAGCGGGACGCTGGCGCGTCCGGCCATGAGGCGCTTCTGCAGCTTGACGTCGGTGATGCGGCCGTCGCCCATAGCTGCGGTGCCGCCCGGGCCGGGCACGGGGAACGCGCTGAGCGCTGGCGCAGCCCGGGGTGGTGGCGGTGACGGGGCTGCCGAATCTTCGGCACGGCTGCTCCGGGTGGTCGGCTGAGACGCGGGTGGTTGCCGAGAGCCGAGGGGGACCGGCCGCGCCCGGTACGGCAGCAGAGCCCCGGTACGGCAGCAGGGCCCGGACCGCGCGTCGCGGTCCGGGCCCTGCCCCGTGCGGTGCCGCCCTGCGGCGGCGGTGCGTCAGCTCTGTGCGGTGTCGTCGTCCGCCTGCCCGGCGGCCTCGGCCGCGCCTGCCTTCTCGCGCATCTTGCGCACCAGCTCCGCCTTCTGGTCGGCTGCACCCTGGCGGTCGAGGTTGCGGTGCGGACCGTTGTTCTGCCGTTCGGCGCGGGACAGCTTCTTGCGCTGGCCGCCGCCCTGGCCCACGGGGTTGTTGATGTTCTTGCTATCGGTCACGGGCTCTCCCGGTAATGATGTGAAGTGATCTACGGATCTATCGGTGGGGGACGGGCGGCGACGTCGAAGGACGTCAGCAGGGGCCCGTCACGCTCTCACTCGTAAATCGGCGTCTGGAAGAACATGACAAAGACGTTACCCGGTTCCGTCGGCCCCGCACACCAACGTCTTCGCCGCCCCGACGTCGGCCGGCCTTCGGCGAGCGCCCGGGGTCAGCCGTTTCCCCCGCCGTTACGGGAGAACCCTTGGCTCGGCCGTTTCGTTTGGATCACCTGACCGTTGGTCGTCAAGGACGTCACCCAGACCCTCGCCCTGATCGACGGCATCCCACCCGTGGCAGGACGTCCCGGCCGACCCCGCAGGCGTCCCGAGGCCCTGCTCGGACACTTCGAATCGGCCGGTGGCGTGCACGCAGGGTGCCTTGCTGCGGATGTCGTTCAGGGGCGCTCCGTCATGCCACGCCCGGGCGGCCCTGGCGACCTTCGCCAGGCACCGCGGATCGACCATTTCCGTTCGTGAGACCAGGCGTTGATACGCAGCGGCGCGCGGTGTCGCAGCGTGCTTGCACCGGTCGCATGAAGAAGGGGCTCGTAGGCCGAGGCGCTGACGGGGATCGTGGCGAGGCAGCCATCCGCCTGGGCCTGAAGCGCTGTGGCGAGACTGCCACAGGCCGCGACGTCGGGATACAAGTCGGTGGGATCAGCCCGAACAAGAGCAAATCCTGGCCGCCCTCCACTTCGCCGGAGCATCCACATCTGGTCCGTAGGACGGACCGAAAGAAGCGCCCTGGCTAGCTTGAGAGGGTGTAACGGAACATGTGCAGGGTCCAGGATGGCTCGGCAGTCGGTTTCGTCGCATACTGCACGGCCCCCATGGCGGCGTAGAACGGAGCGGCGTTAGGATCCGAAGCAACGATGAACTCCGATCGCCCAAGCTCGCGCGCAGTCTGGATCGCGTGCTGCCAGAGAAGCTTGCCGTAACCCTTGCCGATCTCATCGGCGTCAACAAAGAGCTTGTCCAGGAGCAGGTCCCCGTCTTCCTCGGTGAAACCGTAGAAGCCGAGGCTCTTGCCATCCTCCTCCAGGACGTAGACCGGGTTGTTCCGGACATAGGCATCTGGAATCGCCCGAGCGTCGCCCGCCCAGTCAAAGTAGCCCGGTGGGTACCCCCAGTGAGTCGACGATCGACCCTGGAGCCCTTCAAGCTCGCCGGCCTCGTTAGGTTCGGCGCGTCGGATCCGCCAGGCACCGTTGGTTGACATGGCACGGACCGCCCTTCTCGATCGCTACCCGAAGCTGTCGATCCGACTAGATCACGCTTCCAGCCCGGCGAGCCACACCACCCGGAGAAGAGGACCAGCGCCGTCTAGCACACGAGCCGACAGGAGCGCCCGCTCGCCTACCGCGGCACCATGAGGCGGTTGGTGCGGCAGATCCCCGTGAGGTTTCTGGACCATGGGCCCCTCACCGGCGTACCCCGTTTTCCGGACCGCCGACGCCGACGAGGCGTGTGGGTTGGCGATGGGTCTCTGCACGTTCCTGGAGGGGATCGATGAGGAGATGTGGCTGGGCGCGGAGCCGCGGACTCCCGAGGAGGGACGCCGTGTGGCAGCGGCGGTGCCGGAGCTGCCGTCGACTACGCGGTAGTCCGGACAGATCCCGTGACAGGCGAGTACTGGTGCTGTGATCTCCACGTCGTGGAGATGGCGGACGATGCCGTACAAACGGCTGCACTGCCGCTGAGCATCTCGGCGTGGGTTCCGCGCGACCGTCTCGACCAGACGTTTCGGAAAGCTGTCGGCGCGATGTCCGCTTGGATGGACTGGCACGGCCGCTGGCCGGAGGATGCGCAGTTCGGGGCAACTGGGTCGGAGCAGTACGACGGGGTTCAGGTGGTGTTCCACAGTGACGACCCTGAACTGAGTCGGTGGACGAAGGACCACACGGTGTTCGTCCACGTCGACAAGCTGGTGAGACCCGACCATGTGCGCAAGATTGCCAAACGGCGGGTGCGGAGGTGCTCGGGACACCGCGTATCGGTTGGTGAGGGCGGGACGGAGGTGCGCCGGATATGGCAGGCCGGTGAGGTTGTCCGGAGCTCTTGGCGGCGGTCGATCGGGTCCTGCACCGGGTGCACGGAGCAGCTTCCCCTCACGGTGCGGCAGGGCTGGGTGGGAGTCGCGGACCTGCGCGGTGGCCGATGTCCTGGTTTTGTCGTCGCCGTTGCGACACTGGTGGAGTGGCAGACATCGAACGGCAGACGGACCGGCAACTGGAACGAGCCATCCTGGAGCTGCTGGAGCAACGTGCTCCGAACGCGACGATCTGCCCGTCCGACGCCGCGCGCGCAGTGTACGCGGGGGACGATGACGGCTGGCGCGCCCTCATGGAGCCGGCCCGCCGCGCGGCCCGGCGGCTCTTCACGGCTGGCGAGGTGGACATCACTCAGGGTGGACACCCTGTCGACCCAGCGAAAGCCCGCGGTCCGATCCGCATCCGCCGCCGCTGACACCCTCCGGTCGCGGTGCGGCGGGGCGATCGTCTGAGCATGCCAGCCGAAGGTGGCCACGTATACGGGGAACGTGCGACGCCGCGTCCAGCCTCATTTGAAGGAGTCGAGCCGCCGGTGGCGACTGGTTTATGCGATCGGCCAGGATGTGTCTGAGTGGTTCTACACTCTTCCCGCAGCCCCGCTGGTACGCCGCCCTAGCTGCCGCGCCCGCGGGCGAACCCGCGCTGCTGCCCGATCCGTACACACTGCGCCGTCACTTGGCCCCTTTCCGCGACCTGCGCAGGCGGCCCTTCACCGCCCCGGGCGGCCATCCGTGCGTGCCCGGTATGAGGACGTCGGCTACACGTTGGGTGTCCTGCTGGGACAGCAGGCGCTCCACTCCACAGCGCGTCGGCGGCTGCCGAACAGCTCATCACCACCTACCGCCTCCACGGCCCCCTCGACACCCGGCAGGTACGGACAGCACACCCGCCGGTAGGGGACAGCCGGCGCCCCCGCCCGCCTGAGCGGCCCCGCCTCACGCGCCACGCGCCTGTCGGTCGCTCTTGCGTCGGCCTCGCGTCCCGCCCCCCTCTCTGTACGAGGTCGATTAACTCACTCCCTCACCCATAAAAATCTATGTCGGCCAGAGTAGACATTGAGTGGTCGTGTGGTTATGATTTCTCTCGTAGCCCCGAGAGACCGAAAGGGCTGGCGGAGGCGAACTGCCGGGCAGCAGTACCGTAGTTGCAGTGCGTAGAACGGTGCGGTGGTGGAGTTTCGAAGCCAAGGCTGTTGCAGGACGGCGACGGGGCTGGCTACCGGAGCGTGATGCTTGGTCAGGTCAGGAGCAGTGCGAGCGGTTCGCAGTACAGCAATAAGAGAAGTGCCAGCAGTGCGCAGTATCCCGTTTGGTTAGTAGTTGATCACCGAGGGATGAACGGAGGAGCGCGCGCCATCAGGATCGCCCGGGCGGAAGTCTCGAGCCCGGGTACCGCAGGACATCGATGGTGAGGTGGTCTCCGGTCAAGCAACCGCGATCCCCGCGCTCCCGACAGCGATGCGGTCGGGTCCGCGGAAACAGAAGGCCGTCGCAGCACGAGGGTCGGCAGATGGTGTAGCAGGTCCTTCGGGGCCTTGGTGCCAATGGCGCCAGGGCCCCTCCACGCGAGAGGTGCAATGACAGCAGCGGTCTGCGGCTGCGTGATGGGTAGAGGCGGGCGCGGTACGGCGCCGGTAGGCGAGCTGGGGAGTCTCTGGTGGAGCAGCAGGTGCAGGTGCAGTCCGATGAGGACGGTGTCCGCGTCATCGTGTGCGGGGGCGAGTTCGACCAGGACACCCTCAACCCCCTCGAGCAGGCCTGCACGGCGGCCGCGGACGACCCGGGCGTACGGCGGATCGTCCTGGATGTCACCGAGGTGACCTTCGCCGACTCCTCCATGCTCAACTTGATGCTGCTCGTGCGGCGTACCGGCCGCCTCGTCCTGGCCGGCCCCCTGCCCCATCAGCTGAGCCGGCTCCTGGACCTCACAGAGGCCCGTGACCTCTTCCCGACCGCCGAAAGCATCGACGCGGCGCGCACCCTGTAGGGCCGGGGTCGCCCCCCCCCGCGCGCAGGCTGCGGCGGGTGGGCCCACGCCGGAGCGGTCGGAGCCTACCGGGTTCGCAGGTCCGGGCTGAGTCGGCGAGAGACGGCCGGTTGTGCGCATTTGTCGCACGCTCGTTCGGCTGCGTGGCGGGATGAGCGCATGCGGTTGGGACTGCCGTTCGGTGACGCGTTACGGGCCGAGCTGGGATCACCCAGGCGCTCTCGCAGACTGGGCAGCAGCCTCGCTCGCGCGTGTGGTGCGTCGAGTTGCCACAGGCAACGGCGGTGGTGAAGCAGATCGTCGACGGTCCTGACGCGACGAGCGATACGCCCACGAGGTGGCCGCCCTGCGGCTCGCCGCCCGAGCTGAATTTCCCGTGGTGCCCGCGTTGCTGGCCACCGATCCCGGCAAGCGGGTCTTGGTGCTGGAGCATCTGGATCACCAAGGCCCAGCCGGCGACTGGATCGTCGGCTGGGCAACCTCGTTGGCACGGCTGCATGCCACCACCCGCCCGGAGGACGTTGGGGTACTTCCCCGCTGGTAGGGCCCGAACCAGGCCGATATGGAGTCTTTCCTGCGGCTGGCCAGGGCACTGGAGGTTCCTGTCACCTCTGGCGTGTCCGGTGAACTCGATGACCTCGTGAACCGGCTCGACCAGGCATCTGCTCGGGGTCGTTGGCCAGATGACGGCCGGCCATACGTCTCTCAGCGGCGTGGGCAGCCTCAGCACCGCTATGCGCCAACGTATGCTCGCTCGCTGGCCCGCGCTTAAGCCCGTCCCAGCTAAGCGACGAGGAGTGGTGTGTGCGACTTCTCGACACTGAGTGCAACATCGCAGTGCGGGGCGGCCGCCCGGTACTCGGACGGGCTCATGCCGTATGCGTCGCGGAAGCTCCGGCTGAAGACGGCGGCGCTGGAGAAGCCCCAGCGAGCCGCGATGGCATGTACGGGTTGACCGTTCGACTGCGGGCGAGCGAGGTCGGCGCGTGCACGGTCCAGTCGGCCGTGGCGGATGTAGGCCGCCACGCCGACGGGTTGGTCGGTGAAGAGGGAGTAGAGGGAGCGCAGGGAGATGTTGTGCTGGTCGGCGACGGCTTGGGGGTTCAGGTCCGGGTCGTCGAGGTTGTTTTCGATGAAACGGGTGATGCGGTGCAGCATTGCCTGGGCGCGCGCCTCGGCAGGCGCTGTGTCAGGGCTCCCCAGCTGCTGCGCCAGGCAAGCGGTTGCCAGGTCGAGGGCGATGGATCCCATGCCGGCGAGCTCCGAGGGCTGACAACTCGGGCCCTGAGCGATCAGCGAGCTCAGGAAGTTCCCGAGGATCGCCCCCGTCCCCCTGTCCCCGCGGATACGCCGGCCAAGGAGGGCCTGTACCTTTTCGTGCCGCAGCGGCAGGATCGTTCGGGGAATCTGCAGAATGCCCACCGTCGACCGCTCTTCGACGTTCGCCCCTTCGCTGGGACGCGAGGTGTCCGTCAGGACCAGGTCCCCCGCGGCCACGGACTCGTGGTTTCGCTGGGCTACCCGGAAGGCGCCCTGGGTGACCAGCGCCAGCTGCAACTGCTCGGGATCACCCTTGCGTACATGAGCCGGTGTGCGGCGCGACAGCACCGGGGAGAAGGTCAGCGTCGACAGTCGTACGGAGCCGAGCTCCAGGTCGGCGATGTCTGCGTGAAAGCCGGACGGATGACTGGTGCTGAGGGTGACGGGCATGACGTGGTTCGACACCGCGTCACAGAACCACTCGAACCTGTCAGCAGAGGACGTACCCTCAGTTCTCGGATCCTCTGACTTCACGTTCTCTCCGTTCCCAGCAATACGGCAGCCATTATCCGCCACGACGGGATGCGCTCTGGCGGAGCTGTTGAGGCCGATCCGGGGACCGCTTCCGAACGGGCTTGATGCGGCGTCTTTGCCGCCACAGCGGTCATGCCGCCCTCTCTACAAGGGTGACAGTCCTCTGCTCAGTACCGCTGGACCGTAGTCTCCGGCTCATGCCCGGTTCGCGCCTGCTTCACCGCTGCGCGCAGCCGCGGCGTGGTCCAAACTGCCCGTGGGCTCTGGGCCGCCAGTCGGCTGATCACTCCGTCCAGCCAGGCCGGGTCCCCCAGCCGCTCCTCTTCGCCCGATTCGTGTAGCTGCCCGAGTCGTTCGTTCAGCAGGAGCATGTGCGACACCGCGTACCGGCGTCGGTGGCCGGCCGCCTGCCCGCCAGACCGGCCCAGCTCCGCCTATCACCTAGCCGTGACCAGGGGACGAGGACATGCCGGCCGCCCCGGTGCCAGTACTCGATTCCTTCCGGCAGGAAGACAAGATGACTGACGGCCACGCCGCGCCCGGGGTCCCCGAGTCGCCAGTGGCCGTCGATTCCCTTCTCCAATGGTCCAAGACACGTGTGGTCTGCCGCTGCTCTCCTCATGTGTGGACAGTTACCCTGCACCGCCGACCGAGATGGGCAGCGCCTGAAGCGTCCGGCTCCGGTCCCGGCGTGCCGCCGCCTGGGCCTCTCCGACTGCCGAAGGATGACTCGCAGACCGGCCGACCTTCGTGTGCCTCCTCCAGTGCGTTCTGGCCCTCGAGGGAGCCCAGCGGATCAACGCCGCCGCACTCGCACCTGAACCTCGCCCGACGGCCGGGGTGGGGCACCCGAGGCGATGGCACCTGTCAGGCATAGGCGCGCCGTCACCGGGGCAGGCCTTCGCGCATGCCCGAGGAACCCGCCCAGCTTGTCGACGCCATCGCAGCGGCCGTGCGCAACGGTGACGATCTCCGTATCGCTCTCCTGCTCGACCGGTTCAGGCATGTGGCGGATCTGCCCGACCTGATACGGCTCCGGTACCGGCTCATCGGTGCCCGGCACGGTGTATGAGCACTGCCCCGGAGGTCCGACCGAGGTCTCGCCACGCGGAAGGGCGCCTCGAATGCCCCGGCGGGTGTGACGGGGGTGCCGCCCGGCCCGGATCGTTTCACCAGACGGAATGTCAGGCTGCGCGTCCCGAGCTCAGCCCCACGGCCCGGGCCGCTGCCTGCCAAGCCCCCGGTCCCCGCGTCCCGACGACAGCGTCAGTATCCCGACCCCACGCAAGGAGGCGCCGTGATCGGTCAGTTCTTCTACTGGTGCCGGGCATGCCGCCAGCCCCTCTACGCCACCAGGTCCCTCGCCATCCCGGCCGGCCGGGACTGGGAGATCGACCTGCCCAACGCCCCACGCGTCCTGCGCCCGTTCGGATCCTGAGCCCTGCGGCCGCAGCTCCTGGCCCCGGCGCTGATGTGTTCAGGGGTCAATGCCCCGCGGGTTTGTCGTGCGTTGGCTCAGGGCGGGGCCGCCGACTTACGCGTTCTCAGCGCTCAGCGGCGCGGACGTGATGTGTGCCATGGGGGCACAGCGGACCTGGTAGCGGCCGTTGGGGACGTGGTCGGCCGCGGCGAGCCGCACGGTGAGCGGCCCGGCCCATTCGTAGCCCTCGCACTCGCCGTGGCGCTCCAACCGGTCGGTCAGCTCCTGCCCCACAACATCGAGGTGCGGGCCGATCTCGGCGTACACGGGCGGAGGCAGCTCGACGGTGTACACGTTCGGCACCACGGTGAGGTGGGAGCTGCACACGACGACCTGCTCGTCACACGTTCGGAGTAGCGCCTCGACCACCTCCGCCTCCTCCGCATCACTGCCGAACAGCTTCTCCGCCAGTGCCTGCTCGGCCCGCTCGATCGCCCGTTCCCAGCCCTTCAGTGTGCCCATGAACCGCGTCTGCCCGGGTTCCGCGACGCCACGCGCCTGCGGGGACGGCGGACACGCTCGGCCACGCACGGGAGTGCGCCTCGCTCGCCGTGGTACCCGCGGACTGACGACTCGTCCGGACGGCCAGGCCGCCGAGGAACCGCTGGTTGCGTTGCAAGTCGTGACCGACCTGCGGCACGTCATCGCGCAGGCCGACCAGGACGCGGCGGGCGAGGTCGTCGCCGGGGAGGCGCCGGTCGAGGAGGCGGCGGCCCCGCCGAGGTGGCAGTGGTTGAGGAGGGCCGGGGCTTCGAGCGCGTACAGCTTGCAAAATGCCCGGCGCGCTGTCGGTTGGCGGGGCGTTTCGGGGGCCGTGGTCGGCTCCTGGGGGAGAGGAGCCGACCACGGTCACCCAGCCACAGCAGTGGCCCGTCTCCAAAGACCGACTGCCGTCCCCGCGCTTGTGTCCCCGTACACCGAGGCCAAACCAAGGCGGGCTCTACATTTGACCCGAGAGAGTGATGGACCCCGCTCTGCCGGCTCCGCCCCACTGGTCAGCGGCTTGTTGACCCGCTCGCCGTCTCGCCGTAGCAGTTCCGGCCGCAGGTCGGGCACCGGGCTCCCCAAGGACTGGAAAAGATCAACACATCGGGTAACGGCGCTCGCCAGAAGCTCAGTTCCGGGGAAACTGGCGAAGCGATGGCCGCCCAGCCGGGCTGCCAGTAGCCCACTTCGCCGGCGCCTCCCGCCGCCCCCGGGTGGGCATTACGCGGCGGAGCACCGATTTCACGCCCTATAACTGAATCCAACCATCCAGTCACAGCTCCAATGAAGGCAGGGCCATCCCATCCCCTCAGACGTGCGCTGGCACTGTGCCGGTCAGCCCCTTCACGGACGGCCGTACAGGGGAACGATGGAACGGCTCCCACCTCGCGTGGGCGGGGAGCAGGTCGAACATGTGGAAGAACTTCCGATGGACGGGGGTCCGTCCCCCGCGCATGCGGGGATGCCCGTTGACCGCGGGCGGGCGGGTCGAGGACGACGGGAGGGTGGGAGAAGAGTGACTGACGTGTGACCGGCACAATGGTCCCGTGGGCGTCTCGATCAAAATCTTCAGGCTCTTCAGCTACCAACCTTGCGGACACGAGCTGCTGGTGCGTGTTGCGCGGCCCGATGCCTCGAACGCTGATCAAGGGGCGTTGGAGGCAGCCGACGACGTGGCCGACTCCGCGACGGCACGTCTTTGCACCTGGTGGGAGCAGGGGTGCCTGCAGCCCGAGTGTCCTCGCCTGCACACGTCGAGCCTGGTCGCGGAAATGCAGGAGCAACCGGCTGGGGAGGACCTTCTTGGCTCGGGTCGTCGCGAGCTCGGGGTATGGGTAGCAAGGACGAAGTACGGTACGCCGTGGGTGGTTCTCGGGACCGCATCGACCGAAGCGGAGTTTTGGCAGCAGGTCCAGGCCGATTCCGCTCTTGTCGATCTGGGTCCCTTGGTGCCCGCCGAATTGCACCATGTCTCTTTCCTCACCGACGAGGACGGCTCATCAAGCCGGCAGTCCTGGTAGGCGGCCAACAGGGTGTACTCCCCGCTGTGGCCACGGGAGTTTGGGCGCGTTCTTCGTCGTACACATGACGATGGGCGACCCGTTCCAGGTGAAGGCGATCGGTACGCTGCGCGGGGTTCCGTCCTTGGCGACGTAGACCAGGCGGGTCACGTCACGGGCCAGCAGCTCCCGGCTGATCGGGCGGTTCAGAACCTCGATGATCTCGTTCGGCTGCGTGGTTCGGCTTCTCCTTCTCAGCGCAATTGCTCGGCCAGTCCGACGATGATGCCCTCCGGGCCGCGGATGTAGCAGAGCAGAAAGCTGTCCTCAAACCGGGCGATCTCGCCGACGAGTTCGGCTCCGTGAGGGCGCAGGCGGGCAACGGTGTCCTCGAGGTCGTCGACGGCGAACATGACGCGGTGCGTGCCCAGAATGTTGTGCGGCCGGTTGCGCGGACCGGCGCTGATCACCGCGGGGCTGCGGTACTTCGCCAGCTCGAGCCGGCTGTGACCGTCCGGGGTCCAAAGCATCGCGATGTCACAGCGGACGCCGTCGAGTCCGGTGCACTGGTCGGCGAAGAGGCCCTCGACCTCCGCCCTGCCCTCCAGTTCCATACCGAGTTCCACGAAGAACGCGATGGCGGCATCCATGTCCTCGACGACGATGCCGACGTTGTCCATCCGCTGAATCGCCATGCTGGTTTCTCCTTCTTCCTCGTGCGGCCGGTGGTGGCCGCTGATGTCCCTGGGACGGAGCCGGCGGCACGTTCTCGACATCCTCAGACCGCCGAACTCCGAAAAATCTGGATCGCGCCTCAGCACCGCTACAGCAGACCCGCGGGCCAGGCGCCACCACGGAGGGTGGGTGCGACGCAGGTGGCCGCTCCCCATGAAGACGATCAGCCCCAGCATGCCGCCCTGCATTTCAATACTTCCTCAACGATCCGCAGCGTGCGCGCTTGCGCATTGCGCCACCCCAATCAATGCACGGTTCCGGGTCACCCTTGGCGGGTGGAGTTTCCTCGTGCCGTTCGCCCTCGCCGCACCCGTCCGGGCCCCGCCGCGCGGCGCCGGCGCAGCTGGGGCCGCGATGACCCCCGGCGGGCCTGAGCATCCGTGGACGGGAATGCAGATCAGCGCTGGATGGGGCATTCACCGCGCCCGTACCGGGCGGCGGCGTGCTGCTCCAGACCCGGCGCGGCTCCCTGATCCAGCGGGCGCGTGATCAGCCGAGGCGCGATCAGTGTCATCAAGGCAGGCTGTTGTCACCGACGTTGGCAGCGCCCACCCGTTTCTCTGGTAGGCATAGTCGTTGGGGCCCTGGGGGCACTTGTGCTTGGGGGAAGAGATCGGGTGGTCTACACGGAACCCATGGCGCGAGCCGTCGTGGAGCCTGCTTTGCAGAAGCTGATGCGCCTGTGCACCGACGGCCGAGAGCACTCCACGACGGTCACCTTCGGCGCCGACGGCTTCAACATGTACGGCCACGTTCGCGTACGCCCAGTAGAACCCGGACAGGCCGACGTTTCGCACGCTTGCTGGATCGCGAATTTGGACACGGCGCGCTCTTTCGGCAGTAACCCTCCGAGCGACCCCGCTGTCCGGGGCCCAATACGAGCATCATCCCGAGTTGGCCGAGGCCCTGCTGTCGACGGACGAGTACCTGGCGGCCGCCGGTCTGGGGCGTCCGTGGACCGGGTGCGGTTCGCGGCGGCGTAGGGGGCGCGACGTCCTGGACGTGGTCCTCGTCCGTCCGGATCTGGTGGCGTAGGTCAGCCCCGCCCGGGCCGTCGACCGGGCCGTCGACCGGGCCGTCGACCGGGGCGGCGTCTACCGGCACCCGCTCCGTTCAAGCGGCTGCGCCTGGGTGTGACGGTCACGTGACAGCGGACGGCGCACCGCGCTCGGCGGCTTGGCCGCCGTCGGTGGGCAGCCAGCAGCCGTGCAGGCCGAGCGGGACCCGGACGGGGACGCGGACGCGCGCCACCGGCCCGGAGGCCGGGTCCCCGGCGGGCACGACCAGGAACCAGCTCGACCCGTCGGTGCGGTCGGTGGCGAAGGTGAGCCAGTAGCCGCGCTCCTCGGAGTCGGTACCCGGCTCGGGAGCGAAGACCGGTTCTCCGACGGACAGATCCCCGGCGTCCCAGACGAGGGCGGCCCCCGTCCGCGCGTCGTGGAAGCGCACCGCGTCGTACTCGCCCGCCAGCAGGTCCGTCCGGCCGGTCGAGGTGGCCAGCGCGGTGTGCCGGTGGCGCCGGCCGATGAGCCGGTCGTCGATGCGGGGGAACTCCACCCGGGCGTCGTCCAGCAGGGTGCGGGTCATGGTGCCTGCCGCGGGTTCGATGCGCGCCCGTGCCAGACCGCCGCTGACCGGGTCCCGCGCCGCCCCCGGTGCGCCGCCGACGGTCAGCCGGCTCCACTGCACGTAGTCCAGGACCACCGGGGCGTCCGCGCCGGGGCCGTCGTCGTAGGCGTTCACGGTGTGCCACAGCCAGAACGCCTCGTCGGCCGCCCAGCGCGGCGGCCCGCCGTCGCGGGGGATCAGGACCACGCGGGTGCCCCGCTCGGGCCGCCAGGCCAGGAACGAGCCGCCCGCCATGGCCGCGTCCAGGTCGAAGAAGGCGGGCGCGAGGACCAGGACGACGTAGCGGCCGGTCAGGGCCATGTCGTGGATCATCATCGGCTCGTCCACGCCGTCGACGGGGGTGGGCCCGCTCGTGACGGTGCCGTCGCGGCTGATGACGGACCATGTCAGGAACGGCGGCTCCAGGCCGTAGCAGAAGACGACCATCTCGCCCGTGACCGGGTCGATCTTGGGATGGGCGGTGATCCCCGCGGGCAGGGCTCCCTCGAAGTCGTCGCGGCCCAGGGTCTCCAGCCCGGCGCCGATCCGGTACGGGCAGGCAGACTCGGCGAGGGCCAGCAGCCGGCCCCCGTGCCGTACGACGTTGATGTCGGGCAGGTCCCGGAAGGTCCCCGCGAGTTGCGGTCCGACCTGCTCGGCATCCGGCACGATCATCGACTCCAGCCCTCCCCAAAGGGCCCGCCCGGCCCGCTCCTCGGCCTCCAGGGCAGGGGTGCGCACGAAGCGGTTGCGGTAGCGGGCGCGGCCCTGCGAGAGCCACACCCCGTGCAGCATGCCGTCGCCGTCGATGGGGTACAGGTACGAGCCGATCGGCGTGAAGCGGGGATTGGGCCCGTTGCGCAGGTACAGGCCGTCCAGGGCGGCCGGGGTCTCGCCCGTCACCTCCAGCTCGGCGGCGTCGACCTCCTCGGTCACCGGCGCGAACGAGCCCAGCAGGTGGGGGACGCGGGTGGGGTCGAAACGGGGCGGCGTGTGCGTGTTCACGGAACCTCCCGGAGCGCGGGTGCGGCACCTTCCGGCACCTTCCAGTGAAACGCGGCACGGATACCGGTGCCAGGCGCCCCGGGCGGCCGCCCGGAATGCGCGGGCGCGCGGGCCTGCGCACGATGGGAGCCGGGACGGGTGCCCGCTCCGGCAGGCGGCGCCGGGGAGCCCGCTCCGCACTCCGCAGGGAGGCGCCATGGCCGCGGACCGCATCGACGACAGGACGACCCCCACGTCCCCCCGCCGTACCGGCATCCTCCTCGGTTTCGCACCGTGGATCATCTTCGACGTCGTCGCGAGCCCCAGTACGTGGAAGCTGGCCGCGTTCACCGCACTGATCGCCTCACTGGTGCTGAACGTGCCCGACCTGCGGCGCGGCAGCGTCAAGGTGCTGGAGATCACCGGAATGGTGTTCTTCGCGGTGATCTCGATCCTGGCGCTCGTGCTCGACCGCGGCGACCTGCTCTGGCTGGAGACGTACGCACAGACGCTGGCGAGCGGGGTCATCGCGGCGGTCGCCCTCGGGTCGCTGGCGTTCACGCCGTTCACCGAGCAGTACGCCCGCGAAACGGTGCCCCCTCAGTACTGGGGCACCCCGGTGTTCCGCCGGACGAACCGGGTGCTGACGGCCATGTGGGGCGCCGTGTTCGTGCTCATCGCGATCGCCGGTCTGATCGCCGTGGAGTCCGGGCACCACGGCGACTGGTTCAACTGGGTCATCCCCGTCGTCCTGCTCGTGGCCGCCATCAGGATCACGGCCTGGTACCCGGAACACGTCCGGTCCACCGCCCGCCGGACCTGACCCGTGTGGGCGCCTGCACGGCCGTGAGGCCCACACGACCGTGCGCCCCACGAGGACGAAGCCGTTGTCCAGGCGGCCCCGGACGGTGACCGAGGCCCCTGCCGCCGACAGGCGGTCCACTTGCCGTCCAGCACACCGACCTGCCAGGGGCTGGCTCCGACCTGAGGGTGGACCACCCCGCAGATGGCGTCGCCTTGCTTAGGCACGTGTGGTGAACGACCTGACGGCGGAGAGCAGCGACATGACTGCGTAGCGGGGGCCAGGAGCAGATTGGGGGTCACGCGGGGGCGGCCGCCTGTGCGCGGGGCGGATGGGTTGACGTGGGGTGGGCAGGCGGGTTGCGTACGGATGACCTAGGAGGAGACCAGCCATGGACCGCGCCAGTGACGCCACGGAGCCCGAGCTTCCGGCCCGTGTTCCGGAGAACCGCAACGCCGTGACCCCCGACCTGCCGCCCATCGGCCCGGGCGCCCCCGACCTTGCGGACACCGTCGAGAAGGACGGGAGCGAGTCGGCTGAATCCGCCGGACCCGCTACCGGACGGGCGGCGGCCAAGCCCCAGGAGCCGACCGACTAGGAGGACAACGTCAGAACGATGATTTCGGCCAATCTGCTCATGGGCTCAGTATCCATACGCCGCCCAGATCGGACCCACAGCCCTACCCGGCATGCAGGAGGTACGTCGACGGACGCTTCCGTCTTTCCGAGCGGGATCGTTGTGCGCGGTTCATCGGATGGCTCATGTCACCCTCTTCGTGCCTCCGGTCTGGTCCGGCTTGTCCGTGCCCCTGGGTCCGACTGCGGGGTGGCTGCGGTCGGACCCAGGGGCAGGACAGGGCGAGTCCGCCCGCGGCCTGCTGCTGATCGCGCAGGCGCGCGGCGAGGCCGCCCTGGACATCCCGGCGGCCAACTCCCTCGCCCATGTACTGCATTCACCGTTTGCGTCGGCGGACCACCTGGCGCGTATGGTCTTCATTCATCCGGCGGGCCGGCACTTCTGCACCGGCTGGACCTCCACGGCCCGGGCCACCGCGGCCCACCGCCGCAGACCTCCGGCATGACACCGGACGACCCGCGCCTGCGGTCTCCCGTCCGCGCCCTGACCGCCGACAGCCCAGAACTTCGCCCGGCTGTGGACCACCCACGAGGCTCTGCCGCAGCCGTGCAGGCTCATCCTTTCGCGGAGAGGCGCTTCTTTTCGTCCTCTTGACGATATGCGGGGTTCTCGTTATCGTCGCATTGACGAAATCAAGGGGGTTCGCCATGGCCGACATCACCCGGCGCTTCGGCTGGCGTCATCTGCGCTCCGCGCCCACCGCCCACATCCGCCACCACAGGCGCGGCCGACTCGTCCACGACGGGCGGGGGCTCAGTTTCTGGTACCGGTCGCTGTCGGCGGCGCTTTCCGAAGTGCCCGTCGACGACCGCGAGCTGGCCATGGCGTTCCACGCCCGTACGTCCGACTTCCAGGACGTCGCCGTGCAGGCCACCGTCACCTACCGGATCAGCGACCCGGCCGAGGCCGCGGAACGACTCGACTTCTCCGTCGACCCGGACACCGGGAGCTGGCGCGGCGCACCCTTGGAGCAGATCGCCACTCTTCTCACCGAGACCGCGCAGCAGCACGCGCTCGACGTACTGGCCCGCACCCCGCTGGCCGTCGCCCTGGTGGACGGCGTCGCCTCCGTACGGGAACGGGTCGCCGCCGGTCTCGCCGCCGAGCCCAGGCTCCCGGCCACGGGCATCGACGTCGTGGCCGTGCGGGTCGTGGCGATCCGCCCCGAGGCCGAGGTGGAGCGCGCCCTGCGCACCCCGGCTCGCGAGCAGATCCAGCAGGAGGCGGACCGGGCCACCTATGAACGGCGGGCCGTCGCCGTCGAGCGTGAGCGCGCCATCGCCGAGAACGAGCTGGCCAGCCAGATCGAACTGGCCCGCCGCGAAGAGCAGTTGGTCGATCAGCGCGGCACCAACACCCGTCGCGAGACCGAGGAGAAGGCGGCGGCCGACGCCGTGAGGACGGAGGCCGAGGCGGCCCGCAAGGTACGCCTGGCCCGCGCGGATGCCGAGGCGGCGCGCGAGACGGGCGCGGCGCGCGCCGAGGTTCAGGCCGCATGGCTGCGCGTGCACGACGAAGCCGGCCCGGGCACGCTGCACGCCCTGGCGGCGACCCGGCTCGCGGAGAACCTCCCGCGGATCGAGAGCATCACGCTCTCTCCCGACGTCCTGACCGGGCTCCTCACCAGGCTCGGACGTCCGGAAGGCGGCGCGGGCGCGTGAGCCTGGCCCCGCGGGCGGTGATCGTGCACCGTAGGACCGAGTACGAGGAGCTGCTCGCCCGGCACGGGACGCACGGGCAGGCCGCGTTCTTCCTCTCCAGCCGAAGCCGGTCGATCGACGAGGTGGCCCGCCGCCACGACCGCACGCGGCAGGCGCTGCGGGAGGTGGCGGCGGCGGTGCCGCTCACGTGGCGCAGCTCCCGGGTGGAGCGGGCGGACCTGGACCGCTTCCTGTTCGCCCCGGAGGACGTGGTGGTCGTGGTCGGCCAAGACGGCCTGGTCGCCAACACCGCGAAGTACCTGCGCGGACAGCCGGTGGTGGGCATCGACACCGACCCGGGCCGCAACCCGGGGGTCCTGGTCCGCCACCGCTGCGCCGACGCGGCCGCCCTGCTGCGGGCGGCGACCGCCGCCGGGGGCCGGGCAGAGGAGCTGACCATGGTCGAGGCCGTCGCCGACGACACCCAGCGCCTTCTCGCGCTGAACGAGATCTACCTGGGCTCGTCCGGTCACCAGACCGCCCGCTACCGCCTGGGCTCCGACGGCGAGACGGGCCCGGGCGAGGCCCAGGCATCGTCCGGGGTGCTGGTGGGCACCGGCACGGGCGCCACCGGCTGGCTGCGCTCCCTGTGGCTGGAGCGCGGCAGCCCCGCGGGGCTGCCCGCGCCCTGCGACCGGCGGCTCCTGTGGTTCGTGCGCGAGGCCTGGCCATCCCCCACGACCGGAACGACGAAGGTCGCCGGTGAGCTGGAGCGGGGACAAGGGCTGCAGCTGACCGTGGAGTCGGACCGGATCGTGGTCTTCGGCGACGGGATGGAGAGCGACGCCCTGCAACTGACCTGGGGCCAGAGCGTACGGCTGGGCATCGCGGAAGCGTCGCTGCGCCTGGTGACGTGAGCGCCCTGCCCCCGACTGCGGTGCTGGAGTGCTTGGTCCCGCCCACCTCGCCGGCGACCAGGAGGCCGCCGAGCGTGACGAACTGTCCCTGCCCGCAACCGGCGTGTGCGGCGGCGCCGGCCTCTTCGACCAGCCCGGGACAGCCGAACGGACCGGGGCGGCTGTTGCGCGGCCCCGGCCGGCCTCACCATTCAGGCGCCCGCTTCATCCGGCGGCTGTTGACCCGCGATGGGAAGTACCGGCCCCCGTCAGGGACCCGGCGGAGGGCGGTGCGGAGCCGGGGGCGGGGCGCCCTCGGCCGAGCCTTCCGCTTGCCGGGGGAGGGGGCGTGCGGCCGCCGCCGGGCAGGTGGAGTTCATCCGGCCGCGCGGAGTCGGGTGGCGGCCGTTTCGGCCTCCCGCACGACGCGGTTCGTGTCGACGTCCACGAGCCGGCCGTCGAACTTGAGGGGCCGTCCGTCCACGAACACGGCGTCGACGTTCTCGGGCCGCCCGTTGTAGACGGTCTGTCCGACCCAGTCGAAGCGCGGCGCGAAGTTCAGGGCAGCCGGATCGACGACCACGACGTCAGCACGCTTTCCGGGGGTCAAGGAGCCCACCCGGTCGCTGATCCCGAGGACCTCGGCGCCGCCCAGCGTGGCCATCCGCAGGACGTCGTGCACTTGCGGGAAGATCCGGGCCTCCGTCGCGCGGGCGCGCTGCAGGCCGATGGCCGCCTTCATCAGCGCGTGGAAGTCCGAGCTGTCGTTGGTCCCGCCGTCCAGGCCGAGGCCGACCTTGACGCCCCGCCGTCCGAACTCGGACAGCCGCATGATGCCCGAGGCCAGCCGCATGTTGCTGAGCGGGCAGTGGGCCGCACGCACGTCGTGCGCGGCGACGGCGGCGATCTCGTCGTCGGTCAGGTGGATCGCGTGGTTGATCAAGAGCCGCGGACCGAGGGCGCCGATGTCGGCGAGGACTCCGATGGGGTCGTCGGCGCGCTGCTCGGGGCGTTCCAGGACGTGGGAGTTGAGCATGACTCCGAGGTCCTGGGCGGCTTCCCAGTGCGCATGGTTGAGGTGTTGGACGGGGCGCGCCGCGTGCGTGGCGACCTGGAAGCCGGCGAGCGGCACGGGGTCGACGAGTTCCTTCTTCACCTTCGTGACCAGCGTCGGGTCGGCTTCGGAAGGGAACATCGCGTAGGTGAACCGCACTCCGGTACCGGCCAGGGCCCGTACGTAGCTCTCGATGAGGTCGTACGAGAAGATGTCCACCCAGTCCACGAGGGTGGTCACGCCCGACTGGACGGCGTCGAGGGCGGCGAGGCGTACGAAGCTGTGCACGGCTTCGGGGGTGAGCCGGTTCCGCTGGGGGTTGGTACATCGGGTGAACCAGCCGAACAGGTCCCCGTCGGTACAGCCCCCGCGGATCACCGCCTGCCAGAGGTGGGTGTGCGTATCGACGAACCCCGGCATGACCAACTTGCCCGAAGCGTCCACGATCCAGGTGCCGGGCGGGGTCCGCAGGCTCCTGCCGACGGCGGCGATGGTGCCGTTCCGCATAAGGACGTCGGCGTTCTCGACGGCGCCGAGGGGGCCGCTGCCGAGGGCCGGGTCCATGGTGAGCACCAGCGAGGCACCGCGCAGCAGGACCACCGGGCCCACCGGGACGTGCGGGTCGGCGGGGCGGCTCGTGCGTTCGGGGCGGGTGGTGGTGCCGAGGACGAGCGGGGCGGCAGCGGCCAGGCCGAGGCCGGTGAGGATTTCGCGGCGGCTGGGGGCCGGCGACGGGGTGGGGGATGACTGCATGGCGTAGTACCTCCCGAAGGCTCAGAACGGAAGGCCCGCCCGGGCGGCGCCGTGTGAGCGTCGGGCAGGGGCGGGAAATTACACGCAGCATTCCCAGCGAACGGCCATTCGATAGGCGTCCGCGGAAAACATTTTCCGTTCCGGCCATCTGCTGGCCATCCGCCCCCCCCGCGCCCGGACCGCCGGTGTACCCCAGCGCGGGTCGCCCCGACAGCGGTGGGGCGCCCCGCCGGTCCCCTCTGGCGAACGGAGTGCGGGGCCTGAAGTTCCAGTACGTCGCCCTACGTGAAGGACACGGGTCAGAACACGGTGACCGTAAAGGCATTGTCCACGTAGTTGCCGTTGAGGTCATACGTGTAAACCGTGACGGAGTCCGGGCCGCAGACGGCGTTGGGCGCGGTGCTGAAGCTACGGCGGTTGGAATTGGGCAGCTCGACGTGGACCACGCTGAACGCCAGGTTGACCTCTTCGCTCACGTTCACGCAGTAGCGGCCCGTGTTGACGTGACGCACCCAGTCGATGTTCTTCGCCCGTCTCAGCGTGCCGGAGGCGGCGACATCCGCAGCAGCCTGGACGTAGGGCGAGGTGATCGGCCTCGGGTCGGCCGCGGCGGCGGCCCCGGGGACGGCCAGCGTCCCGATCAGAGCGGCTGCGGCTGGCAGGACGGGCATGAAACGGTGCATGACTCACTCCCGGCGAAGGCGTCCTACAGCGAGTTGCGGACGATCCATCCACACTCGACCCGTGCGCACCGCGGTGCGGCCGCCACGCCGATACGGCATCGGCCAACCGGGGCCGCACGTCACCCGCGTGGCCCGGACGCCCGGAGCGCGCCTCGAGGGGCAGCGTCGACACCACGCTGTCGTGTGTGGTCCGGTCGGTCTGTCAGGAGGTCATGATGAAACGCAGGGCGAGGCCGGGGGCCGTTGTCCAGTACGTGACGCGGGCACCGTCGTCGAAGGGCACCTGGCCGGGCAAGTCGATGTTGACCGGCTCGC
>JAEBET010000024.1:0-88862 GCA_049998195.1 Streptomyces sp. cmx-11-4
CAGTTCTACAGACCCCCGGAACCCCTGGCAACGAGCCCTCTTACTACCGGCCCTCGCAGTCGGGGAGGAATGACCCCCGGGGTGGGCGGACGGCATTCTCGCAGGTGGCGGAGGGTGCGGAAGGGTGCATACGGGACGTTTAGGGACTACTATCCCGGCTCGTATGTGACCTGGGTCCTGTGGGGCGGGTCACCGCCGAGGGGCCTGAATGTCACCTTCCGTGCCCGTTTCGCACCTTTTGTCGGTGTGGTCCGGGCCACTTTCCACCCCCGAATCGAAGGTGACGGGCGCATCGAACGCTGCTTTGCGAGTCGCCCGGCGCAGCGCCCGCAGCAGCGTGCCGCCGAGCGTGAGGGTCAGTACGACCGTCAGCGCCGCCCGGCCCAGGTCCCAGCCCACCGAGGTCGCCAGGCAGTACGCGACGAAGCGCGCCAGGTTCGCCGCGACCGGCTCGCCCGGGTGGAACGAGATGCCCTGCCCCATGCCCTGCAGGATCACCCAGCCCTGGAGGTTCATGACCGTGCCGTACGCGAACGAGCCCGCGAAGCCGTACGCCGCCAGCATCAGCAGCTCCGCCCGGCCCCGGATCCGCTCCGTGCCGGGCAGCAGCCCGGCGCCCAGCGCGAACCAGCCCATGGCCAGCATCTGGAACGGCATCCACGGCCCGACCCCGCCGGTCAGCAGGGCGGACGCGAACATCGTCACCGAGCCGAGCACGAACCCGAAGCCGGGGCCCAGGACGCGGCCGCTCAGCACCATCAGGAAGAACATGGGCTCCAGACCGGCCGTGCCCGCGCCCAGCGGCCTCAGCGCCGCCCCGACGGCGGCCAGCACACCGAGCATCGCCACCGCCTTGGCGTCCATGCCGTTGTCGGCGATGGTCGCGACGACGACGGCGACGAGGAGCGGCAGCAGCGCGGCGAAGAGCCAGGGGGCGTCCTGGGAGTGGGCGAGGCCCGACTGCCGGTCGGCGAGCAGCGGCCAGCCGAAGGCCGCGATGCCGATGAGGGTGACGAGGATCAGGGCCGCCGCGGCGCGGGGGCCGATGCGGAGGGGGACGGGGCGGACCGGGCGGGGCGCTGCGCGGCTCATGCGGGGGCCGTCCCGGGGGTGGTTTCGGGGGCCGCGGGGCCGGAGGCCGCGGGAACGGGGGCCGTTCCCGGAGGTTCGGCCGCCAGGGCCTCGGCGACCTGGCTCACCGTGAGCCAGTGGCCGGGGGCCAGGATCTTCGCCACCTGGGGTGCGAAGGCGGGGGAGGAGACGACGACCTCGGCGGTCGGGCCGTCCGCGACGATCTCCCCGCCGGCCAGGATGACCACGCGGTGGGCCAGCTCGGCGGCCAGCTCCACGTCGTGCGTGGCCAGCACGATGGCGTGCCCCTCGGCGGCGAGCGCGCGCAGGATCTCGATCAGGCGGGCCTTGGCCGCGTAGTCCAGGCCGCGGGTGGGCTCGTCGAGGAGCAGCAGGGCCGGGCGTCCGGTGAGGACCAGCGCCAGGGCCAGGGCCAGGCGCTGGCCCTCCGAGAGGTCCCGGGGGTGGGTGTCGTCGGGGACGTCCGGGAGCAGGGCGGAGACCAGGTTCCGGCAGGTGCCGGGGGGTGCCGCGGCGTCGGAGTCGGCGGCGGCGCACTCGGCCGCCACCGTGTCGGCGTACAGGAGGTCGCGGGGTTCCTGCGGGACGAGGCCGACGCGGCGGACCATCTGCGCGGGGGCTGTCCTGTGCGGGGTGGCGCCGGCGACCGTGACGGTGCCGGTGGTGGGGGCGAGGGTGCCGGTGAGGGCGGCGAGGAGGGTGGATTTGCCGGCGCCGTTGCGGCCCATCAGGGCGATGGTCTCGCCCGGTGCGACGGTGAGGTCGATGTCGCGGAGCACTTCCGTGCGGGCGCGGCGGACGCCTAGGTGGCGGGCCTCGGCGATGCCCGTGCCGGGGGCCGTGCCGGGGGCCGGGGCCGGGGCGGGGCTCGGCTTGCTGCGGCGGAGCAGACGCGTGAGCAGCCCGGCGGCTCCGCTGCCAGGGGCTCCGCCCCCGGACCCCCGCGCCTCAAACGCCGGCGGGGCTGGATGTGGGTGCTGTCGTTCGCTGGCTGCGGCTGGGTGCGGCTCCGGCGCCGGGGTGGAGGTGGGCGTGCTGGGGCGCGGGCCGGTCGGCGAGCCGGGGTGGGGGCCCTGCGGGCGGCTTCCCCCACCCCGCCCCTTCCCGAAACCGGGCTCCGCCCGGACCCGCGCCTCAAACGCCGGCGGGGCTGGATGTGGGTGCTGTCGGTCGCTGGCTGCGGCTGGGTTCGGCTGCTGGGTGCCGTCAGGGATGGCCTGGCCGGCCTGGGCGCTGGATGGCCCGGAGAGCCATTCCGGCCCCGCCGGCGTTTGAGGCGCGGGGTCCGGGGCGGAGCCCTGGGAAGCGGTGGCGCGGGCGGGTCCGGAGAGGAGGGGCGCGGGGTTCTCCGCGGCCGGGGCCGCAGCCGGGAGCCCGGCGCTGGCCGAGGCGGGAGCCTGGCCCCCGGCCGCACCCTGGCTCCCGGCGGTGGCCGAGGCGGGAGCCCGGCCCCCGGCCGTGGTCGACAGGCGGGCGCGGAGGGGGGCGGCCGTGCGGCGGGCGTTGCGGATGGAGAGGGGGAGCGGGGACCAGCCCGCCAGGCGGCCCAGGGCCACCACCGGCGGGTGGACCGGTGAGACGGCCATGATCTCCGAGGGCGTGCCGAGCACCGGCGCCGCGCCCGGGGACGGCAGGAGCAGCACCTGGTCGGCGTACTGGACCACCCGTTCCAGCCGGTGCTCCGCCATCAGGACCGTCGTGCCGAGGTCGTGGACCAGCCGCTGGAGCACCGCCAGGACCTCCTCCGCCGCCGCCGGGTCGAGGGCGGAGGTGGGTTCGTCCAGGACGAGGACCCTGGGGTGCGGGGTCAGGACCGAGCCGATCGCGACCCGCTGCTGCTGGCCCCCGGACAGGGTGGCGATGGGGCGGTCGCGCAGTTCGTTCAGGCCGAGGAGGTCCAGGGTCTCCTCCACCCGGCGGCGCATCACCGCGGGAGGGAGCCCGAGGGACTCCATGCCGTACGCCAGCTCGTCCTCGACCACGTCCGTCACGAAGTGCGCGAGCGGATCCTGGCCGACCGTACCGACCACGTCCGCGAGCTCCCGCGGCTTGTGCGTGCGCGTGTCACGGCCCGCGACCGTGACCCGCCCCCGGAGCCTGCCCCCGGTGAAGTGGGGGACCAGGCCGGAGACGGCGCCGAGCAGAGTCGACTTGCCGATACCCGACGGGCCGACGAGGAGGGTCAGCTCGCCTTCCGGGATCACCAGGTCGACGCCCTGGAGCGAGGGCCCGGCCGCGCCCTCGTAGGTGACCGAGACCTGCTCGAACCGGATCACGGGGACGCCTCCTCGGGCGGTACGGGTGCCACGAAGGCGGGCAGCAGGCCGATCAGGATCGCGGCCGCCGGCCAGAGCGGGAGCTCGGGCGCGACCAGCGGGACCACGCCCGGGTGCAGGGACTCCGGGTCGACGGTGCCCGCGTGGACGAGGAGCGCGGCGACGGCCGCACCCGATCCGGAGACCAGCCAGGCGCGCGGGCCCCAGCGGTCGGGCCGGTAGCGGGTGCGGACCGACCGGCGGCCGCCGAGGCGCAGCCCCGCCAGGGCCAGGACCAGGCCGATGAGCAGGACGGGCAGGCCGTACACCGCGCCCTCGGCGGCGAGCAGCCCGTACGTGCCGGCGCACATGCCGAGCAGGCCGCCGAGGGTGAGGACGTTGGTGGTGTGCCGGACGGCGGGCGGGACGTGCGCGCTCCGGCCGTAGCCGCGCGCGTCCATTGACGCGGCGGTGGCGACGGACCGCTCGAGGGCGCCCTCCAGGACCGGCAGCCCGATCTGGAGGATGGCCTTGATCCCGCCGGTGGGGCGGCCGCGCAGGCGGCGGGCGGTCCGCAGGCGGACCACGTCGGCGACCATGTTCGGCGCGAAGGTCATCGCGACGACCACGGCGACCCCGGCCTCGTACAGGGCGGCCGGCAGGGACTTCAGGAGCCGCGCCGGGTTGGCGAGGGCGTTCGCGGCGCCCACGCAGACGAGGAGGGTGGCCAGCTTCGCGCCGTCGTAGAAGGCGAAGACCAGCTGCTCGGCGGTCACCCTGCCGCCGAAGCGGATGCCCTGGGCCCAGGCGGGGAGGGGGACCTCCGGGAGGGTGAACAGGGTGTGCGAGCCGGGGATGGGGGAGCCGAGGAGCATGGAGAAGAGGAGGCGCAGGCCGATGACGAAGAGGCCGAGCTTGAGGAAGGCGCCGTAGGAACGGGCCCAGGGGGCGCTCGTGCGGCGGGCCGCGACGACGTAGCCGGCCACGCCGATGATCAGGCCGAGGAGGAGGGGGTTGGTCGTGCGCGAGGCGGCGGTGGCCAGGCCGAGGGCCCAGAGCCACCAGGCTCCCGCATGCAGGGCCGTGGCCCGGCCGGCGTGCGGGGGCCGCCATTTTTCGTACGACGGCCCGTGCCGGGGATCCTGCGCCGCGGGCCGGCTCCGCCCGGTCGGGGTCGCGTCGCCGGGTGCGGCTCCGGTGGGGGTGCGCCCGGCCTCCGGCCGGGCCGGGTATCCACCCGCACCACGCGTGCGGGTCGCACCCCGGGTGCGGGTGGCCCCGGTGGGCGGCCGGCCGCCGTCGGCGGCCGGCCCGCCGTGGGCGGGGTCGGGGGGTGGGGAGGCGGTCATCGGGTGCGGCGGCGGGACTGCCAGATGCCGGCCGCGGCCAGGGCGGCCACCGCCGCGATGCCCGCCAGGAGGCCTGCCGACGGGCCGTCGTCGCCGGCGTCCGCCTTCGGCTGAGCCGCCGCCGGGGTGTCCGGGAGGGGTTCGCCGCAGCCCTGTTTCGGGAAGCCCGAGACCCCGCACAGCAGGGCCGCACTGTTGTAGCGCAGCGGCTTCGCGACCGAGGCCAGGGCTTCGGCCGCCGTGGCCTCCGGGGCCACCTGGGCGCAGGCCGTGCGGGGTTCCGCCTGTGGCGGGGCCTCGTGCGGCGGGGCGTCCTCGGGGAGGCCGAAGTCGATGACCAGGGCCACCCGCTTCTTGCCCTCGGCCGCCGGGGTCGCTCCGCAGATCGCCGTGAAATCCGCCGCCGCCCGCGGCCGCGCCGCCTCGGCCGCCGCGTCCTTGCTCACCGCGAAGCGCAAGCCCTGCACGGAGCCGTCCGCCGGGCGGGCCATCGAGGGCCCGACGGTGGCGTACGCCCACGTACCGCCGGCGCCGTCCCAAAACGACCAGTAGCGGTAGCTCGAGGCCAGGGCCGGGCCGGCGGCCAGCACGGCCAGGACGACGCCGAAGGCGAGGGCGAGGGGAAGGAGACGGCGGCGGCGCATCAGAGCTGGTTCTTCTTGCGGCGGCCGCTCAGCAGGATGCCGATGCCCACGCCGGCCGCGGCGCCCGCGCCGATGATCCACCACACGCTCTGGCCGCCGGACGGCTTGTCCTTCTCGCCGTCCACCGTCGTCGCGGAGGTGTCCGCGCCCTGCGGCGCCGGGCCGGTCGCGTTCAGCGCCGCGACCAGGTCGGTGCCGCCGAAGGACTTCGGGTCGGTGCCGGTGGCGTGCGCGGCCAGGATCAGCGTGCCGAGGCCCGCCGGGCTGCCCTTCGACCACTCCGCCGAGTGGGACTTGAGCCACTCAAGCGCGCCCGCCGCCGACTGCTTGTGCCCGGCCGCGGCCAGGGCGATCACCGCGTCGGCGGTGTTGCCGGTGTCCGGCATCGGCTGGTCCGCGCCCGGGGTCACGGCCATGAGGTGGCCGTCCTTCTTGAGGACCTCGGCCAGGTGGCCGGCCGCGCCCTGGGCGGCGGCCACCGGGTCCGCGGCTCCGGCCGCCGGGCAGACCAGCGCAGCCGCCGGGGTGTCCGTGGTGGACGGGACGACGGCCGCGCCCTTGCCGAGGCCGGCCAGGGTCGCGGCGGCCGTGGCGTCGGCGTTCGCGATCAGCTTGCCGTCGACCGGCTGGTAGGCGAACGCGCCCCGGTCGGCGGCCGGCTCGGCGGAGCAGCCCAGCTGGAAGGGGAGCAGCCCCTCGTACGCCGACTTGCCGGCCTTCGACTTGACCTCGGCGGGCTTCTCGCCGGCCACGGCGAGGGCGCTGATCACCAGGGCGGTGGAGTTGGCCTCGCTGGGGGAGCCGGGCACGTACGCCCAGCCGCCGTCCTCGTTCTGGACGGACTTGAGCCAGTCCACGGCCTTGGTGACGGCCGCGTCCTTGCCGCCGAGGGCCTTCAGCGCCTGCACGGCCGCGGCGGTGGCGTTCGTGTCGAACACGGTCGTCTCCGCGCACGCCGTACCCGCCTCGGCGCGGAAGGAGGCGAAGCCGCCGTTCGCGCACTGCTGGCCCAGCAGCCAGTCGACGGCCTGCGGGGCGGGCTTGAGGCCGACGGTGTGCTGGGCGAGCAGCGCGAAGGACTGCCGCCACACGCCGTCGTACGTCGGGTCGTTCTTGCCGTACAGCCCGGAGGGGATGACCGGCGGCGCGGAGGGGGAGGCGGGCGGCGCGGTGTCGGCGAGGGCTGCGGGGGCGGCGCCCACACAGAGCACGGCGGAGGCGGCGAGCGCGGCGGCGCTGCGGCGGACGTTCATGGGGGCGGGTGCCTCTCCTGCTGGGGAGCTGGAGGCAGGCACGCTCAGGCACCGGGCTCCGGCTCCGTATACCTCGACGGTGCCGGCCGCCGGGGGGCCCGGCGGCACGAGCCGCGCACCTCCGGGACGGGGCGTTCCGACTCCCCGCCGCCGGGCGGGGCCGGGGCGGGTCACGGTTGCGGGTCAGTGCCGGATTCGCACCGGCTTTCCCCCGTACGGAAGTGTGGACGACGGGTTCACTCTACCGGCCCGTAGGGTGCGGGCCCCGGCTGCCGGCCCGGCCCTACAGCGCCCGGTACGTCACCGGGTCGCTGCCCGGGACCGCCTCCGCGCGGCCCTGTTTCACCAATCGCCGCAGGTGGGCCTCGGCTTCGGAGACGGCGATGTTGCGGGAGCCGTACGGGATCTGCTCCCAGGGCCGGTTCCATTCCATCCGCTCCGCCAGCCCCCACGGGGTCAGCGGTTCGGCCAGCAGCGCCCACAGGCCCGTCAGCCGCTCCTCGTGGTGCGCGAGGAGTTCGCGTACGCGGGCGGGGGCGTCGGTGAAGGCGTGCTGGTGGGCCGGGAGCACCTCGGCCGGCTCGAGGCGGCCGATGCGTTCGAGGGAGTCGAGGTAGTCGCCGAGGGGGTCGGTGACGCGGGTGACGCCGTTCTCGTCGGGGGCCTCGTACAGGCCGATGTGCGGGGAGATCCCGGGCAGCAGGTGGTCGCCGGAGAAGAGGCGGCCGTTGCCGGGGAGGTTCGCCGGATGGGCTTCCTCCAGGTGCAGGCAGACGTGGCCGGGGGTGTGGCCGGGGGTCCAGATGGCGCGCAGCCGGCGTCCGGCGAGGGGGAGCAGTTCGGCGGGGACGATCTCCCGGTCGGGGACGGCGGCGCGCAGGCCGGGCAGGGTGCGCAGGCGGCCGCTCGCGCGGGCGGCGCGCAGCGGGGCGACGTGCTCCTCGGGGGCTCCGGCGGCCGCGAGCTTCTCGCTCATGTAGTCGAACCACACGCCGGGCTCGGCGGCCCGGGTCCGTACGACGACCTCGGTGTCGGCGGCGTGCATGGCGATCCAGGCGCCGGAGGCCTCGCGCACCTGGCCGGACAGGCCGTGGTGGTCGGGGTGGTGGTGGGTGATGACGACGCCGTGGACGTCGGCGACGGCGACGCCGAGGGTGCCGAGGGATGCGACGAGGGTGTCCCAGGAGGCGGGGTCGTCCCAGCCGGTGTCGACGAGGACCGGGCCGCGGTCGGTGTCGAGGACGTGGACGAGGGTGTGGCCGAGGGGGTTGTCGGGGATGGGCACCTTGATCGCCCACACCCCTCCGCCGTGAACGGTGACCGGCGGTGTGTCCGGTGAGGTGTGCCCTGCCTGCCCTGCCTGCCCTGCCTGCCCCGACTCCTGAGTCTCCTGTTTCTGCTGCGTCTCCAGCGACTCGTTCGTCTCCTGCGCCTCGTGCGTCGACATGAGATCCCCTGCCCGCTCGTCCCGCCAACAAGAACCTGTTTCAGTAGTAGCCCAAGTCGACCACTTTCAACTGCTCCTGACTAGTCGTTGGATCTTCCGGCGCTCCTCGCGGGCGGTTGCGTCCTGGCCGTGGACTCCTCTAACTAGAACTGGTATCAGTTCTGCAACGTCAAGCCGCAGGAGGCCTCAGCCATGACCGAGCTCGTGGAACACGGACAACTGTTCATCGGCGGGGAATGGACGGATCCGCTGGGCACCGACACGATCCGGATCGTCTCCCCCCACACCGAGCAGGTCATCGGCTCCGTCCCGCACGCCTCCCGGGGGGACGTGGACCGCGCCGTGGCAGCCGCCCGCCGGGCCTTCGACGAGGGGCCCTGGCCGCGGATGGCCCTCGAGGAGCGCATCGCCGTCGTCTCCCGGATCAAGGACGCCATAGCCGTCCGGCACGAGGAGATCGCCCGCTCGATCAGCTCCCAGAACGGGTCTCCGTACTCCTGGAGCATCCTCGCCCAGGCGCTGGGCCCGATGATGGTCTACGACGCCGCGATCACCGTCGCGCGCGCCTACCCGTACGAGGAGCACCGCCAGGGCGTCCTCGGCCCGATCCTGGTGCGCCGCGAACCGGTCGGGGTCGTCGCGGCCGTCATCCCGTGGAACGTGCCGCAGTTCGTTGCGGCGGCCAAGCTCGCTCCCGCGCTGCTCAGCGGCTCCACCGTCATCCTGAAGCCGTCCCCGGAGGCCCCGCTCGACTCCTACATCCTCGCCGACATCGCGCGCGAGGCCGGGGTGCCGGAGGGTGTGCTGTCGATCCTGCCCGCCGACCGGGAGGTCAGCGAGTACCTGGTCGGCCACCCCGGCATCGACAAGGTCGCCTTCACCGGCTCGGTCGCGGCCGGCAAGCGCGTGATGGAGGTGGCAGCGCGCAACCTCACCCGGGTCACCCTGGAACTCGGCGGCAAGTCGGCCGCCGTGATCCTGCCGGACGCCGACCTGGAGACCGCGGTGGCCGGGATCGTCCCCGCGGCCTGGATGAACAACGGCCAGGCGTGCGTGGCGCAGACCCGGATCCTCGTCCCGCGCAGCCGGTACGAGGAGGTGGCCGAGGCCCTCGCGGCGGCGGCGGGCGCCCTGGTCGTCGGCGACCCGCTGGACCCGGCGACGCAGCTCGGCCCCCTCGTCGCCCAGCGCCAGCAGCAGCGGTCCCTGGACTACATCCGGATCGGCCAGGAGGAGGGCGCGAAGGTGCTGTCGGGCGGCGGGCGCCCGGCGGGCCTGGACCGCGGCTGGTACGTGGAGCCCACCCTGTTCGGGGACGTGGACAACTCCATGCGGATCGCCCGCGAGGAGATCTTCGGCCCGGTCGTCTGCCTGATCCCGTACGGGGACGAGGCGGAGGCGGTACGGGTGGCCAACGACTCGGACTTCGGCCTGAGCGGCAGCGTCTGGACGGCCGACGTGGACCACGGCATCGACTTCGCCCGGCAGATCCGCACCGGCACCTTCAACGTGAACACCTTCAGCCTGGACATGCTGGGCCCGTTCGGCGGCTACAAGAACAGCGGCCTGGGCCGGGAGTTCGGCCCCGAGGGCCTGAGCGAGTACCTCGAGCACAAGATGATCCACCTGCCCGCGGGCTATGAGGCGGGTGCCTGATGGGCGACCGCTGGCAGGTCGAGGTGGACCGGGGCGTCTGCATCGGCTCGGGCATGTGCGTGAACCACGCCCCGGAGGGCTTCGTCCTCGACTCGGCCCGCCAGTCCCACCCCCGCACCCCGCAGTCGGACGCGAACGAGCCGGTCCTGACGGCGGCGGAGGGCTGCCCGGTCGAGGCGATCCTGATCACCCTGGCCGAGACCGGCGAACCGGTCTTCCCGCCGGAGGAGTAGGCCTGACCTCGCGGTCGGCGCCCGGCCCTGCGGCCCGGCGCCGTCGCAAGGCCCGACGGCCGCGGGGGCTGGTTCCTGTGCGTGCATGTGGCATCGATACGATCGCGGGACTTTACGTTCCTCATACGTACCGGTGTCGCGGACACCCCAGGAAGTCCAGAGGTGTCATGTCCGACAGGCTCGTCCTCTCCGAGGGCCTCGTCCCGGCCCCTGCCGAGGCGCCGCAGGCAGCCCCCGGCTCCCCCCGTCACCAGAGGATGTGGGCGGGGCGCGGCCGGGCCGTGCGGGCGCCGCGCATCGCCGTGTTGGACGGGCTGCGGCTGCTCGCGGCGTTGTCGGTGGTCCTGTTCCACTACCTGGCCGGCTACGGGACGATCCCCTGGCAGCGGACGGCGGCCGAGCTGTTCCCCACCCTGCACCGGATCGCCGACTTCGGCTGGCTGGGCGTGGTCTTCTTCTTCATGATCAGCGGTTTCGTCATCTGCATGTCCGGCTGGGGCAAGTCGGTCCAGGAGTTCTGGCGAGGCCGGATCCTACGACTGTTCCCCCTCTACTGGGCGGCGGTCGTGCTGTCCTCGGCGGCCGCCCGCCTGGGTCCGCAGACGCCGGGCGAGCCGAGGGTCACCGTCGGCCAGATGCTCACCAACCTCACGATGCTGCAGACGCCGCTGCGTGTGGAGAACGTAGACCTCGTCTACTGGACGCTCTGGGTCGAGCTGCGCTTCTACCTGGTCTTCTCGCTGGTCGTCCTGCTGGGCACGAGCCACCGCCGGGTCGCGGCCTTCTGCTGGGCCTGGGCGCTGGGCTCGGTGCTGGCGCCGATGTCGGGCATCGTGCTGCTGGACCAGCTGCTGGTGCCGCAGTGGGCGCCCTTCTTCATCGCCGGGATCGCCTTCTACCTGGTCCGCCGGGCGGGCCGGCTCGAGGGGGAGACCCTGGGCATCCTGGCGCTGTCCTGGCTGCTGATGCAGCACCGCCTTCCGGCGATCATGGCGGGCGAGGGGCACGGCATCAACTGGAAGGTCTGCCTGACCGCGATCACCGCGATGTACCTGATCATGGGCCTGATCGCGCTGGGGAAGCTGGACCGGATCCAGTGGCGCTGGCTGCCGGTCGCTGGCGCGCTCTCGTACCCGCTCTACCTAGTGCACCAGTCGCTGGGCGTGCGGGTGATCTGGCGGTGGAACGAGCAGTGGGGCGCCTGGCCGACCCTGCTCGGGGTGACCGCGGCGATGGTGTTGATCGCCTGGCTGCTGCACCGCGTGGTGGAGCGGCCGCTCACGCGACTGCTGCGCCGGCTGATGGCCCCGCAGGGCGGGCGGGAACAGAAGCCCGCCGTTTAGGGGGCGGTCCGGTCCCGCCCGGCACTGCCCGGTCCCGCACGTTCAGTCCCGCATGTCCGGCCGCACGTCCCGTCCCCTCGGCACGTCCCGTCCCCTCGCCCACCTCCAGCGGCGGGTTCAGGCCTTTTCCGGGGTGGGGGGCGGGGACGTCAGGTCGATGAGGCGGCAGACCGTTTCGATGTCGATCTTGACCTGGGCGATCGAGGCGCGGCCCGACAGCCAGGTGATCAGGGCCGAGTGCCAGGTGTGCTCGATGACGCGGACCGCCGAGAGCTGTTCGGCCGTCGGCGGGGCGTCCAGGCCCATCGCGTCCAGGATGATCGCCGTGGTCAGCCGAGAGACCGTGTCCACCTCGGGGCTCACGCTGCGGTCCGCGAAGGTGAGGGCCCTGACCATGGCGTCGGCCAGGTGGGGTTCGCGCTGGAGGGCCCGGAAGGCGCGCATCAGGGTCTCCGCGACCCGCGCCGCCGGGTCGTCGCCGGCCGGCGGGCGCTTGCGTAGCGTGGTGTGCATGTGCTGGAGCTGGTCCTGCATGGTGGCGACCAGCAGGTGCACCTTGGACGGGAAGTAGCGGTAGAGGGTGCCGAGCGCCACGCTGGAGGACTCCGCGACCTCGCGCATCTGGACCGCGTCGAAGCCGCCCCGGCTGGCCAGCTGGGCGCTGGCGTGCAGGATCCGGCGGCGGCGCGCCTCCTGGCGCTCCGTCAGGGGAGGCGACGCCGGTGTGGTCACGGCCTTCACTTCCGCTGTCATGTGTCCCGTTGTCCCGTTCCGTGTCGTTGCGCGCGCTGATTCCGGGCTGATCGGGGGCCAGCATGGCAGGCGCCGGAGCCGTGGCGCGAATCACCTGCTCCGCCTCTTACGGTGTAGTTTCCGGCCGGTAGATTCAATGGTCTTCGACGGATCAAGTCTGAAACTTGTTCTACATTATCCGAGCGGTTACGCTCCGGCGAAAGTTGCAGGGAGAAGGGGGCCGAGAGTGACCGCTGAGGCCATCGTGACGAGCCCTTTCGCGGGTTCCGCCACCGACGGCGACCGCCCGCTGCGCATCGCACTCCTCACCTATAAGGGGAACCCGTTCTGCGGCGGCCAGGGTGTCTACGTACGCCACCTCTCGCGCGAGCTCGTGAAGCTGGGGCACTCCGTCGAGGTCATCGGCGCGCAGCCCTATCCCGTCCTCGACACCGGCGCCACCCTCACCGAGCTGCCGAGCCTCGACCTGTACCGCAGCCCCGACCCCTTCCGCACCCCGAAGCGCGACGAGTACCGGGACTGGATCGACGCCCTCGAGGTCGCCACCATGTGGACCGGCGGCTTTCCCGAGCCGCTGACCTTCTCCCTGCGGGCCCGGCGCCATCTCGCCGCCCGCGCCGGTGAGTTCGACGTCATCCACGACAACCAGACCCTGGGATACGGCCTGCTGGGCGACCTCGGCGCGCCGCTGGTCACCACCATCCACCACCCCATCACCGTCGATCGGCAGCTCGACCTCGACGCCGCGAAGGACCGCAAGAAGCGGCTCTCCGTGCGCCGTTGGTACGCCTTCACCCGCATGCAGGGCCGCGTCGCCCGCCGGCTGTCCTCCGTGCTTACCGTCTCCGGCTCCTCCCGGCAGGAGATCTCCCAGCACCTGGGCGTCCGCGACGAGCGCATCCACGTCGTGCACATCGGCGCCGACACCGGTCTGTGGTCGCCGGACGCCTCCGTGGCCGAGGTGCCCGGCCGCATCGTCACCACCTCCAGCGCCGACGTGCCGCTCAAGGGGCTCGTCCACCTCGTCGAGGCGCTCGCGAAGCTGCGTACCGAGCAGCCCGACGCCCACCTCGTCGTCGTCGGCAAGCGCGCCGAGAAGGGGCCGGTCGCCCGCGCCATCGAGACGTACGGGCTGGGCGACGCGGTGCGGTTCGTCAAGGGCGTCACCGACGCCGAACTCGTCGACCTCGTCCGCAGCGCCCAAGTCGCCTGCGTGCCCTCCCTCTACGAGGGCTTCTCGCTCCCGGCGGCCGAGGCCATGGCCACCGGCACCCCGCTCGTCGCCACCACCGGCGGTGCGATCCCCGAGGTGGCCGGCCCCGACGGCGAGACCTGCCTCGCGGTGCCCCCCGGCGACGCCGGAGCCCTGGCCGCCGCGCTCGGCCGGATGCTGGGCGACCCGCAGCTGCGCGCCCGCCTCGGCGCCGCCGGGCGCGAACGGGTCCTGACCCGCTTCACCTGGGCCAAGGCCGCCGAGGGCACCGCCGCGCACTATCGCGCCGCCATCGAGCAGGCAGCCGCCCGTACCCGCCGCCCGCGGTGACCTTCCACCCGACTCCGCTTCCTCCTCACCACCCCCGCGACCGCGAAGGCAGGACCCCGTGCTGACCGTCGATTTCTCCCGGTTCCCGCTCGCCGCAGGCGACCGCGTACTCGACCTGGGCTGCGGCGCAGGCCGGCACGCCTTCGAGTGCTACCGGCGCGGCGCCCAGGTGGTCGCCGTCGACCGCAACGGCGAGGAGATCCGCGAGGTCGCCAAGTGGTTCGCCGCGATGAAGGAGGCCGGCGAGGCCCCGGCAGGCGCCACCGCCACCGCCATGGAGGGCGACGCGCTCGCCCTGCCCTTCCCCGACGAGTCCTTCGACGTCGTCATCATCTCCGAGGTGATGGAGCACATCCCCGACGACAAGGGCGTGCTCGCCGAGATGGTCCGCGTCCTCAAGCCCGGCGGACGCATCGCCGTCACCGTGCCGCGCTACGGCCCCGAGAAGATCTGCTGGGCGCTCTCCGACGCCTACCACGAGGTCGAGGGCGGCCACATCCGCATCTACAAGGCGGACGAACTGCTCGGCAAGATGGAGGCCGCCGGCCTCAAGCCGTACGGCACCCACCACGCGCACGGGCTGCACTCCCCGTACTGGTGGCTCAAGTGCGCCTTCGGCGTCGACAACGACAAGGCGCTGCCCGTCAAGGCGTACCACAAGCTCCTGGTCTGGGACATCATGAAGAAGCCCGCGCTCACCCGCCTCGCGGAGCAGGCCCTCAACCCGGTCATCGGCAAGAGCTTCGTGGCGTACGCGACCAAGCCGCACCTTCCGGTCCTCCCCGACGGCGACGCGAAGTGAGCTCGCCCGGGCGCACCGAACACCTCGTCCTGGACGGGGTGCTGACCGCGGAGCAGGCAGCCCAGACCGTGGCGGGGATCCTCGCCGTGCAGCGCGCCGACGGGGCCATACCGTGGTTCCGCGGCCACCACCTCGACCCGTGGGACCACACCGAGGCCGCGATGGCCCTGGACGCGGCCGGTGAACACGAGGCCGCCGAGCGGGCGTACGCGTGGCTGGCCCGGCACCAGAACCAGGACGGTTCCTGGTACGCGGCCTACGCCGACCGGCCGGACGGCGTGGACACCGCCGAGCCGCAGGACGCCAGCCTGGAGAGCAACTTCACGGCGTACATAGCCGTCGGCGTCTGGCACCACTACCTGTCCACCGGCGACGACGCCTTCCTGGACCGGATGTGGCCCGCCGTCTACGCGGCCGTGGAGTGCGTGCTCACCCTCCAGCAGCCCGGCGGCGAGATCGGCTGGAAGCGGGAGGCCGACGGCACGCCCGTCACGGACGCCCTGCTGACCGGCTCCTCCTCCATCCACCAGGCCCTGCGCTGCGCGCTGGCCATCGCCGAGCACCGCGAGGAGCCGCAGCCCGGCTGGGAACTCGCGGCGGGGGCGCTGCGCCACGCCATCCGGCGCCACCCCGAGCGGTTCCTCGACAAGAACCACTACTCGATGGACTGGTACTACCCGGTCCTCGGCGGGGCCCTGACCGGACCCGAGGCCAGGGCGCGCCTCGAGGAACGCTGGGACGAGTTCGTGGTGGCGGACCTGGGCGTGCGCTGCGTCCTGCCGAACCCGTGGGTCACGGGCGGCGAGTCCTGCGAGCTGGCGCTCGCCCTGTGGGCGACGGGCGAGTCGGACCGGGCGCTGGAGATCCTGCGCTCGATCACGCACCTGCGCGCCGACAACGGCATGTACTGGACGGGGTACGTGTTCCAGGACAAGGCGGTGTGGCCGGTCGAGCAGACCACCTGGACCGCCGGCTCGCTGCTGCTCGCCGTCGCGGCCCTGGGCGGGGACGAGGCCACCACCGAGGTGTTCGGCGGGGCCTCGCTCCCGGCCGGGCTGGAGCCCGACTGCTGTGCCTGATCAGCGGCGGTAGAGCCACCCGGCGACGGCGTGGCCGATGAGGAGGTAGGCGACGGCGGCGATGCCGTAGCCGATGACGACCTGGACCCATTCCTTGCTGAAGGTGAACAGGTCGTAGGACCAGGCGGCCAGCCAGCTCGCGGCGTCGTGGATGAAGTCGACGAGGCCGTTGCCCTGGTTGGCGTCCAGGAGGTAGAGGAGGATCCAGAGGCCGATGATGAAGGCGAGCACGTCGGCCACCAGTGCGACGGCCCGTCCTGCCTGACTACTTCCCCTGGTACGTGCTCGCGTGTGAGTGCTCATGTCAAGCGTGTTGCCGCGTAGGGGCGGCGTAAACCCGAACGGGCCGCCCCGGGTGGCGGGGGCGGGGAGCCGGGGCGAGGCTGCTCGGGACCCCTCATCCCCGGAGGAAACCGTGGCCGTACGCCCTACCACCGTCCGCATCCGCCGCGCGTTCACGGCGGTGCTCCTGTCCACCGCCCTGCTGGCCGGTGGGACCGCCTGTGGCGGCGGCAGCAGCGGCAGCAGGGGATCCCAGGCACAGGACGTGGTCTCGGTGGCGCAGGCCGACGAGCTGGCCGCGCTCGCGGCGGCGCTGCCGGCCGCCGCCGAGGCCGACGAGGCGGCCGCCCCGACGCCCTCGCCGAGCACGACCGCCGAGAAGCAGAAGTTCGCCAAGACGCGCTTCGTCGCCAACGCCGGGCTCGCGGCCGGGGCGACGTACCAGTGGATCATCAAGCCGTACAAGGCGGGCAAGTTCAAGAAGGGCGCGAAGGGCCGTACGTTCGCGCTCATCAAGGCGGGTCTCGCGGGTGCCTTCGCGTACAACCGGCTGAAGGCGGCCGCCGACAACGCCAAGGGCGACCCGCTGCTGTCGAAGGCGATGGCCCCGCTGACGGCGGGCATCGAGTCCCTCAAGAACCTCGGCAGCAAGCTCCGCAAGGGCGACGCGGGCGACGCCGACATCGACGCGTTCAACAACGTCATCGACGGAGTGAAGGACGCCGGCAAGAGCGCGGGCGCCACGGTGACCGACCAGGTCCCGAGCGTCTCCCAGCTCGGCGGATAGGCCGGCGCGGCCCGGGCCCGGCGGCCTGTTTCAATGGTCGCGTGATCGAGATCGTGGTGGCCGTCCTCGCCGCCGCGGGAGCCGGCTGGCTCCTGCGGCGCAAGCACCTCGCGCGGACGGCCGCCGGGCCCGCGCCCGGCATCCCCTGCATGGCCCGGCAGCCCGCGGGCCGGGGCCGCTGGCGGCCGGGCCGGGTGTACGCCGACAGGGACGCGGCCCGCTGGGTCCCGCAGCGCGGCGAGCCCGTACTCCTGCCCGGCGGCCGGGCCACCGGGGTGCGGGCGCCTTCCGTGAAGGAGGGCCTGTCCATCAACCCCGGCTCGCGGATCGTCAGCTGCGCCTACGACGACGGCGGGACGATGGAGATCGCCGTCATGCCGCTGGACCTGCGCGAGCTGCTGGCGGCGGTGTCGCGGACCGGGGAGACCGGCGAGGCCGGGAACGCCGGGGACGGGGAGTCCTAGATAGAGGGCTCGTGCGAGGGTTCCTGCACGGTTGCTCCCGCGCGGCTCCTACTGGCCGTTGAGTTCGGCCAGGACGCGCAGGGTGTGCGGGTCCGGGGCGGTGAGGAGCAGGTCGGTGACCGGCCCCTTGCGCCACAGTTCGAGGCGCTCCGCGATCCGCTCGCGGGGGCCGATCAGCGAGATCTCGTCGGCGAACGCGTCCGGGACGGCGAGGACCGCCTCCTCCTTGCGGCCGGCGAGGAACAGCTCCTGGATCCGGCGGGCCTCGTCCGCGTACCCCATCCTCGCCATCAGGTCGGCGTGGAAGTTGCGGGCCGCGTGGCCCATGCCGCCGATGTAGAAGCCGAGCATCGCCTTGACCGGGAGCAGCCCCTCGGCGACGTCGTCGCAGACCTTGGCCCGGGCCATCGGGGCGATCATGAACCCGTCGGGGAGGTCCGTCAGCGAGGACTGGTACACGTCGGTGCGGCTCGGCGACCAGTACAGGGGGAGCCAGCCGTCCGCGATCCGGGTGGTCTGGGCGATGTTCTTAGGCCCCTCCGCGCCCAGCAGGACGGGCAGGTCCGCGCGGAGCGGGTGGGTGATGGGTCTCAGCGCCTTGCCGATGCCGGTGCCGTCGTCCCCGCGGTACGGGTGCTGGTGGAAGCGGCCTTCGAGGGCGACCGGGCCCTCGCGGCGCAGCACCTGCCGGATGACGTCGACGTACTCGCGGGTCGCGGTGAGCGGGCTCGAGGGGAAGGGGCGCCCGTACCAGCCCTCGACGACCTGCGGGCCGGACAGGCCCAGGCCCAGCATCATCCGGCCGCCGGAGAGGTGGTCCAGGGTGAGGGCGTGCATGGCGGTGGCGGTGGGGGAGCGGGCGGCCATCTGCGCGATGGCCGTGCCGAGCCGGATCCGCGAGGTGTGCGCGGCGATCCAGGTGAGCGGGGTGAAGGCGTCCGAGCCCCAGGCCTCGGCGGTCCACACCGAGTGGTAGCCGAGGTTCTCGGCCTCGGTGGCGAGGTCGAGGTGGTCGCGGCCGGGGCCGCGGCCCCAGTAGCCGAGTGCGAGTCCGAGGCGCATGCGGTCCCCTCCGGCGCTACAGTTTCTGACGGTGCGTCAGGTGACTGTAAGGCAACGGCCCCCCGCCCGGAAGGGCGGGGGGCCGTTGCCGAAACGCCGGTGCGGCCGGCGCTCAGCCGCGCTGGATGCCCGAGGTGTCGTTGAGGACGCCTCGGCGGCCGTCCTGGGTCTGGGCGATCAGCGTGGCCGCGCCGCGCTGCTCGACGGCCAGGTACCAGGTGCCCGGGGCCAGTTCGGCGATCGGGGTGGGGGAGCCGTCCTCGGCGAAGAGGGGGCGGGCCACCGGGACCGCGAACCAGAACGGGGTGAAGTCGGCCGCGGGAGCCGGGGTGGCCTCCTGCGGAGCCGGAGCCGGAGCCGGGGCCGGCGTCGGGGTGCCGCCGTACGGCGGGGCCGGCTGCGGGGTGGAGCCGTAGGGCTGCGGCTGCTGCTGCTGCCCGCCCGGGTAGCCGTATCCGGCGCCCGGCTGCGGCTGGCCGCCGTACGGCGGGACGGCGGCGGGCCTAGGCTCCGGCATCAGGGGGCCGGCGAGCGCCGGGACCTTCGCGGCGAAGAGGGCGACACCGGCCAGGGCCAGGGTGGCGACGAAGGCGATGATCGATCCTGCGCCGAGGTCGGCCTGGCTCGGGCAGGTGATCAGCGACCACAGCGCGGACCAGGCGGCCGAGACGGCGAGCACGGAGCCCCACGCCGTCAGCGGCAGGCCCAGCACCTTGCGGCTCTCGGGCTGGAAGCGGCCGGCGAGCATCAGGCCGGCGGCGATGAAGCCGATCAGGAAGACGCTGGGGAGCACCAGACGGTAGGAGTCGGTGTCCCACGCGCTCGGGAGGTCGACACCGGAGGTGGAGTAGAAATCGAGGAACGAGGCGATGAACAGCAGCACCGCTGCTCCGATCACCACGCCGTCGCCTCGAGTGAGGGAGCGGATGTTCACGTCTTAGGTGTCCTTCTCGGTCTCGGTCGTCTCGTGGTGCCGCGGTCGCAGAACGTGCCTGGAGCGGGGCGGGCGGCACCATGGTACGGAGGTCTCCCGCTGCCGAGCCGATCGGGGCTGCGGGGGAGCCCCGGGAGAATACCGGAACTGATCGCTGCGCATCCGGCGGACTCCGGATCCGGGCCATGCCTGCGACAGCTGCGGGCGCCGTGGGGTGATCTGCCCGCGCAGACCGGGCAGCAGATCCTGCGTCAGCTGGACCGGGCCCGGGTGGAGACCGAGGCCCGAGCCCGCCCGGGGGCGGCGCCTCCCGGACGGAGCCCGGGGGAGGGCGGCTCGGGCATCAACAGCACGCGCAGCACTCCCGAGGTGCGCGTCCCGGCCTGCGGTCGGAGGCGGATGCGTCAAGCCCCGAGGTCCGCCCGTGCGGGCTGAGGGGAATCGCCCCGTTCATGGAGCGAGAAACGTCACGATTCCGTCGGCGATGCCCTGGGCCGCCTTCTGCCGCCAGTCCGGACTCGTCAGTTGCGCCGCGTCCTTGGCGTCACGCATGTTGCCGCATTCGATGAACACCTTGGGCTGCGTGGACAGGTTCAGTCCACCGAGGTCGTCGCGGACGACCAAGCCGGTCCCGCCGCCGAGGTAGTTGGCGGGGGAGGAGCCGGTGGTCCGGGCGAAGTTCCCGGCGATCCGCTCGCCGAGCCGGCGGGAGGGCTCGACGATGGCCGAGGTGTCGGCGGCGCCGCTCTTGACCTTGGCGGGGAGGATGATGTGGAAGCCGCGGCTGCCCGAGGAGACGCCGTCGGCGTGGACGGAGACGACGGCATCGGCCTTGGCCTCGTTGCCGATGCGGGCGCGCTCGTTGATGCAGGGGCCCCAGGGGCGGTCGGCCTCGTGGGTGAGGACCACCTTGGCGCCCTGGGCCTCCAGGGCGGCCCTCAGGCGCTGGGAGACGTCGAGGGTGAACTCCGCCTCCATGTAGCCGGAGTTGGTGGTGGTGCCGGTGGTGTCGCACTCCTTGCGCGCCGTGCCGATGTCGACCTTCTGGTCGATCTCGTCGGTGTGCTGGAAGTTGCCCGTGTTGTGGCCGGGGTCGATGACGACGGTCCGGCCGGACAGCGGGCCCTTCGCGGGGGCGGGGGCGGGGGCCGCGGCCGGCGTGGCGGGGGTGGGCACGGGGGTGGCCGGGGCCGCGGCCTTCGGCGCGGCCGCCGGCTTCGCGTCGCGGCCGTCCGGCCCGGCTCCGGTCAGCACCTGGGTCAGGACCCAGCCGGCCAGGGCGGTCGGCGCCAGCGCGGCGACCGCGATGACGAGGGTGGAGCGGCGCGTGAACCAGGGCCGGTGGTCCGGCCCGGCCGACGCGGCGGCTTCGGGGCGTGGGGGGCTGTCGTCGTTGCGCACGCCGCGATGCTAGACCGGGCACCTGCGGCGGTTCCGGACCGTGGGCCATCCGGGGGCGTGGTGTGCTTATACGCCTGGGCCGGCGGGGGTACGGGGCCTCGGGGGCGGCGGCGGCGGTACGGGACCTTCGCCTCAATCGCCGGCGGGGCTGGGTTTGTCCCCCCTGAGCGGGATCCGCCCGCCGGGCCCGTCCTGGGTTGTCCCCCTGATCAGGATCGGTCTGCCGGTCCGTGCGCAGGGTGTCCCCCTGAGCGGGATCGGCCCGCCGGTCCGTGCGCGGGGTCCCTCCGGGGCGTCTCCTCGGCTCGCGCACGAAGCCACGTCCCGGCCGCTGGGCCACGGTTGCGCGCTCGTCCTGCGGGGACGCCCCTGCGCGCCCCCACTCCCCCACCCGGACCTAGGGGCCCGAGCCCCCCCGTCCGGAGTCAGGCGTGGGGTGGGGACGTGCAGGAGGGTCCCCGCAGGTCGAGCGCGCAACCTGGGGCGTACTCACGTAGCCGGGGCTGGGTGCGCGAGCCGAGGAGACACTCCGGAGCGGCGCCGCCCCACCCCCGGCCCGGCCAGGTGGGGGATCGGGCTTTGCCGTCCGGAGCGGCCTCGCCCCACCCCCCGACCCGGCCCGGGAGGGCTAGCGGCGGCGCAGGACGCGCAGGGAGTCCGTCACCGAGACCTCCTCGAAGGCGCCCGAGGCCAGCGCGCGCAGGTAGACGCGGTACGGGGCCTGGCCGCCGTCGGCCGGGTCCGGGAACACGTCGTGGATGACGAGCGTCCCGCCCTCGGCCAGGTGCGGGGCCCAGCCCTCGTAGTCGCCGGTCGCGTGCTCGTCGGTGTGGCCGCCGTCGATGAAGACGAAGCCGAGCGGGCCGCCCCAGGTCGCGGCGACCTGCGGGGAGCGGCCGACGATCGCGATCACGTGGTCCTCGAGACCGGCCCGGTGCAGGGTGCGCCGGAAGGTGGGCAGAGTGTCCATCAGGCCGACCTCCGGGTCCACGACCGTCGGGTCGTGGTACTCCCAGCCGGGCTGCTGCTCCTCGCTGCCGCGGTGGTGGTCGACGGTGATCGCCGCGACCCCGGCCTCGCGGGCCGCGTCGGCCAGCAGGATCGTCGAGCGCCCGCAGTACGTCCCGACCTCCAGCAGCGGCAGCCCGAGCGCCCCGGCCGCGACGGCGGCTTCGTACAGGGCGAGCCCCTCCCGTACGGGCATGAACCCCTTGGCCGCCTCGAAGGCGGCGAGGGTCTCCGGCTTGGGGGTGGGCATGGTTCCTCCGGAGGTGGGTGGGTGGGTCCGTTGTGGCGGCCCATGGTGCCCTACCGCCGAGTAGCGGTCCATGGCGGGGCCCCCCGATGCCGGCGCTGCGGGAAGGGCCCCGCTGGATCAGTGGGCGAAGTGGGCGCCGAAGGCGAGGCCGGGGGTCGCGGTCAGGCCGGTCTGGCCGGGGAGGATCAGTTGGGCGCCGGGCGCGGCGACCTTCGCGCCGTTGGACGGCAGGTAGGTGACGGAGCCGCTGTTGACCCCGTCCGCGTCGGAGGCGCCGACGACCAGGTCCGCCTTGCCGTCCTCGTTCGCGTCCGTCAGCGCGACCTCGATGCCGAACTGCTCGGCCCGCCGGGCGTCGCCGGGCACCCCGGCCGAGGTGCGGTTGACCGCCTGCACGCCGGTCCCCGTGACGAGGCCGGACGCCGACCCCCGGAACACGTGCACCCCTCCGGCGAGCGGGACCGGGTCGAGGGACTCTCCGTAGGACCCGACCGCCAGGTCCTGGTACCCGTCGCCGTCGACGTCACCGAACGCGACGGAGACGCCGAAGCCGTCGCCCTGCTCGCTCGCGCCGGGCACTCCGGACGTGTCCTGGTCGATGACGACGGGAGTCGTGGACGGTCCGGCGCCCGAGCCGTAAGCGACGAGGATCCGGCCGCCCTTGCCCCCCGACCTGTCACCGATGACGACATCGCCGTAGCCGTCGCCGTTGATGTCCCCGACGGCCTGCTCGTCGCCCGCCCCGAGGGCCTTCGCGGCATCGGGGCGGAGACCGGTGGGGCTGCCGGGCACGTAGTGGTTCAGGCTCGATACGAGACCGGCCAGCACCAGGTCGTCGCGGCCGTCGCCGTTGACGTCCCCGCTCTCGATGCCTTCCTGGTACTGCGAGAGGCGGAAGCCCAGCTGGGTCTTCGCGGGCGCGGCCTGTGCGCCGGACCTGGCGATGTTCCCGAAGGTGTAGAGCGTGCTGTCCGCGCTCGCGTTGGTGGAGGCGGCCACGACGAGCTCGTCCCGGCCGTCCCCGTCGAAGTCGCCGACGGCGAGCTTCCCGCCCCAGGTGCGCCGGTTCTGGATGGCGGGACTGGCGAGCCTGTCGGGATCGTCGAGCGTGACGCCGCCGGTCAGACCGTCCTTCGATCCCCATACGACCGTGAGCAGACCGGTGTGGTCGTTCTCGCCGTGCGCCGTCACGGCCAGGTCGGAGAAGCCGTCGCCGTCGAAGTCACCGGCCACGGAGACGCCGCCGAAGCCGTCGTACGCCTCCGCGCCGTCGGGTATGCCGGATACGCCCTGGGCGAGCAGCTGCCGCCTGGCCGCCGTGACACCGGCGGTGGACCCGTGGAGCACGACCGCCTGGCCCGCCCCCTTCACCCCGCCGACGTGCGCGTACGGCGTGCCCACGACGACATCGGCGAAGCCGTCGCCGTTGAAGTCGGCCTTCGGCGCGCGCGTGGTCGCGGGCGCCGGTGCGGCCGCCGCTGTCCCCGCCGGCAGGACCAGGCCGCCACCGATGGTGGCGGCCACGGTGAGGGCGGCGAGGGCGGTGCGCAACTTCGGTCGCATGCAAGGTCCTTCGGATCAGCAGGGAGATCGCTGCGTAGACCGGCCGCGCCGACTCATGGTTGTACGCGGCAGGGGTGTTTCGCGTCGCACTCGAACCACACCGTCTTGCCGGGCGCCTGCGGCAGCGTGCCCCAGCGGTCGGTGACGGCCTCGACGAGCAGCAGCCCCCGCCCGCCCCCGGCGAGGGCGTCGCCGCCGGGTAGGGGGTGCGGCGGGCGGGGGTCCGCGTCCGCCACCTCGACCCGCAGCCCTTCCGGCCGGCGCAGGATGAGCACGGTGCACCGGCGGCCGGGCACGTGGCGTACGACGTTGGCGACCAGCTCGGTCAGCGCGATCTCGGCGTCGTCGGCCAGTACGGCCAGCTCCCAGCGGTCCAGGAAGGTCCGCAGGATCCGCCGCATGTGGCGGGCCGAGTGCTCACCGACGGTGAAGCCCATCCGGTAGCTGCCGCCAATGTCCGCCGCAGAGGCGTCAGTTGCGTGATTCATGTCACCAGGGTGAGACGCCGTGGTTACGCTCGGCTACGGGCTGAAACGAACGCCGCACCGTGTGAACTTGGGGGTGACCGCCTCATGGTCAACATCCGTGATCTGGACCCCAGCGCCTCGCCGCTGGACTACTACGGCGCGGAACTGCGCCGCCTGAGGGAGGACGCGGGGCTCAGGCAGGGCCAGCTGGGCGACATCATCTTCTGCACGGCCTCGCTGATCGGGCAGATCGAGACGGCGAGGAAGGTCCCGACGCGGGACTTCTCGGAGCGGGTGGACGCGGCGCTGGGCACCGGCGGTGTGTTTTCGCGACTGGTGGGGCTGGTGTTGCGGAGTCAGCTGCCGGTGTGGTTCCAGGCGTACGCGGCGTTGGAGACGAAGGCCACGTACATCTCTTCGTTTCAGGCGCAGCTGGTGTACGGGCTGCTGCAGACCGAGGAATATGCGCGGGCGGTGCTGCGGGCTGGTTGGTCTGACAAGCTCGACGAGGCCGTGGCCGCAAGGATGGAACGGCAACGCATCCTGCGCAAAGAGAAGCCGCCCTTGGTGTGGGTCGTGCTGGACGAGGCGGTGCTGCACCGGCCGTTCGGTGGCCGCGAGATCATGCGGAACCAACTCCTCCACCTGTTGGGGTTCCGTGATTGCCGGGAGGTTCGCATCCAAGTGCTTCCCTTCGGCGCGGGTGAACACCCGGCGACGGTAGGGTCCTTCAACGTCCTGCGGTTCGATTCGGACCCGGATGTCGTCTACGCCGAGAGTTACGGAACGGCGAATGTGACTGCAAATCCGGAGACGGTCAGGGACTGTGCGCACCGTTACGATCACTTGCAGGCCGCGGCCCTCTCGGTGGAGGAGTCGGCGGCGCTGATCGCCCGCGTACGGGAGGAACGTTATGAGGACAAGCGAGAGCCTGACGGGCGCCCAGTGGCGCAAGTCCAGCTATAGCGGAGGCACGGGCGGCGACTGCGTCGAGTGCGCCCCCCTCAACGGCGCCGCCTGGCATAAGTCGCCGTCCGGCAGCAACACCGGCGGTGGCCTCGTCGCGGTACGTGACTCCAAGAACCCCGGCGGCCCCGCCTTCACCGTCGGGGCGGCCGCCTTCGAGGCCTTCGTCGGGTTCCTGTCTGCATGAGGGCCCTGGGGCCGGCCGACCCCGCGCAAGCTGATCGGCCCCGTCCCGGCCGGCGGCGAGCCGGCGTGGCCGTCCGCCGTGCACCGGATGGCGGCGGCGCAGCGGGCGGACGTCGACCGGCTGCTCCAGAGGGCGCAGCCCGCCCTCGTGGGGGAGCGGGCGGACGCGCGTGAGGACCCGGCCGCGCCGACGGCCACGGCCCCGAACCCGGCCCGCCCGCCGGAGCGGCCCGCTTCGCCCGGCCGGCGCTCCCGCAGGACCGTCGTACGGGCGGCGGCCGGCGCCCTCGCGGCGGCCGGAGTGATCGCTGCGGCCTACGCGCTGCGCTCCGAGGAGCCGCCCGCGAAGCCGCCGGCCGAGGCCGACAAGTACCCGGCGGTGCCGTACTGCCGGGAGGCGGCCGGGAAGCTGCCGCTCCCGGAACGGAACCCGGAGAAGGGCGGCACCAGCGCCGGAGACGACAAGGCGCACACCAGCCGCTACTGGACCCGGGCGTACGACGTGGTCGGCGGCGGCGCCGAGCCGCCGCCGCACGCGGTCGTCGAGTGGTTCCTCAAGCGCAGCGGCCGCGGCTCCGGCAGCGCGACGGTGCGTGCCCGGGCCGACTTCGGCAGCGGGCGGACCGAGACCGGTCTGGGATCCGGGGAGGAGGCGTACTGGGACGTGCCGGGGAACAACCAGACCTGCGTGCTGCAGGTCCGCGACGGGAACCTGCTGCTGCGGATCGGACTCGGCGGCCCGGAGCACCCCGCCTCGACCTGCGAGAGCGAGGCGAAGGAGATCGCCCGGGGCGCGCTGGCGGCCGTACCGCGCTGAGCCGGTGACCGCGGAGGGGCGAGAACACGTTCTCATCTGACCTTCCGTCAGATTGGAACGTGTTCTAGTCTGCCGCGCATGGGCATCGGAATCACGCAAGAGCAGCGGGAGTTGGCCGAGGCGGTGCGCGGATGGGTGGCGCGGGCCGTCCCGCCCGAGGAGGTGCGCAAACTCCTCGACACCCCTCCGCAGACCGGGGCGCGGCCCGCCTACTGGGACGCGATGGGCGCGCAAGGGCTGCTGGAGCCGCACCTGGAGGGCGGGACCCTGCTCGACCTGGCGGTCGTCGTCGAGGAGGCCGCCCGGGCGGCGCTGCCCGGGGCGTACCTGCCGAGCGCGCTGGCCTCCGTCCTGCTGGACCGGGCCGGCGCCGAGCCGCTCGACGGGCGGGTCGGGGCGGTCGCCCTCGGCCCCGGGAGCCTGACCGCCGTCGCCGTCGAGGGCGGCGGGTACCTGCTCGACGGCACCGCGCCCCCGGTGCTCGGCGCCGGCGAGGCCGAGCTCGTGCTGCTCGCCGCCGAGGCCGCGCACGGCACCCGCTGGTTCGCCGTGGACGCCGCCGCGCTGGACATCCGTACGCACGAGAGCGCCGACCCGACCCGGCCCACCGCCGAGGTGCACGCGCGCGGGGTCACCGCCGCGCCCGGCCGGGTGCTGGAACTGGACGCGGCCCTGGTGCGGGACCTGGCCTGCGCGCTCTTCGCCGCCGACGCCTGCGGCACCGCCGCCTGGGCGCTGCACACGGCCGCCGAGTACGCCAAGGTGCGCGAGCAGTTCGGCCGGCCCATCGGGCAGTTCCAGGGCATCAAGCACCTGTGCGCCGACATGCTGGTCCGCCTCGAGCAGGCCAGGGCGCTGGCCTGGGACGCGGCGCAGGCGATGGACGAGCCGGCGGAGGTGCGCTCCCTCGTCGCGGCGCTGGCCGCCGGGACCGCGCTGGACGCCGCGTACTCCTGCGCCAAGGACTGCATCCAGGTGCTCGGCGGGATCGGGTTCACCTGGGAGCACGACGCCCACGTCTTCCTGCGCCGGGCCCTGGTCGCCCGCCAGCTCCTCGGCCCCGGCGACGGACACCGCGTACGGGCCGTGCGGCTCGCGGCGGCGGGCGCCCGGCGGGAGCTGCGGCTGCGACTCCCCGAGGAGAGCCTGCGGGAAGGCGAGACCCACCGGGCGAGGGCGCGGGCCGCCGTCGAGGACGCGCGCGGGCTCGACCCGGCGGCCGCCCGGCGGGTCCTGGCCCCCACCGGCTACGCGGCCCCCCACCTCCCGCCCCCGTACGGCCTGGGCGCAGGTCCCCTCGAGCAGCTCGTCGTCCAGCAGGAGCTGCGCGCGGCCGGGGTCGAGGTCGCCGACCTCGGCATCGCCACCTGGGTCGTGCCCTCGCTGCTGGCCTACGGGACGGACGCGCAGCGCGAGGCCTACGTCCTGCCGACGCTGCGCGGGGACGTGACCTGGTGCCAGCTCTTCTCCGAGCCGGGCGCGGGCTCCGACCTGGCCTCGCTGCGGACGAGGGCGGAGCGCGGGCGGGACGGCTCCTGGAGGGTCAACGGGCAGAAGGTGTGGACGAGTTCCGCGCACAGCGCCGACTTCGGGATCCTGCTGGCCCGGACGGATCCCGACGCGCCCAAGCACAAGGGGCTCGGCTACTTCGTCGTCGACATGAAACGCACCCCCGGCATCGACATCCGGCCGCTGAAGGAGATCACGGGCGAGGCCCTCTTCAACGAGGTCTACTTCGACGACGTGGAGCTCCCGGCGGACGCGCTGGTCGGGGCGGCCGACGGCGGGTGGAAGGTCGCCCGCAACACCCTCGGCAACGAGCGGGTCCACATGGCCGACCAGATGACCTTCGACACCGGCCTGGAGGCGCTGCTCGCCCGCTCGGCCGAACTCGACGGCGCCTACCGGGCGCGGATCGGGGCGCTGGCCGCCGAGGCGCACGCGCTGGCCTGCATCGGGCTGCGCACCACGCTCCAGCAGGTGTCGGGGCTGGAGCCGGGCGCGGGTGCCTCCGTACGCAAACTCGTGCAGACCCCGCACCAGCAGCGGACCGCGGAGCTCGCCCTCGAACTGCTGGGCCCGGCGGGCGCGGTGCGCGAGGGGGCGGGGGAGCGGGCGGTGCAGGGGATGCTCATGTCCCGCTGCCTGACCATCGCCGGGGGCACCACGCAGGTCCAGCTCAACGTCGTCGCCGAGCGGATGCTCGGCCTACCCAGGGACTAGGAGTTGTCGGGCATGAAGTCGTACATCGTGGGCGTCGGCATGACGAAGTTCGAGAAGCCGGAGTCGCGGGACTGGCAGTACTGGGACATGGCCAAGGAGGCCGGGAGCGCGGCGCTGGCGGACGCCGGGGTGGACTACGGGCTGGTGGAGCAGGTGCCGGTGGGCTACTGCTTCCAGGCCTCCACGGCCGGCCAGCGGGCGGCGTACGAGCTGGGGCTGAGCGGGGTCCCGGTCTACAACGTGAACAACAACTGCGCGACCGGGTCGACGGCGCTGATGATGGCGCGGCAGTTCGTGGAGGGCGGACTGAACGAGTGCGTGCTGGCGCTGGGCTTCGAGAAGATGAAGGGCGGAGCGCTGGGGGGCGGGGCCGACGGGGGAGACTTCAAGACGTCTCCGGTGGCCCGGCACTACGGGATCATGGCGGCGGCGCACGGCTTCGAGATGTCGCCGCCGACCGCGCAGATCTTCGGGAACGCGGCGCGGGAGCACATGGAGCGGTACGGGACCACGGCCGCGCAGCTGGCGGCGGTCGGCGCGAAGAACCACCGGCACTCGGCGAACAATCCGAACGCGCAGTTCCAGGACGTGTACTCGGTGGAGGAGATCCTGGCGGCGAAGGAGATCCACGCGCCGCTGACGAAGCTCCAGTGCTCGCCGACGTCGGACGGGGCGGCCGCCGCGCTCGTCGTGTCCGAGCGGTTCGTGGTGCGGCACGAGCTGCACGACAAGGCGGTGGAGATCGTCGCCCAGTCGATGACGACGGACACCGAGGCCAGCTTCGGCGGCTCCTGCATCGACGTCGTCGGCAAGCCGATGACGGCCGCCGCGGCCCGCCGGGTGTACGAGGCCTCGGGGCTCGGCATCGAGGACGTGGACGTCATCGAGCTGCACGACTGCTTCTCGGTCAACGAGCTGCTGACGTACGAGGCGCTCGGCATGTGCGAGGACGGGGCCTCCGGCAAGCTCGTCGAGAGCGGCGCCACCACCTACGGCGGACGCTGGGTCGTGAACCCCTCGGGCGGCCTGATCTCCAAGGGCCACCCGTTGGGGGCGACGGGGCTCGCGCAGGCGGCGGAGCTGGTGTGGCAGCTGCGCGGGGAGGCCGGTCCCCGCCAGGTCCCCGGCGCGGGCGTGGGCCTCGCCCACAACATCGGGCTGGGCGGGGCCGCGGTGGTGACGCTGCTGCGGCGGTAGGCGCGAGGAGGAAGGTCCGCTTCGCGTGGCGCGCCCCGGGGAAGGAGCCGAGAATAAGAGGGCCGGACCACGCCCTGCGGCGTTGCCCGGCTCGGGGACGGACGGACGGGCGGGGCGGGTCCAGGGTTCCAAGGGACTACAGGTGATGCCGCATGTGCCGATGGCTCGCGTATTCAGGAACGCCGATGTTGCTCGACACCATCCTGTACAAACCCGTGCACTCGCTGATCGATCAGAGCCTGCACTCCAAGCTGGGTGTGGAAACGACGAACGGCGACGGGTTCGGCGTCGGGTGGTACACGGAAACGGAGGAGACCGATACCCCGGCGATCCTGCGCGACATCGGCCCCGCGTGGAACAACCGGAACCTGCGGGAGATCGCGGACCATGTCCGTTCCCCGCTCTTCTTCGCGCACATCCGGGCATCGACCGGCACGGCCGTGCAGCAGACGAACTCGCATCCCTTCCGGCACGGACGCTGGATGTTCATGCACAACGGGGCCATCGCGGGGTTCCACCTGATGCGCCGGGAGCTGTGCCTGCTCGTCGATCCGGCCCTGTTCGCCGACATCGAGGGGACGACCGACTCGGAGGTGATGTTCTACCTGGCCCTCACGTTCGGCCTGGAGGACGACCCGCCGGCCGCCGTCGCCACGATGGCGGGAGTGGTGGAGCGGGCGGGCCGCGCCCACGGCGTGGAGTTCCCGCTCCAGATGACGCTCGCCATCACCGACGGCGAAAGCGTGTGGGCCTTCCGCTACTCCAGCGAGCACAAGTCCCGGTCGCTGTTCTACAGCAGCCGGGTCGACACGCTGCGCAGGCTGCACCCCGACGTGGCCTTCCTGCAGGAAGTGTCCGACGAGACCCGGCTCATCGTGTCCGAGCCCCTCGGTGACCTGCCCGGCGCCTGGAACGAGGTGCCGGAGAGCAGCTACGGCATCGTGCGGCCCGGGGCGGACGCGCTGTTCCCCTTCGCCCCCGCGGCGGCGTAACCCGCCTCTCGCGCCTCTCGCGGCTCGCGGCTCGCGGCTTACGGCCCGGCCAGCGCCGGGTCGATCACCGTCTCGCCCTGCGAAGCGCGCCGCAGGGCGTCCGCCAGGTCCTTGACGGGGCCGTCGCGCAGGACCAGCCCGGCCGCGCCCGCCGCGAGGACCGCGTCCAGCAGGCCCGGCCGGGCCGAGCCGGCCAGGACCAGGACCCGGCATTCCGCATCGTCCGCCAGCAGTCCGGCGACGGCGCCCGCGTCCTCGACCAGGGCGACCGCCGGACGGGCCGTCATGTCCCGTACGACCTCGATGTCGGGCTGCAGGCCGAGCTGGAGCGCCAAGGCCGGGTTCGGCGGATGCAGCAGGACGCGCAGGGATCGGACAGGGCGGTGCGGGGCGGGCATTTCGTCCACCGGGACAGCGTATCTGACGCGAAGTCAGGAGTCTTCCCAACTGCTGGGGCGTGCGTTATACATTCCTTCACCGGCCCTAGAACGCGTTCTAGAACGTGCCGCGGGCCGGCCCGCATACGACCTCGGTGCGGCCGACGGTGCGGACGGCCGCACCGAGGTCTTCCAAGGCCCCCGTTTCCACGACAGGGAGCAGCATCCACATGCCGATCGATGCCGCCAGGGCCCTCGCCGCAGACCCCCGCCAGGGGGACATCGGCTGGGGCCACAAGGACATCCAGCTCTACCACCTCGGCCTCGGCGCCGGCACGTCCAGAGACGGGCAACGAGGTGCCACCGACCCCGACGAGCTGCGCTACACCCTCGAATCCAAGCTCCACGTCCTCCCCAGCTTCGCGACCGTCGCCGGCGCCGGCATGGCCATGCTCGGCGGCCTCGGCCAACCCGGCATCGAGGTCAACCTCGCCCACGTCCTGCACGGCGGCCACTCCATCGAGCTCCACCGGCCCATCCCCGTCAAGGGGCAGGCCACCTCCAGCTCCAAGGTCGCCGCCGTCTACGACAAGGGCAAGGCGGCCGTGATCGTGCTGCGCTCCGAGGTCGCGGACGCCGACGGGCCGCTGTGGACCAGCGACGCGCAGATCTTCGTACGCGGCGAAGGCGGGTTCGGCGGCGAGCGCGGGCCCTCCGTCCGCGAGGAGCTGCCCGAACGCGCGCCGGACCGGGTCGAGGAACGCACGATCCGCGAGGAGCAGGCACTGCTCTACCGCCTCTCGGGCGACTGGAACCCCCTGCACGCCGACCCCGAGTTCGCCAAGATGGCCGGCTTCGACCGGCCGATCCTGCACGGCCTGTGCTCGTACGGGATGACCCTCAAAGCCGTCGTCGACACGGCCCTCGGCGGGGACGTGTCCCGGGTCCGCTCCTACCGCACGCGCTTCGCCGGGATCGTCTTCCCCGGCGAGACCCTGCGCATCCGGATGTGGCAGGAGCCCGGCCGCGTCCTGGTGGCCGTGAGCGCCGCCGACCGCGACGACGCGCCCGTCCTCGCCGACACCGTCGTCGAACACTCGTAAGCACGAGACCGCAAGGACTTAAGGAGCCGCACCGTGCGCGCAGCACTGCAGAGCGAGATCGGCCAGGACAAGCTCGAGGTCGTCGACGACATGGAGGCCGTGGGCCTCGGCCCCGGCAAGGTCAAGATCCGGATCAAGGCCACCGGCCTGTGCCACTCCGACCTCTCCGCGATGAGCGGCGTCCTGCCGCAGCCCGCCCCCTTCATCCCGGGCCACGAGGGCTCCGGTGTGATCTGCGACGTCGGTGACGGCGTCACCAGCCACAAGATCGGCGACCGGGTCCTCGTCTGCTGGCTGCCGCCGTGCGGCCACTGCCCGTCCTGCAAGCGCGGCCAGGGACACCTGTGCCTGGCCAGCCTGGTGAACGCGGGCACCCCCAACTTCAAGCGCGCGGGCGGCGACATCTTCGGCTTCGCCGCCACCGGCACCTTCGCCGAGGAGCTCGTCGTCGACGCCGCGTGCGCCGTGCCGATCCCCGACGACGTGCCCTTCGACATCGCCGCGCTCATCGGCTGCGGGGTCACCACCGGCCTCGGCGCGGCCATCAACACCGCCAAGGTGGAGGCCGGTTCCTCGGTCGCCGTCATCGGCTGCGGCGGCGTCGGCATATCCGTCATCCAGGGCGCCAAGGTCCAGGGCGCGGCGCAGATCATCGCCGTCGACCCGGTGGAGTCGCGGCGCGCCGCGGCCCTGCGGTTCGGGGCCACCGAGGCGGTCGCGCCGGACGCCTTCGACGACGCCAAGAACCGGATCACCGGCGGCGAGGGCTTCGACTACGTCTTCGAGGTCGTCGGCAAGTCCGCCACCGCGCAGACCGCCTACAAGATGACCCGGCGCGGCGGCAGCGTGGTCATCGTCGGCGCGGGCGCCATGGACGACACCTACCAGATCGACATGTTCTCCCTCTTCTTCGACGAGAAGAAGATCCTCCCGTCCATGTACGGCGGCGGCGACGTCCTGCGGTCATACGAGCGCACCATCGCGCTGTGGCGGGCCGGCCGGGTGGACCTGGCGGGCCTGATCACGCACCGCGTGCAGCTCGCCGAGATCAACGACGCGCTCGACCAGATGCGCACCGGCGTGGCCCTGCGCACCTGCATCGAACTCTGACCCGTTCCACCGACTGCGAGGGGAACCGTACGGATGTCACTGCCACTTGAGGGGCTCTGCGCCATCGTCACCGGCGCGGGGCGCGGGCTCGGCCGGGCCGAGGCGATCGAACTCGCGCGGCTCGGCGCGAGCGTGGTCGTCAACGACTTCGGGCAGCCCGGCCGGGACGGCTCGGGGGAGGCCTCGGCCGCCCCGGCGGAGGAGGTGGCCGCGCAGATCCGGGCCGCGGGCGGGCAGGCCGTCGCGCACCTGGGCGACGTGGCCGACTTCGAGCAGGCGCGCGAGCTGGTCGAGCTGGCCGTCGGCAGCTTCGGCAAGCTGGACATCCTGGTCAACAACGCGGGCATCCTGCGCGACCGGATGGTCTTCTCCATGTCGGAGGCGGAGTGGGACTCGGTGATCCGGGTCCACCTCAAGGGCCACTTCAACACCACCCATTTCGCGTCCGTGCACTGGCGGGAGCGGTCGAAGGCGGCGGGCGCCCCGGTCTACGGCCGGATCATCAACACCTCGTCCGAGGCCTTCCTCGGCGGCTCGGCCGGGCAGCCGAACTACGCGGCGGCCAAGGGCGGCATCGTGGGCCTGACCACGTCCACCGCCCTGGCCCTCGCGAAGTACGGCGTGACGGCCAACGCCATCTGCCCGCGCGCCCGGACCCGGATGACCGAGGACGTCTTCGCCGGCTTCCAGGTCCCCGAGGAGGGCAAGCTGGACGCCCTCGCCCCCGAGCACGTCTCCCCGCTCGTCGGCTACCTGGCCTCACCCGCCGCGGCCAAGGCCAACGGCCAGCTGTTCGTCGTACACGGCGGGATCGTGGTCGTCATGGAACGCCCCAAGGTGGCCGCGAAGTTCGACACGGCCAAGGAGGCCTTCTCCTACCAGGAGCTCGACGAGGTCCTGACCCCGCACTACGACTCCCGCCCGGCGAACGAGACCTTCGCCGCGACGGAGGTGCTGGGCCTCAAGCACGACTGAGCGGCGCCTGCTGGAGGGGTACCGGGCGGGGCGCGGGCGGCGGTACGGGGTCCAGGCGGACCGGCGGGGGAGGGGCGGGCGGAAGGCTCAGCCCGAGGATCCCGCAGGGCACGTCCGGGGTCGCGTACGGGAGGTGCAGGCGGCCCTCCGGGCTCCACAGCCCCGTACCGCCCAGCCAGCCCTGGGGCGCCCCGAGCCGGAACACGTGCCGGTCGGCGGGGCGCCACAGGCCGATGTCACCGTCGGGCAGCCGCAGAGCCACCCCGCAGGTCTCCGGCATCAGCGCCTGGCCCGGCTGGACCGCGAACGGGGTCGCGTCCTGGTGCCGCAGGCACTCCGGGAAGCGGACCGGCAGGGAGCTGCCCAGCACCCCCCAGCCCAGGCGCGGTGCGCCCGGCGCGTCGGAGCGGATCAGCAGCAGCCCGCTGTCGGGGTCGGCCAGCAGCAGCCGGTCCTCGCTGTGCTCCGCGATCTGCAGCAGCGGGGACACCTCGCCGCCGCGCTCCAGGTCCACGGCCACGGCCTTGGCGGTGCCGTCCAGGTCGCGGTCCAGGGCCAGCAGCCGGCCCGTCCGGTCCAGCCAGACGCCGCCGGAGCAGCGGCCCGGGACCTCGGCCACGCGCTGCGGCCCGAAGGCGCTTCCGGTCACCTGCCAGACCGTGGTCCCGCTTTCGCCCGCGGCCAGCGCGAACGCGCCGCGCCCGTCCGGGGACGGCGGCAGCAGGCGGACCCGTACGCCGTCTTCCCGCTCCACCCCGCCCAGCTGGAGCTCGCCGGTGCGCGGCCCCGACGCGGCGCCCGTCGGGTACAGCAGGGCGAAGGCGTGCCGGTCCGCCACCCGCCGGTGGATCAGCACCCGCCCGTCGGCCAGCGGCAGCAGCTCGCTGTCGGCCTCCTCGGGCTGCGCGAGCGGCAGCGGCACCGCGTACGGCTCGGGCCCGGCCAGGGTCCAGCGCTCCGCGTAGAGCGCATCACCGTGGCCGGCGAGCCGGGCGGCGTACGCCCCGTCCGCGGCGATCGTGAACGGGGCCGTGCGCGTCGTTTCGATGGCACAGACAGTCATCCGTGCTTCACCTCCGGTGAGGAAGCTAGTTTTCGCACTTCCTGCCGAACAACACGACCAACCCCGCTTCACACGTACGGGTGGCCGGGCGGCGGTTCCCCTGAGGGTGCGCCGACGATTGTGCTGCTCGCCGGGCATGCGGCCCGTGGGCTACGCGCCGGCCGAGGGGGACGAGGGCATTCCCGACTACCTCAAGAAGGAAGGCAAACCGACGAGACCTGGTACCTGGGCCGCGGCGTGACCGCCGCCGGCAAGGTCCTCGACGACCTGCGCGGCTTCCTGGTCAAGCAGCCGAGCCGCACCACCGAGCCCCCGGCGAGCGCCCCTGGCCCGGCCCACGAGCGGCCGGGCCATGGGGCGGGCGCCACGGACGGTAGCCTTGCCCCGTGCCCCGTCTCTCTGAAGTCATCGCCGCGCTGGACGCTCTTTGGCCCCCCTCGCGGGCCGAGCAGTGGGATGCCGTCGGCACCGTCTGCGGAGACCCCGAAGCCGAGGTCTCCCGGGTGCTGTTCGCCGTGGACCCCGTACAGGAGATCGTCGACGAAGCCGTCAAGCTCGGCGCCGACCTGATCGTCACCCACCACCCGCTCTACCTGCGCGGCACCACCACCGTCGAGGCCGGCACCTTCAAGGGCCGGGTCGTGCACACGCTGATCAAGAACGACATCGCGCTGCACGTCGCCCACACCAACGCCGACACCGCCGACCCCGGGGTCTCCGACGCCCTCGCGGGCGCCCTGGACCTGCGGATCACCGGCCCGCTGGTGCCCGACCCCACCGACCCCGCGGGCCGCCGCGGCCTCGGCCGGATCTGCGAACTGGACCACCCCGAGACGCTGCGCGAGTTCGCCGCCCGCGCCGCGGCCTGGCTGCCGCAGACCGCCCAGGGCATCCGCGTCGCCGGCGACCCGGACGCCCTGATCCGCCGCATCGCCGTCAGCGGCGGCTCCGGCGACAGCCTCTTCGAGCAGGTCCGCGCCGCCGGCGTGGACGTCTTCCTGACCGCCGACCTGCGCCACCACCCGGTCTCCGAGGCCCGCGAGCAGAGCCCGCTCGCCCTCGTCGACGCCGCCCACTGGGCCACCGAGTGGCCCTGGTGCGAGCAGGCCGCGGCCCAGCTCGACGCGATCTCCGAGCGCCACGGCTGGGGTCTGCGCACCCACGTCTCGCGCACGGTCACCGACCCGTGGACGGCGCACGCGCCGTCCGTCACACACCCTTCTATCTCTGGAGCCCCCAACTGAACGCCGAGCCCGCCGACCAGATCCGACTTCTCGACGTCCAGGCCCTGGACGTGCGGCTGTCTCAGCTCGCCCACAAGCACAAGTCGCTGCCCGAGCACGCCGAGGTCGACTCCCTGACCAAGGACCTCAGCCAGCAGCGCGACCTGCTCGTCGCCGCCCAGACCCAGGCCAGCGACGCCGCGCGCGAGCAGACCAAGGCGGAGCAGGACGTGGACCAGGTGCGCCAGCGCGCCGCACGCGACCAGCAGCGCCTGGACTCCGGCGTGGGCATCTCGGCCCGGGACGTGGCCAACCTGCAGAGCGAGGTCGTCTCCCTGGCCAAGCGGCAGGGCGACCTGGAGGACGTGGTCCTGGAGGTCATGGAGCGTCTGGAGGCCGCGCAGGAGCGGGTCACCGGCCTCACCGGGAGCGTCTTTGCCCTCGAGGGCAAGCTGACCGACGCCACCGCGCGCCGCGACGCGGCCACCGGCGAGCTCGACGCCGAGGCCACCCAGATCGCCAAGGACCGCGAGGTCATCGTCGCGTCCATGCCGGCCGACCTGATGGCCCTCTACGAGAAGATCCGCGTCAAGCAGGGCGGGGTCGGTGCCGCGCGCCTGTACCAGCGCCGCTGCGAGGGCTGCCGCCTCGAGCTCGACATGGCCGAGGTCAACGAGATCAAGGCCGCGGCCCGCGACCAGGTCGTGCGCCACGAGAACTGCGGCCGCATCCTGGTCCGTACGGCCGACTCGGGCATCTGATGCAGGGGCTTGTCCGGTTCGTCGTGGAGGCGGACGGCGGCTCCCGGGGCAACCCGGGGCCCGCCGGCTACGGCGCGGTCGTCTTCGACCCGGTGACGGGCGAGACGCTGGCCGAGCGCGCGGAGTACATCGGCGTCGCGACGAACAACGTGGCGGAGTACAAGGGCCTGATCGCCGGGCTCACGGCCGCCCGTGAACTGGCGTCCGACGCGCAGGTGCTGGTCCGGATGGACTCCAAGCTGGTCGTCGAGCAGATGTCCGGCCGCTGGAAGATCAAGCACCCGGACATGAAGCCGCTCGCCGCCGCGGCCGCGAAGATCCTGCCGCGCGCCCAGGTGACGTACGAGTGGATCCCGCGCGAGAAGAACAAGCACGCGGACCGGCTCGCCAACGAGGCGATGGACGCGGGCAAGCGCGGCAAGCAGTGGGAGCCGTCGGCGTCCTCCGCCGCGCTCGACCGCGGTGCCGCCGCCCTGGCCGGGCCTGCGGGCGACGCGGCGAAGGGCGCTGCCGCGGTGCGCGCCGCCCTTGCCTCCGGCGGGGGTACGCGAGTGACGGCGCCGGCGCCTGCGACCGCGTCGGGCGCGGCCTCCGCCTCCACCGAGGCCGCGGACACGCGCGCCGCCCGCGTCGCCGCCTCCGCCGAACCGGCGGGCTCCGACACGCTGTTCGCCGAGCCGGGCCTGATCCCGGCCCCGGCAGCGGCAGCGGTATCCGGTTCGGCCGGCGAAGCCGCCCCGGCCGGGGCCGGGCTGCCCCGGCCCACCACCGGAGGTACCGGCTGGGGGCCCGACATGGGCACGCCCGCCACCTTCGTGCTGCTGCGCCACGGCGAGACCGCCCTCACCCCGCAGAAGCGCTTCTCCGGCAGCGGGGGCAGCGACCCCGAGCTGTCCCCGGCCGGGCGGCGCCAGGCGTCGGCCGTGGCCGAGGCGCTGGCCGCACGCGGCACCGTCCAGACGGTCATCAGCTCCCCGCTGCGCCGCTGCCGCGAGACCGCCCAGGCCGTCGCCGACCGCCTCGGCCTCACGGTGACGGTCGAAGAGGGCCTGCGCGAGGTGGACTTCGGGGCCTGGGAAGGGCTGACCTTCGCCGAGGTGCGCGAGCGGTTCCCCGACGACCTCCAGGCGTGGCTGGACTCCCCGCGGGCAGCCCCCACGGGCGGCGGCGAAAGCTTCACGGCCGCCACCCGCCGGATCTCGGCGACCCGCGACCGGCTGCTCGCCGAGCACGCGGGCCGCACGGTCCTGCTGGTCACGCACGTGACACCGGTCAAGATCATGGTCCGCCTCGCCCTGGGCGCCCCGCCGGAGTCGCTGTTCCGGATGGAGCTGTCGGCGGCCTCCCTGTCGGCGGTGGCGTACTACGCGGACGGCAACGCCTCGGTCCGGCTGCTGAACGACACGTCCCACCTGCGGTAGGCACGGCCGGTGGACGCACAGAACCCCCCGCCCGTACGGGCGGGGGGTTCTCGTGTGCGCGGCACCCCGAACGGAGTGGGAACGGCAGACGAGCCGGCCTGTACGCCGGGTTCTGTCGCCCGGCGACCTCGCGGTCGCCGGGGAGACGGCCATCCATCTAGGACCGGCGTTGCCGCCGGCCTCGTGCGGTCTACCCGCGAACTCGGGCGGGCAGCCCTCGAGCGTTCGCGCAGACCCGTCCGGAGACGGATCCTCTTGACCTTGCTCCGGGTGGGGTTTACCTAGCCGCCTGAGTCACCTCAGGCGCTGGTGGTCTCTTACACCACCGTTTCACCCTTACCGGGGGCCGAAGCCCCCGGCGGTCTGTTTTCTGTGGCACTGTCCCGCGGGTCACCCCGGGTGGGCGTTACCCACCACCCTGCCCTGTGGAGCCCGGACGTTCCTCGGCGGGATCGTTCAGATCCCGACGCGGCCGCCCGGCCGACTCGTCTGTCGTGGCGACCATGTTACCGGCTGTGCCGTCGCCGCTTGACCTTGACGCAACGGCAGGGTTTCTACTGGGGGCATGCGGATCGGAGAGATCGCCGCGCTCGTCGGGGTCACGGCCCGGGCGATCCGGCACTACCACCATGTCGGGCTGCTCCCGGAACCGGAGCGGCGCCCCAACGGCTACCGGGCCTACAGCGTCCGCGACGCCGTCCTGCTGGCCCGCGTGCGCCGGCTCACCGAGCTCGGGCTCAGCCTGGACGAGGTGCGCGACGTCCTCGCGGACGACGCCGGGCGCGAACTGGCCGACGTACTCGAAGAGCTCGACGCCGACCTGGCCCGCCAGCAGGCCGAGATCGGCGAGCGCCGGCGGCGGCTCGCGGTGCTGCTGGCCGCCCCGCCCGGGGAGGCCGAACCGCTCTCGCCCGCTCTCGCCGCGCTGCTGGCCAAGGCGCCGCCCACCGGTTCGCCGTCCGCCGCGAAGGACCTCGAGCACCTGACGCTGCTGGACGCCTCGGGCTCCGGCGGCGAGGAGCTCTACGCCGCCCTCGGGCCGCTGGCCGCCGATCCCGCGGTGCTGGCCCTGTACGAGCGGCTGGACGAGCTCGCCGACGCCGCCGTGGACGATCCGCGGATCCCGGGCCTGGCGGCCGAGCTGATCGCGGCCGTCCCCGACGAGGTGTTCGCCGCGGTCCCCGCCGAGGGCGCGGTCGTGCCCGGGTTCAAGGAGGCGCTGCTCGCCGAGTTCGCGCCCGCGCAGGCGGAAGTCGTCCGCCTGGTGATGGAGGCATTCATGGAGAGGGGTCGGGGATGAACGGGGTGCGGGTGGCGCGGATGGCGGCCGCGGCCGTCATACCGGGGGAACTGCTGCTGGTCTGCTGCCTGGTCGCGGGCGTACGGCTCCCCGCGTGGGCGGTGGCGGCGGCCGAGGTCCTGGTGCTCGCCGTGCTCCTGCTGGAGGCCTGGGTGCTGCGCTCGCTGTACGCCGCCGCCCGCGCCCGGGGAGCGGAGCCCCGCGAGGCCTGGGGAGCGGCCGTGCACACGGTCGTCCCCGTCCAGGTGCGGCGGCTGCTGCGGCACGAGCTGCGCGCCGCGGCCTCCCTCGGCTGGTGGGTGCTGCGCCGCAAGCACGGGGTCCGGGCCGGGGACGTGGCCGCCGGGTACACGGGGCCGCAGACCGCCATGATGTACGGAATGGTCTTCGTGTCGGCGGTCGAGACGGTCGCCCTGGCCGTGCTCATCCCCTGGCCCGCGGTCCACCGGGTGGTGCTCGTCCTGGACGTGTACGGGATCCTGATCGTGCTCGCCCTGCACGCCGCCTGTGTCGCGCGACCGCACGTGGTCCGGGCCGACGGCTCGCTGCGGATCCGGTACGGGGCCCTGTTCGACCTCGTCGTCCCGCCGGACGCGGTGGCTTCGGTCCGGGTCGACCGGCGCTATCCGCAGGGGCGGCTGGTCACGCTGTCCGAGGACGGGGAGCTGGACCTGATCGTGGGCAGCCAGACCACGGTGACCCTGGAGCTGACCCGGCCGCTGCCCTTCACCCGCCCGCTCGGCGCCGTGGGAGAGGCGCGGACCATCCGCTTCCACGCGGACGACCCGCGCGCGCTGGTCAGCGCGCTGCGGCAGCCCGCGTAGCCGGGGCTCCCGGCATCATGCCGGGGCGAACAGGACCTTCGCGGTGCCCGGGTCCGCCTCCGTCAGGCGGACCCGGATCCGCTCGCCCAGCGGCAGTTCCAGGGCGGTGGACACCACGCGGCCGACCACCGCCGGGTCCTCCAGGTGGACCGTTCCCTCCCGCGGCTCACGGTCCTTGACGTCGATCACCGTGGCCTCGAAGGTCTCCCCGACGCGGTCCTTGAGCAGGGCGGCCTCGACGAGGTCCACGCACTCCCGCTCGGCCCCGTTGGCCAGCCGGGCGCCGTCCGCCATCTCCTTGGGCAGCGCGTCCAGCGCCGCCACCGCCCACTGCGGTGGCTCGGCCCCGGCCACCGCCGCCAGGCACAGCTCGCCGGCGTACCGGTCGACGAGCCGGCGCAGCGGGGCGGTGCAGTGGGCGTACGGGGCCGCGACCGCCGCGTGGATCGCGGGGTCCGGGGTCTCGCCGCCGGTGAAGACGGTGTAGCCGGCGCCGCGCAGCAGGGCCGTGCACTCCTGGAGGAAGGCGGCGTGGTCGGGGCGGTGCGGGTCGAGGGAGCGCACGAGTTCGGCGTACGGGACGTGGTGCGGCCAGTCGATCCGCAGGGCTTTCGCCGCCCGGCGCAGCCTGCCGACGGCGCCGTCGGGGGCCCGGGGGAGGGTCCGCAGGATTCCGGTTCCGGCGGCCAGCATCAGGTCGGCCGCGGCGATGCCGGTCATGAGGGAGATCTGGGCGTTCCAGCCGTCGGCCGGGAGCGGGGCCCGGTAGGCCAGGGTGTACGAGCCGTCGTGGGCGACGACCTCCTGCTCGGGCACGTTCAGGGAGATGCCGCCGCGCTCCACTTCGAGGGCCTCGCGGAGCCGGCCGATGTCCTCGAGGAGGGCGACGGGCTCCTCGGCGGTGCCGGTGTCGATGGCCTTCTGGACGCCGTCGTACGCGAGCCTGGCCCGGCTGCGCACGAGGGCGCGGCGTACGTCGGTGGTCTCCACCCGGCCCTCGGCGTCGAGGTCGAGGCGCCAGAGCAGCGCGGGGCGGGTCTGGTCGGGCAGCAGGCTGGCCGCGCCCTCCGAGAGCACGGCCGGGTGCAGCGGGACCCTGCCGTCGGGGAAGTAGAGGGTGGTGACGCGGCGGTGGGCCTCCGCGTCGAGCGCGCCGCCCGGGGTGACGAAGGCGGCGACGTCGGCGATGGCGTAGTGGACCCGGAAGCCGCCGGCGGGCCGCCTCGCCAGGTGCATGGCCTGGTCGAGGTCGCGGGAGGAGGGCGGGTCGACGGTGAAGAAGGGGAGGTCGGTGGCGTCGGTGTCGGGCAGGCGGGGTTCCCGGGCGGCCCGCTCGGCCTCGGCGAGCACCTCGGCCGGGAACTCCTCCGGCACGCCCAGCTTCGTCCGCAGTGCGCGCAGGGCGGCCCGCAGGGCAGCCCCGTCCGCGCCGGTCATGTGCATGTGGCGGCGTGGCATGGACCCGAGCCTAGGCCCTGGCCGGGCGATGTGCGCGGTTCGGGCGGCTTTGACGGTGGGACGGCCGCCGGGGCCGAGGGTCCGGGCGGGGGGCGCGGGCCGTCTACCCTGGCTCGGGGGCCGCACCCCCTGCGCCGTGTCGTACCGAAGGAGATCCACCGTGCTCGTGCTGCTGCCGCCGTCCGAAGGAAAGGCCGCCGGCGGCTCCGGCGCACCGCTGAAGCCGGAGTCGCTGTCGCTGCCGGGTCTGGCCGAGGCCCGTGCGGGGGTCCTGGACGAGCTGGTCGAGCTGTGCGCGGCGGACGAGCTCAAGGCGCGCGAGGTGCTGGGCCTGAGCGAGGGCCTGCGCGGCGAGGTCGCGAAGAACGCGGAGCTGCGGTCGGCTCCGGCCCGGCCGGCCGGGGAGATCTACACCGGCGTGCTGTACGACGCGCTGGGGCCGGCGGACCTGACGCCGGCGGCGCGGGCGCTGGCCGAGGAATCGCTGTTGGTCTTCTCGGGGCTGTGGGGTGCGGTGCGGATCACCGACCGGATCCCGTCGTACCGCTGCTCGATGGGCGTGAAGCTGCCGGGGCGCGGGGCGCTGGGGGCGTACTGGCGGGGGCCGATGGCGGAGGTGCTGCCCGCCGTGGCCGGGGAGGGGCTGGTGCTGGACCTGCGGTCGGCGGCGTACGCGTCCGCGTGGAAGCCGAAGGGGGAGGTGGCGGGGCGGACGGCCACCGTGCGGGTGCTGCATGCGCAGGTGGTGGACGGGGTGGAGAAGCGGTCCGTGGTGAGCCACTTCAACAAGGCGACGAAGGGTCGGCTGGTGCGGGACCTTCTGCTCGCGGGAGTCGCTCCGGCTTCGCCGGCCGAACTGGTCGAGGCCCTGCGGGACCTGGGCTACGTGGTCGAGGCCGAGGCCCCCGCGAAGCCGGGCAGGGCCTGGGCCCTGGACGTGGTGGTCACCCAAATCCACCACTGAGCCCCGGCGGGGGCCGCAAGACCGGGGCTCTGCCCCGGGCCCCGCGCCTCAAGCGCCGGCGGGGCTGGATTCGGCTGAGCCGCGTTCGCACCTGCGGGCACAAGATCGGGGCTCTGCCCCGGGCTCCGCGCCTCAAGCGCCGGCGGGGCTGGATGTGGCTGAGCCGCGTTCGCACCTGCGGGCACAAGATCGGGGCTCTGCCCCGCGCCCCGCGCCTCAAGCGCCGGCTGGGCTGGATCTTGGCCGGCGTTTGAGGCGCGGGGCCCGGGGGGCTAGTGGCCCAGGGGCCAGGCGACCGCGGCCGGGGTCAGGTTCGCGGTGCCCGCGTACGTGGCGCAGGCGTCCGTCAGGGTTTCCAGGAGGGTGAGGGGATCCGGCAGGGGGTGCTCCATGCCGCGCAGCCACGTCACCGCCTCGTCACCGGGCAGGGCCGCCGGAGGCACCAGGACATAGCTGCCACGGCAGTGCCACCGCAGGCCCGGGTGCTCGTCCATCGTCTCGGGATGGCAGTCCAGTTCGCAGGGCCACCACTCGTCCTCGTCCTCGGGGGTCCCGCGGGTGGCGGTGAAGAAGAGCATCCGGGCCTGCTCCCCGGTGCCGCCCGACTCGGCGACCGGGCCGACCTCGATGCCGGCTTCCAGCAGGCGGGCGAGCGCGGCGGCGCCGGCTTCCAGCGGGACGTCCAGTACGTCGTGGACCATGCCGGTCGCGGTGATGAAGTTGGCCTGGGGCTGGTTGCGCGCCCACCGTTCGACCTGCGCGCGGTCGGTGGTCGACTGGGTCTGCCAGGCGAAGGAGAGCGGGTGGCGTGCAGGCGTCGGACAGCCGATCCGGTCGCACGAACACCGGTAACCGGCGGGATGGGCGGCAGGTGCGAGCGGCAGACCGGCGGCGGCGACGGCCAGGAGGAGCGCCTCGCGCTCCTTTCCGGGGTCCTCGGCGGTGGGTTTCTGCCGCCGGCGCAGCCACTGGGAAATCCTGCTCTGCTCGCCGCGTTTGACGCGGCCGGACTCAGACCCCATCTATCCCCTCACCTCACCGTATCCCCGGCGGACCTTCACATGGTCCCACCATCCTGCGCCCCGGGTGACCGGTCTCGGTGACCGGGGGGTTGGGGATGGGTGACCGGCAACCCCCACATAACCACAGAATTCAGCCATTTGGTTTCCGGTCAGGGGACGGTGACGTTGGCCACCCCGCCCAGTACCCGGTTCACCAGCGCGTCGGCGAAGGCGTGCGTCAGCGGCTGCGTCCGCAGCAGCCAGCGGTACGTGAGCGGGCCCAGCAGCATCTCCACCGTCAGCCGAAGATCGGTGTCCGGGGCCAGCTGGCCCGCCTCGCGAGCCGTGCGCAAACGGGCCTCGTACAGAGCGAGCTGCGGTTCCAGCAGCCGTTCGTTGAAACGGGCCCCGAGCTCGGGGTCGGTCGCCCCGGCCGCCGTCAGGGCGCGCGCGGGGGCCGCGTACTTCTCGTCGCACAGCTCGTCCACCGTCGCCCGCAGGACGTACTTCAGGTCGGCCGCGAGGTCCCCGGTGTCGGGAAAGCCGGTCCACTGGCCTTCCGTCTCCGCCTCCCCGGCGAGCGAGAGCGAGGCGTCGAGGAGGACGGCGGCCTTGGAGGGCCACCAGCGGTAGATGGTCTGCTTGCCGACCCCGGCCCGGGCGGCGATCGCCTCGATGGTCAGCTTGTTGTAGCCGACCTCCCCGACCAGCGCGAGCGCGGCGTCGAGAATGGCCCGCCGGGAGCGGTCGCTGCGGCGGGTGGCGTCAGGGGTCTTCGTCATGTCCTGAAACTACCAACCGAGACGTCTCGTCTTCCTCTTGTCCGTTAAACCACCCAATCAGTTCACTGCGGTGTCCGGCGTGAGGAGAGACGATTCTCTCCACACTCGTCGTAAGTCGTGAGGAGCCTTCTTTGCGCAGAGACGCCACACCCCGGCGCTATCTGATGTGCCCACCCGTGCACTTCAAGGTCACCTACTCCATCAATCCGTGGATGGATCCCACGAAACCGGTGGACCTGCCCCTCGCACTCGCCCAGTGGGAGGACCTGAGGGACCGCTACCGCGCCCTCGGGCACACCGTCGAGACCCTCGAACCGCACCCCGAGCTGCCCGACATGGTCTTCGCGGCGAACGGGGCGCTCGTCGTCGACGGCCGGGTGCTCGGGGCCCGGTTCGCCTATCCGGAGCGGGCCGCCGAGGCCGAGATCCACCTCGAGTGGTTCCGCGGCCACGGCTACCGGGACATTCACGAGCCGTCCCACGTCAACGAGGGCGAGGGCGACTTCGCCGTGACCGCCAGCTACCTCCTGGCGGGCCGGGGCTTCCGCTCCAGCCCGCTCTCGCACGACGAGGCGCAGGAGTTCTTCGGCCGCCCCGTCATCGGCCTCGACCTGGTGGACCCGCGCTACTACCACCTGGACACGGCCCTGTGCGTCCTCGACGGGGACGAGGTCATGTACTACCCGGCCGCCTTCTCGCCGGGCAGTCGGGCCGTGCTCAAACGCCTCTTCCCCGACGCGCTGCTCGCCGGGGAAGAGGATGCGGCGGCCCTCGGCATGAACGCGGTCTGCGACGGCCGGCACGTGCTGCTCCCGCAGGCGGCGACCGGGCTGCTGGCTCCGCTGCGGGACCGCGGGTTCGAGCCGGTCCCGATGGACCTGGGCGAGCTGCTCAAGGGCGGCGGCAGCGTGAAGTGCTGCACCCAGGAGCTGAGGCCCTAGCCCTCGGAGGCGGGCGCAGGCCAGGCCTGGCCCCAGTCGGCGTCCCGCGCCGCCTTGTAGAGGTCACCGTGGCGCTTGGTCACGGTGGCCCGGGTCAGGCCCTGCCCCTCGGGGCCGCACAGGTCCAGCAGGACGAGCCCCTTGCGGATCTGCGGCCTGCGCGTGATCCGGGAGGCGGCCGGCTGCGTCGGGAAGCGGGTCGCGGCGACGTAGCTGAACTTCTCGTCCTCGTACGGGAGGGAGCCGCCCTTGACCTGCCGGTGCAGGGAGGACCGGCTGACCCGCGCCGAGAAGTGGCACCAGTCCTGCCCGACCTCGATCGGGCAGGTCCCGTCGTGCGGGCACGGGGCGGCGACCCGCAGCCCGGCCGCGATCAGCTGGTCGCGGGCCTCGCGGATGCGCAGGTACCCCTCCGGCGTGCCCGGCTCGATCAGCACCACGGTCTGTCCGGCCCGGGCCGCCTCGGCGACGACGGCCGTCCGGGCCTGCGGGGTCAGCTCGCCCAGTACGTACGAGACCGTCACCAGGTCGGCTTCGGGCAGCGTCAGCCCGGAGCCGATGACCGCCCGCCGCCAGGCCGCGCCGCGCAGCACCTCGGAGGTGGAGGCCGCCGCCAGTTCACGGCCCAGGGTCAGCGCCGGATCGGCCCAGTCCAGCACCGTGGTCTCCCGCGGGCCGTCCCAGGTGGCGTCCACCGCCCAGGTCGCGGCGCCCGTGCCGCCGCCCACGTCCACGTGCGTGCCCGGCGCCCACTGCGGGGCCGCCTCGGCGAGGCCGTCCAGGGCGGCCCGGACGGCCTCGAAGGTGGCCGGCATCCGGTACGCCGCGTACGCCGCCACGTCGGAACGGTCGCGCAGCACGGGCGCGTCGGTGGGGGTCTGCCCCCGGTAGCTGGCGATGAGCCGCTCGACGGCGGCCGCGGCCTGCTTGGGCGGGAGTCCGTCGAGCAGCCTGCCGAGCGCGCTGCGGAGGGTGTCGGCGGTGGTGGGGGCAGAGACGTTCACCCGCCGAGTTTACGGCGAGCCCGGGCTGCGCCCGGACATGCCGGCCGGGCTCCGCCCCACACCCCGCGCCTCAGTCGACGGCGGGGCTGGATCGCCAAGGGCGGCACAGGCCGACGAAGCAGGCCACAGCCAGCAGCGAGCAGACCAGCTGCACCACCGCCATCGGCACCGCCGTGTCCTCGCCCGCGATCCCGACCAGCGGTGAGGCGACCGCGCCGACCAGGAAGGAGGAGGTGCCGATCAGCGCGGACGCCGAGCCCGCGGCGTGGGGGGTGCGCATGAGCGCCTGCGCGTTCGTGTTCGGCAACACCAGGCCCATCGCCGACATCACCACGAACAGCGCTGCGGCGATCGGGACCAGCCCGACCTCCCCGAACACTCCGGTCGCCATGAGCAGCAGGGCCACCGAGGCGACCGTGACGACGGCGAGCCCGACGGACAGGGTCTTGTCCATGTCGACCCGGCCGACCAGCAGCTTGCCGTTGATCTGGCCGACGGCGATCAGGCCGCAGGAGTTGACGCCGAACAGCAGGCTGAAGGCCTGGGGCGAAGCACCGTAGATCTCCTGCACCACGAAGGGGGAGGCGGCGATGTACGAGAACAGCACCGCGAAGGCGAAACCGCCGGCCAGCGTGTAGCCGGCGAAGACGCGGTCGCCGAGCAGTCCCCGCATGGTCCGCAGGGCCGCGCCGACGCCGCCCGTCTGGCGCCGCTCGGGCGGCAGGGTCTCGCCGAGGCTGCGCCACACCATCAGGGTGAGGACGAAACCGACGGCGGTGAGGACGACGAAGACCCCGCGCCAGTCGGAGAAGCGCAGCACCTGGCCGCCGATGAGCGGGGCGACGATCGGAGCGGTGCCGGATATGAGCATGAGGTTGGAGAAGAACCGGGCCATCTCGACCCCGTCGTACAGGTCGCGTACGACGGCCCGCGCGATGACGATCGCGGCCGAGCCGGCCAGGCCCTGGAGCAGGCGGAAGGCGATCAGCAGCTCGGCGGTCGGGGCGAGGGCGCAGATCGCGGTGGCCAGGACGTACACGACCATGCCGATGAGCAGCGGCTTGCGGCGGCCCCACTTGTCGCTCATCGGGCCGATCACCAGCTGGCCCAGCGCCATGCCGGCGAGGCAGGCGGTGAGGGTGAGCTGGATGGTGGCGGCAGGGCTGTGCAGGACGTCGGTGACCTCCGGCAGGGCCGGGAGGTACATGTCCATGGACAGCGGCGGGAGGGCGGTGAGCCCGCCGAGTATGAAGGTGACCAGCAGGCCCGTGCGGCGTGCGGCCTTCAGGGGTGCGGTGGCGGGGACGGAGGGCGTTTCGGGTGACGGTTCGTGCGAGCGGGCCGTCACGGGGCCTCTCTCCGACATGCGGAACTCCAGTCTGCTTGTCTTCTTTATGCACCCCTGACCGGCCCATGCTCTCAGCAATCGGAACGTCCGGGGACCGGGGCGCCGTGTGACGTACTCTGCGGCCCCATGGACGAACCCACGACGAAGATCGCTGTAGTGACGGGCGCCGGGTCGGGAATCGGCCGCTCCGTGGCCCTGGTCCTGGCCGCGGCAGGCTGGTCCGTGGCCGTGGCGGGCCGCCGGACCGAGCCGCTCGAGGAGACCGCCAAGGCGGCCGGCGACGGCGCCGACGTGCTCTGCGTACCGACGGACGTCAGCGATCCGGACGGGGTCGCTGCGCTGTTCGGGGCCGTACGCGAGCGGTACGGGCGCCTCGACCTGCTCTTCAACAACGCGGGCACCTTCGGACCGGGCGGAGTCCCGCTGGAGGACCTCTCCTACGAGGCCTGGCGCTCGGTGGTCGACGTCAACCTGACGGGCTCCTTCCTGTGCGCGCAGGCCGCCTTCCGGCAGATGAAGGCGCAGGACCCGCAGGGCGGCCGCATCATCAACAACGGCTCCATCTCGGCGCACGTGCCGCGCCCGAACTCCATCGCCTACACCGCGACCAAGCACGCGATGACCGGCCTGACCAAGTCCCTGTCACTGGACGGGCGCCCGTACAAGATCGCCTGCGGGCAGATCGACATCGGCAACGCGGCCACCGAGATGACCGAGCGGATGCAGACCGGAATCCTCCAGGCCAACGGGCAGCTGGCCGTCGAGCCGGTCATGGACGCCGCCGACGTGGCCCGCACGGTGCTGCACATGGCGGAGCTCCCGCTGGAGGCGAACGTGCAGTTCGCGACGGTGATGGCGACGTCGATGCCGTACATCGGGCGGGGCTGAGCCCCCCGAGCCCCGCTCGCCGAGTCCCCGGGAATGCCCGCCGGCGCCCCGCAGTTGAGGCGATCATGACGACTCAGGTACTTCGCTACACGGCCTTCTCCGGCGACCCGGCGGGCGGCAACCCCGCCGGCGTCGTGCTCGACGCGGCCGGACTGGACGACTCCGCGATGCTGGGCATCGCCGCCGGACTCGGCTACAGCGAGACGGCCTTCCTGACCGCCCCGCCCGAGGGCCTGGAGGGCGAGCCGGGCCGGGCCTTCACCGTGCGCTACTTCAGCCCGCGGGCGGAGGTGCCGTTCTGCGGGCACGCCACCGTCGCCACCGCCGTGGCGCTGGGGGAGCGGATCGGCCCCGGGGAGCTGCTCCTGGCGACGCGGGCGGGAACCGTCCCGGTGTCCGTCACCTCGCAGGACGGGCTGCTGCGGGCCACGCTGACCAGCGTGGAACCGCACACCGAGGACATCGGCGCGGCCGACCTCGCCGAGGCGCTGGCCGCGCTGGACTGGCCGGAGGCGGACCTGGACCCGGCGTTCCCGCCCCGGATCGCCTACGCCGGAGCCCGCCACCTGGTGCTCGGCGCCGGTACCCGGGCCCGGCTCGCGGACCTCGCGTACGACTTCGCCCGGCTGGAGGCGCTGATGCGGCGCCTGGACCTGACCACCGTGCAGCTGGTGTGGCGCGCGGGCCCGGCGGAGTTCCACGTACGGGACCCCTTCCCGGTCGGCGGCGTCGTCGAGGACCCGGCGACGGGCGCCGCCGCGGCCGCCTTCGGCGCGTACGCCCGCGAGCTCGGCCTGGTCCCCAAGGACGCCGTGCTCACCCTCCACCAGGGCACGGACATGGGCCGGCCGGGCGTGCTCACGGTGGAACTGCGCGCGGGCGACACCCGGGTCCGGGTCGGCGGCGAGGGCGTGCGCATCGCGTGAGCGCGGACACCGGCGGGGAGGAACCCGTGCGGCGCCGCCGCCGGGGCCCCGCCCCGGACCCCGCTCCTCCATCGCCGGAGGGGCTGGATCCGGGCCAGGGCATGCGGGTGGTCGGCTTCGCCGAGGCGGAGGTGCCCGCTGCGCAGGCCCGCCAGGTCGCCGTGCTGGAGGCCGCGGCCTGGCCCGGAGCCTCGCCCGGACACGACCACGCCCTGGCGCCGCGCGCCCTGCTCCTGCTGGCCGGTGACGGCACGGTGGCCGCCGCGCTGGCGCTGCTGTTCAAGGAGATCGAGGTCGCGGGGAGGACGTACCGCGCGGCCGGGCTCAGCGGCGTGGTCACCCGGCCGGAGCTGCGCGGCCGCGGGCTCGGCGGCCGTCTGGTGGCGGCGGCCCGCGCCGAGCTGGCGGCCGATCCGGCCGTGGACCTGGCCCTGTTCAGCTGCGACCGGCCCCTCGCACCCTTCTACGAGGCGGCCGGTTTCGCGCCGCTGCCGGGCACGGTGCTCGTGGGCGGCACCCCAGAGGAGCCGCTGGCCACCGACGCCCCCGGCTTCGACAAGGTGGTGGTGGCGGCCTTCTTCACCGGCGCCCCGGACAGGGACCGCGCGGCCTTCACCGCCGTCCGCGTCCCGCTCCACCCCGGAAACACCGACAGGCTGTGGTGACCGGCGGGCGGGCCGCTCACCCCGTCAGCCGGCGGGCGCGGCGTCCGCGGCCTGTGCCTTCGCGCCCGCCGGGCGGCCGCGCTCGGCGAAGAACAGCACCAGCACGGGGACCACGTACAGCACCCACACCGTGAGCTGGTTGCCGTGCAGCTCGGCCTTCAGGTGCCGCGCGGTGCGCTTCATCCAGAAGGCCATCCACGTCACCAGGCCCACCGAGAGGATGGACAGGCTGCCGTCCAGCAGCATCAAGCGGGGCCGTCCGGCAGGCCGGAGGGCTTCACGGCCCGGACCGGGACCACCAGCGGTGCGCCGGTGCGCGGGTGCGGGAGGACCTCCACCGGCTGCCGGTAGACGCGGCTGAGCAGCGCGTCCTCGAACACCTCGACCGGCGGGCCGGCCGCGGCGATCCGCCCGTCGTGCAGGACGGCGGTCCGGTCCGCGTAGGCGGCGGCCAGTCCCAGGTCGTGCAGGACGACGACGACAGCGTCCCCGGCGGCGGCCTGCTCCCGGCAGATCCGCAGCACGAGTTCCTGATGGCGCAGGTCCAGGGCGGCGGTGGGCTCGTCGAGCAGCAGCAGCGGCGCCCGCTGGGCCAGTACGCGGGCCAGCGCGACCCGGGCCCGCTCGCCGCCGGAGAGCGCGGAGAAGGGGCGGGCGGCGAAATCGGTGACCTCGGTCGCGGCCATGGCGGCGGCCACAGCCTCCTCGTCCGCGTCGGCGAGCGGAGTGCCGGCCCAGGGCGCGCGGCCCATCCGTACGACGTCCGCCACGGGAAAGGGGAAGGACAGCGCGGCCGACTGCGGGAGTACGGAGCGCCGCAACGCCAGGTCGGGCGGCGACCACGCGTGCACCGGGCGGCCGTCGATCCGGATCTCCCCGGAGGCTGCCGGCAGGTCGGCGGCCAGCGCCGCCAGCAGGGTGGACTTGCCCGCGCCGTTGGGGCCGACCAGGGCCAGTACCTCCCCGGCCCGGGCGGTCAGGTCGATGCCGGCCAGGACCTCGCGCTGTCCGAGCCGGACGTGCAGGCCGGTGATCTCGGCGAGGGCCGATCCGGGGGCGGGGCGGGCCGGGACGGTCCGCCGGTTCCGGGAGAGCAGCCCGGTGAGCCTGCGGGTCACTTCGCTCACGCCCAGCCTCCTTGCCTGCGCCGGGTGCGGCGCAGCAGCCAGAAGAAGAACGGGCTGCCGAGCAGGGCGGTCAGGACGCCGAGCGGCAGCTCGGCGGGCTGGGCGAGGGTACGGGCGGCCAGATCGCCCGCGACCAGGACCACGGCCCCGGCCAGCGCGCTGCCGGGCACCAGGAAGCGGTGGCCGGGGCCGTTGGCCATCCGCAGCAGGTGCGGGACCAGCAGCCCGACGAAGGTGATGACGCCGGCCACGGCCACGGCGGCGGCGGTGAGCAGCGCCACGACGAGGATGAGGGCGAGGCGCAGCCGCTCGACGTCGATGCCGAGGTGGCGGGCCGGGCGCTCGCCGAGGGAGAGGAGGTCGAGGCGGCGGGAGGAGAAGGGGGCGATGAGCAGGCCGGCCAGGGCGCAGGGGAGTACGGCGAGCACCTTGGGCCAGGTGGCCTGGGCGAGGGAGCCGAGCTGCCAGAAGGTGATCTGGTTGACCTGCCCGCTGTCCGCGAAGAAGACGAACAGGCCGATGAGGGCGCCGGCGAAGGCGTTGACGGCTATGCCGGTGAGGATGAGGGTGACGACCTCGGTCTTCCCGCCGCTGCGGGAGAGGAAGTAGACGGAGCCCACGGTGACCAGGCCCGCGACGAACGCGCAGAGGGGAACCGTCCAGTTGCCGAAGAAGCTGAGCCCGAGCCCGATGGCGGCGACCGCGCCGACCGCGGCTCCCGCCGAGATCCCGATGACGCCGGGCTCGGCCAGGGGGTTGCCGAAGACGCCCTGCATGAGCGCGCCCGCGCAGCCCAGGCTCGCGCCGACGAGCAGTGCGAGGACGACGCGGGGCAGGCGTACGTTCCACAGCACGCTCTCCCCGACCCGGTCGAGCGGCGCCCCGCCCAGCCCCATGTGGTGCTGGACGGAGGCGAGTACGTCCCCGAGGGGGATCCGGTAGGCCCCGGTTGCGGCGGAGACCAGAGCGAGTACGAGCACGGTGACGACGAGGGCCGCGGTGAGCAGGAAGGCCCTTCTGTCAGGGAGGGTCACGTCAGGCGGCCTTGCCGTAGAGCTGGTTGATCAGCGAGGACAGCACCTGGTCGGTGCGCGGGCCGTAGCCCAGCAGGACGCCGTCGTCGACCGCGACCACCCGGCGGTCCATGCCGGCCGGGGTCTGGGCCACGCCCGGGATCTCCGTCAGGCCGTCGATGCCGCCGACCGATTCGAGGCCCTTGGACATGACGAGGATCGCGTCGGGGGCGGCGGCCGCCAGCGCTTCGCTGGTGATCGGGGTGAAGTCCTTGCCGAGTCCGGACTCCTTGCCGGTGTCGACCGCCCCGGCCGCCTCCAGCAGCGAGGCCGCTCCGGAGTCGGAACCGCCCAGCAGGTAGACCGAGGCGGTGCCGCGCAGGTAGAGGAAGGCGACCCGGGGCTTCTTCCCGGAGGCGGCCGGGATCTCCTTGCGGACGGCGGCGATCCGGTCGGCGGTGCGCTGGTTCAGCCGTGCGCCGGCGTCGGTGACCCCGAGCGCGGCGGCGACCGCGTCGATCCGCTTCGGCACGTCCTCCAGCGCCTTGGCGGGGGCGACGACGAGTACCGCAACGCCCGCGTCGCGGATCTGCTGGACGGCCTCGGCGGGACCCGTGGTGGTCTCCGCCAGGACCAGGGTCGGGCGCAGCGAGAGCACGCTCTCGGCGGAGACGTCGTGGCCACGTGTCACCACCGGCAGCGCGGCGGCCTGTTCGAAGGTGGCGGTGATGTCCTTGGCGACCACCTTCTCGCCGAGGCCCAGGGTGTGGACGATCTCGTTGAGGCTGCCGGTCAGCGGGATGACCCGGTCCGCCGAGACGACCGTGACGGAGGTGCCGTCGGCCGAGGGCACGGTCACCGGCAGCGCGGGCCGCGGAGCCGGGGTGAGCGGTTCCACCCGGTCCGGGGCCGCGGCGGTGTGGGCGGATGGGCCCGGGGTGGTGGCCGTACCTCCGCAGCCCGTCAGCGCGAGTGCCAGTGCTGCCACGGCGAGAGCGAGACGGGGCAAGCGGTGTGACGCGGCGGGCGTAGGCACGAAGGCACCGTCCTGATCGTCCGACTGAGGTTGTGGTGACCGGGGGGATTCCCATCCGGCCAGGGTTAGCTTAGGTTAGCCTAACCTTGCTCGCTAGACCCTGGAGGGGGCAGTCATGCCCGCAAGACCCGTCCGTGCGTTCGCCGTCGCCCTGTTGGCGGCCTTGCTGGGGGCGCTGCTCCCGGTCGCCGTCGCCCGGGCGGGCACCGTGCAGGGGGGTCGACTCGACTGGGGCATCAAATCTTCTTTTCAGAGTTATGTCACCGGCCCGGTGGCAAAAGGAAGTTTCAAGCTGAAGAGCGGAGCCGCCACCGTGGGCGGCAGCCTGTTCCGCTTCCATACGGCGACCGGCTCCTATGACCCGGTGTCAGGCGCCTTCGAGGCCTCGTACTCGGGCGGGGTGACCTTCCAGGGCCACCAGAAGCCCGACGGCTCCTACGACCTGGACATGACCGTCAGCCGCCCCACCGTCAAGATCGACGGCGGTAGCGGCACGCTGTACGTGGACGTCTCCGGCAAGGCCAAGGACACCGGCGCGGTCAGCAGCCGGTCCCAGGTGCCCTTCGCGACCCTTGGCCTGCGCGGGGTCGACATGAAGGGCGCCACCGGCCCGCTGACCCTCACGAACATCCCGGCCACCCTGACCGAACAGGGCGCCGAGGCCTTCGCCGGCTACTACGCGGCCGGCGCGCAGCTCGACCCCCTCACGCTCTCCGCCGACGTCAAGACCGCCCCGTCCGCGCAGCCTTCGCAGGCGCCCGGTACGCAGCCGGGCCCGTCCGCCGAGACCCCGCAGGCGCCGGGTGCCTTCGCCGACGCCGCCGTCGACTGGGGGGTGCGCCGCACCTTCCGCGAGTACGTCACCGGTTCCGTCGGCCAGGGCAAGTGGACCCTCGCCGAGGGCGCCCAGGACGGCGGCGCACTGTTCCGTTTCCCGCAGGGCAAGGGCGCGTACGACGGTGGAAAAGGCACTCTTGACGCGGCCTTCGCCGGCACCGTCCATTTCACCGGCGCCCACCTGGACCTGAAGCTCGGCGCGGTGCGCGTCACGGTGGAGAACGGCAAGGGCGTCCTGTCCGCCGACGTCACCGCGGGCGGTACGACGAAGAACGCCGTCACACTGGTCGAGTTCGACGCCAAGGCCCTGAAGACCGAGGGCGGCCTCGCCACTCTCACCGAGGCCCCCGCCACCCTCACGGAGGGCGGCTCCCAGGCCTTGGGCGCCCTGTACAAGGCGGGCACCGAGATGGACCCCGTCTCGCTCGCGATCGCCCTCGACTCCACCGCGAAGCTGCCCGCGCTGCCCGACCTGGGCTCCACGGCCGCGCCCTCGCCCGCACCCGGCGCCTCCTTGGAGGCGGTCGCCAAGGACGCGAGGTCCTCGAACACGGGGAGGTACGTCGCCCTGGCCGCGGCCGTGCTGGTGCTCGCCGCCGGCGGCGTCTTCCTCGTGCTCAGGCGGCGCCGTGCCGCGGGCGAAGCCCCGTAACGGCCGCACCGCCCCTCCTCCCCCTTCTCCCTCACCTCTTCCCAGGAGTTCCCAGCCATGTCGTCCCACCGCCGCCCGATCGCCGTCGCGGCCGCCGTCCTCACGGCCGCCGCTCTCGGCGCCACCGCCCTGCCCCTGCCCGCGTCGGCCGCGGACGGTCCCCCGACCGCCCCGGTGAAGATCGTCGGCGGCACCCTCGACTGGGGTGTGCTCGCCGGCTACCGCGCCTACGTGACCGGCATGGCCAAGGGCACCATCACCGTGGCGGACGGCGCCCGGCAGAACGAGGACGGCAGCCTGCGGTTCGGCGAGCCGACCGGGCAGTACGAGCCGGCCGCCGGCCACGTCGTGAAGGCCGCCTTCAAGGGCAGCGTCACCTTCTCCTCGCCCGCCCCGCCGACCGGCCACGGTTTCGAGGTCAAGCTCTCGGACTTCCGCATCGACACCGGCACCAAGAAGCTCACCGCGGACGTCACCAAGGGCGGCGCCACCACCGAGGACGTGCCGCTGGCCGCGGTGGCCTTCGCCGGCCAGTCGATGACCGGCCTGGCGACCACCCTCACCAAGGAGGCCGCGGACGCGCTCGGTTCGGCCTCGTACGAGAACAAGGCGGGCGACCCGCTCACCGCGAAGCTGGAGTTCGAGAGGCCCGCCCCGCCGAGCCCTTCCCCCACCCCGACGAAGTCGGCGACCCCCTCCCCGACCCCGACGAAGTCGGCGACCCCCTCCGCTACGCCCACGGTTCCGGCCGACGGCCCGCAGAAGATCCTCAGCGCCAAGCTGACGTGGGGCGTGAAGGAGTCCTTCCGCACGTACGTCCTGGGTGCGGGCTCGATCACCCCGGCCGGCGGCGCCGCCAAGAACGGCGACCTCTTCGACTTCGCTCTCGGCAAGGGCGAGCTCGACGCGAAGGAGCAGACGCTGAACGCCTCCTTCGAGGGCAACCTCCGCTTCCAGTACGCGGCCCACGGCATCGACATGACCTTCGCCAACCCCCGCGTCACCGCAGCCGGCAAGACCGGCACCCTCTCCGTGGACGTCAAGAACGCCTCCGGCAGCAAGACGGCCGTCCCCTTCGCCACGCTCGACCTGTCGAAGGCGGACTACAGGACCAAGAACGGCGTCCTGGCGCTGAACGCGGTTCCGGCGGCCTTCACCGCCGAGGGCGCGGCCTCCTTCGCCAACGCCACCACCGGCTCCCCGTACAAGGCCGGAGACGCGATCGACCCGCTCACCCTCTCCGTCGCGGTGGACAAGGACGCCACCCTCCCGAGCGGCGCCACCGGCACCACAGGCACCACCGGGGGCACGGGCAGCACCGGCAGCACGGGCGGTACGGGAGCCACCGCCGCCACCGTCGGCGGCAGCCTCGCCGCCACCGGCGCCGAGATCCCCGCCGGGGCCCTGCTCGGCACCTCCGGCGCCGTGATCGCGGCCGGTGCGGGCGCGGTCCTCCTCGCGCGCAGGCGGCGCACGGCCGAGCGCTGAGCCGTGCTTGAATGCCCGCGTGAACGATCAACTCGACGTGTTGAAGGTCTTCTGCGCGGGCGACGGCCGGCACGGCAACCTGCTCGGTGTCGTACGTGACGGCCGGGCCTGCCCCGACGACGCGTCGCGGCAGGCCCTGGCCGCCGAACTCGGCTACAGCGAGACGGTGTTCGTCGACGATCCCGAGCGCGGGATCGTCGACATCCGCACCCCCGGCACGCGGATGTCCTTCGCCGGGCACCCGCTGGTCGGGCTCGCCTGGCTGCTGGACATCGAGGAGCTCCAGCCGCCGGCCGGGTCCGTATGGGCCCGTGACGACGGGGAGTTCACCTGGATCACGGCCCGCCCCGAGTGGGTCGAGGGCAAGCGCACCGAGCAGTACGGATCGGTCGCCGAGGTCGAGGCGCTGCCGGCCCCGCCGCCGGGCGAGGGCTGGCTGTACGCGTGGGCCTGGGAGGACGAGACCGCCGGACGGGTGCGCGCCCGGGGCTTCCCGCGCCGCGCCGACGGGGTCATCGCGGAGGACGAGGCCACCGGTTCGGCGGCGATCCTGCTCACGGCCCAGCTGAACCGCGCCCTGAACATCAGGCAGGGCGAGGGCTCCCAGATCCTCACCGCCCCCAACCCCGACGGCACCGTGGAGATCGGCGGCCGCGTCCGCTTCGCCCGCCTCGCACCGCCGGCCGCGCCCCACGACTGACCGTGCGACGGGGGCGTGCGAAGAGGGGCCGCTTCCGGTGCGCTCGCACCGGGCCGGCCCCTCTTCACGCCGCGCTTACCGCACGGGCTACGCGCTGAGCGGGAACCGCTCGCCCAGCTCGCGGAAGACCGCGCCGTTGAAGTCGAAGGCGCGCTTGCACTCGTCGACGATGCGCTGCTTCTCCAGGTCGTCCGCGGCGATCGCGTCCAGGAGTTCGCGGTAGGTCCGCTTGAAGGCGGCCGGGTTGGAGATGTCCGCGAAGACGTAGAAGCGGACGCCGTCGCCCTTGCGCTCGAAGCCCCAGGTGCGCTCCGCCTTGTCCCGGATGATCTGGCCGCCGGAGAGGTCGCCCAGGTAGCGGGTGTAGTGGTGGGCGACGTAGCCGCCCGGCCACTCGGCCGCGCACTGGGCCACCCGGCCGGCGTAGGCCTCGGTCGCGGGCAGCGCCACCACGCTCTCGCGCCAGTCCGGACCCAGCAGGTGCGCGAGGTCGCGCTCGATCTCGGCGACGCGCATCAGCTCGGGCTGGATGAACGGACCGGCGACCGGGTCGTCCTTGAGGGACTCGGCCGCGTCCTCCAGGGCCCGGTACACGAACCACAGCTGCTCGGTGTAGCGCGTGTACGCGTCCACGCCGAGCCGCCCGCCGAGGAGGTCGCTCATGAAGGTCGACGTCTCTGCTTCGGTGTGCTGCTCGTGCGAGGCGACGCGGATGACCGTAGAGAAGGCGTCCAAGACGGACCTCCAGGAAGAGGAAACAGACGTGGCGGCAGGCCCGCCACGTCCGATCTTCCTACTTAGGTATGCCTAAGTCAATGTGTTCCCGACGTCTTGTCGGTAAAAAAATCGGTTACGGGAGCGTCAGGATCTCCGCCCCGCTGTCCGTCACGACCAGCGTGTGCTCGAACTGCGCGGTCCGCTTGCGGTCCTTGGTGACGACCGTCCAGCCGTCCGCCCACATGTCGTACTCATGGGTGCCCAGGGTCAGCATCGGCTCGATGGTGAAGGTCATCCCGGGCTCGATGACGGTGGTGGCGTGCGGGCTGTCGTAGTGGGGGATGATCAGGCCGGAGTGGAAGGACGAGTTGATGCCGTGACCGGTGAAGTCCCGGACCACGCCGTAGCCGAAGCGCTTCGCGTACGACTCGATGACCCGGCCGATGATGTTGATCTGGCGGCCCGGCTTGACGGCCTTGACGGCCCGGTTCAGCGCCTCCCGGGTGCGCTCCACCAGCAGCCGCGACTCCTCGTCCACCTCCCCGCACAGGTACGTGGCGTTGTTGTCGCCGTGGACCCCGCCGATGTACGCGGTCACGTCGAGGTTCACGATGTCGCCGTCGCGCAGCACGGTGGAGTCCGGGATCCCGTGGCAGATGACCTCGTTCACCGAGGAGCACAGCGACTTGGGGAAGCCCCGGTAGCCCAGCGTCGACGGGTAGGCGCCGTGGTCGCACATGTACGCGTGCGCGACCCGGTCCAGCTCGTCGGTGGTCACCCCCGGCGCGATCAGCTTGGCGGCCTCCTCCATCGCCTGGGCGGCGATCCGGCCGGCGATGCGCATGGCCTCGATGGTCTCGGCCGACTGCACCTCCGGTCCGGTGTACGGGGAGGGTGCGGGCTTGCCCACGTACTCGGGACGGCGGATGTTTCCGGGAACGGAACGGACGGGAGAGAGCTCGCCTGGAACGAGCAGCGACTGGCCAGACATGCAAGCGAGTGTATCCAGCGGTCATGGGGCAGCATGGCGGCAGAGAGCGGTAGCGGCGGTATCGAGAGGAGCCCGACAGCGATGGCCCTGTTCAAGAAGCGCCAGGTGGGCAAACCGGGCGAATGGTACTACTGCCTGGTCCACCAGAAGGTCGAGGAAGGCCCCGAGTGCCCTGCCAAGGACCGCTTCGGTCCGTACGGCACCCGGGAGGAGGCGGCCCACGCCATGGAGACGGCGCAGGAACGCAACCTGGAATGGCAGAACGACCCCAAGTGGAACGACAAGACCCGGGAGGAAGAGGGCGGCGGCCGGGGCGCGGCGACCTGACGGCGGGCTACCAGCGACTGGGCGGCGGCGCGGTCAGCTGATCGGCCAGCCGCGCCAGCCGGTCCCGGAACCTGCGCGGCCCGCGCTGCGCCGGCAGGCTGTTCTCCCCGGCCGCTGCGCTGACCAGGTGCTGCACGGTGTCCAGATCCATCTCCGAGACGTCTCCCCCGGACTCCGTCCGGGGGGATCCCCGGGGAGGTGCCTCCGCGGCCGAGCCGCCCGGCACGGAGAGCGCGTCGTGCGCGAGCGTGGCCAGATCCGGATCCCCGCCGTCCAGGGACAGTACGGTCGCCCCCGCGCGCCGGGCGTCGTGGACGCGCTCCAGCAGCCCCTCGCCCGGCTCCCCGGGAGCCACCACCAGCAGCGTGTGTCCGCGCCGGGCCGCCTCCAGCCTGCCCAGCCCCACCGACAGGTGCGGCGGCTCCCCGGGCTGCACGCGGTGGCGTACGAGGGTGGGCGCCAGCGCCGGCAGCCCCGACCAGGCGGCCTCGTCCACCAGGTGCGCCGCCAGGTGCCAGGGCTCGTACCGCTCGGTCCCCACGAGCAGCAGGTTCCCGCCGGCCGGCACGACCGAGCGCCGCAGCGAGCCGGCGAAGCGGCGCGCGGCGCCGGGCCACTGCGTACCGGCGAGGACCTCGCGCAGCAGCGCGACTCTCACGGCATCCATAGCGGCATCCTGCACCATGAACCGGACAAGGGGGACCACTTCCCTCCTGCTCCCCGCCGCCGTCCACCCTCCCCTCCTCTCCCTCCCCCTCCGGCCTCCTCCCCCTCCTCCTCTGAGGTACTCGGCAGTACCCTCGCCCCCATGACCTCCACAGACAGCACGCAGCAGCCCGCGGCCAAGGTGCCCGCCAAGGACCCCTGGGACCTTCCGGACGTCTCCGGCCTCGTCGTCGGCGTCCTCGGCGGCACCGGCGACCAGGGCCGCGGCCTGGCCTACCGGCTCGCCCGGGCCGGCCAGAAGGTGATCATCGGCTCCCGCGCCGCCGACCGCGCGCACACCGCCGCCGAAGAGCTGGGCCTCGGCGTGGAGGGCGCGGACAACGCCGCATGCGCGCGCCGCAGCGACATCGTGATCATCGCCGTGCCGTGGGAGGGCCACGCCAAGACCCTCGAAGCGCTCCGCGAGGACCTCGCGGGCAAGCTCGTCGTGGACTGCGTCAACCCGCTCGGCTTCGACAAGCAGGGCGCCTACGCCCTCCGGGTCGAGGAGGGCAGCGCCGCCCAGCAGGCCGCCGCCCTGCTCCCGGACTCCCGCGTCACCGCGGCCTTCCACCACCTCTCGGCGGTCCTGCTCCAGGACCAGTCGATCGACGAGATCGACACCGACGTGATGGTCCTCGGCGAGTCCCGCGCGGACACCGACCTGGTCCAGGCCCTCGCCGCCCGCATCCCGGGCATGCGCGGCGTCTTCGCGGGCCGCCTGCGCAACGCCCACCAGGTCGAGTCCCTGGTGGCCAACCTCATCTCGACCAACCGCCGCTACAAGGCCCACGCGGGCCTGCGCATCACGGACGTCTGACCGCGCCCGGGGCCGGGCGCTGCCGGGCCGTCCTTACGGGAACACTGCGGGGCATGGGGGACACTGGTGGGGCTCGGCCCCGTTCAGTGTTTTTCGAGGAGCTCTTCCCATGCCCCGCCTTGCCGTCTTCGCCGTTGTCGTCTGCGTCCTTGCCGTGGCCGCGGCCGTCGTCGCCTTCGTGGAGGGCAGTTTCATAGGGATCGTCTGGGTGCTGCTGGCCGGTCTCACGTCCAACATGGCCTGGTACTACATCCGCAAGGCGAAGGCCGAGAAGGCGGCGCGCGTCTCCTAGGGCGCGTATCGGGTCGTGATCAATCTGCGGGTTCCCCCGCGTGTGGATCTTTGTTCCGGTAGATCGTCTGGCGTGGGCGGTGCCCGCGCTCGCACCGGCCGGAATACGCACTCGCGGTCGCCGGTTGCAGCGGAACATGCACCATCCTCAGGAGCCGCCCAGCGGCATACACCCGCTGCTTGCCGGGCGTTTCAGCCCCTATCGGTTCGATCCGTCTGCGGTTGTCGACGACCACGCCCTCGGTCTGCTGCTGGAAGCCGCGCGGTGGGCGCCGTCGGCGGGGAACTCCCAGCCGTGGGGCTTCTTCATCGGCAGGCCCGGTGAGCCGGAGCACGACCGGGTGCTCCCTCACCTTGCGCCGAGCTCGGCCCGCTGGGCGACGGACGCGAGCCTGCTCGTCGTCACGCTGACGCGCCGGCACGTCGATGACACGCAGCTGTTCTACTCCGAGTTTGCGGACTACGACCTCGGCCAGGCCATCGCCCACATGACTGTTCAGGCCCAGGCAATGGGGCTGGCCGCGCACCAATTCCGGGCCTTCGACCTGGAAGGGCTCACCAAGGAGCTGGACCCGAACCCGGGCTGGGTGATCGTCTCCATGGTCGCGGTGGGCAAAGCGGCCGGCGGACCGCCGGAGGGCCGCGCCCGGCACAGCGTCGCGCACTTGCGCTCCGCTCCCTGGTCACCGGCGGAGTAACAGCCGAGTCGTGATCATTGAGCAGCCCGGGTGGGATCCTTGATCCAGATCATCGAGGCACGGAGGTGGAGACCGGCGAGGTAGCTGCCTGGGGTCTTGTCGTAGCGGGTGGCAATGCCGCGCCAGGACTTGAGCGTGTTGATCAGGCGCTCGTCGGCTGTGCACGGTCGACCACGCGCCGGACTCGGACGGCATCTCCCGCCACTGCGCTCCCGAGCGAAACCGCCAGATCACGCCCTCGAAACTCCCACTCCAGATCCATCAGCTGCGCCCGCGTCATACAAGACGATCTACCGGACTGAAGATCACCACGAGAGGGAAGCCCGCAAATTGATCACGACTCGATACGCGCCCTAGGCCCGCCCCGCCGGTCCTGCGGGACCGCCCCGCTAGTCCTGCGGGACCTCGCAGAGGCCGTTGCCCTCCTGCCAGAAGCGGTAGAGGTCGCGTCCGCAGTACGTATCCAGGTCCGACACGCCCAGGCCGGACAGGATGTCGCGCACCACGTCGAAGAAGAAGGCGTTGACCTCCGGGATCCACAGCAGCGCGAACACCGCGATCAGGCCGAACGGCGCCAGCGGCGCGAGCTCGCGTCGGACCCGGTACGAGAGCCAGGGCTCGATCACCCCGTAGCCGTCGAGGCCCGGTACCGGCAGGAAGTTCAAGATCGCCGCCGAGACCTGGAGCAGGGCCAGGAAGGCCAGCGCGTAGCGGAAGGCGAGCGGGACCCCGTCCAGGGCGTCCAGCCAGAACGGGGCCGTGCACACCACGGCGAAGGCCACGTTGGCCAGCGGGCCCGCCGCCGAGATGAGGCTGTGCTTCCAGCGGCCCTGGATGCGGTCGCGCTCGATGTACACCGCGCCGCCGGGCAGGCCCAGGCCGCCCAGGATCACGAAGAGCACCGGCAGGACGATGCTGAGCAGCGCGTGCGTGTACTTGAGCGGGTTCAGCGTCAGGTAGCCCTTGGCGCCCACCGAGAGGTCGCCGCCGTGCAGGGCGGTGCGGGCGTGCGCGTACTCGTGCAGGCAGAGGGAGACCACCCACGCCGAGGTCACGAACAGGAACACGGCGAGCCCGGTGCTGGTCGAGTACCCCGTCCACACGGCCCAGCCGGTGACCGCCATGACGGCCACGATGCCGAGGAATACGGAACTGATCCGCCGCTCGCCGCGGCTGCCCTGATGACCCATGCCGCGAAACCTATCCCGGTTGCCGTACGGAAATAAGGTCGGGTCCGGGCCCGGGTCCGGGGACAATGGGCCGGTGCGTTACGCGATTCTCGGTACGACCCAGGCCATGCGCGACGACGGGACCCCCGTCGCCGTCGGCGGAGCGCGCCTGCGGGCGCTGCTGACCGCGCTCGCGCTGCGGCCCGGCCGGGCGGTGCCGGCGCACCTGCTGGTCGCCGAGGTGTGGGACGGCGACCGGCCGGCCGACGCCCCGGCCGCCCTCCAGGCGCTGGTCGCACGGCTGCGGCGGGCGCTGGGACACGAGGCCGTGCGCTCCGCCGAGGGCGGCTACCTGCTGGCCGCCGACCGCGAGGACGTCGACCTGTACCGCTTCGAGCGGCTGGCCCGGGCCGGCGCCGAGGCCCTGGAGAACGGGGACCCGGCCAAGGCCGGCGCCCTGTACGAGGAGGCGCTCGCCCTGTGGCGCGGCCCCGCCCTGGCCGACCTCCCCGACCCGGCCTCGGAGTCCGCGCGCTGGGACGCCGTACGGATGGACGCGCGCCGGGGCCGGCTCGCCGCGGCCCTGGCCCTGGGCGGGGCGGAGCAGGCGCTGCCGGAGCTGACCGCGCTGTGCGCGCAGCAGCCGCTGGACGAGTCCCTGCAGGCCCTGCGGATCCGGGCGCTGCGCGACGCGCACCGCCCGGCGGAGGCCCTGGAGGCGTACGACACCGTCCGCCGGGACCTGGCCGCCCGCCTGGGCACCGACCCGGGCCCCGCCCTGCGCGCCCTGCACGCCGAGCTCCTGAACCCCCTGCCCGCACCCCTGCCCGTACCCGGCACCGCCTCCTGGCCGGGTGCACAGCAGCAGCCCCCGGCTCCGGCGCAGCCCGGCCAGAGCCCGCACCCGTGGAGCGGAGCCCGCTCTCCCCACCCCGGCCGGGCGCCGGCGCAGCCCGACCGGCAGCCCGCGCAGGGCAACCTGCGGGCCCGGCTCACCACCTTCGTCGGGCGCGAGGAGGACATCCGCGTCATCGGGGAGGACCTCGCCCGCGCCCGGCTCGTCACCCTGCTCGGGCCCGGCGGGGCGGGCAAGACCCGGCTCTCCCAGGAGGCCGCCGAGGCCCAGGACCCGGACGGCTGGCCCGACGGGGTGTGGCTCGTCGAGCTCGCCCCCGTGGACGACCCGGAGGACGTGGCCGAAGCCGTGCTCGCCGCGCTCGGGGCGCGGGAGACCAAGCTGCGCGGCGCCGCCGCCGAGGAGCTGCGCGCGCTGACCGACCGCACCGGGGACGACCCCCTCGACCGCCTCGCCGAGCACTGCGCACGGCGGCGGCTCCTGCTGCTGCTCGACAACTGCGAGCACGTCGTCGAGGCGGCCGCCGAGCTCGCCGAGCGGCTGCTCACCCACTGCCCGGGCATCCGGATCCTGGCCACCAGTCGCGAACCCCTCGGCGTGCCCGGGGAGACGCTGCGCCCGGTGGAGCCGCTGCCCGACCCGGTCGCGCTGAGGCTCCTGGCCGACCGCGGCGCCGCCGCCCGCGCCGGATTCACCGTGGCCCAGGACCCGGCCGCCTGCGCCGAGATCTGCCGCCGCCTCGACGGGCTGCCGCTGGCCATCGAACTGGCCGCGGCCCGCCTGCGGCTGCTCACCCCGCGCCAGATCGCCGACCGCCTCGACGACCGGTTCCGGCTCCTGACCAGCGGCAGCCGGACCCTGCTGCCCCGCCAGCAGACCCTGCGCGCCGTCGTCGACTGGTCCTGGGACCTGCTGGAGGAGCCCGAGCGCACCGTTCTGCGCCGGCTGTCCGTCTTCGCGGGCGGCTGCGACCTCGCCGCCGCCGAGACGGTGTGCGCCGGGGGCGTCCTCGACGTCGCCGGGACGCTCGGCTCCCTCGTCGACAAGTCCCTCGTCGTGGCCGCGCCCGGCCCCGACACCTCCGGCATGCGCTACCGCCTGCTGGAGACGGTCGGCGAGTACGCCGCCGAGCGCCTGGCCGAGGCCGGCCGCGACCGGGAGGACACCGAGCGCCGCCACCTCGTCCACTACCGCGAGCTGGCCCGCACCAGCGAGCCGCTGCTGCGCGGCCACGGCCAGCGGGCGGCCGCCGACCGGCTCGCCACCGAGTACGAGAACGTCCGTACCGCCCTGCGCCGGGCCGTCGCCGCCCGCGACGCCGACGAAGTGCTCTGCCTCATCCACGCGCTGGGCTGGTACTGGCACATGCACGACCTGCGCGCCGAGTCCCGGCACTGGTCCGACGCGGCCGCGACGCTCGGCCCCGACCCGTTCGCCGGGCCCGTGGTCCCGGCGGAGCCCGTGTACGAGCGGCTCGTCGACACGCCCCCGCCGTACGGCGGCGAACTGCTCGCCGAGGCCTGGCGCGCCGTCCACCTGGTCCGGCTGGCCTCCCGCGACCAGACCAAGGCCGGCTGGAACAGCCCGGAGGTCCGCGCCCAGGTCGACGGGGTCATCGCCACCTACCGCCCCGGACTGCCGCAGACCTGCCGGACCCCCGCCTCCCTCTGGATCTACGCCGTCATGATCGCGGGCGATCCCGGACGGCTCCAGCGGGTCATCGACGCGACCGTCGACACCGCCCGCGAACTCGGCTACCGCTGGGAGCTGGCCTCCGCCCTCCAGCTGCGGGCCAACATCCTCGCCAACCGGGCCGACTGGGCCGGCGACGCCTCCCGCGACGCCGACGAGAGCCTGGCCCTGTTCCGTGGACTCGGCGACGCCTGGGGCTGCGCCGAGGCGCTCTCCGCCCGCGCCGAATCCCTGGAGAAACGCGGCGCGTACGCCCTGGCCGCCCGCGACTTCCGCGAGGCGATCGCGTACGCCGAACGCCTGGGCGCCAAGGCGCAGGTGACGGTCCTGCGCGTACGGATGGCCGGGACCCTCACCGAGAGCGGCCGGATGGAGGAGGCCGAGGAGATCCTCACCGAGATCGTCGCCACGGTGCAGCAGTACGGCAACGAGGCCATGCCCGCCGCCCGGATGTTCCTCGCGGGCATCATGGGCCGCACCGGCCGGATCCCGGAGGCCCGCGCCCAGCTCCAGACGCTGCGGGACGAGTTCGCCTTCGGCGCGTACGCCATCTTCGACGGCTTCCTGCTCGGCACGCTTGCATGGCTGGCGAACCGGGAGGGCGCGTACGAGGAGTCGCTCACCCTGCTGCGCCAGGCGATGGGCACCATCCAGGACCCGCTCGCCCGGATGGTGGCCCCGCAGATGCCGGCGGTCTACCTGGTGACCGCGGCGCTCTCCCTGGTCTCGCTCGGCGGCCCGCGCCGGGAGCACGACGCCGCCCGGCTGCTCGGCGCCTACCGGGCGCTGCTGCCGCCCGGGCACTTCCCCGTCACCACGGAACGCGAGGACTCCGCCCGCGCGGAGGAGCTGGCGCGGGCGGCGCTCGGCGAGGCCGGGTACGAGGCGGCGTACGCCGAAGGCGGCGGCCTCACCCTGGAGGAGGCCACCGCCCTCATCTGACCCGGCCCCCGGCCGGAGCCCGTCCGGGACGCGATCCGGAACGGACCGGTCCGCGGATCAGGTCCTCTGGCGGAACTTGCGCACCGCGAGCGGCATGGTGACGGCCGTGATGGCCACCGACCACGCCAGGGTCATCCACACCGAGTCGCCGACCGGCGTCCCGTTGATCAGGGCGCGGGCCGCGTCGGCCAGGTTGGACAGCGGGTTGTAGTCCGTGAAGGACTGCAGCCAGCCCGGCATCGTGGACGGCGGGGCGAAGATCGAGCTGCCGAACTGCAGCGGCATCAGGACCAGCATCGCCATGCCCTGGACGGCCTGCGCGGTCTTCATGGTGAGACCGAGCAGGATGAAGATCCACATCAGCGAGGCGCCGAAGACGGCCGACAACCCGATGGCCAGGAACAGGTCCAGCACCGAGGACTTGATCGACAGGCCGAGGATGAAGCCCACGCCGAGCAGGATCGTGATGGCCACCATCATGCGGCCGAGCTCGACGACGATCTTGGCGAGGAGTACGGACGACCGGGCGATCGGCATGGACCGGAAGCGGTCCATCACACCCTTCTTGAAGTCGTCGTTGACCCCGGTGCCCACCGCCATGGCGATGTTCATGCCCATCATGGCCATCAGGCCCGGGACCACGTAGTTGACGTAGTCCGCCTGGTTGCCCTTGCCGGAGATCGCGCCGCCGAAGACGAACACGAACAGCAGCGTGAAGATGATCGGCATGAACAGGACGTCGAACATCGACTCGGGGTCCTGCTTGATCTGCAGGGCGTTGCGGCGCACCAGGGCGCCGATGTGCCGCAGGTTGGCCCGCAGGCCGATCCGGCCCTCGCCGGGGAGAGGGGCCGCGGCGGCCCGGACGGGCGTGCTCCCGGCGGGCTGCTTCGTCGTGGTTACGGTGCTCATGCCGCGACTTCCTCGGTCATCTCGGTGGCGGGCTTCTGGCCGGTGATCGACAGGAACACCTCGTCCAGGCTGGGCAGGTAGGTGCCGAGGTCGGCGATCGCGTACCCGCGGGCGGCCAGCAGGCCGACCACCGCGGTCAGCTGCTCGTCGCTGAGGATCGGCACCAGCAGGACGCCCTCGTCCGGAACGGCCTGCGAGCCGGCCACGCCGTCGAGCCCGGCCTCGGCCAGCGAGCGGGCCATGCCCGGCAGGTCGGTGGAGTCCACGGGCCGCAGCCGCAGGGTGCGGCCGCCGACCCGGGCCTTCAGCTCGTCGACCTTGCCGTTGGCGATGACCTTGCCGCGGTCGATGACCGTCAGCTCGCTGGCGAGCTGCTCGGCCTCCTCCATGTACTGGGTGGTGAGCAGGACGGTGGCGCCCTCGGCGACCAGCCGCTGGACCTCGTCCCAGACCTCGTTGCGGGTGCGGGGGTCCAGACCGGTGGTCGGCTCGTCCAGGTAGAGCACGGCCGGGTTGCCGATCAGCGAGGCCGCCAGGTCCAGGCGGCGGCGCATGCCGCCCGAGTAGTTCATGACGGCCTTCTTCGAGGCCTCGGTCAGGGAGAACCGCTCCAGCATCTCGTCCGCGCGGGACCGGGCGTCCTTGCGGGACAGGTCGAGCAGCCGCCCGATCATGTAGAGGTTCTCCCAGCCGGAGAGCTTCTCGTCGACCGAGGCGTACTGGCCGGTGAGGCCGATGGTGCGGCGCAGCTGCCGCGGCTGGCGGACCACGTCGAAGCCTGCGACGGTCGCGGTCCCGGCGTCCGGGACGATCAGGGTGGAAAGGCAGCGCACCAGGGTGGTCTTGCCGGCGCCGTTGGGTCCCAGGACCCCGAGGACCGTGCCCTCGCGGACGTCCAGGTCGACCCCGTCCAGGGCCTTGGTCTCGCCGTAGTGCTTGACCAGCCCCCGTACTTCCACGGCATTGGGGTTCTTGTCGTTTCGCGTCATGCCCACCATGGGACCAGGTGCCACTGACAAAGCACCGACAGCCGACCGACAACCACCCCACGCACGGCCGACGGCCCGCCGACGTCGCGTCGGCGGGCCGTCGGACGGTACGCGCCACACGATCAGTGGAAGGCGTGCTCCGCCTGCGGGAACGTTCCGCCCACCACGTCCTCGGCGAAGGCCTTCGCCGCGTCGTTCATGGTCTGGCGCAGGTTCGCGTACTGCTTCACGAACTTCGGCATCTTCCCGCCGGTCAGACCCATCATGTCGGTCCACACCAGCACCTGCGCGTCGCACTCCGCGCCCGCGCCGATGCCGACCGTCGGGATGTGCAGGGACCGGGTGACCTCGGCGGCCAGCTCGGCCGGGACCAGCTCCAGCACCACGGCGAAGGCTCCCGCGTCCTGCGCCGCCTTGGCGTCGCGCAGCAGCTGGTGCGCGGCCTCGTCGCTGCGGCCCTGCACCCGGTAGCCCATGGCGTTGACCGACTGCGGGGTCAGGCCCAGGTGGGACATGACCGGGATGCCGGCCTGCACGATCAGCTCGGTCTGGGGCAGCGAGCGCTCGCCGCCCTCCAGCTTCACGGCTCCCACGCCCGCCTCCTTGACGAGGCGGGTGGCGCTGCGCAGGGCCTGCACGGCGCCTTCCTGGTACGAGCCGAACGGCATGTCGCCGATGACCAGGGCGCGGCTCGTGCCCCGCACGACGGCCGCCGACAGCATGGTCATCTGGTCCATCGTGACCGGAACGGTGGTGTCGTAGCCCAAGTGGCAGTTGCCCATGGAGTCGCCGACGAGGATCACCGGGATGCCGGCCTCGTCGAACACGGACGCGGTCATCGCGTCGTAGGCGGTGAGCATGGGCCACTTCTCGCCGCGTTCCTTGGCGAGGTTCAGGTCGCGGATGGTGATGCGCCGGGTGCCCGAGCCTCCGTACAGGGTGGGGGAGGCCGTCGATGCGCTTTCGCGGGCAGGCGAAACGGCATGCGTCATTGCAACTGCTCCTTGTGTCATCTCGAGGCGCCCTCACGGCGTCCCCGGACTCACCCACCATGGTCGCACCCGGGTGGCCGATGGCGGAAGTGGCCGGGACGGCGGGCCGGGCCCGCCCCACCTCCGCTCGAGCCAATGTGCGCGTTTTGTGACAAGCGGAACCCCTGGCGTACGGGCGTTCGTCCTCCGGAACGTACGGCCGCGACAGGCGGTCGTCAGGGAGCGCACGGAAGGCTCCGTACATCGCCTAGGGTCAAGGGGCGGGGACGGAGCGCGAGCACGGCAGTGAGGGCAGTGGCATGGCACAGGCGTACATGACGGAAAAGGGGAACGGCGGCTCGGAGCCCGAGCCCTCCGCATCCCGCTTCCGACGCCGACTGGCCGAACTGCGGGATGACCGGGGGATCTGGAGCCGCGGGCTGGTGCTGGCCGCGTTCTGCGTACTGATCTCACTGGTCATGACCTTCCACGCGCAGCTGCCCAACGACGTGGGCAACCTCGGCAGCCTCACCGAGACATTCCTGCCCTGGCTGGGCCTGGCCGTCCCGGTGCTGCTGGCCGCCGCCCTGTTCCGCCGGTCGGCGACCGCCCTCATCGCGATACTGCTGACGGCCGTGGTCTGGGTGAACCTGTTCGGCGGTCTGGTCACCGACAAGTCCGGCTCCGGCGGCAACCTGACCGTCGCCACGCACAACGTGGACGCCGACAACGCCGACCCGCGCGGAACCGCCGAGTCCGTGGCGAAGTCCGGAGCCGACGTACTGGCCCTGACCGAGCTCAAGGGAAGCGCCGTCCCGGTCTACGAGAAGGCCCTGGCGGCTACGTACAAGTACCACTCGGTCGAGGGCACGGTCGGCGTCTGGAGCAAGTACCCGCTGACCGCCAGCAGCCCCGTGGACATCAAGATGGGCTGGACCCGGGCCATGCGCGCCACGGTGGACACCGCGCACGGGCAGGTCGCCGTCTTCGTCGCCCACCTGCCCTCGGTACGGGTCAAGGTGAACGCGGGCTTCACCGCCAACCAGCGCGACAACAGCGCCGACGCGCTGGGCGCCGCGCTCGCCGCCGAACCGCTGAAGAAGGTCGTCCTGCTCGGCGACCTCAACGGCACCATGAACGACCGCGCCCTGTCCGAGGTCACCTCGCAGATGCGCTCCACGCAGGGCGCCGCGGGCGACGGCTTCGGCTTCAGCTGGCCCGCCCAGTTCCCGATGGCCCGGATCGACCAGATCATGGTCCGCGGGATCACGCCGGAGGCCTCGTGGACCCTCCCGCGCACGGGCAGCGACCACCTGCCGGTCGCCGCGCGGCTGACGCTGTAGCCCGGCCGCACGCACGAAAGGGGGCCCGCCGCCGATGCGGCGGGCCCCCTTTCCCGCACGAGCCCCTTTCCCGCACGAGCCGAGCGCAGCGGTCAGGCCTGCTCGCGCCAGCCGTTCGTGATGGGCAGGCGGCGGTCCTTGCCGAATCCCTTCGCGGAGATCTTCGTGCCCGGCGGGTACTGGCGGCGCTTGTACTCCGCCGTGTCCACCATCCGCAGGGTCTTCGCGACCAGCTCCCGGTCGAAGCCGGCCGCGACGATCTCCTCCAGGCCCTTGTCGCGGTCCACGTACAGCGCCAGGATCGCGTCCAGCACCGGATAGTCCGGCAGCGAGTCCGTGTCCACCTGGCCCGGCCGCAGCTCGGCGCTCGGCGGCTTCACGATCGAGCTCTCCGGGATCGGCGGGACCTCGCCGCGCTCGGCCGCGGCCCGGTTGCGGTACCGGGCGAGCCGGAAGACGTCCGACTTGTACACGTCCTTGATCGGACCGTACGCGCCCACCGAGTCGCCGTACAGGGTGGAGTAGCCGACGGCCAGCTCCGACTTGTTGCCCGGGGCCAGCACGATGTGGCCCTCCTGGTTGGAGACCGCCATCAGCATCGTGCCGCGCAGCCGGGACTGGAGGTTCTCCTCGGCGAGGCCGGTGAGGCCCAGCGATCCCATGTAGGCGTCGAACATCGGCTCGATCGGCACGGTACGGAAGTTCAGGCCGGTCCGCTCGGCCAGATCGGCCGCGTCGCCCCGGGAGTGCTCCGAGGAGTATTTCGAGGGCATCGAGATGCCGTAGACGTTCTGCGCGCCGACGGCATCGCAGGCGACCGCGGCGACCAGGGCGGAGTCGATGCCGCCGGAGAGTCCGATCAGGACCGAGCGGAAGCCGTTCTTCCTGACGTACGCGCGCAGGCCCACGACCAGCGCGTCGTAGATCTCCTCGTCGTCGTCGAGGCGCTCGGCGTACCCGCCGGGGACCACCGGCTCGTACGGCTCGACCGGCTCCTCGGAGAGGATCACACGGTCGATGCGCAGCCCGTCGTCGACCACGCCCTCGGGCGCGGCGGGCTGCGCCGCGGGCAGGTCGAGGTCCACGAGCACGCAGCCCTCGGAGAACTGCGGAGCGCGCGCGATGACCTCGCCGCTGCCGTCGACGACGATCGAGTCCCCGTCGAAGACCAGGTCGTCCTGGCCGCCGATCATCGCCACGTAGGCGAGGGTGCAGCCGGCCTCCTTGGCCCGCTTCTGGACCAGTTCCAGGCGCAGGTCGTCCTTGTTGCGCTCGTAGGGGGAGGCGTTGATCGAGATCAGCAGCCCGGCCCCGGCGGACCGGGTGGCCGGGACCCGGCCGCCCTCCTGCCATAGGTCCTCGCAGATCGCCAGGGCCACGTCGACGCCGTGGACCCGGACGACCGGCTGGGTGTCGCCCGGCACGAAGTACCGGAACTCGTCGAACACGCCGTAGTTGGGGAGGTGGTGCTTGGCGAACCGGAGCACGACCTCGCCGCGGTGCAGCACGGCGGCCGCGTTCTGCGGGGAGCCGGCCGGGCGGCCGAGCCGGGGGGCCGAGGTGTCGCTGCGGTCGAGGTAGCCGACGACGACCGGCAGCTCGCCGAGCCCTTCGTCCGCCAGCCGCCGTGCGAGCTCGCGCAGGCCGGTGCGGGAGGCCTCGACGAAGGACTCGCGCAGGGCGAGGTCCTCGACGGGGTACCCGGTCAGCACCATTTCCGGGAACGCCACCAGGTGGGCGCCCTGCTCGGCGGAGTGCCGGGTCCAGTGGACGACCGAGTCGGCGTTGGCCGCGATGTTGCCGACGTGCGAATCGATCTGATTCAGAGCGAGGCGTAGTTGAGGCACGGGACCCAGTGTAATCGTCTTTCTGACGCGATGTCCTGGGACCCGGCCGGTTCCCCGTACCGGACCGCCGGGTCAGGTGACGGGACCGGCGTACTTCACGTCGTCGAGCAGGGTTCCCGCGGAGATGTCCGCGCTGATGCTCGCCGTGCCCTCGGGCACCTCGTACGCGACGACCCCGCTGGCGGACTCGCCGGGCAGGATCGAACCCCTGACCATCTTCGGGACGCCGCCGCCGGAGCCGCCGCTGTCGAAGACCAGCTCGGCGGTCATGCCCTTGTCGTCGCGGACGTTGGGCACGGCGTAGATCACCTCGTGCGGCTCGGCCGAGCCGTTGGTGATGGTCACCGCGATCTGGATCGCGTTCTTCACCTGCTCGCGGGCGATGATGCCCTTCGGCTGGTACTTCTTGGGCGCCGAGAGGCTCACCTTGACGCCGTTGTCGTACGTGAAGGTCTCCCCGAACGGCAGCGCGCTGGTCAGGCCGGGCACCTGCGAGGGCGAGGGCGGGGTCATGGGCTTCGGCGAGGAGTCGGGGTAGGGGATCAGCTCGCGGTCCTGCCGGTCGAGGCTGCGCCCGGCCCGGTCGGTGGCCTTCTCCACCACGAGGGCGGAGAGGAAGACGCCGGCGACGGCGGCTCCGAGGCCGACCACACCGAGGACGGTTCCCGTGACGGCCATCGCCTTGCGCGGGGCGCCCTTGGAGGCGCGGACCAGCGCGCCGATGCCGAGGCCGAGGGCGGTCGCGGCGAGGATGGCGCCAGCCCAGAAGAAGAAGGGGACGAGGGCGACCAGGATCCCGACGATGCCGACGACGAGGGCGGCCACGGCCAGCCCGTTCGTGGCCGGGAGGACCTGCGGATACCCGTGGTACGGGACCCCGCCGAAGCCGGCCCCGGGCTGGGCCCAGGGGTGGGCGGGGCCGCCGGGTCCGAAGGGGCCGCCGGGTCCGAGGGCGCCGCCGGGTCCGCCCGGACCGAACCCGCCGGGCCCGCCGGGGGCGGCGAACCCGCCACCGGCCGTGGGGCTCGTGGGGTGAGCGGGCGCACCCGGGGCGGGCGGCGCGAACGGATTGGGCTCGGGCGCCGCCGGGGGCTGCGCCGGGGACGCGGTCTGCTCGGGCGCCGGGGGCTGCGTGGGCGCCGGGGTCTGGGCTGCGGGCTGGGGCTCGGCGAGCGGCCGGGGCTTCTCGAGGGACAACGGCGGCTCGGGCGCCGAGGGCTGCGGGAGCGGCTCCGGGGCGGGCGCCGTCTCGGGTATGGGCGCGTCGGCCGGTTCCGTCGGGGGGCCGGTCGGAGGGCTGGGCGGGTTCGGCGGGGTGCCCATACCGGCGGAGGCGTCCTTTTTTCGCAGCTGTCCTGATCACCGCAAGGGTGCCACGCCGCCGCCCGGCCCCCCGCCAGGGTTTTTCCGCGTACGGGAGCCTAGAGCCGGTAGCCGATCACCGTCATCATCCCGGACTCCGAGTGGTAGACGTTGTGGCAGTGCGTCATCCACAGCCCCGGATTGTCCGCGTCGAAGTCGGCCGTCAGCCTCCCGCCCGGCAGCAGGACCGCGGTGTCCTTGCGGGCCCCGCCCGCCCCGCCGCCCAGCGCGAAGGTGTGCCCGTGCAGGTGCACCGGATGCCACATCGGCGTCGCGTTGCGAAAGACCAGGCGGACCCGCTCGCCCGCCCTCACAGGATGGCGCTGGTCCGGTGTGTACGGCTTGCCGTCGAAGGCCCAGTTGTACCGGGACATCGATCCGGTCAGCCTGATCTGCACCGTCCGGTCCGGCTCGCGCGGGGCCAGCGCCGCGGACTCCGCCGGTTTCAGCGCGTCCGCCATCAGCGGGCGCCCGTCCAGCTCGGCCGGCCGGGTGGCGGCCGTGGGAGCCGCCCCCGCACCCGTACGCAGCACCGCGAGCGCCGACCGGCCCTTGCCCTCGGCCAGCGCGGTCAGCGGGAACACCCCGTCCTGCGCGGTGACCAGCACGTCGTACCGCTCGCCCATCGCCAGCAGCAGCGACCCCGTCTTCGCGTGCTCCACCGGGAAGCCGTCCGTGTGGGTGACCGTCAGTTCGTGGTCGCCGAGCGCGATCCGGAAGGCGGTGTCCCCGCCCGCGTTGATCAGGCGCAGCCGGATCCGGTCGCCGGGACGGGCGGTGAAGACCGACGGGGCGTCCGCGACCTTGCCGTTGATCAGGTAGTGGGGGTACGCGACATCGCCCGCCTCCTTGCCGAGGACGTCGCTGTCCGCGCCCACCAGGAGCCGCGAGGGCCCGCCGGTGGGGGCCGGCCCGCCGTGCGCGGCATGGGCGGAGCCGCTCTGGCCCTTGCGGAGCTCGGCGAGGACCGCGTCCGGGGTCGCGCCGTCGACCCCGTCGATCCAGTCGTCCAGCACCACCACCCACTCCTTGTCGTAGGCGAGGGGCTCCTTCGGGTCCTCGACGATGAGCGGGGCGTACAGGCCGCGGTCCTGCTGGACACCGGTGTGCGGGTGGAACCAGTACGTCCCCGGTTCGGTCACGGCGAACCGGTACGCGAACGAGCCGCCCGGGGCGATGTCCCGCTGGGTCAGCCCCGGCACCCCGTCCATGTCGTTGCGCAGCGCGAGGCCGTGCCAGTGCAGGGAGGTGGGTTCGGGCAGGTGGTTGGCCAGGGTGAGGGCGAGGGTGCCGCCCGCGGTGACCCGTACCTCCTGGCCCGGCAGCCGGTCCCCGTACGCCCAGGAGCGCACGGTGTGCCCGCCGCCGAGGTCGAGCGGGGTCGCGGTCGCGGTGAGCGTGACTTCGGTGACCGGCCCGGTGGCCTTGCGGGCCGCCTCGGCGGCCTTGACCTCGGGACCGGCCGGGTCGACGTACCCCGCGGGCCCGTCGGCGGCGGAGCCGTGGTGCATGGACCCGTGGGGGCCCTGGCCGGAGTCCGGCCCGGGAGGGCGGGCGCAGGCGGCGAGCAGCCCCGAACCGGCACCGGTCACGGCCACGGCGGCGGAGACGCCGAGGACGGCGCGGCGGGTGGGAAGAGAGCGCATCGAAGCACCTCGCGGGTCGGGGTTGCCGCGCCCCCGAGCGGCGCGGCGGCTCGCCGGGAACTGCACGTCAGGCCCGGACGTTACCCGGGGCGGGTATGCGATCGAGGGACCCACGCCACGTTTGCATAGGATTAGTCACACTATGTCCATACATGGCCTCCCTCCGCGCTCCCCTCGGACCGTGCTGCCCGTTGCCGCGCTCATAGGTCTGGGCGCCGCCGCCTACACCGCGTGGGTGCTCGAAGTCGTCCTCTCCACGGGCCTCAACCCCATCGAAACGTACGTGAGCGAGCTGGCGGCCCAGGACCAGCCGCTCGGCGGCCTGTTCCGGGCCACCGACTTCACCGCCGGGATGCTCGTCTTCCTCGGCGGACTGCTGGCACTGCTCCGGCTGGCGCGGCACGCGGAGTCCCGCCGGCCGTGGACGGTGGCCGGCTGGGCCGGGGTCGCCCTGTTCGGCGTGGCCACCGCCGCCGACGCCTGGCTGCCGCTCAGCTGCGCGCCCACCGTGGATCCCGAGTGCGCCGCACGGGAGACCGCCGGGCTGGTCCCCGCCACCCACCAGGCCCATGCCGTGAGCAGCAGCCTGGCCATGACCGGCGCCCTCGTCGCGATCGTGGCGCTCACCGTCGCCGCACGCCGCTACGGCTGCTTCGCCCCGCTCGCCCGCTACGGGCCCGTGCTCGTCGTCCTCGAACTGCTCGCCACCGTCTGGACCCTGTCCGCCATAGCGCTGTTCACCGCCGGGCGCGGAACCTGGGCACTGGGCGCCGGGCAGCGCCTCCAGGTGCTGTTCGTGGCACTCTGGCTGGGCCTGCTCGCGTACTCCGTCCACTGGGAGCGCCGTACATGAACACGGAATACGAGATCACGGGGCGCGAGGCCACGGGGTACGAGAACACGGGGGGCGGGGACGCGCCGTACGGCAGCGGCACCGGCGGCCGGTTCGTGCGCGTGGACGTGGACGGGGTCCCGCTGCACGTCGTGGCCGAAGGCCGGGGGCCGGTGACCGTGCTCAGCGCCGGGCTCGCCATGGCCTGGTTCGACTGGGACGCGGTCGCCGAACTGCTCGTGGCCCGGGGCCGCACCGTCGTCCGCTTCGACCGCCCCGGGCACGGCCTCAGCGGCCCCGCGACCGCTCCGGCGACCGCGGCCGGGGAAGCCCACCGGATCGCCGGACTGCTGGACGCGCTGGGTCTCTCCGGCCCCGTCACCGTCGTCGGCCACTCGATCGCCGGCTTCCACACCGAGGCCTTCGCCCGCCTGTACCCCGGGCGCACCGCGGCCCTGGTGCTGGTCGACTCCAGCGTGGAGGAAGCCCCCCGCACGCTGCTGCCCGAGGCCGTGCGCACCGCCGCCGCCCGCGCGCTCGGCCGGGCGGTGACCGCCGCCGGACTGCCCGCCGCGCTGGGACCGGCGGCCCGGCGGGCGACCGTACGGGCCTCCCGCACCGGCGGCGGCGATCCGGCCGCGCGGGACCTCGTACGCCGCTGCTACCGCACCGGGCGCGTCTGGCGCGGGGCCCTGCTGGAGAACGCGGGCTACCCGGACACGGCCGCCGAGGTCCTGGCGCTGCGCGGGACGCACCCGCTGACCGCGCCGGCCACCGTACTGGCGGGCCACGACGGCTCAGGGAGCCGCGGCGCCGTGCGCTGGCTGGCCCGGCAGGCCGGCCTCGCCGACCGGCTCGGGGCCCGCTTCGAGGTCGCGGAGCCCGCCGGACACCTGGTCATGCTGGACCGCCCGCACCAGGTGGCCCGGACGGTCCTGCACGCCGCGCCGGATCAGGACCGCGCGTAGACCTTCTCCGCCCAGCCGGCGATCTGGTCCTCCGTGAGGTGCTTGGCCAGGTCGGCCTCGCTGATCATGCCGACCAGCCTCTTGTCGCGGATCACCGGAAGGCGCTTGATCTGGTGGCTCTTCATCTCCTCGAGCACTTCGGAGACGTCCGCGCCGGCGTCGATCCAGCGCGGTGTGCCCTGGGCCATGTCACCGGCGGTCACCTTCGCCGGGTCGTGTCCCTTGGCCACGCAGCCGATCACGATGTCGCGGTCGGTCAGGATGCCGCAGAGCCGTTCCGTCTCGTCGCTGATGGGCAGCGCGCCCACGTTGAGGCGGGCCATCAGCTGCGCGGCCCGGTCCAGGGTCTCGGTGGAGGGGATCCACTGGGCCCCGGCGTGCATGATCTCTCCGGCGGTGGTCATCGCATCAACCTCCTGAGCGCCGTCGTGCGGCGGGACGCGGACGCGCCCGCCGCGGCGTCCCCCGGCCGGTACGGGGGAAGGGGGAGTGCAACGGGGGAGTGCACGCCCGTACGGCTGGGAGGCGCCTTCCCACCACCGTACGGGCGTGCCCCGTCACCCGCGCGGCGCAGCCCCGCGCTTCCCGAGCATGTCCGCCATCAGGGTGAGCTCCGAGCGCTGCGCGTCGACCATGCCCTGCGCCAGCTCCCGCTCGACCGTGGTCTGGCACTGCCGCGCGCAGCCCTCGGCCATCGCGACGCCGCCCTGGTGGTGGTCGGTCATCAGCTGGAGGTAGAACACCTCGGCGTCCCGTCCGGAGGCCGCGTCCAGCCGGGCGAGCTCCTCCTTCGTGGCCATGCCGGGCATCAGCGCGCCGGGCTTGGCGGCGTGGCCGGTGTCGCCGCCGTGGCCGGAGTGCCCGCCTTCGGCGCCCGCGGTCCCCGAGGTTTCCATCCAGGACATGGGCGGCTCGCCCGCCACCACCTTCGGCAGCCCCCACAGGTCCAGCCAGCCCAGCAGCATGCCCCGCTGGTTGGCCTGGGTGTTGGCGATGTCGTAGGCGAGGCTGCGCACCGCCTCGTCCTGGGTGCGGTCCCGCACGATGAACGACATCTCCACCGCCTGCTGGTGGTGCACCGCCATGTCCCGCGCGAAGCCCGCGTCCGGCGAGTGCAACGCCGGTGTGCGGGCCGGCGCGGCGGCGTCGCCGGTCGCGGCGGTGACGGTGGCCGCCGCCGCGAACAGCAGCGCCAGCAGAACGGCCGTGCCGGCGACCCAGTACGTACGGGGGGTGCGGGGGACAGCGGGGGTGTCGTCGCCGGACGGCCGGCTCACTGGCCGGCCACCCCGCTGGTGCAGGCCGCGCCCGGCTCCGGGGTCTGCGGGCCCTGCACGTACTTCGTGAAAAACTGCGCCACGCGCGGGTCGTCCGCCTTCTCCACCGTCAGCTGCTTGCCCCACGCGCTGAGCATGATCGCGCCGGCCTGCTCCTTGACCGGGCTCATCAGCGTGTACGGGGTCTTGCCCACCGTCCCGGCGAGCTTGTCCACCTCGCCCTGGGCGGCCTTGTCGTTGTACGTCACCCAGACCGCGCCGTGCTCCAGCGAGTGCACGGCGTTCACCTCGGGCACCGGACTCTTGTAGACGTCGCCGTTGCAGTTCATCCAGCGGGGGTGGTGGTCGCCGCCGACCGGCGGGTTCATCTCGTACTTCACCGGGGTCTCGACGTGGTTGCGGCCGAGGTTCTTCGCGTCCCAGGTCTGCTCGCCGTCGACCGGCGTCTTGCGGGCCAGTTCGACGGCGTCCTTCTTGCGCTGCTCTTCCTGCTTCTGGCCGATCATCACCCAGGCGCCGAAACCGACCAGGCCGACGACGATGACCGTGGAGGTCGTGATCGCGATGGCCTTGTTGCGCCGGTCGCGCGCTTGGTCGGCCCGGCGCATCTCGGCTATGCGCGCCTGGCGGGAGTGCTGGTCTGTGCTCTTTCCGGACTTGCTGGCCATGGTGCCCTGGTTCCTTCTTGAGAGGGGGGTGGATGGACGCGAAACCGGACCCGTCAGGTCCGCAGCACCTGGAGGGCATGCAGGTCGGGAGCGCGCGCGAGCGCGAGGGGAGCGCGGATCCGGCCCGGCCCGCCGGCGGCGGCCACGGGCGGCGGATCGCCGCCGGCCACGATCACGGCGGGCGGCGGCACGGGCAGCAGCCCCGGCGTCACGTGCGCGAGTGCCGAGCAGCCGGGCAGGTCGTACGGGGACACACAGACGGCGTGCGCAGGCCCGTGCCCCAAGGGGTGCCCCTGAACCTGACCCTGTCCTTGGACATCGGCCGGGGCGGGGGATTCACCCGGCCGCGCGCAGAAGAGCAGCACCCCGACGACCACCCACGCGAGCACGCCGGCGAGCGCGCCGAAGGCCGTCGGCAGGACGGCGCGCAGAAGGCCGGGGCGTGTGTGACGCCCCCCTCGCGTGTGCTGCCGGCCCCCCATGGGCGCAGATGGTAATGCTCATGACGGGTCCATGGTCAGTGCGGGGGTGCCGCGAGCTGTGCCGGGTGCGTAATGTGGCGGAAACCACCGCTGGCGATACTGGGTCGGCCCGACTGTGCCCACAGCCTCGCGGTGGTGGTGCACAGGCCGTCTGAACTGCGAGGATGAAGGCATGGACAAGCAGCAGGAATTCGTCCTCCGGACGCTTGAGGAGCGCGACATCCGCTTCGTGCGCCTGTGGTTCACCGACGTACTGGGCTTCCTCAAGTCCGTCGCGGTCGCCCCCGCGGAGCTGGAGCAGGCCTTCGACGAGGGCATCGGCTTCGACGGCTCCGCGATCGAGGGCTTCGCGCGGGTCTACGAGTCCGACATGATCGCCAAGCCGGACCCGAGCACGTTCCAGATACTGCCGTGGCGCGCCGAGGCTCCCGGGACCGCCCGCATGTTCTGCGACATCCTGATGCCGGACGGCTCCCCGTCCTTCGCGGACCCGCGCTACGTCCTCAAGCGCATCCTGGCCAAGACCTCGGACCTCGGCTTCACCTTCTACACCCACCCCGAGATCGAGTTCTTCCTGCTGAAGGACAAGCCGCTGGACGGCACCCGTCCGGTTCCGGCCGACAACTCCGGCTACTTCGACCACACCCCGCAGAACGTGGGCATGGACTTCCGCCGCCAGGCGATCACCATGCTCGAATCGATGGGCATCTCGGTCGAGTTCAGCCACCACGAGGGCGCCCCGGGCCAGCAGGAGATCGACCTGCGCTACGCCGACGCCCTCTCCACGGCCGACAACATCATGACCTTCCGCCTCGTCATGAAGCAGGTCGCCCTCGAGCAGGGCGTCCAGGCCACCTTCATGCCGAAGCCCTTCTCGGAGTACCCGGGTTCGGGCATGCACACCCACCTCTCCCTCTTCGAGGGGGACCGCAACGCCTTCTACGAGTCGGGCGCCGAGTACCAGCTCTCGAAGGTCGGCCGCTCCTTCATCGCGGGCCTCCTCAAGCACGCCGCCGAGACGGCCGCCGTCACCAACCAGTGGGTCAACTCCTACAAGCGCATCTGGGGCGGCTCCTCGCGCACGGCAGGCTCGGGCGGCGAGGCCCCGTCGTACATCTGCTGGGGCCACAACAACCGCTCGGCGCTGATCCGCGTCCCGATGTACAAGCCGGGCAAGACCGGCTCCTCCCGCGTCGAGGTCCGCTCGATCGACTCGGGCGCCAACCCCTACCTCACGTACGCCGTCCTCCTGGCCGCCGGCCTGAAGGGCATCGAGGAGGGCTACGAACTCCCGGCCGGCGCCGACGACGACGTCTGGGCCCTCTCCGACGCCGAACGCCGCGCCATGGGCATCGAACCCCTCCCCCAGAACCTCGGCGAGGCCATCTCCTTGATGGAACGCAGCGAACTGGTCGCCGAAACCCTCGGCGAACACGTCTTCGACTTCTTCCTGCGCAACAAGAAGCAGGAGTGGGAGGAGTACCGCTCGGAGGTCACGGCCTTCGAACTCCGCAAGAACCTGCCGGTGCTGTAGCCGCAGGTCAGCGCCACTGTCAGCATCATCTGACATTCAGGGCCGACGGTCACCGACCGTCGGCCCTGAGGCGTTTCACGAGCCATGGACCGCCTGTGGGCCGTCGGGCGCCACACGTTGGCGGCGCCCAGGCCGACCCGGGGCAGCCGTCAACGACCAAGGACGGCCGGTCGCCTGCCGTCGCAGTCGGGCCCCTCACCAAGGGGCGCGGTGGCCCGGGCGGGGCAAGACTTCCTGCGTGACGAGACGCAGGAGCGAGAGGGATGCCGGAGCGATGGGCGTCACGGGGCTGTGACGTGGAGGGGATGGTTCCCGCGAGCGGGGGTCCGTAGGTTCTTCGTCAGCAGCACCGCCACACCTCAGCGGCCCCACACGACAGAGGGGGCGGCATTGCGACTCTTTCCGCATCGTCCTCAGCTGGAGTCGTTCATGTCGACCAACACCACCGCCACCGCCCTCCGCCGCACCGTGCTGCGCGCCGTCGCCGTCACGGCCGCGCTCTCGGGCGTGTTCCTCGCTCCGGCCGTCGCTTCCGCGGCGACCGGCAGTCCCTCGGCCGCCGACCGCTGCACCGTGACCGTGCTGAACGGCATCGGTGCCGGGACCGGGGCGCGGATGACCATGAGCCCGAAGGGGCCCTCGGTGACCTTCGAGGACGCCGGTGAGCCCGGTGTGCCGATCAAGCGGCTGGGCACGCTCGACCGCGCGCGCCCCAAGCTCCCGGAGTCGGCCGGTATTTACGCCGAGATCCTCAGCCCCTCCGGCACCGCGCCGAAGCTCAAGACGAAGACCGAGGGCGGAGGCGCCGGCTACGCCACCCATTCCTTCCCCGCCCTGCCCAAGGGTTGCGGTACCGGCCAGACCGGCCAGACCAGCGTGGTGCCCAAGGGGTCCGTCGCCGCCGGCGCCGAGTTCGGGACGGCGCACGACGAGCGGAGCGCGCTGATCGGCGGCGCGGCGATCGCCGCCCTGGGGGCGGGGGCCGTCGGCTACAGGGTGCTGCGCCGACGCGCCTGACGGCCGGGGCGGCCCAGGCCCGCCGCCAGCAGGAGGGCCGCCGCGAGCAGGATCGCCGCGTCGACCACGAGGACCGTGCGCACTCCGTCGAGGAGCGCCGCACGGGTCGTGGCCAGCACGCCCAGGAGCGGGATGCCGATCGTCAGGCCGACCTGCTGGGTGGTGGTGACCAGGCCGGTCGCCAGGCCCTGCTCCGCGTCGGGCACGCCGCTCGTCACCACCAGGCCGTACGAGATGATCGCGCCCAGGTGGCACATGCTGGCCAGCGATACGGCGGCGGTCGCCAGCAGGGCACCCGACTGCGCGCCCGCACCGAGCAGCGCGGCGGTGAGCACGCCCTGGCCGGCCAGGGAGGCGACCAGGGTGCGGCGGGCGCCGAAACGGCCGATGACCCGCGGGGCGTACATGCCGGCCACCACCGAGGCCGCGCCCTGGACGCCGAACACCAGCCCGGTACGGAAGGACGACAGCCCCAGCGTCTCCTGGAGGTAGAGCGTCAGCACGAAGATGACCGTGGACATCATCGAGAACGTGACCAGGCCGCCCACATTGCCCCACGCGACCGTACGCCGCCTCAGCATCGGCAAGGAGACCAGCGGAGCCGGGGACTTCGACTCCACCACCACGAACGCGGCGAGCAGGACGACTCCGACGGTCAGCGTGCCCCACACGTCGACACCGCCGAAGCCGCGCTCGGCCGCCGTCGACAAGGAGTAGATCAGCGCGAGCAGACCCCCGGTGACCGTCACGGCGCCGGGCACGTCCAGCCGCGGCCGCTCGGGCGTACGCGACTCCGGCAGCAGCCCGGGGGCGAGGAGCAGCACGACCACCGAGGCGACCGCGAGCAGGCCCATGGTGGAGCGCCAGCCCAGCTCACCAGCGCCGAACGGCGGCACCTGTACGTGCTCGCCGGGCTCAATCCGCCCGCCCTCGAAGTGGCCCCCGCCGACCGGGACATGTGCCAGGGCCTGCGGCGGCTGATCGACGCCTGGATGCCGTTCCCCGCGCACATCATGGACCGGTACTGGAACACGGTGATGTACAACGACGCGGCCTCGCTGGTCTTCGGCATGCGTCCGGAGGTCGTGCAGAACTGCCTGATCGCCTTCTTCAGCGACCCCATCTACCGGGCCCGCTCCACCCACTGGGAGGAGGTCGCCTGCCAGGTGGTGGCCCAGTTCCGGGCGGCCTGCTCGGAGCACCCCCACGACGAGGGCTTCCGGGCCGTGGTCGAGGAGGCGCGGGAACTCAGCCCGGAGTTCGCCGAGCTGTGGGAGCGGCGGGACGTCGAGCCCGGCGGCCAGCTCGAGAAGCAGATGGACCACCCGGTCGTCGGCAGGCTGTACGTGGAGTCGACCCAGCTGCGCGTCCCGGCCCGCCCCGACCTTGCGATCGTGCTCCACACCCCGCTGCCGGAAACCGGGACGGCCGAGAAGCTGGAGTGGCTGACCTCGCCGGAGGGCCGGCGCGGATCGATGTACCCCGTCGCCGGCTAGCACCCGCGCGCCCCGCACTTGCGCAGGGCCGCGGGACCTCAGCCGCGCGTCAGCGGACCGCGCGGCGCCAGGTGGGCCGGCCGGGGGCCGCGGCCGTCGTGGTCGTGTGGAGCTGTGCGTCGAGGCCCACGACCGCCATGGTCGAGCCCGCCGGTTCGACGACGGCCGCCGGTGCGCCCGCGTACAGCATCCCGGACTCCGTCCAGGCGGGCGGGCCGCCCAGACCCGTCGTACCCACGGTGCCGTTGTCCGCGCGGCCCGAGATGTGCCGGCCCGCGACGCCGACCGCGCCGTAGCCCGCCCGGCCGCCCGCCTCCGAGACGCTGGAGACCTGGAGCTTGTCCGGGCCCGTCGTGACCAGGGCGGAGCGGACGACGCCCGAGTCCGGGCGGCGGAAGTACAGCCGGACACCCGCGCCCTCCGGGGCCGCCGAGAGGGGGACCGTCGTGGCGGGCAGGCCCGTCGGCTGCGGCCCGGCCAGGGGGGCGCCGGGAGCGGGCTGGGTCCAGGCCAGGACCGACTTCGTGGTGGTGGCGTACACGTGGCGGCGCCCGGCGGAGTCGACCGCGGTCACCGGGTCGCTCTGCAGGTCCTCGCCGCCCAGCCGCCCCCAGGCGGAGAACCTGCCGTCCGGCTGCTGGGCGATGGCGCGCAGCGTGCGGCGGGAGTCGCGCAGGTAGACGGTGAGCCGGCCGGCCGCGTCCACGGCCGCGGCCGGGGCGCTGATCGAGGAGGTGCCGACCTCGTCGCCGCGCTCGGGGGTGCCGAGCGACTGCCACGGCCCGAACTGCCCGTCGGGCGCGGACTGGACGGCGTACACGACCTCGCGCCGGTAGTCCTCGGGACGCGGCGCGCCGAAGACGGTGCGGGTGGCGAGGACCGCGATCCGCCCGTCCGGCAGGCGGGCGGTGGTCGCGCCCGGGTCGATGCCCGTGCCCGGGAGGAGGGAGGGGCCCGTCCAGTCGCCGCCGGGGTTCCGCGTCCAGTACGCGGTCTGCCCGTCCAGGGTGGCGAAGGCCCACAGGCGGCCGGGGGTGCCCTCCACCAGCCAGGAGCTGTGGTCGGCGCGCGTGTAGCGCATGGACTGGGCCCAGTTGCGCCCGGTGGGGTTGCCCGCGACCTTGCGGTCGCCGCAGCCCGAGGGGGAGCCGCAGTAGTCCTGGTGGTCCTGCCAGGCGTACGTCCGCAGGTAGCCGGTCTTCGTCTCGGCCGTCTGCGGGTCCAGCGCGTGCGGGAGGGCGCTGTTGTGGTAGCCGAGGTAGCTCTGGACCGAGAACCGCGGGCGGTCCGTGTACTGGGCGGCGTAGGCGGCCGAGGCGGCCTGCACGAACCGCGCCCCGTACATGTGGTCCTGGTGGTCGGTGAACCGGCCGGTCTCGCTGTACCGGCCCGGCGTCGGGTCCTGCATCCGTATCGTCGTCGGCCGGTAGCGCGCCAGCACCCCGGCTATCGACTGTATGAGCTGGTCCTTCGTGTACGTGAACTGCTGCTTGACCGGGGTGCCGGAGGTCAGCTGGGCGCCCAGCGCGGGTATCCGCCCGTTCCACAGGCCGCGCAGACTGTCGGGGTTGTCCGCGCCGGTGCTGCGGGCCTCGCGGAGCTGGAACCACACCAGGTTGACGTGCGGCTTGGCCATCAGGACGTCGAGCTCTGCCTGGCCGCCGCCGGCGGTGGATATGACGGTGCGCTTCCACGCGCTGGTCCGGTCCCCGGTGGCCATCTGCGCGTAGGCGGAGCGTATGCCGTTCTGCCGGGCCTCCGCGTAGTGGGTGCGGTCGGCGGGCTGCTCGGGGTCGCGGATGTTCGCGCCGCGCGCCTCGTTGCGGCCGTCGGCCTCGCCGGAGGTGAGGTAGGCGGTGGTGACGGGGACGCCGGACAGCAGCGAGCGGCTGAGGTCCGGGTTCATGAAGAACAGGTCGTCATCGGGGTGCGCGACGACCTGGACGACCGATCCGGCGGTGACGCTCGCGGGCAGCGCGGCGATGGCGCTCTTCTCGTGGGTGGCCTCGGCCGACGTCTGCTGGCCGGAGGCGAAGGCGAGCACACCGGTGGAACCGGCGGTGAGCACGCCGAGCAGAGCCGCGAAGCGGCGGCGGGTCAAGGGCATCGGGCACGCCTAGGGGTCGATCGTCCGGGCGGGAAACCGCTGAGCAGTCAGAGAGAGGCCATTCCGGCGAACTTGGTTCACCGGTTCCGGCGACGACTGCTGCTTTCCGGAAACGACCGGACGTGATTGTGCCCTGTGGAGATTTTGATCCGGATATGTGACCGAGATGTGGACGCTGTTCGTCCGCACCCTGGATCAACCTGCGTAGCGGTGTGGGGTGTTAGCGGCTTGAATCGCAAGGTTTACGAGACTTGCGGCTTATGTCCGTATGATCGCGAATGCTTACGGGCGTGCACGGGCGTGCACGGGCGCGCTACGGACCTCCTACGGCCCCGTGTTGCGCGGGCCCACCGGCTGCCACGGCGCCAGGTACGCGTCCGGGGCGTCCGCCGACGAGGTCACGTACAGCCGCGCGTCGAGACCCACCACAGCCAGGCTGACCAGGTTCTTTCCGGTCATCGTCGAGGACGGGGCGCCGACGAACATCAGCGGCGACCGCTCCCACGGACGGCCCCGGCCGACCTCCGAGCCCAGCTGTCCGCCCGCCGCGCGGCCCGCCAGCACGTGCCCGCTCGCCGTCACCGAGCCGAAGCCCTTGAGTCCGCCGAGGTCGGTGAGATTGTTCACCTTCAGCCCGCCGTCGCCCGTCATGAGGGCGGTACGGACGTTGCCGGAGCCCGGCTTGCGGAACCACAGCCGCACCCCGCCCTCGCGGCCCTGCGCGGTCAGCGGGAGCGTGGTGTCCGGCAGCCCGGTGGCGGTGACCGGGCCCAGCGGCGCGCCCGGCTTCGGCTGCACCCAGCCCACCACCGTCTTGGACGTGGCCGAGAACACCATCCGCCGCCCGGCGCCGTCGGTCCCGGTGGCCGGGGTGCCGTGCAGGTCGGAGCCGCCGTACTTCTCCCAAGGGCCCCAGCTGCCGTCCGCCCGCTGCACCCTGCCGCGCAGGGTGTACGCGCCGTCGCGGACGTACGCCGCCAGCTGCCCGGTGCCGTCGACCGAGACGGCCGGGGCGCTGATGTCGGAGGTCCAGTTCTCGTCCGCGGTCTCGGGGGTGCCCAGCGACTGCCACTCCCCGAACTCCTCGGAGCCGGGGCGCTTCTGGACCACGTAGACGATCTCGCGCTTGTAGTCCGCGGGCTTCGCGCCGAAGGAGGTGCGGGTGCCGAAGGCGGCTATCCGGCCGTCCCCCAGGGTGACGGTGGACACACCCGGGTCCATGCCGGTGCCGGGCAGCAGGTTCGGGCCGCTCCAGCGGCCGATCAGGCCCGGCCGGTGCCAGACGGCGACCTGGCCGTCGAGCACCTTGAAGGCCCACAGCCCGTGCTCCTTGTCGGAGGCCAGCCAGGAGGTGCTGGTGCCGCGGGCGTAGTTGATGGAGTCCGACCAGCGGTTGCCCGCCGGGTGGTCGGCGACCTTGAGATCGCCGCAGCCGGCGTCGCTGCCGCAGTGGTTCTGCTGGTCGAGCCAGGCGTAGGTGTCCAGGATGTCCAGCTTCTCCTTGGCCTCGTCCGGGTCCAGTGCGCTGGGCAGGGAGCCGTTGAAGTAGCCGAGGTAGTTCTGCACCGCGAAGTGCGGGCGGTCCTTGACGTCCTTCGCGTACGCGGCGGTGGCCAGCTGCACGAAGCGGGCGCCGTAGAAGTGGTCCTGGTGGTCGGTGTACCGCTTGGTGTCGGGGTGCCGGCCCGGGGTCGGGTCCTGGGAGCGGACGGTGGTCGGCTTGTACTGCTCCAGGATGCCGACGAGGGTCTGGACGACCTGGTCCTTCGTGTACGTGAACTTCTGCTTGACCGGGGTTCCGGAGGCGAGCATCGACTCCAGGCGGGGGACCTTGCCGTCCCACAGGCCGTGCAGGCTGTCGGGGACGTCGGCGTAGACGTTGCCGGCCTCGCGCAGCTGCAGCCAGACCAGGTTGACCTGGGGCTTGGCGACGAGGACGTCGACCTCGGCGTGGCCGCCGCCCTTGGTCGGGACGACGGTGCGCTTCCAGGCGCTGCCGCGGTCGCCGGTGGCCATCTTGGCGTACGCGGCGCGGATGCCGTTTTGGCGGGCCTCGGCGTAGGCGGGCTTGTTGGGCGCGGTGGTGGCCTGTTTGGCGGAGCCGGCGTTGATGCCGTCGGCTTCGCCGGAGGTCAGGTAGACCGAAGTCACGGGGAGGCCGGCGGATATGGAATAGCGCAGGTCCGGATTCATGAAGTAAAGATCGTCATCGGGATGCGCGATGATCTGGAGCACCCGGCCTGGGTCCGGCGCGTCCGCGGGGGCCGCGGGGGCGGTGGCCTTGCTGTCGGGAGTCACGGGGGAGGCCAGGCGGTCGAGGGCCTCGTTGCCGCGGAGCACGAGCATGCTGCCGGCGGCGGTGGCCGCACAGAAGGCGACCACCTTCACGAACCGTGTCCACCGGTGTCTCTTCGCCGGGTCGCCGGGCGCGGCCGTCCCGTTGACGGCCGCCCCGGCCGTGGGGGCTCCGGTTCGGCGGCGGTTGCCTTCCGGCGGGGTGGCGGTTCCGGTGGTGGTGGGCGTCACGTTGGCGGGTGCCCCCGCCGTCTGGGTCCCGGCGCGGCGGCGCCCACGCCCGGCCTCCGGGGCGGACGCTGCCTTCGCGCGCTTGCCGCGGCCGCGGCCCTCGGCCTCGCGGGCCAGGCCCGCGGCCTTGCGGCCGGCGGGCGCGCCATCAGGCTCCGGGCCTTCGGCCTCGGGCCGCGCCGCCGGAGCCTCGGCCTGGCGGCCCGACTGCCAAGCCGCCGCGGGCGGACCCGACGTGGCTTCGGGCTCGTGACCCGGCTGCCAGGCTGCGGCGGGTTGCATCGGCCGGGGTGCGGTCTGGTTGCTGCGCTGCTGGGGCAGCACGGGCGGAGCCTCGGTGTGGTGGCCGGGGTGCCAGGCCGCCGCCGGCGCGGCTTCGGCGTGGCGGGCATGCCACGCTGCCGCAGGGTGGGCGGGCTGAGCCCCGGCCCGGTGGCCGGACTGCCAAGCTGCGGCGGGCGAGCTCTCGGGCCGGCGGCCGGAATGCCAGGGCTCCGCAGGCGGAGTCGGCATCGGGTGGCCGGGGTGCCAGGCCCCCGCGGACTGGCCTTCGGTCTGGCGGCTCGACGGCCAAGCCGCCGCGGGCTGTGCCGGCGGGGCCTCGGCCTGGAGGCCGGACGGCCAGGCTGCCGCAGGCTGCTG
>JAEBET010000025.1:0-85774 GCA_049998195.1 Streptomyces sp. cmx-11-4
GCGTCTCCGTCGCGAAATACCGGGCCGCCTTGCGGAGAATGTCCCGTTCTTCCTCGAGCTCACGGATCCTCTTGCGGGCGGCGGCCAGCTCCGCCTGAACGTCGTCGCCGCCGGCCCGCGAGGCGGCCGGCGGCGCGGAGTGGGCGCCGGGCCGGCGGCCGTCGGCGGCCCGGATCCAGTTCCGCAGCGTCTCGGTGTTCACCCCGAGATCACCGGCGACGGACTTGATCGTCGCTCCCGGCCTCGAGCGGTACAACGCGACCGCGTCCGCCTTGAACTCGGCGGGGTAATGCTTCATCCCCACGGGGACTCCGTTCTCCTGGACCATCAAGATCCAAGTGTCTCCGGTGTCCAAAACCCAGGGTCAAGGCCCAACCGCGAACTGACCCGGGCCCTGAACCAGAAAGGAGGCGCGGACCGGTAACTCAGCCTGCGGGGATGCAGCACATCGTGATCACCATGTGTGCGGCATCCCGCGAGTTCCTGCGCACATCCAGTACCGCGTTGGCCGGCGGCCAGGGACTTCTCCCGGTGGCAGACTTGCACTGCGGCGGTGATGTTCCTTCAGGAATGCCGAGCACTTCTACACTTCACCGACCATCCCTCGACCTATCCGAACGGAAGGGGCTCCGAGTCGGCGCTGGCGGGCGTACCGAACGAGTCCCGCCCGCCTGGCTGGCGGCTACGCCGGTGAGGGGCCGGGGTGACGCGCCAGCCATTGCTGCAGTTCGCGGTGCCGGAACTGGTAGGCGGAGCCCGACAGGCGCAGCAGCCCGGCGGCGCAAGCCCAATCCAGGAAGACCCCGAGCCTCCATGGCAGATTTCTCCTGGAGCACAGCACGAAAACCAGGTACCGGCGCCCGGATGGGGCACCGAACCCGACCCCGACCATGAGCCCGAGCGCCAGCCCGAATCCGAGCGCGGCCATGAGTCCATTCCAGGGTCCCTCATCGAGCCCGGCCCGGATTCCGAGCGCGAGCCCGGCAGCGAGCCCGGCCGTGAGTCCCGCAGCGAGTCCTCGCAAAAGATCACTATGAATGACCTCACGAGGCCGGGCACTCGTTGACGGCTCAGTCCCGATGGTACGGGTGAGCCCGACCAAGAGCCCGACCAAGAGCCCAGGGTAGAGCCCAGCCAGGAGCCCGACTAGGGGCCCGAACTTGAGCCCGAATGTGATCCAGTACGCGACTCCGACCGTCAGCCCGGCAGCGAGTCCTCGCAAAAGATCACTATGGATGACGTCACGAGGCCGGGCACGCAGTGACGGCTCGGATCCGATGGCGCGGGTGAGTCCGGCGCCGATCCCGACCGCGAGTCCGAACGTGAGCGCGCCCTTGAGTCCGGCCTTGAGCCAAGTCCTCAGGTCGAACGCAATATCGAACACGAGATCGGTCAAGAACTGGGCCGCGAGCCCTTGCACGAACCCGAACCCGAACCCAGCTGCGAGCCCGGCCGCGAGATCGCGGCACCCGCCTTTGGTGCGCAGGCGCCCCCAGCGCACGCGCCCAGGTGGATCCACCCAAGCCCGTGCCGCATGGCAGCCGGCCACGACGGGGGCCACAACGCACATCATGGTCAGTCCTGTAACAGTGCTGGTCAACGCCAGGGGTAGCGGCAGCAAGACCGTGAGCGCCGTCAGCATGGCGTCGATGGCGCGCACCCTTCGGGGCCCGGCCAGTGGCCACAATTGGTGCAGGACCACGTCGGTGCGGGGATTGGCGCCCACTCCCGCCGGTGTTCCCGGGATGGCCGTTGGATTGTCCAGATGGGTGGCCAGGCGGGCCAGCCAGCGGTGGACATCACCCGGGGCGTAGGGGTGGCGTGGGCGTGGGTGAAGGGCGGTGGCCGCGGGAACGAAGCGGGCCAGCAGGTGTTCGTCGAGGTCGGAAGGGGTGGCGTGGCGGAGGAGGTCGGAGGGGTCGCCGTGCTGGGCGTAAACGGTGGCGGCCAGGCTCAGCCGCCACGGCGTGGACAACGTCGTCGCCAGCGTCCCGCCGGAATCAACCTCCAACGCTTCCAGGATGGGCTGCCACCGTGCGGGGTCGGGGGCACGCTGGAGCAGGTAGGCGCGGGCGGTCGCAGGAGTGAGGTGGTCGATGTCGATGCGCGCCGCGTCGAGGAGCCGGGTACGGCTACGTACGGCTTCGTAGTGACGGGTGCGACACGTCAAGATCACCGGCCCGGCAGCCCGGCCGCTCTGGTACGCGTTGAGCGCGGCCAGAGCGGCCTGGGCGCCCGGGGCTTCGGGAGAGGGAGAGCCATCGGGCGCCGTGGGGTCCATCTCGTCCAGCCCATCCAGCACCGGCAGCACGCGGCGCTGGCGAACGAGTTCCTCGGCCACGTTGGCCGGCCAGTCGTAGACGTCCACCAGTTGGCGGGCGAGCCACTCGGGCAGGGGGATCGTCGTGTCCCACTCGGCCAGCGACAGTCGCACCGGGACCGGGTCCCCGTCCTCCCGCCCCTCGATGAGGGCCAGCATCAACTCCAGTGCCAGCACAGTTTTGCCCGCCCCCGGCGCGCCCGTGACCACCAGTCGACGCGGGCAAGTGCGACGGAAGTACGAGGCCACATCCAGGAGTGCCGGGGTTCCCTCGAACAAGCGCCCGGCGCCGGCCGGGGCCACCGCGGCCCGCCCCGGCTCCGCGCGGAGGCTGAAGGTCAGATTGATCCTCTGGGTGTCGCCCCCGATCAGCTGCCGCCACTGCCGCTGCCCGTCCTCCTTCACCTGCTCGGCCAAGGTCGACGCCCAAACGCGGGCCAGCTGCGCCAGGTCACCCGCAGGGGGCCGCCGCAGGCCCGCCACTGCGACCAGCGCGCCCACCACCCCCAGGGACAGCCCGGTCAAATCCTCGATACCGCCTGCGTCCAGGTCGCCGTGGGCCAGCCGCACCCCCGTATACACCAGGCTTGCCGCCAGCAGCAGCCCACCTACCCAGACAAGCCACATCCGCCACCGCCGGTACGCGCGGCCTCCGATCCCCGCCATGCTTTGATCATGAACCGTCCCCGGTAATGCCGTGGGTCCGCCATGCCGGAAGGCAAAGGGCGCAAACGCCGTCGGCGTACGGCAGGGGCGGATACGTCCCGACAGTTCACCCGAACCCACGGGCACAGGCCCGGAAACTGCAGCGATAGCCCTGGGTTCCCGCCGACGACCCGTGGGTTCCCAGGAACCAACGGGGAACTCGGCCCTGTTCTCGTATAGTTGCGGCGAATGGACCTGTCAGCAGGTTCTCGCCGATCAGAAGTGGGCCGAGCCCCTCACAGAGGCGGACCTGCGGGTGCTGTCCCCGCTGTTCGGGACGCACCGATCCCGCGCCGCTCCTCGACTACTTCTCCGTGCCGATCAGCATGACCACCGGAACGGCCCACACCGTGCTCACCTCCGCCGAGGCGCTCTCCCAGGGCCTCGCACACGAACTGCGCGCACTGAGCGACGCCGACTACGGAGGCAGCAAGGCCCTCGACCCGGTGGTACGCACCCTCAACGAGCGGGCCGCGCAGATCGAAGTCACCTGGGCGCGCCAGGACAACCAGGGCCGGGAGTTCCAGCGAGTCTGTGTGCTCTACCTCGCCGCCCGGACCGACGCGGGGTGGCGGACAGTCGCCTCCGTGATCCTGGCCAGCTGACGAAGCTGCCACACGTTGCAACGACCACTGAATCACTCGCTGCCGTCGGGCGTTCACCTGAACTGGCGATACCACCACACCTGTTGCACCTGCTAGCGTCGACGAAACCGGCACTGAGCTGCATGGAGCCCCAAAGGTTGGCCTCGCGCCACAGTCGCTTCCCCAGAGAACTCCTGCCCGTCCGGAGTGATCAGCCCGATCGGGACGTGGGCCACCGGGGCGCGGGAGTCGGCCCGAGCGTTCACGCCGTCATGCTGCCGCGCCGGGGGATCCCTGCCGCTGATCGCGCCGGACACTGCTCACGCCGCCTCCGCCCACTGCCGGGCCGCCGCCCGGCGGCGCAGCGTGGCCAGGTCGGCACCGGTCACTCCCCGGCGGGCCAGCGCGCAGGAGAGTCTCATCAGGGCGCGGCGGTGCCTGGTCGCCCCGATGTCGGGGGCCAGCTGAGCCATCGCCGCGTAGGTCCGGGTCCACGCGATCTGGAGCGGCAGGGTGTCGGGTTCGGAATCTTGCCTCACCCTTCGATTAGAGCACCTGTTCGAATAGCTTTGCACGTAGGGACGCTCCCGAGGGTGGCGGTCCGGCTGCCCTTGCGTGGATTCTCACCTCTTAAGAGGTGAGAAGAGCGCGCCATGAGCTGCAGCCCGTGTGCGTCCGACGGGCGCGCACGGTTGCTCATGGGGAGGGACTGAGAAGGGCCAGCACCCCTTGCCGCCCACCATCATGCGGATGCTTCGCGAGCACGACGACAAGGCGGCCGCGGCCGCACTCGCCGCCCAGGCCGGCTGACCTGTGTCCATCGCTGCCGCAGCGCGGCGCAGGGTGCAGGGACGGACGGTTCGTGTCAGCCCCCAGCTACGGGGTCTGTACCAGTTCCGTGTTCCTACGGAGGTCGAACGGAGTTCTCGTCCTGTCGAGGTGTCCGCCTTCGTTGAGCTGCCGCATCACCGCGTCTGGCAGAGTGCGCACCCGCAATGTCGACTCGCCCCCGGCCGCGGGGCGAATTCGACCCCTGTGTTGACAGGGATTTCTTCGTCGAAGCGGACTGTCGGCGGGGCTGCCTCGGACCGCAGCGGTCCGAGGCAGCCCCGCCGACCTTCAGCGCAATCGGCGACGTTCCAGCCGCAGGGTGCGCCAGGCGTCCCACGCCCAGCCTGCCAGGGAGATGGCCGCTGCGCCTCCAGCAGCAACCACCGCCCAGGGCCAGCCGCCGAGGAAGCCCGCTGCGAGCACGCAGCCGAGCACGAACAGAGCCACCAGCCATAGGTAGCTGAAGCCAGAAGCAGCCTGCTTGGGCCCGAGCGCGACCAACGTGTCTAGGTGAACCGACAGATCGTGGCGCGCGTTGAGAGCGTGGACACGGGCGGTCGCCGCACAGCAGCCGAGCTGCTCGGCGATCTCGTTAAAGCCCCACTCCTCGATGTAGCGCAGGTAGGCGACTTCCTGTCGGCGCTGCTGAGGCATCAGTTGGATGAGCCTGGTGACCTCTCGCGCGGCAACGTGGTCCTCGGTGCTGGCGGACGGCGCGATGCTGGTCCAGCTGACGGTTCCCTGGTCGGTGTGGGCCGCCGGATCCCCTTCGGCCCGCAAGGCGGCTGTGGAGGCGTAGCGGGCAAGGCGGCGCCGAGCCACGGTGTAGAGCCACGCGTGGGGGACTCGAATGGTGGGCCAGACGGGCAGGGCCTGCTCGAAGGTGTCCTGGACAAGCGCCTCGACGTCGACATCCTGGTCGGACAGTCCCCAAGCGATGGCCCGCTGGCGGACTGACAGAATCAGCGGACGGTGATACAGCTCGTAGGCCGTCTCGAATGACATCGTGGCCGTGGCGCCGCATTCGACACAGCAGTTCTCCTCGGTCACTGCGCGCCGCCAGCGGGCTTGTCGCCCTTGCCCCGCGCGGCCGCCTGGGCCCGGGCCAGTTTGGCGCGGGCGCGCAACAGCAGGATCTGGGCGAGGGTGTCGATGATCTGCAGCACCGCAGGCGCGGTGCCGATCAGCATCAGGGTCACGGGATCCATCATGGCGGCGTACCTTCCAGGACGTCCCGCCATCGGCGGATCCCGGTCAGGGCACCTTGGCGGCTACCAGTTGGTGGCGCGCACGTGCTCTGGCGTTTATCGCTCAATCCAAGATTTTTCCGAGCGCCAGGACTTTCGCTCGTGCGTCGGCAGCCGACCGGGCGCAGGCTAAAGCGTGCGGCCCACGTTCTGCACATGGCCAGTGGGTGAGATACCGGCCTTCTCCAGCGAAGCGTGGGCAAGGGGGCTGATTCCGCGCAACTGCGTCAGGTCGGGTCCTGCGGCTGGCGGATCGCCGAGTAGTGCACGTCGCGGTACGCCACCAGCTCTCCGACCAGAGGGACAGACAGGGCCGCCAGTGCTCGTGATGCCTCCATGGCCGACTCAACGACGCTTCCGCCACCAGGTCACTGACCTGCGGAAACTCCGCTACTAGTTCAGTCAACAGGTCATCTTCCACAACACCCTGGACATCGCCGACATCGTGCGTGAGGTCCAGGCCGAGGGCTGGAAGATCGAGCCGGAGGACCTGGCGGAGATTTCCCCGTACCTGACCGAGCACATCATGCGGTTCGGCGAGTACTCCACCCACGAGCTCAGCCTCGCCCCCGAAGCCTACGAGGTAGACCTCGACGTCGACTTCACCCGGCTCGACCCCGACGCGGGCCCAGAGACCGAAGCGGCCTGAAGAATCCACCGACGGGCGGCCGACTGGGCATGGAGCTGTCACCTGCGTCCACGTCCGGCATCCGCCCCCTCGACGGACGGGGGCGTGCGGCACTTCCGCGCGCGCTCTGGCGCGCTTCGGCATCGAAGCCCATCATCAGGGGCACGGCGCTACGGCTGAGGGGGGAACCGATCATGGATCTGGTGTCAGCTGCGATCGCGGCGGCAGCGGCCGCGGGTCTGGCCGGGGGTATGGGCACGCTCGGCAACAGCCTGGCCACGGATGCCTACCAACGTTTGAAGAACATGCTGCGGCGTAAGCACGGCGAGGACAGCGAAGTGGCGCGGGCCGTGGACGAGCTGGAAGCCCGACCGGAGTCGGTGGCGCGGCGGCAGGTCTTGGCCGAGGAGGTGGAGGCCAGTGGGGCGGACAAGGATCCCGAGCTGGTGACGGCCGCCAAGACTCTGTTGGAGCGGCTGGGGGCCACGCCGATCGGCGGGAGCCATATCCAGCAGGCGGTGGGCAGTTACATCGCTCAGGCTGACCGGGCGGGCCACGCCAAGGTCCACGTCGACCGCCCAACGGGCGCCCCCCGGGAGTAAGGGCCCGATCAGAGGATGCCCAATCGGGAGAGTCGGCAGGAGGCCGTCGGCCACAACATTGCGCAAGCCGCGCCCGGCGGCACGGCGACCGTCGTCAGTTACCAGTACGTGCCGCCGCAACCGGTCTCTGACGAAGCTCTGCGCGCGGCAGATCGCACACTCGCGACGCTTCCAGTGGACATAGTGCCCCCGACCGGGGGCCTGCCCGCCGGATCCCGGGTCGCCCTCGCCGCCAACCCGCTGTTCACCGGCCGTAAGGACGAACTGCGGTTCTTGGCCGACGGATTCGTCGGCCAAGGGCGCGTCCAGGCCGTGACGGGACTCGGCGGGATCGGCAAGACACAGCTCGCCGCCGAGTTTACGCACCGTTATGGGCCGTACTTCACCGGCGGGGTGTTCTGGCTGGGATGCTCCGACAGCGACGCGATCCCCGGGGAGATCGCCGCGTGCGGCGGACCGGGCGGCCTCGACCTGCGACCCGATTTCGGCAGCCTGGACTTCGAGGACAGGGTGCGGCTGGTGCTCGCCGCCTGGCAGAGCGCTTTGCCTCGCCTTCTCGTCCTCGACGACTGCGAGGACGAGGAGCTGCTGGCCCGCTGGCGGCCCCCGACCGGCGGCTGCCGCGTGTTGGTGACCTCCCGCCGCGGCAACTGGGACCCTGTACTCGGAGTGCGCACGCTCGGCTTGGACGTGATGCGCCGCCCTGAGAGCCGGGAACTGTTAGGCCGCTACCGCGCCGACCTACCGGCGCGCGCCGCCGAGGCGGACGCGCTAGCCGCCGAACTGGGCGATCTGCCGCTCGCCCTGCACATGGCCGGAAGCTTCCTAGCCCGCTACCGCAATGTCCTGACCCTGGCGGCCTACCTGACGCAGTTGCGCGGAATCAGCCCCCTTGCCCACGCTTCGCTGGAGAAGGCCGGTATCTCACCCACTGGCCATGTGCAGAACGTGGGCCGCACCTTCGCCCTCAGCCATCAGCAGCTGAACCCTGCGGACCCAGTCGACGCCCTGGCCCTGGCCATGCTGGAACGCCTGGCCTGCTTCGTACCCCGTGAGAACGTGCCGCGCCAGCTGCTGAACCGGTCCGCCGGCGTGGATCCCAATGACCCTGAGGCGCCGCTGCACGCCGAGGACGCACTGCGCCGCCTTGCCGAACTGGGCCTCGTACAGCTTCAGCCGGCGGGGGCGCGGATGCACCGCCTCGTCGCTGCATTCGTCACCGCCCGGCGGACGGACGGGGATGGCCAGACGGCGGTCGAGGAAGCGCTCCTGTTGGCGTTGCGCGAGGCCAACGACCTCGGCGATGCGCGCACCGCCCTGTCCCTGGAGCCCCATATGAGGGCGGTCACGGACGCGGCCTTGGAAAGGGCCGACCAGATGGCCGTGTACCTCGGCCACGAGCTCGGCCGTCACCTGAGCCACAGCGGCTCGCTGGCCGACGAGGCTGTGTATTTCCCGAAACGGGCACTGGAGATCGACGAGCGTTTGCACGGCGTGGGCGCCCCCGCCACCGCGCTGAGTGTCAACAATCTGGGACACGCATACCTCCGCGTCGGCCGTGGCGACGAGGCGCGGGAGTTCCTGGAACGGGCGCTGCCCCTATGGGAGGCACTCGGAAACGATGCAGAACGGGCCGCCACCCTGGACAATCTTGGGCAGGTCGCCAAGGCCCAGGGCCACTACGTCGAGGCTCGCCTCCGCTATGAGGAGGCGCTGAGCCTGCGGGAGCGGGTGCTCGGGCCGGACCATCCGAGCACCGCCGTTTCGCTGCATACCCTCGGCAGTCTACTGATGGCCAATGGGGCGCTGGACAACGCCCTACTCCTGCTGGAACGCGCCTTACGGATCCGCGAAGTTCTGCCGCCGGACCACATCCAACCCGCGAATACCCAGATCGTACTAGCTCAGCTCCACTTCCTGCGCGGCGATCTCGGCACGTCCCGGGCGCTGTACGAAGAGGCGCTGCGGGTTTTCGAAAAGCGGCAGGGCGCCGACTCGGAGGCCGTCCTGTCCATTATCGGTTCTCTGATGGTCATTGCCGAGGAGCAGTGCAATTCCGCTGCGGATACGGATGTGGAGGGGGGCGCGGATGCCGGTGTCTGTGCGGACGCTGAGCGGCAGCGTGCACGGTGGGAGGAGATGCGGGATCGGCTACTCGCGACCGGCCGTCGGGGGTTGGGCATCTCGTTTAATAACGTCGGCTTTTACATGTGGGATCGTGGCTACTACGGCTGGGCCGCCGGTGCCTATCTGGATGCGGCGGCCGTGGAGGAACGGGACCAGGGACCGATCAGCCCGACGCTGGCCACCACCTTCAACAACCTCGGCATGGTCCGCGAACGCGAGGCGGCGCATGAGGAGGCAGCCGCGTACTTCGAGCGTGCTCTCGGCATTCAGCACCGCGCCGGGCGGTCCAGTGACGGACTCACCGGCCGGATCCTCAACAACTACGGGGTGACCCTCGGCTCTCTCGGATGCCTTACCGAGGCCCGCCAACGGCTCGACGAAGCCCTTATCCTGCGCCGCAGGATCCACGGCGAGGACCACCGGGATACCGCACTCACCCTCTCCAATCGGGCAGCCGTCCGGTATGTCCAAGGCGAGCCCGCCGCCGCACTCGCCGACGCCGAGTGGGCCGTCGCCCTCTGCGGCCGTTGCGTGGGCGACACCGCCCCGGGTTATGCCCTGTGCCTTCACATCCTAGGGCTGCTGCTTCTCGCCGAGGGCCGGATCACCGCCGCCCGAAGCACCCTCGAACAGGCTCTGCGCATCCGCCGAACCGGCCTTCCCGAGCGCCACGCCGATACTGCGGACACTCTGCGGGCTCTGGGCCGAACGGTGGCCAGCGAGGGAGGCCGGGCCCGCGCTGCGGCCCTCCTTGCCGAGGCGGTACAGATCTACGCGCGCCGGCTCGGCGCCGACCATGCGACGACTCGTGCTGTACGCAACGAACTTGAGAGGCACAGGGGAGCGGGCTGACGCCCCCGGGGAGCGGCCAACATTCTCGATCGTCAAGAAACCATCGTTTGCTGAAGACCCGCCGATCAAAACCGGGAAGACCCGACACGCCGTCAAAAACTCCTTCAAAAACCTGGGGTCTTCAACAACCTCCGGACGCCGTTTTCTGAGAAGATCCGGGGCATGAACGCGCCCCGGGAGCCGTCCGAACTCCTCACCCCCGAGCCGCTGGTGCTCACCGACATCCGGATCGGGTACGCCCGGGTCTCTACCGGCGGCCAGAAGCTCGACCGGCAGTACGACGCGCTCAAGGCCGCCGGGTGCCGCAAGATCTTCGCGGACAGGAAGTCCGGCAAGAACGACCTCCGGCCCGAGCTGAAGGCGTGCCACGCCTTCCTCGACTCCGGGGACACCCTGGTGGTCCCCTCGCTCGACCGATACGGCCGCTCGCTCCAGGACCTCGTCAACATGGTCGCCGAACTCCGCGAACGCGAAGTCGGCTTCCAGTCGCTCCACGAGGCGCTCGACACCACCACCCCGGGCGGGCGCCTGATCTTCCACGTCTTCGCCGCGCTCGCCGAGTTCATCCGCGAACTCATCGTCGCCGGCACCCACGAAGGCCTGGCCGCCGCCCGCGCCCGCGGCCGTACAGGCGGACGCCCCACGGTCGTCAACGAGGACCTCATCCGCGCCGCCCGCGACGTGCTGCCCAACCCGGAGAACAGTCTCACGGCCATCGCGAAGATCCTCGGCGTCTCCGTTGGCACGCTCTACAACCACATCCCGGACCTCAAGGAACTGCGCGGTAGCCGCGTGCCGCATCAGCTCGACAGCGTCACCCATTGATCCCAGGCTGGCCTGTTGTGGCTTTTGGCCTCACCTTGGCTGGACCCCGTCTTCAGAGGAACTGACTCACGCGGTGGGTCGCGCTTGCCGCCTGCTCCTGGTACTGGATAGCCGCCCTGAGCGCGGGAACGCACGCCGACCTTGATGTCGAGCGCCGAATCTCTTTACGGACCGTCAGGCCGAAGAGGGTTCCTCGAGCCGCACCGGCCCCGGCTGCTCGAACCGATCCAGGCGCTCGTACAGGGCCCGCAGCATGCGGGCGCGGCTCTGGGCGCAGGCCATCGTGCCTCCGTAGGGACGCGGAAGGCGCCGGGCTGCCTCGCCGAGCAGCCAGGACGGCGCAGCACCGGACAGACCCCTCAGCCGGCCTCGCCCGCCTGTAGGCGAGCCAAAGCACCGCCCAGCTGGGCCGCGGTCACCGGCCCGCGTTCGGGGAGGGAAGCCTGCTGCCAGGCCCGCAGCGCCAGCTCCTTGTCGCCGCCGGCCGCCTGGAGGACGTAGCCCTTGGCCTCGTCCTCGCCGATCGCTTCCGTCTCGGGCCCCAGGTCCATCAGGTGCACCACGACGCGCGCCTTGTGCATCGGGTTCGAGGCCAGGGCTTCCATCTCCTTGTAAACCAGTACCCGCCGCCCCACCAACGCCTGCGCCCGCGTGATCATCGCCGCCCCGGCGTCCGTGTCGCCCCGGTCGGTACGGATGGCCGGCTCCAGCTCGCCGGAGACGTTGCGTAGCAGGAGGACCCCGCGCGTACTCGACTCCTCCACCGTGACCGCCAGCAGGGTCGCGGGAAAGCGGGTCGCCGCGGACAGCCGCTGGACGTCTCGGGCCACGACGTCACCCAGCACGAACAGATCGACGGACAACGCCCGCACCCGCGCCTGCCAGGCGGACTCCTCCCCCACCGGACACGGACCGGCCGCCTGGGCCGCAGCGAGGACAAGAGACTGATGACTGCTCATGCCTCCATGATGGCCCCGGCACAGCGCCCCGCTCGTGCCGGGTTCAACCGGTGCAGCTCCGCGTCCTACGGCGGGGTGGTGCTCGTGCCGTAGGCCGCACCCGCCCCCCGGCACCCCTGGGTGGTTCAAACCCTCCGGATTGCCCGAGCAAGCCGTCCCAGGAGCCCAAGGCCGGCTGTCTCCTCCGCTCCGGCTCATCGCCTGGTGCTGGTGTCCACAACCTCGCCTGTCTCCAGATCGATACGCCCTTGGAAGTCGCCCGCGTTGCGCGTGACCATGACCAGGAGCGGCCGCCCGTCCTGCGGGAAGGCCGTGTAGAAGCCGTGCACGTCGTTCGGGTCTGGCAGCAAGTCGCGCGGCGGGTACAGCCGGAACCGCTCTGAGCCGTCCGTCCGGTAGACCGCCGCATTGTCCGACGGGGTGAAGGGAGCGCCATTGATCGCTTCCACCACCAGCACCAGCGTCTCGTTGTGCTCCCGCCATGCCAGGACATCCTGGGGCGGCAGATCGTATGACTTCTCGACGTTCCCGGCGGGGCCGCTCCACCGAACCGTGGTGTGGCCTTGGGTCCAGTCGACCATGACGTCGAAATCCTCTGCTGTCACTGGGGAATCTCCTCGGATGGGCCGACTGGGATCAGGCGGGGTCGGTCCCCGCATTCCATGACCTCGATGGGACGCGTCCCGCCGCCGGGAGCCGGCCCGCCTTCGGGGCCATCTGAGGTCCGATGATGCCTTCCTGGACGAGATCGCTTCACCGCCCGAGATGCGATAGGGCTACAGGACCGATCTTGCCCAGTTATTTGAACACGATCAAAAAACAGCGGTACCCTCCCCCTCAGGAGGGGACGCATGGAATCACTGGGCATCCTGTTCGCAGCCGCAGCCTGGGCAGTCCCACTGACCTGCCTGCTGACTCTGACAGGGGCAGTAACGGCCGTGGTAGGCGCCACGCGATGGCGCCGCCGCACCATCAGCGCTCTGGAAAGGGCCGAGAACGAACAAGCGGCGCCTCGAACCGTCATCCCGAACCTGCCGGCCGGCCCAGGTCTCCCGGACGACGGCAGCGCCCCAGCCTGACACCGACCCCCGGTCAGGGAACCACGCCGAAGCCGGCCAACGACGACAGGAGCCGTGCCGGGGTTGCCCCGTCGCAGAAGGAGTGCGAGGTCCGGGGCTCGGCGTCCGCCAGCGCCGCGCGCAGCGCGAATGGGGCCGGCGCCGGGGTGGCCCGCCGGGCCGTGCTGACTGCCTGGCCATGACCCGGGCTAACCACACCTGTACCTGGCCACCCTCATGCTCGCGCATCAACGAAGGCCTGCGCGGACGACACCGCGCGGCTTAACGCTCCCCGCAGCGTCCCGGCCTATCTACCCTGCCTGAGCCCCGCCCTCCCGCATCACGGTGACCATCGCTCCGGGCGTCCGGCCCGACCGGGTCGTGTCCGTCCGCTGAGGTGGTCGCACACCGACGTGCGGTGGGGGGTGATCTCGCGTAGCCGGTGTGATCACATGCAGCCACGTTCGGGCGCTGGAGCATGGAAGACCTCGGAAGGGGCTGGGCTCTGGACGCCGTCCATCAGCGCACCCGGTGCAGTCCGGAGTTTGAGAACCCAGAGGGCGTATGGGCAGCACGAGTCCAAGGTGTCGAACTCGTCGTGCTCAAGCGGGACGCCATCGACATCCTCAGCCGCACACTCCATAACCCAACCGAGGCCACCACCGATTCAAGTGCCAGCGCCCGCTCACCGTCTTGCGCAACGGCCGTCCGCTGACGTTGCCGTCAGCTACTGCCGTCAGACACCCCGGCGGCCCCACCGGAAATAGATCCGGTGGGGCCGCCGGGGCACTGTGATGCTGCGACGGCCGACAGTGCTTTATTCCGTGCAGAGCGAAAATCCAGGGTGCACCGTCAACTTCGCCTGCCCGCCCCTTCAGCGATGCGGGACACAATGATGTATTTATTGTGCGGAACCAGCGCCGGGGTCGCCTTCGGGAGAGATATTGACTCCATAACATCCGATTACTTTAAGCGGATGCGGGTCGAGGTAAAGCTTAAAGTAATATCCCGCTCGTTCGCGATCATCCACATAGGTCACGAGAAGGCCGCGCTCGCCCTTTTCAGCAAGCTTCGCTAGGCATTCTTCAGCCCCGACCGTCGGCTTGCCACGCCTTTGCGCAGCCCTAACCCTCCCCCGACAGATACCCCGGAGCATTTCCGCCGGAATCGGTTCGAGCCCGACGTTGAAATACGCTCCAGAAATCAATGCACTCTTGGCAAGAGTGTTGACCTCAGAGTCAATCTCGAACGCGGCCAGAAGTTCAGTCGCAGATATTCTATTCACCTCACCCTCCCGAGACGCCTCTCCATGTCTTCCCGAAGTCAAAACTGATTTCGTGAGCCTGGATTTCCCCAACAATAAGGTGCTCGTCTTCGAACTGGTCGAATAGGCCATCGTGGATTTGAATATTTCTCGATGGCCCCACGACGGGATCTATGTCCGCCACCTTGATACGCATCAAGACACCTTCCCCAACAAACGTGTCCCCCCAAATTCTGGGCAAAATAGATGGACCGTTCGGGGTCATCCGACCAAGACGTGAAGACGGAATCCGTATTATCTGCACCCACATGGTCTTCTATGCTTGAGTGGCGTCCACGGATAACCGCACGACCGTTAGTGGCGGCATCGTAGCTGTGGTGCCCCTTGGCGAGACCGCGATACAGATACCCGTCAGTGTTACGACCGCAATTGTGAACGAGGACCGGCGTGGCGCCCGCTAGCACATAGTACGTGTGCGTGCTGAGGTGCTGTCATCTGCGCTTTCGCAGGTCAGCGGAATTCGGCCAATCCGTGGGTGTACGCGGAAGTGCCGTGTTGTGCACCCCTGTTGCCAGTCGGCGTTGCCGTCAGACGGCTACGCGCGCGAGGGCGGCGGAGCGGGCTTTGGCCGGTGTCCTGTTCGGGTTGGGGTCGGGCATGGTCAGGGGACCGTACGCTGGCTGGCAACTCGGGCAGGCTTTGGGCCTGCCCGGACGCCCATTCCCCCGCCTTGTGGGCGCGCTTCATGCTCCACCTGCGCCGCGCCATCGCCGCCGTCGCTGGTATCCCGCAGCGTCTGCTCCACAAGGTCGTCCGCGTCTCCTACGCCAAGGTCGCCGAGTACCGCTGCACGCGCTGTACGAACTCGCCCTGCGGACCGGACTCCGCAAGGGCGAACTCCTCGGCCTGCACTGGGAAGACCTCGACCTCAACAGTGGAACCGTGACCATCCGCCACTCGCTCCAGCACACCAGCACCGGCGGCCTCATTCGCCTTCCCACCAACACCCGGGCATCCGAACGCCGCATCGCCCTCCCGGCGGAATGCATCCACTCCCTCAAGAAGCACAAGGACGGCAGTACAAGGAGCGCGAGACAGCAGGGCCGGACTGGACAGACAGCGGCCTCGCCTTCACCACCCCGACAGGTGGACCTCTCGCCCCGGCCAACCTCACCCGCTGGTTCCGCAGCTTCCTCGACCGGGCCGGGCTCCGGCGCATCCGATTCCACGACCTGCGGCACTCGACCGCCACCCTGCTCCTGGAGCAAGGTGTCGACCTTGTCGTGATCAAGGAGCTTCTGGGCCACGCCCATATCGGCGTGACGGCCGGCGTCTACGCCCACGTCCGACTCCAGCTCCAACGCCAAGCCATCGACACCCTGAGCCACGCCCTCAGCCAGGAAGACAACCCTGACGACCCACGCACCGTAGCCGTCGTCCGCTGACGTTGCCGTCAGCGTTGCCGTCAAAAACCCCAGCGGCCCCACCGGAAACAGATCCGGTGGGGCCGCTGGACACTGTGAGGCTGCGACGGTCGGCAGTGCCTTATTCCGCGTGGAGCGGCAATCCAGGGCGCACAGTCAACTTCACTCACCCGCCCCTCGGCTATGCCGGACACTGATGTACGTCTCTACTCCTTCGTTACATCAGTATCAAGCACCTCTCGCGAGGGAACTATCAAGCCGATGCATGCGATCACCCGCGTAAGATCAGCACTGAGGAACACTATAAAGCGATACCCTCCCCTCTTTCGGTCATCGATAAACCCGACCAACAGTTCCTGATTACCGATTTTCGCGAGGCTAGCCACCGCCTCCTCGAAACCCAATGATGGGCGCTCGAGTTTCTGCAATCTCCGCAACCGCCGAGCGTAGGTGTGATGCAGTCTCGCGGCAGGCATTCTCCCTGGCCAGATTTCGAACGGCGCCCCAGCGGCAAGGGCACTCTTAGCCTGCGAGTTGACAGTGGATTCGACAGCGAACGCTTGCCTCAGCTCATCTCGCTCCACGTGCGCTCCTATTGTGATCGCGGATTGAACCATGGCCCATTCCCTATCCTGATCTCCGCCGCTTCAATGACCCCTTCGAGTAGATGCTCCTCCTCGAAGAACCCGGAGTCGATGTCCGTACCGTGAACCTGAATATCTCTACTCGGATCCACGTCGGAGCGACGGATTCGCATCACTACTGAGCCCGGCCCCCATTCGTCAACCTCTTCCTGGGCTCTCCCCTCGCTGTGGCTCCAGGAAGTGTAGGGACTATCCGTATTGTTGCCGCCTACATGGCTCGCCGGAGTGGACGGACCGCCGATCGGCACAGCTCGACCTTCAAGTGCATCGGCATGCTTCCTATGCCCATCCCCAACTCCTCGATAGTAATATTCACCATCGCCGCCACAATTATGGACCAGGACCGGGGCCGTACCCGCGAGCACATAGTACGTGTGGAAGTCATCGACTGTGAGGTTGTGTGTGGTGACCGCGTGCGGGTAGTCGCGCGTGGTCTGGACCGTGAGGGTGGTGCCGTCGGGCTGGCGGAGCTGTTCGCCGGGGGTGAGCTCGCCGGCGTCGACCCACTGGCGGCGGGTCTCGCTCCAGTAGGGGTGGTGGGAGGTGGAGGTGATTGCGACGGGAGGGCCGCGGGGGCTGGCGTCGTCGATGAGGGTGAGGTCGGTGAATTCCTTGTCGTCGGGGGTGGTGATGGTGGCGGTGACCTGCTTCGGGCGGGTTTCGCCGGTCTGCGGGTCCGTGGCCATCACTGTGTCGCCGACCTCGATGTCCTCAATGGCCTTGGTGCTGCCATCGGCCATCTGGACCTTGGTTCCCGTGGGGAAGCTGTTGGTCTTTACGTCACAGCTACCGGAGCTGCTCTTGGCGTCAGAGCCGCTCCCCTTCGCTTCCGCGTCGGCTTCGCCCTTGCCTGCTTTGGAATCGGTGCCAGCGCTGTCGCTGGCTGATTCCTTGGAGGCTTTGGCGTCGCCGGATTTGGCTGCCTTCGATGCCGCCTCGGCTGCTTCGGAGTCTGCCTTCTTGGCCTTGGTGAAGGCTTCCATGGCCTGCGACGCCCTGCGTTCGGCGGCGTTGAGAGCGTCGTAGGTCTTGTTGATCTCCTTGTAGATCTGGAACGCCTTGATACCGATCTTGATGGCCTTGAAGAGCTTGCCCCAGGGAACCGAGTTGAGGGCCGTGTTGATGCAGGCCATCACGTCGCCCTTGGTGAAGCAGTCACGGGCGTCGTTGTAGCCGATCAGGTCCATGACCAGGTCGACGACCGCGTGTTTCAGCTCATCGCGCTTCTTCTTGAGTTTGGTGACCTCGTTGTTGGCGCTGTTCAGCGTTTTACCGGGAGACGGGCTGCTGGTCTCTTCGTGATATTTGATGGTTTGGGTTTTGACGTACGAAGAGCCGCCGCATTCGTTCTGCTCGCACTTGTACGCCAGTCCGCTGGGGTCCGACTTGTTGAACGGGTCGTTGTTGGAGTAGGCGTACGCGTTCCATTGCTGGGGGTCGCCGGCGTCGATGAGCGGGTCGGGGCTGATGAAGCGGCCGGTGGTGGGGTCGTATTCGCGGGCGCCGAGGAGGGTGAAGCCGGTGGCTTGTTCCTTGGTGCCGCCTACGAAGCCCTTGTCGCCGGCCCAGGTGCCGGGGGCGGGCTGGGTGCCGCGTTCGTTGCCGAAGGGGTCCGCGGGGCGGCGGACCTGGGCGAGGTCGGTGGCGTTGAACTGGACGCCATTCGTGCCGTGGTGGTCCGAGGACTGGTAGGCGAGGTTGGAGACGCCGGCGGTGGTGGTGCGGGTGACGGACAGCCCGCCCGGGGCGCCGTAGGTGCGGACGTTGGAGACCTTGCTGGTGGCGGTGTCCAGGGTGATCTGGTCAGTGCCGAGGTTCAGCGTGGTCTTGCCGGGGTCCCGGCGGATGAGCTGGTTGCCGCCGGTGCCGTACAGGTAGCTGGTGCCGGCGCTTTCCCCGGTGCCGATGACCTTGTCGAGCTTGCCCTGGTCGTTCCAGGTCAGGGTCTTAGTGCCCGGCGTGCTGGTGATGGAGGTGGTGTTGCCGGCGGCGTCGTAGGTATACGAGGTCACCTTGGGGCTGGTGCTGCCGCTGGTTTCGGTGGACTTCATCAGGGCGTGCGGGCCGCCCGTTCCAGTACCGGTGTTGGGGCCGGTGCCGAAGGTCTGGGTGACCGTCGTGTCCTTGGCGGTGTTGCCGGTGACGTCCTTCTTGACCAGCTTGGTGCGGTTGCCGATCTTGTCGTACTCGTACTGCTGCCAGTACGGGGCCGGCCCGCCCACGCTCGGCTTGCCGGTGAGGTCGACCTTGGGGCCGGTGGCGTTGGTGCAGCCGCCGATGCCGCGGACGCTGGGCTGCGGGGCCGTGGTGGTGGTGCCAGTGTCGGTCCACGCCTGGGTGAGGCGGCCGAGGTAGTCGGTGGTGAAGCACTGCAGGTCGCGGGCGGCGCCGTCCTGCGTGTTGCTGATCGAGGTCAGCTGACCGACGCGGTTGTAGGTGTAGTCGACGACGTCGACGCTGGCCCGTGTGGCGGTCTGCTTGTCCAGAGTGGAGCGGACGGGCCGGCCGGTGGCGAGGTCGTAGTCGACCGTGGAGACGATCTGCTTGCCGGTGTCGCCGATGGTGGTGCGGATGGCCCGGCCGTAGGGGTCGTAGCGCATGTCCACGACATACGGGGTGATCTGCCCGTTGATGGTGCTGTCGAGGGAGGTGAAGCTTCCGGCGATGTTGCTGTTGTAGGTGAGGGTCTCCGCGGCGAGTCCGGCGGCCGCGATGGCCGGGAGCTGGGTCGTCTTCAGCTGGCCGTACTTGTCGTAGGTGTTCTTCGTTTCGTAGGTGCCGGCGAGCTGCTTCTCGGCCGCCGGGATGGTGACCTTGGTGCCGAGCGGGCGGTAGCCGTTGTCGTAGCCGGTGATCTCGGAGACGTAGGCGTTGCCGGTGGCGCCGCCGGTGAAGCGGGTGGTGGTGGCCGGCTTGCCGAGGGCCCCGGGCCTGGTGTCGTAGGTGAAGGCACCGACCTGCTTGGCCGGGTCGACAGCCGTGCCCTCGTAGGTGGCGGTGGTGCGGCCGAGGATGTCGGAGACGGTGGTGGCGCTCTTGCCTCGGGCATCGGTGACGGTGACGAGGTTCTTGCTGTCGTCGTAGACCGTCGCGGCGGTACCGGAGTCCGGGTCGGTGGTCTTCACCGTGCGGCCGAGGAGGTCGTAGGCGAAGGTCCACTCGTTGCCCGCGGAGTCCTTGCGACGCAGCTCCTGACCTTGCGTGTTGGACTCGTAGGTCGTCTCGTCGTAGTCGGTGCCGGTCGGGGTGTTGGTCTTGTACTGGCGCAGGACGGAGGTGGTGCCGTTGGTGATGGTGGCCGTGGCGTAGCCGCCGGCCGGCGGGATCTTGCGGACCTCGTCCGCTCCCGGGTATTCGGTCTTCGAGCGCCACTGCTCGATGCCGAAGGACTGGAAGACGGAGGCGGTGGGGCGGCCGAGGCCGTCGAAGACGGAGACGGTCTGGGCGGGGATGTGGTTGTCGGGGGTGACGCCGCCGTTGGGCAGGAACAGGGCGCCGCCGGGGGCGGCCTGGTCGTTGTAGTACGGGGCGCTGGTCTTGACCTGCCAGCCGTGCGAGTCGAAGAGCGCGTCGGTGACCATGCGGCCGTAGGCACCGGACGGCGTGTGGGCCTGGGTCTGACGGATACGACCGAGACCGTCGTAGATGGTGTAGCTGGAGATGTACGAGTCGTCGTTCATGAGCGTCTGGCTCAGAACGGTCGTCGGGGCGTTGGTGCCGTTCATGCTGTACGAGAACTTGCGAACCGGCAGGTCGTTCGCGGCCTTGTCCTGGCCGGGCTGCCAGACGGCGGTGACACGGCCGAGGGCGTCGTAGGTCTGCTCGGCGACGTGGCCGTTCTCGTCCACCGTCTTCAACGGCATCGCACGGCCGGTGTCGAGCGTGGTGACCGTCTTCCAGCCCAGCGGGTTGGTGTGCGTGACCTCGTAGGGCAGGGCGTTGGGCAGGGCCCGGTACTCGGTCTTGGTGACCGCGCCGTCCGGGTGCGCGGCGTCCTTGCGCACCTTGTTGGTGGAGGTGCTGACGCGGCCGTAGACGTCGTAGGTGGAGGTGACGTTGAGGCGGTAGACCGGATTGCCCGCAGCGTCGTACTTCTCAAGGACTTCCGTGCCGGTCTGGTCGGCGGTGGTGCTGGCCTGGCCGAGCGGCTTGCTGTCGAAGTAGGCGCGGGTGTCGCCGACGGTGTTCGCCGCGTTCGGCGTCTGCGCACAGCCGCCTGCGCCCTTGAGGACCAGGGTGCGGGAGGCGAGCTGGGTGAGTGCGCCGCCGGGACCGTCGGCGTAGGTGAAGGTGGTACACAGGCGCTGGTCAGGGCGGGCCAGATCGCTCTTGTCGTCGACCTGGAGCGGCCGGGAGAAGGCGGTCTTGTCGTAGGTCGAGGTGCGCTCGCTGGTGCGCCATGTGCCATTGGCCAGCTTGGCGCGGCTGGTGACTCTATCCGTGTTCATCACCCAGGCGGTGATGGCGGGCATACCGCCGGACTGGGCACGGGTCGCCGTGGCCTTCTCACCGAGGAGGGGGTTGGAGACCTCGTCTGCGATGACGGTGCCGCCGTCGCGGTCGTAGGTCTCGGTCTGGCGGACGAAACCGGAGAACTGCTCCTGATCCTTGATGGTGCCGCCGTGTGCGTCGGGGACGTTCACGGAGCGCTTGCTGCCGTTGGCGAGGACGTCTCCGTCCATGCCCCGCAGGAAGGTGGCCACGGACTTGGTGCGCGGGGCTTCGGCGCTGTTGCCGTTGCCCGTGCGGGTGGTGACGGTGGCGTAGCCGCGGAACTGGTCCCAAGTGCGTGTCTTGGGGTCGGTGAACTCGGAGTCGTTGCGGTGCCAGGCGATGCCGCCGCCGTACTCGTAGTCCGTGACGACGCTCACCTGGCCGCCGACCTTGTCCTGCTGGGTGACGGACTGAACGACGATCTTGTGGAACCAGTCGTCGACCGGGTCGGGGAAGGACTGGCCGGGCAAATACCACTTGACCGGCATACAGGCCATCGTGTTGCTGTCCGCGGCCGCGGGCATGGTGCCCTTGACGCGCGAGCACTCAGGGGCCTTGTAGACGACGTTGATCTGGCCGCCAGTCTCGGTGGTGATCGTCTGGATGCGCGGCCGGTTGAAGCGGGAGGCGCCGGCATCGGTGCCGTTGGGGCGCTTGACCACGCCGTCCACACGGTTGGGGATCTGCAGCGGCGTGAACGAGACGGCCGGTACGGTCTGCTTGGTCCGGGCGTTGGTGGCAGTGCGCTGGACGGACTCGAGCCACATGGTCGGCGCCGTGCCGTCGCCCGAGGGCTCGAAGCGCTGCTTCAGTGCGTAGGAGTCGATGTTGCGGTAGCCACCGGTGCCCAAAACCTCCGTGTCGATGGCCGTCATGCGCTTGGTGGAGAAGTAAGTGGGCGACAGGTTCAGGCACTGGCCGGTGGCAGCGCATTCCTGGTCGACCGGGGTGTCGCCCCACGCTGTGGGGTTGGTCTTGCGCTGGGCCGGGTCGCAGGCCGTGCCCGTCTCGAAGCAGCGGTCGGCGGTGCGCAGCCAGATCTGGGCGGCGGTGTTGGCCTTGCCCTTGGCGGTGATCTGGTCGGGCAGGCGCTGGCCGTAGCCGATCCAGGTCGGGTAGGAGGCGCGCTGGTAGAGGGTGGGGGTGCCGGTGCCGTTGTTCTGGCCACCGCCGCGTCCGTAGTAGTTGTTCTCCTGCTCGTAGCGGTAGGAGATCAGGTTCTGGTGGGAGTCGACGACGTAGTCGAGGTTCCACTGCCAGCCCAGCTGTTGCCAGGTGCCGTTGGCCGGGGTCTCCGCACCGAGGCACTTGTCCTGGCCGCTGTTGAAGTACACCGGGACGGTGGAGACGGACTTGGCCTCAGGGTCGGTGCCGTCGCCACCGGGCAGGCGGTTGGAGCCGAAGTAGTACTGGGTGCCGTCGCTCGTGGTGACCTTGAAGCCCTCGCCCTTCCAGGCCGCGTTTCGCTGGCCGGTCAAGCGCTCGATCTTCGTACCGTCGTCACCCTGGAGGCGGTAGACGCAAGTGGCGTCGTCGCGGACGATCTGACCGGCGTGGCCGGCCAGGGACAGCGACAGGATGTCGCCCGCCCAGCACTCGTCACCCGACTCCGCGATACCCGCGTCCTTGCACCCCTTGTACGAGCGGGAGATCGAGCCCGGGTGCCAGTCCCAGCCCTCACCGATGGGCCCGGACTGGGCGTTCGTGGACGCGGTACGGCCGTCGATGGAGGAGGAGTCGTAACCCAGGACGACGCTCGGCGCCGCTCCCGCGATCGCTGAGGGGACCTCGGCGGTGTAGCCGTAGGTGAAGTTGGCGGCGTTCGCCCCGGCCTGCCAGGACGCCGACGGCAACAGCGGGGTGGCGGAGTAGTCGCCCAGGTTGCTGGACGGACCCGGCTCCACGCCAAGGGCGATGCTGTCCGCGGCGAGCACCTGCGGAGCTTGTTCGGGAGCCGACTTCGCGTCGGGCTTCTGCGTCAGCACGGAGGCCGCGGCCGCGGCCTTCTTCGATACTTCGACCTCCGCGACCAGACGTCCGGAGGAATCCCGGTGCGAGGCAACCGGCGTACGGCTGGTGCAGCCGGGGGCGCCGGGAGTGGTCAGGGCGCATGTGGGCAGCTGGACCAGCCGGGCCCGGGCATCCCAGTTCGCGGCGCCGTTCTTCGCCCACGCCGAGATGTCGACGCCGACCTCGACCTTGCCGGCGGCTGCGGTCCCCGCGGCTCCGGTGAGAGCGATGAGGGCGCCGTTCACTCCGGCAGCCTGGGTCTTGGCCTTGTCCTTTACCTCGACCTTGAGGCTGCCTGTCCCCATCTCCGAGACCGGCGACTTTGCGCCACTTACGGCTGCAATCCAGACAGGCAGCGAGCCGACTTGAACTGATGCCGTGTCAGCGGCAGTTCGCGCCGCGTTGCCACCGCCCACGGCGACGGTCGCCGCGCCGGAAGGAACCTTCCCGTTCGATTCGGGAGTCCACTTTCCACCGGTCGACGGCTTCCCCTTCGCGGGCTTCGCGTCGGATCCCTTGACCGGCTTGGCGCCCGGAAGCGGGGTATTCGGTGGCGCCCACACCTTGGGCGGTTTGTCGGCCGCCGTGACCAGGGGAGCCCCCAGGCCGGAGAAGAGCACTGCGAGCACCGAGACGATCGCAACACGCGAACGGACGGTGTGCGAGCGCACGAAAACACGACTTCGACGAGACAACCGGATCCCCCCACAGGACACGCACTCACTGGAAAAAGGCCGACTGGGCCCAGATCAAGCGCACCCTACGCACACTTCGTTCGATTTTTCATCGGAGCCTCATATTCCGCTGCCGTGACTCACATCACCCACGTCGCGGGTCGGGTGATCGTCGTTCAAAACGGACGCCGACACCCAACAAACTGTTGACAGGATTGCAGGTGTGAAGGAATTGTGCGGCTGACTTCTGTCCGTCTCACAGCTCAGGGGGGACACCTAACGTGAGACTGCTTTCCCTTCCCGCGCGGAAACCGAGAACGAGTGGCCACAGGCCCAGGGTTTCGGGCGTCGCCATGCTCCCGGTTGCCGGTGCGGCCGTCCTCTCGCTCGGCGCCGGCCTGCTCGTCGCGCCGCCCGCGTTCGCCGAGGACAGCCGCGGCCACGGCCCGGCCAACAGCACCTGGCCGGCACCCACTCCCCGGCCTCCCTCGGCAGAGTCCGCCGCGATCGACACCGCGAAGGCGCAAGCCAAGAGCAGCGGCAAGCCGGTCATCATCAACCACCTGACGACCGAGGTCTCGCAGACGTTCGCCACGCCGAGCGGCACCCTCTCCACGGACACAACGCCCGTGCCTGAGCGGGTCAAGAACGCCTCCGGGCAGTGGCAGGCGGTCGACGCCACGCTTCGGGCCAACGCCGACGGCATCGTGACCCCGGCGGCGGTCCCCTCGAAGCTCACTTTCTCCGGCGGCGGTACCGGCCCGATGGCCACCATGACAACCCTCGACGGCAAGAGGCTGGCTCTCAAGGCGCCCTTCCCGCTGCCCAAGCCTTCGCTCAACGGCGACAGCGCCCTGTACTCCTCCGTCCTCCCCGGCGTGGACCTCGAGCTCAGCGCCAACACGCTCGGCGGCTGGCGCCAGGTACTGATCGTGCGGACAGCCGAGGCCGCCGCCAACCCGGCCGTGAGGAAGCTCCAGTTCGCCGTCGAGGCCGACGGACTCACCGTCAGCGCGGACAGCGCCGGCAACCTCAAGGCCGCCGACGGCCAGGGCAAGACCCGCTTCTCCGCACCGACCCCGCTGATGTGGGACTCGGCCGGTGCAGTCGCTCCGCCGGCCCCCTCGAAGTTCGCAGGCGCCCTTGCCAAGCAATCCACCGAGGTCGAGGACTCCTCGATGCCGTCGAGCACCGACGGCCCCGGCAGCGGCGCGGCGGTGAAGAAGATCGGCACGACTGTCGACGCCCAGGGCATCCAGCTCGTCCCGGACGCCGCCCTGCTGGGGCAGGGCACAGGCCCCTGGTACATCGATCCGGGCTGGAACCCGACCATCGACAACGCCAACCAGGCCTGGGCGCAAGTCCAAGAGGCCTACGAGGACACCAACGGGTACAACGGAACCCAGTACGGGCAGGACAAGCCCGCCACGGGGTACTGCGGCTACCGGATGGGCAATCCGCCCTGCGAGGGCATCGGCCGCACCCGGGCGTACTTCCAGATCGGCATGGATTCCCGGCTGCATGGGGCCGAGGTCCTCAACGCAACGTTCTATGCGACCGTCGTCTCCTCGTCGAGCCCGAGCACCGTCACCCCGATGGGCCTGTACTCCACCGGCTACATCAGCAACCCGACCACCTGGCGCCAGCAGCCCTGTGCCAACAACGCGCACATGGGCGCCAGCTGCAGCAAGGTCGCCGGCACCAGCATGTCCGGATCGGGCGACATTCAGTTCGACGTCAAGAACCTGGTGAGGACCGCGGTCGCCAACAAGTGGCCCACCGTGACCTTGGGCCTGGCCCCGGACGACGAGTACGAGAAGCTCTACCGCCAGCGGTTTAACAACACCCCGCACATCGTCGTCGAATACGACATCACCCCCACCGTCTGGTGGCCCCGCACCAGCCCCACCCCCGGTTTCGCGGACGCCGCTTCGTACGCCGAATGCCGTACCCCCGGCACAGCCAACCCCTGGGACAATCCGGGCTGGGTCGGCGCCAACAACAACATCACCCTCACCACCTCCACCTACTCGGCCACCGGACAGCAGCTCTACACGGGCTTCCAGTACTGGGACGACGACGACGGCGGCAAGACGATGTACGCCGACGCGGGCTGGAACAGCAGCTACGGCGCCGTCACCGTCGACATCGGCGGCCTGACCGACGGCCACCAGTACGGCTGGCAGGCCCGCGCCACGGACGGCACGCTCACCAGCAGTCCCACCGAGATGTGCTTCTTCCGCGTCGACCGCACCCCGCCGACCGCCACCGTCGCCTCCACCGACTTCCCGGCCTCCGGCACCATCGGGGTCCACCCCAAGTACGCCGGTGAGCTCGGTACCTTCACCCTCACCGGCACCGACCTCGCCCCCGTGGGCGGCGGTCGCAGCTCGGGCCTCGCCTGCGCCCGCTGGACCACGGACCCCGTCAAGGCGGCCGCCACCGGCTGGAAGTGCACCGACTCCGGGCCGGGCATCGTCAAGCTGACCGGCGGCAAGGCAGCCGTCAGCATCCAGCCGCCGCGCTGGGGCACCAATTTCGTGTACCTGCAGACCCAGGACAACGCGGGCAACCTTTCCCAGCCGTTCGTCTACAGCTACTACGCACCTTCCAACCCGAATGCGGGCGCGCCCGTCTTCGGCGACATCACCGGAGACAACAAGCCCGACATCCTGCTGCCCGACACAGCGGGCGACCTCCGCAAGTTCGGGGGCGGCGAAGACCCGTACGGAGCTCCCCGGGCCAAGATGGTCACCGCGGTCGGCAATTCCGAGAACTGGAACGGCATCCAGATCAGTCACCGAGGCAGTCTTACCCGCAGGACGGTCGACGACCTCTTCGCCCACCAGTCCGGCAGCCCCAACCTGTACCTCTACCCGAACGACGGGAAGGGCGGCTGGTTCGACGGTCAGGCGTCCAGCACGATCAACAAGCCCACCAGCTGCCTCAAGTCCGACAAGACCACGGTCATCCCTTGTGCCACCTACGGCTTCGGCACCGACTGGACCAAGGTGACCCAGATCGCGGCGTTCGGCGGGGTGGCGGGCGAGTCCGGCGGGACCCTCCCCCCGACCTCCCTGCTGTTCGTCGAGAACGGACGTCTCTGGCTCGCTACCGCCGCCAGCATCGGTCAGCTGGCACCGCAGGCGATCCTGCTCTCCGGGAACGACACCAAGTGGGACGGCTACGAGCTGATCGCACCCGGGCGTGCCCAGGGCACGGCCTTCCCCACGCTCTGGGCCCGCTCCAAGACCGACGGCGGCACCCTGCACGCCTTCACCGTCAAGAGCGCCACCGACCTCACCGGATTCACCGACCCGGCTGCAGGACTGATCGCCGGCAAGGTCGACCCGAAGACCTACCCCCGTGTCGGCTCCAACGGCGACATCAGCGGCGACAAAATTCCGGATATGTGGGCGGTCGACACCCACCAGCAACTCGTCTCCTTCGCCGGCATCGGAACCCCTCTCGACGGCACGAACTCCCACCCCACCGTCACTGGTGTCGACACCTCTTCCATCGCCCTGGCCGACCTGAACCGGCCAGCCGCCCAGTGGGGCCTCACCGGCCTCGCAGCTGGCAAGGCCCGCGACGAGGTCGGATTCGACACCGTCAAGGCGCCCGTCGGCAACAACCCCGCGACTCCCGCAGGCATCACCTTCGCCCAAGAAGCGATCGGCGGCAGCGCCACCACCTACGCGGCGTTCAAGGGCAAGGCCTCCAGTATCACCAGCGCCACCAAGGCCGTGGACACCACCAAGAGCTTCACCCTCAGCACCTGGGCCAAGGCCGACACGGCCGACGGTGGTGTCGTCGTCAGCCAGGACGGCACTCGGAGCAGCGCGTTCTACCTCTTTGCCGACCCGAACGGCCAGGCCTGGCGCTTCGCGATCGCCCGCGGTGACGTCGACGGCCTCGACTACGACTGGACCGACCTCGCGGAGAACAGCACGGCTCGCTTCACTCCGGGCGCATGGACGCGCCTGTCCGCCGTCTACGACGCCACCACCGGCCTGATGCGCCTCTACGTCGACGGCACCTTGGCGGGCACGGGCCACCACACGGCAGCCCTCAGCCAAACCTCCACCGGCCCGCTCGTCATGGGCCGGTACAAGAAGGACGGCCAGCCCGCTCACCTGACGGACAAGGGCTTCACTGGCGGCATCAGCAACCTCGCCGTCTACCCCTACGCCGCGTCCATCACGGCCCCGAGCACGTCCAGCCCCATCCACCTCGCCAGCGCCGCAGCCCACTGCATCGACAACGACTACGACCGCAACGCCGACGGCAACAAGATCCAGATCGCCGGCTGCAACGGCACCAACGCCCAGCAGTTCCAGGTCCGCAATGACGGAACCATCCAGACCCGCGGCAAGTGCCTCAACGCCGCCGGCGCCGGTACCGCGAACACGACGCTGATCGAGCTCCGCAGCTGCGACTCGAGCGCCAGCCAGAAGTTCCTCCCCCGCGCCAACGGAGCCCTCTACAACCCCGCCTCCGGCCGGTGCATCGACCTCGGCAACTACGACACCACTCCCGGCCACCAGCTCTGGCTCTTCGACTGCAACCGCTCGCCGTCCCAGACCTGGACCATTCCCAGCCTCGGTACGGCTCCGCTGCCTCTGCCGGTACCGGTTCCCGGGATTCCCGCCACTTAGGCGTTCCACCAACAGATCATGAGCATGGGCCCGCCACCCCCACAGGGGTGGCGGGTCTGTAATCCGTACGCCCTACGACCAGAGACACAGGGAATCCGTGCCCAAGCGCCGACTCGTCATAGCCGCAGCTGCCCTCGCAGCAGGCGTTGGACTCATACCCGGCATGGCCCAAGCCCAGCCGACAGCACCCGACCCCCACAAGGCGACCGCTCCCGACGTGGACCCGACCACGGCCGAGGCATCCGGTGCCGAGGTCTTCAAGAGCTCCCCGGAACGTAGCGTCCGCAGCACAGTGCCGTCCGCGCAGACTCAAGCAGCATCGGCCGCCGATACCCAGCAACTCGCCGTCAAGCTGGACAGCTGGAGTACCTCCGCCCACGGGATGCTCGCCTATTCCACTTTTAGCGGCGCAGAAGGCCCGCTCACCGTCACCATTTCCTGGGGCGACGGCACCACGGACACCGTCACCGCCGATCCCACCGAACCCCTGGTGAGCAATCACGCGTACGCCGAAGTCGGCACGTACACGATCACGGTGACGGCGACCGACCCGACGACCAAGACGCAAGCCGTCAACAAGGTGGCCGTCAAGACGTTGGGCTCGGACTTCACCCCGCACGCCCCGTTGCGTCTCCTGGACACCCGCAACGGCATCGGTCAACAGAAGGGCAAACTACACGCCTACAGCACCACCAGCCTCAAGATCAGGGGCAACGGTTCGATCCCCGACGACGTCACCGCCGTGGTCCTCAATCTCACGGTCACCAACACCACCAGTAGCGGCCACATCCTCGCTTGGGGTACTGGCCACGACAGACCCAAGACGTCCAGCGTCAACTACGACGCAGGCCAGACCGTGCCGAACCTGGTGATCATGCCGGTCGGCCGAGACGGGTACGTGAACCTCGATAACAGGGGTTGGGAATCCGTCGACCTCATCGCAGACGTGACCGGATACTTCACCACGTCCGCTTCCAGCGGCTACACCTCCCTGCCGCCCACCCGGTTCGTCGACACCCGCACGGGGCAGGGAAGCGCAAAGGGGCAGGTCGCCGGGCAGGGCTCATTCGGCGTGCAGATGACCGGTGTGGGCGGCGTTCCGAAGGGCGCCACCGCCGTATCCCTCAACGTGACGGTCACCAATCCCCGCGAGGCCGGACACCTGACCGTGCACCCCAGCGGGCAGGCAGCGCCGACCGCGTCCAACCTGAACTTCACCGCCGGTCAGACGGTCGCGAACTCGGTCATCGTGCCCGTGGGTCCCGATGGCCGGATCATGGTCCGCAATGGGTCCTGGCGGGGCACCGACGTGGTCATCGATGTCAACGGCTACTACGCGCCCGGAAGCCAGGCTGCCTACGTGCCGAGCCTGGGAGGGTCGTACCGCATACTCGACACACGCCAGACCGGCAGCCCGCTCGCGGCGCGCGACTACGCCCACCGTCTGGCCGCCCCGGACATCGAGGCACACGCCCTGAACGTCACGGTCACCAACACGACCGGCGTCGGTTTCCTCTCCGTGGCCCCAGACCCGAACTCGCCCGAACAATACGAGAACGGCACCGCCACACCGCCCGCCCGTCCCGTCTCCTCCGCTCTCAACTGGACCGCGGGCAAGACGGCAGCGAACCTGGTCCAGGCGACCCCGGCTGACAAGGGCATGGTCGCCTTCTGGAACCAGGGCTGGGAAGACGCCGACCTGATCGTCGACTACTACGGCTACTACGAAGCCAACTGACCCCCGCATGAGCACGCCGGCGGGTGGCGCCCCCAAGGGGAACCGCCGCCCGGTCGGCAGCACATGGTCCAGCCGACCAGCATTTTCACGGGCTCTCCACTCAGTGAGTCCGTCAGATAATCGGTGGACGGCCCAGGCGGGTCATTCGCCAGACGGTCCGCCAACGTATCGGCTTCCGGGGCGGGCACGGGACGCGGATGCCTTCGAAGAAGCCGGCCCACCACGACGTGAGGCCGTGCAGCGGCGGGCGCTGCATCACGGTGTACGCCGCCCAGGTGGCCAGGTAGATGGGCACCAGTACGGCGGGCAGGTGGCGTTTGGCCAGCCAGACGCGGTTGCGGCCGGTGTTGCGGTAGTAGACCGCGTGCCGCGAGGCTTCGGTGCGCGGGTGCCGGAGCAGCAGGTCCGCCCGGTAGTCGATCTCCCATCCCGCGTCCAGCGCCCGCCACGCGAAGTCCGTCTCCTCGTGCGCGTAGAAGAACTCCGCGGGGAACTCGCCAACCTGGTCGATGACGTTCATCCGGATGGCATGGGCACCCCCGAGGAAGGTGGTTACCGGTCCGGACAGTGTGGGGTCGGCGCCGCCGAGGCGGGGGACGTGGCGGCGCTGGGTGCGGCCCTCCTCGTCGACGATGCGAAAGCTCACCACCCCGAGGCGCGGGTTCTCGGCGAAGGCTTCCCGTACGAGGCGGAGGCTGTCGGTGCGGGGCAGCAGGCCGTCGTCGTCAAGGACGAGGACGATGTCCACGCCGCCGTGCTCCTCGAGCCACCGCACGCCCGCGTTCCGACCTCCGGGGATACCCAGGTTCTCCGGCAGTTCGACCACCGCCACCCCGTCGTGATGCGGAGACAATGGCTTTACGCCCTGGCCGAGGACCACGACCGTGGCCGGCTCGCCCTCCTGGGCCGCCACCGACGCGAGGAGGGCCCGGAGTTCCGTGTCCCGGTCCCCCATGGTCAGCACCACCACGCCCACCTGCAGTGCTCGGGCCGCCGTCACGCCTGCGCTCGCAGGAGTTCCGTAGCCCGGATCGCCAGGTTCGCCGCTCCTGGCACTCCGCGTCTGCCGTAGCCGGCCGCCACCGTACGGATGGACCGGATCTCCTTGCGGCCGCGGTCGGAGACCACCCCGTCCATGAAGTCGAGCGAGCGGTTCCACAGCCCGACGGCCTCCTCGTGCCGGTGCTGGGCGGCGACCGACTTGCCGAGGTTCACCATGGTCAGGGCGTGTCCGCGCTGGTAGGTGCCCGGCGTGCGGGCCAGCATGGCCGTGCGGTAGTGCCGTTCGGCCGCGGCGTAGTCCTTCATCGCGGTCAGTGTCCTGCCGGTGTGCGAGGCGACGGTCGCCGCGACGGGCCCGGACGCGGCGGCGTACGAAGGCACCGGGTCTCGCGTGTCCGGCACCGCGTCCTCGGCGGCCAGCAGCGCCCCCGCCGCCTTCGCCCGCTCCCCCACGGTCCCGTACGCCCTGGCGCAGGTGACCAGCAGCAGCGCCTCGGTCTGCCGGTCGACCTTGCCCGACGCCCGGCGCAGCGCCTCCTCCGCGAGCTGCGCGCACGAGCCCGCGTGGCCGAGGTCAAGAGCCTGGTGCGTCATCGCCCGCATGAGCCACGCGCCGTGGCCGGCCGGGTCGCTCTCGCAGGCCAGTTGGTAGCCGAGCAGGTAGTACTGCTGGGCCGCGCCCTCCCGGCCAAGATCGTGGTGTTTCCAGCCGACCAGGCACGCCAGCTGCGCGGCCGCCCCGAAGGCGTCCTTGCGTACCGCTTCCGAGGGGAAGCGGGCCCGGAGCATGGGGGTGACGGTGTCGGTGAGGTACGCGGTGACCGTGGTCAGGCCGTGGCCGCCGCCGAGCTTGTCGTCCGCGCTGCGGAACCCCTCGGTGAGCCGGCGGACCACGGCTACCTCTTCCGCGCCGACCGTCGTGCCACCGTTCCCGGCCGCTGCCGCCTCGAACGTGGCGGCCACGGCCTCGTGGTCGTAGGCGAGGGGCAGACCGACGGCGGCCGTGGCAAAGGCGGCGTTGAGGAGTTCCCTGCGACGGAGCATCACTGATCTCCCGAGGTCGGCGGCAGTGGCCAGGGGGTCGGCGCCCAGCGCCTCCCCGATGCCTGCGCAGCCTAGACCGACCTCGGCGACGGTCACCTTCCGCTTGATCTTTCTCGACAGAGCTTCAGCGATGTATGAGCGGGTTCGACCGCTCGGTGTCCCCCCGGCGACCCAATAGGCGATGGCTGAGGGGGCGGTGGCGAGAGTCTCCCCGGCCTCGGCCGCCACGGTACGGATCTCGCGCGCGAGCGCGTAGTACGTGACTACGGCCTCTGCGATGACGGCCGCCAGCTGGTCGTTCGGTGTCCGGCTCTCCGTCATCTTCGGCCCCCTGGAGCGATCTTGAACGGCTTGAACGGGTTCCCGGCGCCTTCACCGTACCGGCACTGCGTGACCACCGTTTCACTGAAAGCAAGCACCCGCCGAACTCCCGGCGGGCCGAAGCCGGACGAACCGCAAGGACCGGAGGAGCACTGTGTCCCGTACCGCCCGCCCCCGACAGAAGCAGGCCCTGCCCGCTTGGGTCGCCGAGGGCGTCCGTGTCTTCGACCCCCTGACGAACAGGGCGGGGGTCGTCCAGTTCATCGGGGAGTACGAGGATCCTGCCACCCGGATCTCGTACGCGAACGCCGTCTTCGCCCGGGCTGTGGGCGGGGGCACCGAGTGGGTGGCCGAGGACCCCTCCAGCCTCGAACGCGGCTGACCCCGGCTCGGCTGGCCCTGATCCCATCACCCCGACGACCAGGAGGTTCCGTTGTCCGAACATCCGCCGCACGCCCCCGCCGTCGAACTCCTCTACGGCGACGTCCACCGGCTGGAGCTGGTGGAGACCGCCCCGCCCCTCCTGACCATCGAGCAGACCGCCGCCATGAACCGCGGGTGGGAGGAGATGACCGCCTCCCACCCCGGGCTGTTCGACGGCCCGACGGTCGTGTGCGCGGGGCTGGAGCCGAAGGATCCACACACCTTGGTCCTGACCTGGTACCGGGCTACCTACCGCCGCTTCGTCCTGCGCCTGGACCCCGAGCACGCCGTACCGGCGCCCAGCGTATTCGTGACCGTCGCCCAGCCCACCGACGACGACCGGCTGCTGGTCGGCCGCATGGCGTCGTCCACCGCGGCGCCCGGCCGCTGGCAACTGCCCGGCGGGACCATCGAACCGCCCGCCGCCGGGACAGTCCTGGACACGGACTCGCTCGCCCGGCACGCCGCCCGCGAGCTGGCCGAGGAGGTCGGCCGCGACGTCGGACCGCAGGAGCTGGAGCTGTGGTCGGTGACCCGGGGAGACAAGGGCAACATCGGCCTGCACTTCCGGGCGCCCGCCTGTCCCGCAGACGCGCTCGAAGCCCAGTACGCGCTCCTGGTCGCCGCCGAGACCGCGCACGGCCGCACCCCGGAGCTGGACCGGATCGCCTTCGTCCGGACGGCGGCCGACGTGGACGGTCTCGGCGGCCACAGCGCGGACTTCCTGCCGCTCCTCGCCACCCGGCACTCAGGGGAAACGATGCCCGGCTGTCCCTCCGGGCAGGGGAAAGGATGAGCACGAGCCGGACGGATGCCATCCATGTGCCGCGTTCGCCACGTTCATCGGCCCGGCCGCTGCCTGCCCCCACCCTGGACGACACGGCATTGGCCGCCCTGGCCGATGAGCTCGCCGAGGCGGCGCGCTCTCGCGTCCCCGCCCCGCTGCCGTCCAGGCACTTCCCCGGCCTGAATCTCGCGGACGCCTACGGGATCCAGCGGTTCAACGTGGAGCGGAGGGTCGCCAGGGGCGCTCGGATCGTCGGCCACAAGGTCGGGCTCACCTCGGCAGCCATGCGTCGGCAGATGGGTATCGACGAGCCCGACTCCGGATTCATCCTGCACGACACGGTCACGCACAGCGGAGCACAGCTGCGGGCGGCCGACTTCACGAACCCCCGGATCGAGACCGAAATCGCGTTCCGCCTCGGGCGGGACCTGGACGCTCCCGCCGACCCGGCGACGGTCAGGGCGGCCGTCGCCGAGGTGTTCCTGGCCTTCGAGATCCTGGACACCTGCTACGGCGACTGGGACCTCACCCTGGTGGACAGCGTCGCCGACAACGCCGCCTGCGCCGGCGTGATCCTAGGCAGCCCCGTGCCCTTCCACCCGGGCCCGGACCACGGGAACGGCCGGGACCTGGCCGACGAACGGATCACGGTCACCGCCGGTGGAAAGCCCGTCGCGTCCGGCGCCGGAAGCGACATCCTCGGCGATCCGCTCCGGGCACTGGCATGGCTCGCCCACCACCTGCCCGCCCTGGGTTCACGCCTGCGCGCGGGAGACATCGTTTTGGCCGGATCCGTGCACGCCGCTCTTCCCCTGACTGCGGGAACCGACTTCCGCGCCATGTCCACGACGCTCCCTCCCCTCCACCTTCGGGTGACCTGAGCGGACCCGAGCAGACCTGGGCCGGCCTCACTCGACATCCGCGCACGCATCAGCCCCACAGCGCCTTGGAGTCCTCATGCCGAAAACCGTGCTCAATACGGCCGTCCTCGGGACGGGCTTACTCGGTCTCGACCTGGTCGAGCGCATCCACAACTCCCCGCACCTGCACTGCGGCCTGGTCGTCGGCCGGGCGCCGAGCAGCCGCGGTCTGGCCGACGCCGCCGCCCTCGGCTGCGCGACCACGTCCGGAGGGGTCGCGGCCCTGCTCGACTCCAGCCAGACCTTCGACGTGGTCTTCGACGCGACCAACGCCTTCGACCACCCTGCCCACTCCGAACGGCTCCGCGGCACCGGAGCGACGCTCATCGACCTCACCCCGACCGCCACCGGCGCCCTGATCGTGCCGTCCGTCAACGGCGGGCAGGCCGCCGACCACGACCACATCGGCCTCATCTCGTGCGGAGGCCAAGCCTCGATCCCAATTCTGAGCGCCATCGCCCGCTGCCACCCACTCCGGTACGTCGAGATGGTCGCCACGGCGGCCAGCGCCGGCGTGGGCCGGGCCAGCCGCCTCAACCTCGACGAGTACCTGACCGCGACGCAGGCCGGGATCCGCGAGTTCACCGGCGCGGACGCGGCGAAGGCGATCCTGAACATCTCCGCGGCCGATCCCGCGCCGCCGTTCCGCGTCGCGATGATCGCGATCGCCCCCGGCGCCGAGGAGCGGCAGATCCGGGCCCTCGTCAGCTCCGTTGAAGCGGCCGTGCGCAGTCGGGTACCCGGCTACCGGGTGGTCGCCTGCACCGTCGTCGAGGACACCGTACGGGTGGTCGTGGAGGTGACCGCGACCCGCGGCCGGATCCCCGTGCACGCGGGGAACCTCGAGGTGATCAGCGCTGCGGCCGTCTACACGGCCGAACAGCGGGCTCTTCGTACGGGTACGCCGAAGAAGGAAGCCGTCCGATGAGCGAGCAGGTGACCGGACCGATGAACCGACACACGACTGGACCTACGACCGGACCCATGCCCGGACCCCCGACCGAACAGCCCTCCGTGATCGTGCACGACCCCACCCTGCGTGACGGCCAGCACGCCGTCGCCCACCAGCTCGGCCGACGGCAGATCCAGGCCTACGCCGCCGCGGCCGACGCCGCCGGCGTCCCCGTCGTCGAGGTCGGCCACGGCAACGGACTCGGCGCGTCCTCCCATCAGGTCGGCCGCAGCCGCCTCACGGACGCGGAGATGCTCACCACCGCCCGCGAGGCCCTCCCCCACAGCCGGATGGCCGCCCTGATGCTGCCTGGCTGGGCAACCGGCACGGACCTGCGTGAAGCCGTACGCCACGGCGTGGACGTGGTCCGCGTCGCGGCGCACTGCACCGAAGCCAGCGTCACCGAACGGCACCTGGGCCTCATCCGCGAACTCGGCGTCGAGGCGCAGGGCGTGCTGCTGATGAGTCACATGGCTGCCCCGGAGCAGCTGGCCGAGCAATGCGCGCGGATGGTCTCGTACGGGGCTCAAGCGGTGTGCGTCTTCGACAGCGCCGGGCACTACCTGCCGGAGGACGTACGTACCCGCATCGCGGCCGTCACCGAGGCAGTGGAGGGCGTGCCGGTCGCCTTCCACGGGCACAACAACCTGGGCCTGGCCGTGGCCAACTCGGTGGCCGCCGTCGATGCCGGAGCCCGCGTGATCGACGCCTGCGCCCGCGGCTTCGGAGCGGGCGCGGGCAACACCCAGCTCGAGGTCGTAGTGGCCGTCCTGGAACGCTACGGCCACTCCACCGGCATCGACCTGCGGCGGCTGTCCGACGCCGCCGACCTCGCTGAGCGAATCCTCATGCCCGCCCCGCCCACGATCGACTCCACGAGCCTCGCCTCCGGCCTCGCCGGCGTCTTCTCCGGATTCAAGAAGCCCGTCCTGGCCGCTGCCCGCGAAGCGGGCGTCCACTCCTGGGACCTGTTCTCGGCCCTCGGCCGCAGCAGGGTCACGGCAGGTCAGGAGGACGTGATCCCGGACGTCGCCCGCAACCTGGCCCGGAGCCTGGACCGAGAGGGGACCGGCCGATGAGCCCGCTGCCCGGCCCGGCCGGGGTGTGGATCATCACGCCCGGCCACGCTCCTGCCCGGTTCGCCCCGGCACACCGCTGCGGCGCGGATGTCGTCCTGGTCGACCTGGAGGACTCCGTACCACCTGCGGCCAAGCCCCACGCCCGCCGGACCGCCCACACCTTCTTCACCGCTCCCGCCGCTCCCGGCACGCCCCGCCGGGGCGTCCGGATCAGCTCCCCCGCCAGCCCCGACGGTGTCCTGGACCTCGCGGCGATCACCGCCTACACCGCCAAGCCCGACATCGTCCTCGTCCCCAAAGTGCAATCACCCCGCGACCTCGAGATCGTGGCCGGCGCCCTCGACACCCCCGCGTACAGCCCGTACCTGTACGCACTGATCGAGACCCCGCGCGCGGTGGAGGCACTGCCCGCGATCGTGCGGGCCGACCGGATAGCTGGAGTCCTGTTCGGCTCGGCCGACTACGCGGCCACGACCGGCTGCGCAAACGGCTGGGAACCGATGCTGTACGCCCGTTCGCGGGTCGTCACCAGCGCCGCCGCCGCAGGCCTCCCGGCGATCGACTCCCCGTTCTTCGGTCTGGACGACCTCGAAGGGCTGCGGCGCGAAGCAGAACGTGCCAAGAGCCTCGGCTTCGCGGGCAAAAGCTGCGTTCACCCCTCACAGCTCCCCCTCGTCACCGAGGTGTTCAGCCCGTCGGAGGGGGAGCTGGCCGACGCCCGGGCCGTCGTCGCGGCCGCCGAGCGCGCCGGCGGCCGGATCGTCCGCGTCGGCGGCCGGATGGTGGGCCCGCCCATGGTCGCGGCCGCCCGCGCCCTGCTGGGCCGCGCCTCGCGGGAGGTACCCGCATGAGCTCCGGCCCCATACCACCCGCCGGATACCGGAGGATCACCGACAGCCGCTATCGGGAGGTCGTCGGTCTCGGCTACGACGAACTGAGCGTAGGCCTGGTCATCGAGCACCGGCCCGGACGCACGGTCACCGAAGCCGACAACGTCCTGCTGACCACTCTCGGCGGAAACGATGCCCCGCTCCACACCGACTCCAACTACAGCGGGATGACCGAGTGGGGCCGTCCCCTGGTGTGCAGCACCATCACGCTCCACCTCGTCGGCGGCATGACCGTACGCAGCACCAGCGGCCTGACCACGGCAAACCTCGGATTCGAGGAAGTCCGCTTCACCAGCCCGGTCTTCGTGGGCGACACCCTCTACGCGCAGACCGAGATCACCGGCCGACGCCCCTCGCGCACGCGCCCGGGCACCGGGATCGTGACCTGCCGCACCACGGGACACAACCAGGACGGAACCCGAGTGATCACCTTCACCCGCAGCTTCTTCGCCCCGATCGACGCCGACACCCTCCGCACCCGCACCAACTACTGAGGGGCGCACCCATGTCCGCGCTTGTGTCCGCACCCCTGCCCGATCCCGGTCCGGTCCGGATCACCGAGGCCGACCCCGACTTGTGGCAGCAGTACGACGCCCTGGCCACCCGCGCCTACGGCCACCCGGTAGGGGATATCGCCCGCCTGCGCCGATACGCCGACCTGCGCGTCGCGGTCCGGGACGGCCGCGTCATCGCCGGCGGCCTCGGACTCCTCCTCGGTCAGTACTTCGGCGGGGCCGCTGTGCCCTGCGCCGTCATCAGCGCCGGGTGCGTCGCGCCGGAGGAACGCGGAAGCCGCCTCGCGGGCCGCCTGCTCACCGAGCGAATCCGTCCCCTCCGCGACCAGGGCGCGGTGATCGCCACCGCCTGGACGAGCTCGACCGGACACCTGCGCCACCTCGGCTGGCAGGCCCCGGTCCCCGTATTCGCCTGGTCGATTCCCACCGACGACCTCAGGCGGAGCTTCGCGAGCACCGGCATGACGATCGACCACGGCCGCTCCGAGGAGGGCGAGGACCTCCAACGCCGCCTGGCTCGGGACTGGAACGGCCCCTTGCACCGCCCGGACTGGTGGCCGGCCTGGCAGGACGAGAAGCGCGGACTGACGACCTACCGATTCGGCTCGACCGGAGCCACCACTGGCTGCCTCTCCTACGCCACCGCGCGCAGCGAGCGCCACGGCATGGACCTGACGGTGCACGACTTCTGGGCGGCGGACGCTGCCACCGTCACCGAGATGATGGCGTTCCTCGGCAGCCACCACACGCGCGCCAAGGCCGTGCACTTCCGCCGCTCCACTCTCGCCCCCTATCCCGCGCTGCTGCACGGCCTCCACCGCCACCGCCTCACGGCGGAGGCCTGGCACCCGTGGATGCTCCGCATCCTCGACCCGCCCGAGGCAGTACGCCTGCGCGGCTGGCCCACCGACGTGGACGTCACGATCCCCATCGAGCTGGAATCCGACGCCGAAGGCGACTACACCCCGTACGTCCTGGAGGTGCAGAACAGCCAGGCCCACCTCACCGCATCAGACGGCCACCACACCCAAATCCGGCTGACCCGCGGCCAACTGGCCACCTGGTACGCCGGCGGCTACCGCACACCCGCCTCGGCCCGCCTCGCGGGCGTCACCGCCACCTGCCCCGAAGCCCTCACCCGCCTGATCCGCACCACGACGGACCGGGAGCCGTGGCTCCCGGACCACATCTGACGACTACCGATCCCTGCGTGCGCGGGGAGCAGCTGCTGGTGTAGGTGTGCACGATCGCCCACTCGGGGATCATCCCCGCATGCGCGGGGAGCAGTTGCCCGTGGCTGCGATGGCGAATTTGCCGAGGGGGTCATCCCCGCGTGCGCGGGGAGCAGGTGACGATGAGGCCGAGGACGGCGGACAGGCTGGGGTCATCCCCGCGTGCGCGGGGAGCAGATCGAGAAGCTCACCGGCCGGGACTGGTCCGAGGGGTCATCCCCGCGTGCGCGGGGAGCAGGCAAAGCTTATGTCGATCATCTTTCTGGGTGCGGGGTCATCCCCGCGTGCGCGGGGAGCAGTGCTCGACGGATTCCTGTACATCGGCCTGACGGGGGTCATCCCCGCGTGCGCGGGGAGCAGGGGTTTCACGACGCGCTCTCCCGTGCGCTGACGGGGTCATCCCCGCGTGCGCGGGGAGCAGCGATCCGAGAGAGAAACGGCCTGGTCAGGCCGGGGGTCATCCCCGCGTGCGCGGGGAGCAGCGATCCGAGAGAGAAACGGCCTGGTCAGGCCGGGGGTCATCCCCGCGTGCGCGGGGAGCAGGCCGGACCACCAACCCGGTGGCACGGGCCGTCGGGGTCATCCCCGCGTGCGCGGGGAGCAGCCGCGAACAGGCCCAGTCCGGCAACACCGTCATGGGGTCATCCCCGCGTGCGCGGGGAGCAGGTTCGGGTCATGAAGAACAACTGGTACGCCCAGGGGTCATCCCCGCGTGCGCGGGGAGCAGTCCGAACCCTCCACATATCACTCACATGTGTGGGGGTCATCCCCGCGTGCGCGGGGAGCAGATCCTGATGCCCGTTTGGCCCGACCTCCCGTCGGGGTCATCCCCGCGTGCGCGGGGAGCAGCAGTTCACCTTCACCAACCAGGCCCTGTTCGCGGGGTCATCCCCGCGTGCGCGGGGAGCAGGCGTTCAGGGACGTGGTGGAAGAGGCTGCCTTGGGGTCATCCCCGCGTGCGCGGGGAGCAGTGGACAGCATCCGTACCGATGTAGACGTCGGCGGGGTCATCCCCGCGTGCGCGGGGAGCAGTTGATCTCGGCGCCGGCCAGGTCGCTGCCCAGGGGGTCATCCCCGCGTGCGCGGGGAGCAGGCTGACCGACCTGCGAGTTTCTGTCGGCCGAAGCCGGTTTTCAAGTACTAGTGCTGATTCCGACAAATGACCCTTAGCGCCCTCATGGCACCTGCCGGACACCGTACAGTCCCACGGCCACCTCTGGGGCGGAAGGGGCCGCCGCATGCACTTGACCTGGTCCAGGAGCTGGCATGTTCCAAGGTCGCGGCAGTCGGTTCACGGATCTCGAGAGGGGACGGCCACCAGCCGATATCGCATGGCAACCTCGCCCTCTGTCAGGCAGGGTGCGGGGTGATGATCTACAACGATGAAACCTCCCGCACCCTGTCGTACGCCTCCCACGACAGCCTTGAGGGCCTACTGCAGCGAGGGCGCGGGCTGGGCGCGATTCGGGCATGCCAGGTTCCGCATAAGGCCGCCGCGTTCGTGTACGACGGGATCCGCCGGGACTGGAAGTGGGACTACCAGACCGACACCCGCTACCTCTACCAGGCACGCCTGATCCAGGACCTGGGGCTGTCACCAACCCCCGTCATCGACCAACTGGCGGGCGACGAGGAGCAGTGGGAGCGGGCTGCGTACGTGCTGGAGCGGCTTGCCCGCGCCGGTTCGGACGAGGCGCGGGATGGTCTCCGGGCGTACATCCGGGAGGGCGAGCACTGGGTTCGCGCACTGGAGACCATCGCCGATGACTGGCCGCCGGAGTGGTGGGAGGACCTGGGCGACGTCGTACGCGCGCGGTTCGGCGGTGCGGCGGAAGATCTTCCTTGGTCCTCCGCACCATGGGACCGGTTCGGGATCGAGGTGCCAGACCCCCGGGTCCCTCCACGCCCGTCGCTGGACGGGCTGTGCACCGACGAACTGCTCCAGCTGCTGACCGAGGACGCCGCAGAGTTCAACACGAAGGTCGACGCGCTACGGGCGCTGGCCCGTCGGGAGCCGGCCGTGGGCCTGATCCCGCTGGTGCCCTCGCTCGGCAACGGCCAGCGGCCCCTGCCCTTCCTGCGGCGGACGGTCGACCGTCTGGGAGTTCTCGCCGTCCCGGCCGCGCGTACGTGGGGCGTGGACGAGCGGGAGTGGCTGGCCCGGCTGGGGAAGGACGTCCTGGCCGATCACCCCGGGCCCGAGGCACTGCCGGGACTCGTGGCCGAACTCACCGACCACTGGGAGACACACACCTGGTGCGGCCCCGACGAGACCGCGAAGCGACTGGCCCGCTTCGGACCCGAAGCCGCCGAGGCCGTGCCGCTCCTGCGCGCGTTCTGGCTGCACACCCCGCACTCGTACGAACGGGCCGACTATCTGCAGGCACTCGCCGCGATCGACCCGACCGGGCTGGAGGAGGCGTACACCGAAGCCCTCTGGGACTGCGAGGAACGGACACGGCTGCTGGGGATCGCCTCGGCGCCCCGCCAACCGCAGACCGTGGAACGGCTCACCGTACTGCGCGACGACCCGATGGAGATCCCCGAGGTACGAGCCGCGGCTGGAGCACGACTGCTGGCGCTACCTCCCCTTGCCGACGGCGCTCACCACCCGTGAACGCAGCCCCCGGCGGCTCGGTCCCGGACACGATCGCAGTGCATGGAGTAGTCCGTGACCCACACCGGCGCTCGGGCGAATATACTGAGGGCACCAAGTTACTCAGGCACGAAAGGCCCTCCACCACGGTGGAGGGTCTTTCGCATGTTATGCCTGGTTTGCCTCCGCCCTCAGGCGACCTGGAGTTTCGGTCGGCCGGTCGCGGCCGGCGGTGCCTGGTGGTACGTCGGCAACTTCAGGTTGGGCAGGTCCCCGGCCTGGATGCGGACGAGGGCAGCCCGGAACGCCGCCTCCATGCTCTCGGGGCTCTCGTACTTCGCCGCGAGGGGATGAAGCCGATAGGAGTTGCCGTTGCGTTCCTCGCTGCGCGGCCGGAGCACGATGTTCAGCTCACACAAAGGCGCCATCAGGCCGCTGACGGCCTGCGGGGTGACCCCGTACTCGGCGGCCATGTCCTTCTGCCTGACGGACAGTCCTCCCCCGAAGTCGCTGCGGGAGACGAGGTACTGGAGGAACTTGACGGCAGACCCCGACAGCGGCAGGGCCCAGATGCGCTCCGCGATGATCGGAGACATGACGTTAGCCATGGAACAGCATCCTTCCTCGTGAGCGGGCGCCCGCGCAGGGGCATGGCAGAACTATCACCCGGTACGCCTCCTCGCGCGATAGCTCTCTTCCACTACCGGACCGAGATCCAGCTCCTCCTGGTGCGCGCCTTCCGGACCCACCGCGTACGGGAAGACCTCGGTGTCGTGGTCGTGGCGGTCGGCGATCTCGGCCAGCACCTCGTGCTGGGCCGTGCTGTTGCCGTGGAACCACAGGCGCACGTTGATCTGGATCCGGCCGTTGCCGGCCTTCTCCACCCAGTTGTAGCCGCACAGCGCCTGGACGGCTCGGTTGACCGTGGACCGGGTGATCATCTTGCCGCCCTTCTGCGCGGCAATCTTGTTCAGGCCGTCCGTGATCTCCTGCTGGGTGTACTGCGTGATGCCAGTCCCGGGCACCTGTCCTCCCGCGACGAAGAGGAAGACGCACAACTGGGACTTGGTGATGCTGTTCGCGACGGCCAGCTGGGCCAGCAGCTGCGTGAACCAGTTGCTCGCCAGGCTGTACCCGGAGCCCCCGGCCATGTCATGGACGGCGCGCGGGTCGGCCGCGTACTCGAGGTGAACTCCGGTAAGCCGACGGCGGCCTCCGGGGTCGGCCGCCTCGGCGACCTTCTCCCCGAGCTGCTGACCGAGGACCGCCAGGATGTCTCCGTACTCGGCTTCACTGCCCGCGGCGGTGGGGGCGGGTACAGGCCGGGGCCCGCGCCGACGACGGGCGGGCGGATCAGATGTCACAAGACCTCCTTGTTACTCAGGCGGTCCGAGACTATCCAAAAAATCAACGTGTGCTTGTCTTTTGGCGCTCCGGCGCGTCGGAAGTCCTCTCAGGATGAGGCCCTGTTCGAACGCTGCGCCAAAAGTACACAGTATGTGATGTTTTCTCGCCGCCAGGCCCCGGAAGTACACGCCTCCTTGATTTCGGTTGTCGTGATGGCGACACGTACATGTAGGAGCCATGCATCCTGTGGACGGCTCGGCCGCATCGGGCCAACGCTCCGACCTGCGGTGTTACCCGGCCTGTTGGGGCGTTCAGAAAGTCAACGCCTGCTTGATTTTTCAGCGAAATGTGCTCCCCAGGTACACATTTGGGGAGGCCAAATGTGTCCTGGGCGACACATACCTCGACGTAAACATGCAGGTCAGAGGGGGTGTGGGCGCGGCGTCCTCTTACTAAAGAGCAACGTGCGAAGCGGTCTCAGCCCACCCTCCTATCTCTCTTTCGGTACCACCTTCCACATGCAGTGCAGCTCCACAGCACACATCGGGCACACGCCGCTCTCTCATCTCAGTGCTCCGTACCTCAGCCAGCACACCCTCACCCCCAGGTGGGCGCGGCTGAGTGTCATGCCTGCTGTCCCCCGCCCCTGCCCAACTCTTGCTCAACCCACTGCTGTTGCAGGCCCTCATGCCCAGTGAGGGCGCCCAGCGCCCGAGGGGTGCACCGCCGACCGTCAGGGAGGCGGGGCAGGGCGTGAGGGGGAGCGGGTCCAGGGCGCCCGAGCGCCTGGCGAGGGGGTCTGGGGGGCGAGTAGCCCCCCATGCCAAGGCCGGTCCAGCGCGGCCAGGCGCTGGCGGGGTCCAGGGGCTGGCCCCTGGGATTCACGGTCTGCTGGTGACGACGGGCAAGAGCTGCATTCCGGCGACCAGTAGATCACCGCTTGAAGCAAGTCCGGCCAGGAGGCCGACCCGCAGGGTTTCGACGGCGAGGTCAGCAACTAGCTGCAGGGTTCATCGTCCACCCGCCTACGGCACCCAGCAGTTGGGACGATGGTTCACTTACCGAAAAGCTCGTGGACGGCAGGGGAGAACGCGTGGAAGAGCCAGGATTCCGGGTGGTGCTGACAGAAGCAGGAGCCCGGAAGACTGAGGTAGTTCGTGCGATACGGGCGGCCACCGGCCTCAGCCTCTGGAACAGCAGCCTTCTCCTCGCCAGCACACCGGTAGAGATCACGACAGCAGGCTGGCTCGAAGCTGCTGACGAGGCAACTCGGATCCTTGAGAACGCAGGCGCCCGCACCAGGCTGCTCTGCGACTGCTGCGGCCATACCGTCAGGCGGGGAGCCTTCCCCGTGGACTCGAGGCACCATATGGAACCATGGGCCCTCGAGATCTGCTGGGCAAGCGGCTCACGAAGCGATGTGAGGTAGGACCAGTCGGTCTGCGAGACGTCTTCAGCTAAAGCATTCAGTACGCCAAGCTCCGCAGTGGTCAGAGGTCCAATCCGGAGCTTGCGGAGTGTTCGGGACATCGCGGGCAAAAATCAGCTCCTTCAATGGCACCGTAGAGGGACGATCAGCAGTGAGTTGGTGTGATGGGGTGTGCCTGCACCGGCGAGGCGCTCACAGCGGCATACAGAGCCTTGCGACGCTTTCGCCCTGCTGTTACGGGCCGGGCTGCTCCCCTGAACGGCTTAACAGACCAACGTCGGGCGCCTCTCGGTGACACAAGCTGCCCGCCCCTGATCTCCCGGTCGACATCGACAGACGGCTCGACTTCTGTCACGTGCAGGTGACGCGCATCCCGCCCTCAGCGAGGACGTCGAGTACCGCTGCGACCAGGTCGTACGGTTCGCCCTCCGGCGCCAGGACGCGGGACAGGTACTCGCGGGCAATCGAGGCATCCCGCCAGAGCAGGGTTGCGGGGGCGGTGTAGCCGAAGGTGCCTCCCAGACAGTCCGCGAGGGCGCTCAAGCATCCGCCGAAGTAGCCGCCCGGTCCGTTCACCGCCTCGCCGAGCGCCAGGTAGAGCCCCGGGACGTCGGTGATGTGCCGGCCGTCCAGCTCGTATGCGTGTCCGGCGGGCCGGTCCTGGGGGTTGCGTCGACAGGCCCGCTCTCGGACGAGATCGAGCCAGGCCCCACGCTGCCGGGTGTCGAGGCCGGCCCAGGCGCCAGGGACCTCGGGCGGACCGCCCAGCCAGCGGTCCCAGATGGCCCGCGAGTGTTCAAGGACGGGAGTGAAGAACCTCCCGTCGAGTTCCAGATCGATGAGATCCGCCCCGCGGGAAGAGGGGCGCCACGCGCGGACTTGGGCCCAGAACAGCCGGTCGGTGAGCGGCTCGCCCCGGTCGTCCCGTACCTGCAGACAGACCTCCTCCAAGTCCAGCGCTCGTCGAGTACCCCTCGTCAGCGCCCCCCGCAGCCGATCCCCCGGAGCGAGACCCCGCAGGATGAGCGGGGCTCGTCCTGGCCGGGCGGCAGCACGCGAGCGAATTCGCGGCAGGAGCCCAGCCACCGGTATTCGTTGTGCAGTCGGACAGCGCCCCGGTATCCCTCGGGCGGGGCCTCGTGATCATCCAAACCGGTGAGCACGACACCGTCCGTTCCGGCGTGCTGTCCCAGGCTCTCCACGTCTTCCAGGAGCCAGGCATCGAGAGCCCCGTCTTCGGGCACCAGCCATACCCGGCTGCCGAGCCAGCCCCGTACCCCGACTCCTTCCAGGACCCATCCGAACAGCTCGTACGTCCCGCGCCCGCGCCCCCCGAACAGCCCTCCCACCTCGGCGCAGACGCCCCAGACATGGCCGTCGTCCGTGTCCGTCAGTGTGTACCGTCCCTGCCCGCGATCGCCCTCGTCCTCATGCACGGGGGAATAATGCCCGGACTCCGAAGGACCGAGAAGCGGTTATCGCGGCCGCCCACGGGGACCAGCGGCTGAGCGTCCTGGGTCGGGGCGGCCGTCGGCGGACCGGGTGGGAGACGACCGCTCCCCTCTCCAGGGGCACGTAGGAAGCGGCAATCCCAGACAACAGGCAGCAAAGGGCGGCAACATGATTCGGTGTGCCTCTTCGCCTTCCGGTCCGAAGGTTAGTAAGGTACCCGCATGACCGCTCCATACGATCCGGAAGTCAGGGAAAAGGTAGTCGCCAAGCTGCCCGCCTCCCTGCGGCAGGAACTCAAGGTCCGCGCAGCCCAGTTGGGCGTGGACATCCAGGACGCCGTCACCGAGGGCGTCCGCGCCTGGCGTGCCGATGCCTCCGCAGCCACCGCCGTCGACACCTCCGGCGCCTCCTCCTTCTCCACCTACCTCCCCACCGGGCTGTACGGGGACTTCAAGGAGGACTGCCGGGTCCGCGAGGTCCCCTACAACCAGGGCCTCGCCCAGTCGATCCGCCTGTGGCTCGACACCCACCCCTCCCCCACCGGACGCCGCCGGCCGTCCCACGAGGGCGCCCGCCGGATCGTGGTCTGCAACCAGAAGGGCGGCGTGGGCAAGAGCGCCATCAGCAACGGCCTCTCCCAGGCCCTCGCCGAGACCGGCGCCCGCGTCTGCGTCATCGACTTCGACCCCCAGGGCCACCTCACCCGCCACCTCGGCGCCGAGATGCTCGGCATCAAGGAGCCCAGCCTCGCCAAGCACATGCTCGGCGAGATCGAAGGCCGGGTGCGCGAGCTGCTCGTACCGATCGAGCACGGGGTCTTCGCCGGCCGCCTCTTCCTCCTCCCGTCCTGCAAAGACGCCTTCCTCCTCGACGCCCGGCTGGCCACCACCCGCCACGTCCGGACGAAGGAGACCGCGCTGGAGAAGGCCCTCGAAGAGCTGGAGAAGGAGTTCGACTACATCGTCGTCGACTGCCCGCCCAGCCTCGGCTACACGATGGACACCGCGCTCTACTACGCGCGCACCCGCGAGGGCGAGGCGGAGAAGACCTCCGGCATCATCGTCCCCGTGCAGGCCGAGGACACCTCCGCCGACGCGTACGACATGCTCAGCGAGCAGATCGAAGACCTGATCGACGACCTCGACATCGAGATCGCGCAGCTCGGCTTCGTCGTCAACCTCTACGACAGCCGCAAGGGCTACGTCGTCACCTCCTCCCTCAACAGCTGGAAGGAGTTCGGTGACCCGCCCGTCATCACCGTGATCTCCGACCTGAAGGAGCAGCGCGAGGCGGTACGCGTCAAGCTGCCCCTGCTGCACTACGCGCCCGAGTGCGAGCAGTCCGAGGGCATGCGCGAGATCGCCCGGAGGATCGCGGCATGAGCAAGAGCGACCTCCTTGGCACCGGCGCCGCCTTCAGCAACGCCCGCCGCACCGGCGGCCGCAGTGAGCGCGGCCGGGCCAAGGCCATAGCGCAGGGCGACGTACCGGCGTACGAACTCATCCGGGCCCCCCTCGACCAGGTCTCCCCCACTCCCCTCAACCCGCGCCGCAACTTCGGCACGGACGAGGAGATGACCCGCTTCGGCGAGGAGCTGCGTCAGGCGCAGCTGTCGGCGTGCGTCGTCGTGACGCGCGGCGCCTACCTCGGGCTGTGGCCGGACCACGACTCCCGGATCGGTACGGCGGCGTACGTCCTCATCAACGGCGAGCGCCGCTTCCGCAGCGCCCTGCACGTGGGACTGGAGTCACTGGACTTCGTCGTACGCGACGACCTGGCCGCCACCCGCACCGACTTCATCGACCACCTCCTCGCCGAGAACCTCGAACGCGAGGACTTCGACGTCATCGAGCGGGCGCGCGGTGTGCAGCAGCTCGTCGAGACATGCGCGGAGGAAGGCGGTAGGGAGCACGGAGCGAAGTCGCGGGCGGCGGAGCGGCTGGGGAAGTCGCCGTCGTGGGTGACGAACCAGCTGGTGCTGCTGGAACTTCCTGAGGAGATCCAGGTCATGCTCAGCTCCGGGGAGCTCCCCGAGCGGGACGGCAGGGTCCTCGCCCGCACCGCGAAGGACCGACCGGGCGTGGGCGCGGCAGAACTCCTGGCCTTCCTGAAGGAGACGAAGGCACAGGAGGCCCAGGTCAAGGCCGTGCAGCGGGAGCTCCTGCGGGAGGCGCAGGAGCCGGGACCAGCGCCTGCGGCTACGGAGGCGAGCCCGGCCGGGGGAGTGGCGCAAGCTCCGGAGCCCGACCCTCAGCCGGCCCGACTTTTGTCCGCGGACAAAAGTCGGGAGCAGGCGAGCGCCCCGCAGGCGGCCGCGCAGCCGTCCGCGCCGGTTGCCGAACCGGTCCGCACGACCCCCGCTCCGGAGCCGGTACCCACGCCGGTGCCCCACGCGCCGGCTGCAGCGGAGCCGGTCCACGAACGTGAGCCGGAGGGGGGCATCCCGTCCCAGGGCAGGGGAGTGGAGACGACTTCCGTCCCGTGGCAGGACCCCATGGCCGTGTACGAAGCGATCGCCGCGAACATGTCGGCGAAGCACCGCGAGGAGCTGACCCTGCTCCTGATGGAGGGCACCCAGAGCAGCTAGCAGACGACTACCCGGCACGAGGGGCCCCCGCGACGTGAGCGCGGTGGGCCCCGACTTTTGTCCGCGGACAAAAGTCGGGCCGATCCTCGTCCGATCCCACCGACGTTCGAGAACCCCCTCGAGAGGCGGCCAGATGCCGCGGCACGTAGGTGACAGTGATCGCCATCATGGGGCTATGACGAACCTGAACTTGACCACCGGCAGTGTCTGGCGGCTCCACCACAACAACCAGGAGATCGCCCGGCTGACCGTGACTGGCGCAGATATGCCCTGCACCCACGCCGCAGTCGAGGCACTTCCCGGCTTCGAACGGTTCCGTTCCCTCTTTGCCGAGCAAGACCGGGCAGTCGACGAAGAGGACTGGGAGCGGGCCGAGGCCTGCTACACCCAAATCCGCAGTGTGCTCACCATGACGTTTCCCGACGGCAGTCCGGTAGCTGAGTTCATGTTGTACATCCACGACGACGGCACCGCCGGCTGGCGCTGGCACGACGAGCCTTTCGACGCGGTGGAGCAGTGACACGCTGAGCCTCGCTACGGAGCAGCTGGCGGGAGGCCGGGATCGTGCCGAGACGGGAAACGGGCGAGCGGTATCCGGGTCCGGCTCGTACGGTGGCCTGATGATTTCGCGTGAGTGGGCCATCGAGGTCGTGGAGCGGGAGCTGCGCGCACAGGCGGCGGTTTCGCCCGAGTCGGCCGTGGTCGTCATCGATGTGAAGGCGCACGAACTGGGCTGGCTGGTCACCTGCCAGCCGCCGGCGTACGCGCGCTCCCACGACGTCCGCGACATGTTCATCGGCGACGGCCCCTTCCTCGTCGACGCGCTGGACGGGAGCCTGCACATGGTGCACAGGCAGTTCTGCGTCGACGGACTGGAATGGCCCGACCAGTACCGGGAGAAGGTTCGGGGCGAGATCCCGCCCCGGGAGCTCGACGTCGAAGTGCACAGGCTCTGCGCTCTCGGGCGCAGGGCGGATGCCTACCGGGCTGTGAGGCGGGCCGGTGGCGGGCTGAGTCCGGCAGACGCGCTGCGCTACGTCGATGCGGTCGCAGCCGGAGCTGAGCCTCCCGCGGACCTGCTGTCCCGGCTGCCCCAAAGGGACACCAGCTATCCGTCGATCACCACGTACAGCGGCCCGAACCCAGAACCTGCCCAGCCGCTGCGCTAACCACGGCACCCGATGCGGCGTACCGGGAACCGGCATGAAACATTCGCACCGCACGCAGGTACGCCGATGAGCTGGGGCCGAGAACTTGAGAGAGCTGCCGACCGACACCGAACGCGATGAGTTCCACGCCGTCGTGATCAGGACCGACTACGGTGACCAGCCCGCCTGGAACGCCGTGACCGCGGAGCTGATGCAGCCCTGGGGAGAGGACTACGAGGCTCTCGTTCACTTTGTGGACGATCCCGCATGGGCCGGGGCGACCGTCGACGAGGTCCTCGACGCGGCTTCCGTTGACGAAGAGCTGAGCGTTCTCTTCATCGCCGACTCGGTCACCATGAGCTCCGCTCACCACGCGCTCCTGGCAGTGACCCTCCGCTCCGAGGAAGAGGACGAGGTTTTCGAGGAGGAAGACGAAAACGTCTACGAGTTCGGGCGGGAGTTCCGCACGATCCCGACTGAGGTGCACTGGATCCACGCGAACCTGTCGCTCGCCAACTTGGACTTCGAGGAGTACGCGGTGGCGGCCGACGAGGATCCCGAGAAGGTGTTCCGGTCGTTCTGAAGGTACGGGCGGAGGTACGAGCGGAGCCATGGCGGGGGGCCGACTTTTGTCCGCGGACAAAAGTCGGAGCCGAAGCGGTTCCTCCGACAGCTGGACCAGGGGGATGCCTGGCCCCCCTCTCCAGCCTTGTCAGTGCTCATCGCTAAGAAGCCGTTGCTGAACCGGATGCGATCGTTGAATTCCTGCTGTTCAGGCATGGTTTCAGCCGGGGTGAGGGATGGTCTCGACGTTCTGTTTCCGCTTGATCGTCGAGGGGTGCGCGATGGCGTCGATGCTGGGGTTGCTGGAGGCACGGGAAACGGCCGCCCGCGAGCGGGTGGAGGACCTGTGGGAGGAAGCGGCCCGTACGGCCGCGGCGCTGGAGGCCGCCGAGATCGAGTTGGACCGGCGAGTGATCGCGCGCGAAGAGCTCGTCGACGCCCTGGCCGCATGTGCTGAAGAGACCACCGCCGCGACAGAGGCCGAAGGCGAGGAAGCGTCTGCGCCTGTGTCCGCGTCGGTGCCGGGAGCGGTCGTGCCGCCCTGGCGGGAAGGGCTGTCGGTGTCGGTGCTCTCGCTGGACAACCAGCGGATCCTGAACGTGCTTCAGGACCGGCCGGGCCACGAGCCGGTGCGGGCCAAGGACATCGCGGCGGCCCTCGGGATCGAGGTGACGGTGGCGGCGAAGGTCGAGGGAGTGCGATCGAAGGCGAAACGCCTGGGCGAGCGCGGGTGGTTGCTCCAGGAGGCGTCGGGGGCGTTCAGTGCCGGCCGGCGGCTCGTGGCCGGGCCAGTCGGCGGCTCATCCGCGTGATCATCGAGAACAGGATCATCGCCTCGCTGGTCGCGGTCAGCGTTTCGTAGTCCCTACACAAACGGCGCGAATGCATCAACCACGCCAGCGTGCGCTCTACCACCCAGCGTCTCGGCAGCACCACGAACCCCTCCATGTCGTCGGTGCGCTTGACGACTTCGAGGGCGAAGGCGAGTTTCTGACGGCACCAGTCGATGATGGTGCCGGTGTAGCCGCCATCGGCCCAGACCAGGCAGATGTCCCGGTGCAGCCGACGCAGCCGCAGAAGCAGGGGCACGGCCGCCTCGCGGTCGCCCACGTTCGCGGCGGTCACCGCGACGACCAGGAGCAGACCGAGACAATCTGTAACAATATGGCGCTTGCGGCCGTTGATCTGCTTGCCTCCGTCGTAGCCGCGTGAGACGGCGGGCACCGTCGCGGCGGCCTTCACCGACTGCGCGTCGATGATCCCGGCCGTCGGTTCCACCTCGCGGCCCTCGCGCTCGCGGACCCGGTCACGCAGCCGGTCGTGGAACTCGGTGATCAGTCCGTGCTGCCGCCAGCGGCGGAAGAAGGCGTAGACGCGGTCCCAGTCGGGGAAGTCCACGGGCATCGACCGCCAGGAGATCCCGCCCGCGACCAGGTAGCGGATCGCGTCGAGCATCTGGCGGTGGCAGTACCCTTCGGGCTGCCCACCGCGGCCCTCCAGCCAGGCCGGGGTGGGCAACAGCGGTCGCACCGCCGTCCACTCCTCGTCCGTCATGTCCGAGGGATACCGGCGCACTCGGTCCGGGTGATCAGCCGCGTTGCCGTACACGTGCGCGAGGCAATCGCACGACACGACGGACGAGTTGAAGTCAACGGGCGCGGGCGCGTACAACAACGACAACGGGGCCTCCTTGGGCCGCTCGGTTAGGTTCGCACCCCCGAGCTACCAAGAGGCCCCGCCTTCATGTCCGCACCACCGCAAGATCACCCGACCAGGAACTCCGTTCGACCCGCACGTTCCAAGATCGGTTGAGATACGGCTTCTAAGGTCAGCGCACTTGATCAGCTGAGGAGCGCGGACCCATGAAATCGCCGGCCGAACTGGACACCGTGCCCTGGCACACCCTCACCCACGCCTACGGCCCCGCCGAAGACGTACCCGACCTGATCAGGTCGCTGTACCAGGACGACGAATCCGTGGCCGACGAGGCGATCTACGAGCTGTACGGGAACATCCACCACCAAGGCACGGTCTACCCAGCCTCGGCACCCGCCGTCCCCTTCCTCGCCCATGCCGTCCGCCACGCCCCGCGCAAGCGCGACGAACTGCTGATGCTGCTCGCCACCCTCGCCGACCACGACCAGACCGACCGCGAGTCACCGCACTGGCCCGGCAGCCCGGTCGCCGCGATCTGCACGGAGCTCTCCCAGCTACTCCCGGACTTGCTGCCCTGCCTGACCGACCCCAAGCGCGAGGTGCGTCGGGCTGCCCTCCGCGTGGTCGCAACCGTCGCCGACCAGCTACCGGCCGACCTGCGCGCCTCCCTCGTGACTCGGCTCGACACCCTGTACGAGTCCGATCCCGTCCCGGCGGTACGGGCGGACGCGATGGTCGTACTGGCCCTGCTCGGCCGTGCGGTCGAGGAGCCCCTCAAGAGCCTGCTGTCCGAGGTCAGGCTCGCCGCGGCTCTGCTCGCCGCCGAGCGGTCCGATCCTCCGTACGCGAACCGGCTGGTCGAGATCTTCGCCGAGGACGGCGCCGAACTCGACCCCGGGGACGACGGCTTTCCCTGGCCCGGCACCCCCTCCCAGGAGGGACACCTCACCGACCTGCTGACCCGGGACCCGGACGCCGGCCTCGCCGTGGCAGCCGACTGGATCGCGGCCGGGGACCTCCACTCACGCGGATCCTGGCTCGCCCGGCAGATCGTGGAGACCTGGCGCGACTGTGAGCCCGAGGTCCTCGACCTGCTACTCGCCGCCCTCCCGCATCACGAGGGCACGCCAGCGCTCACCCGCACCCTGTCCACCATCGCCTCCTGGACCGAGCTCCTGCCTCAGCCGGGTACAGAGCTGCGCGACACGTTGTACGACTACGCCCGGGCGGAGGGGGACACCGCCGATCCTGCGCTCCTCGCCCTGGCGCGCACCCGCGACCCCCGTGCCTTGGAACTGGTGCTGGACCGCCCCGACGCCAAGACGCTGCGCGCGGCGGCCCGAGCCTTCCCGGCCGAGGGAGACCTGCTGATACCCGCCATCCGGCGCGAGCTGGCAGCCGGAGCCACCGGGAACGCGACGACCGACCTGATCGAGGCACTGGCCCCCTTCGGAACCGCGGCCCGCCAGGCCAGCCCCGAACTGGTCGACTGCCTGCGGACTGGCCGGGCACCCATAGCGGCCGCTCGCCGACTCGGACTCGACGCCATCGCGACGCCCGAGATCATCACCCTGCTCGACACAGCCGCCCAGAGCGCTGACGCTTCGCTCCGGACGGCAGCTGCCATGGCCCACTACCGGTTGACCGGCGAGACCGAGCTCGCACTCCGCACCTTCGACGCCCTGCTCCACGGGCCGGGCCCGACCCACTGGTACCTGAACAGCCTCATACCGCTCGGCCCCGCAGCCGCCCCCTTGCTGCCGATCATCGAGCCCCTGCTGAGCGCCGGGTACGACTGGACCCGGAGCGGGGCCGCCGAAGCACATCACGCCATCACCGGCTCTCCGGACCTCGCCGTTCCCATCCTCACGGAACTGGTCTCCGCCAGCCCGGTCGGCCTCAGCGCCCTCAAGGCGCTCGCCGCGGTTGGCGCGGTCCCCGAAGAACTCGGCCCCACGCTCCGTGCCTTCGCCTTCTCACCGACCCGCCTGCTCAGCGACACCCCCCTCAACGAAGGCGGCCACCCCGACGAAGAGCTCCGCACCTTGGCTTGGCGACTCCTCACGGCCGGGTAGACGCCTCTGGGTCGACCGCTGGCGGACCCGACTTTTTTGTCCGCGGACAAAAGTCGGCCCAGCGCAGCCTGCGACTAAGGAAGAAGGCGAGATGCCGACCCCGCTTGGAGTTTGGGGCATCCTCGCGTGCGCGGGGAGCAGCGCTGGTCGGGCTGAGGCGCGACCCGGCAGGTGGGAACATCCCATCCCCGCGTACGCAGGGCAGTCCTCGCCCCCGGGTGCACCGAGGCAGGTAGCCGGAGCAGACCGGGTCCATGGCGTCCTCGATGGTGATGTGGGGAACATCCCCGCGTGCGCGGGGAGCAGACCCCCAACGGCGACACCTACGACGGCGCCGAGGGAACATCCCCGCGTGCGCGGGGAGCAGTTCAGCCTCTACCCATGTATGTATGCGGACCTGGGAACATCCCCGCGTGCGCGGGGAGCAGAGGCTCCGGCCCGGTCCGTGAACACGCCTCCCGGGAACATCCCCGCGTGCGCGGGGAGCAGTAGACGATGTGGTGCCAGGCCCCGTCGGCGAGGGGAACATCCCCGCGTGCGCGGGGAGCAGCTGCCCGTTCTCATCAAGGTATTCAGCGGCGAAGGAACATCCCCGCGTGCGCGGGGAGCAGCTCTCCACCTGGCGCCGTCTGCACCACACCGCGGGAACATCCCCGCGTGCGCGGGGAGCAGCCGGCCGTCCGTCACCTCGCCGAGACGGTCCTGGGAACATCCCCGCGTGCGCGGGGAGCAGCAAATCTGCAAGCGCTCCGGTGTCCCGCTCGGGGGAACATCCCCGCGTGCGCGGGGAGCAGCCCACGGACGCCCCACCCTCGACCTGTCCGGCGGGAACATCCCCGCGTGCGCGGGGAGCAGTTGAAGGACTCGCAGTTCCTGGAGTCCCGCGAGGGAACATCCCCGCGTGCGCGGGGAGCAGAACCAGTTCCAATTGACGAACGTGGGTAACGAGGGAACATCCCCGCGTGCGCGGGGAGCAGCCCTCGGCGAGCGCCTGCAGCGTCTCGCAGTCGGGAACATCCCCGCGTGCGCGGGGAGCAGTCAGCCTCAGGGCGCCGTCGATGGCCAGGCCCGGGAACATCCCCGCGTGCGCGGGGAGCAGGACCACCCCCAACACCACCCAGCCCCCGCGCCGGGAACATCCCCGCGTGCGCGGGGAGCAGAGGACGACGACTGAGGAGCGCCGCCGTCTGCCGGGAACATCCCCGCGTGCGCGGGGAGCAGCGTCTGCGTCACGGGGTGGGGCAGGCGGCGTAGGGGAACATCCCCGCGTGCGCGGGGAGCAGGCTTGGCGACCTGCGGCTTTCTGCTCGTATGCAGCGGTTCTGACTTACTTCTACAGAATCCGACTTGTGGGACACATGAGGATATTCGCCCCAGCTGGCCAGTAGGTCGCGACTGACTGCAAGTTGCTGGCACAACCTAGCGGAGTTGCTGCGGCATGAGAGCAGGCTCGGTACGGTGAGGCGGTACTCACCGGCGGCCACTCAGGTCGACGGGACTGGTCCCCGTAGGCACGGGGATGGCCCCTGTGCTTCTGGTAGCGCACCTTATAGCTGGCGCTGCTCCCCGCCTACGCGGGGATGTACAAGCGCAACCTGAGAAGCGCGCATGAAACGAACTGTGCATCTGGCAGATTCCTAACCCCAGCAAACGAGGGGATCACAGCAAGGGCTCAGCTCGTGTAGCACGCCCCACCTGACGGGCCCTCAGTTTCGCTGGAGGCTAGTTAGACCAGTCGAAACAACTCAGGCCGAACCCGTCTGCATGTGTCCGTGGGGGACATGACGGGCCCGGCCTGGGCCACCTGAATCACCCCGAAGGGATGCATCATGTTACCGCGCACGAATTCCCAGATCAGCGGGCAGCAACCACATCCATGGGTGCTGCCTGCTCTCGTTTCCGTGCTTGCCGGAGGCGCCGGCTCCAGCTGCCTGTCGACGCCGGCATCCGTATCGCCGTCGTCATCGTGATCGTGTTGGTGATCCTGCGCAGTTCACTCCGGCGCGGGATCGCGTAGAAGCCGTGTTCGGGACAACGTAAAGGCCCGGACGTTACGGGGGCTTTGGCGTTGGGGAGAGCGCCGAGGCTCCCGCTCACCAGACAGGTACCCATGGCGGTCCTGCCGAGAATCACCACGGCGCCGCGCGCCGATCGCAGTCTTTGGGGGATGCGATGAAGGACAGCACCGCGCACTGGAGCGCGAGCCTCACACCCGCGGCTCGCTCTGCATGGGCCAAGCACGATCGGAAGACTGACAAGTGGCTCCCGTTGTGGCGGCACATGGCCGATTCCGCAGCCATGGCCGGTCGTATGTGGGACGAATGGGTTCCGCGTCAAGTGCGGGAGCTCGTGGCCGACTGCCTGCCCGGCGGTGACTCGGACGGGCGGTTGCTGACCGTCTGGCTCGCCGCCCTCCACGACATTGGAAAGGTCACCCCCGCATTCGCATGCCAGGTCGAGGTTCTGGCAGAGCGGATGAGCCGTAGCGGGCTGGCCATGCCCACGCTCAAGCAGTTTGGTACGAGCCGCAGCCGCGCGCCGCACGGGCTGGCCGGGCAGGTGCTCTTGGAGGATTGGCTGGAGCATCGGGGCTGGCCGCCCCGAAACGTCATGTCCTTCGCCGTCCCGGTCGGGGGGCACCACGGTTTGCCGCCGGCGCACGAAGACTTCCGCTACCTGCGTCAGCACAGCGAACTCCTGCGCACGCCGGGCCCGAGCGAGGATCTCTGGCGCTCTGTGCAGACCGAACTTCTCGACGCGTGCGCGGTGGTGTACGGAGTGGAAGACCGGCTGTCGGAGTGGAGGACGGTCAAGCTGCCACAGCCCGTCCAGGCAGTCCTGTCTGCGCTGGTCATCGTCGCTGACTGGATCGCAAGCAACCCCGACCTCTTCGTGCTCTTTCCCGAGGATCAGCCTCGTGATGAGGCCGCCCGTATCGATGCCGCGTGGAACGGTCTCGATCTGCCCCGCCCTTGGTCTCCGGGGCCGCTGGAGGCGACGGCACGGGAGATCTTCGCGGCTCGCTTCGGCCTGCCGGACATTCGGCCTCTGCAGGAGGAGGCGGTCCGGCTGGCCAGGACAGTGGACACACCTGGCCTGATGATCATCGAGGCGCCCATGGGGGAGGGGAAGACGGAAGCGGCCCTGGCCGCTGCCGAGGTGTTCGCGGCCAGGACGGGGGCGGGCGGCTGTTTCATCGCTCTTCCCACACGGGCCACATCGAACGCGATGTACGGCCGCACGAGAAGGTGGCTGAAGCGTCTGCCTGGTGACGTGGATCTGACGGTGTTCCTCGCCCATTCCAAGGGGGCGCTGAACGACGACTTCGCCAAAGACATGCGGGCCGGGGCCCGTACCGTGGCCGCGGTCGACCTGGACGGGGTGGCCGCAGTGAGCCCCTCACGCCGGGACGACACCTGCTCGGTCTCATCCCAGCTCGTCGCCCATCAGTGGCTCCGTGGGCGCAAGAAGGGCATGCTCGCGCCCTTCGCCGTGGGCACCATCGACCAGCTTCTTTTCGCCGGTCTCAAGAGCAGGCACCTTGCGCTCCGGCATCTCGCCCTGGCCGGGAAAGTGGTCGTGATCGACGAGGTCCACGCCTACGACGCCTACATGAACGCGTACCTAGAACGTGTCCTGTCCTGGCTGGGCGCCTACAAGGTTCCCGTCATCATGCTGTCGGCAACCCTGCCGACAGACCGTCGTCGCAGTCTCGCCGAGGCGTATGCAGGGGGAGCCGATCCACGACCTGAGCTGGCGGCCGCTGACGCATACCCTCTGATCAGCGTCGTCGCTCCGGGCCGTGGTTCTGTGATCGCCCGCCCCGACGCCGCTGCGGACCGGCACACAGAGGTTGCGGTCGAGCAGCTGAATGACGATCTCGGAGCGCTCGCGGACCGGCTCGCCGACGAGCTTGCCCAAGGCGGCTGTGTCCTGGTCGTCCGCAACACCGTCGACCGCGTACTCCAGGCGGCGGAGGTGCTGCGGGAACGCTTCGGGCCGGACGCCGTGACGGTTGCCCATTCCCGCTTCCTCGACCTGGACCGGGCACGCAACGACGACGATCTCGTTGCCCGCTTCGGCCCCGGCGGGCCGCGCCCCGCCGGACCGCACATCGTCGTCGCCAGCCAAGTGGCAGAACAGTCGCTCGATATCGACTTCGACCTCCTGGTCACCGATCTCGCTCCGGTCGACCTCGTTCTGCAGCGGATGGGACGGCTTCACCGCCATCACCGCGGACCGGGCCAGTCCCAGCGGCCAGCCCGCCTGCGCACACCCCGTTGCCTGGTCACCGGCGTCGACTGGGAAGCAGTGCCCCCGGTCCCGGTGAACGGCTCCGTATCCGTCTACGGTCGCCACACCCTGCTGCGCTCGCTGGCAGTGCTCGTTCCGCACTGGAAGACGCTGCCCATCGCCCTTCCCCAGGACATCAGCCCCCTCGTGCAGGCGGCATACGCCGACACGCTCGATCCCTCTGAGGACGACTGGGCGGAGGCCATGGCCGCTGCAGCGGCGGAGCACGAGAGTGCGGTCGCCGCACAGCAGCGAGCCGCCGATGTCTTCCGGCTCGCCGCAGTGCGCAAGCCCGGCCGGTCCCTCGTCGGGTGGATCGACGCCGGGGTCGGCGACGCGGACGGCACCCGAGCCGGCCGCGCGCAGGTGCGGGACAGCGACGAGAGTCTGGAAGTCCTCGTAATCCAGCGGCGCGCCGACGGCACGTACGGGACGCTTCCCTGGCTGGACCGCGGGCAGGGCGGCCTCGAGGTACCCGTCGACGCTGTCCCGCCTCCACGTACCGCCCGCGCGATAGCAGCCAGCGCGCTGCGCCTGCCGTACCACTTCTCCAAGCCGTGGGTGATCGACCGCGCCATCGAGGAGCTCGAGAAGTTCGGGCCTCAGGAATGGCAGAAGCCGGAGTGCCACTGGCTCGCCGGCGAGCTGATCCTCGTGCTCGACGAGGACTGTCAGACCCGGCTGGCAGGCTTCGAGCTCCGCTACAGCGTGGCCGACGGGCTGGAGATCAATCCAGCCGGGGCCAAGGACGTGAAGTTGGTGAAGGGCGTGCCCAGTTTCGATCTGGTTTCCCGGCCGTGGCTGCCGGTGCAATTACGGGACGGCACCGCCACGGAGCTGTCCTTGAAGGATGTGTTCGCCCGTGCCGGTGAGATCCGACGCCTGGTGGGGGATGTACCTACGCAGGAGTTCGCCCTGCTCCGGCTCCTGCTGGCGATCTTGCACGACGCCGTCGATGGGCCTGAAGACCTCGACACCTGGGAGGAATTACACGAGAGCGGCGAGCCCTTCGCGGACGTCCCCGCCTATCTCGATCGCCACCGTGAGAGGTTTGATCTCCTCCACCCCACCCGGCCCTTCTTCCAGGTTTCCGACCTGAGGACCCAGAAGGACGAGGTGGCATCGCTCAACCGCATCGTCGCCGACGTTCCCAACGGGGAGCCGTTCTTCACGATGCGTCAACCGGGCGTCGACCGGCTCTCGTTCGCCGAAGCGGCGCGATGGCTCGTACACGCCCAAGCATTCGACACCTCCGGTATCAAATCGGGTGCCGTGGGAGATCCGCGGGTCAAGGGCGGCAAGGGCTACCCGCAGGGAGTCGGATGGGCCGGCAGCCTCGGAGGCGTCTTCGTGGAAGGCGACAACCTCCAGCAGACCCTCCTGCTCAACCTAATCGCGTCGGACGCGACCGCGCTCACGACCACCAACGACATGCCGGCCTGGCGCCGAGAGCAGTGCGGCCCCGACGTCCAGCAGGGCCTGGAATCCCGCCCCACCGGTCCGAGGGATCTGTACACCTGGCAGTCGCGACGTGTGCGCCTGCACCACGACGGTCACGGTGTGCACGGTGTCGTCCTGGCCTACGGCGATCCTCTCGCGCCCCATGACAAACACCGGCAAGAGCCCATGAGCGGATGGCGCCGCAGCAAGCCCCAGGAGAAGAAGCTGGGCCGCTCCCCGGTCTACATGCCACGCGAGCACGATCCCTCGCGTGCCGCCTGGCGCAGCCTCGCATCGCTGCTCATGTCGCAAGGCCAGGAAGGGCCCTCACGAAGCGGGGAACCCGCTCCCTACCTGAGGGCTGGCGTTCTGAACTGGATCGCAGAACTCGTCAACGAAAAGCTGCTGCCCCAGGACATGCTGCTGAGGCCCCGCCTGATCGGTGCGACGTACGGGACGCAGCAGTCCGTCGTCGATGAAGTCGTGGACGACGGAGTCACGATGGCGGTCATCCTCCTGCACGAGCATGACCAGCGGTACGCCACGGAAGCTCAGGGCGCTGTCGAAGACAGCGACGCCGCGGTGAGATCCCTCGGTGACCTCGCCGCAGACCTGGCCAAGGCGGCTGGGCGAGATCCAGAGGCGCCGCGCGATACCGCACGGGATCTCGGCTTCGGCCTGCTCGACGGCCCGTACCGGCAGTGGCTTGCCCGTCTCGGCGGCACACAGAACCCCGGCGAAGCTCGAACGAACTGGCAGCGGACGGCCTACCGCATCCTGCGGGAGGCCGCAGACAGGCAGCTGGCCACCGCTGGGGAGACCGGCTGGCTGGACAACGCCGCAGCAGAGCGAATCTTCCTCGCACGGCTGCACCGAGCGTTACCTCTGCTCTACGAGTCGCGGGCCGGCTCCCCTCCAGATCCGCAAGCAGCTGACATCAGCAAGGAGGCATCTGCATGACCGACACCGTGCCAAGCATTCCGGCGCCCACTGAGGCGAGTACCGCGCGCCGGAAAACGGACACGCACTTCGGTCCACTACGCCACGCGGTCAACCAGCACGTCAGAACCCTGCAGAACGACTATCGAGCAGATCGCTCCCACGCCGTGCAGGCCCTTGCCCGCCTGCGCCGCGGGGTCGGCCGACAGGCCACAGAACTACCGGACCTCTGGGGTCTGGTGGGAATCGAGCAATTCCACCAGGCCTACCTCGAACAACGGAAAGTGCCGGTAGACGAGCAGACGGGACTTCGTGCCGAGCGCGCCGCGCACGTCGCCGTCACCCTGTGGGCCTTGCACCAGCAGTCCAACCGGACCACGTCCATGCACGTCTCCGGCGGATCGTCCATGGGTGCCGCCGTCCGCCGGCTGATGTCGGGAACCGATTCCGATGAGCCCATCCGTAAGCGCCTCGTACGGGCAGGGACCGCCACCACGCTCGACGTGTTGGCCCAAAGGCTGCGGGACCTGGTCGTGCTGCTGCGGGCGGCCGAGATCCCTCTCGACTACGGATTGCTGGCCGAGCAACTCGATCAATGGCAGAAGCCGGGCGGCCCGAGCGAAGTCCGCCAAGCCTGGGGCCGCGGCTTCCACGCCTACCGCGCGGCGCCCAACGCCTCAAAGGAACCAAGCGCCCCCACCACACAGCCTGACAGCACCGCGAACGAGATGAAGGAAGACGAGTGAACCGCACGATTCTCGACGTACACATCCTGCAGACCGTCCCGCCGAGCAACCTCAACCGCGACGACACCGGCGCCCCCAAGAGCGCTGTCTACGGAGGAGTGCGCCGGTCGCGAGTCTCCAGCCAGGCCTGGAAGCGGGCAACGAGGAAGGCCTTCGACGACCTGCTGGACCCCTCCGAACTGGGAGTACGGACGAAAAAGGTCGTCGAGGCCCTCACCGAGCGGATCACCAGGCGCGAGCCCTCGCTCGAGGCAGAGCAGGTATGGCTGATGGCAGCCGAGGTTATCCAGGCAGGCACGGGCGCCAAGATCGAGACGCCCTCACGCAAAGCCGGCGGGAAGGAGGACAAGGACAGCGAGACAGCCGATCCCCAGGCGCCGCAATCCTCCTACCTGCTCTTCCTCAGCGCGCACCAACTCGACGGGCTGGCAGAGCTGGCGATCGAAGGCATCGGCAAGAAGGCCGAGCCCAAGGTGTTCGTCAAGGACAAGGACGTCAAGACACGGGCCAAGCAGATCGCCGCAACCCGCCACTCCGTCGACATCGCACTCTTCGGCCGCATGGTCGCCGACGCTTCCGACATCAACGTGGACGCGGCTGCCCAGGTCGCCCACGCCCTCAGCGTGCACGCCGTCGACATGGAATCGGACTACTTCACGGCAGTAGACGACCAGAACACCAGCGCCGAGCCGGGCGCGGGGATGATCGGCACGGTCGACTTCAACTCAGCCACCCTCTACCGCTACGCGGCCGTGGACATCGAACTCCTGGAGAAGAACCTCGACGCCGGCCTCACCGACGGCGAGCGGACCGGCGAGCCAGTGCGCCGCGCGGTGGAGGCATTCATCGAAGGGTTCGCGATGTCCATGCCGACGGGTAAAGCCAACACCTTCGGCAACCACACCCTCCCGGATGCCGTGATCGTCAAGCTGCGTTCCTCCCGGCCCATCAGTTTCGTCGGCGCCTTCGAGAAGCCCGTCGTCCAAGAGGAATCAGGAGACGGCCACGTCCGCGCCGCATGCAAGGCACTCGCGGACCACATCCCCGCGGTCGAGAAGGCGTTCGGCGCCACCGCCGAGCACACCTGGATCCTCCGAGTCGGAGAACACACAGCCGATCTGGCCCCCCTCGGCGCCCAGACAGACCTCCGGTCACTCATCACCGAAGTGGGCGAAGCCGTCGCGGTACGACTCGGGAAGCGTGGATGAGCGTCCTGGCCCTGCGCCTGGCAGGCCCCCTGCAGTCGTGGGGGGCCTCGTCCCGGTTCGCTCTGCGCCGCACCACCGAGACGGCACCAACCAAGAGCGGCGTGATCGGCCTACTCGCCGCCGCACTCGGCAGAGACCGAAGCGCCGACCTCTCCGATCTCGCAGCGCTGCGTTTCGCCGTACGGATCGACCAGCCCGGCACGCGCTTGAGGGACTTCCAGACAGCACACCATGCGGACACCGGCAAAGCCATGCCGGTCTCGAACCGCTTCTACCTCGCAGACGCCGTCTTCACCGCCGCCGTGGCCGGCGACGACGGTCTGATCCACGCGCTGCACGCAGCAGTACGTTCTCCCGTCTACCTGCCCTACCTCGGCCGACGCTCCTGCCCGCCCCAAGGGCCCGTCGATCTGGGAATCCGAGACGCGGCCGATCCCATCGAGGCCCTGCGGGCAGAACACTGGCAGGCCTCCGAGTGGTACCGCAGGCAACGGCGCGCGGACCCAACGATCACCCTCACGATCCTCGGCGAGGCCACCATCGAGACCGGCACCGCGGACACCCTGAAGGACCAGCCGGTCAGCTTTGACCCCCGGCACCGCCGATACGCCCTGCGCAGCGTGGTCTCCACATCGGTCGACGTGCCGAACCCGAACTACAGGCCGCCCGTCTCCCACCGACCTGCCCCTGTCCCCGTACCTCGGCACGAACCCGAGGCACTGCTGTCCCCGATGGACGGTCCCTGATGCACCTGACCCGATTCCGAATCAACACCGCCCGACTCGGAGCCCGCAGCCTCCTCGCCTCACCGCAGCGTCTCCACGCTGCTGTGATGTCCTCGTTCGCGGGGGCGCTCCCCAGCGACGCGAACGGCTCCCGAGTGCTCTGGCGCCTCGACCGCAACGCCAGAGCCGAGGTCCTGCTGTACATCGTCAGCGAGGAACGCCCCGACCTCACACACCTGGTCGAACAGGCAGGTTGGCCCACGACTGCCAGCTGGCAAATGTACGACTACGGTGCCTTCCTCGGCGGACTGCAGGCCGGCAGCAACTGGGCCTTCCGCCTGACCGCCAACCCGGTACACCACGTGCGGCGCAAAGACGGAGACCCCACAAAGCGAACCGCTCATGTGACGCCCCGTCACCAGATGGGGTGGCTGCTCGCCCGCCAGGAGGCGTCGGGGTTCCGGATCCTGGAAACGCCGCCGGACCGGCGGCGCCTGGCACAGGGGGACGAATTCCAACTGACGGTTCGCGACGAGCGCCGCCACCGCTTCGAAAAGGCCAATCCCCAAAGCGATCGGCGCACCAGCGTTCCCCTCGTCACGGTCACCTTCGACGGCCGGCTGGAGGTGACCGACCCCGTGGCGCTGGCCCGAACCCTGACATCAGGCATAGGCAAAGCCAAGGCGTACGGCTGCGGGCTGATGACCCTCGCCAAGGTCGCGTGAGACATGTCCACCGTGGCCCAGCGGCGTACCGCATCGCCCCGCGAGCTCACACGTGTCGCGGAACGAATCTCCTTCATCTACCTCGAGCGGTGCACAGTCCACCGCGAAGACAACGCCATCACGGCCGAAGACGCCGAGGGAACCACCCACATTCCCTCGGCGACGATCGGAACCCTTCTCCTCGGGCCCGGCACACGCATTACCCATCAGGCAATCAGCGTCCTCGGCGAGAGCGGCGCTGCCGTGGCCTGGGTCGGTGAACAAGGCGTCCGCTACTACGCGGGCGGCCGCTCCCTCAATCGATCCGCCGCCCTCCTCGAAGCACAAGCCACACGATGGGCCAACCGCAGAACACGCCTGGAGGTGGCGCGCAGTATGTACCGGCTGCGCTTTCCGGACGAGGACCCCTCTGGGCTGAACCGGCAGGAACTCCTCGGGCGGGAGGGGCGCCGCCTCAAGGACTGCTACCGCCGCGAGGCGCAACGCACCGGCGTGCCATGGCGCGGTCGGCAGTACACCCCCGGCGACTTCGCCGCGGGTGATCCGCCCAACCAGGCGGTGACGGCAGCCGCGCAGTGCATGTACGGCATCGCTCACGCGGTCGTGGCGGCCATGGGCTGTTCGCCGGGGCTGGGCTTCGTGCACTCCGGCCATGAGCTGTCCTTCGTCCTCGACGTGGCCGACCTATACAAGACAGAGATCGGCATTCCGGTCGCGTTCGATGTCGCAGCCGAGAGCAGCGAGGACGTCGGTTCGCGAACGCGGCGGGCACTGCGGGACCGCATCAACAAGGGGAGGCTTCTTGACCGGTGCGTCGAGGACATCAAGGGGTTGCTCCTGAGTGAGGAGACGCCTGAGTCAGAAGCCTCCGACGAGTCGCTGAACCTCGACCGCGTCATGATCCGGTCCGATCGCGACATAGCCGTCCCAGCAGGCCGCAACTACGCGGAAGAGGTCAGCTGGTGACTGTGATCGTCCTTACGCAATGCCCGGTCGGACTGCGAGGCTTCCTCACCCGCTGGCTGCTGGAGATCTCCCCGGGTGTCTTCATCGGAGGCCCGTCGGCCCGGATCCGCCAGACGCTGTGGGCAGAGGTACGGCAGTACGCAGGGAACGGCCGTGCCTTGCTGGCGTACAGCTCGGACAACGAACAAGGCTTCGCCTTCGAGACCCACGACCATAAGTGGAACCCAACAGACCGCGAAGGCGTCACCCTGATCCACCGCCCGAACGAACGCGTAACCACCCAGGCTCCGACGACGAAAGGCTGGAGCAAGGCAGCCAAGCGACGACGCTTCGGGAACGGATAAGAGAGAACTATCCCGAATGTCCGAGTCGAGAGAAGTGAGCCAATAGGGCCGCCACTGCTGACATAACCCCAGGTCGCTCAGCCTGCTCCCCGCGCACGCGGGGATGACCCCGTCGCGGACTGGATGCCGCCCGTGACGATCGTCTGCTCCCCGCGCACGCGGGGATGACCCCTCCAACGTTGGCCCCCTCCTAGACATCGTGGTTCTGCTCCCCGCGCACGCGGGGATGACCCCCCTTCACGTGACGCTCACATCGCGCCGTAGACCTGCTCCCCGCGCACGCGGGGATGACCCCTAGCCCCGGCCGCGCCGCCCGGCGGCGGCGCGCTGCTCCCCGCGCACGCGGGGATGACCCCCCCGTGCCCGTCGTGGCTGGGCAGGCCTATCGCTGCTCCCCGCGCACGCGGGGATGACCCCGCGGCGATGGCGAACCTGGGCGTGAACAACGACTGCTCCCCGCGCACGCGGGGATGACCCCGGCTTACGCGGGCTGGCAGCGTCGACTGGGCTCTGCTCCCCGCGCACGCGGGGATGACCCCGGCGGCACTCTCGCCTTCACGACTGGAGTCCACTGCTCCCCGCGCACGCGGGGATGACCGCATGTACAGCACGTGCTGTGCCGTCTCGGGCGGCTGCTCCCCGCGCACGCGGGGATGACCCCTTGATGATCCACGCCAACCGTGAGGACTTGATCTGCTCCCCGCGCACGCGGGGATGACCCCGACCACGGCCTGAAGGCCGGCAGTGAGGACCGCTGCTCCCCGCGCACGCGGGGATGACCCCGCGGAGAAGCGGGCGAAGGCCGAGGCCGTGGGCTGCTCCCCGCGCACGCGGGGATGACCCCCCCCCGGCATCGAACCGGCGACGGGCCGCTACTACCTGCTCCCCGCGCACGCGGGGATGACCCCGTCACCGACATCACCCCGCCGGCGCTGGAGCGCTGCTCCCCGCGCACGCGGGGATGACCCCTTGCCCTCGTCTCCGCTCGCACCAGCCACATGCCCCCGCAACGTCCGGGCCCTTACGTTGTCCCGAACACGGCTTCTACGCGATCCCGCGCCGGAGTGAACTGCGCAGGATCACCAACACGATCACGATGACACGCCTCATGTCGCCGACCCCTGACACCTCCTGTCGTCAGCCACTGACATCCGTCTGTCGTCCGACATTAGAGCCGGAGAGTTGCAACTCTCCGGCTCTAATGCAAGATCAAATACAAGGGATGTACAAAGGGGGTTCCCCTGACGGGGAACCCCGGCACAGCCGGGAAATGCACAAGCGCACAAGGCGCGTGGGGGACGGGGGCGCCGATGGCGTGGGTGACGGAGATCAGCGCGGACGAACAGGTCGACTACCGGCTGCGCAGGCACGCCGGGTGCGGCGTGGTGGAGAGCACCGGCGCGGTCGTGGCCCCTGGGGAGGCTGCCGCTCTGGATTCGGCGGATCCGGCAGTTGATTACCGTCTGCGGTCGGACGGGGTGCTGGTGTGGATGGGGTCCGGGCTGGAGGAGGTCGGTCTGACCGAGGGCCAGGCCCTCGACCATGAGGGCGAGGAGGCGGCCCGCCGGCTCATGAAGGGGAGCCATCCGACGACCGGCGCGCGCCTCGCGGGATCCGCCACGTCGGTCCGCGCACACGAGAAGGCGACGCTCACCGTGGCGCCGCTGGTGCGGGCGATCGAGGCGGCCGCGGCGGAGGCCGAGACATCGCCGGAGCAGCTGCTGGAGGGCAAGCCGAAGCAGCAGCGGACCCTGGCCACCCAGCAGCGGATGGTGAAGCGCAGAGGCGAGGGCCACCGGCTGCACGTCGAGACGCTTCACAAGCTGGCCCGCGCCGCAGGCCTCGACCTCGCCGACGTCTACACCGAGGCCGAGCTGGAGACGGCCTGGACGAACAAGGACCTCAGGACCGACAGCAGGGTGCGGGGGTGGGACCTGGTCCTCGACCTCCCGAAGAGCGACAGCGTGCTGGCCGGGCTGATGGGCGAGTTCGACGACGTCGCGTTCCGCGAGCTCGTTCACCAGGCCAAGACCGATACCTTCCGCCAGCTGGAGCGGTGGATCGGGTACGGGGTCGGCAGCCAGGACGGGCAGCCGGTCCGGCTGGCCACTGGCGGCCTGGTGGGCTGGTCCGTCGAGCACCGCTCCGCCCGGCCCATGGGTGACGGCGCCCCGGGCGATCCGCACCTGCACCTGCACGTCGTCGTCGCCAACATGGCGCGCTGCACCGACGGCAAATGGCGCTCGATCGCCAACTCGGGAGCCGACCTCTACCGCCACGCCAGCGCGGCCGACGCCTACTTCAAAGCGCGGGTCCGCGCCCTGGCCCACGAACGTTTCGGTGTGCGCCGCAGCCGGTCCGCCACGACCGGGGCATGGGAAGTCGACGGCATCCCCGAGCAGCTGCGGGACGCGTTCAGTCGGCGCTCGGCGATGGTCGAGGAGAAGCTCGGGCCGGACGCCAGCCGAGACGACCAGCAGCGCCTTGCGGCCGAGACCCGGCGGGCCAAACACGCAGCGGACGCGGCCGGGATGCGCGACTCCTGGCGGGCGCGGGCCGAAGCCCTCGGCGTCGACGTCGACGCGATGGTCGCCGCGGCCGCGCCGGGCGGACCTGACCCGGACGGCGGGGGCGCGGCCCTCGGGGGCCCCGGGGGCGGCCCGAGGATCCCTCCGCCGACGGACCTCGCCCGGATCGTCTTCGACCCGGAGACCGGGGTGACGTCGAGCCGGAAGGCGTTCACCCGTGCCGAGCTGCTGGCCGCCGTCGGCAACGCCCTGCCTGACGGGATCGGACCGGAGCCGGCCGCGCTGGAGCGCCTGGTGGACGATGTGCTGCGTGTCGAGGGGTATGCCGTCGCGCTGCCGCACGTCGGTTCCACCGTGATGAGCAGCATCGCCCGCTACACCACCCGCGACGTCCTGGACGCCGAGGACATCGCCGTCACCCAGGCGCAGGCTCGCTACGGCGACGGCAGCGCCGTCCTGACGGCTGCCCAGGCCGAGGCCGCGCTCTCCGTGTTCGAGGTCGCGGCAGGGTTCGCCTTGTCCGAGGAACAGCGGCGGGTCGTTGACCGGCTGCTGACCGCCGGACACGGCGTCGACGCGGTCGTCGGCGTGGCCGGCGCGGGCAAGAGCACGCTCATGGACGCCTGCCGGATCGCGTGGGACGCCACCGGCACCACCTATGCCGGCGCCTGTCTGTCGGCCGTCGGCGCCAAGGGCCTGCAGGACGCCTCCGCGATCTCCTCGCAGACCGTTGCCTCCTGGCTCCAGCGAATCGACGACGGCCGCGGGCTCGCCGGGATCGATGTCCTGGTTCTGGACGAGGCCGCGATGACCGACGACCGCTCCGCCGCCCGCCTGCTCACCGAGGCGGCGAGGACCGGCACCAAGCTGGTCGCCATCGGCGACCCTCAGCAGCTCCAGGCGGTCGGCATCGGGGGGTGGTTCGCCGAGGTCCACCGCGTGGTCGACGGCGAGATCCTCACCGAGAACCGGCGCCAGGAGAACGAGGCGGAGAGGGCCGCGCTGGAGGTGTGGCGGACCGGCGACCACCAGGCCGCACTGGAGCTGCTCGCCGCCGGTGGCCGCGTCCACGCGGTGGCCACCGCCGCCGAGGCCCGCTCCCAGATGCTCATGGCTTGGGATGAGCTCCGCCGCCAGTGGCCCGACGAGCTGGACCTTCTGGAGAACTTCGCCGTCCTTGCGCCCCGCAACCTCGACGTTGACGCGCTGAACCTCGGTGCCCAGCACATCCGCCGCAACCTCGGCGAACTGGGCACGGCCCACACCTACGCGCTGCCCGGTGGAGGAGAGCTGACCCTCGCCGAGGGCGACGTCGTCCGCGTCCGCGCCAACGACTACCGCAGCCGGCGCGGACAGGGCCCCGACGTCCTCAACGGGTACCGCGCCGTCGTCACGGCCGTGACCGACGACCGTCGGGTCGAGATCACGTGGCGGACGAAAGACCGCCTGCCCGACGGCACGGTGCGTACCGAGTCCGCGTGGATGACGCCCGCCGACATCGCCGCCGGCCAGCTGTCCCTGGGCTACGCCATGACCGTGGCTGCCAGCCAGGGCCTGACATGCCACACCTCGCTCCTGTACGGGCACGGCGCGAACGCGTACGCCACTTACCCGGGACTGACCCGCGCGAAGATGGCGAACCATCTCTGGCTCCCGCTGGAGGTCGTTGAGGACGAGCGCACCAAACAACTCCTTGGCGCGGCCCGCACGGAGACCGAGCAGCTGCACCGCGCGGTATCGGCATTCGCCCGCTACCTGGGGCAGTCCCGGCCGGACTCGATGGTCTCCGACGAGCTGCGGCCAGCCCCCAGTCCCGTCCTCGCTCCGGTGCCCCGGCAGGTCGAGCTGGACCAGGCCCGCGAGGATGTCGCAGCGGCCCTGCAACAGGCCCGCCGCACGGTGTCGGCGCGGGCAGCCAGGATGAAGTCCCCGTCGACCCAGGCTTTCCTCCGCCAGGACGCCGAGGCCGAGGCCCGCCGTGATGTCGCCGCAGCGCCCACACAGGAGGAACAGCAGAGCAGCGAAGAGCAGATCCCGTCATGGAGGGAGCGCCCGTACGGCCAGCGCAGCGACAAGGAGCTCGCGGGCAGCATCACTGCCTTCCTCGCCGAGGCCGAGCGGTGCGAGGAGAAGGCAGCCGAGGCCCGCGACGGACGCGAAGCCCTGCGCAGGCGCCTGGAACGGGAGCTCGCCGACGGCGCGACCCGGGGCGCCCAGTGGGCCCAGGAGGCCGGAGCCGTGCTGGACACCGCCGTCGGGCACCTGAGGACGGCCCTCGAGGAAGCGGGCCGGGCGCGACAGGCCGACGAGCAGGCCACGCAGGCCCGCAAAGTGTTGCCGGACATCACTCGACAGCTGGAGTCGTCCTGGCTCGCGCTCCGGCTGGCCGGCAGCAGCAAGAAGGAGGTTCAGGAGCTGCGCGAGCACTACCTCGGCAAGGCCATGGTCGGCGAGGAAGAGTGTGTGCGCGCGCGGAGGACCAGCGACGACGCCCGCCTCGCCGCGTGGGACGCCGTAAAGTCGAGCCGGTTCGCCGACGCCCTCGGCGCCACGGGCTTTGCCCCGGCGCTGGAGGAGTTGCCCCAGAGGCTCGCCGCCATGCGGGAGCTGCTGCCGCAACGGGCCCAGATCATGGACGTCCGTGACCAGAACCAGCTCGGCGAACTCAATGGCCTTGTCCAGGCTGCTGTGAAGGAAGCCGCGAACTGGCGCGGTCACACCGCCCTGGCCGTAGGCGAGCAGCAACGCCGCCAGTTCCTCGCCGAGCGGCACCCCGACTTCCACCAGGCCGAGACCCTCGCCCGCCAGGCTGCTGCAGACGCCGAACGGCGTCAGCCCGTGCCCGCGCCCGCCTCTGTGAATACGGCACCCGCTGCTCCGCTGACGTACCCGCAGCAGAGTGGACCACGAATGAGGCGGTGAAGGGACAGCCACCAGACCTACCGCTGAACTGCGGCGCGCCACTCGCACAGAAAATCGAACACATGATGGAATAGGAGGACCCCCGCACCCAGGAGCAGCGCCATGGCCTCCCCCGCCCCCACCGCCAGACCGCAGATCGCCACCTGGTCCCCGAGCCAGACCGGACCATGTGCGTCCTGCCACGCTCCGTGTGCAAGGTACGGAGCCCCTGCGAATCCTTTGTGCGAGGCGTGCAGGGCCGCGCGGCGGGCGCAGTACGGGAGCTGACCGTGTCCGTCCTGCCGCCCGACCTGCCTCGGCTGCGAACGCTGGTCACCTACCTACGCGGCGAACTCGGCCGGGCGGAGAAGGCGCTGTCCGTCGCGGAGGAGCAGGAGGCCCTGGCCGCGTCCCGGCGACCTCCGAAAGAGCCGCCCGCGTGGCTGGTTGAGCGCGGGATCGGAGCCGGCCGGCCCCCGGCCCGCGTACACACCGGGGACTGTTGGGACACCGGCCACCGCTGCGCCCCCGCCACCGCTGAGCAGATACGGCGGCTGCTGGCCGAGGGCGTGCCCGCGTGCATCCACTGCCGGCCGGACACCGCCTTGGGCGTGCTGGAGTGAGCGGGTACCGGCAGGGTGGAGGGATGAGCCCTGTGCGCGTGGTCGTCTACCCGCCCGACAACCAGGGCGGGCGCCGCGTCCGCTGCGACGGCGAGATCCTCGGCCGCGCCCTGGGCCCCGGCGACCTGTTGGAGTTCCTGCGGCGGGCCGGCCTGGACCCGGACACCGTCCGCCTGGACGACCCGCTGCTGATCGAGTGGCGCGGCGGCGGGCCGGCCGTCTGGAGCCCTGACCCCGGCGAGGCCTGAGAGCAGCAGTGCGGGCCGCCCCCGGGTAGGGGTGGGCCCGAACGGCGACCTGCGGAAACGTCAGTTCGGAGTCTTTACTCCCACGGTCAGCCCGAGCTGCTGGGGACGCATGCCGAGCCGGGGCGTCAGAGCTTCAAGAACGCGTAGAGGGCGAGCCAGGCAGCGAGACCGACAGTGAGAGCAGGGATCAGGCTCGGGTGTCCGTAGGCAACGACGCAGACGAGAACCGCGCCGATAGCGGCGGTGGCGATGGCGGAACGGTCGGGGCTCTGCATGAGGGACTCCAGATTTTGGGCGCACGGAACCAGGGGTTGGCGCGGTGGGGAAGTACGAAAGCCCCGGCGACGGCCGGGGCTAGCTGCTCTCAGACCATCAGTCTGAGGGGCCGCGTTCAATGTGCTGGGTCAGGGACTTAGAGGCGCGATGCCGAACGCCCCACGCAGGCCGTCGTCACCCGGTCGCCGGGAGGTAGATAGCGGAGGGGATTCCTCTCTCCCCCGTGGACTGGGGTGCGTGACGTGACGGGTATTTCGAAGGAAAGTTAGAGAGTCGATTGCCCGAGCTTCGGCCGGCGACCAGCGCGGGCGACGCGCGTCTCACTTAGGCCCGGGGATCCCCGGGCCCCTGGGGTCGTTTTTCCACAGGTCGGCGTCCGGCAGCCGTGGCGTCATGTCCGACTCGCCCCAGCTACTGGCCGGTCAGTTGTCCCGTGGTGTCCGAGCTGGGATTCCGGGGCCCTGTCTGGGCCCTTCGGACTCGCATGACCCGTTCAACCGGTGCGGGCCGGGGAGGTCACCGCTCTGTCTACGCCGACGCCCGGGGGGTGCGGGCCGAAGGAGCCGTGGGGGTGGCAACACGAGGCGTCGGCGCGGCCGCCTGCCGGGACAGTCGGGCTGGCCGGGGCGGCAGGGTCACGGCGAGGCGGGCGGCGTGGTTGTCTGCCGCTTGGGCGAGGGTCTGGAGGGACCGAAGGTCGCTAGGGGCAAAGCGGGCTGTCGCGACCCCGGCTGCGAGGAGCGCCTTGGCGTGCTCGGCAACTTCGCCGTACGGGCCGGCGGCCGGGCCCGGTCCGGACTCGGGCGGCGGCAGCCGCCGCCAGGCGTCCCGGAATGCGACGACCCGACGGTGGTCGGAGCCGGCGAGCTGCTGGCCCATGGGGCTGGCCATCCAGGCCCGGAAATACGCGGTGACCTCCGCGCCGGCTCGTGCAGCTTCGTCCCGGGTGGCGTACACCGGCACCCGCGAAGGCCCCTGGGGGTCGGGGGCCTTTGCTGCGTTCGGTTCCGTGGGGGATGCGGGCGGGGCGGCTACCGGCTCTGCTGCTGCGGCGGTGCTGTAGGTGAGGGTGGCGTCGGAGAGCTTGATCAAGGAATCGGCGGTCGGGAGGTCGCCTCCAGTGCTCAGCCGGTTTGCGAGTGCTGCGGCTTGTACTGAGATCGCCTCGCAGACCCGGATCGACGCCGTCTTCCAGAAGCCCTGGAACCGTACGTCGGCACGGAGGTTCTCCCAGTAGGGGCCTGCGTTCTCCTTCATGACGTCCCACACGTGATGCAGAGCCCCGCGCAGGGTCTGGATGCGCTGCCACTCGGGGTGGTCCTTCAGGTCCGCGGTATGAGCGTCAGCGGCAGCCGTGGCGGTCTCCACCGCTGCCGCCACCCGTGCTACCGGCGAGGGTGCGGATCCGGCAGGCTCCACGGGAGCCCACACCCTCGTCGGTCCGGTGACCGGTGAATCCTGATCGGCGGATGCCGGCGTCTGCGACGCCGGGTCGTCGATGGCTGCGACCTCGGCCTGCAGGTCCGTAGCAGGTGCTCCGAAGCAGATCTCTTCCCAGGCCTGCCACATGCTCTCAAGTTCGGGCCACCTGTTCGGGTCCGGAGAGGTGACGTGGTCGGCTGACGGGGGCTGCTCGGTCGTGGCGGCAAGGGCTTCCGGATCGGTCGAGGTGGTCATCGCGGGTGCCTCCGTGAAGTCGTCGTGCCCCTTGGCGGGGTGGTCCGATGGGGTTGCCTTCCCCGGCTACAGCGGCGCGTTCCGCTCGGCTTCCCGGCGGCTGAGCTGGGCGGCCGCCGGGTGTGCCGCGGAAGCGCTCGCCGCATCGGAGAGTGTCAGGTACAGCTCGAAGGCCTCGTCGCTGCCTGCGGGCGGGGGCACGAGGGGCGGCGGGTCCTGGTGCGCGGTTGCGCACGCGGCGAGCTGCAGGCGGGGGATGAAGGCGTGCAGGGTGTTGATCCAGTCGGCCTCGGCGAGGTCGCGGCCGGGGGCCTCATCCCCGGCGTAGGTGCGCATCCACCCTGCGTAGAGGGCGCTGAGGTGCTCGACGACCGCGGAGTGCCGGTACCAGCAGTGCGTGATCGAGTTGTGGAGCTCGAAGGTCCGGCGGAGCCAGTCGACCCATCCGCTGAGCTCGCGCATTCTGATCTGCCGCTCCGAGGGTTCCATGGCCGCCCACACCCATCGCTGCGGTTCGGCTTTCTGCTCGGCGCCGGGCGGCATCGGCCAGAGGTCGGCGGGGTTCAGCGGTTCGGACACGTGCTCTCCTGGCGGTCGTCGTCGGCTACTTCTTGGTGGTGCTGGTTTTGGGCTCCGCGAGAAGCTTCTTGAGGTCCTTGTCGCGGAAGGTGAGGCGCATCCGGACCTTGATCGGCGGCAGGTTGGTGTACTGGGCGATAGCGGTGAAGTCGGGGAGCTGCTGTAGAGAGTGGACCGGTGCGAGGTCGGTCTCGGTGGCCTGCGTGTTGGTGGAGTGCTCGCCCCGGGAGCGGCCGTGGCTGGTCTTCATGACCTCGGTGCGGCCGTAGAGGCTGGAGAAGTAGCGGAGGGTCTCCAGGTCGCCGCAGCCGGGCAGCAGCATGCGCAGCCCGCTCGCGGACAGGACGGTGTTCGCCTTCTGGACGCCGAGGGATTCGCGGAGCTGGGACAGGTCGTGCCAGACGGTCAGCATGGTGATGCCGATGCCGCGGCCGGTGGTGAGGATTTTGGGCAGCCGGGGGTAGCGCAGCATGTTGCCGGCCTCATCGACGAGGACGCCGACGCTGGGGCTGATGGTCTTGCCCGTCGCGTTGTACCGGGACTCGGCGGCGTGGATGGCGCCGGCGATCAGAGAGCTGATAAGCGGGGCGAAGCGGTCGGCGTCGGCCTCGGAGGCGATGATGCAGATAGTGCCCTGCTGGTCGAGCCACTCCTCGAAGGTGAAGTCGGAGCGGGAGCAGGTCTCGCGGACCTCCTCGTCGGCGAAGACTCGAGCGAGGACGTTGAGGCTGAACTGAATGCTGCCGATGCCGTCCTCGTGGAGACGCAGCCAGGGGGAGGAGTAGTCGTCGGCGACGTCGGTGTAGCCGTGGGCGAGGAGCACGGCCCGGACGTGGTCGACGGCGTCCTTGCCGAGCCCGATCCAGCGCCGCATATCGCTGACGCCGCCGCCGGAGAGCTGAGCGGCGAGCATGATGCCCTTGAGGACGCTCTTGGCTTGGTCGATCCACGGGGCGGCGCGCTTGTCGTCGCCGGATGAGGAGCCTTCGGCCGACCAGGCGGCCATCCGGTCGGCGGCCTTGGCGTCGGTGCAGTAGGCGACCGGTGACCAGCGGTCGGTGGCGCGGCCGGGGATGCCGGCCGGGGCGATGACCCAGACCGGGCCGATGGCACGGCGGCGGGCGTAGATGACGTCCAGGTCGGCGGCCTTGGTGGTGGTCACGACCAAAGGCCCCTGCCACTCGGCGGCGTTCGGCAGGACCAGGCCGGTGGTCTTCGAGGAGCCGGGGACGCCGAAGACGGTCGCGGAGATGTTGGGCTGCGCGGCCACGATGTTCTTGGTCTGCAGGCCTCGCCCCGCGGTGATGCGGTTGATCCGCTTCAGCGGGTCGTTGGCCGCCGACATCTTCCGCTCGATCTTCGCCCCGCCCCACTGGGCACCGCCCGTCTTGCCGCCGAACGACATCAAGGTGGCGGCCTTGACGATGACGGCGCCCAGGGCCAGGACGAGCCCCACGGTGAGGGCGTAGAAGAGCCAGGGGGGCGGGGCCGGGTGGTAGACGGAGGCCGGGCCCTTGACGAGGGCCGACAACACGGTGACGGGCACACTGGCTGCGCTGCCAACCCAGCCGTTGCCGGAGAGCAGCCCCGCCAGCGGTCCGGCCAGCAGGACCGAACCGCCGATCGTGACAACCACGCCCGCGCCGTACGCGGCGAGCAGCGTGTTGTCGTCGAGTCCCGCGCTGGACGGGCCGGTACCGCGCTCGGCCATGTCAGATCACCATCTTCTCGTCGGTCTCGAAGAGGCGCTCCTCGGTACGGGACAGCATCAGTTGGACGGCGTGGGAGCCGCCGCCGCGGCCGACTTTCCACAGTGCGCGGCCGCGCTGGCCGGCGCCCCAGGAGCCGATGAGGTTGCATTCGGAGTCGGTGAGTCCGATGGCCTCGCGGGTGATCTGCAGGGGCCGGGTGTCCTGGGCGAGCTGGATGCGGGTCTCGCAGGAGGCGATGAGGTCGCGGGCGATGGCCACAGCCTCGGAGCCGGCCGCGCCCACCGACTCGAAGTCGGAGAGGCGGTGGGTGGCCAGGACCTGGATGGTGCCGGTGGCCCGGGACAGGCGCAGGTCGGCGTCAATCTTCTTGACCATGGTGGCGCCGCCTGAGCGCATCTGCCGCCACAACTCGTCCCGTACGACGATCCACGGCTTCTGTCCGGGCTGGTCGATGGCTGACTGGGCCCAGCTGGAGACGCAGGACAGCACCATGGCGACGGTCTCGTCGCCGTACTCCTGCAGGGAGGAGATGTCGACGGACTGGATGGGGGCTTCCCAGTCCAGGTCGATGCTGGTCGCCTCGTCGAAGAGGCCGCCCAGGTGACCGGTGACCATGCCGCCCAGCGCGGAGCGGATCGAGGCCATCTGCTCACGGGCACGCTGGACTTCCCCGTCGCGGATGCGCAGCTCGCGGGCCATCGCATCGGTGGGGTCGCGCAGGCGGTCGTAGACGAGCGGCAGGGTGGGCACGGCGAAGCGGGAGGCGCCCGTTCCGTGGAGCTCGCCGGTGACCTCGCGTACGGCGACGTCGAGGGCCTCTTCCTCCTGGGGCTGCAGGGTGCGGCGCAGTTGGAGTTCGAGGAGGGCCTTGAGGAGGGTGAGGCGGCGGCGGTGGATCTCGGTGAGGCGGGACTTGAGTTCGGCCGGGTCCTTGATGAGGTCCAGGCCGGCGCCGAGCGGGCCCGCGTCCAGGGGGTTGAGGCGCCCGGGCAGGCCCGGGCCGAGGCGTACGGGCTCGACGCCGAGGTGGCGACACAGGGCCTGGTACTCGCCCTTGACGTCTCCGGCGATCAGCGTGCGGTGCCCGAACGCCATCAGCCGCAGGGCAAGGGCTTTGACGTGCGCGGACTTACCCGAGCCGGGGATGCCGGTGATCATGACGTTGGGGTTGGTGCACAGGCCCTCCTTCACCCAGACCGCGGGGTGCGCGCTGAACGCTTCCGTCGTCAGGACGTTGCGGCCGATGTACGCGCCGATGGGCGGCAGGCTCGCGGCGTGCAGGTAGGGGTATATCCCGGCCGCGTTCGCGGTGTCCGCACGCACGACCTCGGTACGGGGCACGTTCGCGGCTCGGCCCGCGAACGGCTGTGTCCACCCCTTCCTCGGGGCTACGCGCATCGAGGTCTCGGGGTCCTCCAGCAGGCGGGCGCGCCGCTGCTCGCGGGCGGTGCGCTGCGGCGGGACCGGTGCGGGCGGCCGGTCGGCGATCCCGGCCGCCTCATCCAGGCCGATGGCCTCCAACAGGGTGTCGCCCGCGGGACGGCGGGAAAAGAGGCCCATCAGAATCCCATCCGTCGGTCGGGCAGACCCTGGCCCAGCGGGAGGGCGCCGGTGGCAAAACCGGTGTCCTGCGCGCCCCACATGCGACGCACCTCCAGCCCGGAGGCGGCGGCGTCCGCCTGGAGCTCGGCGCAGGCGGTCTCCAGTTCGTCGAGCTCGGTAACGGTCACGGTCAGGACGGCGGTCATCCGCATGACGCCCTGCCCCGAAGCGCGGGCGACGTCCTGCTGACGGGCGATGGCCTCCTCGCGGCGCTCGTCCTCGCTCTCGTCCCGGCCGGACTTGGCGCGCAGGTGGCGGGCAGAGGAGCGCTTGGCCTTGTCGCGGGCCAGCTCCTGGCGGGCGCGGCGCGGGCCGATCGGCTCGTAGAGCAGGGTCATCGCGCGCCTCGCATTCTGGCGGGGGCGCAGCAGCGGCTGGAGGATCGTCGCGTACACGGCGGCCTGCGGCCAGGTGCGGACTTGGTAGGAGACGGACCAAGCGCCGTCGTGCCGGTAGACGCCCCATGCCGTCTCGGTGGCCGCGGGGCCGGCGAGGTCAACGTCGACGCCGGGCGCGGTCCCCGACCAGTCGGGGGCCTGGGCGGCGGCGGTGCGGGTGGCGATCATCTGCTGAGCCTCGGGGTCATACGCCGTGCGCACGGTCGCGGCCACCTTGCGGGGCTGCAGCCATTCGACAACCTGCAGGCTCGCCGTCGACAGCGCCTGGCCCATGGCATGCAGTTCGCGGACGAGGACGGCCGCCGCTCCGATCTGGCCGCCGCCCGCACCCTTGATGGCCAGGCGGGCCCGGGCGGAGGAGAGGGTGACCGTCAGGTACGTCTCCCGGGTCGCGGCAGCGGGACCGGCGCCGTCCATCAGCTCGGCGAGCGCGGTCACCGCGGCGGCCGGCGCGTCCGGCGTGACGTGGCGGGCGGTCCAGGACGCCAGCGCCGCACCGTCGTCGGGCAGGCACCGCTGGTGGACTGCGATCCGGGTGACCGGGGAGTCCTCGGTGCAGTAGGACCGCAGGAACTGTGCCCAGGCGGCCACGCGGGCGGCCTGCTTGTCGGTGTCCACCAGGGCGAGACCAGGGAAGGTGATACGGGCGATGGCGCTGTAGGTGCCGGCCACCGGGTCGTGGACGACGCCGAGCTGCCCGCCGAGCCCGTCGGGGGCGTCGAGGATCCGCAAACGGGCCAGGACGCCGGGCAGGTCCATCGGCTGACGCCCGGTCTTGGCGGACCGCGGCGCGAAAGCGCCGGAGAAGAAGAGGTTGCGTCGGGTAGCCACAGAGATCTGGTGCCTTACTGCGAGAGAGATCCATTCGTCGGCGCTGAGCCCGGAAACCCGCCCGAACGCGAGGGCGAGCAGGAGCAGCGCGATCGGCACGCACACGAACGCTGACTGCCAGCCGACGTTGAACGGCAGGAGCGCGAGCAGGGAGGCGGCGGCGACCATGGCGAAGCCGGGCCCGGACAGCCGGCCCATGAAGCCGGTCGTCTCGGACTGCCAGCCTCCGTAGGAAACGGGTTGTGACATGTCATCCCTCCCTCGAGGAAGAGGCTGGGGCGGGATGCGGGCTCGGCGGCGCCTCGGTCGAGGCGCCCCTCGGCATGGCCGTGGGACCCGCACCACCGCGGCGCGGGGCGATCACGACGTGCCGACCGCCCCCGCCCCCGCTCTGGTCGAGGCCCGCGTTGGCGGCGGTGCTGCCCAGACCGGATTCCAGGGAGTCCTTGCCTGCAGCCACGACCTGCAGGCCAAAGGCGGCCATGCCCAGCGCCCTGCCCCCGAAGCGGCCCGCGGCGGACTTGCCCGCGCCGCCCGCGCCTCCGGATGAGGGACTGGCGTGGCCCGTCGTGTTCTCCGTTTCCAGGGCCTTGGTGTAGCCGGATCCGCCACCGACCGCTCCGGCACCGCCGGGGTCGGGCCGGTAGCCGCCGGACGACGAGGAGGCGGACGACCCGGCGGAGCTGAGCCAACCCGAGACCATGGAGGAGCCGGACCCGTTGGTCGTGAACGTCATAAACTTGGCCAGAGCCGGCCAGCACAGAGCCGCGGCGAGGAACATGACGAACCCGACGAGCATGTTCTGCACGCCCTTGCCCTCGGACATGGCGAAGAACCCGATGGAGAAGCAGGCCACGATCGCGGGCTTCATCAGCACCAGCGAGATGAAGGCGTTACGGGCCTTGGGCCACCACTCGGCGGTGGTGTCGGAGAGCTGACCGGCCAGGGTGATCGGCATCGTCGCGATGATGAGCATGATGCCGACCTGACGCATCAGGATCTCCACCCACAGGGCAGCGATGACCAGGATGCAGACGATCCCGACGACGATCACGACGCCGACCGCGGAGGCAGTCACGGTCTCCCCGGCGATGAGCGCACCGCCGGCGGTCGCGGCGCCACCGCCCCCGGTGATCAGACCGCCGAAGAGGGTCCCCAGCTGCTGCTGCATGGCCTTGGTCGCAGCACCCTCGCCGCTCCCGCCGCCCTCGAACGTCTTGTTGATGATCCACGTCGACACGGCGTCGGACCATTCGAGCGCGGTCTGGGCCACGACGAGGTAGACGGAGGAGATGACCGCCCACTTCGCCAGGCCGATCAGCGCGGTCGCGGCCGGGCCGCCGTTGTGGCTGACCGCGACCTTCCCGAACTGGATCAACAGGAGGAAGACGGCGAGGACCGCGGACAGCGAGGTCATCATCAACGTGAACTTCGCGATGCCTGTGTCGTTCAGGTCGATGGAGGAGTTCTCGTTGAAGAGCGTCGCGAACTCCGACAGCAGCCACACCACCGACTTCCCGATGTAGGAAGCGGCCTCTTTGAGAGCGTTGCTTGCGAACTCGGAAAACTTGCCCGCGACCCAGTCCAGCGGGCCCTTGGTGGGTGTGGGGTACTTCGCCTCGCCCTCCTTCTGACACACGCTGAAGGGACGGCCGTCGCGCACCACGCAGTCGGTGATGAACTGGTTGAGGGCCTCGTAGTTCTTCCACTGCTTGTCAGGAAAGTGCTTGCGCCACTGCTCCAGGCGGCGGATCTCCGCCTCCTTCTGGTCCTGCGGGTTGCACTCCCCAGCCGCGTTGCCGTCCGCGCCCTCACAGATCTTGGTCCGGCCGGGGAACGGCGGATCGTCGGGTCCGGGAAGACGACAGATCGAACGGTCGTCGATCTGGTCGACAAGGCAGTACTTGTTGCGGGCATCAAGCCCGACGGTGAACTGGTCCCAGTCCTTCGGAATGGGGTCGGGCGGGCCTACCGCGGCGTGGTACTTCGGGTCGTCGGCGGCGACCGCAATCGAGAGAACGGCTCCGGCGCTGAGGAAGGAAAGCAGTGCGCAGAGCAGGACGACAGCGCGGGTGGCGCGCACAAAGCGGTCAGTTCGCATGGCGGACCTGGGCCCATCCGTCGCTCCATGCGTACGGGCTGGTGGGCTCGTAGGCGACCGGGAAATCGCCCAGGGCGTCGTACTTGTCGGTGAACTTCCAGGCACCGTCCTCCCACTTCACGACGAAGGAGACGGTCGCGCCACGCAGCGGGTTCTCGTCCGTGCCGCCTTTGGGGCCCGTGGCGAAGCGGTCGTAGGACAGCCAGATCTGCATGACGTCGCCTGCGGGCAGGCCGGGCGCCTTCAGCGTCTTGCCCCGTGCGGCGTGGACGGCTGTCGTGAAGGAGACGTCGGCCGGAAGTCCGCCCGAGGGAGCCAGGCCGAGCGCCTCGCGCATCTTGCGGATCTCTGAGATCTGCTTATCGACGTAGCCGGAGGCATCTTTCGACGCCACTGCGTTGAGCTGCTGGGCCGCCTTCTCGTCGTCCAGCCAGGCGTACTCCTCCCAGAAGTAGACGGCGGCCGAGATCCCGCCGCTGGGGGAGCCGGGGAAACCGACGGCCACACCGTTCTGGTGGCCCGTGGGCTTGCGCAGGCTGATCTTCTGGGCCCGCTCCGGTGTCATCGGGCTGTCCGTCGCTGTGCCGCCGCCCGGCGCGGCAGTGCTGGCAGACGGGCTGACAGCCGCCTGCGGGCCGCCCTTGGGGTCTTCCCTCATCAGCGTGGCCGCCGCGAACCCGCCCGCAACCAGGAGGGCCGCCACCGCAACGAGGATCGCGGCGAGGACGAGACGAGCTCTGCGGGCCTTGAGCCCGGTCGAGTCGGCCATGCTCAGGCACTCGTCATGGTGAAGACAGCAAGGACCAGCGAGGACGTCAATCCGATGCCGCCCGCGCCGATCAGGCTCCACAGCACGCTCTGCTTGCCCCGGGCCGCGAGTGCGGCGCGCTCGGTGTTGTGGCCGACGGCGACCAGAGCCCAGCCGCTGAGGCCACCGAGTACGGCGAGGGCGAGGCCGCCGCCGGCGGTCCAGGCCAGGATCGTCTTGACCGGGTTGTTGACCGATGACGGAAGGGCCGGATCGAAGTCGGGCACCGGGCCGACACCGTCGGCCAGCAAGACCAGGCCGGGGTCGGTGGCAAGGGTGTGGAGGGACGTCAGAAACTGGCTCATGTTCGGTGATTCCTCGTCAGACGGCAGTTGCGGCAACGGCAGGAAGCGGAGCGGGCTGCGGGGCGGGGGGCAGCGGGTCGCCGAAGGATGCGCGGGCGGCGGCAAGCACGGCGGCGGCCAGCTCCCGGGCAGCCTCACGGGTGCGCGGGCGGATGCGGGCCGGCTGGGCCTGGAGCCCGTGGGCTCGGATGTCCGCGTCGTGCGGCAGGTGGACCACGGCGGACGCGCGAGCGGAAAGCATCGTGGCCGCCGCGCGGACGACGGCGGGCGGCCGCCCGTCAGCGGTGGAGGTGAGTACGACGACCATGCGCTGCAGCGGTAGCCCTTCGGCGTGCAGCACCATCACTGCCTGCTGAAGGGCTTGCACGCCGTCGGCGGTGGCCGGCGCGCACACGACCGGAACGGCGAAGGGCAGATCGCACCAGGCGCGGGTGAGGCTGGGGGATCCCGCGCACCGGGCCGCGAGGAGGTCGTGCGCTACCGGGTGAGCGGTGTCCACGACCACAACCTCCCATCCACCCGCAGCGGCCAGCTGGTACCAGGCGGCAGGCTCGTTGGGCAGAGCCAGCGGGGCAGCATGCCACTCACGTCCGTCGGTCAGCACGTCCCAGTCGCCCTTTGGTGCTCGCCGCACCGCGACGGCAGCACGGATGCCTGCTCGAGTCAGCGGCTGATCGGGAGCAAGTGCGGCGAGACCTCCGGCCGGTATCCCGGCCCAGGCCGGCCACGGCGAAGCGAGACGGGGCGCCAGGTCGAAGACCACGGTGTCGGCCACCGCCGCGAACGCATCGGCGAGGACGTGCGCCACGGTGGAACGCGCACTGCCCCCGGTCGTGGCCATCACCGGAACGACAAGGCGCGCGCGCTCCGGCAACACCGGCAACACCGGATTGCCCCTTTTGCTCATCAATCCCCCAAAACGCACCAAACAAAGCCGTCGCTAATGTGAAGTTCGCATGTTCGTCGGCTTCGCGGCGAAAGGCATCGGCACTTTACCCCGGCCATACGACAACAGCTGAGGGATATTCACCAACCCCCCTGAGAGCCGAAATGGCATAGTGTCACGATCTGCCGCGCGATCACAGGGAGATTACTTCTCGGCCAGCGTGGCCGAATTGCATCTTCGTATGCGCAAATCACGGGTACTGCCACGGGGGGAATGGATGGGGGCGAAGCGGTGGCTGGGGATAGCAGCTGCGGGGGCGGCTGCTGCCCCGCTGGCGCTGGGACTGGGGGTCGTCATGCTCGTCGCTGTGTTCGCCGAGGACGACAGCAAGGGCCGCAACGTCGGCACATGGCCGACGGCGGGCTCGCTGAAGATCGGGGGGCCCGACGGTGTTCCAGCCCAGTACGCGCCGCTGATCCTGGCCGCCGCCGCCAAGTGCAACGAGGGACTGCCGCCGGCCATCCTGGCCGCGCAGATCTGGGCCGAGAGCAAGTTCGACCCCACCGCGATCTCCTACGCGGACCCCAAGACCAAGCAGCGGCCCATCGCGTACGGAATCTCTCAGTTCATTCCCACCACGTGGGCGGTCGAGGGAATAGACGGTGATGGAGATGGTGACCGTGACGTCATGGATCCGAAGGACGCCATCCCGAGCCAGGGCTCGATGATGTGCAAGCTCCTGAAGGACGCGAAAGCGCATCCCGAGTATTCCGGCAGCCCCATCGAACTTGCGCTCGCCGGGTACAACGCTGGCTTCGGCGCCGTGGAGCGTTACCGCGGCGTGCCCCCGATCGGGTTCGCCGAGGGACAGACGTACAACTACGTCAAGGCGATCCTGGCGCAGTCGGCCAAGTACACCGCATCAGGGGGCGGCGGTGGCCCCGTTGAGCTACCGGCTGGCTTCGAACTTCCGCCGGACACCCCGCCCCAGGTCCGCACCGCGGTGGCTTGGGCCCTGGCCCAGAAGGGCGGCTGGTACCAGCTCGGCGGCGACTGCACCAACGCTCTCGGCTCCAACCCCCGGCACTGGTGCGACTGCTCCTCCCTCATGCAGCAGGCCTACAAGGCCGCCGGAATCACCATCCCCCGCGTCACCTTCGATCAGATCAACCTGCCGCTCAAGGTGGACCTCGACAACCCCAAGCCCGGCGACCTGGTCTTCAACGCCGGCTCGGACGGCTCGGCAGCCAGCCCGGGACACGTCGGCATGTACATCGGCTCAGGGCTGCTGATCGAGTCCCCGCGTACCGGCGTCCGCACGCGGATCGTCCCGTACAGCAGCTGGCGCAACTCCACCAGCTACATGACCCGCGCCACCGGTATCCGCCGCGTGGTGGCCTGGTGAACGATCACACGAACATGGGCAGCCCGATGGACGATCAGAGGTTCTACCGGCCGTGGGGCATCGTCGACCCCGCCTTCTGGGCTGGAGCAGAAGAGGCAACGGAGACGGACGCCCCCACGACCCCCGTACCGGCGGCCGGCCTGCCACAAGAAGACGCGGCCGTCGGCAGTGCCGTGGCCTCGCAGCTGGCGGCCATCCAGGCCACAGCGGCCTCCGACCTCGCACGGGCGAACATCCTCGCCGAGGAGCTCGACGCGAAGACCACCGCCGCGAACGGCGAGACGCACATCGAGACCGCGCGCGTCCGGGAGGTACGCGCCTACCTGGTCCACCTGACCGGACACCACGAGACAGCCGTGGCCTGGTACCTCCACGTCGTCCGCCTGCACGCCCGCCTGCACGGCCCGGACCACGAGGAGACCACCCTGGCCGTACGGCGCGCGTACAGCATGTGGAGATCGCTGCCGACCCCCGACGCGAAGCGCCTCGCGGGCGACCTGATCGAGGCGTTCACCGAGGTGCAGGGAGCCGGGAGGACGGCAGTCCAGCGCATCCAGACCTGGCTTCAGCAGCAGGGCAGCGGCGAGCAGCACGGCGAGGCAGTGCCAGCACTCTGACGCCTGGATCACCAACTAGGTCTTGTCGATGTCAGGGCAGCGGTTGAATGCCCGCATGGACATAGTTGAGGGCAGCATTGCCGCCATCGCCGCCGCGTTCAGTGGCTGGGCCGCATACAGCGCGATGCAGGCCGCAAAGTCGGCGGATCGCAATTCCCTGACCGCGAACCGAACAGCCGAACTCGCCTATCAGACTGCCGAGTCCCTGGCACAGATTGAACGCGACCGTTTTCACCGTGAGCTGACGCCCCAGATCAGATTCCAACTGACCAAGGAGCGCGGCTACGTTGAGCTACTGATCCGGTACAACGGTCCCGCAGCACTGGGCAGGCTGAACTGGATGGAGCTGCAGGTACGCGACGACCGAGACCGCAGCAACGACCCGATCTTGGGTGGCGGTCTAACCGCTGAGGAACGCGAGACCACGATTTGGGGCCCCTACCGCTTCAGGCACTCCGCGAACGGTGCTGACGAAACTGGCCGGAGCGTCGAACCACTCTCACTCATGCCAGGCGAGATGTACCGCCTGGCCCTCGACCCAACCCATCCGCATCACCTGTTCGGCGGCGGTGCTGAGCAATGGGAGAAGGACCACCGCGACAAGGATGTCCGCCTGTGGGTCAACTGCCACGTTGAAGGCCACAAGCGCTGGAACCTGACCGTGGACATCCCCCAGCGATTCGGTGCGACACCGTCGGGCCGCTGGACGGCAGCCCAATGATCAGCACGCGACGTCGGTCACTTCTACTTGCACTGTGCTCGTTAGCGACACGGTTCTTCTGACAGCCGGGTAGCGCAATCCATCCAGTGCCGGGGGCGGAAACGGTCGTCTACGCCTCCGCACCCCCGCAACGGCCCATCCAATCAGCGACCTGTGGAAGCTTGATCGCGATCCAATCGGGACCGCACCAAGATTGCGCCTCCCCTTTGCGCCCCCGTGGGTTGTTCGGTGACCGCAGCCGGCCACGGCTCGGCCGGACCGAGGGGGGATTGTGTCTGACCGCCTGTACCTGAGGTACTCCACTGACAAGCAGACGAACCTCCGCCAGAAGCACCACCTCGCGTCGTACCTCGACGCCGGCGCCCCGGCCTACGAGGACCCAGTGAGCTTCCGCCAACCTGAAGTCGCAGGTCAAAGGGCTGGTGTGACCGTCTCTCGCGGTGCTGACGCTTGTCACGGGCGTCTGTCTGAGCAGTAGATCTTCCGTCAGCGGTTGATTTCGAGGTT
>JAEBET010000026.1:0-76555 GCA_049998195.1 Streptomyces sp. cmx-11-4
CCCCCCCCCCCCCCCCCCCCCCCCCCCCCCCCCCCCCCCCCCCCCCCCCCCCCCCCCCCCCCCCCCCCCCCCCCCCCCCCCCCCCCCCCCCCCCCCCCCCCCCCCCCCCCCCCCCCCTCGGTCTTGCGGACTGACCGGCTGCTCGTTGCGATCCTGCGGTCGCTGGGCGTGCTGCCGCTACAGGCGGATGATGGCCGGAGCTGCTGCCTGGGGAGCCAGGGCGCGACTACGCCTCGGGCGCGGCATGTGCTCGATCTGTCTGGGGGTGGGGACCCTGCTGCTCTTCCGGACTCTCGTGGTCGGGGGATGATGCTGCCCGTTGTGCCACCAGGCTGACCAGGTCGGCCATGGTGGTCGGCTTCGCCAGTTCGTGTTCGGTGATCACGACGCCCAGGCGGTCTTCGAGAGTCATGGACAGCGCGGTTGCCGCCAGGGAGTCGATGCCGGCTTCTTCCTGCGTGGCCTGGTGCGTGATCGAGTCGGCCGGCAGGTTTCCCTGGTGGACCAGGATGCCTTTGATGAGGTCGAAATCGATGACGTCGGTGGTGCCGCGGTCAGCGGCGGGTGCGGGGAGCGTCACGCCGGTGTGGGGAGGTTGGTCTGGTCGGCTGCCTGCCTGCGGATTGTCGTGAGAGCACGGGAGGTCGCCCACGGCGTCCTGGAACAGGCTGGGTAGCTGGTTCAGGCCGGGGAGAGCGGCGTCGGTGACGAAGCAGACGCTGGTGGTTCCGTTGTAGCTGCAGGCCACGATCGACGCCGGCTGGTGCCGTGGGAGCCAGTTGAAGGGCTGGAGGCGGGTGACGGGGTCTTGTTTGTAGCGCAGCGGCCGGTGGATGGCGAGGTAGGACGTGGTGATGGTGGCCCGGTCGGGTGTGGTCAGCCGGGTTGCCAGAGCCTGGAAGGCGCGTGCGGGGACGAGGTCCATCACGGAACGCATGGCCTTGTGGCGGGCCGGGTCTTTCGCAGTGCGGGTGGCGGCGATGACGTGGTCGAGGCGGCCTTCAGCTGTCGGCTCGTGGCACGGCAGGGGCGCGGGTGCGAAGGTGCAGTAGTTTCCCGGCCGGTCGTGTTCCTCTGCCCGGCGCAGGTTGACCATTGTGATCGCCGGCAGCGGCCTGTCAGCGCCGCGTGGCCAGGATTGTGCTGTCCATGTGCGCAGAGCTCCGCTGAGGGCGGCCAGGAAGCCGTCGTTCGTGTCGCCGCCGCGGGCGGTGGCGGCCTGCCGCAGTCGCTGTGTAGGGACATGCGCCCAGCTGATGTCACGGTGGCCGGTGAGGGGCAGCACGGTGTCGTTCCAGACGTTGTTGGTGGCGCTTGCGGAGAGCATGCCGCGCACGGTGCCCAGGTAGGCTCCGGCGCCTGCCCGGGGCGCTGGGTGCGTGGTGGGCGCGGGCGCGGTGCCGAACAGAGCGGTCAGGGTACCGATCAGGCCCATGCCGTCCTGGGTGCTGTGGTGCGCTCGCAGGCAGATGGCATAACTCCCTGGGGCGTATCCGGCCAGCAGCCAGATGTCCCACAGTGGGCCCGTGTCGGGCAAGGGGTGCGCGACGAGGCCGGTTAGAGCCGTCTCGAGGTGCTGGTCGCCTGATGGGAGGCGCTGTTCGCGGACGCGGTGGTGCAGGTCAGGGGCTGGGTCGTGGTGCCAGCGAGCTTGGAGTCCGGGGCCGTGAAGGTAGTGCGTAAGGCGCGGCTCGCCCTCCAGATGGGAGCCGACGTAGGCGCGGAGTTCACTGAGGGCTGGAGTGGTTCCCTCCAGGTGGAGGATCACTCCGATGGTCTGGGAGACCGAGGGGTGGGCCTGGGCCATGTCGTGCATAGTCAGGTCCATGGGGGTGGGACGAAGGGACACGGTCACGGCGTTCTCCGCGGTGGTGGGCTCGGTGGGGAGACAGGGGTCAGGCCGGCGTGAGCCGGAAGATCCGCAGGCAGCGTCCCGACCGTTGGGCGAAGGAGACGTAGGCGGGCCAGACTTCGACGAGGTGGTCCCAGGCGGCGGCCCGCTCGGTCCCCTCCAGGAGGGTGGCGCTCACCGGCAGCGTGCGCCCGCGGCGGGTCACGCTTGCTCGGGGTGTGGCGATGAGGTTAAGGGACCAAGCGGGGCTCGGGGGGCGGCCGAAGTTGGTGTCGACGACGAGATAGCTTCCGTCTGCTTCGAGGTGGCACAACAGAGGCGCCTGACGGGGCTGGCCACTTCGGCGGCCGATGGTGGTGAGCATCAGTGAGGGCAGCGTGGCGGGCATGAGGAGCATCCGGCCCCCGCTGAGACGGTGAGCTGCCCTGTCGACGCCTGGCGCAATATGGGACATGACGCGCACGAAGTGAGCGTTTCCTCCCGCTTTCTTCAGGGCGCGGGCGATGAGCCCGTCCTGGTGTGCGCCACTGGTTCGAAGGGGATCGGGCAGCGCCGGTGCGGCGGCAGCGGGACGCCCGACGGCATAGTCGCGTCGGGCGCTGCCACCGGTTGCGGCGGCCTTGCGGGTGAGCTCGGGAGCCAGGGCGTAGGCACGGTAAAACGAGGGCAGATAGCCGGGGATATCGACGGCCTGCCGACGGCTGCTGATGGCCCGAACGGTTGCGGCTGCGACCTTCTCCGGTGTGGTGGGCGGCAGGAAGTCGGCGACCCTGGGCATGCGGGCCGAGGGGACGTGGACCTTGAAGAAGTCGGTGCCCACGACGGTGGCCGGGCGCACCAGGGTCACGCCGATGCTGGAGCCGGCCAGTTCGATGCGCAGCATCTCGGTGTACGCCTCGACGGCGGCCTTCGCCGCGGCGTAGGCCGCCGATGGTCCTTTGACGAAGATTCGTCCCGCGGCCGAGCCCATCGCCACGATCTGCCCACCGCCGCCCGCCCGCATCAGCGGCAGCACCGCTGTGACGGAGCAGACCAGAGCGTCGTAGGAGGTGCGCATGGACAACTGGGCCTGTTCTACTGTCATCTCTTCAACGTCCGCCCAGCGGATGTAGGCGGCGTTGTGGACCAGGACGTCGATTCGTCCGTGCTCGGCATGGACCTTGGCGATCCACTCCTCCAGGACGGTGCGGTCGGTCACGTCGACATGCGCGAACTGAATGGATGGCGCCCCGGGCAGCTGGGTGAGGTCGGCAGCGGCTCGGTCGAGGCTCGCCTGGGAGTAGTCGCACACGTAGACGTGGGCCCCGGCCGCGGCCAAGGCTCGGGTCAGGGCCCAGCCGATGCCCGCTGCACCTCCCGTGACCAGGCATACGCGCCCGGGCAGGGAAGGAGAAGCCGACTTGGAGCGGAATGGGTTCATGGGGAAGTCCTTTCGGCGCTTTGCGCACTGCTGTGTCGGCGGCCCGGCAAGAGGACGCGTGAGGGCCGGATGCGAGGGGTGAGGTGGCCCAGGGCCAGCAGAGTGAACGCGTCGGTCAACACGGGGACGTGATACGGGAAAGGACGCGGTCCGAGCATGTCGGGAACGGAGTTGATGCTGCCGTCGGCACGCTGCTGGGTGAGCAGGTAGCCAGTGGCGCGCGCAGCGGGAACAGGATCGAGTTGCCCGGCCAGGATGATCAGGGCGTAGGCGGTGCTGATGGCATCGCTCGGGGCCCGGGTCTGCTGTCCGAAGCCGCCGTCCGCGTTTTGTGTGCTCTGCACCAGGCCGGCGATCCGCCCGCTCATGGTGCGGTGGGGGCGGGTGGCGAGGTACACCCTGAAGAGGGTGTGCAGGCGACTGCTGCTCCAGCCGGGGGGAAAGGAGCCGTCAGGCATCTGGCGGTCGACGAGAAAACGCAGAGCAGGCTGGATGAGGTGATGGTGGCGGCCTTGGGTGTTGAGCGCGTTGATCGCGGCGGCGGTCATGCACGCCTCGGAGGGAGTGCCCGATCCGTAGGTGGGGAATCCGCCGTCGGTGCCGCAGACCGCGATCAGGGCTTCCAGGCCGCGCTGAATCGGAGCGTGGTAGGCGTCCGCGTCCAGCTGATGCAGGAATTCAATCGCGACGGTGGTGCAGTCCGTGTCGGAGAGCTGAGCGCGGTCGGTGTAGGACCAGCCGCCGTTCGCGTGCTGAACGTGCACCAGGTGCCGGGCGATGTGGTGCAGTACCTCGCGCGGTGCGCCGACGGTGCACAGAGCGAGGCCAGAGGTGACGGTGCTCCACGTGTCGGTGTCCGTGACGAAGGGCAGGCCGCCGTCCTCCCGCTGGTGCACGAGAGCGGTGCGCAGGCCGGTGTCGATGACGCTCTCCATACCGGGGACGTCCACCAGGGCGTGCAGGACTGACAGGTGGATGAAGAGGTTTCCCTCCCACACCGTTCCCGGGCGTTGGGTGGATGCCAGCAGGGTGACATCGTCCCGGCCGGCCGGGGCTCTGCCTGCCGCCCGGACCAGGATTGTCTTCACGGCAACGGACTGCACCGCAGCCCAGGGATGCAGCACGCTCGCATCGAAGCCATGGGGGTCAGCGTCGTCATGGGCGGCAGCTGCCCCAAGCATGGTGAAGATGGCGTGGACCAGAGCGCGTTTGCGAGGCCCGGTGAACTCCGGTACCCGGCTGACGATGTCCTCGAGGGCCTGGCGACGCGCCGGCTGCCCGGTGCCCCGGCCCAGGGCAGCGGCGGCTACGGTCGCGTCAATGAGGTCTCTGCTGTTCTGATGGCGCTCCAGGTAGCGCACGATGCGAGTACGTGCGGCGCGGTGGCCAGATCCACACCGCTCCACCAGTGCCAGGGCGAGCGCGGATTCAAGGACCCGGCTTCGGCAGGAGTCGCGCACGGCACCGTCCGCTCCCACCCGGTTCAGCACGTGCGCCAAAAGACGCCTGCGTCCGGCAGGCAGCGCTGCTGGGAAATGCGACGACGGCCAGGCCGGGGGGAGCTGCTCGGCGGCAGGGAGTCTCATCGGTAGGACAGTCCTTGGAGGGCACGGAGAACATGGTGGAGCGTGGATCGGCGGGGCGGGCGAGCGAGGTCAGTCACACAGGCCGGGGCGCCCAGCGGACATCGAAGCGATGGGTGACGCCAAGCCAGTGAAGTGTCGCGGCCACGAAGGACCCGAGCGCCGCCACGTAACGCCGTACTCCCTCCCGCTCGGTTCCGGGAACGGCCATCGCCGTCAACGAGACGGCCAGCGCATGGAAATCCCTGACACGGCCATCGCACATCACCGTGACCTGCTCGCGTGCCGAGGACAGGGAGCAGCCGCGCTCACGGCTCAACACGGTCACCAGGTTGTCGCGGTCCTCCCGCAGGTCACCCTCGGCCGAGGCCAGGTCATTGGTCCAGCCGGCCACATCAGCCGCAGCCAGCCGCAACGCCCTCATGAGGTCCTCCCCGCCCGGCAGGCCGGGCCAGGGCGCGCTGGCTGTGCACTCCAGGATGTCTGCCATGGGCAGGGCGGTAATAGTCCTGCGGCGTTGCAGGATGTAGTCGCTGAGCCCCAGCCGGACCGAGTCTGTACGGCTGATGGCTTCTTCACGCGTGGCCAGGGCGAAGTCGCGGTAGTCGGCAACGAACCGCTCCCGCCACTGAGTGGACATCCGCGGAGCTGTACGCCGCCACAGGTCATCCAGGGCCTGCTCGATCCCGCTGCCGGACCCGGCATGGCCGCCGGTGATCACGTCCAGCAGCCGGTTGAACAGCGACGCGACCTCCTCCGGCCGGGCATCGACCCGGCTGCGGTCGAACCGGTCGTCGACCAGGCAGATGAATGCAGCCCACTGGGCCGTCAGTTCCAGGTCGCAGTCGCTCGCCTCCGGCGCGGTCAGCTCAGCGAGTTCTCCCAGTCGCATAGCAAGCAGGCGCTTCTCTTCAAAAGCGTCGGCCACCAGGCTCACATCCCGCGCCCATGTCAGTACCGCAGCGCCGGCCTTCTCAGCCCGGACCTCACCCAGCAGACCAGGACTGACAAGGCCAACACCAGTCTCCCCCAACATCCGACTTAGCCCAGCGCCGGTACCACATCGACACGGCCCGCGAGCGTGGCCAGGCTGCTCCCAGTGGGAACCGGTGAGGCACCGAACGCTCGAGAGAACACCGCCGCACCGTCCGGCTTGAGCATCGTGTCGAACGGCTTGCCCTCAACCGAGCCAGGCGAGTTCAAGGACGGCATGGTGACCGTGATCTTCGTCATGTCGAGCTCGTACGTGGAGAGATCAACCGGCTGCGCCGCTTCGTCTCCGACAGCGGCATCCATCAGCATCGACCGCCGCGCCAAGTCACCGTGCGCCCCGGTGAAGCGCAGACTGCGCCCGTCCGAGGCCCTGGTGAAGGTCATGCCGCCACCCGCCGTCCAGGACCCCTCGGCCAGGTCGAGACTGCTCTTGCCCTTCATCGGCCACTGCACGCACGGGGTCGGCCCTGAAGAGTCGAGCACAGCCGGAGCACCAGCCGCCATCACAACTCCGTCAGCCGCCAGGTGCTCAGCCGCCGCGGAAGACAAGCACCACGTGACCGTCCCCGCAACAGGCAGCACGGGTCCCGCAGCCACAGCCGCAGACACACCAACGGCCGACAGGGAAACAAGAGCCGTGGCGATCACCGTACGACGCCGCATGAGCAAGCCTTCCGTTGGAGGGTTGCCAGAATTGCCCACACCACCGCCAACATCGGGTGCATGAACGTTTTCGCAGTTGAAGTTCACCTGAAGGCGTGAGACAGCTGCCCGCTTCAGCTGAGCGGCGACGCGAACCCACACGTCGGTCCACCTCATCGGCGGACCTCGCGTGCCGGTTCCGTCTCAACCACATGCAGGAATCGGCGAACCCGCGCGGTTCGGCCCGCCACGGTCTCGGCGCACGTCGCCGTCGAGGACCGGGTCAGGGTGGTCGAGGAGTTCACCCGCGACGAGTCCGTCGCCGCGACTGTGACGGCCGGCCTGCTGCGGCGCCCGGACGTCGCCTTCAAGGCCATGAGCGACGACCGCCCGCCACCAGGTCAACCACGCCCAGGTCGAACGCGGCCTCCAGGCTAGCGAGCACTTCGAGAGGACCAGCCCCGTCGCGCCGGCGGTCAAGCAGGTCAACCGAACGGTCGAGTTCCTCGACCTGGTCACCGCTTGCCACTCCTTCGTCGCCGCCTCCGGACGGGCGGTCCCGGGCCTGCGGGACCGCCAGCTAACCGAGGACGAACAGGCGATCGTCCACCAGAACATCGCCAAGGTCAGGGCCACCCTCGACTGGATCGAGAACGCCGTCGACACCGGCAAGGTCGACATGGACGACGAGGTCGCCGCCCTCCTCCGAGTCCAGTAGCCATGCCCCGTGCCTCACGGCGCCGGGGCGACGCCGCTCTGCGGCACGCCGACGCAGTCCGATTCGTGCTCTTCGAAGCACGCCCGGCCGGACTCCTCTTCCACCAGCTCACCCGCGCCAGCGACCTCACACCGAGCCAGGTGAGAGCTGGGCTGGCTGCCCTCCGAGACGTCATCGCGGACCAGGGATGGCCCCCGCTGATTTGGACGCGGACCGACGGCTACCAGCTCGGAGCCGAACGAGCTGCCCTGGAGGCATGCGAACGAAAGGTAATCAAGGAGAAGCTCACCGAGTTCCGCCGGTTCATTACCGGCACTGTCGCACCCCACGCCGCCACCCACCCCGGTGACGAGTGGGTCCGCCACATCACCGCCCAGCTCAACTCCATCGAATCCACCCTCGACCTCGTCAACAGCTACTGACCCCCCGCTGCCCGGGGCCCGGCCTTCGGCCGGGCCCCGGGCAGCACCGCTTGAAGGCCCGCCACCATGCGCCGACGCCGCTACCCCTCCGACACCACCGACGCCGAATGGGCTCTGCTCGAACCCCTTCTCCCAGTCCCGGCCTGTGAGACACCCACCGGCGGCCGGCCCGAGAAGCACCACCGCCGCGAGATCGTCGACGCCATCCGCTACGTCGTCGACACCGGCTGCAAATGGCGGGCCCTGCCGGCGGACTACCCGCCCTGGCGGACCGTCTGGGGGTTCATGGCCCGCTGGGCCGCCACCGGAACCGTCGGCCAGATCCGCGACGCACTCTCACAGCGGATCCGCCGTGACCTGGGCAAAGGACCCCGCGCGGTCGCCACCGTCATCGATTCCCAGTCCGTGAAGGGGGCCGAGACCGTCGGCCGTGACTAGCGGGGTTACGACGCCGGTAAGAAAATCAATGGCCGCAAGCGCCACATGGTGGTCGACACCCGCGGCCTCCCCTTGCTCGTCATGGTCACCCCCGCCGATCTTCACGACAGCCATGCGGCCAAGGAAGCCCTCTTCCGTCTCCGCCTCATGCACCCCGAGATCGCGAGCGTCTGGGCTGACTCCGCCTATGCGGGCAAGCTCGTGACCTGGGCAAAAGAGCACCTGAACTTGACGATCAAGACCGTCAGCCGGCCCAAGGACACCTCCGGATTTGTCGTCCTGCCCCGGCGTTGGGTCGTCGAGCGGACCTGGGCCTGGATGATGCATGCCCGCCGCCATGCACGTGACTACGAACGGCTCGTCCAACACTCCGAAACGCTGATCACCTGGGCCGCCAGCACGCTCATGACACGCCGCCTGACCAAGGGCCGAAAGTGCCTCAACCAGCCGCCAGCGCTCACGTGATCGGGCCAAGGCCCCATGACCCACCGACAGGTCCAGGCCGAGGGCCGGGATCCCGAAGTGGAAGTCGCACAGCCTTCTTGGCGTCCTTCGGCACAAGTCAAGCCTAGGCCCCCGGGTTAGCCGGTACGGGGGATCCGAAACAGGCGCTGAGCTTGTTCATATCTACCAAGATCTTCCGGGCTTACCGATGGTCTTGAGGGTCTCAGGGCGTTTGACGGTTTGCCCACGTCGCACCCGGCTCCAGCACGGCCACGAAGGAGTAGGGCCTGCCCGGAATGAACTGCGATGCTGTCTTCGCGCGGCCGTAGACGTGGCAGAACAGCCGCTCGGCCGGCAGGGCGCATCCGAGCGGAGCCACGGTGACACATCGACCGCCACGACCAGACGGCCGCCGTCGAAACGCGGCAGCGACAGCCCGGCCAGCGTGGTCTGCAGCCGTCCGATGTCGATCCGGCCGTTGTTCAGGCCTCCGTACATCGCTCCGTACCCACGCCGGTGCTCGGGCAACAGCGTCAAGTCCACTGGGGACTTCACCGCACCGTCCGCACACAGCACCGCGTCCACCAGCTCGAAACAACTCGTCGCGCCGAGTGGTCAGACACTGACGGACCACAGGCCCCTCACCGACTTGAGCGGTGGGTACCCGCGCAGAGGCAGACGGGTCTGCGCCCGGCAAAACACGTTGCACGCGCAGGCGGCCGTCCTCCAGGCTCGGAACATGCGAATCACCAGCAGTGACGGACTGACGATCGGGTTCGAGGCCGTGGGCCGTGGACATCCGCTGGTACTGCTGCACGGCTTCTTCGGAGACCGCTCCACTTGGCACTCCGCCGGTCACGTCGACGCACTCGCCGATGACTTTCGCCTCGTCCTGATCGACGCCCGCGGGCACGGCGAAAGCGAAGCGCCCCACGACTCAGGCTGCTACGCAATCAGCCGTCAGGTCGACGACGTCCTCGCCGTGCTCGACGCTCTCGACATCGATCAGGCGGCCATGTGGGGCGCCTCGATGGGCGGCATTATCGGCCTGCATCTCCTCGCCCGTCACCCTGAGCGGCTGACCACGCTCGTCGTGGGCGGCGCCCACGCCGGTCCCATCACCGTCGAGCAGGCTGAGGCGGAGGCGGAAGCCGCCGTGTTCCGGACTCAGGGCACCGCACCGTTCATCGAGACGCTGGAGCGTCAGGGATCGCTTCCCGCATGGATGCGCACCGTGATCCAAGCCGCCGACCCGAATGCCCTGGCAGCATTGGCCCTCGCCCTGGACAACCGCGACAGCGTCCTGGACGCGCTGGCTTCCTCCGCCGTTCCGCTGCTCCTGCTCGCAGGAGATCGCGACCCCCGACTTCCTGCGATGCGGGAGACCGCCGACCGAATACGCAGCGCTACCCTCGCGGAACTGCCCGGCTGCGGGCATCTCGAGACCTTCCTGAGAACGGATCTCACCTTGCCCGTGGTCCGGGCGTTCCTCACCTGCCAGATGGCTCTCCCTGAGCCTCGCTTCGATGAGACGCGACCAAACTTCAGCGGGACGAGACACCGGTAGATAAGGAACAAGCTGAGCAGTTCATGACATGGCGGCAGATGGCGTGTCAGCCTGAGAATTGAGGATGAGCGGCGGTTCGTCTCCGACGCCGTATCAGTGCTCGGGCCGGTTGGGACGATGAGCTCAATTCTGCCGAGTCCTCCAGGCCATCCAGAATTGCGCGGAGCTGGCCGGCGGTGAGCGGATCAGCAGTGTGTTCGTAGCGGTGGACCATGGCGCGAGCATTCCACGGAAGAGCGCACGTCCCGCATAAGTGCGTGGATGTTATGATCAGCCGGGGAGGGGAAAGCGGTTCTCAGCTCTCCCGTACCTCTGCCAGGGTCATCACGCAGGAGTTGTGCTCTGCACGATGAGGGGGCCCGGGTGCTGCCGAAGCCCAAGGTCGATCTGTACGCGGCGATCCGCCGTGATTCGCGCCATGGGCTGTCGAGCCGCGCTCGTCAGCGGAATTACGGCGTCGGGTTCTTGACGGTGCAGAAGGCACTGTCGTCGGCCTGGCCGGAACCGAGGAAGCAGCTTCCGCCGAGGGCGACCCGGCTGGATCCGTTCAAGCCGTTTATCGACCAGATGCTGCGGGCGGACCTGGACGCGCCGCGCAAGCAGCGGCACACAGTGAAGCGGATCTTCGAGCGGCTGCTGGATGAGCACGGCGCGGACGAGGTCTCGTATCAGATGGTCCGCGGGTATGTGGCGACGCATCGTGAGGAGATCCGGGTCCAGTCCGGCCGGGGTGTGGTGGAGGCGTTCGTCCCGCAGACCCACAAGCCCGGGGCGGAGGCGGAGGTCGACTTCGGGGACGTGACGGTGCGGTTGGCCGGCGAGCAGGTGACCTGCTACCTGTTCGCGTTCCGCCTGTCCTACTCGGGCAAGGCAGTGCACCGGATCTTTCTCTGCACTATGAGCTGTCCCGGCGATCACGTCAGACCAAGCCGGACGTAGTCTCTCCGCTGTAGCGGGACATTGCCGCTGGCGAAGAGGCGCGAGGAGATGATCTCGATGCGTGGTCGACGGGGGCCAGCGCGTGGCAGGGGTGAAGCCACCCGGCCAGCGAGCACCGACACCGATCTGGACTTCGACCAGGATGGGCCACTGCTCCTCACGCAGTGGCTGGCCGAGCATGGCGTGGTCGCCACCCTCTCTGCTGCCAGCGAGCCGTCCATCATGGACGAGCCCAGGTGGGTGTTCCGCGTCGCCTCGGGGCCGAGGTACAGATCTGCGGCGGAGCGTTGTAGCCGAAAGCCACTGCGGGGCAGTGCGTGCGTATCGCGCTTCACCTGCTGGAGGGAGAGGGTCTACCTTTAGGCCGGCCCTCGTGGGCATCGAGGCTCAAGGAGGACTGCACCGAGGGGACCGGGCTGCTCGTATTGGACTGGCTGGCGGAGCACTACGTGTTCGTCAGGGTCCAGGACGCGGTCGGGCTTGAGCCAGCCGCGGCGGTGCGCGAACTCGGCATACACCGAGGCAATGCCGTACTCGTAATAGCGTTCCGGGATCAGATCGCGGAACACGCCCGCGACGCCGGTGCTGGACCAGGCGCCGCGCTCTTCCCAGACGCGCTGTTGCTCGGCCAAAGCCTCGGGCTGGCACTCCGCGAACAGCAAGTGGTCCATCAGCATGCGCAAGGCCAGCTCCGGCTCCTTCCCAAACAGTCCGGGACGTCGCAGGGCGAGATTCAACTGATCGACGAGGTACGCATGTATCTCGTCGGAGGCTGCAAGCGATCTGGAAGTAGGCACCCCACAGTCTCCCGCAAATGCCGCCGGATCGCGGTCATGGGCTGGCGCCCAGCCAATCTCCACCTGAGCCGGATCCAGGTCCGTCGCCCACTACCGGCTCTGCGCGGTGGCAACCGGCCCCTTTCACGCAGCAGAGTCCCCTTCGAGCCCCTGAGTTCGCGCTACGGAGCCTTCAGATTTCCTGAACCCACGGAAGATCGGCCTGGAGGCTCTTTACTGCCAGCCTGGAATCCGCGGCGCCCACGAGAAGGGCGGGGTCGAGGGCCAGATCGGCTGGTTCCGCCGAAACCACCTCGTCCCCGTTCCGGAAGTCGCCACGCTCGCCGAGCTCAACGAGATGATCGAGCGGTGGGACGAAGCGGACGATGCCCGGCGGATCGGGTCGCGGCCCCGCACGATCGGCGAGTACTTCACAGCTGAGCGGCCGCTGCTGGGCCCGTTGCCGGACGAGCCGTTCGAGACGGGTCGGCTCTTCACCCTGCGGGTCGACCGCTACAGCCAGATCAGCGTCCGGATCACCGCTACTCGGTGCCGGTGCGGCTGATCGGCGGGACCGTCCACGCGATGCTGCACGCCTCCGAGCTGGTCGTCCACGACGGCCGCGAGGAAGTCGCCCGGCACGAACGGCTGATCGCCAAGGACGGCTGCCGCCTCGACCTGGACCACTACCTGGAGGCACTCGTGCGCAAACCCGGCGCCCTGCCGGGAGCGACCGCGCTCAATCAGGCCCGCTCCGCGGGCAAATTCACCTCCGGTCCATGACGCCTGGTGGGCGGTGGCCGTCAAGGCTCACGGCGAACGCGACGGCACCCGCGCGCTGGCCGGGTCCAAGGTCGTCTATCTGGTGATGGAGCTGGTCGACGGGCCATCTCTCGGTCAGGTCCTGACCGTCGGTCGGCCGTCGGTCGACGATGTCGTGGCCTGGGTGGATCAGCTCTGCCGAGGCGGCCCCGCCGGCGCGGTGTGAGGTGGGCAGGGATGGCGGTCATTGTGCGAGGTGGTCCCACCACCAGGCGAAGGTGGGAAGGAGCACCGGGGATGGGTCGGGGTCGCTGGGCTCGTCCGTCCGGGGGAAGTCTGCTGCCGGGGAGGTCGGGGTGAGGTAGCGGGCGTGGGTGGCGCCGAGGTCGAGGTTGCCGGTGATCAGTAGGTCGATGGCGTGCACGTAGCCGAGCAGGTCCTTGTCGGCGCCTTGGCGCAGTTGTTCGGACAGTTTCAGGTAGAAGGCCATGATGCGGTCGCGCAGTGCCACGGCCTCGGTGACGGCTTCTTCGAAGGTGTGGTGCGGGTTCTGCTGGAGCATCACGTTGAAGATGTCCAGGCTCTCCTCGGTACCCTGGTCTTCCTTGGCGCGGGAGTAACGGTCGTTGTCCAGCACAGCGACGGCCATGGCCGCCTCCCGCGCCGCCACCAGGGTGGGGGCGGCCATCTGGTGTTCGGGGAGTTCCAGGCCGGTGCACATCAGGGCCATGTCGACGGCGTTCGCGGAGCCCGCGCTCAGCACGCGGACGGCCAGGTATTCGTTGACGCTCAAGCGCACGCCGCGTTCGCGCAGGGAGAGTTCCCACACGAATCCGGTCATCCACAGCCGGAAGCTGGTCGTGAAGCGTGCCATCTGCACGGGCGTCGCCCAGCTGCGCACGTCCTTGGACACGTCGGCGATCGCGACGGCCAGCGGCATGTCGCCGAGCAAGCGTGCTCCGGGGGCTTCCATAATGCGTGCGAAGGCCAGGAACACGGCAGCCACCTCGGACGCTGAGCCCAGCCGTCCGGAGTCGATCATGTCGTCGAGCTGGAACGACCAGGCGCTGTACTTGCTCATGCTCAGCAGGCGCTCCGGCGGGGTCTCGGGAAAGAAGAGCACGGACAGCCCTGCCCCGATCGCCGCGTGCAGCGTGGTCTCTTCCGGACTCCGGCCCGGGCTCAGCCTTCCCAGCCATTCGGCCGAGGCCCGCGTGAGTTCCTCGCTCGACGGATACGGCGCCGACGGCAGCGGACAGAAGATCAATGGGGTTTGCGCGGAGAACGCGTTCGTGGACATCGTCTACCTCTTCGCATCGGATCTGAACGACTCGGTTGTGGTGCCTCGTCAGGTACGGGGACGGCTGGGCCCAGGAGTTCCAGGCAACGCACGGGCCGCAGCGGGTAACCGGTCACGCCCTCGTCGGCGACGACCCGGGCGCGGACTGTTTCAGAGCAGTTCGCAATGGCGGCTGGTCGCTTCGGTGGCCGGGTTGCGGCTGCATCGGGAATCACCGTGTCAGCTGGGACAGGGGGCTTGGGTCACCGGCCGAGGGGCAGTGTCAGCGGTGGGGTGCGCTTCCATGGGCAGGCGTCGTCTCCTTGATCACTTGACGGACTGATGAAGTGGGGCGGGCTCGCCCCGCGCTGGCCACTGCCGCGGCCAGGAGTGCGACCACACTGGAGGCGGCGGCCGTCTGCTGGAGTGCGGTGTTCTGCTCGGCGACGTTGCCGGTGGTGTAGGGGCCGGTGAGGAGGGCTGCGGTGACGGCGATGCCGAGGGCTGCGCCGATCTCGCGGGTGGCGTCGTTGACGGCCGAGCCGATGCCCGCCCGGCCCGCGGGGACACAGGCCAGCACGGCCAGCGTCGCGGGCAGCGCGGCCAGGCCGGCTCCGGTACCAGCTGCCACCATGAACAGTGCGAGCCTGCCCGCACCGACGTCGGAGCCGGTGAAGAGCGGCAGGTAGGAGACGGCCATCAGCAGCAACCCGCCGACGCTCACGATCCGTTCGCCCCGCCATGGACCGACTGCCGTCGCGATCCCAGCGCCCAGGGCCATACCGACGGCCAGTGGCAGCAAGCGCGCCCCCGCCGATGCCGGGGAGTCCCCCAAGCGGGTCTGCGCGTGGAAAGTCGCCATCAGCAGGGCCCCGAAGAGGCCAAAGGCCGTGCAGGCCAGCACCACCACCGACGCGCTGAACCTTCCCGTGCGCCACAGTCCGCTGGGCAGGAGCGCCTGCGGGCTCCGGCGGGCATGCCCAGCGAATCCGGCACCGCAGGCGAGGCTCGCGGTGAGCGCGAGAGCGACCGGCCATCCCCAGCCGTGGTGGCCCCCGTGGATGATGGCGAAGACCAGCCCCAGCGAAGCCGCCCCCGCCAAGGCGGCCCCGCGGACATCAACGCGCGGCGCCTCGGGTTCCCGTGTCTCGGGGACCCACCGGCAGGCCAGCAGGGTGGCGGCGAGGACCGGCAGGTTGAGCCAGAAACCCGCCCGCCAGCCGTAGTGCTCGATCAGCTGTCCACCGAGTAGCGGCCCGGCCAGTCCTCCGAGTCCCGCGACGAGCACCCAGCAGGCCACGGCCCGCCTGCGCAGGTGCGGCTGCAGGAACAGGGTGCTGATCGTCGCCAGCGTCGCCGGCATCACCAGAGCGGCGCCCGCGCCCATCACCAGCCGGGCGGCCAGCACCAGGGGCGCGCTCGTCGCCACGGCCCCCGCGAGCGAGGCGAGGGCGAAGAGAACCAGCCCGCTGGCGAAGGCACGCCTGCGGCCGTATCGGTCGGCGACAGCGCCCGCGGCCAGCACCCCACAGGCCAGGGCGAGGGTGTAGCCATCGAGGATCCACTCCAGCACCCCCGGTGCGGGACGCAGGGCAGCGGCGAGCGAGGGGACGGCGACGTTGAGGACGGTGATGTCCACCCCGATCACGAACAGCCCCATACACAGCACACCCGTCGCCACCCACGGCCGCACCCGTACGAGGCCGGCAGGAGCGGGCAGACGGCTCCTCATGCGGACCCCGAAACAGGACTGCCGCCCGATGACGCCAATGCCAGCAACGCGTCACGGTGGGCACTGGGCGGGATTCGTGCCAACGTGTGGCGGGCCTGCTGGACGTGGTGCTGGGCACTCTGCTCGGCGCTCTCCAGAGCCCCGGTCGCGTGCAGTACTCCAGCCAGACGCCCGAACGCCTCCCGCTGATCGAGCCCAGACGTCATGCAGTCGCGCAGGACCGCCCGCTGGGCGGGCGTACCGTCACGGTGGGCGAGCAGAACAGGCAGCGTGGGACGCCGGTTGCGCAAGTCGCTTTCCGCCGGTTTACCCACGCCCAACCCGTCTCTCCGGTAGGGCAGCAGGTCGTCGCGGATCTGGAACGCGCAACCCAGGTGGTCACCGAACGCGCCGAGTGCCGCGATCTGCTGCTCATTGCCCCCGCCGAGGACAGCTCCCACCGAGCAGGCTGCCTCGAAGAGCACGGCCGTCTTGGCCCGGGCCATCTCCAGATAGGTTTCCGGCGACGCCTCCAGGTTCCCGGCCAGGGAGAGTTCGAGGGCAACACCACGACAAATCTGCTGACCGGCCGCCGCCTGGATCTCCATCGCCGCCACGATCCGCCCGGGGGGAATGCCGTACGCGGCGCACTCGGCCAGGGCCGCGAACCAGGTGAAGAACAGCGCGTTCCCCGCGACGATGGCCATCTGCGGACCGAAGGCCGCGTGCACGGCAGGGCGCCCGCGGCGGACCGCATCCTGGTCGATGATGTCGTCGTGCAGCAGGCTCCCGGTGTGCGTGGCCTCGAATCCCACAGCCGCCGGCAGCACCGCCTCCAGGCTCCCGCCCACGGCCAGCGCCGACCGCGCCAGCAAGTGCGGCCGCAGGAGCTTCCCGGACGGCAACAGCGCGTAATGATGCACCGCGTCCAGTCCGGCTGTGTCCTCGGGCCAGCGGCGGGCGAACTCCTGCGTCAGCAGCCCTTCAAGGGAATCGATACCGCTACTCGGAGGCGGTGAAGCAACCGGCGGAGACTCAGCGAGCTGTTGGCGGAGTAACGGCCAGGGTATGACAGACATGCGCAAACCTCCGAAAGCCACACGCAACGAAGGGGCGTCAACAAGTGAGAGTGGCGACTGGGTGCCGGCCGGACTGGCACATAACAGCACGTCGCAGGCCCCGGGCACAGCGCGTACAGCGGGCGCGCGGGCGCACGGCACAGTCGAAGAACGCATGATCACGATCCCAAACCGCCCGTCCCGGTACAAGACCCGGCGACTACTCCCGCCACAGGAGGTCACTCCGCCCTCAGTAGGCATTGACCGTGGTGCAGCAGCTACCTAACGAGATCATCAGTGCGTGGCCGTCCAGACCCGGTCTCGGTAGCCGTCGGCGGGTGAACCGGACGCCCAGAGGGCGTCTCCCACGGACAGCGCAGACATGTTCCAGCGTGTTCGAGACCCAGAATCCGGGAACCTGTTTACTTCCCTCTACGCCCTCCTGGGCCTCCAGCGGGCCCGCGTACGCGCCATCAGCCTGCGCGCGCAAGATCTCCGCCCCGCAGCCCAGGCCACGGAGCAACTCACCCTCGACCCCGGCGACGACCGCGCCCTGGCCATCGAAGTCGTCAGCGATCGCGCCCGCTACGGCCCCGGCACCCTCCGACCCGCCACCTTCGCGACAGGGACCAAGCGGAGCAGCCCGGTAGTACGCCGCACGTTAACGTTCCTACCAGCAATGCCGCCCTCCGAAGGCACCGAAAGGCCGCCTCCGGCCTGCCGCTAGACCGCTGGCGCTCATCTGCGCCTCTCGCGAATCGGCCCCTGCGCGAGATGTCGCCTGTTGCCTTCTCTGCACCCAGGGCTGGGCGGGTTCTGCGCTGTCCTAGGGTTCCCTGGTGAACTTCCAAGACGACGATTTCGATGAGCGGCCGTGCGTGGCCATCCGTGGCCAGGACAACGTGTCCGTAGGAGTCAGCTTCCGTGACCGACACAGCGCCGACGATTACTGCGTGCATTACTCGGTCCAGGTTCAGGCGGCAGGGCTGAGCGCTCGCCTCGACGATGCCGTGGCTTGGATCGGAGACAACAGCGATCTCGCGCCGTTCCTGGAGAAGCTTGCCGGGGACTTCACCGGCTGGGACGGCGAGCAGTGTTGGGAGACCAACGACCATGACCTCGCCGTGTCCGCAGTCTTCCGGCCGGGAGGGTACGTCGATTTGACCTGGACGCTGCGCCCTTGGCGCAAGGCGGCAGGCGGCTGGAGTGCTTCGGTGACCACGCGACTGGAAGCCGGCGAGCAGATGGCATCCTTTGCTGCCGAGATCCGTCACTTTCTCGAAGGCCAGGCCAGCTGATTCCGGGGAGATGCCGACGGGGGGAGCGGCGAGTCGACCTGTTCGACGGCACCGCGACTGCCTGACTTTGTCTGCGGACAAAGGTCAGGCAATCGCGCGGCGACTGGCGAGACGGTGCCTACCCGACAGTGAGGAGGTGCCATGCCAGGGTGCGAAGCTCCTCGTCCGGGTGGCCGTCCACGTTGAGGGGGGTGTCGCTGAGCAGACGGACCGGGGAGGAGGCGAAAGCGCGAAGGGTGGGACGGAGGTCTTCGGGGACTGTGCCGATCGCGGCGAGCGCCTTGAGGGCGCTGAGGCCGACCGGGCTCGCGGAGACCAGCTTGCGAGGACGGGAAGAGCGCTGTCCATGGAACCGGTGATGGCGTGGTGTGCTTCGGCGGCCGCCATGCGGGTCCAGGCGTGCCTGGCCGTCAGCAGGGGTTCGATGGCCGCCAGCAGAGGGCGCCCTGCGGGGCCGAGTGGTTTGCGGCTGCTCAGGTACCAGTGGGTAGGGCCCCCGCTGGAGAGCAGGTCTTCGAAGGTGCGAAGTGCGAGCTCGGCCTCGTCGGTCAACCTGTGGTGGGCCACGGCAGCTGCTGTGCGGAGCGAGGCGTCAGCGCTCTGGGCGGCCTTGTCGAGGAGGGTGATGATCTCGGGCGTCGCGATGGCGTCGAGCCCGAGCCGTCGAGCGGCCGCGATGGGGGCCCGGTCGGTGCGGAGGCAGTCGACCAGTTCGGGTTGAGCCTGGTGGGCCGCGGTGCCGAAGGGGCCACGTGAGGGCGAAAAAGTGCCCCTATGGTTTTCGTCAAGCCGTGACCGTGGTGGGTGGCTGGTAGAAGGTGCCGTCACGGAGCATGGCGAAGAGGACGTCGATGCGGCGGCGGGCGAGGCATACGAGGGCTGCGACGTGGTGTTTTCCCTCGCGTCGTTTCCTGTCGTAGTAGGCGCGTGAGTCCGGCTGCGAGAGGGAGGCGAACGCGGCGAGGTAGAAGGCGCGCTCGAGCTGCCGGTTGCCTCGCCTGGAAGGGTGTTCACTGCGGATGGACGAGCCGGATCTGCGGGTGGCGGGCGGGAGGCCTGCGTAGGCGGCCAGGTGCCCGGCGGTGGCGAAACCACTGCCGTCACCGACGTCGACGAGGATGCGGGCCGCGGTCCTGACCCCGATGCCGGGCATCGAGATCAGGACCTGGGAAAGAGGGTGAGCCTCCAGCAGTTCCTCGATCCTGCTGGCCAGGAGCTTGCGCTGGTCGAGCACTGCGGCCAGCGAGCCGGCCAGGCTGGGAATGATCAAGGATGCGGCCTCGGTGCCGGGAACGATGACGGTCTGCTCGTCCAGGGCGATGAAGATGTCCTCAACGAGACGTTCGGCCATGCGCGGTGCTTTGGGCCGCAGCATCGTTATCAGGCGCCGCCTGCCGGCCTTCCGCAACTGAGAGGGCGATCCGTAACGTTCCAGCAGGAACAGGACCGCCGGATGATCCAGACGAGGGCCCAGGACTCGCTCGAGCGAGGGATGGATCTGGGTGAGGAGGCCGCGCATGCGGTTCTTGACCCGGGTCACCTCGCCGGCGAGGTCGTCGTCGAAACCAATGATCATGTTCAGCTCGGCGACCGTTTCGTCATCCGGAGCCAGGTCGCGCAGGGTATGCGGCATCGTCCGGGCGGCATCCGCGATGATCGCCGCGTCACGAGCGTCGGTCTTCGACTCACCTGGATACAGATCGGCGATCCGCCGCATCGTCAGCCCGGGGAGGTAGGCCACGCGGCAGCCCGCGTCGCGGGCAAAGGCCAGCGGCAGAGCCCCGATCGAGGCCGGCTGGTCCACTACGACCAGCACGGTTCCGTGCCTGGCCTGCAGTTTCGTAAACAGTTCCCGCAACCGCGGTTCACTGTTCGGCAGCGGTTTGTCGAACACTCTCTTGCCCGCCGGGGTGATGGCCGTGCCGTGATGCTCACCCTTGCCGACGTCCAGGCCGAGGTAGACATCGATCTCGCCCTCGTGGTGCATAAGCCCCCCTCCCCAGCAGACCCTTCCCAGCCTCCGCTGCGGCATCAGCGTGCCGGCATCCACGTTACGAAGGCCTGCTTCACCTCGACGAGCTCGGCGAGCGGTCATGCCCCTGATCAGCGGTCTGCCAATGCCTCCCGGCCCGGTGACACCACTTTTTCGACCATGATCGACAAGGGGCTCAAGTCATGCCGGACCCGGAGACCGGGAACCCCATTGCGGGGCCACGAAAACGGTAACGGGGGCGAACTCACAGGTCCGAGCCCCGTGGACCGGGGCAAGGCGGGCTCCAAGATGCACGTCCTGTCGGACGCGAACGGACTGCCCCTCCTCGTCGGCCTCACAGCCGCCAACACCCACGACAGCCTCGCGCTGAAGCCCCATGATCACGGGTCACCAAACGAGACACGACCCCCACCGCGGCCGTCAGTTCAAGCCCCAGCGCCTCCACGCCGACAAGGCCTACGACATCCCCCACCTGCGTGGATGGCTCCGCGGCAAGAGGATCGGGGTCCGGACCGCCCGCAAAGGTGTCGAGTCCTCAGAGCGGCTCGGACGACGCCGGTGGGTGATCGAGCGAACCATGTCCTGGCTCACCGGCTACCGCCGGCTCAACCACCCCTACGAACGCCACCCCCGCAACTACCTGGCCTTCCTCGGCCTCGCCGCAGCCATCTGCTGCTACAAACGACTCGTCCGCCTCACCACATAGGCACGGTCTTAGGCCCAATGCTGGTGACATAGCGGTCCGGTAGGGGTGTGACAGCCGCTATGGCGTGCAGGGTTTCTGCCGGCTTCGTGAAACACGGGTCGGCTCAGCGGGTCAGCCGAGCTGCTTGACCGTCTTGTAGTACGTCCAGGCGAGGCTGTTGCAGGCCGCCTTCTTCGAGGTGCTGTACCCGTGTGAACCGCACACCCGCTTGAGGTCCTCGTGGAACATGCTGTCCAACCGAGGCTTGTTGGCGCTGAACTGTCCGGCGGCTTTGTAGTTGCGGTAGCCGAAGTCGTGCCGGGCGCAGGAAAGGTTGAACGGGAAGCCCAGCGGATTGTCGGGCGACGAGGAGCAGTAGTCGGTGGACCAGTTGAAGCCGTAGGCCGACCTGGAGCCCTGGTTGTTGCGCGCCGAGATGAAGGTGTTGTAACTAGAGGCGCTGGTCTGGGTCCAGCCGGACAGAACATGCGCTTTGTCGGCGGGAGCTGCCGAAGCCGGTGCTGCGGCTCCGGCCCAGGCGAGCAGGGTTGCGGCCGAAATGGCCAGGATTGGGGCCATGCGACGTATCACGTGCTACCTCCGGGAGTTGGCGGCCCGCGATTCGGCGGCCGCGCATTGGCAGGAGTGCATCACGTACAGCGGTGCCGGCCTATGCGCAACCAGGAGAACCTGGCGGTCCAACAATTTCCCGTCTGTGCAAGATATTTTTGGCTGCGAATCTCCTTCTCTGTAGCCCTTGCTTGTCGCGACCGGTGTGATGAATGCTTGCCTCGCCTGTCAGGTGTACGGCACGTGTCGTGGTGGAAGAGGGGCGTAACGCCTCCCGGTTCTGCCTCGGCAGGAGGAATGTGCACTCGGTCGCTGCGGGCGTTGGCAGGATTGACGCTTTGACTGCTTCCGCGTGATTCCGGCATGCGCAACCATGCATTCGGTCCGTCACCAGGTACCCACTTCATGCCAAGGGAAGGCATTTCCATGTCGAAACGAGTTCGTGCGTCGCTCATCGGGTTGTCGTTGGCGGCGGCGGGTGTGGCCGTGCCCCTGCTGGTGCAGGGGCCCTCCGCCGAAGCCGCGGTCCGCAAGCATGTGTCGGCCGACTACACGCTGTTGCGGCGGGCTCCGCACTCGTAGGTTTTGGGTACGGCGTACCGCAATTGGACGGTCGACGTGCAGGGTGAGCAGAGGGGAGGGTACCGGTGGGGCCGGGTGTACGGGGACCTCAACGCATGCCTGCGGACCTTCTCGGGAGCGGTCGCCGGCAGTGCGTCCGCCGCCGACGGTTGTGGCGCCGCGGCCACGTTGCCGACCTCCGTGTTCACCAACGGCCAGATCGGGGGATCGGCCGATGACGGAGCTACCGTGGCCACGGTGGCCCGGCCCGGGTGTAACACCTGGGACGGATCGCACATCAGGGGTTACGGCAACGTGCAGCCCTGGAAGGTTCCCGCGGCGGCCAGTTCGCCGCTGAACGGCCGGATAGCCGTCGGCCAGACCGTCCTGTGGCGCTACGTCTCGCGCGACGGCAAGTGGGTGATGATCCGCGACCCGCGGGCCGACAGCACCGATGGCGTCGGCCAGCAGGGGTGGTACTTCATTCCCCGCAACTGCCTTCCCACCACCCTTCCCGGATAGGCCGCCAGGCGGCTAACATCGCCGTCGAAATGACGCGGAACCACGGTTAGTAGTACGTGCATGTCCGGGGCCTTTCGGAACCGGTGTGGACCGCCACGTCTGCACCGAGGCCGGAAGGTCCTTGCGCCTCTCCCGCCAGGTCGGCGGTTCCATTCCAGCGCCGGCGAATGAGGCGTCCGTGCGCTGAAAATTACCGTCCAAAGTTCGTACGGCGCCATCCCGGTGCGATTCGGGCATCCCTTCGGTTGCCGATGGAGGTGTGTCACATTAACGACCCAAAGCTCGTCAGGCAGCTGAAGGCTCGACGCGACATCACTGTCTCGAAGATTCTCGACATGACGACGAGCGAGATTCCCAAAGTGGCGCAGCTGCATGCGAAGCGCCCCAATGAGATCCCGGGTGAACTGCAGTTCGTGACGGTCCGCATGCTCGACATATTCGACAACGGCCAGGCCCCCTTCCTCGACTCCGATCTCGAGGTCTTTCGGAATATGGGATCGCATCGGTGCCTGTTCGACTCGTTCTCCGCGTCCGACCTTCGAGACGGATTCGAGGTGGGGCATCTGGCCGGCCTGCGAGACATTCTTTCGGTGGCGAACTCCGAGAACTACGCAGAATTCGCCAAACTGATCACGTACGGGGCTCAGGAGAACGCCCGGATGATCGCAGCTGCCACGGCGGGCTACCACGACACGGCGCGCGTCGAGCGGGGGGAGACCCTCCAGGCTCGCCGGCAGCTGCTTGCCGAGTTGCTATGCGCGTCGACCGAGTCCGCGTCCTGTGATCAACGATCGGGGAACCGACGCCTCACCGCCAACCATGCACGAGCTCGTTAGGCGGCGTGGCCGCCGTCCACCGCGAACTCCGCTCCTGTGACATAGTCCGCGCCCGGTCCCGCGAGGAATGCCACCACGTCCGCGACCTCCCCCGCCCTACCGAACCGGCCCAGCGCCGTCATCGCCGCCTGCGGGCCCGCGTACGGTCCGTCGGCCGGGTTCATGTCGGTGTCGACGGGCCCCGGATGCACCAGGTTCGCGGTGATCCCGCGCCCGCCGAGCTCCCGCGCCAGGGCCTTCGTCAGCCCGATCGTCGCTGCCTTGCTCATCGCGTACAGCACCCCGCCCGGCCCGGGCACCCGCTGCGCCATGCAGCTGCCGATGGTGATGATCCGCCCGCCCTCCCGCATGCGCGCCGCGGCAGCCTGGGCCGCGAGGAACGCGCCCCGCACGTTGACGTCCAGTACTCGGTCGACCTCGGTCAACTCGACGGCCTCCAGGGGCCCGACGGCCCCGACCCCGGCGTTGTTCACGAGCACGTCGAGCCGCCCGAACCGCCGTACGGTCTCCCCGACGGCGTTCGCGACCTCTGCCGCGTCCCCCGCATCGGCCCGCAGCGCGACGCCTCGCCGCCCGAGCGCCTCCACGGCCTTGACCACCCGCGTCGCGGCCTCGGCATCGCTGACGTACGTGATGGCGACATCCGCCCCGTCCTCGGCGAGCCGCACGGCAACGGCCGCTCCGATCCCCCGGCTTCCCCCGGTCACCAGTGCCACCGCGTTCCTGTCCATGTGCATGTCCTCCCGCATCGTTTGGTTGCGAGTTCAATCAAACAGCCCCCAGGCCCTCACCGCTGGCAGGAATCCGACCCCGCGTTCCCGACCGGACGGCGGGAACGCCAAAGCCCCGGCCGTAGGCCATCTCCGGCGGGACTTTGGCTACGTGAGGTGGCTGCTATCCGATGGTGAGGTACTTGTTCCAGGCCTCGTCCATGGCGGTCGGGCCGCCGACCGCTGTCGTCCCGCTCATGTAGAGCCGCTGCTTGCCGAGACCTGAACCCGACGACGTGCAGAGGGACTGGACAGGTCCCGCTCTAGCACGTACCGCTCCCGTCCAAGGGAACATCGCCATCCCGTCCCCCGGCGTGCGTGGTCTGGCTAGCGTGGTGAGACGGCTGCGGCGGTCAGGAGAGGGCGGCGCTGGATGGGCACGATGGTGGTGGGTTTCCGGCTCGGTTCGGACGTGAAGGGCCGGCAGGCGACGCTGGTCATGACTCAGGCCGGCGTGCTGCACCAGAGCACCGGGGTTCTCGGCACGCTCGATGGCCTGCCCGTCGGGGAGGACCAAAGCGATCGGGGCCGACGGGTAAGGGTCGGACACGGTCAGGGGCGGGCCGGCTGTTCCTGCCGGGCCTGCTGGCACTGCTTGCAGAGGGGGGTTCCCGCCCACCCCGTAGCGGCACGGGGAGGTGTGGCACCGGGCGCAGGGGCCACGGTCTGGCTGGGTGACCAGGTGGCGACCTGCGGGCGGGGCGTGGTGGTCTGCTCGTTCATGCTGCTGCCTCCCCGTCCGCCGGTACGGAGGTGTGGGTGCGGGCGCGGCGCGCCGCAGCTCGACGCCGCCAGCCCGCCAGGCGGCGGGGGCCGCCCAGTAGGGATGGCTGCACAAGGTCCCCGAGAGGGTGATCAGCCGGCGTCGCAGCACGGTCGTACCGGCCCCGGCGGGGGGCCTGCGCGAGCTCGGCGTACGTCTGCTGCCACGCCCTTTGGAGCGTGATCAGGTCCTCGGAGAAGCGGAACGGGATCTCACACCCGTAGCGAAACGCGTGTTCGAATTCCTGCGCGAGCGCCACGCTCCGGTCATCGGCCGTAGGTGGGACTGAGTCCTTGGGTTGGCCCGCAATCAATGGCTCTGCGCAGAGGGCGGTTGTTCGGCGAACGAGGTGCGGTAGGCGCGTGGGCTGGTCGCCAGACGGGATGTGAAGTGCTGGCGCATGGTGACTTCGCTGCCGAAACCGGATCGGCGGGCGACCTCGGGCATGGGCAGATCGGTGCGCTCCAGGAGTTTCTGGGCCGTTGCGATGCGGTGGTCGACAAGCCAGCGCAGCGGGGTGGTTCCGGTGGCTGCCGCGAAGTGTCGGGCGAAGGAGCGGGGCGACATCCTGGCGCGGGCGGCAAGCGCGGCCACGGTGAGTGGCTCGTCGAGATGGGCCAGGGCGAAGGCGCGTACTTCGGCCAGTGCGTCTGCGGCGCGGTCGGCGTGCGGTGTCGGGTGTTCGATGAATTGGGCCTGGGTGCCGGTCCGGAAGGGTGCGGTGACCATGGAGCGGGCGACTGTCGCAGCTGCCTCTGCGCCGTGCGTGGCGCGTACCAGATGCAGGCACAGGTCGATGCCGGCGGCGGTGCCGGCGGCTGTCCATAGATTGCCGTCCTCGACGAACAGGGCGTCTCGCTCGACCCGCACCTGTGGGTGTCGGGCCTTCAGTAGGTCGGTCAGTGCCCAGTGGGTCAGCGCCCGGCGGCCGTCCAGCAGTCCCGCCTGGGCGAGTGTGAACGCGCCGCCGCACAGAGCGGCGATGGTGGTGCCTCGGGCGTGGGCGCTGCGTAGCGCTGCGAGGACGGGCTCGGGTGCTGGGGTGATGTGGTCGTCCAAGCCCGGTACAAGGATCAGCTCGGCAAGGGGTAGCCAGGCGAGGGTGCGGTCCGGCGTGAGGGCGAGCCCGCCGCGCATCGGTACCGGGTCGGGGCCTGCGGCTACGCGGCGCAGCTCGAACGCGGGGCACCCGCGGTCGGTGCGGTCCGTACCCCACACCTCGGTGATCACCGAGACGTCGAAGGCACGGATGCCGGGGAAGGCGATCAGGGCGATGCGGTGTGCCGGTGCGGGTCTGGTCATCCTGGCAGTAAACCATCGATCGGTGTCTTTTCTCCTCCTGTGGCAGGGCCCGCCGGGGCGGCAGAATCGTGGACATGGAGATCACGCAGAACGCGGCGCTGGTAGTGGTGGACGTGCAGAAGGGCTTCGACGAGTCGGAGTTCTGGGGCCGACGCAACAATCAGGCCGCCGACCAGAACATCGCCTCGTTGATCGCGGCCTGGCAGGACACAGACCGGCCGGTCGTCTTCGTACGGCACGACTCGAACGATCCCGGCTCGCCGCTGCGGACCGGGTACGAGGGAAACGATTTCAAGGACTACGTCGAGGAGCGGCGCGGCAAGGGCGGTGGGCCGCAGCTACTCGTCACCAAGTCCGTGAACTCGGCGTTCTACGGCACCCCCAACCTTGACGACTGGTTCAAGGAGGCGGGCATTAACCAGGTCGTACTGGCCGGTATCCAGACCAACATGTGCGTGGAGACCACCGCCCGCATGGGCGGCAATCTCGGCTACGACGTGCTGGTCGCCCTCGACGCCACCCACACCTTCGACCTGACCGGCCCGAACAGCTGGCATTTGACGGCCGACGAACTGGCCCGAGCGAGTGCCGTCTCGCTGCACGGCGGGGGCTTTGCCCGGGTGGTGACGACCGGCGAGCTGGTGGCCGCCGTCCGCCCCTGACACCCCAAACCAGGGGCGCGGGCCACCTCCGACGCTCACCCGGGCCACCTCGACCGCTCACAGGCCAGGTCAAAGAGTCGGTCACAGTAGGTCTGGTGGCAGAGCGCGGCCACGGTAGGGCTGGTGGCGCCGTGCGCGGCGCGGCACAGCTCGGTCATGTCCGTGATACCCGCCCCTGGGGCGCCAGCATCGGCTCCACCGGCGGTCTGAGCGTCACGGGGCCTCCTTCACGGCGCTTTCAAGAGCACCGAGGCGCAGCATGACCGCTCTTGCTTCGTCCCCGGTGAGCAGCTTCAGGCGGGTTGCGGTCTCGGCGTCCAGGAGCACGCCGAGAAGTCTGCCACCCAACGGGATCGTCTCCCAGGTGATGGTCTTCTCGACGTCGTTGGCCACCACGTCGACCAGCGCGACTGCGTCGACGCGGCGCGTGGCTGGGGCGGACTCGGCGTACGCGTCGGTGGATCTGGTGGTGGTGGTCGAGCTCGACTTCGGCGGTGGCGTACGACTCCATCAGGTGCAAAACACCGGTTTCGTACGTGGTGGCCGCAGCGCCGAGCACGACCTCGAAGGCCCGTGTGGCGGCGGTCCGCAGCTCGTTCAGCGGCTCATCGGTCCCGAGATCAAAAATGAGCCCACGGCTTGACAGAAAGGGGAGCCATGAGCGGATGCCGATGACAGCTACCGACGCAGCTGGCCGAGTCGGCTGCGGATCAACCTCCGATACGACGGAGTGCGCGTAATCAGGCGCCCGCGTGGACGTGTGCGGCCCACACCGACGGCAGGTTCGGATACTTCGTCCTGAGCTGCCTGACCGTGCGATGGACCGCCGCCGACGCGCACAACGCACCGGATCGATCCGCGATCAACTCGCCGTAGATCTGCTGACTGAAGGCTGGTGCCACGACATCGTCGACGCGCCAGAGCGTGCCGACTACCTGGGAGAACCCGGCTATCTGAAAAGCCGCCAACGGGTGGATCGCCTCGTCGGACAGGCGCGCGGTGGTGCGGGCCGTGTCGCAGGCCGACAGGAACGCGAACTCCGCGTTCCGTAGGCGCAGCCGGGAAAGGTCCAGCACCCGAAACGGCGCGCGGTCGTGGTCGTGCAGCGCGAGGTGGCTGTCCGAAGGGTTGTCCGGGTCGCTGTACCCGTGGCAGGCGAAGTGCGCCCAGCCACTGGCCGGCAAGGCCTCGAGAACGGCGTCACGAGTAGCGTCCGCGCCGACCAGGACCGTGGCGCCGGGTATGAGAGCGGCCAGGTGGTCGGCTTCGGCCTGTGCGCCAGGCAGGTCCGGGGCGTCCGGAGTGTGCGGCATCGCGACCACCAGCAGCCGCGGCTCGTTCCGGTCGTCGCGGCGGCCCGCGCGGGCGTGGCCCAGAGCGCGGATCGTCGGCGTCGTCGAGGAGACGACGCGGTCGAGGAGAACAGGTCCGCCGTCGCGGTGGTGGCCGGCCGCGTGCAGGGGGAGCAGGCTGAGCGACCCCACCGGGGCCCACCAGATCCTTGGCCACGGACCATCCGCCGCCGGTTCCGCCGTCAGCCCCAGTTCGCCGAGCACAGGGCCCACGACGGTGTCCCACAGCCACTCAAGCGTGTCATGGATCGCCTGCTCGGCGGCCAGCCGCCCCTCCGTGAACGCGGTGTGCAGAGCGCGTACGCGGTGACTCACGGCTTCTTCGCTCAGCCGGTCCAGCGCGCGTGACCGGACCCCGTCCGGAGTGATGATCAGCGCGTCACACCGGTGCCGGCTGACGTTGACGTACACGATCGGGCCCTCGTGCGCCTGCGCGGTGAGGTCGGCGAGCAGCGGGGGCTGTAGGAACCGCTCCATCCCGGGCAGCGCGCGGATCCGGTCGGTCACCGCGTCGAGCTCGTCGGCGAGGGCCACGCGGTCGCTCGTGGTGTCGGTTTCGAACTCCGCGGTGAGCGTCCGGAAGCGTTCGGCCAGCTCGGGCGCCCGCTCGCGCAGGTCGGAAAGATCGCCGCGGCTGTCGAGTGCCTGGGCGGCGAGCACGCAGCGTCCGGATTCGAGCAGGGTCACCGCGCTCACCTCGTCGCCGGCGGCCAGCGCGCACGCGGCGGCGTCGGCGGCGACCCCGGCGAACCGGCCGAGCCAGTACTGGGCGTCCTCGCGGCCCAGGCGGCGCCCGGCGAGCCGGGGAAGCAGCCGGACCGCGGCGGCGTACCCCTCGGCAGCCACGTCGAACTGCCCGGCTTCGGCGGCCAGATCGCCCCACCGGTCCGCCGCTTCCGCCCGGCTCTCCGTCGGCGATCCGGCAGACGCCGCGGCTTCGCGGTAGCAGCCGAGTGCCTCGGTCAGCGCGTCGCCGTCGCCGAGGTGCCGGAAGCCGAGCGCCAGGACGCTGCCGACGACGGTTAGCAAACCCGCCCGGGAGTAGGCGTCATGCTCGGGCTTGCGCGCCGCACTCCGGGCCAGGCCGACCGCCTCGCCGAGGACCTGCGGATCCCGTTGCTCGACGGCGGGGTTCGTGCACCAGTCGCTGAGCGCGGAGGCCAGGCTCGCGGCGTACCCGGGCCAGTGCGGGCTGTCCTGCGGAGTCGCGGCCACGGACGCGCGACGCGCGGCGATCGCGTTCCGCAACGCGTTCCGGTCGCCGAACCTCGCGTACGCCATCCCCAGCACACCGCCGAGATTGGCGAGCCGCACGGCCCGGCCCGGGTCGTCGTCCGCCGTCACATCCGCGGCCGCGCGGTGCGCGGCGATCGCCTCGTCGAGCACGCTCGCCTCGCCCGTCCTGGTGAACCAGTCGGACAGCATGGTGCCAAGGTTGGAGAGCCGCTGGGCCTGCGCGGCGACCAGGCTCGCGCCGAGGCGGACGGACTCCCGCGCGCGGTCGACCGCCTCCGACAACACCTGCAGCTCGCCGGTCACCCGGAACCGGGTGTGCAGCACGACGGCGAGGATCCCGAGCGAACGGGGGTGGTCGCCCTGCCCGGCCGTGGCCTCGGCGGTACGGCGAGCGACGTCGATCGCGTCCATGACGTGGGCCAGGTCTCCGGTCGCGTGGAACAACGCGTTCAGGTTGACGGCGAGGTTGCCCATGAACTGGACCCGCAGCGGGTGGCCCGCCGTCGTGCACGCGACCGCCTCCCGCTCGATGCTGACGGCCTCCGCGAGCGCGGCGTGGTCCCCGAACTCTTCACCCCGGGTGGCCAGCGCCGTGGCGAAGTGGTCCAGCCGCACGCCCCGATGGGGGTGCCCGGCGGGGGTCGCCGCCGCCACCGAACGCCCGAGCTCGATCGCCCGGTCGAGCAGGGCCGAGTCCCGGGTCTGCTTGAACTTGGCGGCGTACCGGCCGCACGCTTCGGCTTCGGTGTCGGCGCGTTCCCAGCCGTCGGTCGATTGAGGACCCTCGCCGGTGAGGGCGGCCCAGTCCCGTTCCGTGGCCGTCAGCTCGAGGAGGTTCTGCGAGTGCCGCGGATCGATGACCGGGGTGTGGGCCACCAGGGTCTGCCGGACCAGAAGCAGTTCGGCCAGATCATCCCGCGCTCCGCGAGCCCGGTAGTGGTCGTTCAGAAGGTACCCGAGGTTCTTCAACCGGTCGAGCACGTCGGACGACCCGGCCGGCGTGAGCTCCACCGCTCGCCGCGCGGCGTCGACGGCTTCCTCCAACACACCTGTCTCCCCAGTGACACGGAACCAGTCGCGCAGGACGACGGCGAGGAAGTGCAGGCTCCCGGCGGTGAGCACGTCATCGTGGGAGCATGCGACGGCGGCCCGTGCGTGCTCGGCGGCTTCCGCCAGGCGGGCGAGGTCTTCCGTCACGGTGAACGCCGTCCGGAGCGCGACGACGAGGTTGCCCAGGTAGAACGCCTTCTTCGTGGACGGTTCCTCCTCGACGGCCGTCCGGCTCCAGTCCAGCGCGTCGGCTAGGGTCTCGCGGTCCTGGTTCCGCAGGAACGCGGTGTGCAGCAGCATGCCGATGTTGTTGGCGTAGCCCGCCGAATCCTCCGGGCTTTCGTACGCCAGGAGGTAGGCCTCCGTGACTGCCCGTACGGCTTCCTGCAGGAACGCGAAGTCGCCGGTCTGGTGGTAGCGGGTTTGCAGCAGGCCTCCGAGATTCGACAGGACCGAGCGGCGCTCGGCCACGTCCTCGGCGGCCAGCAGGGCATGGCCGAGGTCGATCGCCTTCTCGACCGACGCGGGGTCCGCGCTGTGCCGGGCCACGTGGAACGCCTCCCAGAACCGCTCGGCCAGGCCGTTCGCGGGCCCACCACCCACGCGTCAGTCCTCGTTGCCGTTCGAGGTGCCGGCCGGGCCACCGGGCGCCTCGTCCGGCTCGGCGACCGTGCGTTTCGGGGTGTAGCCGCGTTCCGCGGCCTCCTGCAGCAGTGCCGCCTCTTCGGGCGACAGCTCGGGTTCGTGCGCCATTATCGCTCCTCCCCCGGCACGGCCGCCGGTTCTCCGGCTTCGACGAACTCCAGCACGTCGAAGTCTTCCGCCCGCAGCCGCAGGCCCGCCGTCCCGTGCACGCGCGCGCCGAACGACCCGTCGGCACCCATCACGCGCGCCGATTCGAGGTACAGCTCGGCCGGGTGAGGGTACGAGGAGGCGTACGACCGGTCGCCGTACCAGCCGCCCGCCCAGTTGCCGTCCTTGAGCCGCACGCGCACGAAGCACGGTTCGCGGTCGCGGAACGCGTGGTCCCAGGCGCTGGGCGTGCGCAGGAACCGAGCCTTGCGTCGCTGCCGATCCACCAGGGAAACGGTGACCGCCGCCACGGCCGGCACGACGAGGAACAGCACCACGGCGACGAAGCCGACCACTCGCGGCCGCTCCACGAAGCCGTCCCAGCCGCCGCCGGTGCCTCGAGCCAGGCGAACCAGCGCCGGCCCCGCCACCACGGCGTACAGGGCGTCCAGCGCGATCGACGCGACGATCGCCCGCAGCACCCGCTCACCCAGATCACGCTCACCGGGCACCGGCCCACGGCGGCGTTCGCGCACGAACTGATAGGTGACCCCGGGCAGCACCAGAAGGACGAGCAGAGCGAGCTGCACGACGGTCGCAGGCGCCTGCACTCACCACCCCCAAGTCTCACGGACTCTGTTCAAGCAGGCTACTGTCTTGCGTCTCTGAGCGCGAACGACGGGACGAATACACGGTAGTTGGGGCCATCCTCGGTGAGTGGTGATCACCTCTCCTCGGCCCGCGCTGAAGATCGCCGAGCGTCGGCGTCGCCGCCTACGTCGCCAGCTACACCGACGGCGAGGTCTCCATCACCCAGTACGCGGACAGCCCCACCGCCCCCGCCGTCCACGAATGGGTCGACTTCCGCGAAGCCGCCCACGCCTCTGCCGTCGGCAAAGCCCTCCTCGTCCAGCTCGACCCCGAAGAACGCCGCGACCACCTCGGTCGCCACCGGATGGAGGCCTTCACCCCGCACACCATCACCAGCCCCGAGGCCCTGTTCACCGAACTCGACACCCGCCATCCGGGCGAACCCCTCCTGGACCTGCAGGAGTACGCCCTGGGCACGGTGTGCGCCGCTGTCCCCATCCGGACCGGTACCGACCCCGAGCGTGGCCCTCTCCCTGCCTTCGCCGGACCCGTACAAGCTGCAGCAGGCCGCCCGCGTCCTGCGCAACGCACCGTGTCCGGGAACTCCCCGAGCTGCAGTCCGCGGCCAGCACGGCGCCGGTGACCGGGCCGCCGATCACGACCAGGAGGTCCCGCATCCTTGGCCAGCAGATCGCCCGCGAGGAACAACAGCGAACCTTGGCTGCTTTCCTTGCTGAGGAGTACGGGCCGGGCCTGCAGACGGTTTGGCGCCCTGGTAGGGGCAGAGAGTAGCCGCCGCCGGCCGAGGGGTTGCTGCTCTCAGACGGAGGCCGGGGCGGGTTCCTCGGCCTTCGGCTCGTCCGCGGGCGGCGGGGTGGCCTCGGGCACGGGCCAGGTGTAGAGCACCATGCCCTGCCGGTTGTCCCTCTCGAGTCTGTCCTTCTCGACCAGCCGCTGCAGGGCATTGCGGATTGTCTGAACGGACGTCGCGCGATCGGGGTGCGCCGCTTCCAGCTCACTCTGGATCTCGCTGACCTTCTTGGGCTCACCGGGCAGCTTGGACAGGATCTCGCTGAGGAGCTTGCCGAGCGTGGGCTCCGACTGCGCTGTCTCCTTGGCCCCGGCAGTCGCCGTCTTCTTGGCGGCCGTCGTCTTGACAGTCGCGGTCTTCGTCGCTGGGGTTTCCGCGGTCCTCCTGACTGTCGTCTTCTTGGCGGAGGCCCTTTTGGCTGCGGTCGCTTTCTTCGCCGGAGCCGCGCCGTCTGCCGGCTTCTCCATCCTCGGCAGCGGTACGGCCGCCGCATAAGTGCCTTCGCCGACCGGGGGAGTGCTGCTTGCAGGCTGGGCAGGACCCGGCGGCGGCTCAGCACCGGCAGCCCGCGGCGTGTCCGCCAGCGCCGCGGCGAGCCACTTCTCCTCTCCCTGGAGCTTGTTCAGGCGCGCGGTGAGGGTCGCCTGCTCGGCCTGGTTGGCTGCGAGGGCGGCGGCCAGATGCTCCGTGTACTCGGTCTGGATCGGGGTGTTGATCGGCTCTTTGGCCACTGCAGTCCACGCTCCTTTTGGAGGGATGTGCGTTGGTGCCGGATGCTACTCGTCGTCGGCCAAGACCGGTTGGTGAATCCCGCGACCTCTGCCGGTCTGAGCCGAACTCACTCAAACCCCGGCAGGGGCACGACAGCACTCACAGGTGGGTGTCTGCTCCTACGCTGACTGGGCTTGCTCCGAGCCGACGGCTCCCGCTTCTTCGCCAGCCGGCCGACGGTGACGGGGGTAGCGGCCTACCCGGAAGGGCATGCAAGTTCCCCCAGAAGTTGGGGACTTCGGGCGTCCCTGCCCCCGCCCCCGCCCCTCTCGGGTGGGAGAGGGCTCCGACCCGACCGTCCAGTGCGCCGTCTTGGCCATCGCCTGGGGCCAGTCAACAGGAGAGCAGGGCCCATGGGCGGTGAGCTGCGCGGGGTTCTCCGCCATTCGCTGCTGCGGGTGGCTGTGCCTGAACGTGACGGAGGAGGCCGTAACCGGCTCCAAGCCGCTGTCCGTCATAGCAGGTCGGACCCGGCGTGGGTGGAAATCAGCTGTCTGCGGCCACGGGTGCGTGCGGTTGTAGCTAGCGTGATAGGTACGGCACATGCTGGGGGACACCGACACCACCAGCCACACCTCAACCCCCCCGAAGCCGCTGAACTGCACGCAGCACTGACGGCCTGGCTACACCACCAGCAACGCACCGGGACCGGCGGTAGGTGATCCCCACCGCTGCGGGCATCAACCTCAGGTAACGGCACGCACCACAGCATCCTTCCGTTTCGCCGGAGCGGATCCCGGTCCGCGGGCTCGGGCGATACCGTGGTGACCCACACGCCAGATGACAGCCCAGGAGTCCCGGATGAGCCACCCGCCGGCCACCGCGCCCGTGCCCGAACGGCATCCCCTCGACGAGCACGCTGCCGCGTCCGTGCTCGCGTACGCAGCCGACCAGCGTGCGAAGGTTGACGTCCTCGCCTCGGTGCTGGAGGACATTGCCGCGAACGGCTACCCCGCCCCGGAGTCCGGCGTGCTGTGGGAGACGGCCCGGGACGCCCACCTGGAGCGTCTCGAGGACGGGCAGCCGCGTGTCGCCTGAGCCCTCCGCCCGCCGCTCGCGCGTTGTCATGGTCGAGCCCGCCCTCACTCAGCTCAGCAAGCTCACCGCGAACGAGACGCACCGCCTGGACCGTGCGATCGTCGCGATCAGCGTCAACCCCGACCTCGGCACCGAGGTGCCCGGCACCCTGCTGCGCGACTACGCGGACGAGATCGACGGGGTACGGGTGATCTACTACGTGACCGCCCTGCGGACCATCACGATCGTGGCGTACGTCGAAGGCTGACCTCGTCAGGCCTCGGCAGCAGCCTATCGGGTCGCAACTTTCAGGAGTTGGCCGCCCGGGCTGATACCACCGTCGGGCTGCGGATGCCGTGCGACTGCATTTCGGCGATGCCATGAGCCGGTGAACCGGTCTGCGGCTGGGGTCGCGTAAGTCTACTTACGCGACCATGCGGGTTGGGCCGGGGAAAGCGTCAGGGCCGGCCCGGCGGGTGCGGGTCGGCCCAGCGCCACCAGCGGCTCCCGCACCGCCAGGTCGCCCAGACGCCCCGCCACCTCGGCCAGCAGTACGGTCAGATCGGCCGGCAGAGCCACCGCGGCATCCTTGACCACCGTCAGGTGCGCGCCGTTGGTCGGCGATCGGCCCCGAGATATCGACGTGGACGGTACGTGTCCGCCGCTGCCCACGTCGTAGGGGTCTCCCGGTCCATGGCCGGGGGACCGCGCGCGTTCCGATCGGCGGCGCACCCTCTAGGCTGTGCGCCGGTCGGCTCCAGGCGTGGGGTCTCAGGGGGGCGGGGAACAGGATGTCCGTAGAACGTCACATAGCGGGGATGCTCCAGCAGATCGCCTGTCAGCAGGACATCGTCGAGATCGCCCCCCAGGGTTCCACGCCGAAGGCGGCCGCGCTGGCGCACGTGGCGGAGCAGTACGGCTACACCTTCGGCATGGCGTACAGGACCGGGTTCAAGAACTCGCTCGTCCAGGTCCGGCTGTACCGGGACCCGCAGCCCGACGCGCGCGTCCGCGAGGCGGCCACCATCACCGCCCATCCGCAGGCGGGCAACGGCGGGACAGTGCCGGGGCTGGAGCAGGGCTCGCTGAAGCCGCTCCCCGAAGCGGCCGGTGCCGTGGCCGTGCTGAAGGACCTCATCACCTTCGACGTCATGGCCCTGTACGTCGCCGACCGGAGCCAGAAGGTGAAGGGCTACCTCGCCTGCGCGGTCCTGACCGTCCTCCTGCTCATCGACAGGTCGCCGGTCGAAGCGGTCGCCTCCGGCGGGGCGGTCGCGCTGCTCTTCACCGTGGCGTTCAAGGTGGGCGCGATCCGCCGCGGGAAGATCGCACAGCGGCTGACGGACGCCGGGTTCCTCGCGGTGCGCGACGAACAAGGCGGCCAGCGGTTCCTGCGCCCGGGGCAGCAGTTGCCCGGCCACACCAACCCGTTCGCCGCCTGAGGCCCTGGCCTGCGGCGCAGGCAGGACTGGGACACCGCTGGGCAGCTGCCGCCGGCCGAGCTCGCCCGGCTGCTCGGCGTGTACGCGTCCCGGGTGATGACGCGCTGCTCGGCTCCACCGCCGTCACCGGGCCTGGAGCTGATGACCGCCCCGCACCTTCCCGACCCAGACCGTGAAGAACGAGGAGACCGGAGTCCTGCGGCAGGCAGACGAGAAGACCCCCGGATCGCTGCCGCCGTGGCGGGGGCGGAGCGCGCGGTCCCGAGCCGCGAGGACGAGAGGCTGTCGAGTACCGGACGGTGCATCAGCGGTCTCAATCAGTGGCGCGGGCCTGGCCGTGCCAACGGACAAGCGGTCGTCGCCTACGGGGAGCATTCCACCTCGCAGCCGAAGACGGCCGAAGTCAGCGCGTGGCCGAAACCTTCCGCGGCGCCCACCCCGACGGGGTCGGCGCCGCCTGGCCCTGGCCAACGCCGCGAGGACGTGGCCGACCGGATGGCCGCGCTGGTCCGCGACGGCGGCCACCTGGTGAGCACCAGCTTCGCCGGTGGACGGTCGACGGAGCCGGCCCCGAGCACATGCCGGGGACGGCGCCGCCGTTCCGGTGGCTTCCGCTGTCAGGCTTCGGCCCCCTCACTTCTCCGCTGCGAGCGCCGTCAGCGCCAGGACTGCTGCGGGGAGCCGTTGCAGTCCCAGAGCTGGACCTTCCCGCCGTTGCGGTTCTGGGTGGTGTCGTGATCCAGGCACTTTCCGTTGTACTTCAGGCGAATCGAGTGGTCCGCGCCCCGGTACCAGGCCTGCTGGGGCTGGCCGTTGCAGTTCCACAGCTGGACGATGCCGCCGTTGTTGTTGATGGTGTTCGTGTCCGCGTCCAGGCACCGGTTGCTGAGCTGGACTTTGTACACCATGCCGGCGGCCGCCCCCCGGGTACTCGTGTCGGCGCCGACAGCACTCTCGACGGTGGCCAGGGGAAGGAGCATCAGGGCGAAGCCGGTGGACAACGTCCTCGCCGTACGGGAGTCGAAGCGCATCGCTGAGAGACCTTTCGATCGGTGTGAGTGGGCCGGCAGGTGGGCGCACCTCTGCCGCACGGAGGCGGACGAGGGGAAGCCGCGTGCTTCACCTCGAGGGGTGAACCGCCGGCTGGATGCTCCGAGTTTGTGGCGGTCTGGAAGCGCGGGCAACCTTGTCCCGGTTGCTTCGACTATGTCGGGATCCCTACCCTTCTGACCTGCTGGGACGGGCGCATCCCGGGACAGGGCGCGCCACATGGGACACCTCGGCGACCTTCCGGGGAGAGGGCAGGGATGAGCTACCTCGACGGCACGGACCGGCACACCACGGACGCCCGCCGGCTGGGCGCCGCGCTGCGTGCCCTCCAACAGCGCTCCGGATGCACCCTGCGCGACCTGGAGAGCCGGATGCCCATCAGCGACTCGTCGCTGTCGCGCTACTTCTGCGGGCAGACCGTTCCGCCCTGGACCGTAGTCCAAGACCTGTGCCGGGCGCTGGGCGCCGATTCTGCGGAGTACCGCGCGCTGTGGGAGGCCGCCGAGCGCAACGAGCCCCGGCCGCCCGCGGTCGGCGCGCATCAGCCTGCGGAAGTGGCCGAGGCCGCCGAGGAGGAAGCGGCCGAGGTCGCCGAGGTCGCGGCACCCACCCCGGCAGCCGCGGGGGCGGCCGACAGCGCGGATCCAGGGGCCGCCGCGCCGCGGCGCAGGGCGTGGCGGCTGCCGGGCGGCCGCCGCGCGTGCACCCTCGCCGGCGCCCTGGCCGGGGCGGCGCTGGGCGCGGTGCTCACCTGGTTCCTCCTGCCGTCAGTGCCCGGAGCACCGGCGGACGGCGCCCACACCAACCGGGCCGGGTCCGCAGCCGAAAGAGCAGCCGGAACGGCACCCGAAACAGGGGAGCCCGCCACGGGCGGGCCGGGGCCGGCCGACACCGTGCGCATCTTCGTCAGCCGCAAGACCGGTGCCTGCCTGGACCACAGCCTCGACAAACGGCTGCGCACCTTCCCCTGCAACGGCATGAGCTACCAGCGGTGGACCCTGCACCGGCAGCCGGACGGCGCCCTCCGGCTGCGCAACCACGCCACCGGCGCCTGCCTCGCCCACGGCCCGGACGGCCTGGACACGGCGGCCTGTACCGCCGCCCCGTCCCAGAAGTGGGCGGTCACTACCTGGCCCGACGAATCGGTCGAGGTACGCAGCAAGGCCACGGGCGCATGCCTCGACGACAGTGCCGATGTGGGCCTGCGGGCCCTGCCATGCGCCCGTACGGACCACCAGAGGTGGGGCTGACACCGCCCGGCCGAGCCGACGGTGTCAGGCGACATCCACGCTGTCCAGTTCGGCGTACCACTCGCCCTTGCCGAGGCGGACGGTGTTCCAGCCCTCCCGCAGGGTGAGCGGCGCCCGCGCGGTGCGCCAGGTGTCCCACCCGCTGTGCGGGTAGTGCACGGCGCCCGCGGCGCTGCCGTTGACCGAAAGCAGGTGCGAGGAGGCCACCGGGGCGCCGGTGTGGTCCAGGGAGCCGTTGCCGAAGTGCACGAAGAGGGTGTGGTGCCCGGCGGAAGCGGCGAAGACGTCGAACTCGACGAAGCTGTCAGGGTGGTCGATGTACCCGACAGCACGATCGCCCTGGGCGCTCGGCGCGGCCCGTACGATCGCGCGGTGCACACGCGCGTCCTCTGCCTGGTGGCGCGCCTTGCTGCCGCGCACCACGGGCCGGCCGTGCGCGAACCCCAGGTCGGCGGCGTACAGAACCCGGCTGGGGCCGCTCCAGCCGTGGAAGACGATGCGGTCACGGCCGTCTGGGCCAGTGACGACGTCCTGGCCGCCGGGCCCGACGACGGCGCGCGAGAAGCTGTCGGTCGTCATCAGCGGATCGGCAGCCTTGGTGTACGGGCCGGTGAGCCGGTCCGCGACCGCGTAGCCGGTCTTGTACCACTCCCCGTCGTACGCGTCCGCCGAGTAGAACAGCACGTAGCGGCCGCCTCGGCGGACCAGGGTGGGGGCCTCCACGAGACCACCCTCCCAGTCGCGGTCCCGGGTGATCAGCCGTACCGCCTCGCCGGTGAGGCGGGTGCCGTCCCAGGACGTCTCCTGGAGGTGGAGCCAGGTGTCGCGGGAGCAGCAGTTGCCGTCGTTCTTCCACAGGACGTAGCGCCGGCCGCCCTCGGTGAAGCCGGCCGCGTCGATCGCGCCGCCCTCGTCGGCCGGGCAGATAAGCCGCCGATCACCCACCGGTGTGAACGGGCCGTGGGGGGAGCGCGACAGCGCGACACCGATGCACTGCGTCCCGCTCGCGGCGTCGCGGGCGGTGTAGTGCATCGTGAAGCCGCTGCCGTTGTCGAACACGTCCGGGGCCCACACCTTGCCGCGGGGCTCCGTCGCGGCCCAGCCGCCGAGCACGGGCAGGGCGTCGGCCGCGGCCGGTGACCACGTGGTCAGGTCGTCCGAGGTGGCGTGCTGGATGTTCCGGCCGTTCCCGTTGGTGGCGTACGCGTGGTAGGTGCCCGCCACCTGGATGACGTCGGGGTCGGGGAAGTCCCGGTCGAACACCGGCCCGTCGGCCGCTGCCCGCGCGGGCAGCGCGGCCAGGCAGGCCGCCAAGGCGGCGCAGACGGCGAGTACGGAGCGGATGGCGAGCCGCGTGCGGCGCCTGGTCCGGGGAGCGTGCGTGCGGTCCATGGCGTCGCCTCCTCGGTGCGGGCGGGATGTCGTCCCCACCGGCGAACGATCCGCGGCCCCGCAGGTTCCGCTCCCGGCCGAGCTGCCCGCCTCCTACGCGGTATGCGCCTGTCTGGAGCACCCCATACACAGCCTCGTGACGGCTGGCGGCCACCCCGTGACGGGCGCCTTCCCGGTGGTGGTTGCGGTCCCGCCTGGCCTGGCCCTGGCTGTCGGTGGGCTGGGAACGTGGAGCCGTGGACAGGGTGGTCGAACTCCTCACCGACGCCCCTTATCAGCAAGCTTTCGCGGAGCTGACGCGTACGCACGGGGCCGTCTCGTCCCGAGATCCTGCCACTGGACTGGACAACCGTACAGTGTTCACAAGGGCGTCAGAAGTACAGGACTTCCGCGCCCGCCGCGCAGGTGCCCACGTAGATGTTGCCGTCGCCTCCGCGGTACAACAGGCATTCTTTGAGCTCGATACGACGCACGTTCCCCGCGAAGGTGTACTCGCCGATGTCAACGACCGCCTGGTTGCCGCGGGTGTTCCAGACCTGTTCGTCGCGGGTGCCGCCGTCCGAGTACACCGCGTGGATCTTGAGCGCTGCGCCCTTGCCGTCGCTCGCCGTGTCCTTGAGCTTGCCGCTCAGGTGGACCCGGCCGTCGGCGGCCTTTCCGTAGTATCCGTGCGCCCAGGCGCCGCCGATGTCACCGCCGGTGCCGGTGACATCGAAACCGGAACCGGCAGAGGCCGGTCCCGCGAGCAGCAACAGCGCGGCCGGGACTGCGGCAAGGGTCAGGGCGGCTTTCGTCGTGAGCTTCATCGTTCCTCCGTCGTCTGGTCCACGTCGCACGGGACGGCGGGAAATGTAGCGCGGGCGGTGGAGCCTTCTCGACTCACCCCGGGTTGATCTTCGGGCCCCCTACGGGGGTAGTCGGCCTACCCCCTGTGGTGTACCGGCCCGGCTCAGCCCAGCCCATGGGGAAGCCGGATGGCTGCGCCGGCGCGGCCGTCCGCAGCCCGTTCGCCGAGCGCGGCCGCGCGGGCCCCTTGGGTGGTGTCGCCCGCTGACCGGGCATCGGCTGGAGTGCCTACCGTAATTGGCTGACAGGTGCATGACGGATTGGTGGGGTAGGGGGCTACCTTCTTAGGGCTCCGGAGAGGCGGCTGTCCGAACGTGCGGGCTACAGGCGGGCGGTGGCGGCGTCTCCAGTGCCCCGGCTCCGCCGCGGCGCCGGGTCCCCCCACGCATGAAGGAAGACGACCATGTCCCTGGGCACCTGGCTGAAAGTCGGCACCTCCGCCGCCGCGCTGGTCCTCGCGGCCGCAACTGCCGCGACCGCGGCACCCGCACCGGACGCCACCGCAGCGGTAGTGACGCTCCGTTACGACGACAGCCGGGCCGGCGGCTGGGAAGCGGCCATCGCGGCCGGGGTCGCCTCCTGGAACGCGAACGTCAGCAACGTTCGGCTGGTGGAGGCCGCGCCCGGGGTCCGCGCCGAGATTGTCATCGTGGCCACCACGGGCTGGCCGCAGGCCACCCTCGGTCCGGTCCGTCCTGGGCGACAGGTGCGAGTCGAACTCGGCGCGCAGGCCGTGAGCCAGGGGTACGACAAGACGCGCATCGCTGCGCACGAGCTGGGCCACAGCCTGGGCCTCCCGGACACCAAGCCGGGGCCGTGCTCCCAGCTGATGTCCGGGTCCAGCGCCGGGACGGCCTGCACCAACGCCGTGCCCAATGCGACCGAGCGGTCCCGCGTGCAGAACGCCTACGCGAACGGGCTCGCGGCAACCGTGCCGACCGACGGCCGGGTACTCATCGACGCCCCCTGACCGGCGAGTCGGCGGGTGGGCCGGTGCGGGGGTCTGGCCGGGACGGGACCCCCGGAGGGCTGCCGTGTCGGTCCCCTGCCGCGGCCTTCATCGGGAAGCAGCGTCGGGCGCGGGTACTGCTTCTCGCCGGTCATGATCGACCGAACTCCGTTGCCGATGGGCGGTGTCGGCGATGAATGAATCTGCACCGCCGTCACGCTTGTGCCCTGGGGTTGTGCAGTATGGGTGAGCAGGTCTGCTGGTGGGTCGCCGAGGTCCCGCCCGACGGACGCCTCCAAGGGCCGTGACGTGAAGGCCGCAGAGCAGACCGAGGTCGCCTACGCGGGCGGCGTCCTGCGGATCGCCACCGCGACGAAGAACCAGCTCGACGGCGCCGCCGGAGCCGTCGAGGTGACCGTCCAGCTGCCCGCCGGCTCCCGCGTCGAGGCGAAGGCCGCCAGCGCCGAACTCCGGGGCGTCGGACGGCTCGGCGACGTCACCTTCGAGAGCGCCGAGGGCTCGGTCAAGCTCGACGAGACCGCGAGCGCCCGCCTCACCCTCCTCGCTGGCGACGTCTCGGTCGGCCGCCTGGGCGGCCCCGCCGAGATCAGCACCGCCCAGGGCGACATCCGGATCGCCGAGGCAGTGCGCGGCACGGTCGTCCTGCGCACCCAGGCCGGCGACGTGTCGGTCGGCGCCGCCCGCGGTGTCTCCGCATCCCTGGACGCCGGCACCGGCCTCGGCCGCATCAGCAAACGCGCTCAGGAACACCGACGGCGCCGCCGACCTGAACATCCAGGCCACCACCGCCCACGGCGACATCACCGCCCACAGCCTCTGAACACAACGGTCGCTCAGCGCCTCGTCTCGTACCTGGTCAGGATCACGCCGCAGGGAAGCGTCCGCGTCTCCACCAGGTTGAGGTTCACCCAGTTGTCCAGCGCGGTGAAGAACGGCGTGCCACCGCCCACCAGGACCGGCGCGGTGGCCAGCACGTACTCGTCAATAAGCCCGGCGCGCATGGCCGCCCCGGCGAGCGTCGCGCCGCCGATGTCGATCGGGCCGCCGTCCTCGGCCTTGAGCCGGGTGATCTCGGCGACCGCGTCGCCGGTGACCAGGCGGGTGTTCCAGTCGACCTTGTCGACCGTCGAGGAGAACACCACCTTCGACATGTCCCGCCAGCGGCGCGCGAACTCGATCTCCGCCGGGGTGGCGTTGGGCTGCTGGTCGCCGGTCGGCCAGTAGGAGCTCATCGTCTGCCACAGCTTGCGCCCGTACAGCGTCAGGTCGGTCGCCTGTAGCTGGTCGGACCAAAACTGGAACAGCTCGTCGCTCGGCACGCTCCAGCCGATGTCGTCGCCGGGCGCGGCGATGTAGCCGTCCAGGCTCAGGTTCATGCCGTAGATCAGTTTCCGCATGGTGCCAGCCTTCCGTGAGTCGCCCTCACGCGTATAGACCGGCGCGCGGGAAACTCGTCGGTGCGCGGTCTGAGTTCACCTGTAGTCCTCGTGCTCGGTTGGGCTCAGCCGCAGGCTCATCGTTCCGCCGAGGAAACGGCATCGATCTTGTACTGGTCTTTGGTGACATCGTGGTGAGACCACAGAGAACCAGCAGGTCGCAGAAGATCGACATGTCATCAGCGGCAGGACCCTACCCAAGAACGGCACCATCACCCATACCGACGGCGAGGACCAGTCGCGAGGGCACGGATCCCGGACGGCCTCCACCAAGTGGTGGCGAAGGCGTTCACCGCCCAATCGACTGTCCGGCGGACAGTGGCCGGGGCCGGCGGCTCCGTTTGTGAGGACTGACGGCTCCACCCGGCTCGCGCCCGCACCGCTCGTACGATCGGCGTGCAAAACGTGTTCGCCACGGACCGGTACCGCATCGACGGGCCGCTCGGCAGGGCCCAGAGCACCAGGTACGACTCGCCGCCGGCATCGGCCCGCGTAAGCGGCCACCCATGGCTGGTTGCTGTAGCTGGCAGGACCGAGTTCCGCAGCCGCATCGGCGAACTCCTGCTGGCCAGCGGAGGCCCCTACGGCGGGGCCTACTGCATCAGTCTTGCCACCTTCGGCACCAGCGCAGACGCCGATCTGGTCTGCAGATACCTTGATCGCTACTTGCCTCAACCCGACCTCGTCTATGACCAGACCTTTGCTCTCAGCACACTGCTCCACCTCGATGCCGTCCTTGGGACCGAGCGAGCGTCCTCATACCTTGCCGCCGGTAACCTGTGGCAGCAGTGGACCGATGCCACGCCGAACATGGTGCGGGATCCGCACGAGTACCAGCAGGTCGTGAACCAGCTTTGTTCCTTCGCCGGCGAGTGCGCTGAACTCACCAAGGGCTCCGCACCCTGACGCCGAGGGCCCGGACGCGGTCCTGGGCCTGCGGGTCGAGCTTCCGCAGCAGGTCCTCGCCGACGACTCCGTCGCGCCGCCAGATGGTGCAGAGGGTCTCCAGACCCGCTTCGGCGACCTCCGGCTCCGCGTCGGCCGAGGTCTGCACCAGGGCTTCGACGACCGGCCTGCCCTGCAGTCCCGCGACCGCCCGTGCTATCCGGGCCCGCTGCTCCGCGGGGACGGCCGGGTCGGCGAGCGAGCGCAGCACGTCCGCCGTGTCGTGGGCGTCCTGGCAGGGCAGCACCCACACCAGGTACACGAGCTGCGCGCCGAGCACGATCAGGTACTGCAGTGGCACGAGCAGGGCCACGGGCAGCAGCAGGACCAGGGGCAGCACGATCAGCCAGCCGCCCCGGATCCGCGAGGGACCGCCGGTCGGCGGCTCGAACCGCCGACCGGCCAGCAGGACGAGTACGAACATGGTCACGACCGTCAGGAGCGGCACCACGATCAGCCCCGCTCCCAGCCCCGCGCCGAACGACGCCCAGAAGGGATCGTCGCCCAGAACGGGCAGCACCAGGGCCGCGGCCACCCAGCCGAGCGCGGCGTTCATGACGTAGCGCTGTAGGCAGACCCACAGCCATCTTCCCGTACTCATGGCAGCTTCCTCATCTCAGCAGCTCTTCGTACAGGTGCCAACCCACGTCCGGTCGTCACGGTCCTTGTAGAAGAGGCCGACGAGACCGTCGGGGGCATCGTAGCCGCTGGTGTTGGGCATGCTGTCGTGGGCGATCCACCGCGGCTTCTGGTGCTTCTGGTACTGCACGACCTCCAAGTCCGGATACGCGTTGCCCGTGCGGCTCACGGACACGGAATTCTTGGTGGGCGTGACGTTCAGCCAGTTGTCGACCGATCCGACCCACATGACCGGCTGCACGCCGTGCACGCTCACCTTCAGGGACTCCGAGGTGGAGTTGTGGTCTTAGAGGGCGTTCTTGCCGGTGAGCGTCCGGAAGGCGCTGTGGTCGAACAGGATGGGGAGGGCCGGGACCATCTGGGAGGCCACGTCCACCTCCATAGGGCGCCGCCGGTCGCGTACGACGAGATGGTGCGCTTGCCCGGCATGGTGTGGGACGGCGCCACGTTGAAGACGACCTCGCCGGAAGACGTGTCCCACCAGAGGACCATCCGGTAGGCGGCGTTCGGGTCGTCGGTCGGACCGCGGTTGTCACCCAGCAGCATGGGGAACTTCGGGATCATCGACGTGGCGTCGTACGGGGCACGACCCCGTCGGCCCGGAGGCAAGCCGCGGTGCCCCAGGGGATCGGGGGCGTCGCCTCCTCCACCCATACGGTAGAGACTCGACCACGCTGCCATCACCCCAAGCAGCGTTCTCCCAGCTCAGCCCTTCCCTCCAGAAGAGCTACACCCATCCTGGAATGGCTGGGTGAGCAGGGCGTGAACGCCATGATCAGAGTGGACGCCGAAAGAGTGGCCGACAACGCGCCGGCGTGGACGTTCGCCGCCAGTGGGGTCCCTTGGAGGATGGCATGCGTGCTGACGGGACAGGATCTCGAGGTGCCCTCCGAACGCACCCTCTACCGGCTGCTGGCGAAGCTGACCGTATCTGCGCGCCTACCTCTGCGCCCCGCCCATGACGGCAGGTGCCCTCAGCTGGTCCCGCCTCGCCGCAGCGAGCGGGCGAGACCCCCTCGAACTCCAGGAAATCCTGGAGCGGACACCACCGCCACCGCCCGACCTCCTGCTCTGCGAGTACTGCGGTCGCCCACCCAGGCCGAACGTCCAGCCAGGGCCACCACCTTGGTGGTGTCCGCTCGCTGCCGACGCAGAAGCGACCTCCTCAACAGCGCCCCTCAAGCCACGGCATCCTCCCGGACCAGAAGCAGGTTCTGCCCTGCCCCGGCTGCTGCGCACAGTTCATACGCCCCTCGGTCAGCCCGCCCAGTGCTTGCACACCCCGCTGCCATGGCAGGAACATCCGCGCGCAACAGGCTGAGCTGGCTCTCTACGAGAATCCTGATGCAGTCGAGGATGAGTCCGCCTGATCCGGGCGGTCATGTCTTGTCTCGAACGAGTCCGGGTGTCTTGGCACACATGCCGTGAGAACGGCTCCGCGCACCTCTGATCGGGAAGGTCGGGTCAGGTCTCAGCATGGTGCAGCAAGATGCTCAGTCCTCGCCGACCTGCAAGAGAGCGATAACGAATCCGCCTCCCCGGCCAGCGATCACGCCGTCGAAGGTGTGCCTGGTGACCGGATTCCAAGCACGTCCGTTCTCCCACGGACCATCGATGTTGGAGAACCATTCCGACTCCGGGCCCAGAGTTGCAATCGCCTTCGTCGCAGCCCGCCTCGCGTGGGCGAGGTCGCGCCGCGGATGACCGGGGAATACCAGGCTGTCGACGGAGAGGTTGACCATCAACTCGGTCGCGGTGTCACGTGTGACCGGACCGAGGGCTGCCTCGATCTCCTTGAGAGTGGTTGGTCCAGTGGCGCCCCTTACCGCCTCGTGAGCCAAGTCAGCTTCGGCGGTCTTCGCGAGCTCGTGGACATGGTGCGCGAGGTCAGCTCCCGAACTCCAGCACCAGCGCGAGTACACACTCTCCCCGCTGGCCAGGGAAGAGAGGAGCGATTCGAGGAGATCTGCATCGTCCATGGCTGCATCCTCGCAGGACCAGCTTGAGCAAGAAGACTGAGGAGTCGACTCACTGAGCTTCTTCGATGTGGCCACCGATCGGGTGACGGTCCGTGAAGCGAAACGAGCGAGGCCCCCGGGCTGTTGATCGAGATGTCTGACGTCTCAATCACGTTGATTCAGCGTCTTACGGACTCCCCAACCGGAACGGGCCACTTCCCCCATTCCGGTTGGGGAGTTCTCGTGTGACAGGCCGCTGATCGCCCCGATGGCGCTAACGTCGTGCGCGGCTCCGGTGTCTTTGAGCGGTGACACCGCTCGGCCGGCCCGGGCCTGCTCCTACGTACGCGTTCCGCACCCAGAACCGACGACGCAAGGGGAATCGATTCCATGACCGTCACAGCAGCACGCCGCACCATGTCACCGCGTCGCTCCGCCGCCCGCACGGCGGCCGTGGCGGCCCTGTCCGCCGCCGCGCTCCTCGGCGGCGGTCTCACGGCCCAGGCCGCCGCACCCGCCCGCACGACGGGCGCGGCCGTGGAGCTCGCGCCCGCGGCCGGTGTGCTCGCCACCCGGTGCTACTACAGGGTCAACGCCACCGGCGGTCTGGTAATCCGCAGCGGTCCCGGCACCAGCTACACGCGCGTCGGATCCTACCCCAACGGCGCCACGGTCCTCGCGTCGGCGTCCACCACCAACGGCTTCCGCAACGTGGGCACCAACCGCTGGGTCTCCGCGACGTACCTCGTCCGCATCACCAGCTATCCCTGCGAGTCCTGACAGGGACCCACGCCGAGGACACCGTTCCCCAGCCCTTCAACGGGCCGCCGGCCGCCGGAAATCCCTCCGGCGGCCGGCGGCCTGTCCGCTGCCTCCGACCGGCCTCCGAATTCATCACTGAGCTTCTTCAGCGTTGCAGCTCCAGTGTGAGGACGGCCTTGGCGATTGACGTCATGCGGTTGGGACTGCATCGGGACCTGCAGAAGATCCGCCAGGACTTCAGGCGGGGGACGCCGCGTTCGACGGGTGCCCGTGTGGCGGCCAGGGCACGGTTGCGGGTCTTCTCAGTGGGGGTCAGTTCCTGCAGGGGCCTGCGTTTGATGCCCGTGGTCAGCCACGGACCGGCGCCCTGGTAGGCGAGATCGGCCACGATGGGAACGCCCTGGCGCTCGCAGATGCGGATGATCCGGTGGGTGCGGGCGGCGGTCAGGTCGTGAGTGCGGCCCGGCAGGGCGGGCGAGAGTCACAGCAGCCGGCCGCCGGGATCGGTGACGACCTGCACGTTCACGCCGTGGCGCCGGTGCTTGTGGGAGTAGTCGGCCCGGCCGTCGCCGACCCGGTCGCACTCGGCGAGGGTTCCGTCGAGCAGGACGAAGTCGGGATCATGCTCGCGCAGCGTCCTCAGCAGACCCGGCGCACGCGCGGCGAGCAGGTCGACGACCGCGCTGATGTAGGCATGGGCGGTGGACTCGCTGATCCCGAACCCGGCGGCGATCTCCGCCAAAGTGGTGTGCTCGCCCGCAGGTACACCAGTGCCACCATCGCGCGCTGGGACGGACGGAGCTTGCAGCGCCGGTCGCCCTCACGGGTGACGATCAGCATGGTGACCGACTCCACGAGTGCGTGCGGCAGGTCGATTGCAGCAGGATGGACGACCAACGAGTCCCCCGAGCAACGTAATTGAGACGTCAGACATCTCGATCAACAGCCCGGGGGCCTCGCTCGTTTCGCTTCACGGACCGTCACCCGATCGGTGGCCACATAGAAGAAGCTCACTGGCCCAGAGAGACGGGACAGGTCGAGATCACGTGGCAATCGGTCAAGATCGCTTGTCAGAGGTCACGTACGAACCAGTCTGGGGAGCTCACTTGGGAAGCCAGAGAGTGCAGCCAGGCAGCCGACGGCTAGGGGAAAAGAACAGGTCAGGGGCAGTGGCGCACTCCGAATCGGCTGACTAGATTGGTTGCCAGACCTGGCTCGAGGTTGAGAGCCGAAAATTGTTGGGCAGCCGAGTAAAGGATCCACGCTCTTCCAACGTCTAAGTAGCGACGAACTTTTCGCGTCCGTCATCCGATCCACTGTCGGGCTCCAAGGGCATTGGCACCCGACGCCGGATCTTCGATGGCGCCTACCACCTTCGAGTGGCGGGCGCCGTCGGCATGCCCATTTCTTCGCCCGATCGAGTGTCCGGTTGTCTGAATCGGTTGCGGCGCCGACTTTGCGGCTGGAAAAGTCCAGGCCGTCACGAATCCGACACCCTCGATGCCCTCTCCCCTGGAGACGAGCTGACGGGTCGTGGCTCCACACGATGGACGCGAAGATCTGGAGCACGATGGAAACCAGCACGACACCCGACGGCCGGCCTGAGGCCGGTCTCGGGCTCGTCACCCCGGAGTCGATCGAGGGGCAACCCCCGCTCGCCTCCAACCCCACGAGCGCCCCGCCGACGGGTGATGCCCGATCGGCCGGTGGCGGCCTCCGGCAGATCCTGCCGTGGGTCATTCCCGCCATCGCCGGTCTCACGGGTGGGTTCTCCCCCCTCGTGCCACAGGAGTGGGCCTGGGCCTCGGAGATGGAGCACACGCACATCGGCGCCTGCGGGGGCGTGGTTGCTCAGATTGCGGGAATGGGCATCCGGTTCCTCTACCGAAAGGGCTACTTCAGCGGATCCGTCAACGTGTCCGCATCCTGGGGCCCGAGCGGCGGATCTGCGGCCGCGGAGCCGCCCACGAACAAGCCGGTCTAGGTGCTGAACCCTGCGGCAGAGGCCAACGGGGTCGAGGCGGAAGCCGCTTCGACCCCTGCGGTCGTTGGCGGCCTGGCGAGTGTCGCCTTCGAGGACTTCTACGAACGACACCGTCATTCCGTGGTTGCCTATGTGAGGGGCAAGTATCCCGAGCTCGACAACTACGCTGAAGACATCGCGCAGGAAGCGTTCGTCCGGGTCGCGCGCCACTGGGACGACCTCGTCACACCCCGTGCCTACGTCACGAAGGTGGCCCGCAATCTGGCCGTTGACGCCCTGCGCAGTCGAGCCTATGAGGCCTCCGTCGATCTCGAGATGCTTGAGACGCTTGCTCCGGAAGCGGACGAAGACTACGACTCCATCAACCTGATGCAGTTGATCAAGTCGGCCGTCGCCGGACTGCCGGCTAGGCAGAGATCAGTTCTGCTGCTTACGGCAACTGGCCTTCAAGCAAATGAGATTGGCGGCCATCTCGGTGTTGCTGCGAGCACCGTCCACGTCCATCTCCACCGCGCCCGCGTTCACCTGCAGAAGTTGCTTGAGGCCGAGGACGGGTGACCTGAAACCCGGTCGCCCGAACCGGTGAACTCGCCCTGCCGCCAAAGCGACCCAGGAGCCACTCAAGCGGGACAGGACGGCCGCCAACTGAATGTCGCTATGAGACACGACCTGCACGGAACACAGTCTCAGCGGAAACAACACCGGCCCCGGCCGGAACAGGCTGATGTCGGCGACGACGTCCTGGACGTCGCGCGGCTGCAGCCGACCGACCAGGTCCTGCTGGACGGGAGACGCCAGCTGGAACATCTCGACCGTGTCGCTCTTGCGGATCAGTTCGAATCTGCCGCCCGGTGGTGCGGGCGAACCTCTTTGACGGCGGCGCCATCGCGGACTGCATCCGCACCCTCGCCCGAGAACACACCGACGCCTGGCCCGATACCGGGCAGCTGGCACTCGACCAGGAAATCAACGCCCTCGGCATCGCCATCGTCGGCAAATGTCTGTTCTCCCCGACCTCAACACCCGCGCCGTGACCGAGGTGCTACGCGTCCTGCCCACAGTGCTGGACGGCATCGCCGTACGCGCCGTGGACCCCACCGGACTCTGGGAAAAACTGCCCACTCCGGGGAACCGGCGCTACGCCCGAACGGCCCGGCGCCTGGACGACATCATCGGCGACGTCAGTCGGGAGCTGGGGCACCACTGACAGACCCTTCAGCGGCCCCGTAAGCGCAGCGCCGCAGGCAGCGCACGCAAACACGGTCATCTCCGGCGCGGTCCGCTCGACCACGGTGGAGTCAGGCACGGCGGCCTGCTCGCTGCCCGGCTGGACACTGGCCCCATCCTGATGACGCTGTTCATCCATGGAGGAACGAAACACGCTGATCACCCCGCAGCCGCCTCCGCCGAAACCCGACGGACGATCTACCGCGCGGACTCACGCCCGCGACCAGCACGAGCACCCGAGGATCGATCACACCAGCCCTTTGGCCTGCGCCCGCGCGCCGGCCCCGGGTGCACGGCCGCCATCTTCCAGGACGAGAACGTCATGCTGGCCAGGATTACGGGCAACTTCGGCATGCTCAGGCACTGCACGGCAGTGGGTGTGGCGTTCCTCGGTGAGGCAGCACCCTGTACCGCAGCCGAGCCGGCGCGCCCGCGAGACCGTAGGCGGACCGTGCAGCTCAGGGCTGGTTGACCAACGCCACACGATTTTCCAGCGGCTCGACGGTGACTGATCAGGCCTCGGGCCGGCTGCTCCCGTGCGGGGTAGTCGGGCCCTGGTCAGATCGTGACCGGGCCGTGGGCGGTGGTGAACTCGACCGAGATCAGGCCCGGTTCCTCATCCTCGACCCAGGTGACGTCGATGTGGTCGAGGGGGTGGTCGGCCGGTTCGCCGAGGAATTCGGCGATGGAGGCGGCGTCGCCGGCGATGGAGACCCCGTGGATGGTGGTGGAGGTGCGCGGGTCGGCGCTCGGGCGCTCCTCGATGGGGACCAACCACTGAAGGAAGTAGGGCAGTTGCGGGTCTTCCAGCAGTTCCAGCAGGCCGATCTGCTTCCACCTCAGGTCGAACCCGTCGGGGCGGACACGGTGGCCCTCGGCCGACGTGCGGCCGAGGCGGGCCTCGACCGGGGCGATGTCGTCGACGGAGGCCACCCAACCGAGCCAGCCGCCGCCCTCGGCGGCGCGGCGCGCGACCGCCTGGCCGAAGGGTGCGCGGTCGGCGGCGGGGTGGTCGAGTGTGGTGACGACCTCGACGTAGGTGCCGCCGCTCAACGGGAGAATAAAATTGCGGGTGCCGAATCGCGGGTGTACGCCCCCGTCGACGAACCCGGCGCCGAGGGCCGATCCAATCCACTGGACGGTCGAGACGAAGCTGTCGCGGGCCACCGCATAGGACACGTGATCAAGTCGCACTGCGCCATCATCACCAGACAACCCGTACAAATCCCGACGCCACGCCCGCTGCCCCGGCCGCGTCCGCCGTGGATTCAGCCGTGGAGCGGATCGATCACCGTCATCCCGGCGGGGGAGGCCCGGTCGAAGCCAGGCAGCAGCTTTGCCGCGTCGTCGAGGCCCACGACCCGCTCGATCAGCCGCTGCGGGGCGAGCGCTGCCGCCACAGGATCTCGATCCGGCATGCAGCACCATGCGCTCCGCACTTCCCATAGACAGGCTCTAGGGGCACCGTCCTGCTGCTGTCCGCCGTGAGGCGCCGCCACCCGCTCGCTGCTCAGCCGCTCCGAAGGTGCAACGCGTCGATCTCTCCATCTGCATCCGCAGCCCCTGGGCCTTCGGCCCGTCCTACTTGCGGCGCTGCGGAGATCGAGTGCGGCCTGCCCGGCGGGCCAGGCAGCTCCGGGTGCCGCAGCCTGCGTACGCGCTGGGAACGGGCGTGCAAGCGGGCAAGGAGCTGAGGCGCGGTGGATTTGATCGCCGACGCCGACGCATGGGTGTGCGCCGGGTTCCGTCGAGACGCGTCGGGCGCACCGCTTCCTGGCCGCGGGGATCGCTGAACGGTTTCAGCACCAAGCCCCGCTCGATTTGATCTCAGAGGTCCTTGCCCGGCACTCCCCGCACCTGCCTTGTTCACTTCCGGTGAGCAAGGCAGGTGCGTCGTTGACCTCAGCGGGTACACGGGCATCCAACGCACGCGTCGGTCACGGTCACCGAGGGAGCTCTTCATGGACGTCCGCAGGAAATTCGCCGCTGCGCGCCGGGGCAAGTGGCCTGGGCGGGCGCGGGAGGCCGTCCCAGCGGTCCGGTCTCCCGGTCGGCCGGTGGTACGAGCCCTTGCGATGCTGGCCGCCTTCGTCGGGACGGTGCTGTTCAGCCTGATCCTGGCGCGCGTCACCCTGGAGCCCTCGGCGGCTTCGGCCAGTGTCGTGCACAGCAATACCGACCCGGGCGCCTCGATCCGCCTGTACCTCGACGGGGCGTCCGTCCGGGAGGCAGCCAAACAGCTCGGCGGCAACATTCTGCTGGGCGTGCCGTTCGGGATGCTCCTCCCTGTGCTCCTCCCGCAGGCACGCGGGTTGGTGCGGGTGGCGGCGGTGACGGCCGTGGTGATGACCCTCGTGGAGCTCATCCAGGGATCCCTGGTCACCGGACGGGCCTTCGACGTGGACGACGTCATCCTGAACACTGCTGGTGCGCTGCTCGGTTACCTCGTCCTCGGTCGCCGGATGGGCCGTGCCGTCCACCCTCGCCGACGTCACTGGTGGCACCGCCTGACCCGCCGCGGAGACCGCGCTCCGGCGCGCGGATCCGTTCTGCCACCGGCCCGGTAGCCTGCCTTCTCCTCAGGAAGTCAACGTCTGCAGTCCCCGCGCAGGGCGCTTGGCGCTTGGCCTGTGGATTCCGCCCCACACCCTCGGCTGCGTGCTACCACGGGGCCCCGTTGCGGAAGTATCGGGGTGCGAGCGACCCTGGCCACCGGGGCCGGGATGGGGGCCGCACTCTGACAGCACGAGAGCGTCCCGCCGGGCGATGCCCGCGGCTGGAGCCAGGGTCCACACCCTTGTGCGGGGCAGAGCGACGCGGGCGACATGTGGCTCGCCCTGGCGGGCCTCCACGCCGCCCACCCCGACCCGATCGGCCGCCTCGTCCCGTTCGAGCGACCGGAGGCGCTGCTGTCCCGCACCGAGCCGGACGACATCCTCTTCACCGCCAGGGTGGAACTGTCCGGGGCAGAGACGATGGACCACCTGCACGAGCTCATCCGCACGGTCACCCACGGCGTCACCACGGAACTGGGCTACGCAGGGCCCGGGGTCGCACTGGAGGTCCTGGTCGGCAAGCGCCATGAACTCGCCCTGCACCCGGCCCACGTCGACGGCCTCACCAGGCTCCTGCGCCCCGCCGTCGGCACCATCGCGGCCCGCACCACGCCCGGGGGAGGCCGGTGCTTCCACTGTGACGGCACCAAGCTTGCCCGCCCGCTGTGGGAGCCGGCAGCCGGGCAAGCCTGAACGACTGGGCAAGCCCAAGGCGACCTGGGGCAAGCCACCCGCGGGGCGGCTTGCCCAGGCTTTCGGCTACGGGCGCTTGCGCCCCGGGCGTAGGACGTCGGCATAGACCCGGGCCCGGTTACGCCATGGCGGCGGCCACGGTCTCCAGGACTGCGCGCTGCTGCGGGTCGATGGGCACGTCGGCCTGGCGCAGCGAGCGAAGTGTACTGCCTTCGACGCACAGCCTGTGACGGCGAGATGTGATGCCCAGCTCGGGCGTCGCTGAACGCGTGGGTGGGTCGCCAGCGCTGGAAGGTGTATCGCCCCTCGGGACTGCGGCCCCGCCTCGCTTCTTGCCGGGTCCCGCCCGGACCTCCTAGGCTCCCCCCGGCCCTAACGTCCCGCTTCCTGCGCCGGTCGGTGCTTCGCCCTCGCGCTGGAGAGCGTCACTGCTGTCGGCTCGGCCCCGGGAATCGTCGGGGATCGTCCTTAGCTACCTGGGGCGTGCCCGACCCTCCGGCTGAAAGCCGCATCGGGTCGACCCTGAACGGTCATGTGCCCGATACGGCTGGCTCGTCCGTTCCGATGGTGAGCCTCAAGTTGTCGACAACGAGCTTACGGACCTCAACTAGCTCGTCTCCGACCATCCGATTGCCGACGTGCACCGGGCTATTTTCGCCAGCCAGATCGTCGTCGGCATGAGCCGTTCCGCTGACGGTCAGTGCAGTGCCCAGGAGTACAAGGGCGGTCAGTGCGCGCTTGGTGCTGTTCATGCCCAGCGAACGATCTCGACCCCGCCAGGGTGACGCTCGGCGTAGGGACTCCTCTCTAGATCGATGCGTATCTGCTTGCGCGTCTGCGCCGGCGTATACCGCCGTCACGCGCGGAAGACCCAGCACCACCAACAACACTTCTCTGGGAGCCGCCTGGTCCTGCTCGTCACGGTCACGAGCGTGATTCTTTACTGGGCAACTCCCAACGCCAAGGGCTGCAGGCGCGCCATCGACGGCAGCCACCCCGAATACGAGGAGCCCTACGTCGAGCCCCGGGACACACGTGAGTGGAGTGATGAAGACCGCAGCCGCCTGGAATGAGCGGCGTGTGGAACCGGCGCGGGCGGGGAAGCGGCCAAGCATGGAAATCCTGGCGGCGCTGCGCAACGGTGATCATCGGCTGACGAAACGTATGGCCGCCTGGGATTCGGCCTGGGCCCGCCAGCTGCTGCCGCCGGTGGAGGATGCGGCCGAGCACACGAAGCTGTGGTGGGCGGCCGCTGTGGTCATGGCGGCTGGCGGGCGCGGGCGGGGCCGCCAGGCTGCGGCCGTCGGCATTACGGCCATGGCGGTGGCGGAACTACTGTCCAACGGGGTCGCGAAACAGCTCGTCGAGCGACGACGGCCGCCGAAGGAGTGGATCCCGAACGACGATGTCGAGGACCGGCCCGACAGCTCCTCCTTCCCCTCCGGACACACCGCCGCCGCCGTCGCGTTCACCGCGGCCGTCGCACCCTCCTGGCCCTGGGCCGGCGCCGCATGCGGCGTACCCATGACGCTGGTGGCGATCGAGCGGGTCCACAGCGGCGCGCACTACCCCTCCGACGTCGCAGCTGGCGCCGTCATCGGACTGGCCGCGGCGGCCCTGGTCCGGAAGGCGCCCCGCCTGCTCATCCGACACGTGGGATAACCAAAGTCGCTGGGGGTGACCAGCGGGTTGCGGGGTAGGCGCGCCGTGAGCAGCGTGCACATTTCAAGCAGAGAGGTCTGTCATGGCGGCTCGTTTCGAGGTCCGGCACCAGCCCGGCAAGGGCTGTCACTTCGCTCTGATCGCAACGAACGGGCAGGTCATCGCGACCAGCGAGCACTACGAGACCCATCGGTCCTGCCTAAACGGCATCGACTCCGTCAAACGCAACGCCGCCGCCCCCATCCAGGACACCACCGGTACCAATCAGGCCCGCTGACCGGCGCGGCAACTCCGGAGCGAGGCCGGTGGCCGTCATCGTGCAGCCATCGCGCCCGAAGAGCTCCAGCACGTGGAGGAAGGTGAGGATCCATGAGCGCCGTTGGACGGCCGGGTCACGGCAGTACCGAGGAATCGGTGGGCGATCTCGTCTCACGGGCGTCGCAGCAGATTTCCGAACTGGTACGAGAAGAGATGCAGCTGGCCCGGGCGGAGATGACCCAGAAGGGCAAACGCTTCGGCGTGGGGGGCGGCCTGTTCGGCGGCGCCGGCCTGGTCGGCTTCCTGGCCGCGCAGGCCCTGGTCGGCGCCGTGATCGCGGCCCTGGCTCTGCTCCTGCCGGTGTGGGCTTCCGCCCTGATCATCGCCGCCCTGCTGGCGGCGGTCGCCGCAGTCATGGCCAGTGCCGGGAAGAAGCAGATCGCCAAGGCCGGTACACCCGCACCCGAGCAGGCCATCGACAGCGTCAAGGCCGACGTCGCCGAGATCAAGGAGAAGGCACACCGATGACCAATCACCCCCAAGGCGAGGAATCCGCGCCCACACCTGAGGAGCTGCGCGAGCAGGTCGAGCGCACCCGCGAGGAGCTCGGCAAGACCGTGGAGGCGCTGGCCGCCAAGGCCGACGTCAAGGCCCAGGCCAAGGAGAAGACAGCCGAGCTCAAGGAGCAGGCCGCCGAGAAGGCCACCCACGTCACCGACCAGCTCCGGGAAAAAGCAGCGCAGGCCGCCCAGCTGGTGAAGGACAAGACGCCCGACCCGGTCCTGGACAAGGCGGCTCATGCCGCGGCGCAGGTCCGCGACAGCGCGACACGCGCCGGACACCTCGCCGCCGAAAAGACCCCTGACCCGGTCCGCGAGAAGGCCGAGACGGCCGCGGCCATGGCGAAGACCAACCGCACACCCTTGCTCGCCGCGACCGCGGCGGTCGTCGTGTTCCTGCTCCTGCGTCGCTGCCGGAGGCGCCGGTGAAGGTGTCCAAGACTGCCTACAGGCCGGTGGGCCTGGCGGTGGGCGCCGTCAGCGGCATGATCGCCGGGGCAGCGTTCAAGCAGGCCTGGAAGATGATCGGGCACGACGCCGATGCCCCCGACGCCACCGACGAGGACCGCTCGTGGCAGGAGGTGCTGGTCGCCGCAGCCCTGCAAGGCGCGATCTTCGCCGTCGTCAAGGCCGCCGTGGACCGGTCGGGAGCCGCAACTATCCGGCGGCTGACCGGGACCTGGCCCGGCTGACGCACTCCTGAAGAGCGCCGGTCAGCCCCTCGGCGGGCCGGCGCCCTCGGCCGTTTCCCGTAGCCGGAAATGATGGAAGGAAACCGTGACCGCGCATCCTGGGCTGCACGCCGTCACCGCCGCCGCTGTCACCGCCGCCGTCCTGGTGGCTCGTTGGTGGGCGATCCGCAACGTGCGGCAAGAGCAGCACGGCGCCAGTGCCGCACGAGCCCCTTGGCGCCGGGCGACACCCGCCGCCGCCGCGGACACCCCGCACGAGCGCCTGGCTGCATTGCACGCCTCACTGCTCGACCCAGCCCTGCGAGAGACAGACGCCTATCTCGAGCAGTACTGGACGAAAATCAGGTCCCTCTACCCGCGCCACAGGTGAGCGCTGGCACCGTGAGCCCGGCTGAATGGCCGCGGGTTACGGGGCGGAGGCGTCCCGGGCGCCGTGCCGCCCGCGACCGGGACGCCTCCGCCCGCCCAGGACGGGATCAACACTGCGTGCCTGTTTCTGATGTCAGTGGTTTGATCGCTGCAGGTCGGGGCAGGCGGGCCGTGTGTCGTCTGCCCCGACCGAACTCGCGTCGCGGGTGAGGTATGCCCTGATGCAAGCGGGTTTTTTACCGTCGGCGACGTGTCAGGCGATGTCAGGCCAGGACTTCGGGTATCGGAAGACCCGGCGGGAGTTTTGATCACGTGGACCGCTTCGCACGGGTTCTCTGCACTGCAGCCTGGAGTCTCGGGCGACAGCATGAAGGCCATCGTGCAGGCGCCAGTCTCGGGCCTGCTGGTGCAGCTCGGACACACGGTCAAAGCACCGTCCGATGACGGTGACCTTCTTGTTCTGGCAGAGGCTCCCGAGGCCGGCTTCTAGGTCTAGTTGCTCGTTGCAACGCCCGCCGAGCGACGTGCCTCCTGTGAGCCTGTCATGCAAGTGCCGCGATGGTGAGGCGCGGTGCTGACGTTCTGTAAGCGGAGCCGGTGCTGCCCGGGGCCCGGCCTGGCACTTCGGTGAGCAATACACGGCTGCGAACCGCCGGTCCCCCCCCCCGCGATCCAGCGAGCCCCGCACTCACGGCACTCACCCTCCCCGGCCCTGCCCTGGACTGCGGCAAGCCGCCGGCGCAACCGGACCGACCGTGGCATCGCGCCCAGCGTCATCTCCGAGTCAGCCGACACGCTGTGTCTCGGCGTCGGCCCGTGCGGGCACCTTGGGCAACGGGACGGTGCAGGACGCGCAGCGGCGGGCTTGGGCGGGGACGGGGCTGAGGCATTCGGGGCAGTCGCGCTTGGGTGCCTGGACGTCCTGGTGGGGGGCGAGGCGCTCGTGGAGCTTGTTGATGGGCAGGACCACCAGGAAGTACAAGGCGGCCGCAAGGAGCAGGAAGCTGATCGCCGCGTTGATGAAGGCCCCGTACGGGAACTGAGTAGCGCCGACCGTGAAGGTTTGCGGCTCATGTCGCCGGTCGCTCCCCTGGCGAGCCCGACCAGGGAGGTCAGGAACGCTCCGACGAACCCATTGACGACGGCGGTGAACGCAGCACCGATGACGATGCCGACGGCCAGGTCGACGACGTTGCCGCGAAGGATGAAGCTACGAAAGCCCTTCACTCGATGTCTCTCCTCTGCAGACCCCTGGAGGGCGTGGGCGCGGGGTGGCCGCAGTGGCCGTTCCTTTTCTTCCCGGATGCCCCGTGTCCGATCGTCGATGCGGGCTTACCGGCGGGCGTGGCGGGCGCGAGGCCGGCGGTGCAGCGGAGTGGACCGAGGGGTGAGGAGGAGTTCCTCGTACCGTCCGAGGGCGAGCACAGCGGCGAGTAATGCTCCGGGCAGCGCGAGCGCGAGGAGGGCGGTGGTCGGTGCCGCTGGGTCTGGCATCACGCGCTGGGTACGCCGGTGAGGGCGGCGCCGGGAAGGACCTCGCTCACGGGGAGGTCGAGGGCGTGGGCGAGTTCGCGAAGCTCTTGCTCGGTGGGGTGGATGGGGCCTGCGGTGCCGTCCTGGACGAAGACCTTGATGCGTGGGGTTCGGATGCCGGTGCGTACCGCGAGCGCCTGCACACTGAGGTGCTGGCGGCGCATGGCTGCTTCGAGGACGTGCGACAGGTCGGCCATTTCCCGCTCATGCCCCGGTCCGTGGCCCTCATGCCGTGCCGCAGCGGAGGACACCCTAACGCGCGTGTACAGCGACGCAGCAGACAGGCGACCTCCTGTGCCTGGCGGCCGCGCAGAGGGGCCCACTTCCGCTCCAGCGGCTCGTACACCGGCCCGATCGCCGTAGCACCTCGTATCTCTCGCGAACCCTGACACGGCCCGCGGTCTCCCACCGCTGCCCTTGTGTGGGACAGCCCGCCGTCGGCCGAACGAGGGACTACGGCTGGGCTGGAGCAGGGTGAGGCGGACGTTTTGCCGTCCTGGCCGCGATGGTCCTGGACATCCGCGACGCCGTGAAGGGCGTGTGTGAGGCAGGGGCCTCCTGACGGTCGAGCGGGAGCGCTCACCCTTGCCAGAGGTCCGAGACGGGGAAGATGGACCCGATGGCCTGCTACCGCGCCCGGCGGTAGGGCCGTCGTTGCGTTCGGGAGAGCGCGAGCGGCAGGCAGCGGAGTGGCTTTCCCGTGCTTGGGTTTTGCGTTCGGTGCGATCTGGTCAGGTTGTCCGTAGTCATGGGCAACCGAAAGGCGTCGCTGTGAGCGAGTTCGACATCTGGGGCTACCACCCCAACGTGGGATACCTGCAGGGCACCGACATCGTCGGCTACAAGGTCGAGGCCACCGACGGGAGCATCGGCAAGATCGATAAGCATTCCGAGGATGTCGGAGCCTCCTACCTGGTCGTGGACACCGGGGTGTGGATCTTCGGCAAGCATGTGCTGCTGCCGGCCGGGACCATCGAGCGCATCGACATGATCGGGGAGAAGGTCTACGTCAACCGGACGAAGGACCAGATCAAGGACGCCCCGGAGTACGACGAGGCCAAACAGGCCGGCGAGTCCAACTATCTGGAGCGATTCGGCCGGTACTACGGCCAGCCCCACATGTAGGCGGTGGAGGTCACGGGCGGCCGGAAAGGCTCCCGCCCCCGCGGGTCGGTGCCTCTGGGACGGCAGAGGGGCGCCCGCCTGGTGTCCGCCGTGTCTGACGGCAGCTGCCGGCTCCGCGCGTGTGGTGCGCCGCCCTGCTCCGGCCGACGCTTTCCCGTCCGGAGCCCACCCCCGGGCACGCCCCGCGTGGGTGCCTGCATCCGGACGAGACGGCCGCGACCCGGCCCGTCGTTTTCGTCGGCGGCCTGTGGCCAGGCGTGCAGGGGAGTGGCCAAAGGACGGCAGGCCTTGGGCGGCCTGCCGACCACGTGCGAGAAGGAGAGACGACGTGACGACCGCGCGAGAGATCATGACGGCAGAAACCACGGCGGACGGCCGGAGGTCATCGACGAGGACATGCTCAGCTTCGCCGTCGCACTGAAGAAGAAGGGTGGTCCCGTCCCCCTCGTGTTCCGGAATTCCCCGCCCGCCTCCTCATGGTGGCTTTCACCGTGCCGGCAGGAACGGACTTCGCCGGGATCAAGGCACTCCTGGCACAGGGGCAGGCAGCGGGGTGGTGGCACTACGAGGTCGGATGTGGCACCGACGAATGGTGGAACGCCTGAGCTTGCCCTCTATCCAGTTCGTCGGGGTTTGGTGCCGACCATGTGGTGTGCGGGCGGGCGTGAGACTCGCCGGTCGCAAGGACTCGCCCGACGTCGTAGCGGGTGGCGGGCCGCCGATTCTTCGAGCCGGGAGGGCGTAGGTCGCGAACCAGGTCTTCACCACCAAGCTCCGCGCCCTGTGACCCGCCCGGTGGGGCAGGCCGCCCCTGTCCCACCGCGCCGGGTGCCGACCGAGCCCCCGCGAGCCGGTTTGCGGGGTGTCGGCACGCACGTGACGATGAGAGGAGGCGGCCTCTGATCCGCCGAAGAGGCTCCGCCGGCCATGGCGGTCGGCCCGCCCGGCCAGGTGTGGCCCGTTGGGAGGGTGGACCGATGGAAACGTTGCGCAAGCCCCGCCGCGCTCGCTCGCGGTGTCTCCTGGTGCTCGCCGCTTCGACGGCGCTGATGGGCGGAGGTCTGTTGCCGTCCGCCCCCGCGTTCCCTGCGGCGGCGACGTCCCACAGCGCCACCGCCGCAGGACGCGATCCCCTCGAGACCGTCGTACCCGCCCGGGACTGGATGGAGACCAAGGACCTCCCCAGCGGGATCACGGTCGAGCTGCCGGGCAGGGCGACGCTCGAGGAGGACGAACTGCCCGTGGACGGCGAGACCGTCACCATGCGCGCGTACGAGCTGGACACCCCGGACGGGGGCGTTGCCTTCATCGTGCATGACGTACCGGGCGGCCAGCGGCCCCTCGACGACTACCTGAAGGCTTTCCTCACGGTGCTCGAGGACGACTTCGGCGGCAGCGCCCTCACCATCGCGGACGTCAAGAAGAGCACGCTCGACGGACGTCCGGTCCTCGACGCGCGTCTCGTCCCGAAGGACGGGGGCGACCACGCCGTCGCCCTCACCCGTTACATCGGTGACGGCGACCACGTCGTTCAGGTCCTCACCCTCGGCGACGGGTCGAAGGAGAAGGCGATGGCCCAGACCCAGGAGCGGGTCCGCTCCAGCATCCGCTTCCCCGATGCCGAGTCCCCTGCAGCAGGTTGACGCGGACACGGCGCGCGGACCATGGCGTGCCTGCGCCCGCTCTCGCTCGCAGGCGGCGCCGCCTGTGGCAGCCCGGCGCCGTCGGGACGGTCGGGGACTACCGCTCGGCGTCGGGGCCGCGGGGACTTCCGCTTCCGGACGTGTCCGTCGCGCCGAGCCGTCCGGCTGAGTGGCGAGGGGTCCGGCTACCAGAGCGAGGACCCGCAGAGCTGCGTGATCGCGGGACTCGTGACGCCGTGAGAGGCACGGCAGAGTTCGGCCATGTCCAGCTTCCCCGGCACTCGGCGGGGCTGCGACCGCCAAGGAATCGAGGGCACCGGCGGCCGTACCTTCTCCGCCTTCGGCTTGGCCTTCGGAGCGCGAACCCTCGAACGCGGTTGCTTGGGCTTCGCCGACGACGTCCTCTTCCATTCGACTCGGACCCGGGTCTGCGGGCGGTCTTCCTGCTGCACCGGCCGTGTCACCTGCCGGGGCAGAGCCACCGGCTTCTCCTCGACGGGCGCCGGCTCTGCAGGCAGTGCCGACAGCGGCAAGGCGCGCTCCTGCCCAGACTGGGCCGGGGCCGGGGCCGGGGCCGGGTCCGAGGCCGAGGCCGACGTCGGAGCGGCAAGGCCCGCGCGGGCACGGGGCGGTTTTTCGTCGGTGGGGGTGACGGAGACGCACCCCGACGCGGTCAACAGGACGGCAATCAGCAAGGGCAGGGTCCGGCGGCGCATCCGACTACTTTGGCGCACCCGGGCCACCGGGCTCCCACGGCACGCCCTGCGAAGCGCGGTCACCGCAGCGATCGACCGCGGCATTCCTGCGCGGATCTGCCGGTTCGCCGGCGCCGGTTGCTGCGCGTCGCCAGAATCGGCGCCATGCTCGACTGGATCCCCGCATGGGGGAGTGCCGCACTGATCTCGATGGCGACGACCGTGCTCCGGCCGCTGAACGCGCAACGCAGAGCCCGGCACGGGCGACAGGGGAAGGGAACACCCGATGGATTCGAGCTGGAACACCGTGAGCCCAGTCGAGTACGAGGCACCCCGGCGGGCCGCCTGATGCGGGCCCTCGGCGTCGGTGGCGCCGTCGCATCCGTGTCGGCAGCGTTCTGGGCGGGAGTTCTCGTCGGGCTCAACCGGGACTTCCTCATCGAGCCTGCCCTGAACCCGCTGGCTCTCTAACGCGTCCAGCGGGGCGGCAGAACCGCTCGGTTCCGCCAGTAGTCTGCATCATGCGGATCCACCAGCCGGCCGACCAGTGGCTCAGAGCCTGCCGCAAACGCCTGGGCCAGACCGACACGTGAAGGCGGGGCCCGGCGGCGCGATGACCGACGAGGTCGGCGTCATCACCGGCGACGTCACCCTCACGTCCGAGGCCGGCCCGGACGACACCGTTCAGGTCCGGATCCAGTACACGGGGGCGGAGGAGTGGTACACCCTCACCGGCAGCCCGGCCCCGCTCCCACCGAGCGGCCTCGCCCCCTTCCACAAGCAGGTTGTCGACGCCGTCCAGGCCGGCGGAGCGGCTGAAGTCCCCCACACCATTTCGTGAATACCGGCCTGCCCGACGGCCCGGCCGCGGCATCGTCCTGTCCAAGCGGCCCCGGACAGCGGACCGCCTGGACGCTGGGTGGTGCGAGGAGGGGCGTTGTGAGCAGGCGCGAGACCTGGACGACCGAGGAGTTCGGCACATCCCACGCGGGCGCGATCGAGGCTGTCCTCGCCGACGGCACCCTCCAGTACCCCGTGTACTTCGACAGCGGCTCCGGCGGGGGAGGCGAGGCCGTCTCGCAGTGGAGCGTCTACGACGGCCGCCGGAACTGTGTACCGAAGGCGGCCGCGCTGCGCGCGGTGTGCTCCTTCGGCTGGGCCGGCCCCGAATACCGTCTGGACTGGGAGGCCATCGGCGACCAGGACCTGGTGGATGGCGCCGACGATCAGGCGGATGCCTGCGACCGGGACTGGTACGCACACACCGCCCAGGTCGAGGCGAGGACCGTCCCCCTGCCCGAGACCGTCACCATGCTGCTCGCCCAGCTGGAGGAGGAGATCGACAAGCTGACCACCACCTCCCCGGTCGCGGCCGTACGGGCAGCCCGCCGGCTGGAGATCACGGCCGAGCGGGTCGGATACTGGGCCGCCCGAGGCACCGCCAACGACCTCGACACCGCACAGGCCGCCGCCAATCTCGGGCTCGACGAGGACGCCGCACGGAAGCTGATGGCCCGCTTCGGACGTTGGAGCCCCTACCGCTGAGCGGCGCCGCCGGGCGGGTTGGCGGCCCGCCCGGGCCGACGTGCGGAGGAGGACCCGGGCAGGCTCCGCAAACCAGCCTGCCAGGCCGACGCGCGCGGACGCGGCGGCCACGCTGTTCCTGGGCGCAGGGGCCGGAGTGCGTCTCCTCGAACTCGGAGGTCTACGGGGCGCTCTCGTAGACGACGGTCGTGTCCGGGCAGTCCTCGGCGAGTCCGAGGAGCGCTTGGACCTCGGCGTCGTCGGCGGCCAGGTCCCAGCGCAGCTTGGTCTCGACCCGTTCTCTTGCGCTCTCAACCAATCCTCGCTGGTCAGCTCCGAATGGGGACGTGCGGTACGTGAGGCACAGGGCAGTAGACCTTCGGGTGGAGGCCCTTCGAGCAGTGCAGTCCACTCACAGATCCGGTTGGCAGGCGTGCCTGTGGACGGTCACGTAATTCGGCACTGTCGCTGATCTTGTGGCGTCAGCCGCCGAAGCGGGTCCAGTCGATGGGGAGGCAGGCCGCGCCGTCGCCGCCGGCGCCTCGACGAAACCCTTCGAGCGGTTCTTCGAAAAACGCGACGGCCCGCCGGCATCTCCGGCTCGCTCAAGCCCCCGTTGCGCTCCACCGCACCAGCGTCTGCCTGAGCGGCACGGCACGGGGAGATCGAAAGATCAGACAGCCGCCCCCCACTCCGCAGCGGCGAACACGGCCGGAGGTGGGTGCGCCAAGATCCAACATAGAGTGACGCCTCGATCACCGATAGTGCCCCCGGTTGATGAAGGGTCCTCCATGTGCACGGTTCGAGAAGCGGTCCTGGACGTTCTGCGTCCACGCGCAATGACCGTCGTATTCGACGAGTCGGACCCGGAGGAGTTCCGTCGCGCCCGCACCGCGTACGACGACATCATGGCCGCCGGCCTGCCGCTGGGCGGCACCAGCACCGGGGAACACAGCATCGGCACCCTCAAGCGCGACTGGCTCAGGCGGGAACTCGACCCGGTGTCCCTGGAGTTGCAGCGCGGACTCAAGCGGCTCTTCGACCCGAAGAACCTGCTCAACCCCGGGAAGGTCGTCGAAGCATGAACGAGCCCACGGTCCCCACCGCACCCGCCGTGACCACCGCCCGCCCGGCCCGCGCCGGCCGGGCCGAGACCGCCCGGTTCGTCGCCTCCCACACCCTGCCGGTCTTCCTCCGCGGCGTCGTCAGCCCCCGGTTCAAGGTCATGGCGATGTACGCCGCCCTGAACCAGTCGGCCTGGTCCGCGGCCACGCTGCGCGCGATGCGTGACCGGCACGGCGGTGCCCCTGTCACGGTGCGGGCGCTCTCCGGCGAGATGCTGGTCCTCTTCGACCAGGCGGAGATCCGCCAGTTCTTCGCGGAGCCCGTACGAATCCTCGCCATGGACGCGGAGGACAAGGTCAAGAGCCTGGGCGTCGTGGAGCCCACCGGCGTCACGTGCTCGCACGGCGACCTCCGTGAGGAACGGCGCAAGATCAACGACGAGGCCCTCGCCTGGGACCGGCCGGTCCACCCCGCCTGCGCGGAGTACCAGGGCATCGTGGAGGAGGAGTGCCTGGCGCTCACCGCCCGTTCCACCTTCGACTTCGAGCAGGTACGCCGGACCATGGCCCGGATCTCCCGGCGCGTGGTACTCGGCGACCGGGCGGCCGGCGACGAGGAACTGGCCGACTGGCTGCGCACCCTGCGCGTCGAGGCCAACTGGATGGGCCTGCGCAAGAGCCGCAACAAGGCCAACGCGGCCCTCTACGCGAAGGCCGCGGCCCGCATCGAGGAATACGCGGCCGGCGCGCCCGCACACACCCTCGCCGCCCGCGCCTTGCGCCACTCCGCCCCCGAGGGAACCGACCCGCTCGGCCAGACGCACCACTGGCTGCTCGCCATCGAGGCCGCAACCCCGATCATCGCCCGCACCCTGCTCCTCCTCGCCGCCCACCCGGCCGAACAGGAGGCCGCCCACACGGACGCAGCCACCGGTGGACACGAACTGCCCCGGCTGCGCGCCTGCGTCCAGGAATCGGCGCGGCTCTACCCCTCCGTCCCCGACCTGGTCCGGGTCACCCGCACGGAAACCGAATGGCGCGGGGTCCGCTACCCGGCCGGCACCTGCGTCCTCGTCCCCATCGGCTTCCACCAGCGCGACTCCCGGCACATCCCCGCCGCCGATCTCTTCGTACCCGGCCGCTGGCTGGCTCCCGAAGCCGACGGCGACACCCGGATGGCGCCCTTCAGCCACGGTGGCGGCCGCTGCCCCGGCGACCAGCTCGCCCTCCTGCTCACCACCGCGGTCTGCGCACAGGTGCTCCGCCGCCATCGGATCACCGGCGGCCGCCCCCGCGTCGACCCGCACCGGCCGCTGCCCGGAACGGTGGACACGGCAGGTATCCGGCTCCGCCTCGCCCCCCGTTGAGACCTGGAGAGAACCACCCGATGCCCGAATCCGTCACCGACGCGGACGCCTCCGCAGCCACCGCCACTGCTGTCAACGCCCAGCCGGACGTGGCCTCCCTGCACCAACTGTGCCGCGACCTCGCCGAAGCCGCCGACGCCGTACGCGAGGCCTCCCGGCACGCCACCGGACTCGCCCTTGCCGTCCGGGTGCCGCCGGCCGCCCGACGCACCCTGCTGCGTACCCTGACGGACCCCGCAGGGTTCGGCTGGGCTCCCCAGGGCCGTGGCCCCCTGGCCCGCGCCGCCCGCATCGCCGGGGTTCTCACCAGCCGCGAGAGTCTCCCGGTGAGTCTCGCCGTCACCGGCCTCAAGGCCCGCATCCGGGCAGCCGCCGTGGAGCACCCGGAACTGCTCGCGGACCCCGACACCGCCCGGGTCATCAAGGCCATCGAGGAGGACCGCCAGCGCGAGGCGGTCCGGATCTTCAAATCGATCGTCGGCAACCAGGGCGCCGAACGCGCCTTCGCGCTGCTCGCCCCGTCCTTCGCGGACATCGTCGCGTGGAACGCACTCACCGACGAGAACCCGTTCAACGACGAGGCGGGCTGGGAGATCGCCACCGGCCGCACCCTGACCGTCGCGGAACCCTTCCTCGGCATCGGCAGCCGCCTCTGGGCGTACGCGGACCGCGGCCCGGGCCGCGCCCAGGCGATGTCCTGCGACGGGGACCTGCTGCAACGACTCGATGTCTCCGGGACCATCGCCGGGTACATCCGCAACATCGGGACCATCGGCACCGGTGGCACCCTCCTCGTCCAGAAGGTGACCGGCCCGGACGGGATGACGCGGTACGTCGTCCAGCTCGCCGGCATGGCACCCGGCGGCCTCCGCCACGAGAGCCCGCAAGACCTCGTGGGCGCCCTGAACGCGGTCAACAGGCCCGCCACCCCGTACTCCAGGGCCGTCACCAAGGCGCTGCGCTCCCTCATCCCCTCGGGCACCGACGTCGCGCTCGTCGGGCACAGCCTGGGCGGGATCACCGCGATGAACCTGGCCGGGGACCGGGACTTCTGCGCCCTCTACCGGGTCACGCACGTCGTGGCCATCGGCTCGCCCATCGACGGGAAACGGCCCGCGGACCCGCGGACCCGGGTCTGCTCCCTGGTCAACGAGCACGATGTCGTGCCAAGCCTGGAGGGCCGTTCCTCGGTCTCGCCGTACGCCTTGCCGGCCCAGTTCACCGAGTTCACCTGGACCGACGACACGCACGCCTTCCCGCTGTGCCACGCCGCCGAACGGTACGCGCACAACCTCCAGTTCGACGTGCCCGACGCGAGCGCCCACGTCGACGCCGAACTCGCGCCGTACCGAGGCGGGGTCACCGGCACCCGCCTCTTCCAGCTCTACGACCGCTGAAGGAAATAGAACCCACGATGACCGACACGACCAAGACGACGGACACAGCCGCCCCGTCCGCCCCGTCCGCCCCGACCGTCCCGGCGCAGACCGGCGCCCCGCGCACCCCCGCCGCGCCGCCCGCCTCACCAGGACTCCTCGAACGCCTCGGCTCGGCCGCCTTCGCCCGTGTCAACCGCACACGCGAATGGCATGAACTCCCCACCACCCTGGGCCTGCTGAACCTCTCGGTACTCCGCGGCGACCTGCGCCGCCACAACCTCCACGACACCTTCGGCGCGGGCGGCGAACGCCGTCGCCGCCCCACGCGCACGCTCGCGCCCTACCGCTCGTACGACGGCTCGGGCTACGACCCGTACGACCAGGACATGGGCAAGGCCGGTACCCGCCTCGACCGCAACGCGCCGCTGCACCTGGTCTTCCCGGATCCGGACGAGGAGCTGATGTCGCCCAGTCCGCGCGAGATCAGCAGGCAGCTTCTGGCGCGGCGTGGCTTCGTCCCCGCGCCCACGCTCAACCTGCTGGCCGCCGCATGGATCCAGTTCGAGAACCACGGCTGGGCCAACCACGGCGACAACGAGGAGGCCGAGCCCTTCACCGTCCCGCTCGGCGCGGACGACGACTGGGAGAAGCACGGCGGCACCTGCCCCATGCGGATCAACCGCACCCGCCCCGACCCGATCGCCCACACCGCACCGCACGTCCCGCCGACGTACGAGAACACGGTCACGCACTGGTGGGACGGCTCACAGATCTACGGCTCCGACGAGGAACGCTGCCGCTCGCTGCGGACCGGTGAGCACGGCAGGCTGATCGTCGACGCCGAAGGCCGGCTTCCCGCCGACCCGCGGCCCGGAAAGGAGTGCCTGGACTCGACGGGCATGAACAGCGACTACTGGACCGGGCTGTCGCTGCTCCACACGCTCTTCGCCAAGGAACACAACGCGATCTGCGACCACCTGCGCTCGCACTACCCGACCTGGGACGACGAACGGCTCTTCCACACCGCCCGGCTCGTCAACACCGCCCTCATGGCGAAGATCCACACGGTGGAGTGGACACCCGGCATCCTCGACACCCCGGTGCTCAAGCGGGGGATGGACGCCAACTGGTACGGGATGCTCCCGCGCTGGGTCACCAGGAAGTACGGGCGGATCGGCAAGGGCGAGCTGCTCAGCGGAATCCTGGGCTCTCCCACCGACCACCACGCCGCGCCCTTCTCCATGACGGAGGAATTCGTCTCGGCGTACCGGCTGCACCCCCTGATCCCCGACGAGGTGACCGTCCGCGACCACCGGGCGGGCGCGGTCCGCAAGACCATCGGCTTCGACGAGATGCAGGGCGCGACCACCCGCAGCGCCGTCGACACGTACGGGATGAGCGATCTCCTCTACACCTTCGGCACCGCCCACCCCGGCGCCCTGGTCCTGCACAACCACCCGGACGCCCTGCGCAACCTGGCCCGGCTCACCGGCGAGCACATCGACCTCGGGACCGTCGACATCCTGCGCGACCGCGAGCGCGGCATCCCCCGCTACAACGCCTACCGGCAGATGCTGCGCAAGCGCCCCGTCTCCTCCTTCGAGGAGCTGACCGGCGGCCACCCGGGCGACACCCCGCTGCTCAAGGAGCTGTACGAGGGCCGGCTGGACCGGGTGGACACCCTGGTAGGCAACCTCGCCGAACCGCGGCCGACCGGATTCGGATTCAGCGACTCCCTCTTCCGGATCTTCATCCTGATGGCCAGCCGACGTCTGAAGAGCGACCGCTTCTTCACGACCGACTACCGGCCCGAGGTCTACACCGCCGAGGGCCTGCGCTGGGTGGACCGCAACACGATGAAGAACGTCCTGCTGCGCCACCACCCCGAACTCGCCCCCGCCCTGGACGGCGTCACCAACGCCTTCGCCCCCTGGAGGAGCCTGTGACCGGCATCCCGTCACCGCGCGCCGAGCAGCGGCACGCCCCCGCGGACGGGCTGCACACCCATGCCGGCGCCTTGCGCGACCACGCGGCACGGCTGCGCGCCTCCGCCGCCGCACTCGACTGGACGGGCCCCGAGGCCGACGCCCTCCGGCAGCGGATCGAGACCCTCGCCGCCCGCTGCGCCACCGCCTCGGACGGCCTCGCCTCCTCGGCCGGCCTCCTCGGCCGGCAACAGCGCGGCTGAGCACCCACCCCCGCCTTCATCGGCGCCATCAAGGCGTCCCTCGTTGGGAGTTGTACATGCCGAAGTTGCACGACGGGAATGTTCCGGCAGACCAGGAGTCCTCCGGAGGAGTCCCGCGGCCCCGGGCGACTTCCGCGGACACCGGCGAGAGCCGCGGCCGTGCCCCGGTCCGCACGCCGCGGAACGACGGGCTGCGCCATCATGCCGAGCAGTACGCCCTCAGTCACGGCGAGGTCTTGTGGAAGGCGGCCCAAGCCCTCGCGCCGGTACGCCGGATCCTCAACCGCACCATCGTCAACCTGGCGGTCACCAAGGTTCCCGCCCGCCCTCGCCCGTTGAGCACCGTCGCCCCGTACACCTCCTGGCCCTCCCTCACCGACCGCACCTACAACGGCCGCCACCTGCCGCCGGTGAGCGACCAGACGACGGGCCGGTCGTCCGCCGAGCGCACAGCCGACCTGTTCCTCCGGGACGAGGGCCACACCAGGCTGTGTCCTCGCTCGACCGTGCTGCTGGCCTATTTCGCCCAGTGGTTCACGGACGGTTTCCTGCGCGGAGAATCGGTGGAACCGCGCGACCCACGCCGCAACACCTCCACGCACAACATCGACGTCAACCAGCTCTACGGACTCAATACAGCAGCGCTGGAGCAACTGCGCGCCTTCGACGGCGGCCGGCTCAAGAGCCAGCAGCTGAACGGCGCCGAGTTCCCGCCGTACCTCTGCGACAACGGAGAGATCAAGGCCGAGTTCGACCGGCTCACTCCGATCCGTTTCGCCACCATGACCGAAGAGCAGAAGGCCGGCCTCTTCGCCTTCGGCAGCGACCGGGCCAACGGACAGATCGGCTTCACCATGATGACGGTGCTGTTCCTGCGGGAGCACAACCGCATCGCGGGTGAACTCGCCGAACGCAACCCCCGCTGGGACGACGAGCGGCTGTTCCAGACCTCCCGGCTCATCGTCACCGCACTGGTGGTCAAGCTGAGCATCGAGGAGTACGTCAACCACATCGCGAACTACAAGTTCCGTTTCACCATGGACCCGCACGGCCTCGGCAACCCGGCCTGGCACCGGCAGAGCTGGATCTCCATGGAGTTCAACCTGATGTACCGCTGGCACAGCCTGATTCCCTCCTCCCTCCAGGTCGGTGACCAGGAGATGCCGGTAGCCGCCACGGTCAACCACAGCGCGCTGCTTCCCGAGGTGGGCCTCGGCAGGCTGCTGGGCAGTGCTTCGGCGCAGCGGGCGGGGCGGCTGGGGCTGCTGAACACCGACTCGGCGTTGCGAATGCTGGAGGTGCAGTCGATCACGGCGGGCCGGGAGGTGCAGCTGGCCCCGTACAACGACTACCGCGCCTACAGCCAGTTGCCCCGCATCAAGGACTTCCGGCAGATCACGTCCGACCCGCAGGCACAGCAACTGCTCGGCGATGTCTACAGCCGCCCGGACGACATCGACCTGTTCGTCGGCCTGCTGGCCGAAGACCCCTCCCCAGGCGCGATCCTCGGTCCCCTGCTCCAGCGCATGGAGTCCACCGAAGCGTTCTCCCAACTGGTGATCAACCCGCTACTGGCCCCCCGGGTCTTCAACGCAGCCACCTTCACACCCTGGGGCCTGCGGCTCATCCATTCCACCCGCAGCATGTCCGACCTGGTACACCGCAACATCCCAGAGGACGCCCAGCGCTACTACATCGCCATGGCCAGCCGAAAGCCGCCCCGCCCCTGACGTTGTCGGGACAGCACCTTGGTGACTGCGCCCCCGTTCGGGGCGCAGGTGGGCCTGTCCTCGACAGCTACGGTCATGACCAGCAGCGCGACGGGCGCAGTGACCCTCGTTGGAGGCCGCCTCGAAGTACCCCGCTCCTCGCCCGCCTGGCGCGCCTTGCGAGCGCCCCCTGAATCGGGTGATCGAGAGAACACACCCTGGCGTCCGGCACCTGCGTGCCGGCAGACGGGTCTGTCCAGCCGGTGTACTTCGACGGGAACTCGACGAGCGGGCACACGAGCGAGTTCTGGGCCGCGTACAGCGGGCGGCCGTTCCACGGACCGCGGGCCCAGCTGCTGCGGGCGGTGTGCGTGTGCGGCTGGACCGGCACGGAGTATCGGCTGGACTGGGAGCGGGTCGGCGATATGCCCCTGCATGAGGACGAGCGGGCCTGGACGGACGCGGAGAACTGCCGGGACGACTGGGACCGGCACATCGAGACCGTCGAGCCGTCGACGATCGCGTTCCCCCGGGAGGTCGCCGACCTGCTGACGAAGACGAGCCAGGCACTCGACCGCCTCGCGTACGAGTCACCCGCAGCGGCCTTGAAGGCCGCCCGCCGCCTCGAGATCCTCGCGCAGAGCAGCGGCCATCACGCGGCCGGCGCCGCGTACCGGTCGATGGAGCTGGAAGAGCTGGGTAGGGCCCTGGGTATCACCGGTGAATAGGCCGTGGATCGTTCGGGAGCGGTGTGAATCTCGACCTGGGCATCATGGTTTCGAGTCTGCCGCGGACCACTGACACACGGCCGGTACCTCAGGCGCTCTGAGCTGCGGCGACTCCCCGCTTCGCGCAGCTTGCCATGCTGGACAAAGGATCGTTTCTGCCAGTGGAGGCTGAGCGTTGCGGCCGAGCAGGGCGCGGGTCCGTTCTGCTGTGCGGCGTGGCGTGGGGGTGTTGTAGTGTGTTCGAGTTCCTGCGCCAAGGTTCGGTGGCAGTGACCGGACTTCCTGTTCCTTCTGTGTCGATCTTGGGGTGACGTCTTATTAACCAGGCCATGTAGTCGTCCGTGTTCCCCGCGTGCTGTTGTGTCGCACGTGTCCGGGGGCGGACGTCGCGCTGGCCTGAGTTGCGTCACCCATCCCCGCAGTCTTCTTTCCCGGGTGCAGCTCTGCCGTCTGCCCCGGGGTTCGCGTTTTCCGGCCCGGTGCGGCTGTCGGCAGGGCTCCCCGATTCCTTTGGATCAGGAGTTCCCGTTTTGTCTTCCTCCGCGCTCGGCAACGAGCCAGAGCACACCACCACCCAGACCCCGACCCACCCATCATCTGGACCGTCGAAGATGGCCATGGGGGCCTGGATCGCCCTCCTGGTGCTGCTGACCGCCGAGCTGATGAACATGCTCGACCAGTCGGTCGTCCTGACCGCCCTGCCCGCGATCCAGGAGTCGATCGGTGCCGGACCGGTCGCGGTGCAGTGGCTGACCACCGCCTATTCCCTGCCCGTCGCCGTCGGGCTGATCACCGGCGGACGGCTCGGTGACATCTACGGCCGCCGCAGGATCCTGCTCATCGGCACCGTCGTGTTCACCGCCGCCTCACTGCTGTGCGGTCTGGCCACCGGCCCGGGCGTGCTGATCGGCGCCCGTCTGCTCCAGGGCGTCGGCGTGGCCGTGATGATCCCGCAGGTCCTGGCGACCATGCACGTCACCTTCGAAGGCCAGAACCGCAGCAAGGCGTTCGGCCTGTACGGGGCCGTCCTGGCCATCGCCAACGTCCTGGGCCCGGTCCTGGGCGGCGTGCTCACCCAGGCCGACCTGTTCGGGCTGTCCTGGCGGCCGATCTTCCTGGTCAACGTGCCCGTCGGGCTGGCCGTACTCCTCCTCGGACGCACATTCATCCCCGAATCGACCGTCCGCAAGGCCGATCGGCTCGACCTGGTCGGCATGCTGCTGTCCGGCCTGGCCATCGTCCTGATCCTCTTCCCGCTCACCGAGGGCCACGCCCACGGATGGCCGCTGTGGTGCTTCGTCATGCTCGCCGCCGGCGTCCTGGTCCTTGGTGTCTTCCTACGCAACCAGCGGCGCAGGCAGGGCAACGCCCCGCTGGTGAGCCTGTCCCTCTTCCGGGTCAGGCAGTTCTCCGGGGGCATGGCCGCGGACCTGCTGCACGGCCTGCTGTGCGGCCTGTTCTTCATGACCTGGACGCTGTACCTGCAGCGCGGACTGGGCCTGAGCCCGCTTGAGGCAGCCGTGGCCTTCGTGCTGCTCTCCGTGGGAGAACTGGGCGGCGCGACCATCGCGGCGAAGACGGCCGGGCGTTTCGCCCGCCGTCTGCCGCAGGCCGGAGCCCTCATCGCGACCGCTGCGATGGTCACCTACGGGCTCCAGATCGGCAGCCACCAGGCCGACCTGACCCTGCTGGCGATGACCGCTCCGGTGGTGCTGGTCGGCTTCGGCCTGGGCATGGTCTCCGGCCCGCTCGCCGATCTGTCGCTGGCCAGGGTCCCGCACGAGGACGCCGGCTCGGCCTCGGGCCTGTTCAACACCGCCATTCACCTGGGCATCGCGCTGGGCACCGCGCTGACCGCCGTGGTGTTCTTCGCCATCACCGGCGGCTCTCCCGACGGCGCGGTCAACCGCGACGCGTTCGTCACCGTGCTGTGGTGGGTCGGCGGCCTCCTCGCCCTGATGTGGGCCCTGATGTTCTGCCTGCCCAAGCAGGCCGACCACCAGGCCGACTGAGCCACTTCCCACGGGCGGCGGCGGCACCTGCACCCTGGGCGCCGCCGCCCCTTAGCCCTCCCTTGATACCCGGGGCGGGTCACTGAACGGCAGCCCATGCACACCTGGCGACGCCCCAATACACCGATGTTGATCAGGGCATCACGCTGAGGATGCTTCGCACAGCCGCCGACCTCCCCTAACCGTCGACATAGCCAGTCTCGACGTCCGGCGGGAGTTCGAACTCCTCCGTCGTGGCCCGCACCCGCCACACCTTCACGATCTGGCGCTAGGGATATGGTCAGTGACCTCCTGTGTACAAGGCCTGGTGGCCAAGGGCCATGAACCAGCCCTACCGGCCCTCCGCGCGCGGCTGGACCAAGATCCGCCGCAGAGACACCACCCACCGAAGCGATCATCGGCGCCATCACGGGCACCCGCGCCCGCCCGCAGCTCCTCATCCTCGGCCGCCACGACCCCACGGGCCGGCTGCGCGCGGCCGGCCGGACGGTCCCGCTGCGCCCGGGGCAGGCCCGGCAGGTGGGCGAGCACCTGGCCGAGGCCGCCCCGGGGCACCCCTGGAAGGGTGTGCGGTTCGCATCGGAGTGGGGGAGCCGTGACGTCTTGGACGCGGTGTTGGTCCACCCGGCGCTGGTGGCGGAGGTCAGCGCCGACCGTGCGGTGGACCGGGGCGGGGTCTTCCGGCACCCGATGCGGTTCAAGCGGCCGCGCCTTAACGTCACCGTGGAGGACGTGCCGGGGTTCGGGGCCGGGCCGGCTGCGGCTGCTGCCGGGTGAGCCCTGTACAGCGGGCGTGCTGGTCCAGGCGGATGTTGCGGGTGACGGTCATACGATCCGGTCGTTATGCAGGCCATGAAGATCACCTCCGGGATCCTCGCCGTGGCCGCCGCGAGCGGCGCCCTGCTGGCCGCCACCGCGCCGGCGCATGCCACCGACGTCCTCAACCCCGTCAACGCCAAGCGCATCCCGGTGTCCATCCTCTCGGAGGGCAGCACCAGCGCGGACAACATCCAGATCACCGGCGTCGACCAGACTGGCGTCGGCAGCGACGGCGGCTCCACGGAGGAGTACCACCACGTCTCTGGCTGCTCGGACTCGCGCCTGTGGTTGAGAACGTCCTCCACCCGAACACGATCTACGACGGCCAGAACAACGGCTTCGTGATGGAAACCGTGGAGAGGAACATCAACTAGTACTGCAACGGTCTTTGGGTTGACTGGTTGGCAGCTTCTGGTGGTGTGTGGCCGCGTTGTTTGTAGTGGCTGATACGGGCTTGGAATTGGCGTCTGCGGCGCCAGTTTGACCAGTGCAGGACGTGCTGGACGGGTGATGGTCGGCGGTGGGTGAGGCGGGTGATCAGGCGTCGGAGTTCGGGGAGGGTGAGGGGTATGAGCTGGGAGGATCCGTTTCTGCTTTCCCTGTGTCCGCCTCGCGGGCTTTCATGACGGTGAGGCAGGCGTGGGCGGCCATGGCGAGGGTGATGTGGCGGTGCCAGCCGGGGTAGCGGCGGACCTGGTAGTCGTCCAGGCCGCATTCCTGTTTCGCGGTCTGGAAGCATTCCTCGACGGCCCACCGGCTGCCCGCGATACGGATCAGCTCGTCGTGGGTGGTCTCGGCCGGGCAGTAGGCGATGTAGTAGGAGATTTCCTGGGGCCGGCTGACGCTTCGGCGGGCGATCACCCAGTGCCGGCGGTCCTCACGATGCCAGGGCCGGACCTCGACCCTCGCCCAGTCGTAAACGCGGGGCCCGTGGGCGCCGTTGCCGCAGGAACGGCGCTTCCACTTCTGCCGCGGCAGGCCGGGGAACTGGTCGTGAACCGGGTGGTCAATGGCCCAGCGGGTGACGACGGTGTCGTGCCGGGTGGTGGCCATGACGTGGAAGACATCCGCCCGCTCCAGCTCCGAGCGCCAGCTCTTGGTGAAGCCGTAGGCGGCGTCCGCGGTCACCCACCGGAACGGAATGTTCTCCCTGATCGCCCGGCGGACCAGCGCCTTGGCGATCACCACCTTCGTCTCGAAGGCGACTTTGTCCTCGATGCCCGCCGCCCGGCATCGCTCTCGGTCATCGGTCCATGACGGCAGATACAAGCGGCGGTCGATCAATGTGCGACCGCGTTCGCCGGCATAGGCGAGGAAGACACCGACCTGACAGTTCTCAGTCCGGCCCGCCGTTCCGGAGTACTGGCGTTGGACCCCGGCGGACCGGACGCCCTTCTTCAGGAATTCGGTGTCGTCCACGATCAGCACCGCATCCGGGTCACCGAGATGCTCGACCACATAGTCACGGACGTCGTCCAGGACCTCGTCCGCGTCCCAGTCGCATCGGTTCAACAACCGGTGCATGCGGTCGGGAGCCGTGTGACCAGCCTCCTCGGCGAGCGTCCACCCGTTCCTCCGCTCCAACGGGGCTATCAGCCCCCGCATATAGAGCCGACTCCCGCGGCTCCGACCTGGAAAACCGATGCACGAAACGCTCGTGCAACTCGTCCAGCCCCGCCGCCCACGACCTGACATCACCACGATCCCCACCCACAACCTGACAACGAGCAGCCTGGTCACCAGTCACGCCAAACGCCGTTGCAGTACTAGGGCCTGTGTGATGTCGTGATCATTTTCGGGTTCTGTCCTACTCGAGGGGCGCAATCCGGTAGGACTGGGGTGGTGACACGCAGGCAACTCACCAATGCCCAGTGGAAGTTCATCGAGCCGTAC
>JAEBET010000027.1:0-64340 GCA_049998195.1 Streptomyces sp. cmx-11-4
CATTGAGGACCTCGTTGCAGCCCTCCAGCTGCTGGAAGTCCTCCATCGAGGGGTCCTGCGCCTGGAGCATCGTCCCCATGGCTCCGTCGGCGACGACCACCCGCGTGGCGAGCGCCTCGCGCAGGGCGTCCGCCCGGGTCCGGCTCATGCCAGCGCTCGCAGCGCCGGGCCCAGCAGCCGGGCCGACTCGGTCCCGTAGACCGTCGTGACGGTGGCCAGCAGCCGTTCGCCGTCGACTTCGTAGTCCTGCGAGCCCACGGCCTCCAGGACCAGCGCGGCCATCGCGCAGCCCAGCTGCGCGGCCGTTTCCAGCGGCAGGTACCAGCTGACGGCAGCGAGGAACCCGGCCCGGAAGGCGTCGCCGACGCCCGTCGGGTCCTGGGGCCGGATGTCGGGGACGGCCGGCACGGTGAGCGCGGGCTCGCCCTTGCGCTCGATCCGGACGCCCTCGGCGCCCAGCGTGGTCACCCAGATGCCGACCCGTTGGAGGATCTCCTCCACGTCCCAGCCGGTCCGCTCGCGCAGCAGCGCGGACTCGTAGGCGTTGGTGAACAGCCAGCGCGCCCCCGTCACCAGCTCCCGTACCTCGTCGCCGTCGAGACGGGCGAGCTGCTGGGAGGGGTCGGCGGCGAACGGGATGCCCAGCCCGCGGCACTGGCGGGTGTGCCGGAGCATCGCGGCCGGGTCGTTGGGCGAGACCAGCACCAGGTCGACGGGCGGGTCCCCGGGTCCGGTGAGGCTGCGCAGATCGATCTCGGCCGCCTCCGCCATCGCACCGGCGTAGAAGGACGCGATCTGGTTGGCGTCCTCGTCGGTCATGCACATGAAGCGCGCGGTCTGGCAGGTGTCGGAGACGTGCACCCCGCTGGTGTCGACTCCGTGCTCCTTGAGCCAGACCTCGTACTCGTGGAAGTCGACGCCCACCGCCCCGGCGAGGACGGGCGCCAGGCCCAGTCCGCCGAGACCGTAGGCGATGTTTGCCGCCACCCCGCCCCGCCGCACCTCGAGCGAGTCGACGAGGAACGAGAGCGAGACGTGCTCCAGCTGGTCCGGGAGGAGCTGGTCGACGAACCGGCCTGGGAAGGCCATGAGGTGATCCGTGGCGATGGATCCAGTCACCGCGATACGCACGTGGTCTCCTGATCGGGACGGAGGGGGCCGGTGCCCCGCCGTCGGCGGGGCGATGAGGGGTCGTGCGGGTGTCAGCGGGCGGCCGCTGCCTTGAGCTGCTCGGCCCGGTCGGTGCGCTCCCAGGTGAAGTCCGGCAGCTCGCGGCCGAAGTGGCCGTAGGCGGCGGTCTGGGCGTAGATCGGGCGCAGCAGGTCGAGGTCGCGGATGATCGCGGCCGGGCGGAGGTCGAAGACCTCGGCGATGGCGTCCTCGATCTTCTGGGTGTCGACCTTGGCGGTGCCGAAGGTCTCGACGAACAGGCCGACGGGCTCGGCCTTGCCGATGGCGTAGGCGACCTGGACCTCGCAGCGCGAGGCGAGGCCGGCGGCGACCACGTTCTTCGCCACCCAGCGCATCGCGTACGCGGCGGAACGGTCGACCTTCGACGGGTCCTTGCCCGAGAAGGCGCCGCCGCCGTGGCGGGCCATGCCGCCGTACGTGTCGATGATGATCTTGCGGCCGGTCAGGCCGGCGTCGCCCATCGGGCCGCCGATCTCGAAGCGGCCGGTCGGGTTCACCAGCAGGCGGTAGCCCTCGGTGTCCAGCTTGATGCCGTCCTCGGCCAGCTGGGCCAGCACGTATCCGACCACGTGCTCCTGGATGTCGGGGGCCAGCAGGCCCTCCAGGTCGATGTCGGAGGCGTGCTGCGAGGAGACGACCACGGTGTCCAGGCGGACCGCCGTGTCGCCGTCGTACTCGATGGTGACCTGGGTCTTGCCGTCGGGGCGCAGGTAGGGGAGCGTGCCGTTCTTGCGGACCTCGGACAGGCGGCGGGAGAGCCGGTGCGCGAGGTGGATCGGCAGCGGCATCAGCTCGGGGGTCTCGTCGGTGGCGTAGCCGAACATCAGGCCCTGGTCGCCGGCGCCCTGCTTGTCGAGCTCGTCCTCATCGCCCTCGACCCGCTTCTCGTAGGCGGTGTCGACACCCTGCGCGATGTCCGGGGACTGCGCGCCGATGGAGACGGAGACGCCGCAGGAGGCGCCGTCGAAGCCCTTGGCGGACGAGTCGTAGCCGATCTCGAGGATCTTGTCGCGGACCAGCTGCGGGATCGGCGCGTAGGCCTTCGTCGTGACCTCACCGGCGATGTGGACGAGACCGGTGGTGATGAGGGTCTCGACGGCGACGCGGGAGGTCGGGTCCTGGGTGAGGAGCGCGTCGAGGATCGTGTCGCTGATCTGGTCGGCGATCTTGTCGGGGTGGCCTTCGGTGACGGACTCGGAGGTGAACAGTCGGCGGGACATAGTGCTCCAGGGTGGAAGAGGACGCTCGGCCCGTGGCAGAGCGGCGGTGGGAGACCGCGGGCGGACGAGGTGCGCGTGCCCGCGTCGGCGGGCGGCGGCCGCAGGGTGGGGGCACTCCCCCAGCCTCCGGCCGGGGGCACCCCCACCCGGCGGTGGCCGGGGGAGCTCATCCGGGCCTCGCGGTCGCGGAGGTGAGCGCCCGGATGAGGGCGCGGGCGGAGTCCGGGCCGCCGTCGGCGGCGCCCGCGATCACGACGAACGGCGGGTACCAGCCGTGCGCGGCGATCCGGTCGGCGATCTCGCAGGCGAGGGCGCCCGCTCCGGAGAAGCAGGCCAGTACGAGGGGCTCCCCGGTGGCGAGCGCGGGGCGCAGCCCGGTCAGGAAGTCCGCGGCGTCCGCCGGAGCGCTCAGCGTGGCCAGCGCCTCCGGTCCCGGGTGGAGATCGGCGAGCCCGCCGTAGCAGTCCGGCGCCGCGTCCGGCGGCGGGATCAGGCAGATCGTGCCGGCGCCCGGGTGGGCGGCTTCGCGCAGCAGGCGCAGCGCGCCGGTCGGACGGATGGTGACCGGGGGCACGCGCGCCCCGGAGAGCAGCCCGAGGGCCTCCGCGACGGTCGTGGACCCGTCGGCGGAGAAGGGAAGTTCGCGCAGCAGGCCGACGGTCTGCGACAGGATCAGCGCGGCCGCGTTGTCGGAGAAGCGGGTGCGGTCGTGTACGGCGGTCAGCACCAGCGAGCCGTCCGCCGCGTGCTGGGCGGCGAGGGTGAAGGGCACACCGGTGAGCGGGCCGACGGCCTCGGGCGGGTCCACCCGGACGCCCTCGGCGGCGAGTTCCTCGCGGTACGCGTTCTCCGCGTACGCGTGCTCGCGCTGCGCCGGGGGCTCGAACACGATCAGGGATTCGGTGAGCCGGCCCGCGACGGGGGAGGTGCCCGCCCATGCCTGGATCTGCCCCGCGGACACCCATTCGTAGGCGGCCGCGTCCAGCACCCGGCAGGTCAGGTCGTCGAGCAGCCGCCGCACGGTCGCGGCCGGGTCGACCACGAGGTGCACGGGCAGCGGGTTGCGCATCCGCCCCGGCAGCGCCTCGACGCCCTCCAGGAAGATGCCGCGGCCCGAGACGGTGACGGAGAAGGCCACGGAGCGCGGCTTCGCGTCGAGGTCGGCGGCGGGCCGGTAGAGCTGGAGGGCCCAGGCGGCGTGCAGCGCGGTGCTCTCGGTCGCCCCCCACCGGGCGGCCCATTCGCGCAGCCGGACCGCCTCGGTGGCGGTGAGGGTCTGCCGGGTCCGGCCGTGGCCGAGCCGCCCGGTGGTGCGGGCGGCGGGCCGGGCGGGCAGGGTCGCGGCTCCGGGCGCGGGCGCGGCCCGCGACCAGAACGCGCGGGCGGGTCCCAGGTCCTGGGCGCCCAGCCAGTGCAGGTGGTCGCGTACGTCGGGCCGGCGGTCCCCGCCGGGCACCCGGCCGTCGGCGAGGTAGGCCCGGTAGAAGGCGCCGAGCAGGGTGCGGATGCTGCGGCGGTCCAGCAGCACCTGGTGATAGGTGATCAGGATCCGGGTGGAGCCGGCGCCGCCGTCGTGCCGGGCCGGCGGATCGTCCAGCAGCGCGATGCGCAGCGGCCCGGGATGGCGCAGGTCGAAGGCGCGGGCGCGCTCGCCGGCCAGCAGGGTGTCCCAGTCGGTCTCGTCGTGCCCGTGGCGCAGGATCTCCACGGCGGCGTGCGGATGGACGGCGATCTGCGGGCCGGTGTCGCGCACGGGCCGCGCCAGTGCGGCGCGCAGCACCGCTTCGCGGTCGGCGAGCGACTGCCAGGCCGCGGTGAACCGGGCCGCGTCCAGGGGGCCGTGCCAGCGCCAGTACACCTGTCCGACGTGCAGCCCGGCGCCGGGCCGGGCCAGCGCGTCGAGCAGGACGTCACGCTGGAGCGGGGCGGCGGGGGCCGTGGCCAGGGCCGCTTCGGGCGCGCCGGCGGGGCCGGTCCGGGCGGAGTCCGGGCCGTCGGGGGCGCGGCGCGGGCCGGACGCGGTGTCCCCGGGGCGCGGCGAGGCCAGCAGGTCCGCGAGGGTACCCGCGGGAAACGGCGGCGGGGGCACCTGGAGCGTGTGATGGGTCTCGGTGTGCCGGTGCAGCGTCGGGGTGCACGGCGGCAGCGCCGCGAGCGCCGCCTCCAGGGCCCGGTGCGTGAGCGGGCCGTGGAGGTCGAGCGAAGGCGGCGGGCCGGGAGTGACGATCACCGTCACGGGCGCGGCCATCTGCTCCCTCCTCGGTCGACTGTGTGCATCGGGCATGGACATGGACATGGACGTGGAAAGGTCTCGGAGTATGCGAGCGGCGGCCACACGGCGCTGACGCGGCGCTGACACGGCCTGCTCATCCGGTTCACGCGCTCGCCAGGCCTTCCTCGACCGCGCCCATGAAGCCCTCGTCGAGCATGGTGTGGACGGCGGTGTCGCGGGCGGCGTCCAGCCCGGTGTCGTGGCAGGCCACGCTCACCAGGTAGCGGTCGGCGAGCACCGGGAAGGTGGCGAACGCCCACTCCCCGCGGGAGGCGGCGGAACCGTCGGGAGCGATCAGGCGGCCGCTCTCCAGACCGAAGCCGAATTCGGTGAAGCCCAGCCGCAGTCCCTGCCCCAGTGCCTTGGTGTAGGCCTCCTTCAGGGTCCACAGCCGCAACAGCTCGGAGGTCTGGCGGTCCTGGGACATGCGGGTGAGCTCCGCGTGTTCCGCGGGGGTGCACATGTGGTCGTGGAACAGCTCGAAGGAGATCTTGCGCTTGGCGGATTCGGTGTCGACACCGATCCGGCCCGTCCTGCTGACGCCGACCACGATCAGGTCGTCGGTGTGGCTCAGGCTGATGTCGATCTGGTCGAATCCGCGGATGTACGGCCTTCCACCGATTTTGTACGCGAGGTCGAGCGCGGCCGGTTCCGTCCTCAAGGCCGCGGCGGCCGTGTACTTCACGACCATGCGGGAGGCGACGAAGCAGTAGCGCATCGCCGCGTTCTCGGTGCGCCGGTAGCGCTGCCAGTCGCGGCCGAGCAGCGGGCGCAGCTCGGAGTCGGACAGGGCCGCGGTCAGCCATTCTCCCCAGGTGGCGAAGACGACGGCGCTGCCGTCGCGTTCGAGGCTCTCGCGCACCGTGTCCCAGGGCCCGCCGGGTCCGGAGACGTGGATGGGCGGCGCGATCGTCCGCTCTTCCCGTGCGGTCTGGTGAGGCATGGACTGGTTCCCTCCCTGGATCTCCCGGCTCTCCCGCTGGTTCTCTCTCACTGGACCAGCTCGCTGCCGTCGAGATCGCAGCTGAGGCCCCCGCGGTAGCGGCGTATGAGTTCGTCCAGCACCTGGCGCAGACAGCTCTCGGGCAGGTCCGGGACGACGATGCCCAGCCGTCCGGCGAGCCGGGACAGCGCGAGGACCGCCCAGGCGGGGTCGGCGAGGAAGGCGTCGGCGCCGTCCTGCCCCTCCCAGATGCCCAGTACGGCGGCGGCGGCCTGCACGATCGCATACCGGTCGCTGAGGATCACGACGGCCGGGTCGGTCAGGGCGGCCCGGGTGGCGGGCAGGGCCGCGCACTCGGCGCGCAGCGCCCGCAGTTCGTTGACGAAGCCTTCGGCGAGGTCGCTGAGGACGGCCATCTGGCCGCCGACGCCCCGGGTCGCGGCCAGGCGGCCGGCCGAGCCGATGAGCGAGGCGGACAGGAAGTCCTCGCCGCTGGCGATGCCGAGCAGCCGGTAGTCGAGCACGGGCAGGCTCGCCCCGCTGCGGAACAGCTCGGGCGGCGGCTCCTCGGCGAGGAACCAGGAGCGCTCGGCGAGGCTGCGCAGCTGGGGGACGATGACGGCGTGGCAGGCGGCCGTGCCGGCGTGGCCCAGGCCCGCGACCGGCAGGTCGCGCACCAGCTTGTCGACGGACCCGTACTGCGGGCTGCCGTGTTCGTAGCCGTGCGCGCCGAGCACGGTGGCGAGTTCCTCCAGGCTTTCGCGCAGCAGGTCCGGCACCACGTACTTGACGGCCGCGGCCAGGATGTGGGCGCGCTCGGGCAGCAGGCTGAGCGAGCGCAGCGCGACGGTGGCCATGCTGTCGCAGGCCAGCAGGTCGGCGAAGACCCCGGCGAGCGGCTTGTGCCAGCGCTTGGCCACGGGGGTGCTGCGTCCGGTGGACGCGGCGCGCACGGCCGAGCGCAGCACGGTGTCGGCGGCCGCGATGGCGACGCCGGGGATGAGGCAGCGGTTGACCTGGAAGGTGCGCAGGGCCAGCGAGACGCCTTCGCCGGGGCTGCCGACCAGGGTGTCCTCGGGGACCGGGCACCCGGTGAACTCCAGGCCGGAGAAGATGCCGCCGCGCATCCCGGGGGTGGGTACGCGGGGCAGGTGCCGGATGCCTTCGGCGGGCAGCTCCGCGGGGTCCAGGAGCAGGACGGAGTGGCTGCGGGGGCCGCGTTCGGGCGCGGTGCGGGCGTAGACCACGTACGCGCCCGCCCGCGACGCGTTCATGATCACGTCTTTGCGGCCGTCGAGGGTGTAGCCGCCGCGCGGGTCCGGGCTGGCGACGAGCTCGTCGCGCAGGATGGCGTTGGCGTGGGCGAGTTCGTGGTGGACGATCGAGGCCCGTCCGCCGCCGAGCAGCAGGTCCGCGGTCCGCTCGCGCTGGCGTGCGGTGCCGGCGGCCCAGACCGGGGCGGTCGCGAAGAGCGAGGTGATGCCGAAGCCGAAGCCGAGGGCCAGGTCGCGGCGGAAGACCGGGCGCAGCACCTTGGCGAGCAGGTCGGCGCGGGTGAGGCGGCCGCCGAACTCGGCCGGGACGAACTCGGCCGCGAGTCCGGTCCCGGTCAGCAGCCGCTCGGTGGCGGCCGGGAGCTCCCTGCGGGAGTCGGCGGCGCACAGTGCGGCGATGCCGTGCGGGTTGGCGGGGTCATGGGGGGCGCCGAGGAGGGCCTCCAGCCGGGCCGCCCGGCGCAGCGCCGCCGCCTCGTGGGACGCGGAGGCGGCGGCGGGCGTGGCCGACGTGTCGTCCGGGGCATGCAGGGAGGTGGTCATGATGGCGTTGATCAACTCCCGTTCAGAGGGTTCTGATAGTGGATTCCGCGTGCCGCTTGGCGAGGTTCAGGACGGTGGCGCTCTGCCCGGCGAGCAGTTCGCGTACGTGGTGACGCGCCTCCTCGATCCCGGCGCCCCGGCCCAGGACCGCCTGGGCGGCCTCCTCGCGCAGCAGCACGTTGTGCCGGGCGATGGCGGTGACGCCCGTCTCGTCCGGGATCACCGACCATTCCCCGGTGTGCGCCTCCAGCAGCAGCGGGGTCCGCGTCTGCTTGTGGACGATCCGGAAGGCGTGCGGGAAGCAGATCCGGACCTCCTGCGTGGTCTGCGTCGCCCGGTCCGGTCCGGACACGGTGTCCATCGAGACCACCTGCACACCGGGCCGGTCCTCGGCGACGTCGGCGCGCGCGACGTGCGGGACCTGGCCGGGCCAGTCGGCGATGCCGTAGAGGAAGTCGTAGACGAGTTCGGCGGGCCCCTTGACGCGTACGGACTCCTCGACCGTCAGCAGCAGGGAGTCCAGGGCGGTCCAGCCTTCGGCGGTCTCTTTCAGCCGCGCCAGCTCGGCCCGGCTGTTGTCGTCCGTCGCCCGCTCCACCCAGGACAGGTCCTCGGGCCGGTCGTCGGCGACGGTGAACTCGTGGTCCAGCGTCAGCCGGGAGCGTCCGGCGCCCCGCGCCTCGACCGACCAGCGGCCGCCCAGCGACAGGGCGGGCCCGGCCGGGACCTCCTGGTGGAAGTCGATGCGGTGGGCCTGCGCGTCCAGGGTGCGGTGCGACAGCCAGGACTTGACGGTGCCGTTGGCGGTCACCCACATCTGGAACCGGTCCCGGATCCCGTCGAAGTCGAGCCGTTCGACGTGGATGCTCGGCGGTACGAACAGCGGCCACTGGGTGGTGTCCGCGATCAACCCGTAGACCACGCCCGCCGGCGCCGCCACGTCCACCGCGTACGTCCTGCGGTGCACTCGCTCACCCGTCATCGACTCAACCTCTCTCGCTGGCTCTCGAGACTGACAAGATCCGCCGGAGAGCCGCTCGAATCCCTCTCGACCTCCAGGACCTCTCGAGGATCCGGGCGTCGGCCGTCCGGCCGTCCGGCCGGACGCAACGATCCGAGGCCGTCGCGTCCTCGTCAGGAGGGGCGACGGCCTCGGAGCTGGTGCAGCGCGCCGGCCGGGCGCTGCGAACCGTACGACCGGGACGGGGGTGGGCCGGGTCGTACGGATCACGGCGGGTTCGGTGACACCCGCTGGTCGACAGGGTTTCCCGGACGGCCGGAGACACGATGGAGGTCCGGTCGAGGTCCCGTCGAGCGGACGGCCGCCCGGGCGGGTCCGGGGTTTCGCCCGGCCGCCGCGCCCGGCACCCTGGAGCAGGTCATCAAGAGTGACCAAGAACGATCAAGAGCGGCGAGCGGAGAAGCAATGAACGGGCCCAGCGGCGATCCGGAGTGGTTCCGCGTCTTCAGTCCCGCCCCCGACGCGGCCGTGCGCCTGGTCTGCCTGCCGCACGCGGGCGGCTCCGCCAGCTTCTACTTCCCCGTCGCCAAGGCCCTTTCGCCCACGGTCGAGGTGCTGGCCGTGCAGTACCCCGGCCGCCAGGACCGGCGCACGGAGCCCCTGGTCGAGGACATCAACACCCTCGCCGACCGGATCGCCGAGCAGCTCGCGGCGTACCGGGACAAGCCGCTGGCCCTCTTCGGGCACAGCATGGGAGCCGTCATCGGCTTCGAGGTCGCCCAGCGCCTCGAAGCGCGCGGGGACGGGCCCGTCGAGCTGTTCGTCTCGGGGCGCCGCGCGCCCTCGACCAGCCGCCCCGAGCGCTGGCACGACGCGAGCGACGCCCAGCTGGTCGCCGAGATCAAGTCCCACCAGGCGGCGGGCTCCGAGCTGCTGGACGACCCGGAGATGCGGGCGATGCTGCTGCCGACGATCCGCGCCGACTACAAGGCCGTGGAGACGCACGTCTACCGCCCCGGAGCCGCGGTGCGCTGCCCGGTGACGGCCTTCACCGGGGACGCCGACCCCAAGGTCACCGTCGACGAGGCGCTGGCCTGGCGGGATCACACCTCGGGCGACTTCCACTCGGAGGTCTTCACGGGCGGGCACTTCTACCTGAGCGACCACACCGCCGCCGTCCTGCGCACCGTGTCGGCGCGGTTGACCGCCTCGCTCGCCGGCGCCGTCTGACCGCCGGGGGGCGGTTTCAGACGACGCCGGCGGGCTCGCGCACCCGTACGGCCTCGGCGCCCAGCGGAGCCAGCGCCCCTCGCAGGATCTCGCCGGTCAGCGAGGCGCCGCCGGCGGCGAAGTACCCGTCGGGCCGGATCAGCACCCAGCCGCCGGGCACCAGGCCCAGCGCCTGACGCAGCCGCCCGTCCGGATCGGCCAGCGCTGCGGGGCCCGCGCCGGGCTCCCCGCCGACCGTCCGCACCGACAGCCACGCTCCGTACCCGGCAGCGGCGTCGGCCGCGGCGGCTGCGGCAGCGGCCGGGCCGCCCGCGGCGCACAGCAACGACCAGCGGGTGTCGCGCAGTTCCTCCTGGAGGGCGTCCGCGCCCGGGTCGCCCGGGAAGCGGGCGGCGGCGGCCGACGCGCGGCTGCCCGCCGGGGTCCCGATGCCGGGGTCCGGGAGGGTCAGCGAGGACTCGGGGTAGGCCAGGCGCAGCCCGGACATGCCGCCGAGCACCTTGCGCTGGATGGCCCGGCGCAGCGGCGGGACGTTGCGCACCACACCCATGACGACCGGCAGCATCAGCCCGGCCATCACGTTCTTGAACTGGACCAGGAAGGTGGCCGTGCGGGTGCTGCCGAGCAGCGCCTTGCCCACCGGTACGCGCTCCTCGCCGTAGGTGTCGAGCAGTTCGCGCCCGGCCCAGCCCTGCTCGACCTGGGCGAGCTTCCACGCCAGGTTGTACGCCTCCTGCACACCGGTGTTCATGCCCTGCCCGGAGGCGGGGCTGTGCACGTGGGCGGCGTCACCGGCGACGAAGCAGCGGCCCTCGTGCATCCGGGGCACCATGCGCTGCTGGAAGGTGAAGACGGAGGTCCACTGCGGCTCCCCCACGCTCACGCTCTGTCCGAGCCCCGCGCTGAGCTTGGTACCGAAACGGCTCGCGATGCTGCCCGCCGCGTCACCGGCGGGCGCGGTGTCCAGCAGCCGCCAGTGCCCCTCCCGGCTGTAGGGCACCATCATCATCGCCTGCCGGCCGGTGTGCACCCAGTAGATGCTGTCCTGTGCGAGGCCGGTGACCACCGGCGCGTCGGCCAGTTCCCAGGTCTCGCTGGACTCGCCGAGCAGCGGCAGCTCCAGCTGCTTGCGGACCGTGCTGTGGCCGCCGTCGCAGCCGACCAGCCAGGGGACCTCGTACTCCTCCCGCGTGCCGTCGGCCCGTTCCAGGCGGGCCCGCACCCCGGAGGGGGCCTGGGTGAGACCGGTGAGCCGCACGCCCCATTCGACGCGGACGCCGAGCCGGGCCACGGCCTCGCGCAGCACCGCTTCGGTGCGGGTCTGCTCGATGATGACGGTGTACGGGTAACGGGTGGGCATGGAGGCGTAGTCGGCGTCCAGCCGCACCAGCTTGCGCCCGCGCGCGAACATCGTGAAGGCGCGGTTGCGGCGCCCGGCCTCGACGACCGGCGCCACGACGCCCATCTGGTCGAAGGTCTCCAGGGTGCGCGGGTGCACGGCCACCGCGCGGCTGGTGCGGGCGGGCCCGTCGGCGCCGTCGACCAGCCGCACCCGCAGGCCCCTGCGGGCCAGTTCGTGGGCGGCCGTCAGACCGACCGGCCCGGCGCCGACGACCAGGACCTGGGCGGCCCCGTTCCGCGCCCGGGCCCGCGTCCGGTCCTGGGCCTGATCAGGCATAGGTACCGGCCGTGTCCAGGCGGGCGCCGACCGGGACCACCTCGTAGAGGCCGGCCTCGGTGGTGACGAGCGGGGAGAGCGCGGCGGCGAGGGCGCGGAACTCCTCGCTGCCCACGGCTGCCTCGTACTGGTCGAGGTCGTCCCAGTGGGCGATCTCGACGAAGACGCCGGGCTGGCCGAGGTTGCGCAGGGTGCGGTTGCCGACGTGGCCGGCCGTGGCGGCGAGGTGGGCCGTGGCCGGGTCCTTGGCGGCCAGGAACTCGTTGACGTCGCCGAGCACGGTCATCTTCTTGATCAAAGTCACCATGATGGTCTCTCCTGAAATCGGGTGGTGGCGGTGGGTGCGGGAAGAACGGCGGACGGTGCGGGATCAGGCGTAGGTGCCGTCTTCCTGCAGGCGGGCGCCGGCCTCGACCACCTCGTAGAGGCCCGGCTCGGGCGTGGCGAGCGCGGCCAGCGGGGCGACGAGGGAGCGGAACTCCGCGCTGCCCACGGCGGCCTGGTGGGCGGCCTGGTCGTCCCAGTGGGCGACCTCGACGAAGACACCGGGCTCGTTGAGGTTGCGCAGGGTGCGGTTGCCGATGTGGCCGGGCTGCGAGCTCATGAAGGCCGTGATCGGCTCCTTGGCGGCCAGGAACTCGTTGACGTCGCCCTGCACGGTCAGCTTGTTGATGAAGGTGGTCATGGTCTCTCCTCGGATCGGGGGAACGAAGACGGTGGACGGTTCGGGGATCAGGCGGCGGCCTCGGCGGCCGCCCGTTCGTGGAGGGTGCGGCGCAGGCCCCGGCGCTCCGGCTTGCCGATGGGCGTGCGCGGCACGGAGTCGATGACCTCGACGCGGCGGATCTGCTCGAAGTACGCGAGCCGCTCGTTGGCCCGCACCACGATCGAGTCGAGGAGGTCGAGCAGTCCCGGGGCGGTCGGCTCGCGCAGTACGATCCCCGCCCACACCAGGGCCCCGTGGACGGGGTCGGGCCAGCCCACGACCACGCAGTCGGCGACGCGCGGGTCATCCGCGAGGATCCGCTCGACGGCGGTCGGGGAGACGAGTTCGTTGTCGTACTTGAAGACGTCGCCGAGCCGGTCCACCAGGAACAGCACGCCGTCCGGGGTGACGTAGCCGACGTCGCCGGTGGAGAACCAGCCCTCGGCGTCCAGGTGCCCCTGCTCGTCGTCGCCGAGGTATCCGGTCATCACCTGCGGCCCGCGGACCTGGACCTCGCCGGTGCTGTACACGTCGGCCGGCTCACGGGAGGCGAGGTCGACGATCCGGCACTCGGTGCCCGGTACGGGGGCACCGACCGAGCCGGTCAACGGGTGCCCGGGGTCCTGGCTGTGCGCGAGCGGGGAGAGTTCGGCCATGCCGTAGCCCTGGACGACGGGGACGCCGAGCCAGTCCTGGAGCTGCCGGGTGGCGGCGGGGGCCAGCGCCGTGCCCCCGGACAGGACGGCCTGCAGCCGCAGCCCGGCCGGCGGGGCGGGCCGGTCGGCGCCGTCCTCCCCGCCGGGGCGGACGGCGGCGGCGAGCCGGTGCAGGCGGGCCGGCAGTCCGTAGAAGTGCGTGGCGCCGGTGCGGGCGGCCAGCTCGAGCGCGGCCACCGGGGCCGGGTCGGGGCACAGCACCTGGCGGGCGCCCGCGTAGACCGCCGAGTTGAGGTGCATGACGTGGTAGAGCGGCAGGTGGTTCAGGGTCACGCTGTCGCTGCCGAGGCCGTGCGCGTGGGCGATCTGAGCGGCGTTGGCCACCAGGTTGCGGTGGCTGAGGCGGACCCCGCGGGGCAGGCCCGTGGTGCCCGTCGTGAACTGGATGCAGGCGTCGTCGGCCAGGTCGGCGCCGGCTGCGCCGGAGCCGTGTGCGGCGGGACGGCCCCCGGGCACCCGGTCCAGGGCGACGGCCAGCGGCACGGTGTCCGCGGGCACCACCCCGTCGGGTGCGTCGGTCACCAGGATCTCGGCGAGGGCGGGCAGCCGTTCGCGCGCCTTGACGAGCAGTTCGGCCGTCGCCGTCGGGACCAGCGCCACCTCCACCTCGGCCGTGGCGCAGACGTGCACCAGCCCGGCCTCCTTGATCAGCGGGTTGACCAGGACGACGGTGTTGCCGCTGCGGACGGTGCCGTAGTAGGCGGCGGCGAAGTCCGCGTCGAGGACGTTGGCGACGCCGACCCGGGCACCCCGGCGGCCGAGCCGCTGCTCCAGGTAGGCCGCGTACCGGTCGGCCCGGTCGTCGAGCTCGGCGAAGGTGACCTCGTCCGCGCCGGCGGCGATCGCGCAGCCGCCGGGATCGCGGACGGCGGCCCGGCGCAGCAGGGCGTCCAGCGGGAGTTCGGGATACGTGAATCGCGGCACGGTCTTCCTCACTGGTCGGGCGGCTGACGGTCGGGCGGTCGGGGGGCGGGCGGTCCGTTGGCTGGGCGGTCTGTCGCGGTATGTCGACTGGTCGGTCCGGCGACTGCGCCCCCGCCGCCGACGGGCGGTTCTGGCGGAGCGTCGGATACCACCGTCGGCTTCCGTGCTCGAAGGAGCTTCGAAGCGTGCTCAAGCCGCGCCACAGCACGGGTCTGGATGGTTGTCGGGCGGTGGCCGGAGACGGCCGCCGCCACGCGTGCGACGGACGGGCGCCCGAGAAGTCGGGCCGGTGCCCGCCCCGCCCCGCCGTTCGCGTGACCTCGCACTACGCACTACCCGGAACCCCCGCCGGGGGCGCCGCGCCCGGCCCGCCGGGCCGGAAGGCGGCGAGCCCCGCGGCGCTGATCGCCGAGGAGGCGTTGAACCGATGGTGACGACGGTACTCATGGACGAAGCCGGGACCGCGGCCCCGCTGCCCGCGGACCCCGATCCCGAGCACAGACCCAGACCCGAGCCGGAGCCGGACGCCGTCCCGCGGCTGCCCCGTCCGGCCGGTCCGGGACCCTTGTACTTCGCGGCCTCACCCGGCCAGGAGGCCCTCTGGGACGGACTCGCGCACCGGGCCCGCCCGCCGGTGGTGACCGGGACGCTCCGGCTGACGGGACAACTGGACGCACAGGCCCTGGCGGCCGCCTGGCGGGCCGTCGCCGGCCGGCACGAGATCCTGCGCAGCCACTACCGCGTGCACGAGGGCCGGCTCACCCAGGTCGTCGCCGCGCAGGCCGACGCGCCCGTGCCCGTGCCGGCGGCCGAGGTCCGGCCCTCGCAGGTGCCCGCGGCCGTCGCGGCCGAGCGGGACCGGGCGTTCGACCCGGCGCGCGAACCGCTGGCCCGGCTGCGGCTGCTGCGCCTGGGACCGGGCGACCACGTCGCCGTCTTCGTCCTGCACGAACTGATCGCCGACAGCGCCGCGCTCGGCCTGCTCGTCGCGGAACTCGCGGCCGCCTACCGCGGCGGGCCGGCGGAGCACCCCGCCCTCCAGTACGCCGACCTCGCCGCCTGGCAGCAGCAGCGCGCGGCGCAGGGACGCCTCGACGAGAGCACCGAGTACTGGCTGCGCCGGCTCAACGGCGCGGAACCGGCCGTCCTGCCCTGGGACCTGAGCGCGCCGGGCACCCCCGGACGCATCCCGGGCGCCGGGCGGGCGCTGTCCTTCCCGCTGCCGCAGGAACTGTCCGCGAAGATCGCGGAGGCCGCGCGCCGGCACCGGGCGGGCGTGCAGGTGGTGGGCCTGGCCGCCTTCCAGCTGCTGCTGGCCTGCTGGTCGGGCCAGCGGGACATCAGCGTCCGCGGGCCCGTCCCCGAGCGCGGGCGGGGCGGGGAGCAGCGGATGCTGGGCCCGCTGTCCCGGGCGGTGGTACTGCGGTCCGACCTGACCGGCGCGCCCGCCTTCGGGGAGGTCGTCGACCGGGTCCGGCACACCAGCGCGTGGGACTTCGCGCACCACGAGGTGCCGCTGGAGCCGGTCGCCGCGCAGCTGCGCCGGCCGCGGCTCGTGGAGCAGCTGGGCGAGGTGCAGTTCGGCGCCGGACCGGCCGCCGACGGACCCCGGTGGGGCGCCGCCTCCTGGGGCGGCCGGCTGCGGGCCGAGCCGCTCACGTCCGCTCCCGCCCCGGCGGCCCGGCCCCTGACCCTGCTGCTGCGGCACGACGAACGCGCCGCGCACTGCGTGTTCAGGTACGACTCGTCCGTGTTCTCCGAGGCCCGCATCCGCCAGCTGCGCGCCGACTACTTCGGACTCCTCGGCGACCTCGCCGACCACCCGAAGGCCCGCTTCCGCTGACGGGCCCTACCCATGGCCCCCGCTCGGCGCACGGGCAGTCCCCGGTCAGCCCGGCCGGTGCGCCGCCGCCGCGGTGAACAGATCGGTCCGGACCGCCACCGGATCGGTCCCGTACGCCACCTTGCGCGTGATCTTCCCCCCGATGGGGGTGCGGGTGACGAGCCCGGCGGCACGGGCCAGCGCGAACCGGGCGAACGCCCCGTCCGCCCCGAACATCGCGCGCGCCTGCATCCGCTGCATCCGGTGGACCGCGGCGGCCGCCGCCGCCCGGCGCCGGGCGTACGGCTCCAGGTCCGCCCCCGTGACCGCCCCCCGGCCCAGCGCCTCCACGAGCACGGGGTGCAGGGCGGCGGCGTCCTGGAGCGCGAGGTTGATGCCCTGGGCGCCGATCGGGCCGTGGGTGTGCGCGCTGTCCCCGATCAGGACGAGGCCGTCGCGGGTCCACTCCTCCGCGTGCGAGGCGAAGACGTCGAGCAGGGTGAGCCGGCTGAGCGAGGTGAGCTGCTCGTGCAGCAGGTCCGCGAACTGCGGCAGCACCCGCGCCAGTTCGTCCCGGATCTCCTCGATCCCGCGGCCCGGCCGGCTCCATCCGCCGTGCGGCAGGGTCCAGCCGATGCGCAGCCGGTCGGGGTGGCTGTCCTGGACCAGGACCGCGCTGCCGGCGGCCCGGTGCACCCTGACCTTCCCGGTGGCCCGGCCGGGCGCGTGCAGCGAGAACCACACCACGTCGTGGGCGAAGGAGTCCGAACGGCCCGCCCCGATCCCGGCCAGCGCCCGGGTCTTGGAGAACCGGCCGTCCGCGCCGACCACGGCCAGGGCGCGGACGGTGACGGGCTCGCGGTCGGGCCCCCGCGCGACGACCCCGGTACACGGGCTGCCGGGCCGCTGCTCCAGCAGCGCCGACACCCGGTGGCCCTCCAGATGGGTGAAGCCGGGCAGCTCCCGGCAGGCGTCCAGGAGTTCGGCGAGCAGATGGGGCTGCGGCAGCGCCAGCAGGTGGTCGTACGGGGCGGGCAGCCGGCCGTAGTCGATGTCCAGCAGCACCCGCTCCCGGTCCAGCACCTGGAAGCCGGACAGGGCGAGCGAGCCGCGGGCCCGCGCGGGTCCCAGGACGCCGAGCTCGTCGAGGATCCGCTGGCCGCCCGGCTGCAGGATCTCGCCGTGGAACTCCCGGCGCAGGGCGGTGGACCGCTCGATCAGCGTCACGCGGACGCCGGAGCGCAGCAGCATGAGGGCCAGTGCCAGCCCGGCGGGCCCGGCGCCGACGACGCACACGTCGGTCCCGGTCTCGGCGGCGGCGGTGGCGGGGCACGGATCGGGGTGGTCCATGGGGGTGTCCCTCCGTCGTGGGTCGGTCCGGCGGTCCGGCCGGTCAGGTCAGGCGGTCTCCGGCCGGGTCAGCACGAGCGCGCTCTGGAACCCGCCGAATCCGCTGCCGAGGGCCAGCACCGCGCTCGTGTGCTGCTGCCGGGCGGTTCCGGGGACGTAGTCGAGGTCGCACTCCGGGTCGGGCACGCGCAGGTGCGCGGTGGGCGGCACCGTTCCGTACTCGATCGCCAGGGCGCCCGCGGCGGCCTGGAAGGCACCGACCGCGCCGAGGGGGTAGCCGGTCATCGAGGCGATCGCGCTGACCGGCACGTGGCGGGCGTGCCGGCCCAGCGCGCGCTTGATGGCCGCGGTCTCGTGCCGGTCGCTCTGCCGGGTGCCCGAGCCGTGCGCGCTGACGTACTCGACGGCGGACGGGTCCAGGCGGGCCTCGTCGAGCGCCGCCCCGATGGCCGCGGCCAGCTCCGTGCCGTCCGGGCTGAGCCCCGTCATGTGCTGGGCGGAGGCCCGGCTCGCGTAGCCGGAGAGCTCCGCGTAGACGCGGGCGCCGCGCCGGCGGGCCCGCTCGCGCTCCTCCAGGACCAGGACGGCCGCGCCCTCGCCGAGCACGAACCCGTCACGGGTCCGGTCGAAGGGCCGGGCCGCGCTCGAAGGCTCGGCGTTGCGCCGCGAGGTGATGCGCACGGTGTCGCAACAGGCCATGGCCACGGGGGAGATCGGGGCCTCGGAGGCCCCGGCGAGCACGACGTCCGCACTGCCCTCGCGGATCAGCTCGGCCCCGTGGCCGAGCGCGTCCAGGCCGGCCGTGCAGCCGCCGGCGACGAAGGAGACGGGCCCCTGCGCCCCCGCGTCCCGGGCCACTTCGGCGGCCAGCGAACCGGGTACGAAGTAGTCGTACAGGTGGGGCACGGCCCGGGCGGGGTCGACCAGCCAGCGGGCGCCGATGTTGCTGGCGACGGCGTACTCCAGGCTCAGCTCGGCGGCGCAGCCCAGCGCGCTGCCCAGCGCGACCCCGGTGCGCAGCGGGTCGAGCCCCGGCCCGGCCCCGCTGTCGGCGAGCGCCTCACGGGCGCCGGCCAGCGCGAACTGCGTCACCCGGGCGAGGTCCGCGGCCTGCGCGGCGCTCAGCCCGTGCTCCTTGGGGTCGAAGTCGATCTCGGCGGCGATGCGCGAGCGCATCGGCCTCGCGTCGAAGGAGGTGACGGCGCGGGTGGCCGAGCGCCCCGCGGTCAGCATCGACCAGAAGCCCTTGGTGCCGCCACCGCCCGGAGCGACCACCCCGATACCGGTGATGACCACGCGCCTCAAGGCCCGGACCGCCCCACCGTCCGGCACGCCTGCCCGAGCAGTCTCGGCAGTTCGCCGTCGCGTACGAAGAAGTGTCCGCCGGGCACGGTGCGGGACTCGAAGCCCTCCGTCGTCCAGTCGCTCCAGCCCCGGAGCACCTCGGGAGGTCCCACCGGGTCCTCCTCGCCGGCGACGGCCAGCAGCGGGACGGGCACCGGACCGCCGGTGACCGGGTCCATGGCTGCGGCGCGCAGCGCGGCGGCCAGCCGCAGGTCGTCGCGGAGCACGGGGAAGACGAAGCGGTGCCACACGTCGGGAGCGACACCGGGGGGCACGCCGTCGAAGCCCTCGAGGATGCGCATCAGTTCGTCGTCGGGGGCGTCGGCCGCGAAGGACGCCCCGCCGAACACGTCGGGCGGCGGCACGGCGCCGATCACCAGCAGCGCGGGCAGCGGCAGTCCCGCGTCGTGCAGCGCGCGGGTGAGCGTATAGGCGATCAGTCCGCCGAGGCTGTGCCCGTACAGGACGTACGGCCCGGGCGGCTGCTCCTTGAACAGTTCGCGCAGGTCGTCGAGGAGGGCCTCGCGGGTGGTCACGCGCGGCTCGCGGCGCCGCCCGTCACGGCCGGGCAGCAGCTGGGGCTCGGAGCTCACCCCGGGGCCGAGCAGTTCGCTCCAGCGGTGGAAGGCCGAGGTCCCGGCTCCCGCGTGCGCGAAGCACACCAGCCGCACGTCCTGTTCCCGTGCCATGCCCCGTCCTTCCTCGCCCGCCGTAACCACCCCACCCTGACCAGCCCCGCTCGAGGTCGGCTCGAGCGCGCCCCGGATCCGGGTCACGCCACCGCGGACCGCGGCCCTCGGCCACCGTCCGCGGTCCCGGCGTTCCCGTGCCCCATCTCAGGCCGCGTACAGGTCGAACGTGGACCCGCGGCGCGGGCCGGCCGCCACGTCGAGCGCCGGATCCACCGTCAGCATCGCCTGGTGCAGGCGCTGGAGCTGAGGTGAGGGTTCCACCCCGAGGTCCTCGATGAGGCGCATCCGCAGCTTGCGGTAGACGTCCAGCGCCGTGGCCTGACGGCCGGAGCGGTAGAGCGCCACCATCGCCTGCGAGTGCAGGCCCTCGTGCTGAGGGTGCCGGGCGATCAGCTCGGAGAGCTCGGCGATCAGTTCGGTGTGCCGGCCCAGTCGCAGGTCCACGTCGATGCGCCGCTCGACGGTCACCAGGCGGCTCTCCTCCAGGCGCATGACCTCGATCTCGAGGATCGGCCCCACGCGTACGTCGACCAGCGCCGGACCCTGCCACAGGGCAAGCGCCTGCCGCAGCTTGGCGGCGGTGCGCTCGTCGTCGCCCTCCTCGAAGGCGCTCTGCCCGTCGGCCACGAGCCGTTCGTACTCGTGGACGTCCACGCTCTCCGGGGCGATCTGGAGCAGGTACCCGCCGTGCCGCGTGGCCAGGACCTCCTTGGCCCCGTTCGGGTCGCCCGGCCCCATGGCGGTGCCGAGCCTCCTGCGCAGCTGCAGTATGTAGGTCTGCAAGGTGGTGAGCGCGCTCTGGGGCAGGTCGGTGCCCCACACCTCCTCCATCAGAGTCGGTACGGGCATCACCCGCCCCGGGTAGAGCGCGAGCAGCGCCAGAATCTGGCGCGGCTTGCCGGCCGTCGGAACAATCGAGCCCCCGTTGACTTCGGCACTCAACGGACCCAGAACCTGAATCTTCACGGTTTCCTCCGCACGTCGTCGAGTTCCCATCGATTTCAAGCCTTCGACTGAGGCACAGTAGCGGGACCCAGGGCAACACCCCTCAATTTCTTGAGCGTCTGTCGACCACACCTCCAACTTCGGCATTTGCCCGCTTCGGTCAAACTGTTAGATTCCCTTGCGGGACGACTGCCGGAACGTAATTCCACGCCCGGCCGTACAGGTCTTTCCGCGATTCCCACCGGATTGCTGGGAGGAGTGACCGATGGAATGGGACGCAAGTCAGAGCGACGGCCTGGACTTCCGCGTCCTGGGCGCCGTCGAGGTGCACGACCACCGGTCGGGCACCCGCATCGCGCCGTCCGGCGCCAAGCAGCGCGCCCTCCTCGCGGCCCTGGTCGTACGGGCCGGGGAGGTGCTCTCCGCCGACCGGCTCATCGACGAGCTGTGGGGGGAGCGCCCGCCCGCGGGCGCGGCCAACGCGCTCCAGGCCCATGTGGCCCGGCTGCGGCGGCTGCTGGCGCCCGTCGGCGAGGACGGCCCCGGCCGGGCCCGCATCACCACGCACCCCCTCGGCTACCTGCTGCGCCTCGGATCCGCCCGTACGGACGCCCAGCGCTTCCACCGGCTCTCCGCCCAGGGCCGGGCGGCGGTCGTCGCCGATCCCGTGCTCGCCGCCGACCTGCTGCACCGGGCCCTGGAGCTGTGGCGCGGCCCCGCTCTGGAAGGCAGCGGACGGGGCCCGATCTGCGCGCGGGAGGCGGAGCGGCTGGAGGAGAGCCGGCTGACCGCCCTGGAGACGTACTACGAGGCGAAGCTGCGCGGCGCGCGGCACGACGCGGTCGCCGGGGAACTGGAGCGGCTGACGCAGGCCCATCCCACCCGGGAGCGCTTCTACGACCTGCTGATGCTCGCCCTGTACCGGTGCGGGCGCCGGTCCGAGGCCCTGGGCGTGTACGAGCGGGCCCGGCAGCGGCTGCTGAGCGAGATCGGGATCGGGCCCGGGCCGGCCCTGCGGGACCGGATGGAGTCCATCCTGCTGCGCGAGCCCGGGCTGGACTCCGCCGCGCCGCCGGCCGCGGCGGGCCCGCACGCCGCCGTGCTGGACCTGGCCGGGGAAATCGCCCGCCTCCGGGCCCGTATCGACGCCATCGGCCGCGAACAGGAAGAACTCGTACGCCGTTTCACACTCCTGTCCGAGGGGATCGGGGAAGTTCCGGCCACACTCTGACCGAATAACACCGGCGGCCGCCGCATAATCGGTGATCCGGCTCGAGATGCACTCCAGCGGTATTCCAGCGGCATCGAATACAAGCCGGTCCGGACACTTTTCGGAAATGCGTCGGGCGAATTCACGCACCGATGTCACACTCCGGCGAGTTCCGGCAGCACCAGGCGGCGCGGAGCGGCCCGGCCCCACGGAAATCCGTGGTGCAGGTGGACCGCCGGGGGGCGGGCCGCGTCGACCTCCACCGCCACCGCGGCCAGCACCTCCGGCACCGGCTCCAGCTCGAGGAACCGCCAGCGCCTCGCCGAGTCGTCGGCGGGCGGCCGGAAGGAGAGCACGCCCTGGTCCTCGGCCAGGGCGAAGACGAACGAGTCGAAGGGCAGGGCGAGTCCGAGGCCCCGGGCCTTGGAGTACGCCTCCTTCAGCGTCCACAGGCGCAGGGCGCGCCGGTCGCGCGGCCGGCCGGGGGCGGCGCGGGCGATCCAGTCCTGCTCCTGGGGGGCGAACGTCGCGATGATGTTCTCCAGGCCCCTTTCGCCCCGGTCCAGCCGCTCGACGTCCACGCCGATGCGGTGCTCGCGGGAGACGCCCAGCAGGTTGTAGGCGTGGGCGTGCGAGAGGTTGAAGTCCAGCGTGTCGGCGCCGCGCGGCAGCCCGCCCGCGGGCAGCTGGAGGAACGGCCGCCCGCGCGAGGAGCGCCAGATGATCGCCTCCGCCTCGGGGATGCCGGTCTCCAGCGCCAGCACCCGGCGCACCAGGGCGTGGGCGACGAGGTACTGGCGGCGGTCGCGTTCGAAGAGGAAGCGCCCCGCGACCTCCTGCTCGTGCTCGTCCAGCCAGTACGAGGCCAGGGTGGCGGCGATCCCGGGGGCGAGGTCCTCGTTGGGACAGAACCACAGGTTCACCGGGCCGGGTCTGTTCCCGTCCGGGCCGGGGGCCCCGGCGAGAGCGGCGGCCCCGGCGGGGCCGGAAGTCGGCATGGTCATGCCCGCTCCTCCTCGCCGCCCAGCCACAGCGGCGTGCGCAGGAACGCGGAAGCGGGCAGCGGTACGGCCACGGCGCCCGCCCCGTGGGCCTGCTCCAGCGCGGCCCAGTCGACGTCCAGTCCGGACAGCCACAGGCTCCGCACCTGCTGCAGGTGACCGGCCCGCCACAGCGCGGCGAGGTAGTCGGCCGTCTCGGGCACGGCGCCCATGTCCAGCGGGTCGGAGCCGCCGCCGCGCAGGTCGGCGTACGGGCCGCCGTCGGCCACGAACCGCTCCAGGGCCGCCACGAGTTCGCCGGTGTCGCCGACGACCGCCGCGAAGCGGCAGTCCATGGCGGCGCGGCCGGTGCGCAGGGCGCGGGCGAGGACGCCCAGTTCCGGCACCGGGCCCGGCCCGCCCAGCAGCTCGGCGAACCGGCGAGCGGTGGCGCCGAGATGGGCGGGGGTGGGCGCGGACAGCACGAACAGTTCGGCGGCCGCGGCGGGTACGGCGGCTCCCGCGGGTCGGGCGGCTCCGGGGGCTCCCGCGGGTCCGTCGGCCTCGGCGGGGAGGTACTCCTCCAGGATCACGTGCGCGGCGGAGCCTCCGGCTCCGTGCGCCCCGACGGACGCCCGGCGGGGCGCCGGCTCCCCGCCCCCCTGCCAGGCCTGTGCCTCGGCCCTGCCCGGCCCGGGCACCAGCACCCGGTGGCTCAGCTGGAGCACGGCCCGGGTCAGCGCGGCCGCCGCGGTCACGGCCCCGGCCTCGCCCACGAACGCCCGTACGGAATCGGCGTCCTCGTGGACGGCGACGGTGGAGGCGTCCACCCCGGCCGCCCGCAGCGCCGCGCGCAGCACCCGCTGCCCGGGGGCGGCGTCGTCACCGGCGACGGCCCGGGACCCGCGGCCGGGTCCGGCGGCCGGGCCGCCTTGCGCACTGTGGCCGACGGCGCTGCCCCGGATCACGCAGTGGACGGTGTCCCCGTCGGCCAGGGCCCGCGTCAGGGGCTTGAGCAGCAGCGCGCCGACGCCCTCCCCCGCGCCGGGGCGGCGGCTGGAGGGGTGCAGCAGCAGCTGGACGCCGCCCACGAGCGCCGCGGCGCATTCCCCGGCGCGCAGGGCGGCCGCCGCCAGGTGCAGGGCGACGAGCACGGAGGACTCCGCCGTGTCGACCGACTGGCTGGGGCCGGTGAGGCCGGCCAGGGCCGAGAACCGGTTGGGCAGGCTCCAGTGGCCGCCGCGGGGCAGCCGCACGGGCCGCTCGCGCGTCCAGGTCCGGGCCGCGAGCAGTGCGTAGTCGGCGGTCCCCGCGCACGTGAACACCCCGACGCTGCGCGGGGTTCCGTCCGCCGAGGTCAGGGCGTCCAGGCGGCCGCCGGTGCATCCGGCGTCCTCGAGGGCTTCCCACGCCGTTTCCAGGAACAGCCGTTCCTGGGGGTCCATCAGGGCCGCCTCGGCCACCTCGATGCCGAAGAACTCCGCGTCGAAGTCCTGGACGCGCTCCAGGTAGTGGCCCCGCTCGTCGCCGGGCCGCCCGGACGGCGGCGCTCCGGCGCTGCCGTGCCCCTCGCGCGCCTGCCGCCAGAACGAGCCGAGGTCGCCGGCGCCCGGGTAGCGTCCGGCCATCCCGACCACGGCGATCCGCTCGGTGGCGGACGGCCGGTCCGCGGCCCGCTCCCGCACGCCGTCCGGCCGCGGAAAGGCCACGGGCACCGGAACCGTACCGCCGGTACCGAGGCCGGCTCCGGCGCCCGCACCGCTACCCGTACCGGGGCGGGCGGCGATTCCGGCGCCGGAGCCGGTCAGCAGCGCGGCCGCCTGGGCTCGGTCCAGATGACCGTTCTTGAACCGGGTCAGGACTTCCTTCTCGTCCATCTGGACGCGCTCCTTCTGGAAAAAGACGGCTTCAGCCGCGACGGGCGAGCAGCACGAGTGCCTCGTCCACGCTGAGCCGGTCCTCGCGGACCGCGTCCAGCAGGACGTCGAGGTCGCCCCGGGCCGCGGGACGGGAGGCGAGCTCGGGCGCCCGGACGGGGGCGGCCTCGTGCCCGGAGGCTCCGGTGCGCACGGCGATGTAGGCGGCCATGGCGGCGATGTTGGGGTGTTCGTAGAGCAGGACGGACCGTTCCTTCATGCCGAAGGTGCGGTTGACGGAGGCGATGAACTCCGCGCCCACGATCGAGTCGACGCCCAGCGCGTTGAACGGGGCGGTGGCATCGATGTCCCAGGCGTCGCAGCACAGGATCGCCGCGAGCTGCTCCCGCAGCACCTCGGCGATCCGCTGCGCCGCGGGCGCCGCCGCGAGGGCCGCGACGGGCTCGGCCGCTGGGGCGGTCGCCGCGGCCGGGGCGGTTCCCGCGGCGGGGGCGGCGGCCGAAGCGGGGGCGGCGGGAGCCAGGTCCGCGCGGGAGGCGAAGTCGGCTCCGGAAGCGAGGTCCGCGCCGGGATCGGTGAACGCGCTCGCGGCCGGCCGGGCCTCCCCGCTGTTCCTCGCCCGCTTGACTTCCCGGGCGAAGGACGCCGGCGTCGGGTAGTCGTACAGGTCGGTCGCCCGCACCCGCAGTCCGTACCGGCTGTTGACGACGGCCACGAACTCCACGACCAGCAGGGAGTCGAGCCCCAGGGTCCGGAAGGTCTGCTCGGGATCGATCTTCTCCGCTTTGATCCGCAGGACGTCGCCGAGCACTCCGACGATGTCGTTCAGCACGTCAGCAGGATGGTCGTTCGTCATCGATTGCTCCTCCGAGCCTTCAGTGGCACACGGTCCGGTATCGGTGGTCCGGCGCGCCGCCCGCGGCGGCGGCCGGGAAATCGGGTGCCGGCACGTCGTCGGAGCGGAACTCCCGCACCGAGCCCTCGGGCACCAGGATCGGCAGCAGCAGCGACCACAGTCCGCAGACCCGGCGCTGGAGTTCGGCGTAGGGCATCGCGGTCCCGGCCATCGCCTCGATGCCGCAGGCCGCCGCGGCCACCAGCGATTCGACGCTCTCCCAGCGGCTGTCAACGCGCAGCTCGCCCGCGTCCCGTGCCTGTCGCAGCAGCCCGCAGACCGCCGCGAGCCAGATCTGATGGAAGTCGGCGAAGGCCTGGGGGAGGCCCGCGCATTCCCTGGTGAGGCGGAAACTCGCCGGGATCGCCGGCTCCTCCCGCAGGGTGCGGGCCATCCAGTGCGTGGTGTCGACCAGCGTCTGGAGCGGGGAGAGCCCGGCTTCGAGCCGTTCGCGCACCGACTCGTCCAGCAGCGCGCGGCCGCGCTGCTGGACCGCCTCCGCGAGTTCGTCCTTGGAGGCGAAGTGGAAGTACAGCGCCCCCTTCGTCACTCCGGCGAACGCCGCGATCCCCCCGAGCGTCGCGTTCGCGTAACCGTTGCGGTGGAACATCTCGGCCCCCGCGTGCACGAGCTTCCTGCGGGTCCGCTCCGACCTCTCCTGCACCGCGGTTCCTCCTCGGCCCCGACCTGTGGCTGTCCGGTCGCGCGGCCGCACCTCCGGGCCGTCCGCGGCGTGCCGGATCTCGTGTACGGGCATCTCAGCCCACGCGTACGAGTCGTTCGTTGCCGCTCTCCGCCACCCCCGCCGGGCTTTCGGGGCCCGCCATGAGGATCGAGCGCTGCAGCCTGCGCAGGGATGCCGACGGCTCGAGCCCGAGCTCGCGCACGAGGACTCCGCGCAGCCGCTGGTAGACGTCGAGCGCCTCGCCCCGGCGGCCGGAGCGGTGCAGGGCCAGCATGAACTGGCCGTGCAGGTTCTCGTGCGTGCGGTACCGGCTGGCGAGCACGGTCAGCTCGGCGAGCAGCTCCCGGTGCCGTCCGATCCGCAGATCGGCCTCGATCCGCTGATCGAGGGCGCACAGCCGGGTCTCCTCGAGCCTGCGGGTCTCCATGTCGAGCTGGATGCCGCCGTGCACGTCGGCGAAGGCCGGCCCCGACCACAGGGCCAGCGCCTCGCGCAGCAGCCGGGCCGCGCCCGGGAAGTCCCCCGCGTCCATGGCCCGGTAGCCCATGCCGGCGAGCCGGTCGAACTCGCGGACGTCGCTGGTTCCGCCGCCGCTGTTGAGCAGATAGCCGCCGGGCAGCGTGACGAGCACGTCCTTGGCCGTACGCCGCCCTTCACCACCCTCGCCGCCCTCGCCCTGCTCCAGGGCCGTCGCGATGAGGGTCCGCAGCTGCAGTACGTAGGTCTGCAGCGTGGTGCGGGCGCTGCGCGGCGGCGTCCCCGCCCACAACTCCTCGATGAGGGCCGACACCGGGACGACCTGGTCTGCGTGCAGGGCCAGCAGTGCCAGCACCTGTCGCGGCTTGGGGGCGGTCGGCGTTACGGAGACTCCCTGTTCCCGCACCGCCAGTGTGCCCAGTACTTCGATGTCCACGCCGTACTCCCCTGTCCGTGGATAAGCCTGACTCAGTAAAAAACAGGACTGGCGGTTTGTCAATACGAAACCGACCGCGCTGTTTTTATTTCTTAGCTCATCTAACGCACCCTCATGTACTGCCTTGACCTGCACAAACAAGGCCCAGGCCACAGCGGGGCCGTGTCACGAGCCGCTCCACCTCCCCTCTAGAACGAGCCGAGAGGCCTCTGGAACGAGCTGAGAAGGGAGGTCAAACAAACCGATGGGTCTTGAACATCGAGAAGCCCCGGTCTTCGTGCGTGCGCACGAAGACCGGGGCTGAGGGGCCCCTACAGCGGGCAGGTCCCCGCGGCATCGAGGTCCGCGAGAAGGGCCGCCGGCACGACCGTCGGCAGCAGCAGGCGCCAGAACCGGGTGACAGTGGAAGCCGAAAGCCACTCCGCCTCCCGCACCCCCAGCACCTCGAAGCCCACGGTGGCGGCCACGACAGCGCTCACCACGTCCGAAGCGGTGACATCCGGACGCAACTCGCTCCCGGCGTCGGCCTGCTTGAGCGTCTCCTCGACCCAACGCCGCCACCACTCACGCAGATCGACATGCGGCGGGCGGGACATCTCACCGCTCAGCTCGAACCCGGCCCGCAGCACCACGTCCCCGCGCAGCGCCGCCGCCAGCCGGTGGGTCACGTCGACCAGGAGCTGGACACGGCCCGCCCCGACGGGGAGCACGGGCTCGGCGACGGCCACCAGCCGAGCCAGCGCCGCCTCCTCGACCGCGTCGGTCAGCGCGGCCTTGCTGGTGAAGTGGTGGTGCAGCGCGCCGTTGCTCACCCCGGCCAGCGTACTGATCGCGGTGAGTGACGCCACCGCGAACCCCTCCCGGTCGAAGATCTCGGCCGCGGACCGGATCAGGGTGTCACGCGTACGCAACGCGCGTTCCTGTTTGACCATCAACTACTCCGTCACTGCGAGGGGTTGCCACGCCTGCGGAAGGGCAGGCGGCGAGGGGGCTGCCACGGAGTCAGCCGGGGAGCTGGACTCGCTGGCGCCCCCGGCACCACCGCTCACAGTCACACCAGGCCGCTCCCCACGATGCAGCGAGCCCCACTACCCGAGAGTCTAACAAACCGCTTGTGCGGTTTTAATAGCCCGGCAGAGCCGAACACACAGTTCAGCCACGCCGGAGTACCCGGTAGGGCGGGTCGCAATTGGGGTGGGGCTTTGGATGATCTTCGGATGGAGGGCCGTGGACCAGGACGGCGACGTCATCAACCGGGCAGAGAACCCGCCCCGGCCGACCCGGCAGCGTGAGCGGGCGATGGAACGCTTCCACGGCGTCAGACACGCTCAGAAGCCCCTGTACCAAACCGCTGATGCGGTTTCTGTACGCGGCGATGAGGCCCGCCGAATCCACGGGGAGAAGGGGAGGCGAAGGTTCCCTACCTACCGTCCGGAAACGACGAAAGGCTCCGCGGCCGAGTTCGCCGCGGAGCCTGTGGCCCTGTCCCGTACGCCGTGCCCGGCGCCCGCTCAGGCCTGGCGCAGCACCACCGGAAGGGCCGCGTAGCCGTTCAGCAGGAAAGTGGGCAGGGGCTCCAGGTCCCCCGCCGGGCAGCCAAGGGCCATGTCCGGGTAGCGCTCGAAGAGCGCGGAGAGGGCGGTGGTGGCCTCCACCACCGCCAGCGGGGCGCCAAGGCAGCGGTGCACGCCGTGGCCGAATCCGAGGGTGTGGCGGTCGGTGCGCAGCAGGTCGAACTCTGCGGCGTCCGCCCCGTACCGCTCCGGGTCAGTGCCGCCGGCCGCGAAGGAGACGAGGATGGCGTCGCCCTGCCGTATCTTCACCCCGTCCAGGTCGATGTCCTCGACCGCGAAGCGCATGGGCGAGTAGCTCGCGGGGCTGTGGACCCGGATCGTCTCGGCGACCACGTCCTCCCAGCCGGCCCGGCCCTCCCGAATGTGCTCCAGCTGCCCGGGACGGGACAGCAGCGCGCCCAGGGCGTTGGTGATCAGCGTGGACGTGGTGTCCTGGCCCGCCGCGATCAACAGGAAGAGGGAGCCGAGAAGTTCGGACTCGGTGAGCGCCTCGCCGTTGTCCCGTGCCTCGATCAGCGAGGACGTCAGGTCGTCACCCGGCTCGGCCCGCTTGGCCGCCACGTGCTCGGCCAGCAGCCCGAACGCCGTCATGCGCGCGGCTTCCATCTGGTCCGCCGGGACCGTCGTACTGAACACGGTGCGCAGCGCGGCCGACAGCGCGTCCCGCCTGGCGCCCCATTCGACTCCGAACAGCTCGCATATCACCTGCAGGGGCAGCACTTCCGCGAACGCCGAACGCAGCTCGATGGGCTCGCCGGCCGGTACGGAGTCCAGTCCGTCGAGCAGCGCGGCGATCAGCTCCTCGACCCTGGGCCGCAGGGCCGCGGACCGCCGTGCCGTGAACGCCCCCGCGACGAGGCGGCGCAGCCGGCTGTGTTCCTCGCCGTAGGCGAACAGCATGTTCTCGTTGGCCACCCAGGGATAGAGCGGCCACTCGGGCGTTATCCGCCCGTTGACGAACTCCGGCCAGTGCCGTCTGGCGTCCTTGGACACCCGCGGGTCGAGCAGCAGGCGCTCGACGTACTGCTGGCCCACCACGGCCCAGGCGCGGACCCCGCCCGGAAGCTCCACCTCGACCGCCGGTGCCTGCTCCCGGAGCATCGCGGCCTCACCCGCGATGTCCCGCCCCATCACGTCCAGCGCGTACGGGCAAGCAGCCATGTCCATCTGTGCACTCCGTTCGGTTTGTTCTTGCGTTGTCGTGCTCTGACACACCCACGCACACCGAGGAGAACAACATGCCCCCCTCCCCCGTTCATTCGACGGCGCTATGCCGCCTCGTCCGCCGCCTCGGCCTCGGCCTTCGCATCGCGCAGCCTGACGGCCGCCTCGTACACGCGCTCCGCGCGGTCCGCGGCGAAGTCCAGGCGCACCAGCACCCCGGGCGTGGCGATCGCGGTCAGCAGCGTACGCATCAGGTCGGTCACCCGCTCCACCATGTCCGCGTGCCCGGTCATGATCTTCGAGAGCACCTGGACGCCGGTGAAGCTGCCGGTGAACAGTTTGGCGGTGGCCTCGATGTCGACGTGTGGCAGGAGTTCCCCGCGCTCCTTGGCACGGGTGAGCAGCGCCGTGTTGTGGTCGTTCCAGCCCTGCATGGGGATGCGGCGGTCCAGGCCGTCGATCGGGGTGCCCTGGTCCACGGTGAGCCGCACGCTCCCCCGTACCAGCGGGTCACCCCTGTGCAGCAGGTAGGCGAGGACCAGGGCCTCGTCCAGGTTGTGCTGCAGGAGCAGTTCCGTCTCCGGTACCGGCGGCATGGCTCCCACCTGCCCGGCCAGCACCGCCTGGGCGAGCTCTTCCTTCGAGGTGAAGTGGAAGTAGAGGGCTCCCTTGGTCACCCCGGATTTCTTGAGCACTTCGGAGATCGTCGCGGACTCGTATCCGACCTCGTCGAACAGCTCCGCAGCCGCGACCAGGATCTTCTGCCGTGTACGAATGGCTCGCTCTTGCCGCGCCATACACCCTCCGCTGCCACTCGGGCCAAGAACAAACCGCGAGGTTCGCACTCTCGCCGTGCTCACATGGCGTGACCATCGCGCCACCGTACGATATCACCCCTGGTCAGCCTATATACCGACCAAGTTACCCCCTCGACTATAGCGTCCGCCTTCCGCGAACAAAACCAGGCCACCGGTTTTTGCCCGCCCCTTGAAAACAAAACCGGTTAGTTCGTATCTTTGTCCCTGCGCAACTTGTACTTCGGTTCCTAACGGGGGATGGTCCGATGTTTGCACTGACGCGTGAGTACGCGGAGACCCATCGACGCAGCTGGGGTGGCGAGGCTGACCGCCGCACCGCCCAGATCAGCGTTCTGCCTGTTCAGCGGGGCTCGGCCAAGCGGCCCGTCCCCAGATCTGCCTCCCAGGAAATAACCCACCTCCTCTTCGACCGGGACGACCGCGAGCGGGTCCACGGGGGCTGGCGAGGACTCCTCGCCGGCTTCTCCTACCTTCCCGATCTGACGCCGGGGGAGCGGACGGCGGTTTCCTACGACCGTCTGCGTCTGGTCAACAGCATGGTCGACGATCCGGCGGCGCTGGCGCACGACCCCCGTCTGCTGGCCGGGCTCCACGAGTGGGCCGGGTTCGTGGACGGGGGCCTGTGCACCCTGGCGAGCGTCCACTACAACCTCTTCATGGGGAGCCTGCTCGACCACGAGGTCTACGGACGGGACCTGTCCGCCTTCACGTCGATGCAGCGCATCGGGACCTTCCTCTGCACCGAACTGGCACATGGCAACGATGTCGCCTCATTGCAGACCGTCGCCGTCTTCGACCGGGCGACCGGCGGCTTCATCCTGAACACGCCCAATCCGGATGCGCGCAAGTTCATGCCCAACACCAGTCTCACCGGCGGTCCGAAGAGCGCCGTGGTGGCGGCTCGGCTCCTGGTCGACGGCGAGGACCAAGGCATCTTCCTGTTCCTGACCCCGCTGAGCGACCACAACGGGCACCTGCCCGGGGTGACCGTCCGTCGGCTGCCTCACCGCACGGGAACGCCGGTCGACCACTGCCTCACGTCCTTCGACCACGTATGGCTGCCGCGTGAGGCCATGCTGGAGGCCGACCACGGCCGCCTGGACGAGGACGGCACGCTGACCAGCTCGCTGGGAAACCGACGCAAGCGCTTCCTGCGCTCCGTCAACCGCGTCACCATGGGCAAGCTCTGCATGAGCGCCGGCACCTTGGGCATGGCACGGGCCGCGCTGACCATAGCGGTGCGCTATGCGCACCACCGGCACGTCGGCGGCCCGAAGAGCGGCCAGCGCATCCCGATAGTCCGCCACCGCAGCCACCACGGCCGGCTGCTGCACTCCCTCGCGAACGCCTACGCCATGACCTTCCTGCACCGGACGGTGATGGACCGCTTCGTCGCGCACGAGGAGGCGGAGCGCGAAGAGGTGGAGCGCCTGGTCGCCGTCGCCAAGGGCTGGATCACCTGGCACGCGCGGGAGATCACGACCGAGTCGCGCGAACGGTGCGGCGCGCAGGGCCTCTTCCCGGAGAACAGAATCTCGGACCTGCCCGGAAACATCGAGGGCGGGATCACCGCGGAGGGCGACAACCTGGTGATCTGGGTGAAGGCCGCCGCCGAGATGGTCTTCGGGCACCAGGTGGGCCCCATCAGCTCGGACACCCGGCCGGCCGCCGAACGCGACCTGACGGACCTGCGCTTCCTGCGCGACCTGCTCGCCTCCGTCGAACGGACCTGGCAGGCACGCGCCCGCACCGCACTGCGCGAGGGCCCCTCCGGGGACCCGGTCGGCCGCTGGAACGAGTCCTCCGGCGCCGCGCTGGAGATGGTCTCCGCCTATGCGGGCAGGCTGGCGGCCGACGCCTTCCTGGAGGCGGCGGGGCAGGCGACCGAGCCCGCGACCCGCAAGCTGCTGACGAACCTGTGCTGGCTGTTCCTGCTCGAGCAGCTGCGCCAGCACACCGGTGACCTGCTCGCGGAGGAGCGGCTGACGGTGGAGCACGTACTCGGGCTGCACCAGACGATCGACGCCGTCCTCGCGGAGCTCGCCCCGCACATGATGACGCTCGTGGACGCCTTCGACCTGCCGGACGAGTACCTCGCCGAGGTCCCTATCGCCAACGTGGACTACCTCGACCACTACCGGAAGAGCGCGACCTCCTGACCCGGCCGCCGCGAGTCGCGCCGCCGACTCGCCGCTCGCGGCGCACGGGTATCAGTGGAAGGAACGGGACGGCGCCCGACTTGGCGAGCCCGCGGCCCCGCCGAGTGGGGCACCGTCCAGCCGATCTACGGCCGCAGTTCCCGCATCGCCGACGACATCGGGCCGCCCTCCGAGCGCTCGGTCTTGCGTCCCTTGCTGCCCGGGGCCAGGGTCCGCGCGTCCACGGCCTCCGCCGGCGCCCCCGTCGCGTACAGGCCGTCAGGGTCGGTGTCCCGGTCGTGCGGGAGCAGCCAGAACACCCGCCGCCGGAACGTGCCGGAGGAGCGGGAGGGCTTGGCGCCCGGTCCCAGCAGCGCGTACCCGACCATCCGCCCGTCGCGGTGGTAGGCGGGCCTGCCGCGCCGGGTCGGCAGCCGGTCCAGGCTCTGCCGGACGTAGTCGAGCCCGCTGATGTCCTCGAGCCAGACGAGGTCCACTTCGTGGACGATCTCGTCCTCTGCGATGAGGGCGCTCATGCTGTCTCCTCGTCCGCGAGCAGGCCGATGCCCGGGTAGTACTTGCGCTGGTTGGACAGGATCATTTCCTTGGGCGAGGCCAGTCCCACCACCTCGCGGACCCGTGCCGCGAAGGCTCGGGACGATATCGCCGGGGCGCCCTCATTGTGGCACCAGCCCCTGTAGGCCGCGTAGAGCGTGGCCTGCTCGGCCCGCAGCTCGGGATCGAGCCGGCAGGCCTCTCCGACGAAGCGCCCGGTGTGGTCCTCGGTCTCGGCGTACGCCGTGGTCGCGATGCGGACCCGCTCGGGGCCCGTGAGGTCCTTGTCGCCGCCCAGGTAGCGGCGGGCGCCCTCGATGAGCCAGTTGAGGATGCCGGGGCCCTCCTGGGTGACGAGGACGTCCGCCAGGTTGTCGATCTTGCGGTCGTCGGAGACGACCCGCTCGAACGGGATCAGCCGCATGCGCCGCCAGAACGCGAACCCGCCCGTGCCCACCTCGGGACGGTGGTTGCCCAGCAGCCACAGCTTGTGGGTCGGCTCGAAGCTGAAGAAGTCCTGCCGCATCCGGCGGGCCTTGATCCGGTCGCCGCCGGTGAGCAGCTTGACCCGGGCCTCGTCGAAACGGTCGCCCGGCTTCACCTCGCTGCACACGATCACCCGCCGGCCGTGCAGCTCGGCGAGGTCGGTCGGATGGCCCTCGTACGGCCGGGCCATCAGGAACCCGGGCGGCGCCGCGTCCGCGTAGTCCCCCAGCAGCTTCATCAGGACGTCCAGCAGTACGGACTTGCCGTTCTTGCCGGACCCGAACAGGAACGGCATGACCTGCGCGCCGACGTCCCCGGTCACGGAGTAGCCGAGCAGCAGCTGCAGGAAGTCGATCATCTGCGCACCCTCCGGCCCCTCGCCGAAGGTGTCGGTCAGGAACCGGTTCCAGCGCGGCGTGGGCATCGGCCGCGGCGCCGCCGAGGTGGAGCGGGAGTGGAAGTCGTGCGCGGGGTCGGAGGGACGGATGTGGCCGGTCCGCAGGTCCACGACACCGGCGGGCGTGCACAGCGCGTACGGGTCGGCGTCCAGCCGCGCCGCGTTGAGCACCATGCCCGGCGCGGACTTCGCCTGCGCGAGCATGGCGTTCATCCCGCTCGTGCTGAGCGCGCGCCGCCGGTGCTGCTGGAGCGCGGCCGGGGTGTACACGCCGCGGGGGTCGGTGGTGGCGATGGACTCCGCCAGGTCGCCCGCGGCCCACACGGCGGTGTCGTCCTCGTCGATCTGCCAGCGGGTGCAGTCCCAGCGGAACCAGCCGATCCCGGGAACGTGCCGGTAGTCGTTGGAGTAGAGCTTGACGAACAGTTTGGCGTTGCCGCGGTCGGTGAGCGTGTCGGGCAGCAGCCCGTCCGCCGTCGCCTCGCCGTCGGAACCCTGAACGTCGGAAACCGCAACGCCGGAAACCGCAACACCGGAAACCGCAACACCGGAACCCGCGACCAGCTCCCCACCGGCAACGGAGAACGCCGCCGACACAGCACCGGGCACCGCCCCGGACACCGCCCCGGACTCCCCCGCCTCCCGAGGCGCCGGGACGGCGGGCTGCGCGAGGATCTGCGCCGCGACCGCCTGCACGTCGAACTCGGAGAGCATTCCCTCCTGGTCCCGGCTCATCCCCGGCCTCCCGGGGACAGCGGGCGCGCCAGACCCGCACGCAGCCCGCCGCGGATGATGGCCCCGCAGCGGCTCTCCTGCCCCGGCCGGGCCCGCTCGGCCTCGTCCCGCAGGGCCCGCGTGGCCGCGGCCTCGGTGAGGTGCCCGGAGGCGACCAGCCCGCCGGCGGTATAGGCGGCCCGGTTCAGCTTCTCGGAGAAGGCCGCCCCTTCGGGGACGCTCGCGCACGCGGCGACCTCGGAGAGCACTCCGGCCAGGACCCGCTGCGCGACACCCGCGCCGCCACCGGCCGCGAGGACCGCCTGACGGGCCCGGGGCGGCACGGGCCGGGGCCCGGTGGCGGCGGCCGCGGGCTCGGGCGCCAGGTGCCCCGTGCGCTCCAACTCCAGGGCGAGCCAGTCCGGCAGCGGCGCGGGCTCCCGTACGGATCCCACGGCGCGGTAGACGCCCGCGCGGGTCACGGTCCCCGGAGCCACGATGTAGCCGCCGCGGGCGCGTACGTCGACCTGCCAGGCCAGGGCCCGGCCGGAGCCCGAACCGGTGGAGCACGCCCACCGCCGCCCCCCGCCCTGGTACCAGACGTGCAGCCCGCCCGACGGCGTACGCACGCGCAGCGTCGAGGCGTCCTGTGCGGGGCTGCAAGCGCCGCGCAGAGCGGCCAGCACTCCGAGCGTGTGAAAGCCGTTGGCGAGGCCCGTCAGATCGACCCCGGCGGAGATCGCGATGCCGGGCAGCAGCCGGTCGCGGCCGGGCAGTTCCCGCTCGTGCGCGTCGACGTCGATGACGACCAGGTCCGCGGGACCGGTGGCCACACCGACGCCGAGATCCGGCCGGGAGCCCCACCACTGCTCGATCCGGTCCGCGTCGAGCGTGGCCGCGTGGAAACCGTGGCACCAGCGGCCCGCCCGGAGGCAGGCGCACGCCGCGCGGTCGTGGCCCGGCACGCGGCACGCCTCGCAGTTGCCCACGGGCGTCTTGCGGCCGGCGGCCAGCGGGTGGACCGGCCACCCCTGCCGGGCACACCACGCGGCAGTCGTCACAGGGAGCCCAGCGACCGGCGCAGTTCTCGTGCACTGCGCTGGGTCGCTGCGCGAATCCCGCAGCTCAGCTGCCATTCACATCCCCCATCAGCGACTGAAGCGACTCAACGCCGAAAAATCAGATTAGCGAAACTCCTGGTAGGCGAGGGGCAGTTGAGCCAGAACAGATGTACGCCTCCCCCAGCCGGGCCAGCGACCGGCCGACCCACCGCCCAGCGACCGGGTCTCCTCCGGTCGCTGGGCGGGTGGCTCACAGAACACCAGGTCACAGACGTACGCAAGCAACGACAGCGACTGAAGCGACTCAAGGTCCGTATATATGACGCACACACACGCACACACGCACGCGCAGGAATGTCTTCATATACCGAAGACTTGGGTCGCTTCAGTCGCTGCAAAGCCCGCTCCACCCCTCTGACCTGGGATTTCTTGCGGATGCGCGGAGCGACCGAACGGGCCCCCGGTCGCTCGCTCCCGGTCGCTACCCGCCCGTAGCCCCTCTCCGGGCCTGCCCTAGCCCTCCTGGTCCGGGCCTCGAGCGGACAGCGAGCCGCGGCGGCCGAACGGGCCCGCCGCGGCTCTTTCCGGCCACGTCTGCGGCCCGGTCCCCGCCTCCGCCTCCGCCTCAACCCTCCTGCGGGCCGGACTCCCCCGTCAGCAGCAGCTTCTTCTGCGGCTTGCCCATCGCGTTGCGCGGCAGCGCCGCCACGAACCGCACCTCCCGCGGGCGCTTGTGCACGGACAGGTGCGCGGCCACGAAGTCGGTGAGTTCCGTGCCGGTGACCCCCTCGGCGACGACGAACGCGACGATGCGCTGGCCGAGGTCCGGGTCCGGGACGCCGACCACGGCCGCCTCGGTCACCTTGGGGTGGTCCAGCAGCGCGTTCTCGATCTCGCCCGCGCCGATCCGGTAGCCGCCCGACTTGATCAGGTCGATGGAGGCCCGGCCCACGATCCGGTGCACGCCGTCCGCCTCGTCCACGGCCGCGATGTCGCCCGTACGGAACCAGCCGTCCTCGGTGTACGCGGCCGCGGTCGCCTCCGGGCGCCCCAGGTAGCCGGCGAACAACGTCGGCCCCGTGAGCTGGAGTTCCCCGATCTCGGCGCCCGGCTCGGCGACGATCCGGGTCCGGATCCCGGGCAGCGGGGTGCCGACCGTACCGGGGCGGACCTCCCCGCCTGCCCGGCCGCTGATGGTGATCAGCGTCTCGGTCATGCCGTACCGCTCCACGGGCCGCAGCCCGGTCAGCCGTTCCAGGTCCCGGAAGACCGGCGCGGGCAGGGCGGCGCTGCCGGAGACCAGCAGCCGGGCCCCGGACAGCGCGGCGGCCGCCTGCGGCGCTCCCGCGACCCGGGACCACACGGTCGGCACCCCGAAGTACAGGCTGCCGCCCGCCGCCGCGTAGGCCTCGGGCGTGGGCCGCCCGGTGTGGACGAGGCGGCTGCCGGTGCGCAGCGCGCCGAGCACGCCGAGCACCAGCCCGTGCACGTGGAACAGCGGCAGCCCGTGCACCAGGGTGTCCTCGGCGGTCCACTGCCAGGCGCCGGCCAGCGCGTCCAGGTCGGCGGCGAGGGCCGCGCCGCTGAGCACCACGCCCTTGGGCGCGCCGGTGGTCCCGGAGGTGTAGAGGATCATCGCGGGGTCCTCGGGCGCCGGCTCCTTCCCCGACCAGTCCGAGGAGCGCCGGGCGAAGTCCACGTCGACGAGGGCCGCCCCGGAGTCGCGCAGGATGTGCTCGCGCTCGGCGGGCCCGGCATCGGGCGGCAGCGGGACGAGCGGCACCCCGGCCAGCAGCCCTCCGACCGCGGCGGCCACGGTCTCCAGCGAGGCCGTCGCGGTCACCGCGAACGCGGGGGCCCCGGCCACGTCGGCCGCGACCGCGCGGGCGGCGCCGAGGAGGTCCTCGTAGGAGGCGGAGCGGCCGGCGACGGTCACGGCGTCCGGCCGGTCCCCGTACACCCCGTCGAGCGCGGTCAGCATGGTTGGCATGGTCGGCAACTCCCCTTCGCACCTGGCCTGCACGGCCTGCACGCCTCGCCCAGACTACGGCCGGTGAAGCCCCTATGATCGGCGGGACTTGACCGTTCGACGACTGCTCGACGAGCGCTCCGGCGAGCGCCCGGGGCGAGTGCTTCGACGACTGTGGGGGAGACCGGCGTGGAAACGGCACGGTTCGCGTCCTTGATCGCCGCGACGATCACGATGGGCCTCGTCAGCGGCCTGTTCTACGGGTTCTCGGTGTCCGTGATGCCGGGCCTGCGGCGCACCGACGACCGGACGGTCGTCGAGGTGATGCAGCGCATCAACGTGGCCATCCTCAACGGCTGGTTCCTGCTCGGCTACGTCGGCTCCCTCGTCTTCACCGGGCTGGCGCTCGCGCTGTCCCTCCCCGCCGACGGCCGCGACGTACTGCCCGCGGTGATCGGCGCGTTCGTCTGCTGCGTCCTGGCGATGGGCATCACGGCCAGGGTGAACATCCCGCTGAACAACGCCCTGGAACAGGCCGGCCCGGTCGACCGGATCGCCGACCCGTCCGCCGTCCGCCAGGCCTTCGAACAGCCGTGGGTACGGGCCAACGTGTGGCGGACGGTGCTGTCCACGGCGGCGCTCGGCCTGCTCGCGTGGGCGCTGGTCCTGCACGGGCAGAGCAGCTAGTGCTGTGACCGGAAAGGTTCACCGGGTCGCGGCGCCCGGCACGGCACCTCGCCGTGTTGTCGGACCACGCGAGTACGTCCAGTACGAGCCGTGGCCCTCCGCCTTGCGATGCACCGCACCGGACGCCGCGACCCGGCAAACCTTCCCGGCCACAGCACTAGCACGTCCGGTATTTCCGGTACTTCCGAGCCGGGAGAGGTTCTACCCTGAGCCCATGATCAGCATCTCAACCTGCCGCCTGGAGCCCGTGACCGCCGCGAACATCGACGCGGTGTGCGCGATACAGGTGCGCCCCGATCAGGCGCACCTCGTCTCCCCGGTGGTCAAGTCACTGGCGGAGGCGTACGTCCACGGGGACGTCGCCTGGCCGCGGGCCGTCGTCGACGGCGACGAAGTGGTCGGCTTCGTCATGGTCTTCCTCGACATCCAGTGGGACCCGGCCCGCGACCCCGCCGACCGGCGCTCCGGCATCTGGCGCCTGAACATCTCCGCCGCCCACCAGGGCAAGGGCTACGGCAGTTTCGCCGTCGCCGCGGTCGTCGAGGAGCTCCGCCGCCGCGGCGCAGCCCGCGCGTACGTCACGTGGGACACGGGCGCCGGCACCCCCGAGCCCTTCTACCTGGGCCTGGGCTTCCGCCCCACCGGCGAACTCAGCGGCGAACAGCGCGTCGGCGAACTCCTCCTGCCCGAGGACCTGCCCGAGGACCTCGCCCAGACCGTGCCCCAGCGCCTCCCCCAGGACCCGCCCCAAACCGCCCCCTAAGCGGTCTCGGTGAGCACCACGGTCCGCGGCAGCCCGCACGCGGCGGTCCCCATCGTGGCCGTCGCCCCCGACCGGAACTCCTGCGGGCTGACGCCCCGTACCCGCTTGAAGGCCGCCGACAACGCGAACGCGCTGCCGTACCCGACCCGGCGGGCCACCGTCGCGACGGTCGCATCCGGTTCGCGCAGCAGGTCCGCCGCGAGCGCGAGGCGCCAGCCCGTCAGATAGGCGACCGGCGGCTCGCCCACCACGTCCGTGAAGCGCCGCGCCAGCGACGCCCGGGAGACCCCGGTCTTGAGGGCGAGCTCCTCCACCGTCCACCCGTACGCCGGGTTCTCGTGCAGCAGCCGCAGCGCCGGGCCGACCACCGGATCGCTCTGCGCCCGGTACCAGGCCGGGGCCCCCGATCCCGGGGCCGCGAGCCAGGCCCGCAGCACCCCGATCAGCAGCAGGTCGAGCAGCCGGTCCAGGACGATCTCCTGCCCCGGCTCGTCCCGGGAGACCTCCGAGGCGAGCAGGGCGATCAGCGTGGCGTCCGCGTCCCCCGCCGGGCGGACCACGATCGTGGGCAGCGCGCCCAGCAGCCGGCGCCCGATCTCGCTCGGCGCCTGGTAGGTGCCGCTCAGCATCACCGCCGAACCCTCGTCCTGATGCCCCTCGCCCCAGGTCCGGACGCCCAGCAGCATGGACTCGCTGACGTCCTCGCCCGCCTGCGTGCTGCACCGCTGGTCGGGCCCCACCCAGATCTGCACCGGGGTTCCCGGGGCGTCGGCGACCGTGTACGGCGCGGGCCCCCGTACGAGGGCCACATCCCCGGGACTGATCCGTACCCGCTCCCCCGCGTCGGGCAGCAGCCACGCCGTGCCGCGCACCATCGTCACCACCGACAGCGGGGCGTGGTCCTCGATGCGGATGGCCCACGGCGGGTTGAGGACGGACTTCTGGATGAAAGCGCCCCGTGCGTTGGGCCCTTCGAGGAGACCGCTCAGCGTGTCCATATCAGGACCGTACGTCCCAGACCCCGGTGGCGGCCGCCTCCCGGGCGAAGTCGGCGAAGTCCCGGGGCTCGCGCCCCAGCACCTCCCGCACCCCGTGCACCAGGTGCGCGTTGCGCCCGTCCAGGATCAGGGTGAAGAGGTCGGCGAACTCCTCCGGCAGACCGTTCTCGCGCAGCACCGCCCGGTAGTCCTCGTCGGAGACCGGTACGTAGGCGATCTCCCGCCCGGTCACCTTCGACAGCTCGGCGGCGACGTCGGAGAAGCTGAGCAGGCGCGGGCCCGACAGCTCGTACGTCCTGCCGATGTGCCGGTCATCGCCCAGGGCGGCGACGACCACGTCGGCGATGTCGTCGGCGTCGACGAAGGGCTCGACGGCGTCCGCGGTCGGCAGCGCGATCTCACCGGCGAGTACGGGCTCCAGGAAGAAGCTCTCGTCGAAGTTCTGGTTGAACCAGCTGGCCCGCACGACGGTCCAGTCGGCGCCGGAGGCCTTCAGGGCTTCCTCGGCGCGCTGCGCGGCCTCCTCCCCGCGCCCGGAGAGCAGCACCAGACGGCGCGCCCCGGCGGCCACGGCCGCCTCGGCGAACGCGCCGACCTGCTCGGCGGCGCCGGGGAACCCGAGGTCGGGGTAGTAGGTCACGTACACCCGGTCCACGCCCTCGAGCGCGGCCGGCCACCCGGCGGGCTCGTTCCAGTCGAAGGCCGGTGCCCCGCCCCGGGATCCGATCCGGACCGGCCGCCCCTGAGCGGTGAGCTTCTCGGCGACGCGCCGCCCGGTCTTGCCGGTGCCCCCGATGACGAGGGTGGTGTGCTGCGCGGGGCCCTGCGTGGGGTTGTTCGTCGTCTGCGTCATGAGGACAGTCAAGTCCAGCCGCCCGAGACGGAACATAGCCGAAAAGCTCACCTCCATACGCGAGCGTCTCACGGCCGCCCGGTCCGGGGCGTCGGCTACTCCTGCTCCGCCACCACCTGGGTGTTCTGGCAGGCCGTCAGCAGCCAGCGCCCGTCCCCACCCCGGGTCATCACGTACAGCGGCGCGCCCTCGCTGCCGCCCTCCGCCCCGCGGTGGACCTGCCGCACCTTGACGGCCGCCACGTCCGGCCGCAGGAACTGCGTGTGCACGACCTCGTACGTGACCTCCCCGTCCCAGGTCGCCACCGGCAGCACCGCCCGCGTGAACTCGGCGATCGCGTCGAAGCCGATGAGGACCTTCCCGTGTGCGGTGGTCCACAGCGCGTCCGGATGGAAGAGGGCGAGGAACCCCTCGGCGTCCTTGGCCCGCTGGGTGCGCTCGACGGTGGCGACGACCTCGGCGATGTCTGCTGTTGCGCGTTCGATGTCCATGCGCAGCATCGTGCTACCTCAAGCTTGGTTGAGGTCAAGCAATATGATCATATGGTGGCATGACCACGAAGACTCTCTACTTGCTCTGCTCCGCGGCCCCGCCCGTCTTCGACGTAGCCCATGTGATCGAGGACGCCCAGGCCCGCGGCTGGGACGTCTGCCTGGGGCTCACCCCCACCGCGGCGCACTGGGTGGCCGGGAGCCTCGACGGACTGGCCGCCCTGACCGGCCACCCGGTGCGCTGGCAGTACAAGATGCCCGGGGAGGACGACGTATGGCCCGCGGCCGACGCCCTGCTCTTCGCCCCGGTCACCTTCAACTCGATGAACTCCTGGGCCCTCGGCCTCACCGACCGCTTCGCCGTCGGCGTCGCCGCCGAGGCCATCGGCAAGGGCACCCCCGCCGTCGCCATGCCCTGCACGAACGCCGCCCTCGCCGCACATCCCCAGTTCGACCAGTCCCTGGCCGTCCTGCGCACCGCCGGAGTCGAACTCCTCTACGGCGACACCGGCTTCACCCCCGGCCCGGCCGGCCCGGACGCCCCGCCCCACTTCCCGTGGCGGCTCGCCCTGGACGCGGTGACCCGCGCCGGCGCCGCGCCCCGGTCCTGACAGGCGGAGCCCGGAGGACCGGGAGCCCAGACGCCCCGGACACCTACTCCCCCGTCACCCCGTCGATCGCCTCGCGCAGCAGGTCCGCGTGCCCGTTGTGCCGGGCGTACTCCTCGATCATGTGGGTCAGGATGTAGTGCAGCGAGTACGGCTGGTCGCCGAAGTACCCCGTCACGTCCAGGGATTCGGCGGCCTCCACGATCTGCCGCGACCGCTCGCAGCTCTCCTCCCAGATCCTGAACGACTCCGCCGGATCCGCGTCCTCGACGTGGAACTCCGTCCACTCCCCCGCCTCGTTCTTCGGGAAGTAGCCGCGCACGTCCTCGCCGCCCAGGACGTTGCGGAACCAGCCCCGCTCCACCTCCGCCAGGTGCCGCACCAACCCCAGCAGGCTCAGCCCGGACGGGACCACCGCCTTTTGCCGCAACTGCTCGGCGGTCAGGCCCGCGCACTTCATCATCAAGGTGTCCCGCTGCCGCTGCAGGACGCTGGTCAGGGTGGCCCGCTCGTCGCCGTCCAGAACGGGCCGGGTCCTCTGTTCGTCGATCATCGAGCGATCATCACATCTGCCGGAAGAAGGCGCGCACGTCTCCCACGAGCAGCTCCGGCACCTCCATGGCGGGGAAGTGCCCGCCCCGGTCGTACGAGGTCCAGCGCACGATGTTGTCGGTCCGAGCGGCGACGTGCCGCAGCGGGATGAAGTTGTCCCGGGGGAAGTCGGCCAGCGCGGTCGGAGTCCGCGACACCTCGGGCGGCTGCCCGAAGTAGTCGGCGTGCGCCCGCTCGTAGTAGATCCGGGCGGCGGAGCCGGCGGTCCCGGTCAGCCAGTACAGCGCCACGTTGGTCAGCATCTGGTCCCGGTCGACCGGGCACCGGGGATCGCTCCACTCGGCGAACTTCTCGCCGATCCAGGCGAGCAGCCCCACCGGCGAATCGTTCAGCCCGTACGCGAGGGTCTGAGGCCGGGTCGCCTGGATGTCGGCGTACCCCTGCCGCTCGCGCGCCCAGACCCTGTACCGCTCCCAGGACGCGAGGGTCCGCTCCCGCTCGGCCGGGCTCAGCGCGGCCAGCTCCTCCGCGCCCGGCGCCTCGGTCGCCCCGCCCCCCGGCAGCAGGTTCAGATGCACCCCGACCACGTTCCGCGGCCGGATCCGCCCCAGCTCCCGCGAGATCGCGGCCCCCCAGTCGCCGCCCTGGACCCCGTACGCCCCGTACCCGAGCCGCTCCATCAGCACCCCGAAGGCCCGCGCGACCCGCTTGAACTCCCAGCCCGTCTCGGTCGTCGGCCCGGACAGCCCGAAGCCGGGAATGCTCGGCAGCACCAGGTGAAAGGCATCGGCAGGATCTTCGCCGTGCGCCCGCGGATCGGTCAGCGGACCGGCGACCCGCTGGAACTCGACGAACGACCCCGGCCAACCGTGGGTCATCAGCAAGGGCCTGGCCCCCGGCTCGGGCGACCGCAGATGCGCGAAGTGCACCCGGGCCCCGTCGATGACGGTGGTGAACTGCGGCCACTCGTTCAGCCGCGCCTCGGCCGCCCGCCAGTCGTACTCCCCGCGCCAGTACTCCACGAGCTCGCGCATCTCCCCGAGCGGAATCCCGTACGCCCACCCGACCCCGGGCAACTCGTCGGGCCACCGCACCCGCCCCAGCCGCTCCCCGAGGTCGTCCAGCTCCCCCTGCGGCACGTCGAGCCGAAACTCCCGCAGCCCTTCCCCAAGATCGCTCATGCCCCCGATGCTAGGTCGCGCCCTCCCCACCCCGTTAACGGCGTTAACGCCCGACCGTTAACGCCGTTAACACCGCCCACCCGAGCCGAGCCGGACCATTAACGCCGTTAACACCGCGGGTCCGACGCCCCGGACAGCCCCGACCGTTAACGGCGTTAACGCCGTTAACGGTCGCCCGCCCACCAACCCGGACCATTAACGCCGTTAACGCCCGCCCACCCCCGCCCACCCACCCACCCACCGCCGCTGTCCAGCCGGACCGTTAACGGCGTTAACGCCGTTAACGGTCCGCGCCCGCCAAAAAGTACCTGTCGACTGGTTTTTTTAACGCCGAGCTGACTACATTGACCCCCGCGGGAGCCGACTCCGCACCAACCCTCAGGAGACGCACACGTGGCACGGGCCAGGCAGGAACGGGCGGAGATCACCCGGCAGGCGATCCTGCACGGCGCGGCCATCGCCTTCGACCGCGCCGGCTTCGACGGCACCAGCCTCAGCGACGTCGTCCGGCACGCCGGGGTCACCAAGGGCGCCCTGTACTTCCACTTCCGGTCCAAGGAAGCCCTCGCCCGCACCCTGATGGACGAGCAGTTCCAGGTCTCCCAGGACGTCCCCGCCATCGAGAACCCCGGGCTCCAGACGGCCATCGACCTGACCCACCAGATGGCCTTCGGACTGCGCACCAACGTCCGCATCCGGGCCGGCATCCGTCTGGTCGTCGAGTTCGGCTCCTTCACCCGCCCCGACCCCGCCCCGTACGACACCTGGATCGACACCTCGATCAGCTGTCTGACACCGGCCCAGGAACGCGGCGACGTATTGCCCTCGCTCAACGTGCACGACGTCTCCACCTTCCTGGTCGGCGCGTTCACCGGCATCCAGGTCACGTCGCACGTCCGCACCGGCCGTGAGGACCTCCACGCCCGGGTCATCGACCTGTGGAACCTGGTGCTTCCCGGGATCGTCCCTGCGGACCGGATCCCCCAGTTCGACCCGGCGGGCTCGCCCCAGTGCCGGGCCGAACTCGCTCTGCCCGCCTGACGGCGTTCCCAGGGCGGCCTCGCATACGCCGTGGTGAACCACGGGGGTGCTCGCTGCGGCGTGTGCGAGGCCGCCCTGGCGCGCATCCGGAAACCAGAAGCGCGCCATTTCGTTAGCAAAACCCAAGCGTGGCGCTCACGCGCACCCCTGAACGTTAGTAAAGTCCCTTCCATGACTTCGCCCTCGTCTCAGAGCGACCGAGAGAAGGTCGTCTCCAAACTTCCCCCGTGGCTGCGCCAGGAGTTGAAAATCCGCACCGCCCAACTGCGGGTGGACATCCAGGATGCCGTCCACCAGGGGATCAGCCACTGGAGCGCCCTCGCCTCCGCCCCCTCCCCCGTCGACACCTCCGGCGCGGAGTCGTTCTCCACCTGGCTCCCCGCCGGCCAGTGGGAGTCCTTCCGCACCGACTCCAAGCACCGCGGTGTCTCCCTCATCCAGGGACTCGCCCAGGCCGTCAGCCTCTGGCTGGAGCTGAACCCGGCCCCCACGGTCAAGCGGCCCTCCGTCGTACGCCGCATCATCGTCTGCAACCAGAAGGGCGGGGTCGGCAAGACCGCCATCACCGCCGGCACGGCCGAGGCCCTCGCCGAGGACCCCTCGACCCTCCACCCGGTGCGCATCGCCCGCCAACTCGCCCGGCTCACGGCGGACGAGGAACAGCAGCCGGACCCGGTGCCCACCACCCCCCTGGACCTGGAAGACCTCCCGGGCCTGGGCATGCGCGTGCTGCTCATCGACTTCGACCCCCAGGGCCACCTCACCAAGCAGCTCGGCCGGCAGCCGCTCCCGATCGGCGGCGACAGCCTCACCTGCCACATGGCCGGCGAGGCCAAGGGCCCCCTGTCCGACCTGATCGTCCCCATCACGGACGAGCGCTTCGGCGACCGGCTGCACATCCTCCCCGCCTGCACGGACGCCTTCCTCCTCGACGTCCGCCTCTCCACCGTCCGCGCCCGAGAGGCCGCCCTCGAACGCGCCCTGGCCCCCGTCGAGTCCGACTACGACGTCATCCTCGTCGACTGCCCCCCGAGCCTCGGCCTGAGCATGGACGCCGCCATCTACTACGGGCGCCGCCGCGACACCGAACAGCCGGGCGCCTCCGGCGCGCTGATCGTCGTACAGGCGGAGGACTCCTCGGCGGACGCCTACGACCTCCTCACCTCCCAGATCAACGATCTGCGCGACGACCTCAGCCTCGACATCGACTACCTCGGACTCGTCGTCAACCTCTACGACGGCCGCCGCGGCTACATCGCGACCTCCTCGCTCCAGGCCTGGATGGACATAAAGGATCCACGAGTCGTCGCCATCGTCCCGGACCTCAAGGAACAGCGCGAAGCCGTCCGCGTGAAGCAGCCCCTCTTCGTCTACGCCCCCAAGGGCGACCAAGCGGTCGCCCTGCGCGCCCTCGCCCGGGAGATCTCATGAGCAGCAAGGCCGACAAACTCGGAGTCTCGGCATCCTTCGCCCGGGCCCAGCCGGTCGGCGTCAGCTCCCGCCGCGCGGCGATCGCGGAGGCCACCGGCGCACCCACCTCCGGTGTGGTCCCCCCGTCCGAGGTTCCCATCGAGGCCCTCGCCCACAACCCCTTCAACCTCCGCGAAGACCTGACGGAGCTCGACGAGCTGGCCCAGTCCCTCATCGCCCGCGGTCAGCTCCAGCCCCTCGCCGTCGCCACCCGCATGGCCTTCATGGAAGCCCACCCGGGCGCCACCGACGGCCTGGGCCGCGCACCGTACGTCGTGATCGACGGCAACCGCCGCCTGGCGGCGGCTCAGCTGGCCGGACTCAAGACCCTGCACATCCACGTGAACGACGCCCTGTCCGCATCAGCGGCGGACATCCTCGAATCGGCCCTGATCGCCAACGTCCACCGCGTGGACGTGGCGCCGATGGACCAGGCCCGCGCCCTCCAGGAACTCGTCGACGTCCACGGCTCCCAGGCCCAGGTCGCCAAGCGCCTCGGCAAGACGGCGGCCTGGGTCTCCCAGCGCCTGACCCTCCTGAACCTCACCCCCACCCTCCAGGAGAAGGTCGAGACGGGCGAGCTCAAGGTCGAACCGGCCCGCCGCATCGGCCGCCTCCCGCAGGAGGCCCAGGAGGCCGCCGCGGAAGAGACGATCCACACGGTCAATCCCCCCCGCCAACGCACCCCCCAGCCCGTTAACGCCGTTAACTCCCCACCCACCACACCCCCCTCCCCCGCCCCGCCCACCCCCTCCCCCCGCATCACGATCTCCACGATCTCCCCGGAAACGATCGCGGACGCCCTCACGGCACACCTCACCCCGGACGACCTCAAGGCCGTCACGGAACTCCTCATGCTGCGCATCTGAGGGCACTACCCACGCCGGGGGCGCTGACGGCATTAACGCCGTTAACGCCCCCACGTGTGTTTCATGTGCGTTTAGAGGTGCGATCCGCATAGGCTGTGCCCCCGGAGGTACCCACACCCATGCCGAACGAACAAGAGAGCCTCTTCGCAGCGGTCGACGCCCTGCTCGAGGAAGCCGCCCAGGACCCGCTCCCGCACCCGGACGAACGCAAACGTCTCCGCGAGGCCGCGGGCCTGAGCCAGGACCAGATCGCCAAGGCCCTACTCGTACGCCGCGAAACGGTCACCTCCTGGGAAACGGGCCGCACCTCCCCCCGCCCCCCCAAGCGCGCGGCATACGCCCGCCTCCTGGAGGGCCTGTCCACCCTCCACCCCGTTAACGGCGTTAACGCCGTTAACGCCGCGACATCCCCGCAACCCCTCACACCCCTTAACGCCGTTAACACGTCGGCGCCCGAGTCGGCCACCGTTAACGCCGTTAACACTGCGCCCCCTCCGCAGCCCCCCACCCCTCTTAACGCCGTTAACGGTGCGACGCCCCCGCAGCCCGCCCTCACCGTTAACGCCGTTAACGCCGTTAACGCTGCGACGCGCCTGCAGCCCGCCACACCCCTTAACGCCGTTAACACAGCGACGCCCCCGCAGCACACCCCCACCGTTAACGCCGTTAACGGTAGGACACCCCAGCAGCCTGCCCCCACCGCCATCAAGGCCGCGACGCCCCCGCACTCCCCCGCCCCCGTTAACGGCGTTAACGCCGTTAACGCTGAAGCACCCCCTCCGCCCCCGCACACCCCCACAGGCCTCGAGGCGCAGCCCCACCCTCCCACCCCCGCGGGCGCCGGGGCGCAGCCCCCAGCCCCCACCGCCGACGCAGTCGCGGTCGCGGTCGCGCCCCCCGCAACGCCGCCCCACCCGGCCCGCGCCGCAGGCGTCGGGCCCACCCCCGGTCCGGAGGGCCAGACCTCCCCCCCGGGGTCTGGGGCGGATCCCCAGTTTCGGGAAGGGGCGGGTAGGGGAGCAGCGCCGCAGGCCCCAACCCCCCGCACCCCCCACCCGGCCCCGGCCCTGACCCCGGCCCCGACCCCGGCCCTGACCCCAAGGCCCCCCACCCCCCCGGCAGGGAACGGCCCCCTAGCCGTCCTGGACGGCACCGGCCAGGCCCACACCACCGCCGGCCTCATCCTCGACCACCCCACCAAGGACCTCCCCGCCCTCATCACCTGGGCCCTCGGCCCCACCGCGGACCTCCGCTCCCCCCGCCTCCACCGCAACGGCAGGGACGGCGATCCCCTCCTCGTCCTCACCGCCCCCGCCGTGGAACAGCTCGGTCTGCCCCTCGCCCTCGAGGACCGCCGCGGCCTCCGTCTCCCCGACAACCACCCCGTCATCAAGCAGCTCACCAAGGCCAAGTGGCAGCTCACCCGCCGCGGCTTCGGCCCCTGGGCGCGCATCTACCGACCGGCCACCCCCACCACCGGCCGCCAGTGCGTCCAGCTCGCCGTCCTCCCCTGGGGCGCCCTCGACCCCCGCGCCTGGGGCGAGGACACCGCCGACCTCCCGGCCCCCGAACTCGCCGCGCTCCTCACCACCTACGCCACCCGCGTCCTCACCCCCCGCGGCTCGACCGCCGTCACCGGCCTCGAGCTCATGACGGCGCTGCGTCCCCCCACCCGCGCCGCCCGCAACCCCCAGACCAACACCTGGGAATCGGCCCCCGTCGCCGGCTCCCTCACCCACCCCGTCGACCCCGCTCCCCCGGAGGCCCCCGACGAGCACCCGGTGGTCGCCGCCCTCTACCCCCGCTCCCACCAGCGCACCCCGGACCAGGTCCTCGACGAGGAGGCGTACGACTGGATCCGCGACCCGGAGCTCCTCACCGACGCCGAGTGCGCCCGCACCCACGCCGTCGGCATCGACGTGAACATGGCCTTCGCCGCGGCCGCGAACCGCCTCACCGTCGGCCTCGGCCCCGCAACGCACCGTACGAGCCCCCGGTTCGACCCGAAGACCCCCGGCTGCTGGCTGGCCGACCTCTCCCCCCTCCCCCTCGACCCCCGGCTGCCGAGCCCGTTCACCCCCCACGGCAAGGCCCCGACCGGCCCCGCCTGGTACGCCACCCCGACCCTCGCCTACGCGCAGGAACTCGGCCACGAGGTCCACCCCACCGAGGCCTGGCTCCGCTTCGACCACGGCCCCTACCTCGACGCCTGGTACACCCGCCTCCGCGATGCCTACATGGCCACGATGGCGGACCTCGGCATCACCCCGGCCCTCACGGAGGACGCGTTCCTCCAGGCGATGGCGGCCCGGTCAGAGCATCACAGCCCCGTCCCCGCAGCGGTCCTCTCGGCGATCAAGTCCACCGTCAAGGGCGGCATCGGCAAACTCCGCGAACGCCCCCAGGGCGCCAGCTACCGCCCCGGCGAGCGCTGGCCCGCCCTCGAACGCCCCACCTGGCGCCCCGACATCCGCGCCGCGGTCATCGCCACGGCCCGCGTCAACATGCACCGCAAGATGAACAAGCTCGCCACCACCGCGGGCCTGCACCCCATCGCGGTCCTCTCGGACTGCGCCGTCTACCTCTCCGACGGCCCCAGCCCCCTGGACTTCCTCCCCCGCACCCCCGAGGGCAAGCCCCTCCCCGGAGGCTTCCGCATCGGCGTCAGCCCCGGCATGGTCAAGCACGAGGGAACCCAGAGCCTGCTCTGGGCCGTCCAGATGCTCGACGAACACCTCAACCCCGCCCGCCACATCAAGGGCCACGACGCAGCGGCAGACGGCGAGTAACCCATGCCAGACGACATCTCCGACAGCCTGACCAAGGCCGACACCCTGCACTTCACCCGCCCGATCCCCAAGTCGGCGGGCGCCCAGATGCGCTTCCTGCTGAAGCAGCTGAAGACCACCCGAGCCGTCGCCTCGGCCCTCGGCATCTCCCAGCGCACGGTGGAGCGGTACGTCAAGAACCAGATCAGGCAGCCCAAGCCCGAACTCGCCGCCCGCCTGGAGACCGAGGTACGGGGGCGCTGGCAGCCCCTGGTCCGCAAGCGCGCCCGCGCCAGGGCCGCGACCGCCACCGGCCTGGTCATCGAAACCCGCGCCCGCTTCGGCTTCACCGCCGCCCCCGGCACCACCGACGACGGCCGCATGCGCCGCATCACCCAGCACCTGCCCCCGGAGTACGCGGCCCGCCTCTTCGCCGCCCAGGAAGCCGGCGCCGCCGAACCCCGGCTGCGCCAGATCGCGGCCGAAGCCCTCCAGGAGATCTACTTCAAGGACAACGGCGCCCGCGCGACGAACCTCCTGGTCGAGTTCACGGACATCGACTACGTCGACTTCGCCTTCTGAAGCACGCGGCGCACGCGAAAGGACTCCAGGGACCTAACGGACTCCAGGGACCGAAGGAACTCAAGGGACTCAAGGGACCGAACTTCGCCATTACCTTCGAACACTTCCGGCCGCCCCACCCACCAGAAACCGGAGGAACCCCGGCAAGGACCGGAAAGCCCCCAACAGGGGACTCAGAGGGCCCAGAGGGACTGAAGGGACCGAAGAGACCGAACTCAGGCAACAGTCGGCGTGGACAGCCCTCGCTGCGACCGCTCGGTCTTCCTGCCGACCTGCCTGGGCTCGATCGTCCGCGGGTCCACGGCCTCGCCCGGCGCGCCCTCCCGGTACAGCCCGTGCGGCTCGGCGTCCCGGTCGTGCGGCAGGAGGTAGAAGACGCGCCGCTTCTGCAGACCGCTGTCCGGGTCCGCCTCCGCGGTGTCACCGAGCTCGGTGAAACCGATCATGCGGCCGTCACGGTGGTAGCGGGGCTTCCCCCGGCGGCGAGGAGTCTTGTCCAGGGCCTGGCGCACGTAGTCGAGCTCTGCGGGATCCTCCAGCCACACCACTTTGTCCTCGTGGGCGAGATCGCTTGCTGTCAGTAGCGAGCTCATGGCCTGGGTCCTTCCTCGTTCACGTCGGCCCTTCCGGGCCCCTGGTTCCTCCACGCCGCGAACGGCGCCGATTCCGGTATGCGGCGAGGCCCTGCGGGCCACAGCCGACTGGTGGGTCTGTTCATCGTCCTTGTCCATCGTAGGCGTGCCCGCCCCGGGGCGGGGGCACACGTCGGCCAGTCAGGTCGTGCTAGCCCTGTTCGCCTCGCGCGGCGTCGGCTCTTCGTCGGCGAGGAGGGCCAGGCCGGGATAGAACTTCTGCCCGTTCGAACGGAGCATTTCATTGGGCGAGGCGACACCGACCTCGGCGCGGATGCGGGTGGCGAACGCGCGGGTGGTCGCAGGACGCAGGCCTTCGCCGTCGAGACACCAGGCACTGTAGGCGCGGTAGAGGGCTCCCTGCTCGACCTTGAGGTCACGGGGGTCGGGAAGGTCCGCCCCCGTCGTGCAGCATTCGGCGAGGAACCGCCCGATGTGGTCCTCGGTCGTGGCGTACGCCTGAGTGGCCGTACGGACCACGCTGGGCCCGGTCAGAGCCGGCTTGCCGGCGAGGTACGCCTTGGCTCCCTGGATCATCCAGTAGAGGATGCCCGGCCCCTCCTCCTGGACGAGCGTCTCCGCCAGGTTGTCGATCTTGCGGTGGTCGGGGACGACCTTCTCGAAGGGGATCAGCCTGATCCGGCGCCAGAAGGCATGGCCGCCGGTGCCGACCTCCGGACGGTGGTTGCCCAGCAGCCACAGCTTGTGCGTCGGCTCGAAGCTGAAGAAGTCCTGCCGCATGCGCCGGGCCTTCAGCCGGTCACCACCCGTCAGGAGCTTGACGCGGGCCTCGTCGAACTTGTCGTGCGGCTTGAGCTCGCTGCAGACGAACAGGCGCCGGCCGTGGAGCTCCGTCAGCTCGGTGGAGTGCTCGTTGAACTTGCCGCGTTCCATGAGGAAGCCCGGCGGGGCCACGTCCGCGTAGTCGCCGAGGATCTTGATGACCACGTCCAGCAGGGCCGACTTGCCGTTGGCGCCGACGCCGTAGAGGAAGGGCAGGACCTGGCCGCCGACGTCGCCGGTGATGGAGTAGCCGAGCAGGAGATGAAGAAAGTTGATCATCTCCTTGCCCTTTTCGTCGTCGCCGAACGTCTGGTCGAGGAAGAGGTGGAACCGGGGCGTCGGCATGGCCTCCGGCGCCAGATGCGTGGCGCGGGAGTGCAGGTCCCGGGTCGGGTCGGGCTTGTGCAGATCGCCGGTACGCAGGTCCACCACACCGGCCGGGGTGCACAGGGCGTACTTGTCGCCGTCCAGGGTGTCCGGGTCCAGCGCGAGCTCGGGCGACGCCTTCGCCTGGGTGAGCATGGCCTTCACCCCCGACGTGGACATGGCGCGCTTGCGGTGGTGGGCCAGCTCCCGGTCGGTGAAGAACCCGCGCGGATCATGGCCCGGCAGGTCCTCCGCCATGTCGCCGGCCGCCCAGATCGCGGCCTTCTCCCCGCCCGTGCGCTTCCACCGGTACTCGTCCCACACGTACCAGCCCAGTCCCTCCACATGCCGGAACCGGTTGTGGTGGAGGTGGGCGAACAGCTTGGCGTTGCCGCGGTCGGTGAGGTTCTGCAGCAGGCCCGACGAGATGAAGTCGCTGCCCCCGCCGGCCGGTGGAGCCCCGCTCTGCTTCTGCTGCGCGGGCAGCCGCCGACCGGGCGCGGCGGCTTCAGTGGTGAACGCGGCGAGCTGTTCGGCCGCGGCCTGGGCGTTGAACCCCGTGCTTCCGGCGCTGCTCATGGGCGTTCCTTGGGGTGGATCGGTCGGTCTCTTCCGGCGCGGAGCCCTGCCTCGACGATGAGGACGTTCCGGCGCGGCTGGTGGGGTCGTGCGTGGTCCGCGGCCTCCAGGAGCAGGTCCCGGCACTCCCCGTCGGTGAGATGGCCCGCGGCGACCAGTCCCCCGGCGGTGAAAGCAGCCCGGTTGAGCTTCTCGCTGAACGCGGTTCCCTCAGGGCTGGCCCCGCAGGCCCGCACCTCGTCCAGCAGGGAGCCCAGCACACGCTGCCCGGCCTTCCGGGGCCGACGACCCTGCGAACGCCCCTCAGAAGCCCGCACAGGAGCCTCTACGGGCGCCGCAGGGGCCGTTTCCACCGTGTGGCCCGTACGGGAGAGTTCGGCGGAGAGCCACAACGGCAGGGCGGCGGGCATCCGGGCCCCGGGCAGCGGCTCGTAGACACCTGCGGCCGTGCGCGTCGTCGGAGCCACGATGTAGCCGCCGACGGCACGGACGTCGACCTGCCAGGCGAGCGCCACCTTCGAACTCGAGCCGCTGGAACACCGGAACCCGGGGCCGCCACGGGGCGCCCGGTACCAGATGTGCATGCCTCCGGACGGTGTGCGCACCCGCAGGGTCGAGGTGTCCTCGCAGGGATTGGGCCGGGAACGGTACGCGGCCAGGAGCGCCAAGGTGTCGAATCCGCTCTGCAGTCCGGTCAGGTCGACGCGGTCGTCGATGGGGATACCGGGCAGCAGTCGCTGCCGGTCGGGCAGGTTCACCGTGTGGGCGTCGACGTCGATGACCACGAGTCCGGCAGGACCGCAGGACACTCCGATGCCGAAATTGGGCTCGGTCTGCCACCACTGCCGCAGCGTACGGAGGTCGGTGGTGGCGGCGTGGAAGCCGTGGCACCAACGGCCCCGCGCGGGGCACGGGCAGTCCTGCGGGGAGTGCAGGCTCCCCCGGCAGTCGGGACAGTTGGGGGCGGGCGTCTTGGTCCCCGGGGCCAGCGGGTGCACCGGATAGCCCCGCGCGGCCATCCACGTCGCCACGTCCAGTGCCGTCCCGCCACTCACACCTCGTGGCGGATGCTCGGAATAGACGGGCACTGGCTCTTCCTTGACGCGCGGTTAGGGACGATTCCTCCCGCCCCGGACCCTGCACCCCAGGGACCAGAGGGACTGAAGATTCACTATCTCGGAGATTACCGCAGAGGTACCGGCCGGTCGGGCTCCATGTCCGCTGTATCGAGACTTGAGTCCCTTCAGTCCCTCAGTCCCTGAGGTTCTACGCCGGTATGTCCCCCCAGGTTCTCTCTTCCGTCCCCGCCCCTCCCGGGCGTGTCGCGCTCCCGCCCCACCCTCAAGAGCGCGCCCACCACTCCCCGATGACCCGATATGCCCACATCTGCCCCCAGGTACTGAAGCCCCAGCCCCTCGTTCAGTCCCTGCGCGTTCAGTCCCTCGACAAACATGCAGGTCAAAGCCTTGTAAGCCAAATCTCAGGGACTGAAGGGACTCAGAATCACTACTTCCAGTCCTCATGTGTGTGCGTGTATGCGCGCGTATATAAGAAGACCGCATGTGTATATGTGGCTCATAACTACGAAGTTGAGTCCCTTCAGTCCCTGAGTCCCTGGGTGCACCACCCTGACCTGCAGGTTTATGCAGTGACTGAAGGGACAGGGACCGAAGGGTCCGAACCGGCCTTCAGCCCCTCGTCGGGGGGAGGGAGCACCGAGGGAGGGCCCAGGCCCCCGAAACCACCCAGGGACTGAAAGGCACCAGGGTCCAGAGCCCCCACAAGCGACGCACAGTCCCTCAGACCCTGCACCGGAGCCCCTGACATGAAGACGGGGCCCGCAGCCGAAAGGTCGACTGCGGGCCCCGTCCCCCTGGCTGGCCGGTGTTCAGCGAAGCGCAGGAATCACATCCCGCGTCTCGTCGACCGCGAGGTCCGAAGTCCGCAGGCCCACGGACCCCGGTGGCGTCTCGTCCGCACAGACGGTGCCCCGCGCGGGCAGCGCCAGGGTGGCGAGGTAGTCGGTGACCAGACTGCTGACGCACGCACTCCGGTTGTACGCGGTGTGTCCCTCAGCGGCGAAGGTCAGCAGCCGTCCGTTCTCCAGAGTCCCGGCCAGCGCCACGGAGTCCTGGTACGGGGTGTCCGGATCCCCCGTCGTACCGAGGACCAGGATCGGGCCGGACCCGGCCGCCCGGTAGGAGCCCTCGTAGCGGCTCGGGCGCTCCGCCTGCCACTGGACGCAGGCCGGAGCGTGGTTGTGGTCGTACGTGGGCGGCCCGAGCCCGATGGGCCCTCCCAGCAGCGGAGCGGCGGCGGCATGGGCACTGACCAGCCCGCCCAGGAGCACACGGCTGGTCGGATAGACACGGTCGGCGCACTCGACGGCCAGGTTGACGGTGAGGAAGTCGAAGGAAGCCGGCGAAGGCGGAGACAGCAGGAACGAGCCCTGCCGCGCCTGTGCCGCTCGCAGAGCCTGCCCCAGGTCGGGCCAGATCACCTTGCCCGCGTTGATGTTGAACATCAGCCGGTAGGCCAGCGTGTAGCCCGTCGCCGGCCGCCCGCTCGCCGTGATGACAGGATCGGCATCCAGCGCCCGCTTGAGCGCCTCGAACGCCTCCCGCGGCCGGCCCTCCCCGAACCCGCACGCGGCCGCCTCCCGCGCGCACCAGTCCAGGAACCGCCCCACCGCCCCGTCCAGCGCCACGAACTGCGCCCCGTCGTAGGCGTACGGCACATCCGCGTAGCGCCGCGGATCGTAGCCCCCGTCCAGGACCATGGCGCGCACCCGCCGGGGGAACTGCGCGGCGTAGACGGTACCGACGTAGCTCCCGAAGGAACGGCCGTAGAACGAAAGCGTCTCCTCGCCGAGGGCCCGCCGCAGCAGATCGATGTCCTTGGCGTTCGAGCCGGTGCCCACGAACGGCACGAGATCCCCGGACCGCTGCCGACAGGCGCCGGCGAACTCCAGCCCCTGCCGGATCGCCCCCTGCAGCGCCCCCGGACCGGGCACCCCGCGCGCGGCGTCGACGGCGGCGGAGTACTCCTGGTCGTTCCAGCACTCCACCTGCCCGCTGCGCTTCACGCCGCGCATGTCGTACCCGACGACGTCGAAGGCGTCCCGCAACGAAACGGGGAGCGCCTCGTAGCTCCCCCGGGCGAAGTCCACCCCGGAATTCCCCGGCCCCCCGGGATGCAGCAGCAGCACACCAACCCGCTGGGCCCGATCGGCCGCGACCCGCCGGGTCACCGCGAGCGGAATCGTCCGTCCGGCGGGTTCGCGGTAGTCCAGCGGCACCCGGGCGATCGCACACTCGAACCCGTCCCCCGCCCCGTCACAGGGCCCCCACGACAGAACGGGAACGGCCGGACCCCCCGGGCCCGCAGCCGCAACGTCCCGGGGCGCGGCCCCGAGGAGCGCGGTCACCGCGATCAGGACGAGGGATATCCCCCACACCACTCGCTTGCGCACGTCATCAACTGAACGGGTCTGCATGCGGCGATCCTCCGTCGGTTGCACAACGGTCGCCAACGTAACCGCCCCCCACCACCGCAGTCGGCCCCCCAGGAGTTGATTCCCCCTACCCCCAGAGCAAGCCCCCACCTACAACCACCGTCGTACCAGCCCCGCGACCCTCATCTCCACGGACTCCGGAATCCCATGTCTATCCAGAAACCATTATGAAGCAGCCAGCCGCCAAGCCTTCCGGGCGAGTCATCTCCACAGCCAGCTCCTCCCCTTCCCCCTCTTGTCGGGGGCGCGGCGGGGCCGGCTCCCTTGTGATCACCAATTCCGCAACGCTGATGCGCATGTGCTGGGAGGCCGTGGTGGGGTTGCCCGCGCTCTCGTACCAGACCGACCGGGTCTGCCTTGGTCGTACCATCTCCGGGGTGATCCGCCCTCTCTCAGGTCCTCCTACGTGGAGGCATCCCCTCGCCGCATGTGCGCTGACTCTCCTGATAGCCACCTGTTGGTATGGGCTGCAGCCGATCTACCCGGACTGTGTCTTCTTCTCGAGCGGTCCGGTCGGGAAGTCGCGGAACCCGCACGAGGCGCATCAACGGGCGATCGAATCGGGTCAGTGCGAACCGTCCCACGCGCGCTGGACCACCTGGACCGATTGACGTTCGCGGGGCCAGGGGCAGGGGCCCTGCCCGACGGGGGAGGCCCGCACCTCGGCGCGCCGGTCTAGGCTCCGGCCATGACTACTGCCCAGTGGTATGTCCTCGTCGAAGAGGACACCCGGACGACTCGGAACGCTGACGGTGTCGTCCTCAAACTGCACCGCTGGACCCTGGCCGCCAGCCACCCCGTGAACGGCCCGGAGGAACAGGCCCTCACCATGGCCGAGGACACGGCCCTGAACCACCTGCCGTCTTTCCTGGCCGCCTACGCAAGCCCGGGAGACATCCCGGCCCGTCAGGCCTTCCTCACCCCGGACGGCTCCTGGCTGGTCCACCTGAAGCAACGTCACCGCGAGTGCCACATACGCGTGAGCACCGCCCGCCTCATGCACACACGAGAAGAGATCCAGGCCGCCCCGCCGGAAACCTTCAAGGACAAGCTCCGCCACGCCCTGGAATGCCCCAGGCCCCCCAAGAATCGATGGACACCCAAGACCTAGGAGCAAGGGCGAGCGGTATGACGGAGGCCGCGGTTCTGGCCGACGGGGGATGATTTCGAACATGAGCGAACCGAAGCCGGACCTGCTTTCACAGATGTGGGAAAAGCACATGAGCACCCCCTTCCCACCCGCCATGGGCCGTCGGGTGATCGAGGGCGAAGACATGCTGCTACTCGATACGGAGACTGCCGGCTGTCTCACTTCGACACTGTCCGGACGTCTCGACGAGAGGCTCCACGCCATCCTGATCGGCTGCCTCGAGGCCCTCGAAAAGGTTCTGCCACGGCTCGAGGACGAGGCCGCCGCGAGCTACTACCAGCACCTGCGGGATATGGCAGTGCTCGCAGTCGAAATCGGGAACGGCCACGCCCATGAGCGACTCGCCGCCCGAGACCGGGACGGAACGTTCACGAGTCCCGACCGGCCCGCCCTGGACCAGCTCGATGCGCACCTGGAGGCGCTATGGGACGGAACGGACCTCCCGCTCCCGCAGGGGCCGGTCCGCCTGGCACCGGAAGAACGAGAGGGCGAGCTCGTCCTCTGGGCCCTCGACCAACTCCGACGCATCCCTCGCGAGCCGAAGGACGCATTCGCCCGTCAAATCGGCGATCTACTGGCAGAGTTCCGCACGCGCCGCTGCCCCTGGAACGCGGCGGCACTGCGGCTGCTCTACGACCCGTACACCTTCGTGGCCACCGGCCCTCGACGGCACGAGGACTGGGCGTACGACGTCCGCGCCGTGATGAACCGGTCGGTCCCTGACCCCCGGGGCTGGCTACGCCTGGACGGGGACCGCACCAACGCCGCCCGCCACACGCTGCCCGCGTACCCCTTCGATCCCCCGGACTCGTCGGACCTGCCCCATCGCCTGTACCCCCTGGAGGCGCAGGCGGCGGTCGCCGCGCTCGCCATCATGGCCGAGGAATGGCAGTGGGAACCCGCCCCGGTCCGCTCCCGCCCAGACCTGGACGCAGTGCTGGCGGATGCCGGGACCCTGCTCGACCGGTACGGCCCCACCGCGCGCTACTGGACCAACGCGACGGCCGCCGCCTCTGACCCGGTCCCGGACTTCCTGGCAGCGGGCCTCCAGGGGACCCAATCCCACGGCTTCCACACCTCTGCGTACCTCAACGGCCTCGACATCCTCGAGGACCTGGGCCTCATCGTGGTGACCGACGACGAGGTGGGCGTCTTCTGGTCGTTCGGGGCGTACTGACAACGATCAGAGAGGGCATCAACGATCCATAGGGGTACCCATCAGGGGACGCGCAGGGGGGATGCTTGGGGGGAACCGCAGGGGGACCCATCGGGGGAAGATGCAACGGCTGCGGCTCTGCATTTCCGCAGGTAGCTTGGCCTTTTGGGGCTGGTGACTGCTCGGACTTTAGGTCTGGGCTGGGGTTGGCGGGTGGAGTCGGGGCGTGGGTGAGGCTGGCGGGCTGAGGGGCTCGGGGACGGACACGAAGGGGCCTGTAGGGCCGTCTGTGCGTCGGTGTCGGCGTCTGTGACGGCTGACCCTCAGGCGACCGAGAAGGCGGCTGTGCTGGCCGTATACGCGGGTATGGGGGCGGCTGAGGTTCGCTCGTACGCCGCGGGGGCGCTGGACCCTGATGTGGAGCGCTACGCGCCCGACACGGCGCTTGCGGACATCAAGGCGACGCTGTTCTGGTACCAGCAGCGCGGCACCGTGATGAAGGGCCAGCCGGCCCACGCCGCGGTGGACTCGATCGACACCGCCGTGGATCCGCAGCGGGCGACCATCACCGACTGCGTCGACTCCAGCGGCTACGACAAGCTGAGCAAGGATGGCAAGCCGGTGGCAAGCCGGGCACGCCCCCTCCGAGGGGAGTTCGCCCAGGTGTGCCATCGATGGCCAGGAGGTGCCCTGCTCGGCCCCGGAGATGGGCGCTTCAACTCGGCGGACTCCTGCTACTGATAGCCGACCGACGGCCCGGCCGGAGACCTGCCACCAGGTTTCGACACGGGCGCGCCGGAGGGCTGGAGGCTGGGGGATCCGGGTGGGCGGCTGTACCTGGTCACCTGCCCCCGCTCGACCGGTGACGTCCGCGGCGGCATCCGCTGGTCGGCGACCGGCCCCGCCGACGGCGGCGTCGACGTCCAGGCCCCTCGTCGCAGCAGGCCGTCGAACGGCTGCGGCTGGAAGGGCCGGACATCGGCATCGTGCCGCGCCCGGAGGGCAAGGGCCTGGTGGGGCTGCCGGTGTGGATGTGGAGCCAGCCAGGCCCGACCCGGACCGGCCCGGCGACCGCATCCGCCTCGGCCGGGTCGGTGACGGGTCACCGCGACTGCCACCGTGCGCACGATCGTGTGGTCGATGGGCGACGGCGCCACGATCACCTGCACCGGGCCCGGCACCCCGTACTCACCGGAGTTCGGGAAGGAGAAGTCACCGACTTGCGGCCACATGTACGAGCGCACCAGCGCCAACTCACCGGGCAACCGCTACTCGGTCACCGCTACCACCACCTGAGATATCGCTTGGTCAGGTGCCGGACAGACTGGAACGCTCACCACCACCCGCCAGAGCGAGACGAGCCTGGCCATCGGTGAACCCCAGGTCCTCAACGTGACTTGGCCAGGGCAGATGCCACTCACCGGTGATGTAGTGGTGACTACGGATGTGACCGGTGAGTGTCGGCGCAGTGCAGGTGCCGGTACCGGCGGGGCTCAGCGGCCGCTACGGCGGTGACTAGGCCCAGGTCTCCGGGCCGCCGCCGCGCCACTCGACCAACTCACCGGTGGGTCGAAGTCCTCGGCTGCGCTTTCCTGCATCCCATAGGGGGGTCACCCGCGCGGCTTCGCGGGCGAGCGGGCGCCCAGGGCCCGCCGTAGTGTCACAGCATGACCGAGCCCGACTCGCCTAGTGACGTGCGTGCTCTTCAGATCACGGCCGATGCCGGGCCAGAGACCCTCGACGACCTCGCACTGTTCTTCGACTCATTGAACGGCCTGTACGGATACGCCGTCGCCCTAGAGCAGATTGCAGGGTACGCCGACAAGCAGCCCCTCCCTGAGCACAAGATCTAAAAGAACTTTTACAGGGCTGCGCATGAGGCGCGGCGGCCCTCTGTCAAGAATCTGAGCATGCGTTCACCGCTGGATTTTCTCCTTGTTGGGGGTGAGCTCGCGTCATACCTGGCAGCTTTGGCCTTACTGCTGAAGGCGGGGCCAGGCGCCGTGGCGAACGTTGCGGTGCAGCGGGCGAAGTGGCACGAGGCGCAACTGCGGACTGAGATTGCCAGAACCCACCTTGAGACACTCAAGCGGAGCCTGGGGGGCAGTGACATCAACCCGCCGGTCCCTGTCGATCCGCCGGACGATTAGGAACGCGCGCCTCGGGTGGATCCGCCCCGCCCAGGAGGTGAAGGTGAAGTTCGGGGCGTCCCGCGGGGGCACGGTGTGGGTCCCGCTCTACCGGGCCGACCACATCGACCGGATCCCGCGGGTCCACCTGGTCCACCGTTCGCTGGCCGGGCCGATCGGCGCTGTGGGCGGGGTGGCCTCGGCGCTGGCCGCCGCGTTCGGCGTGGCGCTCGCCCTGCGCCGCCGGTGACCACCGGCGCCCCGCCGGGTGATTGGTGACCAATCACCCGCCAGCATCGGCGGAGCCACCACCGGCGCTTGCCCTGCTTGCCACCGTGGCCACCTCCGGCGCGGGAAGACGGGCGGTGCATGGGCGTGGGGCCCGTGGCCGCCGCAGTGGGGTGGAGGCCGTCCGCGGTTGGTTGTTAGGCATGGGCGGCTAGTCGTTGCCGCGTCCCGCGGAGATGATCACGGCGACGAGGACGAGGAGGCTGACGGCGAGGGTGGTGACCTGCTGGGCGTCCCAGCCCTGCTGGATGGCGAGGACGGTGATGGCGACCACCGCGTAGGGCCAGGAACGACGCGGGGACTGGGGGGCGTTGGGGCCAGTCATGATGGGTCTCCTGTGATCGTCTGATCGGGTGGAGACTCAGCGTCTTCGGTGGTGTGATTGTCCGCTGCGAAGGATGACCGTCTCCGCAGGTGACGGACGAAGATCGGGAACAACCGCCGGGTTGTTCCCGGGGACAACATGATTCGGGGGAGCCATGGGGCGGCCGCTGGGGGCGTTACGGGGGCGGACCGAGCAGGCGAACGAGCTGGCCGTGTGGCTACGCAAGGTGACGCTGGGCAAGGCAGTCCGGACGCTCGAGAAGGACTTCGCGTACAGCACGACCTCTTGGAGCGAGTTCCGCAGCGGCAGCCGGCTGCCGCCCGAGGAACTCCTCAAGGCCGTGGTCAAGCGCTACGTCGTGCAACCGGAGATGCGCGAGCGCCAGGAGGCGAGGGGACTCGCCCTGCTGGCGGCCGCCAAGGAGGCGGAGGCAGCCCTGGGGGACACCACCACTCCTGCACCAGCCCGGCTCCCGGTCCCGGTGCTGCGGCGGGGCACCGACGTGGTCACCCAGGCCCTGCTGCGCCTGGACGACGCCCGGCTACTGCAGATCGACGCCCTCCAGAAGCTGGCAGCCTCCGAGCGCAGGCGCGAGAAGCTGGAGGACATGGTTTCCGTCCTCCAGGAACGCTGCACCGTGCTGGAGGTGGAGCGCGATCGGGCACGCGAAGACGTCCGCGCCGAACTGGAGAGCGAACTGCAGATCTCACGGGAGTACCGGCGCCAGGCCGACGAAAAGCTGGAACACGCCCGCCGGGCGGAAGAGAAGGCCTACCAGCTCCGCCTGGCCGCCGAACAGCAAGTCGCCCGCGAGCGCCTCGCCCTGAACCACATCGACGAGGAGACGACGGACAGCGCCCCGGATCCCTCGGCCACAGGACCCGAAGATTTCGGGCTTCCAGCCCTGGAGCAGATCCGCGATGTCCTCCAGGCCGCCCAGGAGCAGCTGGAGGCCCAGGACGACGAACTCGACGACCTGGAAGAGCTGATCGGCCTCGACCCCGCACCGCAGGACGCCCCCCTCAGCCAGCCGGCGTCGCGGACAGTCCCGGAACAATCCGGGAACTCCCAGGGACCGGATCCCGTGGTTGTCCCGGAACAACCACGGGACAACCCACAGGATCCGCCAACCAGACAGCGCCCGGACATGCCGTCCCCGCCGCCCGAGGGCTACAAGACCCTGGTGCAGCAGCTCGCCGAAACTGCCACTACCCCAGAAGACCTGGAAGCCGCCCTGCAAGAGCTACGGATGAGGGCCGGCGGTACCGAAACGTGGCCGACAACGGCGGAGGGCAGGAAGGTTCCTGGCAAGTGGAATGACCTGAAACGCATCCTGAACAGCCTGGAGGCCACGGAACCGGAGATCTCCGCGTTCGCCACCGCCCGCAGGGATATCAGCACCGCTAGCCCGCTGAGCTTGCGGCACTTAGCGGGTGGGGCCAAGCCGCAGGGCCGTCCGTTGAGCATGCGCGACATGGTTGCTCCGGCTGTTGCGATCCTCGTGCCGGCGCAGGTCGCCGGCGGATGGTTCGCAGCTCTGTTCGCCGACCCGGTCCCGGCCGTTTGGAAGATGACGGTGTACGGCTTGGGCGGAGCCGTCCTGGTGCTCGGGGCCTTCATCTTCTGCGTTGGCAGTTCCTCCATCGCAGAGGAAAAACACGGACATACCTGGCCCGCCACCACGGCGGTGGTCGGCGCCCCGATCGCTCTTCTTCTGGGCGCCGCAGCTCCCCTCGTCGGCCTGGATTCCGTGGGCAAGTGGACAGCCTCCATCGTCGCGCTGATGTAGCCCGGGGCCGCCGTTCCGCAGCCGGCACCCAGAGGGCGGCGCCACCCGCGCAGTCTCCCGCCAAAACGGCCGAGGACCTTAACTTAAGCGTTTTCGCAGGTCAGTGGGCTGGCACGCAAAACCGTACTGCTCTGCGTCTGCGGGGTGGCGAGCCGTCGGTCAGCGCCTCGGTGGCTGGCACGCGGCGTGGGCGGGGGCGGGTTAGGTTCGTGGGCAGTCCGCGCCGACATGGGTGCGTGGGCCAGGGCCGGTGCCCAGAGCGCTCTGGGGCAGTACGACCGGGCCGCCCCCGGTATTCCGACGGAAGACCGGGGCCGACGGACTCGAGGGTCCTGCCGCTCCCGCGATGGCTGGACGTCCTTGCTGCACCGCCCTGACCTGCGGTGGGGAGGAAACCGGTGAGGTCACCGGCGCCGGGACACGTAGGGAAGTACCCCCGGCGGCAAGGGCCGTCCGTGGGCTGAATGAGGGGTGGGAAAGTGGAGAAGACCTTGTTCGAAGAGCTGTTCCGCAGAAGACCGCATCCGGTGCTGCGCCTGCTGGGCCACCTGGCTCTCTGCGCGGCCCAGCTCTTCTTCATAGTTCTCGTGGTCACGCGCTTCGATACCGCGTGGCGGTGGCTTGTTGTCCCGCTCGGGCTCTGGGGCCTGGTGGGCGATGGCCGGGGTGTGGCGTTGGCGGTGCAAGATCTTCGGCGGCGTGATGCCCTGGTGCAGGAGTGAGACGAGCTGCGCTGTGATCGACTGGCCATTTCTACCGCGCCAGTGAGTCAAATTCGAGGCACCTCACAGGTATTTATCGAGATGATCAACAGGCCGGAATTAGAAATCGCATTTAGAGCCGATTCTGGTTCCCCTCAGCGACGTGTTGAATTCCCCACCGCCTCCTGACGGTCCGTCAGTTATGTGTGTTTGAGTGTGTGGTGGGGGTGCGGGCCAGAAATCTGGCCCGGGTGCGCTCCGGCTGTGTGCTCGCGTGGGGCCCGTTCGTGGCTTGTTGACCCTCTGGATCGTTCATACTGCTCAGAGGCCATGAGAGGGCGCGCGTGGCCCGTTCGTGGCCGGGGTTTCGGGGCGGGTCCACCTCCTGCCCGGGGGCTGTGTCCCGGAGGGGCCTGGCCGCGGTTTTGGGCTCGGATCTCGCCGATTCGGCCCGCCATGTTGGGGACAGGGGTAGTCTGGTGACTGCCAGTCACGGAATCCAATGCTCGGCTTTGGATTCGGACGGGGCCTGCTACCCCCTCTCCTTGCCAGCCGCCCGCGGAGCGGGCCCCGGGCCGGGGAGCGAAGCGACCGGGCCCAGACCCGCACAACCCAGCAATACCAAGGGGGAGCGAAGCGAGCCCGCCCCGCACACAGGGGTCTGGAGCGCAGCGGAGGACCCCTGGCCCAAGCCCGCGAAGCGGGCGCCGGCCCGCCCCGCGCGAAGCGCGGGGCCCTCACGCTTCGTCACCGAGGGTGCGGAGCGCCCGTGTTCGGTCCAGAGCGCGCAGCGCTCTGGTACCCGCGGAGCGGGTACC
>JAEBET010000028.1:0-60275 GCA_049998195.1 Streptomyces sp. cmx-11-4
GGTTGTGCGACGGCGTACCCAGCCCTCCAGCACGGCCCGCTGGGCATCAGACAACGGCAACGGCGGAATCTTCGGACCCGGACGACTCATACCCAGCTAACACGGAATCTCTGACTCAGGTCACTAGCCGTCCTTGTCACCGCCGCCGGCGTCTCCGACAACGCCGGCGGCATCCAGGTGCTCTCACAAATCTCAAAGGCCTACCCGCGAGTCACCAAGGCCTGCGCGGACAACGGCTAACGCACAAAAGCCATCGACCACGGCGCCCGCCTCGGCATCGACGTCGAAGTCGTCCACCGCGACCCCGGCCATAAGGGCTTCAAAGTCATCCCGCGGCGATGGGTCGGGGAGAGGACGTTCGGCTGGCTCATGCACCACCGCCGCCTGGCCCGCGACTACGAGACCCACCCACACCGCTCCGAAGCCATGATCCGCCTCGCGATGATCGACCTGACAAGCCGCAGACTCACCCGCGAATCCACCCCGAACTGGCGCGACCTCCAGCGGTGACACCGCCCACCACCCCGGCGGGTCAGAAGGACTATGACCAAACACCCCCGCCGGGACAAAGCGCTCTTTTAACCAGCGGGGCTGAGGGTTCCCACTGGCTGAGAGGGCTGGACGGCATCTTTGACGGGTGCCCGGTGTCCTTCCCCGAACATGGGCCGCACTACGGCGGGCGCAGCCCGTGCCTGCGCTGCGGTCCGCCCGGCTGCTCAGGTCTGCTCTGATGCGAGCCCGGTGGCGGGTGCGGTGTCCTTCTGCGCAGGAACGGCTCGAGGCGTGGAGCCGGGTACGCCGCCGGGCCTGCCCTGCGGAGGTACGGATACCGATACCGCCGCTCGGCCGGGTGCCGGCCGCCGCGTCCCTGTGCGCTGTGCTGCGCGTCGCCACAGGCGAGGCAGGAAGGCGTAGAACCGGTCGGGAAGGAACACGGCGTCCGCAATGATCATCGCGCCTGAGAAGAGAGGCAGTCCCAGGAGCACTGCGATGCCGATGTGCATGCCCAGCAGCACGGCCAGAACGGGATATTTGAGCCTGCCGAAGAGTACGAACGGGAAGGCGACCTGCAAGAGCACCGTCACGTAGCTGGCGATCGCGATCACCATCGGGTACTCGTCCACGAGGTGGGAGAGCGCGGGCCAGGGCTGGAAGAGTTCGAGGTTCAGCGCGTAGTGGAGGGCGGTGCCGCCGCCCCAGGTCGGGCCCTGGATCTTGTACAGGCCGGCCGATCCGTAGAGGAAGCAGACCTGTGCCGCGATGACGAGGATGCCGCAGTTGTGCACCACCGTGGTCAAGGTGGTACGGGCATCGCGGAGTTGTTGTGCGAAGAGGCTCCTCACCGGCTCCGGCGCGTCGCCCGCACGGGCTGCCTTGAGCCGGTTCCTGCGTGCGTCCAGGGACCAGCGCCGACCGCACGCGGTGAGGACGAGGTAGAGGGCCATCAGCAGGATCAGGTTGTCGCCCCCGTCCGTCATGAAGATCGACCTGGCATGGAACGAGGTCACCACGACGGCGAAGAGGACGGACATCGCCCGGGTCCGCCAACCCAGCATGAACAGGGCGGACGTGACGAGGGCCAGCACGTAGCAGAGTTCGAAGTAGGCGCGGCTGTCGGACAGGATCAGGATGCTGTTCCAGCCCGTTTGGTCGAAGAGCTGCTGTGCCAGCGCCGGTGTCCACGGGGAGCCGGGGCCCCAGATCTCGTCACGGTGCGGGAACTCGCGCAGCAGGAAGACCAGATAGAGCAACCCGTAGCCGATGCGCAGAACCGACGCGGCGTACAGGGAGACCGGCCGTTCGGTGAGAAGCGCCCACAGAGCGCCGATCCGGTCGAGGAGCCACCGGTGGGCCGTGCCGGCGACCGAAGTCTCCTGAGCCGCAGTCCGGTGCGGCGTGGCCGCCGTGGAAGGAGGCTGGAAGGTCTGTTCACTTCCCATGGGAGGTCACCTTCCACCAGGGCAGGAGCCGGTCCTCGGTGGGTGCCGGCGGGCGGTTCCCGGCCACTGTGCCGGGGGCAGCGACGGGCAGTGTGACGACCCGGAGCTGAATGAAGTCGAAGGTGCCGCCGTCGTTGTGGGCGGCTACGCGGTCCGCAGCGATATTGCGCAGGTACGTCTGCAGCATCACGGCCCGTTCCGAGCGTGCCGTGTCGCTTCCTCCATGTGTCTCGACATAAGAGGTCCAGGCGCGGCGCAGAAGGTTCTGGGACGTATGGCTCGGAAATACATTGTGGTCGACTGCGGAATGGTCCACGGCAGCCAGGTCGAACCAGGGGGTCACCTGCACCGATCCTTTGGAGTCGGTGTGGGCGGTTCTCGCCAGGATTTTTCGGTTGAAGGAGTCGGGGTCCGGGGCGAAGAGCCGCCAGTTCTGTTCGAAGAGCGGGTACACCCATCCGTTGACCTGCGAGCTGTAGCGCTTCGATACAGGGTTGGAGGGGGCCACATGAAGGAATACCAGGACGACGTGGACCAGAGTCGTCACCAGGCAGAGGGCTACGGCGGTGCGCAGCCCTGCTTTCACTGCGCGAACTCTTATGGGCCGCTCGCCCGGCATGGCCTCTTCGTCATGACGCTGTTGGGAGACCGGGCCGGAATCGGACTGATGAAGTTCCTTCACGCCCGCAGATTCAATTCCGCTCGACACCGCCCACCCGGTCTTTCTCATGTCTGCTGTTCGCCTGAGGTCTCTGCGACTCACCGAAGGCGCGCGGCGGATTCGATGAGGATCCCGCCGCGCGCCGTCATCCGATGAACGGGCTTCGTGCAGCCTGCTGCCTAGCCCTCGTGGCCTTCGTGACCCTCGTGGCCCGCGGGCTTGTTGCCGTAGCCGTAGTCGCCGGGCTTCCCGTCGTGGCCGTGGTCCGGCTTACCGGGTCCCTCGTCGTGCCCGTTGCCCGGCCCGCCGTGCTCCGGCCCGTGGTGCTCCAGGCCGCCGTGGTCCGGCCCGCCGTGGTCCGGGCCGCCAGGCTGACCGCCGTGCCCGCCGGTGACGTTCCCCCCGGTGATGGTCCCGCCGGTCGTGTTGCCGCCGGTCGTGTTCCCGCCGGTGCTGTTCCCGGCCGTGTTGCCCGCGGTGTTTCCGGAGGTGTTGCCGGCGATGTTCCCCGAGGTGCCGCCCGACACGAGGTCGACGATCGGTCCGCCCAGGAGGCCGCCACCGATCAGACCCACGGTCGTACCGGTCGTCGATCCGGCGGTCGGCGTTCCAGCCGTTGTACCAGTAGTCGTGCCGGTGGTCGTACCGGTCGTCGTACCGGTCGTCGTACCGGTCGTCGTGCCGGTGGTCGTACCGGTCGTCGTTCCACCGGTGGCGCACCCGCCGAGGAAGATCCTGTTGGTGTCGAGCGTCACGGCACCGTTACGGGCCAACGCTCGACCTTCAATGTTCGTCCCCGTGGTAACGCTGATCGAGGTCAGAGCCATGATGGTGCCCACGAAGGTGGAGGTGGTGCCAAGGGTGGCCGAACTCCCGATCTGCCAGTACACGTTGCACGCCGAAGCACCGTTTGTGAGGAGCACCCGGCTATTGGAGGCAGTCGTCAGGGCTTCTGGGATCTGGAACACCCAGACGGCGTTGGGGTTTCCCCCCGCGTCCAGGATCAGGTCGCCGGTCAGTCCGACACCGCCGGTAGCCGTGTGAACGCCCGGAAGCAGCGTCTGGCCGGCGCCGATTCCCGCCGCGAGCGCGAAGTCCGTGGCCTGGCCCGCAGCGTTGTTGTAGGCCTGGACCAGGTCGGACTTGGCCTGAAGCGCCACAGCGTCCGCAGCGTGCACGGCGCCGAGCACCAAGCCGGGGGGGAATCCGGAGATGGCAGGGTTCGGGTGCGTCCCAAGGTCGTGACTGATCACGGAGGGACCGGTGTTGGTAACACCCTGACCTGCCAGAACGGAAAAGCTGGCGGCTGTGGCCAGAGGCACGGGTGTCGCGATGGCCAGTGCCTGCGTGGGCAATCCGGCGACCATCACAGCGGCAACCGTTCCGGCGACGGCCGAGGCCAGCCAGCCGGACAGGCTGCGGCGCCGAGTCGCTTGGAATTTCAGCTTCATCAAGAGGCCATTTCCTGTGGGGGGCGGTGGCGTACCGGGCCCTACCGTTCGCCCGGGAAGCCCTGGTGTGTCGCCGCCGCATATTACGCAGGAAATTTCACGCACCGACCATGAGTAAGGCGCGGAGGGGGGATTAATACAAACACATCCCACGGTCGAATCTGCGATGAAAATAATCAAACTCACATTGTCGATCATCCGACATGCCCCCCGAATGGGCAGGGCTCGATTCACTCACAAGAGGCATAACCGCACACCTGCCCAAATAGATTCCATCCCCGCCCACGGAGATGTACCGCCAGTCAGGCGATCTCACGAACCCCGCAGGACGGGCGTGGCGGAAGTTCGCCGTCAATTCGCTACGTCCCAGGTCACTGGCCTGGGGCGTTTCCATGGCGCGTGACGCGAATCGAACCCGCGCCATAAGCCTGGGAAGCGCTGGGCGGCGGGCTTCCAAGCTCGCCTGTGGCAAGCCCTGAAGGTAGGGCGAACCGCGGAAGGGCCGGGACGGGAGCCAATCAACAAGCAGACATCGCTCGATCCAGCGATGGCGCCACACGTGCTGCACTCACTACAGTGGGCCGCCACCGACGCTGAGCTGCACGCAGTCGGTCGATCGCGCTCGCGCCACAGATCTAGCCCCAGAGAACTCTCTTTGCCAGACATGCCGCGCCCATCTTTCCTGGAGTCGCAGCAGAAGCCGGTTCACACCGGAGCCTGAAACCTTCTGGCCGTACCCGCCTCGCCTTAAGAGCTCGTAACACGATCATGAGTCGGGCTTGTTGAGGCGTCGCCAGCAGATGAGGCTGCAGGCAAGGGAGACGAACGCGTCGTGGAGTTCTGTGCGCCGTTCCCATCGGACGGCGAGTCGTTTGAACTGGTGGAGCAGGGCGAAGGTCTGCTCCACGACGTAGCGGAGCTTGCCCATGCCCTTGATGTTCGGGGATCCCTTGCGGGAGATGACAGGCAGGATCCGGCGTTTACGCAGCTCATCGCGGTTGGGGTTGGAGTCGTAACCCTTGTCTCCCAGCAGGGCGTCCGGGCGTCTGCGGGGCCGGCCTGGGCGGCCTGCCACCGGTGGGATGCCGTCGACCAGGGCGAAGGTCTGGGTGACATCGTTGACGTTCGCCGCGGTCGTGATGACCTTGAGCGGGGTACCGCGTCCATCGCAGATCAGGTGGTGCTTGCTGCCCGTCTTCCGCCGGTCGACCGGCGACGGACCGGTGTCGGCGCCCCCTTTTTCGCCCGGATGTGGGATCCGTCCACGCAGGCCCTGGACCAGTCGAGCCGGCCGGCCGCGTTCAGCTCGGCGAGCAGGATGCGGTGCAGCTGGTCGAAGACCCCGGCCTGCTGCCACCGCTCCAGGCGCCGCCAGCAGGTCTGCCCCGAGCCGAACCCCAGCTCAGGCGGCAGGAGTTGCCACGCGATGTCGTTGCAGAGCACGTACAAGATGCCTTGCAGGCACAGCCGGTCCGCCACCGGCCGCGGACCTGGTGACCTCGCCGGCCAGGGCGGCAGCAGCGGCTCGATCAGTGCCCACAAGTCGTCGTCCACGATCCACGGCCGATTACTCACACCACTGCGAACGGCTGAATCGTCACACCGGTCACGGCTGACCAGAGCATCTCATCAAGATCGTGTTACGAGCTCTAAGGGGTGTTGCAGAAGGCTTGGTGCGGGGCTCTTTCCCGTATTGGTGGGGTGTTGCGGACTGAGCCGGTGTGGGTGGAGACGTTCACGGGCTTGCGGATCGACCGGTTCGCGAAGCTGGTGAAAGTGGTGCGGGAGCGGGGCGGAAAGGGGCCGGGTGGTGGCCGCCTCTGGTGCCTGCCGCTGCCCACCACCGCGTGCTGCTGGTGGCCGTCTACTACCGCACGAACCTGACCATGCGGCAGCTCGCCCCGCTCTTCGGGATCTCCCCGGCCACCGTCTGCCGGGTCATCCAGCGACTGCGGCCGCCGCTGGCGCTCGAGCCGGCCCCGCGGCCGGTCGCCGACGTGGACCGGTTGTGGATCGTGGACGGAACCTTGATTCCCGTCCGCGACCGCACCGTCGGCGCCTCGTCGAGGAACTACCGGTTCTCAGCGAACGTGCAAGGTCCTCATCGACGCGGACAGCTGCCTGGTCGTCGCGAGCGCCCGCCCGGCGCCGGGCCGCTTACCTGTGGTGCGACCGGGGTGGCGGGGGCTGGCGGTCGGCGGGTTGGGAGCAACGGAGGACCACACGCTGTACCTCACTTGGGCATTTGTGGTTGGTCATGGTGTTGGGCTGGGGTCCCGTGGGTGCTGGGCGCGGGACGAGGGCACGCTGCGGGACCGGTGCGTGCGGACGCGGGCCACGCCGAAGGCGATGCCGACCGGGCCAGCGGCCCAGGGGGTGTCGTAGCCGGAAGCTGTTGGGCGGCATTGTTCTCGTCCGCGCCGTATCTGGAGGTCATGCGGCATCTGTCTGAGGGCTTGCGGTGATGACTGGGGCGGCATAGCCGCCGTCTGGTCCGGGTCGGAACTCTAGGCGAACCTGCCTGCCCCACCATCCCTGACCCGCGCCGCCAGCCCGTACCTCCGAAGTCCCTCAAGTCCCGGCTATCCGCGGCGGCCGCCTTCATACCGTGACGCCATGAACCCGATACCGATCCTTGCCGCCGCCGCGCCGCCAACTCCGGCGGCCGCCGACACCCCGGTACCGACCGCGTTCCTGGTCGGCGCCGCGATCACGATCACCGTCCAACTGGTCATGGGCGCCCTCCAGCTGGCCACGGCCTGGCGCACGCAGCGCAGGGACCTGGACTCCAAGCGCGAACACCTGGATGTGGAGGCCGTGCACGCGCGCGCCGCCGACCTGCGCGCGGCCCAGTACGCCGCGACCCTGGCGTTTCTGAAGGCGGCCCACAGGCTGGTCGCCGCCGCCGGCGACTACTCGACTCAGGCCCGGCCGATGGTGGTCGTGCACACGGACGCCGAGGAAGGCTACGACGAGTGGGCGAACGACCTCCCGAGCGGCCGACGAGAGGGCCTGTGGGTGGCGCAGGCGTCGGAGGGGTTGCGGGAGGTGGCGTCCCTGGCCCGTGATGCACTGGAGGACGTCCGCCTGGCCTGCGGCCCGGGCTTGGATGAAGCCGCCAAGGACGTCTACGGCGCTGCGGTGGACGTGGCCTACTCCGGGATGGTGCTCGCGGACACCCGGGAGAAGTTCCCCAACGTCGCGACGGAGCACGGCGGGTGGCAGGAGTCTGCCCAGGTGGTGGCGGAGAGGCGGAACTTTCAGAACGCCCGGAAGGAGTTCGGGGACCGGCGGCGCGCGTTCTCGGCGCTGGTCCGGAAGGAGATGTGGGGCGTCTAGCGACGGTGGCCCGGGAGGCGGTGGAGCGGATCCTGCAGGCGGCCGCCGGAACCGTAGTCGTGGAACGCCGCGAGCGCACCGTGACCGACCCGGAGACCGGTCTGACGGCGACCGAGTGAGCCGCCATCGCGACTGGGCCTAACCCACCCGGCCCTCACGCGACGCCATCGTGATCCAACCGCCATAAAGCAACGGCATTGCGCTGAGAGGGCCCCTCATCCGGCGGCCGCGGCCGGACCCTGGCCGAACAGGGGAGCCCAGGTGACGGCTACCCCGATTGGGTCTGAACCGAGATACGGTCAAAGAGACCTTGCGTTGATCTTGCAGTGCACGTCGAGCAGTGCAGGGCGACCGGGTTAGTCGATGTTGGTGTCCGTCTCCGGGGCCTTTCGGGCGTTGTTCCTGAGGTTGGCGAAGGGCAGAGCTCCTCCGTGGAGTTCTTTGAACTCGTCGATCAGGTCCTGCTCAGCCTCACCCGCATCGTCCCCGGTCATCGGCCGCCAAGCGACGAGCAGTGCGTCCGAGTCGACCAGCTGCCAGATGTAGCGACCGCCCCAATGGCCAGCCAGCAGACCGGCGCCGTGGCGGCGGTAGTCGGCAAGCCGCTGGTTCAATCCGTCCTGGCCCGCGGCCTTGCCGATGTACACGACCGTTGCCCCGTCCGCCCAGGCATCGCCGAGCTTGTCGGCCGTCACGGACGGGTCGCGGCCTTTGAGGTGTCCGGCAGGGCTGGTGGGGAGGAACGACGGGGGCGAGGTGTCCGTGCGGATCACCACGTAGATTCCGTGCCCGGTGGGGACGTTGCTGTCGGGCAGTTCACTGAACGGCACGAAGCCGCGGAAGCCGCGTTCAGTCAGGGTCTTCTGCGTCAGCTCTGGTGTCGGGCTCATGCCAGGCATCGTGCCAGGCACATCTGACAGTCCTCGGTCGGAGCGTAGGGAGATCACTGTCACGGAGGAGGGAGTCCTCTGACACCGAGGACCGTGTGGTGGAGATGGACAGGTGACCCACAGCGACCCCGTCCTGAAGGAGCAGTACGAGAAAGTCATCGCTGCCGGCGGACGGATCGCGGGCCCGGCCGCCGAGGAACTGCAGACCAGCCGGATCGGTGAGGACTCTCTGAACCGGCTCAAGACCAACTTCTTCGAGACCGAACTCGAACTCGGCCACTGCCTGCGGGCACCCACCGAAGGGCCCTGCGCGTGCGACCCCTACCTCCGTTGCTCGAAGTTCCTCACCACGAGCGAGTACGCACCGCGCCTGCGACCCCGGCTCGCCCGTGAACAGCAGCTCACCCAGGACGGCGTCGAAGGCGCCGGCCCCGCGAGGTCGAACGACACAACGCCATCGCCGACCGAATCCGCGGCCTCCTCACCGATCTCGGAGAGGGTGCCGAGCCCGGCCCTGACGATCACTGCTGAGCGGTTCGTTCCGGCCAGCCTGACGAGAGCCCGACGGATACTTGTCGGATGGATGAATCAAGGGCTTCTTGGGTCAACACTACGCACGATTGGGCCGGCATCGTGGACGCCAACCATCTCGGTCAGGTCCGCCAGGGATCTGCAGAGTTCGCTGCGGGCGGGCCGGGACACCTTGTTCTTGAGATCGTTGCTTACGCCGCTGACGAGGCAGCGAGCCGGGGCGGCGGGCGGTGTGTGGTCACGCTGCATACCGACGGCTCGGTGTCGGTGAAAGATGACGGACGGGGCACCGACACTCGGGTCGACGAGCATGGCCGGGTGGTGAAGAAGCCGGTCATGGCCACGAAGGATCTTCGGTTCTTCGATCTCCCGGAGGCGGAGCGGCTTCCGGACGGATATCCGCGTCGCGGCATGTCCGTCGTCGCAGCGCTCAGCGAGTGGCTGATTCATACCAACCGCCGCCTCAACGGCTCCTGGAGCCAGCGCTATGAGCACGGTGTCCCGGTGGCCGATCTGGTGCCCGTCGAGGCCGACGGGACCACGGGGACCTGCGTCCGCTTCCTGCCGGACGAAGCCCTGCGTTCGCGGTGGTCGTTGACCGCGAACGATCTGGCGCGATGGTCCGAGCACTGGCCCGACCTGACTGTCCGCCTCGACGATCAGCGCGACAGCGGGGACCGGCCAGGTCCGTGACCACGGGGGCGGCACGACCGAGCTGCACCAGGGAGAGCGGCCCCGGTCGGCTCCTCACCCGCGGTCCTGGTACCGGCCCAGGGGCCAGCTCCTCGCCGAGACCGCCACAGATACCGACCGCCCCCGCCTCACCGGGCCCGCCGGCGCGGAAGCAGAACAGCGTCTCACCGCCTTCGCCCGGCACGCCGTCTTCGAAGGGCAGGTCGTTACCGGCGAAGCCCGTCTGCTGCGAATCATGAAACGCCACGATCCCGCCTTCTACCCCGGCACCTTCGTCACCTGCGTCTACAACCCCGACCGCGCCCTGTGCAGGCCACCCGCAGGTACATCCAAGCAGCCGGAACTCCGGGACTGCCGCCCGCTCGCCTGCCGCAACGCCGCCCTGACCCCGGGCAACCGCGACGCCCACACCCGGCACGTCGCCGACCTCGACAGCGCTCTGGCCCAGAGTGACCGCCTCGCCCCCTACATCCGGCATCGCCTCCAGCAGCAGCGCGAGGACACGACCGGCTTCCTGGCCCGACACGCTCCGGAGCTCACGTGAAACCCCCGATCCCCGACACCGACACCGTCCGCACCGTGATGGACGCCCTCCTCGCCGAAGTGGCGGGCACCGGCCGCCGAGCCACCGTCACGGCGGCGGAAACGGCGCCTCGGTATCACCCATGCCACCTTCTACCGCCACGACCGGGACCTGATCACCGACTACTACCAGCCCCGCGCCGCACTTCCACACCGCCAGGAGAACACCGACCTGCGCCGAACCCTGTTCCTGTACGAAGAAGCCATCCGACACCTCACCCTCGAAAACGACGCCCTCAGGCAGCAGGGCACCCTCATCGCGCTGCCCACCGGCCGGCACTCGTAGAAGAGGGCATTTTCAGGCGGGCCGGGGTGCTGCAAGCGTCTGCGCAGCCTCTGCGGCCTGGCGCAGATTCTCGGTGGGGTGAGCAAGGCCGTCGAGCATGGTCTTCCCCGACCGGAGTGCTGCCTGGGCCACCTCGTGAAGACCGAGCGGCACGGCGGCTTTTGCGATGAGGAAGTATTCCTCGGTGACCATCACCCCCAGGCCGAGCTCCCGCCAAGTGAAGGTCTGACAGGACGGTTTCGGTAGATCAAGATCGAGCGCCAGCTGATGGGTAGTCGGCAGTGGCGGCGGGCCGTCAAGTAGCGTGACCGCCCGTTGAAGGGACTGCCAGGCTGCCTCTACCTCGCCGTGGCGGCGTTGCAAGGAGGCGAGGGTGACCAGGGCCGAGCCGCGCTTGTCGGCGTCGTCCTGCAGGGACGCGTGCAGGCGGCGTGCCCGGATCGCCTGCCCGAGGTCCCCGAGGATGTTGAGCTCGTTGGCGAGAGGCCCGAGCAGGGCCCCATCACGCGGGCCTGTGTCGTCGAGGATGCGTATGAGCGCGGCGCGGGCCAGTTCGGTCTGCCCCTGGCGGCGGGCCAGCGCCGTCCAGGTGAGGTCGTATTCGTCGTGGGGATCCTGGCCGTAGTTCGACTCGTCGAAGTCGGCCGCCCACTGGGTGAGGGCTCGTGCGGAATCGGCGAAACCGCCGAGCAGGAAGTGGAAATCTGGGTCGGACTCCCGCAGGGACCGCAGCAGGGCGTGGTCCTCCGTCTCACCGTGCAGGGCGACCAGGACCGCGGCGAGGCGGAGTTCTTCGGTGGGGCCGCTGCGGACTTCCTGCCGCAGGAGTATGCGCAGAAGCTGCAGGTCCCCCGGCTGCCGATCGTACTGGGCTGCGCGCAGGACGGTGGCCCGCCGTACCGGATCGCCCGCGATCGCGTCCCAGCAGTCGCGGTCCGCCCGCATCCGGGCCAGATCATTTCGGCCGGGAGCGAGAACCACCTGCCAGAGCGGCGGACGCCGAAGACGGTCCAGCAACTCGTATGCGCAGCCTTCGTCCGCGCTCACCAGCAGAAACTCCGGCTCGGTCCGCAGAAGGGACTCCTGGAGCCTGTGCAGCAGCTCCCTCCTGGGGAGCTGGCGCAGACCCAACCCGCTGAGCAGCGTGCTGCGATCGGCGTCCAGCTCAGGGCCGTAGGAGCCCCGAATCTCGTCTTCGGTTCGGTTGAACACCGCCTTCAGCGCTTCGTCATCGGCCGCGAGGTCGAGTTCGGTGTAGTCGTGCCAGCCCGGCAGACCGAAGAGGATCTCCAGAGCCTCGTCCATGCCGGCGCCGATGAGGCCGGCTTCGCCCTCGGAGCTCGCGTACAGCACAGCCCCGTCGGCACATATGAAATAGGTTCCGCCGGTGTCGTCGCCCGCCACGGCCCTCAGCGGCGCTCCGCTCGCCAGACGGACCTCTTCCCCGTGCTCGGCCCGGTCAAGATCAAAACCGAAGGATCCCGCAGCCAGCCTCGCCAGATCAGGATTCCGGCGCAGGACAGTGAGTACGTGGTCGGGGCGTGTCATGGCCGGACCGTAACAGCCGCCGCTGACGCCAGATGGTGCACGGTCTCAGTAACGGAGGGTTTGCTCAGCAAGACCAGACGGACACCGGACACCGGACACCACGAAACCCTGTCCATAACTTCGGCTCGTATCACCAGCCCGCACCCGAAGGCAGCACCGCGACCGGTGCGGCCAGGGCGACGGACACAGGGAACTCTTCCCAGCCAGCATCCGGCCGCCAGCACCGGCCGCGCGCCCGCGCGCAGAGCCGTACAGGCGACAGGGCGGAGTGGCACGCCCCCACCCGCACTCGAACAGATTTACGATTGAAGGGTGACGACGCGCTTCCTTCCCCGACGACCTCCTCAAACTGCAGGAGCAGCTGCACCGCGCTCACGCCGAGCACCGCGCCTACCTGGCCGGGCTCCCCTGGAGTGTGGAGCCGATGAAGGGATGGGAGCGAGGCGGGCGGCACTCCCACCGCGGGGATGTCCCGGACAGCCCCGGCTGGTCCCAGGAAGAGAAGGCCACGGTCGACCGGATGTGGCGGGAAATCCGGGAGCTGTCGATCGCCGTGGTCGCTCACCCCTACTGGTCGACCGTGGCCCGAGAGGAGGCCGTGGCTGCCCGCATGGTGCGGAAAAGGCAGACACGCCCGGCCGCCAGCTCCTCCGAGGCGGCGTAGGCACGGTGGCCGACCCCCTCTGGCTCTCTCCATGAGAAGGACAGCACTTCGACAGTGGTCCGGGAGGTGTCTGGCCGTCGACGCCTACGCGGAATGTTCACGGGTTCGGGCAGCACCGGGCCTTCCTCGCGGGCCGAGTGTGGCGGGGTCTCAGCGCCAGTCGTCGATCACGTAGGCGTCGGGGTGGCTGTAGCCGGGTTCGTTGGGCCTGTGCATGGCCACGCCCTGCAACCAGGTGCGGAAACCGCGGTCGATCATTCGCCGGTAGGCATCCTGGCGGGCCAGGTTCATTCCGGCGTCCAGTTGCCCCAGGCCGCGCTCGGCGGCGAGCCGCTCGCACGCGGTGAGCAGTCGTTCGAACCGGTCGGCCGCCTCCGGGCCAGGACGCACGGCGCCGAATTTGACGAAGCACACGTCTTCTCCGGCCTCGGACCCGGCTCCGCAGTGGCAGACGGCCAGGCCATCGAGCTCTGAGCCGGCCCCCTGGAGCATGATGGTGTCACCGAGTCCCTGCGCGTGCGTGGCCACGATCTCGCGTTCCACGCTCAGGCCCTCGAACACGGCCCCGGTCAGTGTGCGACAGAGGCTCAGGGCGTCGAGCCGCTCGGCGGCGGGAAGCTCGCCGTACAGCACTCGACCGGGGACCGCGGCACTGCCTGCGACCTGCTTCTTCATGATGGCTGTGAGGAATCGGGGCCAGAAACCGTACCGGCGGTAGAGCTCAAGGTGCTTGGGACTCTGCGAGAAGGTGAACAGGCCCAGGTGGCGGTTCTCCCAGGTCTCGAAGCAGTCCATGACCGGCTCCATGAGGCGCCTGCCGACGCCCTGGTCCCACAGGTCCGGACGTACGGTCAGCGGGCCGAAGTACCCGACGCTGCCCCAGTTGACGGCGAAGTTCGATGCAACAACCTCGCCCTCGACCGTCGCTGCGAAGGCCGCCTGTGGATCGGCCGCCCAGCGAGTGCGGACGTAGTCGGCGGTCCCGAAGAACGTCTTCGGGTCGGGAGCCCCGAGGAACGTCCCGAAGGCGACCCTGAAGATCTCGTCGGCCCGATCCAGGTCCGCCTCACCCAGCGGGCGGACCGACACAGGGCCCGTGCCACTCTTGCGCTCCCCTGCTGGTGGGATCATCGCTCTCTCCTTCCCGACCCCCTGTTTCATCGCACCACGGGCGTGCGCCGCAAGCGAGGCGAAAGGTCCACCGATACCCAGGGACCGAGGACCCGGCCGGTCCGGTCTGCCTTGCCTGTCCGCCGGGAACTGCAGCAGTCGCGGGTGGCTCACATTCCGTGGAGCGGATACGGAGAGTCAGATCTTCGGAGCCATGCGATGGCGGTTCGGATGGGCACGAAGTCGTGGCGAGGTGAGTTCCAGGGCCCGGTTGTCGCGCCCGGCGCTCATGTGGTTGAGCCAGCGTTCGTACCAGTCGAGGAAGTCGGTGGCGGAGGAGACATTGGGGCCCCAGTACCCATCGCTGTTTCCAACGAGGACGCGGCCGGTGAGTGGACCGGTCACCCCGAGGACGCATACATCGGTGCAGCCCATTTCGATGATGTGGAGGAAGAGGTCGCGTTCATGTGGCCCGGGGCCCACGCAGCCGAAGCCTCGGGGTGTCCCTGATTCTCCGGGCGGATCCATAACCAGCAGGGAACACTGCTCCAGCGGCATGAGGCCGTAGAACGGCGCGGCGCCTGAGCCGCCGATGTGAGTAAGGAACTGCCGATAGGCGTGGGGAAGAACGATGTCGTGCTTGGCCTCAAACGCAGCGACGCGTGCTTCCGCCAGCTTCGGACCGGGGAAGAACTTGTGTTGTTCTTCCCCGAAGGAGTGGCTACGCAGTGGCTGGAACGGGATCGCGGCCAGCTTGCGACGCAGGCGGGGTATGCGGGGTGCGCAGCTTCGCCCGGAACAGGGCCGGGCGATCACCCCCGACCCGGACCACCAGAGCGCCCCAGGCCGCCCCGCCCACCGCTGCGGCGATCTGGTCGACCGTCGCGATGATGGTGAGCGCGGCCCAGCTCTCGACGAGGACGAGGGCTGCCATCGACATCGCCTGGACCGCGAGGGCCAGCATCATGATCGTGCGCGCCCCGCGCCGGTCGGCGAGATGCCCTCCGGGTATCCCTGCGCACAAGCCGATCACTCCGGCGATGGTGAGCGCGGCGCCGACCTGCATCGCGGGCAGGCCCACGACCAAGGTGAAATAGAGCGCCGACGCCGCATTGAACAGACCGTTGCCGACCCGGTTGACGAAACTGGCGGCGATCAGCACGCGCTCCGGCCTGCTGTCCCCCGCCATGCGGCCTATTCGGCCTGCCAGGCCGCGTTTGATCATGGACGGCAGGCTAGCAGCGGCAGCGGTCGCAGAACCCGCCGCGGCTGCACCAAGATCGCGTGCCCTGGTTGCGACGTGGGCCCCGACGACGAGTGCTCCATCCCCGAATCCGCGGCCTTCTTCAGGTCGTTGGTGGAGGGCGCCACCACGCGCCCGCCCGGCTGGCCCGGATCAGCGGCCTGCGCCGTGGCGCGTATGAAACCGATGCCCCGGCCGCGACGATGCCGGGAGCGGACATGACGAGTCGGCGATTGTGCACCGAACCCCATTTTTTCACGTGCGTGCGGATTGGGGGGGATACGGCGTCCCTGGAACGGCCGACGGGCCGGTCCCGGGACGCCTCAAAGCACTGCTCGGCTACTCGTTGTCGTAGTAGCCGAAGATGTCGACGACCAGGTCGGCGGGGTCCCAGCCCTGGTTCCAGAAGTCGACGATGCCGTGGTTGCCGGCGCTCGCCTGAACCAGGTTGCCGACGGTCTTGCCCGCCGTCCAGTTCAGGGTGGAGGACACCGGACGCTCCGGGGTGACGGCGGTCTTGTCGTAGTAGTTCATGGAGGAGTTGGGGTCCGGTGCGACCGACAGGAAGCCCGCGCCGCGCGTGTTGGTGACCGCGGTGTTCAGCACCCAGGCCTCCTGCTGTAGCGAGAAGGCCTGCCAGAGGTATCCGCGCGTGGGCCACGGCCCCTTGGACCAGTTCTCGCGCGTGTCGGTCTGCCGGACGGGCGTGACCGGCACGTAGGCGACGGCGCTCGCGGTGCTGTACGTGCCGACCAACTCCACGATGACGTCGGACGGGGCCCAGGAGCCGTTGCGGACGGTGATCTCGCCGTCCTTGCCGACCGGCACGATCACCGAGTTGGCGACCGTCTGCCCGGCGGTGAAGTTCACGTTGGACGTGGTCGGCGCCGCCTGCCCGGCCGGGTGGACGGTCAGGTGACCGGCCTCCTGCGGGTTGGTGACCGTCACGTTCAGCGCGACGGCGGTGGCTCCCGGTTCGGCCACCTTGACGGTGAAGGAACCCTGGCCGGCGACCGGACCGCGCTGCGTGCCGGTCCCGTGGCGGGTGTCGACGACCCTGACCGGCGCCTGCGGGACGTACCCGCTGGCTTCCTGTCGGCCGAAGTAGCCGGTGACGTCCGCGATCAGATCGACGGGCTCCCAGCCGCCGTTGTACAGCTCGACGTAGCCGTCCTCGCCGACCTGCGCGATCACCAGGTTCGGGACGGTCTGACCGGCCTCGAAGTTGATGTTCGATGCGGTCGGCCGCGTGGTTCCGGAGGCGAAGACGCTGACGTGCCCGCCACTGGTGGTGTTGGTGGCGGTCACGTTGAGCGCGACGGCGGTGACCCCGGTGGGGATGCCGCCGTTCCCCGCGACCTTCAGGCGGATCGAGGAGTACCCCTGGACCTTGCCCTTGACGACGCCCGTGCCGCTGCGGGTGTCCAGCAGGCGGTTGGGACCGTACGGGGTGAACTCCGAGCCCAGTGTTTTGACCCGGACCTCCTTGGTGTCCTGCGTCCCGAGTACCGGATCGACGACAGTCGCCTTGATCGTGTACTCGCCGAGCTCCTTGTAGGTGTGCTTGGTCCGCGTCTCCGAAGAACCGGAGGCCACCACCGTGTCCGTGGTCCCGTCACCCCAGTCGATGGTGGTGTCCAGCGGCGGGGTACCCCTGTTGAGCGAGGTCGTCAGCTCGAAGCCGTGCGCCGACGACATCCGGGCGCTCAGGAAGAGGCTCAGCTGCGCGCTGCCGGTGGCGGCGCTGGTGAAGGTCTCGAACCCTGCCGCCACACCCTCTGTCGGGTCGACGGCAGGTGCTCCCGCCGCCTGCGCGGCGGGCTTGACCGGATCAGCGGCCTGAGCCGTGCCGGGTATGGAACCGATGCTTGCCGCCACGATGGCAGCAGCAGACATTACGAGTCGGCGATTGCGCACCGAACCCCCCGTTTTTTGGCTTTGAACGCGCTCAGCGTGAGCTCGCGCACAGCGTACATAGCAGCGCGCGGGCCATTACCGGGGGATCGGGCCGGGCGAGGGGTGCCTCTATCTCCTTCGTCATGCGGGCGACCGGAACGGCAATACGGCTACCTTCGACGCGGTGTTCACCTACCGGGGTGAGCCGGCAACCCCCGACCTACTGACCGGCCTCGCAACGGTGCTCGGCATCGCCGCCCACGACCTGGCCGCCGTAACCGGCATCAACCTGCCGCACGCCCGTCAAGTGAAACTGCGCAGTACTCAACCAACCTGCGCAACCACACCTGACCGGGTCCCCGCATCCGCGGTTCAGTGCTCGCAGAGGGAGAACTCCCTTTCGTAGAGCTGCTCGTTGTGTTCGTCGACGAAGAACTTCCTTTCCTTCATGAGTTCCTCGCGGTATGTCTTGGCCTGCTCGAGCGTCATGGTCGATGTGTCGGACCAGGGCTGCTGCGGCGGTACGTCGGAGGTCGAGACGATCTGCTCCGCCGGGTCGACCAGGAAGAACGCGAGGATCTTGCGGTGTCCCGGGCGGGTGGGGTCCGCGAGGCGGAACGCGTCCACGCGGTGCTGCAGGACGTTGGGAAACACCAGGCAGCGGCCCGAGGGGGTCGGTACCGAGCCCAGCACCTGGTTCAGCGCGTCTTCGTCCCGAAGGCCATAGACCTCGCGCAGCCCGGCGTCGTCGTTCTGTTCATAGTGCGGGTCGTCGAGTGCGGTCCGGAATCCCAGCCGGCTCTCGGTGATGTTCTCGCTGTCCCAGTAGTAGATGCCGGTCGAGACGATCCGCTCGTTCAGCATGCCCTCGACGTGCCAGGAACCGCCGGGGTATTCGGGCTTGTCCGGGGTGAGGTGGACGGTGGCGAGCTTGACGATGACCTGAAGCCGGCGGCCGCGCAGGTCGACGCGGGCGGAGGCGTCGGGCAGTGCAGGTGGGCTGAAGGCCGGGGCGTCCGGGACGATCGGGCAGCGGTTCTCCCACCAGGCCTCATAGGCCTCTTCCCAGGCAGCGCGGGCATCCATGTAGGCCGCGTTGTCACTGTAGGACGACTGGCGCGGATACTCCGGTTCCGAGTCGTACCAGCCGTAGGGATCGGCCTCGATCCGCAGGGGCCGCGGGTGCCGCAGATCGGTGAGCACGTTCTCGAACAGCGGGCGCAGGCACGCGAACACGTCCGGCAGGACGGACGCCAGTGCACAATGCGCCTCGGGGTGGACGTTATTGACGTACGAGCGGAAAGTGACGGCCCCATCGTCACTGACGTCGACGTCCGTGGGCAGCCACTGGAACCTCTCCGAGAACTCGTACTTCGAGTAGTGGTTCGTCGGGTTCTGCCAGGCCCGCTCGGGCCCTCCGCTCACTTCCCTCACCAGGCAGAACAGTGAGGGGTGCACGAGATCCAACACCTGGCCGTCGGATCCGGGATGCCAGTCCCGCTCCGCTTCGGGGACCTCTTCCAGGACCCGGACAGCCTCACGCAACCGGGACCTGAGCTCCTCGTCGACGAGGGTGTCCGACTGCCAGACCCCGTCGACCGCGGACACCTCGATGCCAGTGCGCGCGTCCCGCAACGCGGCGTAGTGCCCCAGCTCGGCGAGAACGTAGCGCACCTGCGCCTCGGTCAGGCCCTGCGCCACCGCTTCCTGCGTCCACCTGGCGACGATGTCGGCGTCGTTCATCTTGTCGAACCACACGGGCTTGGCGCGCAGGTGCGAGCTGCACTGCATCATCTGCAGCTCCCGCAGCGTCCGGGGCGTCGCGAACGCCGGGGAACGGGAGCTCTGGAAAGGCAGCGGGAATGCGGACAGGCCGGTCACTTCTGGTGGTCCTTACGTTCGGTGTGCGGTGCCCGGAACAATAGCCCGGCCCACTGACACCCCAGCCGCGGCCCTCGAGCCGGGACGACCATCGCGCTCGCTCCCGTCCGGGGGCCGGACACCGTGGGATGTCCGGCCTCCGGGACCGCGCGGGCCAGGCGTTGTCGCCGGTGAGGCCAGCGTGGACCTCGCAGGCGGCAGTCACCAGGGTCTCCCAGCACGCACCGGTCTCGGGCCAGCCCCGGGTTTGCGGGCCCCCGGTCGGGGGTTCACCCACAGCCGTTCGGCGGGGATGGCCGCCAGGCGATGCGCAGCAGACCGGCCACCTGGATGGACTTCGCCGACTCGCCCCTAAATTCGAACATTGAACTGGGCGCGGTAGACGGGGGACTCGGGGCTGCCGGCAGAGAAGCGAGCCCTACACACACGCGGTGAACGCGCCCCGGAGGGGCGCCCGGCGATATGCCCGAAGGGCTCGCCAGGGCCCGCAAAGCGGCGGGCGGGGTCGTGTGGCACCCTGGGCCACGCCCCAGAAGCAAAGGGCTGTGCCGGACTTCAGGCCCCTGCTGCGCCCCGTCTACCAACCTGTGTCAGCGACGCCATACCGCGACACCTACGCGCGGGTTACCTGCCTAGCACTGACTCGTTCACGGGACATGAAGCCAACCATCAAGTCGTTCATCCCGGCCGGGGCGGTCATCGCGGCAGCGCTCGTACTCGGTGCGGCCCCCGCAGCGCAGGCTGATGACGGAGTCAATTCCAACGTCGTCAGCCTCAATTCCATCCAGAAGATCGCCAACCACCCCAGCGTCCTCCAGAACAACGGCGGGTCTGACAGCCACCCCGGCAATGTCGCCGGTTCGGTCATCGACACCTTGCCGTAGCCGAGCGATGGGAAGTACGAAGCCGGGTCGGCGCACGCCGACCCGGCTTCATCATGACTCCTCCGGGCGCCCCTCCCCGCACAACGCGAACACCATGGACCTCACTGCGAGACGGACAGCTCGCTACGCCCCGGGCCGGTTCCGTACAGCGGATCCTGCCGCCGGGGTGCCAGTTCATCACCGGCGCAGCGGTGCCGCCGTGTTCCTCGCACCAGGAAGCCGGGACGATGCCGCCGCAGTCATGCCGCGTGCACCGGCACCCTTCCCCGGGCCCGGAGTGCACGACCCCTTGGCGGACGACCCCTGACGCCGAGTCGGCCGTGCCGCGCACGTGGACCGGCCAGGACAGCTCCAGCCAGCACCGGCCGCCGGTCGGCCGTGCCCGCCCGGACACCTGGACCTCGCCCATCACCGCGAGAGGTGCCAACCCCGGCACGGCCACGCGCTGCACGGTCATCCCGTAGGCGCCCTCCCCCAGTTCGTCCAGCGTCTCGGCATCGTCCTCCACCACCCATCCGGACAGGCGGTCCGTCCCTTCGGCATCCTCCGCCAGGCAGAGCAGCGGGTCGTCGAAGCCAACCGTCGGGGTGCGCCCGCCCGCACCCCGGGCGCGCACCGTGGCGGCAGGCGGGGTGGTGGGATGTGGAGCTTGCCATGCTCCAGGAGCCAGGCGACCACCGCCGACATTCTGGGGTCTCGACGGCGAATCGATGCCAGGAACCACTGACATCGACCTCCTCGACCACGGCCCGCGACCACCGGCCCGGTCCGGCGTCCGCCGGCTCACCCAGGCCCGAGCCGATCGCCCAATAAATGTTGTTTCAGGGCGAGTTGAGACGGCACCACCAGATCCGCGCTCGCGTACGCGAGGCAAAATTCACCCCTGCGGGGGTGCCCGGGGCGGGTCCCGGAGACACGACAGCGCGGGCCGCCACCGGCTGGTGGCGACCCGCGCTGGGGGGCATCGGAGGCGCCCGCTCAGGCGGGCCACCGGACGACGGGCGATGCCGTCGCCGCGCTCAGGGCCGGTTCACTGCGGCTGCGGGTTGGTCAGGTTGTTGACCAGGTCGGAGACGGCCCCCGGTTCGCCCGTCTTCACGAGGTGGCGGTTCGAGGACGCGTGGCCGTCATCACTGTCCCCGAAGAAGCCGGAGCCGCCGCTGCCGAGCGATGAGCCGCCTTGCCCGATGGCGCCCTTCCCCCCGCTGGGGGTGTCGTCGGCCGAGGCGGGAACGGCGGCCAGGAGCAGGGCCGCGACAGCGAGCGTGGAGGACGCAAGGATCTTCATACCCGGCCAACGAGGAGACCGGCAGGAGGATGCGCCGGTCAGCCGGCCGCTGCAGCCGGACCCCCGGCGGCCAGGACGAGATCCTGGTCGTCCAGCGCAGCCACAGCCGCCCGTACAGAGCACACAGCCACTCGTAGCCCTCGTGCGAGACCTGCCGGGGCCGCACGGGCGGATCCGCGTCGGGGGCAGTGCGTGCTTGTGGGCGTGCAAGCCGCCGACGTACCGGGTGAGCGGCAGCACCGCCTTGTCGTCGCCGAAGCTCAGCGGCGCCGAGGTGCGCGGCTCCATCACAGGGGCGGGTGCGATACCGGCGAGCGTGGCGCCGTGCTGCTCGCGCGCAGCGCGCGGCCTGGGCCCCATCGCCGCCGGCATGCCGTCCACGTCGTCGCCTGTCACCGTTCCTGCTCCTTCCAGCCGTACCGCTCCACCGCCCTGTCCTGCGAACTTGCCAGAATGGCAAAGCTGATCGCGTCGGGCGACCGCCGCGCCGCATGATCGACGGGTACCCGCGTCCGCCCGCGAACCGAGGAGAACCCCGTGCAGCACGAGCCGACCGCCGAGCTCCGCCACCGCACCATCGAGACCCCAGCCGGGCGCCTGCACCTGGTCGAGCAGGGCACCGGCCCGCTCGTCCTGCTCGTGCACGGCTTCCCCGAGTCCTGGTACTCCTGGCGCCGCCAGCTCCCGGCCCTCGCCGCCGCCGGCTACCGGGCGGTGGCCATCGACGTGCGCGGCTACGGCCGCTCCTCCAAGCCCGCCGCGACCGACGCCTACCGGATGCTCGACCTGGTGGAGGACAACGTCGCCGCGGTGCGCGCCCTCGGCGTGGAGAGCGCAGTGGTCGTCGGCCACGACTGGGGATCCAACATCGCCGCCTCCTCCGCCCTGCTCCACCCGGAGGTCTTCGGCGCCGTCGGCCTTCTGAGCGTCCCCTACGCGCCGCCGGGCGGCCCCCGCCCCACCGACATCTTCGGCCAGATCGGCGGCCCTGAGCAGGAGTTCTACGTCTCCTACTTCCAAGAGCCCGGCCACGCCGAGGCTGAGATCGAGCCTGACGTCCGGGGCTGGCTCGCCGGCTTCTATGCGGCGCTGTCCGCCGACACCATGCCCGCCCAGGGCGAGCCCGACCCGCACTTCGTCGCCCACGGCGGCCGACTGCGCGACCGCTTCCCCGCAGGCGAGCTCCCCGCCTGGCTGAGCGAGGACGACCTCGGCGTCTACGCCGCGGAGTTCGAGCGCACCGGCCTGACCGGCGCCCTCAACCGCTACCGCAACATGGACCGTGACTGGGAGGACCTCGCCCCCCACCGCGGAGCCCCGATCAAGCAGCCGTCCCTGTTCATCGGCGGCACCCTGGACGCCTCCACCACCTGGATGGCCGACGCCATCAACGCCTTCCCCTCCACCCTCCCCGCCCTCTCCGCCTCCCACCTGCTGGAAGGCTGCGGCCACTGGATCCAGCAGGAACGCCCCGACGAGGTCAACCGCCTGCTGACCGACTGGCTCACTGACCTCCAGGGCTGAACCACCCGCCGTCCGCGCGCACCGAGGCTGGGCTGAGGAAGTCGGTCGGCCCGTCCCCTCCCCCACAGGCACGCCGTACCGTCTATCGTCGAAACGACAAGTCTCTGCAGCAGGGAAACGTCACCTCCACTGGCATCCCACCCAGGTCAGCGCCCCGGAGCCCGTGGACTGGCGGCCGTACTCAGGGAACTCGGCCCGAAGGAGCAGTGAGGCCATGAGTTCGGCGGCTCGGCGGGTGGCCCGCGTCAGCTCAGTCCGCTCTCGGTCCACGGACGCAGCTTCTCCGGGTTGCGGACCGCCCAGATGCGAGTGACGCGGTCGCCGGTGAGGCTGAACGCCGCCACCGTCACCGTGACGCCGGCGTGCTGGGCGAGCAGGCCCGGCCGGCCGTTGACCGTCCGCTCCAGCAGCGTCAGCCCGGGGGCTTTGCCGGCGATGTGGATCAGGTACTCGGCGATGCGCTCGCCGCCACGGACCGGGTGGAGGACGGTGCCGACCATACCGCCGCCGTCGGCGACCATCGTGGCGCCCGGGTCCAGGAGACCGACGAGGGCCTCGATGTCCTTGGCCTCCCACGCCTCTTTGAAACGCCGCACCAGACGGGCCTGGCCGGCCGTCGGAACCGCCGGGTCCTGCGAGGCGCTCATACGCCGGCGGGCCGAGGACGCCAGCTGCCGGCAGGCCGCCGGCGTGCGGCCGACGATCTCGGCGATCTCGGCGAAGGGGTACCGGAAGACATCGTGCAGGATGAACGCCACACGTTCGGCCGGCGTCATCGACTCCAGTACGACGAGGAAGGCCATGCTCACCGACTCGTCCAAGGTGACCCGGTCCGCGGGGTCGGCCGGCTCCCCCTTGCCGCCGCCCCAAGGCCCGCTGATCCACTCCGTGCGGTCGGGCAGCGGCTCGGGTATCCATTCGCCGACGTAGCGCTCGCGCCGGACCCGCGCCGAGCCGAGCAGGTCCAGGCAGATGCGGGTGGCGACCGTCGTCAGCCAGGCGCCGGGCGACTCGATGGCCTCCTGCCGTTGCCGCGACATGGTGTACCAGCGGGCGTACGTCTCCTGCACAACGTCCTCGGCCTCGGCCAGCGAACCCAGCAGCCGGTAGGCCAGATTGATCAGATGCCGTCGCTCGCCGACGATCTCGCTCAGGCCCGGCTCGGACCGGTCCTGCCCCGCCTCGGATGGGGTGCTCATGCTTGCGATCGCTCCCTGTTTCTCTCGTCCGCTTCGCTGTCGCCACTTCGACGGAAAACTGCACCGGATTGTGAGGTCGGCGCTTCGCCTCACATTTCACGGGCCCGTGTCGTCGGACTACCGAAACGCCACCGATCCACCGCCGCGAGGCAGAAGAGGGGACCGCGCCATGACCGCACAGACGAGGGTAGAACACCGCAGCGTGACGTTCCTGCACGTCGCGATCGCCCTGCAGACCTTGGCCCTGCTCTTCCAGGCGGTCACCGCCGGAATGCTGCTGTCCTCGTCCCACGGTGCGGTGCTGCACGACGTCGGATCGCGCGCGATGTACGCCGCGTCGATGCTGTACGTGCTCGCCGCGATCCTGGCGTGGCGGCCGGGCGGCGGGACGCCCCGCCCCATCCTGTACGCGTCGGGCTTCCTGGTACTCGCATCGGTGCAGGTGGTGCTGGGCATCGCCCACATGCCCTCGCTCCACGTGCCCCTGGGCGTCCTGATGTTCGCCCTGAGCGTGCTGGCGTTGGGCCAGGTCCTGTCCCCCCGCTTGCCCAAGCGCTCAGCCACCCGGCCGTGACCGCCACGCGTACCGTTGCGTGCGCTCGTGCGAACCGCCCTTGGCGCTAGTCCATTCGCCCCGTGGGGCCGGTGACGGCCGAGAGCAGGCCTGCCATTGCCTAGCCCGTCCTTCCGACGGGAGGACGACGGGAGGACGACGGGAGGCCGCGGCGGTCAGCCTCGCCGTGGCCCTCGCCCTCGCCCTCGTGACGGACGCGCGGCTCACGCCGTGTTGTTCCCCATGCCCAGTTCGGCCAGGTTGATCATCTGTGGGGTGATCGGGGCGCCCTCACCCGCGCCGAGGACCATGTTCCCGAGCGGCACACGAACGCGACCACTCAAGATGCCCAACCCGGCAGGTCCAGCGCTCCGCCATTTGTAATGCTCAGCCTCAAGACCTGTAACTGAGCACGACACCACGTGGCTTGGTTGGACAACTTCAGTCAGTGCACACCGTCGGCTTGCCCGCCCGGCGCGAAGCCGGGTCACTACCGGGCGCGCAGCATGCCGTCGCGGTCAGGCAGGACGGCGACGAACAGCGGGTGTGCAAGCGTTGTTTCCGGCCCCGAGCCGGCCCTTGTGCGCAATGCCATGCTCAGACGTGCAGGTACGAGGTCGGGGCCAGTCCCCTATGCGAGGCCTGCGAAGCCGACCGGCGGGCGCTGTACGGGAGCTGGGCCGTGTCCGTCCTGCGCCCGACCTGCCTGGGCTGCGGACGCTGGTCACCTACCTGCGCGGTGACGACGCTCCCCAAGATCTGTGCCGGAACCGACTTACGGCATCGTTTCGACGTGAGATCGGGAGTCGCTCGCACGAATTGGTGAACCTTGCCCCGGGCGTTGATGTCACTGTCCTGCCCGGTTGGTGAGGGGCTGTTGCGAGGCGGTCAGGGGTGTGAACAGTGCCTGGAGCGTTTCAGTCGCCAGGTCTCGCAGCCAGGTGTGGGCGCGGTCGTTGTCGTAGCGCTGGTGCCACAGCAGGTACAGGGGGACGTCGGGCAGCGGGAGGGGCGGCGGCAGTGTGGCCAGGCCGAGTTGTTCCCGAGCCGTGCGGGTGACCGCGTCGGGGAGGGTGACGACCAGGTCGGTATGGAGGGCGAGTTGCAGTGCGAAGGCGGTGGTGGGCCCCGGCGGCGACGACGCGTCGTTCGAGGCCGTGCGTCGTCAGGGCGTCGTCGATCGGGTCGCGCAGGCGGCCGCGCCGCGAAATGGTGACGTGTTGGGCAGCCGCGTAGCGCTCGAGGCTCAGCGAGTCTTCGGTGAGCGGGTGGCCGGGGCGGACGGCGACGATCAGCCGGTCCCGGCCGACGAGGCGGTGGCGGATGTCGGGGAGCGTCGGAGCGCTGGAGCTCGATTCGAGGTCGACCTCACCCCGGCGCAGCTCGGCGTCGTCGGTCCCGGGTTCGGCAGACAGGCGCATCCGGACGCCGGGGGCCTGGCGGTGGACGGCGGTGATCAGGGCGGTGCCGCAGGCTGCGGTCAGGGCGTCGTGCCAGCGCCGGTGAACACCCTGTCCAGAGCCGCTAGGTCGAGTTGCTGCTGGGCCGAGAGAAGTTGCTCGGCCTGCTGCACGAGGGCGTGGACCTGGGCGCGCATGGCCAGCGCCCGGGTGGTGGGGACCATGCTGCGGCCGGTGCGGACCAGGATCTGATCACCGGTGGCCTTGCGGATGCGGCCCAGGGAGCGGCTCATGGCCGGTGCGGTGACGTGGAAGACACTCCAGAACCTCTAAAAGACGCGGCTTCTGGTCCGCGAGGGTCCGCGTGTGAGGCGGGGGGTGGGGCATCTGGAGCTTGCGCCGGTCGAACACCGGGCTCATCCGCGTGCCACCCGCCGGCACTGATCAGTGGTGGGCTCCTCATCCGTCGAGCACGCGCACCGTCGACCGGCGACCTGCCCTCCCGCCGCCTGCCTTGGGGCGGTGGCTTTGCTGTTTCCGGAGGGCGTCGGCGGGGTGAGGGTCAGGCGGGGGTTGGGGCGGCCCTTACACCCATGACCAGGGAGTAGAGAGTGTCGTTCGCCGTGATGAAGAGGCGGTTCGCCCTCGGGCCGCCGAACCGGATGTTGGAGACCGTGTTGGGCACCAGGATGCGGCCCAGGAGGGTTCCGTCGGGGGCATAGCAGTGCACGCCGCCGTTCATGGCCGCCGCCCAGAGGTGGCCGCGGTCGTCGAAGCGGATGTTGTCGAAGCGGCCCTCCCCGGTCCCCTCGGCGAAGATCCTGCCCTCCGAGAGGGTGCCGTCCTCGCGCACATCGAAGACCCGGATGCGGTTGGCCCGGCTGTCGGAGACGTACAGCTCGCGCTCGTCGGGCGAGAAGACCAGTCCGTTCGGTCCGCTGAAGCCGTCGGCCACGAGCCGGACCTCGGCGGTGGCAGGGTCTATCCGGTAGACATTGGTGGCGCCGATCTCGGGCTCGCCGCGTACGCCCTCGTAGTCGCTCGTGAGCCCAAAGTCCGGGTCCGAGAACCAGATCGAGCCGTCAGACTTGACGGTCGAGTCGTTCGGGCTGTTGAGGCGCTTGCCCTGGTAGTTGTCGGCGAGCACGGTGATCGAGCCGTCGTGTTCGGTCCGCGTGACCCGGCGGTTGCCCTGCTCGCAGGTGATCAGGCGGCCCTCGCGGTCGAGGGTGTTGCCGTTGGGGTGCCCGGCGGGCGAGCGGAAGACGCTGACCGTGCCGGTGATCTCGTCCCAGCGCAGCATCCGGTCGTTCGGGATGTCGCTCCATATCAGCTGGCGCCACGCCGGGATGTACAGCGGCCCCTCCGCCCAGCGGGAGCCGACGTGGATCGTCTCCAGCTGCAGATCGCCCGCGGCGCACTTCTCCGTGCGGAACCTGTCGTCGAGCACTTCGTACAGGGCGGGGCGGCGGCTAGTCATGTCCGTCTCCTTCGGTCGTCGATCTGCGGAACGGCTGGTGAACTAGGTTCTGTTGATCATCAGTATTGCAGGATGAAGTATGGCCTCCGCAAGGGAATTCCAGAACTGGTGCGGTGGAGGGCCTCATGGGCGATGCGGACCGGAAGCTGCTGAACCTCCCGGAGGAGGACGCCGCGCAGGCGTACGCGGTCCCGGACAAAGCGGTCGGGCTCTCCGCCCGCGCGACCCACGAACGAGTGCACAAGCTGCTGAAGTCGGGGGTGATCCGCCGGACGACGGTCGACGTGAATACGGCGGCGGTCGGCAGCGGAGTACTGGCCTTCGTCATGGTCGACTCGTCGGCGTGGAGGGGCGGCTCCGGCGGGAGCTTCGCCGCGATCCCCGAGCTGCAGGAGGCGTACATCATCGCGGGCAGTGCGTCGTCGGTCTTGGTCAAGACCATGACCGGGACGACCGAGCAACTCCAGGACGTGCTACAGACGTTGTTCGAGATCGAGCGTCAGTGGTACGGACGCGACGGTGGCCCTGAAAACGTTCCTCAAGAGGCCGGTGTCGAGACGTGAACGTCGACTCCACGGTCTGCCGCGCCCACCAGAACGCCGCCGGGCGGCGAAAACGGGGATCTCCAAAAGGAATTGCCCGCCAGGATCACGGTTGAGCCGGCCGACCACGGCCTCGGACGCTCACATGGCGGGCCGACCCCAAGGTCCACCTCGCCGTCGAACAGGGACAGAAGCCCTAGCCCTTGTCGATCGTGATCACGGCACGTCAGCGGGGCGACTCCCCACAGTGCGAGCCGGTCCTGGAAGCGACCCGGGTCCCCCGGCTCGGACCCGGCAGGCCGCGCAAGCGCCCCGACCGAGGCCGGGCCGGCAAGCCGTACGACTCCCGCAGCAACCGCGCCTACCTGCGCAGACGCGGAATCAAGGCCACCATCCCCGTCCCGGCGGACCGTGTCCGCAACCGGCTGGGGCGCGGCTCACGCGGCGGCCGACCGCTGGAGTTCGACAAAGCCGACTACAAGCAGCGGCCCGCCGTCGAGTGCGGGATCAACCGCCTCGAGCGCCACCGTGCCGTCGCGACCAGGTACGGCAAACTCGATGTCCGCTGCGAAGCGATCGTGCTGATCGCAGCCATCAACAAATGGCTGTAGCCAGCGTTCTCACGAAAGACCCTAGGCGTACGGCGGGCCGATGACCGACCGGCCGACCTGCTCGGCCAGCCAGGCGGCGTACCGTTGCGCGTCGCGGGTCCGGTGGACGTCGACGCACACAGTGTGGGTGCCGACCTGCCGGTCGGCTCCGGTGGCGTCGCAGTTGAACACCAGGGTGACCCCGTCGTGCTCGACCCTGCCGCCGTACCCGAGCTCCGGTACCTCCGGCCAGATCACTTGGTCCCAGCGGATCAAGCCGTAGTTCGCGCCCGCCAAGGCGGTGAACCCGTCCTCGACGCTGCCGACGGGCCGGTCCAGCATCGACGCCCAGAGCGGGAGTAGACGGAGGAGGTCATCCGTCTCCTCTGAGAGTTCCGGCGCGTGGAACTCGAACCGCAGTTCCGCCCGCTCCTCAGGATCCGTCGACCAGAAGTCGTCGTTCTCACAGCGGAACCAGGCGTCCGACAGCGCCCGACGCAGCCGCAGCACCTCCGCGACCGTACAGAGCTCCACGTCCACCGACACCTGGGCGTACTCCTGCTCGCCCAGTGTGAGGAGCCGACGCGCCAAAGCCAGGGCCGCTGCCGGGTCGGACGTGCGGAAGACGGGATAGGAAACGCCGTTGGACATGCGGGCACCCTGCCACACGCTGAGAAGCCTGGTCACCAGGTCCACCAGGCGGGTGCTGCGGATCGTTCGGGGCGGGACGCCGAAGTCGTGGACGATCGCCGGACCAGCTGGTGTCTGGCACCTTCCTCCTGCGGTCAAGGAGATCCTCGTGATCGCTGGGGCTTGGGCTGCTGGAGTACTTGCGGTGATCCGAGTCATTCATGTCCTCTGGCCACACCGACAGAACGGCCAACACGCTTCCGACACGTCCGGTCACGTGGTAGGGGGCGTGAGCGTCCTTGCGCGGCCCGAGGGCAGTGCCGGTGTGGGCGTCCCAGACGGCGTACACGCTGCCAGAGCCGCCATCCGTCTCGGTGCACAGGCGCTTGCCGTCGTAGTGCACGTAAATGCCGTCGTCCACGGCCTGTCCCGGCCGCAGCGCCTGGCCCCGGTAGTGGGGCACGCCCTGCTCGTTGAAGATTCGCGGGTGCTGCGGAGCTGGATTCGGCGAAATCCACCTGGGCCATGTCGAGCATCAAGGATGCGCCGTGGCAGCCTCCCCGTCACAGGCCGCTACCAGGAGGCCGGCGGTGTCCAGGTCGAACTCGCTGGCGACCACATTGCCGCGGCCGGGCTGGCCGAACTCGTGTTCAGCCACTGGCCGGCCGCCGCGAGAGCGGGGACGCCGGGCTGGACACCCTGGTGGCGTGCCACGACGCGGCGGCCGTGCGCGACGAGCCCGACGGATCCCGGCCCGAGGCCCGCCCGTCGTCCCACGGTCTCGGGCGACATGTAGTTCCCCCGGTGACCCAGCCGCGGCAAGACGAGAGGCTGTGCGTCTCGACGCATGGGACCCGGCGACCGGGGCACCAGAGCGGTCAGCACGGCCCGTCGTTCAGGAGGTGGAAGCAGTGAGCCGCACCAAGGTGCTGAATTCCTTTCCCGCCGGTGATCCTTGCGGCAGTTGGCCCGCCGAGGAGTACGCGGCCAGGTGCCGGGAGCGGGGCCAGCGGGCGACCGTCGTGATGGACCTCGACAGGGACGCCTTTCTCATCGTGGCCCTCGACGCGGACGCGCCGCAAAAGGCCTCGTGACGCCGATCGCCGTTCCCGGCCCGGCTGCCGTCCTCGCCCTGTCCGTGCGTCCGCGTCCACTCCCGCGACTCGGCCCACCCCTGCGATCCGGGCCTGCCGTCAGGCAGCTCGCACGACGGTGACGCGAACGCAGACCACGGCACCGAACCAGGCCCCGGGGTCTCGTGGTCGACCGGTCGCGCCAGGCCGCCGGCGGCCATCGCCCGGGGCGCTGAATCTCAGTCGGTGCAGGTGACCGAAACAGTGACCGTCACTTCGCCGGGCTTCGTCTGCGGCCGGCGGTCGGTGAAGTCGTGGGTACCTACGGCCTGGCACCCGTCCTTCCTTTTCGCGCGCAGCACATCGGGGTCCGCGCCGGCAGGCTCAATCTGCCAGCCCTGCCGCTGAGCGAGACTCTCGAAACCCTTGGTGAACGCCGCCACCACTGTGGCTTCTGGGTGCGTACCCATGACGACGCCGCTGGTGCGAGTTACCATCGCCTGCGCGGTGACTCCGGCATCCGCCAGAGCCGCCTTCACTTCATCCGCTGCGGCACGGACCTTCTTCTGATGCGCCTCCAGATCCGCCTGCCGCTTCGCCGACCCGCCCCGCGAATCACCGACATCACCCGCCGGAGTCGCCCCGTCGGAACCCGCACCGCAGCCCGCAAGCACCGACACTGCCACCAAAGCCACGGCTACGGCCGCAATGCTTGTTCCTGCTCGCCGCTTCAACGGGTCTCCATCTCACCTACAGCCCGGTGTATGACACTGGACCGACTCCAGAGCCGACACGCACCAAAGGGGTTTGGGGGCTATCACCACCCCGGCGACGCCGGCATCACTGGTGGCCAACCACCAGCCGCGCCGCCAACCTACAGGCAACCCACCCCACCCTGCCTGCCTATATGTTGGACGACGCCGCACTCTCCATCGGTGTGCCGTTTCAAAAGGCGACGCGGAGGGAGGTGTTCGGCGGCGGGCAGGCCGCAGCGGCCGACCGGCTCGAGCCGACTCGGTGGACGAGGCCGAGCGGCGGAGCCCGCACGGGCCAGGCCGGTTCCTCACCCTGTCCTGCGCCGCGGGGTCAGCCCGCCTCGTCCCAGGCCCTCAGCAGACCGTCCAGCCAGGCGGGCGGCAGTTCGGCGGCGTCCCACTCCTCCCGCAGCGCCGTCCCTGTCGTGGCGAGCCGCTCCAGCACGGCGACGCTGGTGGCGGAATGCAGAAGGGAGTAGCGGCCGTGGATGGCGGTGGCACTGCCGGGCCCGTACTCCACGTACAGCCGCTCCAGACGGGCCTGGTGCGTCGCAGCGAACTCTGCCAGCCGGCCGGCGTACCCGGCACGCTGCCGAGGTGTCATCGTGCCGAGGACGGCACCAAGGACCTGCTCGGTGACCTCGGGGTCGAGGTCGGAGACGGCGGTGAAGGTGAGGTAGAGGGGGGTGACGGCCACCTTCGCCCGCTCCACCTCCATCCGCCCGACCGGCGGCCGGGCGGATGAGGCGTTGGCCGACCCGTCGGGGTCGACGGCCAGCCGCAGTGCCCGTTCGACGATCGCGCCGAGCTCGTCGGTGACGGCGCGGGCGCCGTCCAGCCAGCCGGACTCGTACGGCTCGCCCTTGTCTCCCGGCGCGGACCCCCCGAGCGCGCCGACCTCTTCGCACGCGTCGGCAAGGGCCCCCGCCTCGATCAGGGCGATCAGGCCCTCCGCGTCGCCGGTGAAGACCCCTACCCGGGCGAGCAGCTCGAGTAGCGTCCTCTTCGCGTTCAGGATGCTGACCGCGTCCAGCTCCTGCCGGTGCTCCTCGGCAGCGTTCATCGGATCCTCCTCATCCATGGGCAGCGCGGTGCGCTTGCGCGGAGCGCTCCGCTCGACGGTTCAACGCATGATGGGTGCGCTGTGATCCCCTCGGATGATGGTGATCGGCGCGAGAGGCCGCACGTGAGCAGTCCACTTCTACCGGGATCCGCCTGCGAAACCGGCTTGGCTCGGCGCTGCCCCGTATGACGGCGCCGACAATCGGCCGCTTTCTGCATCCAACGCTGGTGCGGTCAGCCCTCTCGTCAGCCAGTGAAGGGCCGGAAAGCGCCGTGTCGACTGAACTGCTTATGGGGAGATACGGGCGGTCATTACGGAACGTAGTCAAGGAGTCACGTGAGGTGGACACAGGCGTTCGATGAAGCGATGGGGGAACTGAGGGAGGCACGCAAGCAGCTGGCGCGTTTGGACGACCCGACGGTGGGTCTGCCCGCGTTGCACGGCGAACTCTCGCAGGCCCGCATAAAGATCCAGGAAGTCGTGCAGAACGGTGTCACCGGGCTGCGCGAAGAGAACCGTGAGTTGCGCCGCCGTCAGGAAAAGATGATCTCTGACCTGCAGGAAAGCAGGGAGGAGACTCGTGAGGAGATACAGCAGCTCCGCGAACTCGCCGAGCTCCTTCGCGGCTTCGCTATAGCCCCGGCTGCCGCCTTGCAGCATCCAGACCCACCGCAGACCGCCGCGGGCGGGACCGGGCCGAACGGCGATGAGGACATCACTGAACCATCCGAGTGGCAGACCGTGCGCGAACGCGAGGACCAGGGGGAGAACATGGAGAACACCGAGGGCCAGGATCCGCGGAAGGCGACCGGCAGCGAGGGAGCGGCGGACGGCCTGAAGCACGCCATCGAAGCCGCCTACCGCGGTGCGGGCACTGAGGCCTCACCTGCGCCCGCCGCCTCCGCGCAGACACCCGGATCCCAACCCGGGGACCCGAAGGTCGCCCACGGCGTCCTGCTGCTGAAGGCTGCCGGCGTCGCCTCCGCCGAACTCGTCCTGCACCGCGACACCTGGGAGTTCCTCTCCGCTCTGGCCGTCGACCACGGCCACTTCCGCACCCCGCCCGCCGTGGAGGACGTCAAGGAGGGCCGCATCCAGGCCGCTCTCTCCGGACGCTCGCTCATCGCCGTGCTGATCGAGCTCTGGAACACCCGGACCACCGCCACCGTCCTGGAAGCCGACTGGGCGCTGGCCACCACCGCCTACGACCGGATCGCAGCAGAGCTCGCCGGCGCCACCGGCTCAGGGGATACCATCCGCATCACCCTGGACGACGGACTCGGACACACCGGTATCGCCGAGGACTGACGCCTGCGGGAAGGCCCTCGCTGACGGGCCTTGCAACAGCCGCCGTTCAACCTCCTCCTGGTAGCCGGCAGCCTTTGCCGATCGCGTCCGCTCTCACCTGCGGGCCTTGCGGCGGTGTCCGTCTCCAGCACCGCCGGATGTTGCATGGCCCTGGACAGGAACCGAGTGCAGACGGCGGCGTTGCCCGGGGTGCTTCAAGCGTCCCGGGCAACGTGCCTGAGCGGCAGCGGCGGGCTACCGGGAGAGCCGCAGGTCCCAGCCGTTGCCGGTCCGGGTCAGGGCGGAGGTGGAGGTGGAGGTGGCGGGGCGCGCCGCCCCTTCCCCCTGCTGGAGCCAGTCGCGCAGGACGGCGAGGGACGGTGAGTCGGGGGGCGATCTGGCACATGCTCACCGACGACGTGGCCTGCCAGGAGCTCGGCGGCGCCTACTTCACCCAACGCGCTCCCGAACACGCCAGCCGCCGGGACGTAACCCAGTTCAACCAGCTCGGCTACACCCCCCCCTCAGCCCGGGGACCATGGCACCCCAGCCTACGAACCGTCAGGCCGATGATCCGCTGTCGATGACCAGGTCGGTGCCGACGACCGCGCCGGCCGCGGGCGAGGCGAGGTAGAGCACCGCGGCCGCCACTTCCTCGGCCTCCGCGACCCGGCCGAGCGGGTTTTCCGTCTTCACCCGCTCGGCACGGTCGGCGTCGGTCTCGCCGGGCCGCAGCGACATGGGAGCGGCGGAGGCGCCGGGGCTGACCGCGTTGATGCGGATGCCCTGGTGGATGTGGTCGAGAGCGGCGGCGCGGGTCAGCGCGGAGACGGCCGCCTTTGAGGTGATGTACGCGGCGGCGTTCGGGATCCGCAGGTGCGCGCCCAGGTTGGACGAGATGTTGACGATGGCGCCACCGCCGTTCTTCTTCATGTGGGCGATCTCGTGCTTCATGGCCAGCCAGACGCCGGTGACATTGGTCCGCAGCACCGCGTCCCAGTCCTCCTCGCTCACCTCGCCGACGGGTACGGTGGCGCGGAGTATCCCGGCGTTGTTGACCGCGATGTCCAGTCCGCCGAAGCGGTTGACGCTCTCGCGTACGAGGTTCTGGAGCTGGCCGGAGTCGGTGACATCGGCAGTGACGGCGGTGGCCGTGCCGCCGGTGGCCTCGATGAGAGCGACCGTCTCGTCCAGGGAGGCCGCGGTGCGTCCCGCGGCGACCACGGATGCGCCCTCGGCGGCGAAGGCGAGCGCGATCGCGCGGCCGAGGCCGGAGCCTGCGCCGGTGACGAGGACGGTCTGGTCGGTGAAGCGGTTCATGTGGGTGACTCCTCTGAGTGATGGACTACTTGGTGCGGTGGTTCAGGAGGGCCACGACGGCGAGGGCTGCCCCCGTCGCGGCCAGGGACGAGGCGTCGCTGCCGAGCGCGAGCAGGACGGCGAAGAGGACGGTCGGGCCGAATTCCATCGCAGTGTTCAGCACGCCAGCCGCGAGCCCGGTCTGCTGCTGCGGTACACCTTCGGTGGCGAGCACGGCGGCTCCCGCGAAGGAGGCCGCGGTGCCGGCCGGCAGCAGCACAAGGCCCGGCAGCAGTCCATACGCGTACCAGGTGTGCGCATCGAGCCCGGTGAACGCGAGGAGGGCGAGGCCGGCCGCGCCCGTGCCGAGCCCGGCGGTCGTGACGGCTCCGGCCCCGTACCGGCCGATGAGCGGTCCTGCCGCCCGGCCCGAGGCGATCAACGCGACGGCGAACGGCACGAAGGCGGCCGAAGTCTGCAACTGTGACCAGTCGCGCGCCTGCTGGAGGTGGAGTGAGAGAACCACGAAGGTCATCGCGGTCCCGCAGGCGCTCAGTGCGATGGCCATGAGGGCCAGGGCCCGCCGCCGGTCAAGCAGGAAGCGGAGTGGCAGCAGCGGGTCGCGGGCCCGGCGCTCGGCGTACCAGAACGCGGCCAGCAGCGCGGTCCCGCCGAGCAGCGGCACGAGCACGCCGGCCGACGACCAGGGTTGGGCGTCGGTGACGACGAGCCCGTAGCTGGCGAGGGTGATCCCGACGGTGGCGAGCAGAGCACCCGGCAGGTCGAGAGCCCTGTCCCGGTTCGCTGCGGTGTCCGGCAGCAGCCGGGGCGTGAGGGCGAGGGCTGCGATCGCCACCACGAGTGGTACGGCGAAGGTCCAACGCCAGGAAAGCAGCGCCGAGATGACGCCGGAGAGCAGATTGCCCGCGGTCGCGCCGAGCACCGAGAGTCCGCCCCAGGTAGCCATCGCCCTGCCATACGCGGTGGGCGAGGGGAATACGGCGCGCAGCACGGCCATGGCGGCTGGCGCGACGAGGGCCGCGCCCGCGCCCTGGGCGAGGCGCGCCACGAGCAGTGCCCCGATACTGGGGGCGAGCGGGACGGCGGCCGAGGCAGCGGCGAAGAGGACAAGGCCTGCGGTGAGGGCGCGCCGCCCGCCGTAGCGGTCGGCGAGGCGTCCGCCGAAGAGCAGCAGCCCGGCGAAGGTCAGTCCGTAGGCGGCGCTGAGCAGGATCAAGTCGGCGCGCTCAAGGTCGAATTCGCGAGCAAGGCGGGGCAGCGGTATGGCGATCGCGGCTAGCGTGAAGATCAGCGTGGCCTGGACACTGCCGAGGAGGACGAAGGCGCATCGGTGCTGCACGGTGGTGACGCGGGCGGTGCTCATGGCGGTCATACCTCCCCCTAATATTTGACCGATCGGTCCATTATTTGGGCGCGCGGAAGCGGGCCCGGTGGCTCCGGTGAGTGTGATTCAGTCCAGCAGGGCCAGCGCCTGTTCGGCCGCGTCCCGCACCCGGGCGGGATCGCTCGACGCCTTGCCGACGATTCGCACGCCCTGCAGCAGGACGAGCAGCATGCGGGCCAGCGCGCGCGGATCACGGTGCTCGGGCAGCTCGCCCTGGGCCTGGGCCCGGACGAGCGCGCAGTGCAGTGGGGTCTCGACGTGCTCCCAGCTGATCTCGACCCGGCGGGCCGCCGCAGGGTCGTGCGGGGCCAGCTCAGCCGCGGTATTGGTGACGAAGCAGCCGTTCAGCCGCCCTTCCGGGGAGGCGGCTTCCGCGGCGAAGCGGCGCACCACCGCCCGCACCGCAGGCAGTGCGGGGCCCGGCTGGGACAGCTCGGCCAGGAGAAACGGGTCGCGCATCTCGGCGTACCGGTCCATGGCCTTCAGATACAGCTCATGCTTGCTGCCGAAGGTCGCGTAGATGCTGGCGCGGCCGATGCCGAGGTGCTCGACGAGGTCCGCCACTGACGTCGCTTCGTAGCCGCGCCGCCAGAACAGCTCAAGGGCCGACTGCAGCGCGGCGTCCGGATCGAATTCCTTGGTCCTGGCCACGTCGAAGATCATAACCTTAGTCTGGACCGATCGGTCAATAATTGACCATCGTGGCCGGGCCTGTAAGGAAGAGGAGCCGCCGGGGCGGCACTGAGTGAGTTCGCGCTGCTGGGGTTGGTGTGCTCATCACACCTCCACCCCGCGAGCACGAGCGGGAGCCGGGCCTACCCGCAGGATGAGGAGCCTGTCCCACGGGGTCCGCCGAACACCGGTGTGCGGCTGATGGGCCCCCTGCGCCGCGAGCACGCACACCGAGAAGAACAAGAGGGTCCCTACGGCGGTAGGGACGGCGGCCGCGCTCAGCGTCCTGGCAGGCGGGACGCTAGTGGGAGTGGCGGTGGCCGCTCCCCCGGGCGCGGCCAAGGCGAAGGCTCCCTACGCGCAGGCCGCCGCGGAGGTCAACGCGAACGGCAGCGTCAACCGGTCCAAGGGCATCGAGTCGGTCACCAAGCCCGCGGTCGGGCAGTACTGCGTCGAACTCGAGGACAAGGACCTCGACATCACCAAGCTCGTCCCGACCGCCACCATGCAGCTCTACACCATCGACCACGACGTCCAGATCTCCAGCCGACGCGACGCCGCGAGCGCTCCGTTCCCACGTCGGCGCTGCGACCCCACGGCACCTACGTAGCGCATGCCCCTGCACGGACGTTCCTCAACCACACCGTACAAGTGGAATAGACCGCGGGGCGGAGCCCTCGGCCACAGGACACGTGAAGATCGCCGCGGACCACCATCCACTCTGCACAGAACGGTCCGTGACACCCGTGTCGTCCTACCGCCGCGTGTCCGCCCTCGCCCTCGCCACACTGCTGCTCTCCGGCATCACCGCCCCCACCGCGCTCACGGCAACTCCCGGCCACACCTCGGCCGCAACCACCAACCCGGCCGCGTCCCACGGCGTCCCGCTCGAGGCCCCGATGGACGCGAGCCAGCACGCACACCGTCTTGTACGACCCCGAGGGCCGGATGGAGGCGACGGGCCGCCGTCCGCGCCGAGGCCCGAAGTCCCAGAGTCAGTGGCTGGTGAGTTCGCCGGTGAGCTTGCCGTGCAGGTCGGCGGAGGGATCGTTCAGGCCGGTGATTTCCACCCTCTTGCCTCGCTGGGCGTACTTGGTCTCGATGGCGTCCAGGGCGGCGACGGAGGAGGCGTCCCAGATGTGGGCGGCGGACAGGTCGATGACGACCTGGTCGGGGTCGGTGGCGTAGTTGAACTGGCCGACGAGGTCGTTGGAGGAGGCGAAGAACAGCTCGCCGGTCACCGAGTACACGACGCGGCTGCCGTCGGGGTCGGTAGCGGGGGTGACTTCGGCGAGGTGGGCGACGCGTTTGGCGAAGATGACCATCGCGGTGATCGAGCCGGCGACGACGCCGATGGCGAGGTTGTGGGTGGCGACCACGCAGGCGACGGTGACGACCATGACCGTGATCTCGCCGGCGGGCATCCTGCGAAGTGTCTTCGGGGCGATGGAGTGCCAGTCGAACGTCGCGAAGCAGACCATGACCATGACGGCGACGAGGGCGGCCATGGGGATGTCGGAGACGACCGGCCCGAAGACGATGCACAGCACCATCAAAAAGACACCCGCGAGGAAGGTGGACAGGCGGGTGCGGGCGCCGGAGACCTTCACGTTGATCATGGTCTGGCCGATCATGGCACAGCCGCCCATGCCGCCGAAGAAGCCGGTGACGATGTTGGCTATGCCCTGGCCGACCGATTCGCGGGTCTTGGAGGAGTGGGTGTCTGTGATCTCGTCGACGAGCTTGGCCGTCATCAGGGACTCCATCAGACCGACCAGCGCCATGGCGAAGGCATACGGCGCGATCGTCGTCAGGGTGTCCAGCGTGAACGGCACGTCAGGCAGGCCCGGGACGGGCAGGGACGACGGCAGGGCGCCCTTGTCGCCGACCGTCGGCACGGCGATCGCGGCCGCGACCGTGATCACGGTCAGGATGACGATGGAGACCAGCGGGGCCGGGATCACCGTGGTGACCTTCGGGAAGAACACCATCAGTGCAAGGCCGCCGATGATCAGCGGGTAGACGGCCCACGGGACGTCGTGCATCTCGGGGACCTGGGCCATGAAGACCAGGATGGCGAGTGAGTTGACGAAGCCGACCATTACCGAGCGCGGGATGAACCGCATCAGCTTCGCGACGCCCAGCGCACCGAGCGCGATCTGGAAGACACCGGCCAAGATGACCGCTGCGACCAGGTAGCCGAAGCCGTACTCACGGTTCAGCGGAGCGATCACAAGGGCGACGGCCCCGGTCGCGGCGGAGATCATCGCCCGGCGGCCGCCGACGATGGAAATCACCACGGCCATGGTGAACGAGGCGAACAGGCCCACCGCCGGGTCGACACCGGCGATGATCGAGAACGAGATCGCCTCGGGAATCAACGCGAGCGCGACGACCAGGCCCGCGAGGACCTCCGTGCGCCACACCTTCGGATCGGACAGCCAGTCGGGGCGCAGGCCGCGCAGCCGGGCGGCCGGGGACGTCGGGGAAGCAGAAGACAAGGGAGTAGGAACCTGTCGTGCTCGGGCACATCCGGCTTCTGGGCAGGCCAGGGTGCGCGGGAAAAGGCGGAGGGGCCGGGCCGGCTCCCCGCGGGCGGCCCGAATCAGGCGGGCCGGAAAGTCGGAAGGGTGGATGCGGCGGGCCTGTGCAGTACACGGCCGGGCAGCTCGCATCCGGGGGTGAGCATCACGGCGGGCAGGCGACGGCGCCGGGCGTCATGGGCTCGCGCACGCTTGGCTCCTGCAGGAATCGGGTCTTCGCCGGGGGCACCATCGGCCCCGACACGGCAGCCGTGCAGGGACACGAGGCACCGGCACAGCAGCTACTCTACCGTAACGTTAGAGTAGAGATCGGTAGGGTCCTGCAGGACGCGGCCTGCCACGACGGGAAGGGCCAGGTCTGCGGGCGTGGACGACAAGCACATGCAGATCGGTGAGGTCGCCGCGCGGACGGAGCTGTCCTTGCGCACCATCCGGCACTACGAGGAGACCGGCCTCGTCGTCCCCTCGGCCCGCTCCCAGGGCGGCTTCCGCCTCTACACCGAGACCGACGTGCAGCGCCTCATGGTCATCCGCCGCATGAAGCCGCTCGGCTTCACCCTCGACCAGATGCGCGACCTCCTGAACGCCACCGACCGCCTCGACCACGAGCCCGGCCTCGACACCGGCGAGCGCGAGGCCCTGCTGAAACGCGTGCGCGAGTACGAGCACGCCGCTACCGAGCAGGTCGACAAACTCCGGGTCCAGCTGGCCCGCGCCGAAGACTTCGCCGAAACGCTCCGCGCCCGCCTGCACCAGACCGCACCCGCCGGGTCCCGTCCGCTCGTTCCGACCACGCCGCCCGATGCCCTGCGGTGACCCGCCTGACCCGCCGACCCGCCCGCTGTTCGGCCTCGCCGCTGCTGGTGGGACGCGCTCCTCACGATCGCGGGCGACGCCGCTCTCTACACGATGTCCGGCGAGCTTGCCGCCGCTGCACGCGGGCGCCGCACCGGTGCACGCGGCCGTCGCCGCGTGGTGATGTGCCTCCGCCAGGGCTGATCACAACCTGACACCGATGTGATCTTGGGGAGGCGTGCGGCGCAGACAGCTTGTCCTTCGGTGGATACGGTGTAAGGAACGCGTCAACAGCTGGCGCGCGGTGTGCCGGGAAGTCTGGTCGGCGTCCTCGGGGGCAGTGTGCCCTCTTTCGCCGACAGACCCGGAGGCCCCTGCCATGGCCGGCACCCGCTCCCCCTTCCTCGGCCTGCTGCCGCTGCCTGAGCGGCAGGCGATCACCAGGGCCCTGCGCACCGAGACCGTGGGCGGCCTGGTCCTCCTCGGCGCGGCAGTCCTCGCGCTGATCTGGGCGAACAGCCCGTGGAGCGCGGCGTACGCATCCGCACGCGACTTCCACTTCGGGATACCGGCCCTGGGCCTGGACCTGTCCGTTGGGCATTGGACGGCCGACGGGCTGCTGGCCGTGTTCTTCCTCGTCGCCGGGATCGAGCTGAAACGCGAGCTCGTGGTCGGTGAACTGCGCACCCCCGCAACCGCCGCACTGCCCGTCATCGCCGCGCTGTGCGGGATGGCCGTCCCCGCCGCCCTCTACCTGGCCGCGGCCTCGGCGGGCGGCGGCGGCAGTGCGGGCTGGGCGGTCCCCATGGCCACCGACATCGCTTTCGCCCTCGCGGTCCTGGCGGTGCTGTCCACGCACCTGCCGGCCGCGCTGCGCGCCTTCCTCCTCACCCTCGCGGTCGTCGACGACCTGGGCGCGATCCTGATCATCGCGGTGTTCTTCACCTCCGACCTCAACCCGTGGGCACTCGCCGGCGCCTTCGCGGGCCTCGTCGTCTTCTACCTGCTCCAGCGGCTGCGGGTACGCGGCTGGTGGTGGTACCTGCCGCTCGGGGTAGCGATCTGGGCGCTGATGTACAACGGCGGCGTCCACGCCACCGTCGCCGGCGTCGCCATGGGCCTCATCCTGCGCACCACCCGCGACCCGGGCGAAGAGGTCTCGCCTGCCTCCCGGGTCTCCCACCTGGTCCACCCGCTCTCCGCGGGCATCGCGGTACCGCTGTTCGCGCTGTTCGCCGCCGGGGTGAGCATCTCCGGCCCCGCCCTCGGTGCGGTGTTCACCAGCCCCGAACCCCTGGGCGTGGTGATCGGCCTGATCGTCGGCAAAACACTGGGGATCTTCATTGGGACCTACCTGGCCGCCCGCTTCACCCGCGCCCAACTCAACCCCGACCTCGCCTGGGCCGACGTCCTAGGCCTGTCCGTGCTGGCCGGAATCGGCTTCACCGTCGCCCTCCTGATCGGCGAACTCGCCTTCCCCGGCACCCAGACCGGCGAGCACGTCAAGGCCGCCATCCTCGTCGCCTCCCTCATCGCCGCCATCCTCGCCGCCGTCCTGCTACGGCGCCGCAACACCGTTTACCGGCGCCTGTACGAGGCGGAGAACCTCGACGCCGACAACGACGGAATCCCCGACATCTACCAGCACCACACCGCGGCGAAGACCGAGGGCAACGCCGCCCTCGCCGACGGGCAGCACCCCTGACGGCCGGGGCCATACCTCACTGCTTGCCCCCGTAATCGTCATCGCCGCCGTCGTCATCCGCAGCGCCATCACCGAACTCCGCCACCCGGGCAGTGCCCGGCGCGAGTGGGCGTTCGCCGCCAACCTCCGGGCGTTCGCCGCCAACTTCCGGGCCAGGGCGGCGATGTACTTCCTGCCCGGCCCCGGATTCCCCGTCCTCGTGATCGGCCGGTCCCTGCTCGTCACCGGCCTCGTCATGGCCGCAGCCGGCCGCCGGTAACGCCACCTCGCGCCCGCTCCCGAGGTTGTCCTGGTCGAAAGGCAGTACCCATCCGGAACGCCAGTGCGGGCTGCCACCCGGCGAGGGGTGGCGGCCCGCACTGCGCTTACACGGCCGGCAGGGGCGGTGGCCCAGTGCTGCCTGCGCGGCGGCTTAGGCTTCGACGGCGCACACGGCGTAGACGCTGCCGGTCGTGGTGGCAGCGTCCGCCTCGACCGTCCAGGACCTGGGGCCGGACGGGTAGCTGGCAGGTACGGTTCCATTGGTGGCGAAGCCGCCGCCCATGACGTTGGCGAGCGCGTTCGGGCAGGTCACGGTCGCCTGACCGTCGACGAGGGGCGCGGACTCCACAGTGACCGCCAGCGCGACGACACCGCACACCACATGGCCGGTGCCGGGGGCGTCGGCCTTGACGGTCCAGGACCGGCTGCCGGAGGAATGGCTTTCGGAGACATCTGCCGCAGACTGCGGGTCGTCAGCCTGGAAGCCACCGCTGAGCGCCCGCGCCAGGGTGTTGGGGCAGGTGACCGTGGTCGCCGTCCCCGGGGTCACGGGCGCGGAGTGGGTAGTGACCGTCAGGTCACCCAGCGCACAGACTGCGTACGCGGTACCGGAGAGCTCGAACTCAGTGGGCGCGTCGACCGTCCAGGACCTGGCAGCGGACGGGTAGCTGGCAGACGCCTGGTTGCTGCTGGCGACCTGGAAGCCCCCGCCCACCACCCGCGCCAGCTCGTTCGGGCAGGTTACGGCAGTGCCGCCGGTCCCCAACTGCGCGCTTTCGATGGTGACTGTCGGCGCCGCGTGCGCCGCGGTCGCGGTGGTGAAGCTGAACGTGGTCGCGGCGACAACAGCCAGCGCCAGCGGAAACAGAGTACGTCGCATGGAATCCTCTTTCAGGCGCCCGGACGACCGGTGCACACAGCGGAACTCGCGCAAAGCAGTGAAAGCAGAGCAGACATAGGGCCGGGTCCTCAGCGGGCGCCTCGCCCTCCACGACGACTTCACCCAGACGCAGGCCGGCCGCACACGGTCTGCCCCACGACACCCCAGGCGGCAGTGATACCCAGGCACATCACCTGGGTCATCACCCCGCCAACGATCTCCACCGCACCAGGACACTGCCGCGCAGCGTGTGACCCCGCTCTGAGCGCAGACCGTCAGTTGCCCTCCGCCACCCGGGCCCGCTCGCGAGCCGCCACGAGCCCGTCAGCAAGGACGGCAGTGGCAACAGCGGCAACGGGAGAAGCTCGGGATGGTCTGGGAGCACTTCCGCATCGCGTGGGAGGCCGGGGCGATGGCGCGTGAGCGGCGCGAGCCGCTGGAGGAGATCGACCCGTCCTGGTGCCCGGCGTGGCCGGTGACATGGCAGCGCTGCTCCCACCTGGTCCGGCAGCACCTGGACACCGGCGAGACGCTGCCGACCACGGCGGGCGAGGTCATGCCCCAAGGCGAGGATATCGGGCGGTGGGTGACGTCCCGTCCGGCTCGGGTGGGACCAGCTCACCGGGTGCAGCCTCTCGTTTCGCTACCCGCGAAGGAGGGGCCGGCCACAAAGGCCCTGCCCTCAGGTGCCCCTCGCGCGCGAAGAACAGGGCCGCGGCGGCGAGGTGCATTCGCCCACTTATGCGCCTGGCCGGTGCAGGCTTTCGGCTTCTCGTCCTCGTCGGCGGGTCCCGATGGCCGTGGCATGAAGATCACTTTTGCGGTGTGGCAGCAGCCCTGCTTGCGACCGCGCTGTCGTCCGGCCCTGCCCGGTTTCACCTTCAGCTCCACCGCAGCCTCATGCCGTCCGCGAACCGGTACCGGCATGGCGTTCCCTGCGCCGCTCCTCTTGGTTGAGGAGGTGGCGCTTGTCGGAGGCTACGACAGGGCCCCGGGACAGGGGGGTGTCCCGGGGCCAGGCGTCGCGGTCACCGCAAGGGGGGAGCGGTCGTGCACTGACGGCGACGATATGGATAAACGATTCATCAGGTCTTCGGTCACGGCCGGACGGCGCCGAACAGGGCGGCACCGCGATGTCGTTCAGTGGGGGCTGAGGCCGCTCGCGCGGGCGATGCCTTCCAACTCGGCGGCGAGGGTCGTCTGCTCGTTGTGTCGGCGGGCGGCCGTGTGACGCATGGCTCGCGGAGCGGCTGGGGCGTCGTCGGGCCCGGCCTCGAGGACCGCCCACCCCGACGGCCCGCCCCGAACAGGGACCTCGACCAGGCAGTGGTCCATGCGTCCTGTGATCATGACCGCCAGCACGGACAGGTACTCCCGTCGCAGATCGCTGGGCAGGAAGCTGTCGCCGGGCACCGTCACAGGGGTGGCCGGCCCGTCGGACAGCAGGCCGCATGTCGTTTGGACGGCCGTCACCAGGGTGCGGAACCGCCTCGGAGACATCTGAGCCCGCAGCATCTCCAGATAGACACCCAGGACGTCGGAGTCTCCATCATCGCGTTGAGCGTCGTGCGTGTTCATGCCCGTGACGCTCCCCCGGGTACCTGCCGACTACACCCGGCGCACGCAGCACACGTCACCGGACAACGCTCCCCCAGCCACTCCTCCGGTGCGCCGAACCCGCCCCGGCTGGTGCCCTAACCCCGCCTGCACTGCAGGCCCCCGGGCAGTCCCTTCGGGAGCAGAGTGAATCTTGAAACGCTCGTCCGGTCAGCCTCGGTGGAACAGGTCTCCGTCTCCCGACCGGTGCCTGCCTCTTGGCGCGGCTCCTTCTCCGCCGGGAACTTCCCGGCCTTCCTGGAGCCACTGCCGCTCGAGGGCGTCGTAGATCGGCGAATCCGAAGCCCGCCCGCCGCCCGCCCCCACGTCGGCGACACCCCTCGGCGCTGGAACGGTTTTCTGGTCCATAAGCAGCCCAACGACCCCACGCCGGGCGGCGTGGCGGGCCGTAACCCAGACGTCACCAGCAGGCCCGCCACGAGGGAGGACCCATATGCAAGGGGAATCGGCCGGGGCTCAGGATCCGAAGACACGCAGCACCCGCGAAGCATTGGGCAGGTCCTCGGGAGCCGTGGCCGTGCCGGTAAGGGGCATCAGGTGCCCGTTGGCACAGTCACCGGGCTGTTGATGGTCGATCTCCCAGTCCCAGCCCGCCGGAACCGCTGGAGAACTGGTGGCGTAGAGAGGCTGGCGGCAGGAGCGACACCAGTAGAACGACCGCCCCATCACACCTCCGCCCCTTTGCGCGGACTCCGAACGCAGGCGGCGACTCCGGGCGGCAGGCCCCGGCCGGGCTGGTTGGTGCAGTCCGGGCAGCGGGGGCCCGGCCAGGAAAAGCGGAATCCGTCATTCACATCGGCTGAAACGATCCGGCAGCCTCCACGTCACCTAGAACGGCTACCTCGTGGCCCCGCTGGACGCCACCCACCAGGGCGCGAAGGTGGGCATCTGGCTGAAGTACGGGCGGTTCGCCGCCCGGAAGGTGATGAGAGATCGCGGAGCGGCGTGACGAGGGGCTGCCAGTGGAGTCGTCGGCCGGCGTCTCATCGGTGCGAACGGGTGGGACCGGGAGCGCTTCGATGCAATCGATCTGGCCGGTCTGTGCGGGCGCACGCATCCTGACGCTCCGCGTCACGGCTGACGCTGGTGGCGTGCCGATACATCTGGCTCTATTTCGTGGACGACTTCTACACCGAGTCGTGGACGGCCGCGGGTGGTGCCGCGGAGCCGTTGCTGGCGGATCTGGGCCACAGACGCAACCGTTGATGAGCGCCGACTGGTCCCGGCGGTTCGGTGAGAGCGTCCTGCGCGGGATCGAGGAGCACCGTCACGAGCAGGCCAACACGCACGCGATGCGGGTGCCGAGCCCGGCGTACCTGGTCCACCGTGAGTGTGCGGCCCTTCTGACGCGTCAGAAAGGGGCCGCACGCGAGTCGGGCGCCACCGGGCCAGTTCAGCACCCCACGACGAGCGCGCCGATCGTGCGTGTGCCGCGCCGGGCCAACTCGGCACCGGTTCGCAAGGGCGCCCCGAACATCAGGGGCCTGGGCAAGCTCCGCTACGGCGTGGAGCAGACCTTTGCCCTGCTCCACCAGTTCAAACGCCTCGCCGTGCGCTGGGAACGACGCCTCGAACTCCATGAGGCCTTCATCACGCTGGCCTGCAGCCTCATCTGCTGGCGCCGACTCAAGAAGACCCAACCATGATCGTGTTGCAGGCTCTAAGGATGCAGTCCAGAGCTCGGTGTCGACCGAGTCCGTACACCCTGAGGTGAGTACAGCCGACGCGGCCAGTGTGGCGACGAGCCACCGTCCACCTGTCCCCCTGATCATCATGGCCCCAGCATTACGGCATCACGAACAGCCGAATCGTCACACTGGTCACGCCCAACCAGGAAACCTCGACAAGATCGTGTTACGAGTTCCATGGGCCCGGAATGGCCCTGTATGTGGCGCGGCATACCCAATCGGGTGAAGCACGCACAGCAGGTCTACATCCCAGCGACGAACCATGATCTTCTGGCGGTGCTCCGCTATGAGGGGCGCCGCCGGCGACAGGAGTTCAGGGTATGGCCCGATCGGTGATCACGCGTGTCCGGAAGCCCGTCATCGCAGCGGTGGTGCTGTCGGGCAGCCTCCTCATGCCTACCGCCACAGCCGCAGAACAACGTGCCGCCGCCGTGCCGCCAGGCGACTACTGCGGCCCGCGGGAAAGCCTCTACGGCAAGGGGCAGTACACCTACGCCGAAGTGCAGGTGTGCCTGCACTTCGAAGCCAGTGGGTCCCCGGAGGTGCGGGTGAGCACCCACAACAACAGCTACTACTGGGGCAACGCCTGGTACAACGCGAGCGCGAGCTACCCGGCCCATTGGAAGGCCGACGGTGCCGTCAGCAAGGGGGGCCAGACAGCGAGCTACTCGGCCTCTCTGCGCCAGGAGTCCCGGGACGGCTGGGCCGGCGGAGGGCAATTGCCGACCGTCGAGTGCGGCACAGCCACGGCCACCCTGAACTTCCGCCAAAGCGGGCCGTACTGGACCGGCAGCGACAACGACATCGACTCGGGCGAGCGCACCTACCAGATCGACATTCCCTGCTGACCTGCAGCGCCCGGCGAGTTCGATCACGGTGCGTTCGGCGGCCGCGACGAGCAGGTAGAAGGGAGGACCCGGGTCGCAGATGGGCCCTCCCCTGCCGTGTCGCGGCAACTACAGATCAACGTCTCCTGTTCGCGCTGTTCGAGCTGGGGATCTGCTTCCTTCCTGGGCACCCTGCGGTCCTGGCACGAGCAGGCCGGCCCCGCCGCGGCTGAGGGCATCGCCCGCGCCGGGGCCGCACCCGGTGCGCGTCCGACGGCCCCCAGGGAGAAGCATCAGGTCTGTGAACCTGCAGGGGAGATGTGGCTATATGCGACCCGCAGCAAAGGCTTGTTCTCGCATGTGGTTCCCGGCATCCAGCTGCTCTAGTGGACGGAAGGAATCCACATGTTCCCGACTAAAGGCGGATCTTGTGATGTCACTGCGACGCTCCCTCCTCACCCTCACGGCTGCGGCGGGCTTGGCAATGTCCGCAGCGCTCACCGCACCAGCGGCAGCCGCCGCCGAGACACCGTGGCGCAACTGCGAGGTCGGCGAGTTCTGCGTCTATGAGCACGACAACGGATATGGCAAACCGGCGTACTTCCGAAATGGCACCAATAACCTGGGCGACTACGGCCTGAACGACAAAGTCTCCTCGGTATGGAACAGGACGGGCAGGACGGTCTGCACGTACCTGGACACCAACAAGCAAGGCTCCACGTGGCCAGTAGGGAACTGGAAGGGCAATACCTCCCAGTACAACCGAAACGACAACATCAGCTCCCTGTGGGTAACACCATGCTGATCACCCCGCCCGACTAGAACCAGGTCGTGGGTGCCAGGACGCCGCAGCATGCTGGTGTCGCGGGGGCGGCGCAGCATTTGCACAGGCCAGGCGGCACACGGCTGCCGCTCGGGGTGCAGGCCAGCCGCCCCGGCCGTACAGCGACGGGCAGCTGCTGTTCGCCGCCCGGGCCGTGCTGCTCCAGCCAGCACCTGCTGCTGCGGTAGCCAGCAAGGCCGTGGGCCCTGTCCCGGGGGCTGCATCATCGCGGTTCTTGGATGTCCCGGCGAGATCCGTGCACAGCTGCTGCATGCACCGTCCGTCAGCGCGGTCGGCTTGCCGGTTTCCGTTCGCTTGCACCTTCGGCGGCTCTCACCGCTGCGCGACCAGGCTTGGCCGTCCTTGGCTTCGGTCAGGCCACCTGACCGGGGGAGCTGCGCCGAGACGGTCATGGGCCGGGGCGCATGGCGTCGCGAACCAGGGCGGTGTCGACGAACTGTTCGAAACGGACGATCTTTCCGCCGCGTACGACGAAGTGGTGGGCAACGCGCACGTTGAGCGGCTTGTCGGTGGCCTTGTTGGTGGCGGTGTAGCGAGCGAGGACGACGACGTTCCCGCCGTCGACGACGTAGGTGTCGTCGTGGGCGGTCCAGCCGTCCCAGTCCTTGCCGAGTCGTTCCATGACCGCGGAGGTGACGCCGGTGGGGGTGCGGTAGGTGCCGGCCAGGGGGAAGCCGGCCATCTCGGTCCATTCCACGTCGTCCCCCAGGGTGGCTCGCAGGGCTTCGAGGTCGCCGTTGGCAGAGGCGATGTACTGGCGGCGCACCACGTCGGCGGGTGCGGCGGAGGTGTGGAAATCGGTCGTCTCGCTCATGACGATGACCTTTCTCAGGTGAGGTCGGGGCTGGTGGTGGGCCGGCACGGACCGGCCCCGGTGCCCACTACGCGGCGGTCGGGGCGCCGGGGCCAGTCCGTGGTCGGGGTGGATCAGCCCCAGGTCATTTCGCCCTTGGCGACCTTCGCGCCGAGCTGGGCCGCGATGAGCATGCCGGAGTCGGGGTAGCGGGCGACCAGCGCGTTTGTCAGGGCTTCGCCGTCGTCGGCCTTTTCCAGCTCCTCTTCGAAGGCGGTGAGGTACCCGCGGGTGTAGGAGATCGGGCTCGCGTCGAGGGCGGCGGCGGTGGGCAGCCGGTGGCCGGGGATAGCGAAGGCCGGGTCGAGGACCGTCATCTCGTCCAGCAGCTCGATCCACACGGCGCGGTCTTGGGGCTTGCCGGTGTCGGCGACCCAGACGTGCTCGTTTTGGAAGAGGAGGACGCCGGCGACGATCGCCCGGTGTTCTGCCTGCCACAGGTAGTGGCGGTCGGGCAGGCCGGGGTGGCCGCCCTTGAGCTGGAAGACGTGGCCTTCGAGGGTGATGTCGCCGGTCAGCGGGGTCAGCTCGACCAGGCGGGTGGGGCGGTTGACGCCAACCGGCTCCCACGCCTTGAGCTTGCCCTCGTACGCGGCGGTGATGTGCTCGATCACCAGCGGGGTGGCGACGAGCCGTGCCGCGGGGAACGCGTCGGCGATGACCTCGGCTCCCCAGTAGTAGTCGGGGTCGGCGTGGCTGATGAACACCGTGGTCAGCGTCTTGCCGGAGTCGAGGATCTCGGCGACCAGACGGTGCCCGTCTGCGCGGGTGAATCCGGCGTCGATCAGGAACGCTTCCTCCTCGCCGGTGATGAGGGTGGCGGTCTTGTTCTTCGAGCCGACGGGGAAGTCCAGGTCGATGACCTTGAAGTCAAGAGTGCTCATGATCATGTCCTTTGCTGGGATCAGCGTGGGGGTGGGGGTGGGGGTGGTGAGGGGTGAGGCTGCCGGTCGTGTGGGGTTCAGGGTCGCCCCGCCGTGTCCGGACGGCGCCGACCTGCCGGTGTGTCGGCCGGGATTCAGCGGCCGGACGCGGCCGACCGGGTGCGGGCGGCGCCGAACCGCTCCAGGAGTATGTCGATCCTGTCGGGACCGGCGTGACCGACGGCGAGCACCGCGGTGCGGTCGCCGTCCTGGGCCAGGAGGGTCGGGTAGGCCTGCGCGCCCAGGGCTGCCGCCTGCCGGAAGTCGGCCTCCGCCGCGAGACGGGCGGCCGGTGCGGTGAGCGCGGCGCCGGCTTCCGGCGTGTCGAGGCCGGCTGCCGCGGCGATCCCGGTGAAGGTGTCGGGGTCGGACAGGCTGAGGCCGTCCTGGTAGAACGCGGCCTGCACGGCCATGGCCAGCTCCACCGCTCGCTCCGGGGCCGCCTGTCGCAGCACCGCCATGCCTCGGGCGGCGTCCAGCGAGTCCATGACGAACGAGCCGTCGGCGATCAGCCGCCCGTACCCGGTCCCGAACCCGACACCGGTCAGCTCGCTGATCTTGGCGTTGGCGCCCTGGACATAGCCGAACTCGCGGATCGGCACGGCCCGCTCCCCGGTGAACAAGCCGCCCGACACGACCTCGACGGGCAGGTCGGGATGGCGTCGGGTGACCTCGGCCAGCGTGGGGGCGAAGCCGTAGGACCAGCCGCAGTAGGCGTCGAAGACGTAGACGAGTTTCATGGGAAGGCCTTCGCAGAGGGAGTCGCTCCGCACCGAAGCGATATACCTGCTTGAACAGTATCTGCTGTGTCAGGTATTCCTGCGTGGTGAAAAGCCCCGTCCTCGAGACTTACGCCCCTACCGAAGGCGGGGCAGGGCGTCCCGCGCCGAGTGGGACAGGATCCGCAGGCACTCCATGAACTGCTCCCGCGCCTCCTCGGGCAGCGGCGCCAGGAAGTAGCGGCGGATGTTCTCGACGTGCAACCGGCTGGCCCGCACCACGATGTCCTCACCCCGCCCGGTGAGCCGTACCAGCTTGCCCCTGCGGTCCGCGGGGTCGTCGGCTCGAACTACCAGGCCGGCCGCCTCCATCCGGTCCACCAGGCGGGTCATCCCGCCCGTGGTCAGGACCCGCTCCTGCGCGATGGCCCGCATCGACGTGCCCGGACCGCCCGCCCGGCCCACGATCAGCAGCACCTCGTACATCAAATGGCTGATCCCGAACTCCTCCTCGATCGCACCACCGAGCAGGTACTCGAGCCGCCCCGCGGCCCCCTGCAGCCGTCCGAACGCGAGCACCAGCTCGTCGTTCGCCGCCTCCTGCGCCGAAGTGATCCCCGCACCTTCGCCCACCCGCCACACCCTTCGCTCGTCAGATCCGGACCCTCACGATCATCCCCCCTCCCGGCCGCGCCGCCCGCGGCAAGCCCTCCCTGGCAGGCGCGGGGAGCGCTGCGCCCGGCTCCTACAGCTCCGAGCCGTGGCGGCCGTGACCGGAGGCCGACCGAAAGACGTCCCAGTCGATCTCACCCGCCGGACCGAGCGCACCGGCCCGGCGCGCAGTCGCGGGCCACCTCCCCGCCGCCAGGTGGTCGGCCACGAGCCGGTCGGCGTCCGGGTGCCGAGCCGGCCCACCACCTGCTGCCTCGCGTTCCCACTACCTCGGAACAACACCTCACTCCCCCGGGGTGCAACGAACTCCGACCACCGCACCCCCCTGGGCGCGTCCCGGGTGCCGGGTAGCGCTTCCAGGCCGCGTTGCCCCTGGGGATCAGGCTCCGGCAGTGTGGTCGGGGAGGGCGTCGGCGGGTTGGGCGTAGAGGGTGAGGACGACCTCCAGACCGGTAACGGCTAGCAGTCGTTTGGCCTGGGCCGGTACCGCGGCCAGGGCGAAGCTGCCACCGAGCGCCGTGGCGTGCCGGTGTAGCCACAAGAGGGTGTTCAGGCCCGAAGAGTCACAGAAGGTGACCAGGGACATGTCCACCACGAGATGGGGGTGTGTGGTCAGCTCGGTCGTGGCCCGCTCTGCCACGTGGGGTGCGGTGTGCAGGTCGAGGGGGCCGTTGACCCTGAGCACGGCAAAGCCGTCACCGGGTTCGCTGACCGTCAGCGTCGCATCAGTGCTCATGATCGGCCTCCGGAGTTCCCTGCTGGGGCGTGGTCTGGTGGGGCAGACCGGCCAAGAGGGCAACTTGGGGGTTGGGTTGCGGAGTGGGGCCGAGCCACTCGCAGAACAGGACGGTGGCGTCATCCTGAAGGCCGCCGTCGTGGTGATCGAGGACGGCGTGGATGAGGCGGCGCAGGGTTTCGGGGACGGGCAGGCCGTCGGCATGGTGTCGATTGAGGAAGTCGATGAACCGGTCCAGGCCGAATTCTTCGTTCCCTGCTCGGCGGGCTTCGGTGATCCCGTCGGTGTAGAGCACCAGCCGGTCGCCGGGCTCCAGTTGGTGGTAGCACTGGGACGCGGGGAGGCCGAGGTCGGTGCCCATGGGGTGGGCGGGCGGACAGTCCAGCAGGGTGGTCGAGCGGCCACCGCGGATGATCACCGGCGGGTGGTGGCCGCGGTTGACCCACGTCAGAACGCCGGTGCGGGTGTCGAGGGCCGCGAGGATGCCGGTGACGTAGCGGCTCTGACCGTATTGTTCGATCAGCATCTCCTCGATCCTCTCGCTGATCTCCACCAGCCCCGCGCCCTGGCGGCGGGAATTGCGGCAGGTGCCCATCGCCAGATTCGCGGTCAGTCCGGCGGCCGTGTCGTGTCCCATCGCGTCGAACAGCGACAGATACACCACGTGCCCGGCGATCGCGTAGTCGAAGGCGTCCCCGCTGATCTTGTAGGCGGGCTCCATCGCTGCGGCGATCATCACCCGGCCGTCCGCGTACGTGGGGGGCGGCATCAGGTGCCACTGCATCTCGGCGGCGATGTTCAGGGGCCGGGTACGGGTCAGCCGGGCATGGGCGTCGCTGCTGCGCCGCTTGCTGTCGATGATCAACGCGAGCAGGGATGCCAGCGTCTCCATGTCATCCAGGGCCCGCGGATCGGCTGGGGGGGGGTGGTGATCCGCAGCACGCCCAATCGTTCTGTACCGTCCAGCAGCGGTACCCACCAGCGGCTCACGTCCGCGGCCGCCTCGGCGCTGGGGAGTATCTGCCCGTGCTGGAAGGCACGTCCCGCCACGGTGCCCTCGACCTTCAGCTCCGTTTCCTCCCCGACCGCCCCCTGCCCGGCATCCAGGCCCTCACCGGTCAGCAGCCGCATGACGTCGCCCTGCAGATCCACGACGTAGATCAGTACCTGGCTGAAGCCGACTTCCGCCGCGTGCTCAGCCGTCTTGGCGGGCAAGAGTTCCAGCGGCATCAGATGGCTCGCCGACAAAAGACCCGCCAGCATGCGCCGCCCCTGGGTATCGCGGTCCTGGTCATTCACAGCAGCACCTCTACACTTCCGGCCCGACCCGAACTCGGACGGACGGACAGACCCGGTGGCTCCCCGCAGGGGCGCTGTGAGCCCTCTGGCGGCAGTCCGTCCGCTGATCACACCAGCACTGTGCACTGCGCTGTGCGTACAAGCCGCCACCACGGCGTTCAGGGGTGGCGTACCGCCTCGACGGCTTCTGCCCGGCGGTCGGCGCGCACGATCAGCAACGAGACGAGTGAGGCCGTCACGAGTACGCAGCCGACGGCGATGTCGAGGACCCGGCTGCCGTTGTCGACAGCGGTCGTCTGCAACCCCAGAACGTACGGCGAGGCGATCATCCACAGGCCTGCCAGGCCGATGATTGCATCGGAGCGCCAGCTGCTGCCCCGGTACAGCCGCAGGCCGACGACGAACATCAGGAAGCCCCCGACGATCGCCTCGTTCACCTGTGCGTCCTTCGCTCCGTCATGAGTCGCCATCGGAAAGATCCAGAGGGCGGCGGAGGCGGCGAGCATGACGACCCCGATCACCTGGTCGTGAATGCCTTGCCGGAAGGCATGCGCCTGGGCCGGGGGGACCGCGGTGTGGTGTGAGTGGTAGAGAGCCATGGCATCCTCCTGACCGTCGCCTACCCGGTCGCCGGGCGAACACCCCCGTTCGGAATGCCCGACCTGGTGGGCGAGACACCCAGTTGCCCCAGGTGTGCGGCGCCGCATCCCGGGGACGGAAATGCGTGTGCAGAACCCCGGGCTGTTGAGACGACCAGTTACGTCGAGTGAGCCAATCGGGTTGCCGAACAGGCTGAAATGTAGCTCATCGTCACGTTCCGTAGTAGATCTGTTAGCCGCGCGCAGGACTTGCTGCGGCGGGTACCGGCGCGTCCACCCGTGTGATCACCGTGTGATCTGACGAGAGGAATCGCCCATGGCGACGTCGACCGAGCCCGTCACGCCGATCCCGGTACGGGGCCGCTCATGGGGAAGCGTGGTGGTCTCCTGGCTGACGACCACGGACCACAAGAAGATCGGGCACCTGTACCTGATCGCGTCGTTCGGGTTCTTCGTCATCGGCGGGGTGATGGCGCTACTGCTGCGGGCGGAGCTGGCCCGGCCCGGCATCCAGATCATCTCCAACGAGCAGTACAACCAAGTGTTCACGATGCACGGCACGATCATGCTGCTGTTCTTCGCGACACCGACCTTCGCGGGCTTCGCCAATGCCATCATGCCGCTCCAGATCGGCGCGCCGGACGTGGCCTTCCCCCGTTTGAACATGCTCTCGTTCTGGCTGTTTCTCTTCGGCGGGCTGATCGTGGTGTCGAGTCTGTTCACCACGCAGGGAGCGGCCGACTTCGGCTGGACCGCCTACACGCCCCTCAGCGGTGGTGAACGCACCCCCTACGTGGGCGGCGATATGTGGATCATGGGGCTGGCGCTCTCCGGATTCGGCACGATCCTGGGTGCGGTCAACTTCGTCACGACGATCATCTGCATGCGGATGCCCGGCATGACGATGTTCCGGATGCCGATCTTCACCTGGAACATCCTGCTGACCTCGGTACTGGTGCTGTTCGCGTTCCCCGTCCTGGCGGCGGCGCTGCTGGTGCTGGAGGCGGACCGGCGTTTCAACGCGCAGGTCTTCGACCCTGAGAACGGCGGCGCCCTTCTGTGGCAGCACCTGTTCTGGTTCTTCGGGCACCCCGAGGTCTACATCATCGCGCTGCCGTTCTTCGGGATCGTCACCGAGATCTTCCCGGTGTTCTCACGCAAACCGGTCTTCGGATATCTCGGGCTGATCGGCGCAACCGTGGCGATCGCCGGCCTGTCGCTGACGGTCTGGGCGCACCACATGTTCGCCACCGGAGCCGTGCTGCTGCCGTTCTTCTCGTTCCTGACGTTCCTGATCGCGGTGCCGACGGGGGTGAAGTTCTTCAACTGGATCGGCACGATGTGGAAGGGCTCCATCTCATTCGAGACACCGATGCTCTGGTCGATCGGGTTCCTCGTCACCTTCCTCTTCGGCGGTCTGACCGGGATCATCCTGGCGTCACCCCCGATGGACTTCCACGTGACTGACTCGTACTTCGTGGTGGCCCATTTCCACTACGTGGTCTTCGGGACGGTCGTCTTCGCGATGTTCGCCGGCTTCTACTTCTGGTGGCCGAAAATGACCGGCACGATGCTCGACGAACGCCTCGGGAAGATCCACTTCTGGACCCTGTTCATCGGTTTTCACATGACCTTCCTCGTCCAGCACTGGCTCGGCGCCGAAGGCATGCCCCGCCGCTACGCCGACTACCTCGCGGCCGACGGCTTCACCGCGCTGAACACTCTGTCCTCCATCGGCGCGTTCCTCCTCGGCGCATCCACGCTGCCATTTTTCTACAACGTCTGGAAGACGGCCAAGTTCGCACCCCGCGTCCAGGTCGACGACCCGTGGGGATTCGGCCGCTCCCTGGAATGGGCCACTTCCTGCCCCCCACCACGGCACAACTTCGTCACCCTGCCCCGCGTGCGGTCCGAATCACCGGCCTTCGACCTCAACCACCCGGACATCGCCGCCCTCGACTACGTCGGCGACCACAAACGCGACGTCATCGACCAGGACAGAGCTTCCGGCCCCCGGGGATCCCTTCCCGGGTCAGGCCCGGCCCAGCCCAAGTAGTCCGGGGCCCCGGCTGATGAGTGAACGTTCCGAGGAAGCGGCAGCCGGCCTCGCCCGGATCGAGGGGTACCTGATGAGCCAGGCGGCCCTGCGGGAGGCACACGAGGAAGGGCAGGCATTCGTCAGCACCCTCACCTGGCTCGGCCCGGGCGAACAGGCCGAGATCAGCGACCGCTTCGCCCAGCACCACCTGGCCCTGCGCCGGGAGATGCTGGCCGCAACCGTGGCGCGGGCGGCGGAACTCAGAGGCGAGTACGCACACCGGTATGGCCGACTGTGCCGGCGCGCCACCGGCCTGGCGGTAGGCGTCTTCGCTCTCTGGACCGCCGTCCTGATCCTCCTCTGCCGGCCCTGAACCGTCCTCGCGGATGCGTGCGGAGCGATGCCCCCGGGTCGCGCCGAGCCGATCGGCGCGACGCGGGTGGGCGGCGGGCGGGGCACGGACCGCGGGGACGTCCCGCCAAGGGCCGTCTCCTCGCCGTGGCCGGTCTGGCCGCCCTGGGCGCGGGCGGGCGGGGCGCTGGGCGGCCACCCCGCCTACCGCGCCAGGCCGCGGGCGCCAACTTTCAGGAGAAGTGTCCCTCTCCGCTGTCGCCGGGGCGTTTTTCGGGCAGGAGCCGGGTAGGCGATCGCTTGACAGCCCACCTGCTGCCGATCACGACGACTCCGCCGTGGCGATGGCCTGAGCGGGCAGAACGAGGCACATTGATGACGACATTCCAGGGTCTGCGGTCCCACAGCGGGCACATCTGTGCGATGGTCGGGTTCGCCGGGTACGCAGCCGGCTGGACCGTGCTGCAGCGCCGGAGCGGACGGCCCCGGCCTGCCTCCCCCGGACCCTGGGACCTCGCTCTCATCGCAACCGCCACGTTCAGGCTCAGCCGCCTTGTCGGCAAGGCCACGGTGACGCGGCCCGTGCGCGCCCCATTCACACAGGTGGACGGCGCGGGCGCTCCGGCAGAGTTCAACGAGACCCCGCGCGAGGAGCCCGGCCGCAAAACGGTGGGCGAGCTGATCAGCTGCCCGTTCTGCCTGAGCGTGTGGATCGTGACCACCTTCACCGGCGCCCGCGCCATCTGGCCGGAAGCCACCCGCACGGTGACCGGCGCCCTGACCGCTCTGACCCTCTCGGACGCCTTGCAGTTCGGGCATTCGGCACTCTCGAAGCGAGCGGGTCACTGACCTTGCACCGCCCGCACTATCACCTGACGGAAGAGGACAGCCCATGACCCGGTCTATCGCCCTGCAGAGCGTCGAGCAGCTCGGCGGGGAGGCCAGCGTCCTGACCCGTCAGCGCCGCGACCACGCGGAACTCGACCGCCTCATGCACCTCTACGAGTCCGCTGGCCTTCCGCTGCAGGAGCGGCAGGAGACGCTGAAGGAAGTCTTCCAGCTCACGTTCAGCCATGCCTTCGCCGAGGAGACCGTCCTGTGGCCCGCCCTGCGACGGCTCGCCCCCGACGGCGAGGAACTCACCTCACAGGTCGAAGAGGAGCACCAGCAGATCAACGCCCTCGCAGCCGAGATCGAAGCAACCGATCCTGCCGACCCGGAGCACGACGGGCTCGTCTCCGCGGCCTTCGCGCTGATCCGGCAGGACATCCGCGACGAGGAGGACGTGCTGCTACCTCGCCTGCAAGAAGCGCTGGATCATGACGCGGCCCGGTTGCGGCGACTCGGCACGACCTGGGAAGTCGTACGGCGTACCGCCCCTACCCGGCCGCACCCCGCCGTTTCCCGCCGACCCCCCGGCAACGCGCTAGCCGGAGTCCCCCTGAGCGCAATCGACCGGCTCCGCGACGCGTTCTCACCCTCGGGCACCTCACCCGGCCGCTTGATCACCGCGGCACTGATGACAGCCGCCCTGGCTGCCTGTCTGGCGGGCTTCGCCCTGCGCCGCAAACGCTGAGCCTTTCCCCCTGTGGAACTCGACACCGCTCTGATTGACCCGGGCCGGTTGCCGCCCGCTCATACCTCTGTGGAGGCACTCTTGTGGCGGGCTCCGGTCTCAGGGCCGTGCCAGTCCAGGCACAGGACGGTGGCGTCGTCCCGCGGCGGCTGCCCGCCGTACACGTCGGCGACGGCGCCGACCAGTGCGCGCACGACTTCACGCGGATGCTCGATAGCGGTCTTGCGCAGGAGGCCGGGCAGGTCGACCGCTTCGGCTTCGCGTTCCTGCATGCCGTCGGTGTGGAGCAGGAGGCGGTCGCCGGGGCGCAGGTCGAGGTCCTGGACTTGGTAGATGCCCGGGTGGTGGGTGAAGCCGAAGGGCATGTTGACGGTCAGTTCGAGTGCGGTGACGGTGCCGTCGCGCAGGCGCAGCGGTTTGGGGTGGCCGGCGTTGACGAGCTGGGCGCCGCTTCCGTCGAGGGCGATGCGCAGGAGCTGGCCGGTGACGAAGGTGCGGTGGCCGTGGTCGAGGAGGGCCTGGTGGGCTTGGCGGGCTTGTTCGGCGAGGTCTTCCCCGGCGCGGCGGGCGCCGCGTGAGGCGTTGACCAGGAGGGTGGCCATCAGTGAGGCATGGACGTCGTGGCCCATGGCGTCGGTGACGGACAGGTGCAGGGTGCCGTTGTCCAGGCTGTAGTCGTAGGTGTCCCCCGCGATGGTGGCGGCCGGGACCAGGGCGCCGGCCAGCGTGAACTCGGGGGCTTCACAGGAGGAGGCGGAAGGCAGGAGCTGGCGCTGGATCTCCGCGGCAACGCTGACCGTGGTGGTGCGGTTGCCCCAGTGGTAGAGGTCGGTGAACCGGCGGTCGGTGACGATGATGTACGCCAGCGCGTGCGCGGCCTCCTCCACCTGCTCCAGCACATCCGGGGTGACCTCGGCAAGGAACAGCTCCAGCACGCCGATCGTGTCGCCGCGGTTCGTCACCGGGGCGAGGACCCGCTGCCCCTGCCCGTTCTCCGGTGCCCGCACCAGCTTCTGGGTGCGCAGGACCTCGTCGTAGACGCCACTCCCGGCGAGGGGCACCCGCTCGGCGCGGTCTTCCGGCTGTGTGCCTGCGGTGTCGTGGACCCGCAGCAGGCGCCGGCCGACGACATCGACGAACAGGAACGATACGTACCGCGCCCCGAACCGGTCCCGCAGATGACGGGCTACGACGTCGAGGGAGTCCACCGGCGCGGCAGCTTCCGCAGCCGCCAGCACCTCGGCCAGCCCGATCCGATCACGCGTCACGCCAGCCTCCACAAGTGTTGGACCGACAAGACGATACGTGGCCCGTGAAGTATCGGATCGCGCTTCGGTACTCCCGACTCGAGGACGCCGCGGACGTGGACCTCACCGATGCCAACCTAGTGCAGGAAGAGCGTCGGCCTTGAAGCGTGGGAACCGCCCCGCAGATGGGCTGCCGGCGGCCGAAGGCATTCGAGCGGGCCGGCAGCGGCTGCTACCAAGGGAGTGCCGCGCAGATGGTCTTGCCGCCTTCCGGCACCGGCTTGATGCGGATGTGGGTGGCAAGTCGCTTGATCATGAACCATCCCCACCCGCCGGTCCCGTCCGCACTGGGGGTCCGCGGTGCGGGAGACCGCGGGCTGCGGTCGGCCACGCAGACGTCGATGGAGTCGCCCAGCAGTTCCAGGTGCAGAGCGCACGGGCCCTCCGTGTGCCGAATCGCGTTGGCGACGAGCTCGGAGACCACCAGGAGCACGTTGTCCACGCTCCCGTCCTTGGCCGGGGCCCGCAGGCGAGATGCCCGGGCCAGGAAGGCGCGGGTGGCGTCACGTGCTGCCGCGGATGGTCGATTCATCCGGGACAAAGGCTGATCCAGGACTGCTACGACACTCACCTGTTCCTCCTTCCGCCCTACGGGGCTTGTATGTCGCTCATGCCCCGCTACGCGAGCGGGAACCGGGACACGGCCTGCCGCGTGAGGTCCGGAGCAGAAGAGAGTCAGCGGTGAAGCGGGTACGGCGATGGCCTGACGCACCTGCTTGGAGCGCGGCCGACAGCCGGTCGTGATGACCGATGGCCGGGTCCGGTAGCCGATGCGCTGATCCGCCCGGCACATCGAGGCGACCTCGGTGCGGGCCGGTGCGCGGACCGGGCGGATGCGCACCGGCCGCCCGCAGGCCCCATACCCCATAGCCGGGCCCGCGCGGGCGGCGGCGGCGGCGGCGGCGGCGAGGGGTGCATGACCGGAGCCCGGAGGTCCATCTGACCGATTTATCCCTTATGTGCGTTCCTCGCCCCTTTTCGGGTAGCCGCCGGGTGGGACGGCGTCGATCTTGACGTGATCCCGACCCGTGGAGCGCACCACGTGCTCCGCACAACGGATTGGACACCTCCCATGACCACTGCGAACCCCGGCGGCACCCCCGCAGGGCGCCCCACCGCCAGTACCGACGTCTCCGGACACGGAACCCGCCGCCTGTCGACCGAGACGAAGTCGGCCCTGAAGACGACGGAGTTCTTCGTCTACATCGCCTGCGTGGTCGCTGTCCTGATCGCCTCCATGGTGGTGGGCACCGAAGAGGGTCACCTCGACTACTTCCGTGCCGACAAAGCCTGGCTGTACATCGTGATCCTCACCTTCGGATACATGATCAGCCGTGGCTTGGCCAAGTCCGGCAGCCGGGACCACTACGACGACGACCGCTCCTGACACCGGCCGCCGCGCCAGCAGCCGAGCCCGCTCGGCGTGCGCGGTCAGGTGGGAAGTCGGCGATACGCATACGCAGACGGGCGATCTCCTTCTGGATCACCGGCACCGCACCGCAAGCCGCCCTCTGCCCGGCCATGAAGCCGGGCAGAGGGCAGCCAGGACGGGATCGGCCCGGGCGGGCCTCACCGCCACCTTACGGTCAGCGGCCCCACCGCAGCGCGGCCGTCTGCACCGGGGCGTCCCACAAGCGCAGCAGTTCCTCATCGGCCCGGCACAGCGTCACCGAGCAGCCCGCC
>JAEBET010000029.1:0-58865 GCA_049998195.1 Streptomyces sp. cmx-11-4
CGGAGCCGGATCACGTCCGACATGCCCGCCGACCGGCGGCCCGCGACCCCTGGGACGGAGCCGATGACCACGCCAGTGGTGGCGGTGCAGAAGGAGCGGCGAAGCACGGATTCCTCCGGTGGTGCAGCGGTTGCAGGTGAGGCGAACCCTAGATCCGTGATCGGGCAACCGAACACCCGCTCAAGGGCGATCCTGGTACGCCCGATCGGCCGCCGGGTGGCCCCGCTGATGAGGTTCCGCACGGTGCGGGCGGAGACATCGCCCAGTCGGCCGGTGATCTCCAGCAGGGCGGCATTCATCTGACGTGCCAATTCGTCCTGCTTGAGCCCCAGATCAGCCATCCGCGCCCGTAAGGCGGCGTTCTCTGCCATGGCACAGAACGTAGCGATCTGGTTACCCACAGACCAGCCGGTCAGGTATTCCGCCCGTAAAGTTTTCCGGTTGCGTGCACCCACGGCGCCCGCAACTCTTCCTGTCGCCGTCGGCTTTGGCGTCGTTGACTGTTCATCACGCCGCCCGGGGCCGAGCTGACCGACCACCGCTCCCCCTACCCCCGGGCGGCCACCGCAAGGAGGTGAGCGGCGACGGCGAAAGTCGGCTCGTTCGGCCACGAAGAGAATCACAAATGGCTCGGCAAGCAGGTCCGCGACATCGCCAGCGGCACCGAGGGCGAGCTGACCGCCGTGGTCAACGAGAACAAGAAGGACCACCTGGGCCGCGTCACCGAGGTCCGGCTCGCCTACATCAAGAAGGCGGACGGATGCGAGCTGCCCACTGCGGCGGCGAACGTCGAGCTCATCCGCTGACCTCCATCACGCACCGCTCCAAAGAGACCGAGAGGGGCACCACCATGAGCACCATGAGCACCATGACCGCCGTACGGGCCGAGCTGGGCAGGTTCCTGGCCCTCGCCGGGTACCGCTTCAACTCCGGGGAGTCCGCGCCGGAGATGTTCTCCGGTGCGATCGACGCCGAGTGGCACGAGCTCGCCGGCACCGCAGAGTTCGCCGAATTCAGCATCGAGCACGCCGGGGCAGTCGCCCGGCACGTCGAAGGCCGAGGCGAGGGCTACGCCACGTGGGTCACCGCGTACGAGGAGCAGTACGGGCCCCTGCCGAAGCTGTGGTTCACCAACGAGAACGGTGAGGTCGACGAGGCCGCGTTCGCCGCCTACCAGGAGACCGGCAAGGTGTGGGCCTCGTGGAAGTGTGGCCCGGACTTCACCGCCGACAACGGCACCGACACCGAGTGACCAGAACCGCGCACATGGAGCCCTCGCCCCTTCCGGCGGGGGCTCTGCGCATTCTGACTCCACGCACCACCACGGCCCCGCACGGGCCCTACGTGCAGGCGACCACCGCCCACTGCCCCTATCTGTCACCGTCGATCCGGCACGGGCTGACCCACTGGACGGTCTACGGGATGCGGCCGCTCGTCGACCTCGCCTCCATCGAGGCGGACATCTTCACCGCCGCGCTCGCGGCCGCCGAGAAGGTCCGCGTCCTCTCGAAGGGTCCGCGCGGACACCTCGTGTGCGAGAACCTGGTCATCGCCGGGGCTGCCCGCGCCCATCTCGACTGGCCGCACTGGGCACTGAAGAACCTCGTCGCACCGATCGGGCTCATGGTCGGGAAGTTCTGGGAGGGGGAGACGGACACCGACCGGAACGGCGACGAGCTCCCCGTCCCGCCGCTCACGTTCCTCTCCATACGCCCGGCCGTACAACCGCGTGACCCACAGTTCCTCGACACCACCCCCACCCTCGCCGACACGATCCGCGAGGCCGAAGACGACGGCCGCGAGCTCCTCGCGGATCTGTCACACGACTGGACGGAGATCCGAGCATGGGCCAGCACCCTCCCGTTCCCCCAGCGGCCCGGGCGGCCGCCGAAGCCGCCTGCGGCGGAAGCTTCGAGCTGACCGAGATCACCGACCGGCGCGGATCGGCGGTATGGAGAGCGACCGGTGCCGCCGGCACCGCGGCCGCCGTGAAAGTCGGATATGGCCAGGGCCTGCCCGTCACCGCCCGCGAGGGCGAGGTTCTCCGTCTCCTCGAGCGGTCCGACTACCTAGTAGGCGCCGGGGTGACGAGCGAGGTCTCGTGGATCGTGACGCGCTGGTTCGAGGGGCCGTCCACGTACAAGGTGTTCGAGCCTTACCGCAACGGCGAGGACCGCCAGGACGAAGCCCTCGCGACCGCCGTGGCCCTATGCAGAGCCGTTGCCGATCTCCACGCCGCCGGGTGGGTCCACTCCGACCTGCAACCCGCCCACGGCATCCACACCGCCCAGGGCGTCCGGCTCCTTGACCTCGCGTGGGCGTGGCGCCCCGGCTTCGAGCCGAGCGAGACATTCCGCGGGGGCATCGTGCACCTCCTCGCGCCCGAGCTCGCGGCCTCCATCGGAGTCGGCATCATGCCCGTGACCCCCAGCACGGCCGCGGAGGTCTACAGCCTCGCCGCAACCATCTGGACCTGCGTCACCGGCCGCTGGCCCCTCGACTATGCGGCCGCCGCAATCAACCCCCAAGAGCTCACCCCGGTACAGCTCCGCACCCGTATCGCCAACCGTGCCGCACCACTCGACTCGGCACGGCCGTGGCCCGAACTCCAAAAGCCGCTGCGCGAGGTACTCCTCGCTCCGCGAGCCGCCCGCCCGACGGCCGCCGAGCTCGGCGTGCTCCTGGCCGGCGTCTGACAGAGCTCGGACTTGGCCCCCGCAGCACAACGGCGGGGACCTTCATCGTCTCCCCACTGGACGCGTCCGGCATCTAGTGCGGACGAGACGTTCGCGACCGCGGGCTCATCGCTGGCCGGGGTGGGGAGCCCGGAAGGGTCATCGGCGACGGCGCTTGACGAGCACCGTGACGCCGATGCCGAGGCTCACGGCGATGGCCGCGCCGACCGCTGACCACTGCCAGGAGAAGCCGGATTCCGCATCCGCAGATTCCGCCAGTGGCACCCCAGCCGTCGGATCAGCGGTTGGGGTGGGGGGCTTCGAGGGGGCTAGGGCGTCCAGGGGGTCGATGTCTGGTGCCCCCGGGTCTCCCGCGCCTTCGAGCAGCGCCACGCGGGGGCGGGCCCCTCCGTAGCCGACCCAGTCGTTGCGCTTGGCGCCGTCGACGGGGCCGCCAGCGGTCTGGATGAGGACACGGGCCACCTGGTTCGCTGTCCAGTCGGGATGAGCGGACCAGACGAGCGCGGCGGAGGCGGAGGCCAGAGCGGTGGCGTACGAGGTGCCACCGTCTGCCACGCACCAGGCGGTGTTCTTTTTGCAGCGGATCGGGGCCTTGCCGCCGAAAGCGGACAGGTCCGTGTAGCGCCCGTAGGAGGTGGACGGCAGGGGGTCACCCTTCTCGTCGACTGCTCCTACGCCGATGACCCCCGGCAGCGCGGCGATGGGGTTGGTGGCGTTGTGGCCCTCCCCGTCGTTTCCCATGGCGGCGAAGACTAGCGCGCCCTTGCTCTGGGCGTACTGAACAGCCGCACTCATCCTGTCCATCGACCAGTCCACACCGAAGGACAGGTTGATGATTTTGGCTCCGTTGTCGGCCGCGTACCGAATCCCCTTGGCACCTTCGCCGCCTACGGCAAAGGCCATCGGCGTGCCGAGACTGGTGCGGATGGGAAGAACCTTGGCTCCAGGCGCGAGGCCCCGCGGGCCGCCTCCTGAGCCGTCGCCGACGATCGCTGCCGTCATGGTGGTCCCGTGCCCGTCGAAATCGTCGTGCGGCGGGTACGGCTTATCCGGGTGGTCGACCGGCGGCTCCATGAACGACGCGCCTTCAAGGACGCGCCCCTCCAGCCCTGGAACATCTTTGACGCCGCTATCGATGACGGCCACCGTGATGCCGGTGCCGTCTGCGACCTTCCACATCTCCTGGGCTTTCATCTTCGTGAGGTAGCCCCGGGGGTCGGAATCGGCGGCCGCTGGCATCACCGTGCCTGCGCTGACCGTCAACGCTGCGACAAGGACGCCCGCCGCCTTCCGCCACGACCCATGTCGACGTATGGTGCCCTGCATTTCCGCCCCTTTATGTCCATGCGCTGCAATCTCGCGCGGACCCACCTCATCACACTGTCCACCCAAGGCCCCACCTGCCTCCCGATGGCAACAGCCCGTCCCTTAACGGCCGACGGGACAAAACGCTCTTGTAGCAACCGGAACTGGTCACCCCTCAGCGCGGCTCCATGCGCTGGGCACAATGCCGGGCATCCGGTGATCGACCTGGTGCTCGCCCTTGGTGCAACCCGCGAACGGGCCTGTGGACGGGCGGAGCTCACGCATGCAGGGGTCGAGGTGATCGCGGTGCCATGTCGACGGGCCGGTGTATCCGCAGGTAGCCGGGTCGGTCAGCTCTTGCCAGGCGAGCCATAGGGCGTGCAGGCGGGCAACCGCGACCGGGTGCTCGAACCAGAGGGGGCACCAGCGATTGTCGGCGGAGGGCTCGGCCAAGTAGCCGGGTACGAGAACGCCCTCCACCCACTCGATTAGGGCGCGGAGCTCGTCGTCGTACTGTGGAGAGTCCAGGAGCAGAATGAAGGGTGGGTACTGCCACTCGTCCCCCTCTTCAGCCTCCGCCCCGGTGCCGTCACCGGTCGGGCCCGTGTCTTCGGCGGCTTCTTCCTCTGGGGCCTCCTCCCTGAACTGCTGGAGTTGCGCGGACAGGGCGGCGACCTGCGTCTTGAGGTCCTCGACGTCCTGGAACAGCCCGACTGGGACCTCGAAGTCAGGGGTGCCCGGCTGGTCAGTCACTGCGGGCGGCCTTCCGCTCCTCGTAGGCGGCGACGGCCCGCTTGGTGATCGCCGCTTCCTCTTCCTTCATCTGCGGCCCGATGTGGGCCATGGCCTTCTCCGCGTACCAGGGCCGCAAGGCGATCTGTGCGACGGGCATGCCGGTGGACATCAGCAGGGCGGTGCCCTTCCTCATGGCGCGGATCTCGGCGGGGTCCAGGACCTGTTCGCGCTGTTCGGAGTAGCTGCGGCTGATCCCCTCCTTGCCCTTGGAGTAGGAGCCGCGCTCCACGTAGTGCGCTCCGGTGAGGGTGGAGATGTCCTGGGCGAACTTGGCGTCGTCGATACCCACGCCGATGATCTTCTTGGTGGCTGCGGACCACATCGCGTCCATGCCGACCTCGCCCCAGGACCGCACACCCTGGCGGTAGGACTGGAGGATGACCATCGGATTGATGCCGCGCGATCCAAGGTGGCTGTAGAGGTCGGGCAAGTCCTGGATCTTGCAAATGTTGGCGGCCTCGTCCAGGACGGCGCGCATCGGCTCGGGCAGGCGGCCGCCGTGGCGCTCGCCCGCCTCGGTGCCGGCCGTGAACACCGCATCGGCGACGGCGGCGACGAGCGCCGAGGAGGGGCCGCCTTTCTTCGACAGCAGGTAGAGGGTGTCCTTGCTGGTGGCGAACGCCTCGGGGTCGAAGCGCGGGCGGCTGCTCTTGTCCGGGGTGACCCACGCAAGGACCCTCTCATCACGCAAGGCACTCATTGCAGTTCGGGCATTCTGATAAATACCGGACTGCGTCTCTTCGGCAATATTGATTGACGAATCAACTTGTTCGGCGAGGACGGGCTCGTGCTGGTAGAGCACGCGCAACGGTGCCTTTTCCTTCGGGTCGGACAGCCACCGCATCACTTCGCGAACCGTGGCGCCTTCCCACCACGCTGCCCGGAAGAGGCCGGTCAGCAGGTCCCCTGCGGCCTGGCTCCAGAAAGGATCGGCCTGCTCGCTGGTGATCTGGGTGACGAAATGGCTTGCGAGGCGTTCGGCTCCCTCCAGCGTCTCGGCCTGGGCTACCAGATCGACCCATACGCTGCGCTGGGCCTGGGCCACGCCCTGGGTGTCGAACAGGAAGGTCTCGCCGACCTTGGCGCGGGCAGCCACGGTCGCGGCGTAGACGTCAGATTTGTTGGAGGTCATCAGAAGGGCACCCGGGGCCTCGTCGGCGACCGGGATCGCCAGAGAGGTGGACTTGCCTGCGCGGGGGGCCATGACGGCGACGTAGGTGTCCTCGTCGGACCCGCGTAGCTCCACGTTCGAGGGCAGGTGGTCGCCGAGGAGCACCCCCCGGTCGCGGGGCGCGACGTCTTTGGGCTTGACGTCCCGCAGGGAGACGCGCAGTCGGGTGGCGGTGCGGGCCGCCGGCTTGGGGGTGAGGTCGCGCACCTGGTGCAAGGTGGCCAGGCTGCTGGGATTGCGGAACCAGCGGACCGCAACGCGCAGACCCCAGACGACCAGGGCGACGACGGCAACGTCGAAGAGTCCCGCGCCGACGGCGGACGCGGTCTGGGAGTGCTCCCAGACCGACGCCCAGTCCTCTGCCATCCGGTAGACCGTCAGTGGCTGGGCGGGCGCCACGTCTTCGCCGGTGACGAGCGCGCCGGCCGCTGCTCCGGCCCAGGTGGAGGCGGACAGCAGCACCACACCGCCCAGCAGACTGCCGCCGAACGCCCACGCCCGGTCGTTGTCGGTCATCATCGGCTGCCGTCTCCCCTGGTCGTCGTCCGGCGCTGGTTGGTGTCGGTGCTGTAGAACCGCTTCTCGGTCGGGGTGAGCTCCATCGCGGCCGCGATGCCGGGCCTCGTGCCGACCTTCACGAGGTATTTGCCTCGGCCCGGGTGGCGAGCGCCTTCCTCCTCGACCCGCCGGTCGTCGCCCTCGGAGACGGTGGGGTCGATGTCCAGGCCGGTGGATGTCGCCGACGACCACGAGCCGATCATCATCCGCTCCTGCTCGGTCAGGGACCGCTTGCCCGTCACCCGACCCAGCTCCTCCTCGGAGGAGGCGCCGATGACCCACGTGTCGCAGCGGTCCATCAGGCCGCGTGCCTTGGCGCGGTCCTGCTCGGTCGGCAGGGCCTCCACGTCGAGCAGGGAGTGGGTGACGTAGATGGTGACGTCGTCAGTGGTCCGATTCAGGCGGCTGATCGCATCCATGGCGTCCACCAGGCCGGGCCCGCTCCTGAGGGCCCTCCACATCTCGTCCATGGGCAGGACGAGTCGGCGGTCCATCAGCCCGATGGACCGCGCCGAGTCGATGCTGCTGTAGGTGTAGGCCCAGGTCGCGATCATCCCCGCGCTGATGACGTCGTTGCCGCGGGCGCGCAGGGCGGAGATGTCGACGCTGACCGCGGGCGCGTTGATGTCCAGGGGAGTGGTGGTCTGACCGTCGAAGAGTCCTCGCAGCGGGCCGCCGATCAGATTGTCCAGCCCAGCGATCACCGGACGCGTCAGGTCCTGGTAGCGGGCGCCGTCGGCAGCCAGCTTCGCTCGCAGCTCCTCCGGAGCAGCCCGCAGCACCCGCACGACGTCGGAGACGATCGGGTCGACCCCCGCCGACTGGCCGTCGGAGGCGACGTGAACAGCCGTGTCCAGTGCGCTGCGTTCGATCTCATCGGGGGTTCTGCCCAGGCCGTGCTTGGTCGACAGCAACGCGACCAACGTCTCCAAGCGGCGGCTGTTGAGGACGTCCAGCAGGGCCTGGCGGCGGTCGACGGGCAGCGACCGCACATGCCCCTTGAGCGGGCCCGAGTCCAAGGGGTTGATGCGCCCGACGCCGTCACCGATCCGCACGACGGACCCGCCCAGCGCGCTGATCAGGCCGGAGTACTCCCCCTTGACGTCGCCCGGCACGCACGGCATGAAGCCGTACGCCGAGTAGACCAGGCACATCCGCTTGACCAGAGCGGACTTGCCCGCGCCCGGCTGTGACATGACCCAGACCCCTGGGTTGGTGGTCAGTTTGCCGGTCCAGCCGGACGGGTCAATGCACACCAGCTCGCCGGTCAGCACATCCCGGCCCACGGGTACTCCGCGCGGAGGCAGACCGCTTCCCAGGAGGAAGGGATAGATACCGGCGGCCTGGGTGGTCGGGCCGGTATAGACGGTGCCTGCATCCTCTACGGCAACCCGGCCGCCGAACCGGCCGCCCCACCCCAACCTTGGGGCGAAACGGGCCTTCAGCTTCTTCTCGACCCGCCGCTCCTCGCGACTTCGGCCCTGCTCGGCCTCCCGGATCACCCGCTTGGGCGTGGTCAGCGGCGGCGGCTTCGGTGTACGCGCCATGATCAGTCCTTCACCAGCGGGTTGTAGCCGATCGGGAGCCCTGCGGCGAATACCGCGGCCTCAGCGCCGTAAGCGGGGCGCATGCGGATCCCGCGCGTCGCCTTCATCGCACGCTCGATCTCCTGACGGGCAGCCGGAAGGTCGCCAGCCCGGCGGGCAGTGACGGTCACCATCAGCGTCCAATCAGCGACCTGTGAGCCGCCGGCCATCTGGGCTGCGGCCCGCTCCGCCCGCTGGGTGTCGGCCCGCTGGGACCACTTCGCCCGGCCCTTGACCTCCGCGGTCGCCTGCGCCCGCTGGTGGGCGTGACTGATCTCCCGCTCCAGCACCGCTTCGCCCTCGTATGGGTCGAGCACCCGGTAGGCGAGGGTGATGCGCCGCTGAAACTTCCCCGGCGCAAGCAGCGGCAGCAGCACGCTGTAGGCGATCGGCCTGCGTGGCATCTCCCGCAGCACGTAGGAGGCCGATACACCGCCGTCATGCGCGTACTCCTCCCAGCCGTCGTCGGCGGCCTGCGGCCCGCATTCCGACCACGACAGCTCCTCGAAGTCCGCGTCACGGGCGTTGAAGACGGACGGGTCGTAAGCGCTGCGCACCAAGCGGCGCACGTCCACGTCAGTGGCGCGGCGCTCGATGTCGGTGCCTGTACCCGACAGGTCCAGGGAGTCGACGACCTTGATCGCCTCGGCCACCTGCTCGGCGAGGTCGGTAGGCGCATTCGCGGCCGCGGTGGGGTCCACGGTGACCGACATCCAGGACGCCACAGAGGCGGTGGCCCGGGGGGTGGTGCGAACAAGCTCAGCAACGATCTGACGTGCCAGATCCGGCGCGTCCGGGTCCTGGCGCGACTTGACGTCGTCTCCCAGGGCGTCTCCCGCGCCGGGGGTGATCTGGATCGTCACCGACGCGCCCCGGATCAGCTCGTCCGTACTCATCGCATCCAGAAGCGACGACCACGCCCCCAAACTGCTCTGTACCGCCCCGGTGGGCGCCATGAGGCTGCCACCCGGGGCCAAAAGCGTGCTGATGGTCATCCGGTCCGTCTGCCGGTCGTGCACCACGCCGACGGTCTTGCCCGTCGTGGGATCGTGCGCCTTGATCAGGGTGGACGAAGCACCGACCCCTGGCAGGTCCAGCGCGTACGGATGCGGCAGGAGCAGCCTGCGGTAGGACGTGGCCTCGATCCTCGAGGCTCGACGCCAGGAGAACTTGGCCCAGTAGTAGCTCAAGGCCGACATGCCATGGCGGCGGGCTGCCGCCAGCACGAGGACCATGCCGGTCACCGGCAGGGTGACCAGCAGGGTGATCGGCGCCTGAGTACCGATCACCCCGTCAGCCAGCAGCACCATCGCCGCGACGATGGTCGCGCTCTTGGACAGCCCGCCGAAGCCGAAGCTGCGGCGGGCACGGAACCCGTCCACCATCAGGGCCCGGGGCACTTCATGAGCCGTCACTGCTGATTCCCCCCGCCCACTTGTCCGGCAGCGTCGTTGATGCCGTCCAGGACCTGAATGCCAACCGCAGCCGCGACGCCTACCGGCCCTGCCGCCGCTGCGGCACTGGTGGAGCTTGCTGTACCGGTCGTCGCTGCTGCCTCTCCGACGCCGGCGCCTTCGGCCGTAGCCTGAGCCGGGATGTGGGCAGCATCGTTGCGGGCGGCCTGGGCCTGTGCGTCGGCGCCAGGAGCGCTGTCCTCGCCTCCGCTTTGGCTGCCCATCGTCTGCTGGACCATCTGCGCGTGGCTGACCGCGGTGGTCGGTGCCTCGCCTCCTGCGGCGCTCTCACCCTTGCCACTACCGCCGATGTACCCTGCGGCCGCGCTCAGCGCGGCGCTGGCACCGCCGCTCGCCATGGCACCGCCGACTGCGGCACCGAACGGCGCGAAGATCTTTGCCAGTGGTCCGGGTGCAATCACCGCCAGGACCAGCGTCGCGGCCCCGCGCAGCCACTCCACCAGCGTCTGGGACTCCCCAAATTCGGCGAAGCCGGTGCAGATGATGATCGCGAGGATCGGCTTGTAGGCAACGATCACCAGGCCGCTGGTGATGAGCCGGGGCGCCCACTGTCGGGTGGCTTCTCCACCCGCGCGGCCACCGCCGGCCACGGGCAGCAGCAGGCAGATGATAGGGATGGCGCTCTGCCGCAGGAAGACCATGACCAGCTGGATGAAGCCGAGGACCGAGAGAGAGAAGATCACTCCCGCGACCATCATGGGATTGGAGATACCCGCCGGGACCATGACGTCGAGGATGCGGTCGTATGCCTTGGCGTCATCGGCGAAGGTGACGCTCACCAGACCGCTGGTCATCGCGTCCCCGGCCGTCAGCAAAAGCGCAAAGAGGGCCACCCCGAATCCGGAGATCAGTATGTTCTCCATCCAACCCGCCAGCGCCCGACCGGCGTGCTTGGCCTGCCCCGTGACAGCCATTTTGGCGATCTGCCACATCACGCCGGCCGCTGCGATGACCAGCCCCAGCCAGGTCATCATGCCTGCGAGCGTCGCGTTCTCCCCGAAGAGCCCAGTCGCCTCCAGATCGAGCGACGGCCCGGCCAGCGCCACTGTCAGCGTCTTCCGGATGATCCACTTCGCGACATCCTCGCCGGACTTGATCACATCGCCCAGGGTGCTCTTCCAGACCTCGTCCCACTCCTCCTTGACCTTCTTGTCCACCGCATTGCCCACCTGGTCACACAGCGAGCCCTTGCCTGCGATTTTCATGATCGTGCCCATGATCGGGCCGGTACCGACCTCACAGGCCACCTGGACCCCGTTGCCGATGGGCCCGTCGGCGGCGGCAGGCTGCGACGCCGACAGCGATATCCCCACGAGGGCAGCAAAGACGAGCAGCAGCGCTGCCAGCCGCTGTCTCACGACGCCTCCCGGATGGCCGTCCATCCGGCAGCGTTGAACACGGCGTCGCCCGGAGCCGCGATCGTCGGCTGGGCATGCGCCTTGGCATCTTGCTGAGCCCGCTCCGTGGCAGAGGAAGTCAGCTTCCAGTCGCCTTCCTGCCACTGCGCAGCGGCCAGGGTGCGGGTGTAGGAGCTCGACTCCTGAGCGGTCTCCGCATTCTTCTGGACCACGCGGGCCAGCAGCCACACGCTGACCTCACCGCTCGAGGCCTTGATGATCTTGTATCCCACCACGGTGCTGCGCACGTAGGCGCCCGGCGGCAGCGGCTGGCCCGGGGTCACGCCCATCGACTTGGCGAGGCTCTTGTCCGTTGCCATCGCGTTCAGCTCGATCTGCTCCGCGGCCTGCGCCGACTGGTCGCTCTTGCCGATGTACGCGTGGTAGATGCGCAGCTGCTCGTCGACGGTGGACCTGCCGCTCTCAACCGACGTGCTGTTCGCAGCCGCCATCATCGCGGCCGCGCCTTCCGTGGACTGCGGAAAGCCGGTCAGGCTGCCATGGTCGTCACGGCGCTGCCCCCGGGGCAGCGCCGTCCACCGCTCCGGCTCGGTCCAGTCCTTCGGCACCCCGTATGTCGCGGACGGACTCGCCGATCCGGACGCACTCGGGCTATCCCCGCCCTTCGCCGGCCCATCCGAGCCACTATCGGACCCGTCAAGTGCCGCATAGCCGGTCAGGACAAGAACGGCTGCGAGCGCAGCGCCCCCGATCCACCTACCGCGCGTGTTCCAGGCCCCCCTGGCGCGCGCCATCTTAAGTACCCGAAATGCCGTTGAGGATGGTGATCAGGGAGCCAGCCAGCAAAATGGCCGCGACCCCTCCCCCCATCCACTTGAAAGGCTCGGACCCGCCTCCGCTGCGCGACTTGTCGGCGACCGCCAGCTTGTAAATGCCCATGCCCGTCCCGCAGACGCCGGAGAGAATCACCAGCCACAGCCCGTACCCGAGGATCTTGGCAACGGGGCCGTCCATCCCCGGAATCGCGGTGGGCGTGGCGCCCGGAATCAGGCCCGCGGCAAGCGTGTGCAGCTCCGTCATGCCCATCTATCTGCTCCCTTCCATCATGCGCCGCAGCTTCGCCGCCGCGGCCTGAACGTCTTCGTACTCCATGGCCTCGTCCGGTCCCTTAACGGCCCGCAGAACCGGCAGGTACGGGATCCTGGCCACCCCCGCCAGGCGCCCCTCCAAAGCGCGCACCACGAAACGCGCATCCGCCACCGGCCGGACCGGAGCGTCGGAGAGCAGAACGAGCCAAGGCTTGGGCAGCGGACCCCATCGCAGCAGCAGCTCCTCCACGCACGTCACGCCGTACACCGTGCTCTCGGTCAGCAAAACCGGCTGCGCCCCGTACGGAATGGGCTCGGCAGGCATAACGACCCGCGCTCTGGCACCGCCGGCGTCTTCGTCGAGCATCCGGGCAGCCGTCGCCACTGCAATGCCGGACCCATGGACAGGAATCAGCGCGTACCGCAACTCAATCCCCGCCCGTCCCGCAGGTGTTGAGGCCAACGATGGCGTAATCAAGCCGCAACTCCCCCCTGAATGACTGCTTTCCAGCCACGAACTTTGAGCTAGTGGGACCACAGAGGCTAGCGTGAAACACCGTCAAACCAGAGCCCAGTTTTCCCACCCCGGAGCAACCCTTTTCCGTCGTGTTCGGTGGTCACGTCCCCGGCACCGCCGGACCCGGCACCGCCCCCGGCAACTCCGTCATCCGTTCTGAGGAACCCAGACCACCTGAAGGATCAACCCGCCTCCGCGCGCGTCCCCAAACTCCAATCGACCCGCACCCACCGGCGCCGACCAACGCCCACAAAGAACAGCCACCAGCATTCCCCTGTGCGAAGCACCCGCACCGAGCACGGCACCGCCCCTCACATACGCACCAACCGCCCCGGACCGCCTCGTAGGTGACGACCTCTCCAGTCGCACCCGATGTGACGAGTCTGCAACTGCTCCACCGCGACGCCCGGCCCATCGAATCCAGACGCGCACCAAAAGCCTTTCATGATCTAGTACGGCAGATCGTCGCGCAACGCACCGACAGCACAGCAGGATCCAACACGGGGGGACACCGATGAAAGCGCTCGTCAGCGCGGCCGCCGCCCTGATAGCCCTCATCCTGGTGGCAGGCGTCGCGCTGCTGGGCATGCTCGTCGTCGACGCGGACGCCCAGGCCACCGAGGCAACCGATGGGGGCGGCGGGCTGCAAGGTGTGCCCACAGAGTTCCGACCCTGGATCTTCAAGGCCGACGAGGCGTGCAAGGACCACCCGGAACTCACTCCCGCGCTCATGGCCTCCCAGCTGTGGCACGAATCGAAGTTCAAGACCACCCGCGACGAAGCCACCTCCGACGCCGGCGCGAAGGGTCCCGCCCAGTTCATCGACGGCACATGGGCCACCTACGGCAGGGACGACGACGGCAACGGCAAGAACTCGCCCTGGGACATCGGCGACGCCGTCATGGCCCAAGGCCGCTACATGTGCTCCCTGCTCGGCGACGCCAAGAGCAGCGGCTACGGCGGCGACCCCCGAGCACTCGCCCTCGCGGGCTACAACGCGGGCTGGAGTGCCGTCCAGCGATTCCGCGGCGTCCCGCCCATCTGGTTCGCCCGCCGCGCCGGCCAGGCCGAAGGCGAGACGTATGGCTACGTGAAGGCCATCATGGCCGACATCTCCAAGTTCCAAGGCCCCGGACTCCTGGAAGTCTCCGGACACGGCTCGGGCGCGGACGCTCTACGCCGGGCAGGAGCACGGATGGGCACCCCGTACTCCTGGGGCGGCGGTACCCCGAACGGGCCCTCGACCGGATTTTGCGACGGTACTAATGGCTACCTCAATGGACAGTGCTCCGCGTCCGTGACCGCCGGCTTCGACTGCTCCTCGCTCGTGCAGTACGCCTACTGGCCCACAACCCGCCTACCGCGCGTCGCCGCAGCACAGTACGGTGCAACCTCCGCCCGTCCCGTATCCCGCGACGCCCTCCAACCAGGCGACCTACTGTTCTGGTCTCACGGCGGATCGGGCTCCATCTACCACGTCGCCCTCTACGCCGGAGACGGCAACGTCTTGCACGCCCCGCGGACCGGCCGTGTTGTGGAAGTCCAGCCGATCACCGCCGCAATGCCCGCCGGCGACTACTACGGCGCCACCCGCCCCTGAACCGCACCGCTCCTGCCTGCCCTCGTCGTGACGGCGTGTGCCGCAGACCCAAATAGAGCTGCGGCACACGTCGTAACGGACCCGGGAAACCTACCTGGCTCTGCCCTGCTTTGTGGCGGGCCCGCTCTGCCGGTGCGCAGCAACCCCGGGCTCGGCGGACGCCGGACCCTTCTTGGGGGCCTGCGCTTTAGTAGGGCCCACCGTGGACGACTGCAACCGGGCCGCAGCCGTGGACACCTTGGGCCGCGCTGCCGGCGGGGCCTCCCCCGGCGCATGCCGCAGGACGTGGTTCGTCGCCTGCACAAGCCGCGAGCCGATCTGCGCGTTCGGGCCCTGCTGCCAGGACGGGTCCTTCGCCAGTCCGGCCAGATGGTCGGCGAGCGGCTTCCCCTCGCCCTCCATCTTCGCCATCCGAGCAGCGATCAGGGGCCACTGTTTCGCCGTGACCGCGAGGTCGGCCTCCCGCTCGTGTCCGGGGAGCTCGTCCTTGAGCATCCGCGCGTACCGGGCGTTCTCCTGCGGGGAGATCGACAGCTGCCGAAGGGCACGCGCCCTGTCGTTCAGGTCGAGGTCCTTCGGAATGTCGAGCCCGTCGGTCATCGGCCCGTACGACAGCAGCGCGTCCCGGCTCGTGGTCGGCGCCCCGCCGGCTGCAATTACCTTCGCGACCGCCTGGTCGACGCCCAGGCCTTCGTCGTGCGCGGAGGCGAGGATCTGCCGCACGTCGACGCCGCGCTCGTCCAGCTTCGCCATCGTCGCCGCGATGTCGGGCCACGTCGGCGAGGACAGGATCGCCTCGCGCACCGGGCCCGCAGGCAGGGTCTCGCGGAGCATCCGTTCCCACTCCCCCGTCCCCTCCTTCGCCACCCGGGCCTGATTCGCCGCAACCTGGTCCCGCACGGTCACCGCGATCTCGCCGACCCGGGGCAGCAACTGCTCCAGGTCCACCCCGGCCGTTTTCAAAGCCATGAGCTGCTGCGCCATCTGCGGCCAGTCCGCACCGGCCATCAGGGCCGCGGAAATGTCCGCCGGGAGCAGGTCCTTGAGCTCTGCCTTCGCATCCTCCTTTGCCTGCTCGGCGGGCGGCAGTTCCTCCTCTGCATCCTTCTTCTGCCGCTGCTGGTGCCTTCTCACGGCGTCGGCGATGGCCATGATCAGACGCACCGACATGACGGCTGTCTGCACCGCCTCGCCCGCCGCTTCCGCGAACGGCTCCTCTTGAGCGGGTGTTGCCATCTCGCTCTCCCCTCGTTAGCGGGTCCTCTTCGGACCCTTGCGCTGCTCGTCGCCGGGCGGCCTGCGCTTCGGCTCAGGTGCCGCCGCCTTTCGGGTGGGTGCGGCATCTCTCCCCGTGCCACCCCCGGCTGTCGACGACGGGCTCGAACTGGAGGCGGCCGCGGCCGTCCCGCGCTGCTTCCGCCATCCGTCCAGCCGCCATGTAAGCACCTCGGCCACCGACTCCGCTGAGGACAACTCCCGTCGCCCGGCCACCGTTACCAGGACATCGGCGACGTCCTCGCCCGATCGCTCGACCTCCACCAGGCGGGCCCGCAACGATGGCCACGCCGGGTCGGCCAGCACCGCCCGAGCGTGCTCGGGAACGGCCTCTTGAACCACGCTGGCCATCGGCCGCTCACCCGGCGCAGCGGCCTTGCGCTGCCCGGCCGCGGGCCGTCCGACCGTGCGCTTGAGGCGGGGTCGGTAGTCGCGGGCCGCCCTCGCGCCGGCGGTCACTTCGACAGCTTCCCGCAGCAACCGCCCGGCTTTCCCAGAGGCACGGGCTTGGACGCGGTGCTCCTGCGCGTCGTGCCAGCGGCGGGCGGCCTCGACCGCCTGCACCAGAGCCAGGAGAAAGCCCAGAGCGGCGGCCGCGTCGTTGCGTCCTACCATGGCCGCCGACTGCGACAGAAGGTGTGCCGACTCGCGATACAGCGTCCGCGCCTGGCTCTCCAGTGCGCGGTCGCCGGGAGCACGTGATGCTCTCTCGAACTCGGCAGCGGCCTGCTTGATCTGATCGCGCACCAGACGTGGCGAGACAATGGCGGCGACGACGATCAGGTCACCGAGTGCGGCCACTTCTCCCGCGCCCTGGTGCAGCCCATCGGCCCCGAGCCGTCCGGCCGCCTGGCGCACCTTGTCCTCGGCGATTCGCCACATCTCCGCCGGCGCAGCGCGCGGCGCCGGGATGGTCTTGGTCCATCTCTCGCGCACCCGGGGCAGGGACAGGTCCGGCGCGAGGCGGGCTCCTGAAAACCAGATGGGACTCTGCTCCGCGTTGCGGTCGCCCGGAACCGCCACCGAATAGCCGGTGAGATTGCCGTCCGGTGCGATGCGCTGCTTCACACGCACCCCCGAGGCTGCGAGCCGTGCGAAGAAGTCAGCGTCGCTCGTCGCCGCGGCCGCAGCCTCGCGCGCAGTCCGTTGAAGGGTGACCCGTGGTGCCTCGCTCAGGCCACGTCGGACAGCCTTCTCCTGCTCGCCGGACTTCTGCCACCGGCCCGCTGTCTTGTCCCCGTGCTTGAGTCGACGAAGCTCGAATTGCACCTCGAAGGCCCTCGCCGCTGCCTGCATCTTGACGATGTCCTGCCGCAGGTTCGGCTGCCGACCGTCCTCGCGTGCCTTGGTCGCAACGAGGTGAATGTGATCGTCGGCGTGCCGTACGGCCACCCATCGGCATCCTTCGTCGTCGCCGTGTTCGGCGATGCCGGCCGCGTGCATCATCTCCGCTGCAACCTCGGCCCACTCCTCATCGCTGAGGATGCGGTCCCCCGGGTCGTTCCGGACTGCGACGTGGTAGACGTGCAGCGGCGGCTTCTTCCCGCGCATCGCGAAGACTGGCGCGTCCAGGAGCAGGGCGAGATCCGAGATCGTCATGTTCGGGGACCGCGCGGGGTCGTCAACGAATGGATCCCATGCCGCCACCATGTGCGGGTTGGTGTGTTCGTCACGACGGCCTGGCCCGTAAAGGTAGTGGAGCAGACCGTAGGTGTCACTCCCCTCGTCGAGTTTCTGCGGGATCACGCCCTGTCCTTCCTCTCCCTCATCACCTGGAGGGTGGCTTCGTCCAGGCGGCGAATGGCGATCACCAGGGAGCGGTGTACAGCGTCCATCTGCTGCCCAGTCACTTCGCCGTCCGAGTTCAGGACCTTGGCAATCTGGTTGTAGTTGACCCCGACTCTTTTGAGCTGCTTCCGAGCCTCGATCAGCTCTGCGACGACTGCCTTCGCATTGACGGGCGTTGGCACGACGGTCTCTTCTGCGACATCCAAGGAGACGCGTCCGATCCAGGACGCTGTGGCTTGACGGTCGCGTTCGGCGGCAGCTTTCACGAGTGCATGCTCGTCGTCGTTGTACGAGACCTTGATGCGTGTCTCGCGAGCGCCGCCGGCCTCGCGTTCGCGCCGCCGCGTAGCGGGGCGCTGACGTGTCTCATCCGTTGTTGGCTCTGCCACAACAGGCCCTCCCAGGCTTCGCCGGTCCGTGCTCGGACCCATGATCACCGGCCGCCCACCCTACTGGAGGGGGCGGCTCGGAGTGCCGCTTACTGGGCCCAGTAAGCACTATCTTGCTACCGGTTTCTAGGGTGGTCCTGATGGGTGGGGGTTGCGGGGTGACGCAGGCTCAAAAAGACGACGCCCACCGCAGGTTGCCTGGGGCATTGCGGCCCGCGGCGGATCACGGCGACGTACGATGCTCGCATGTCTGCACACGAGATCCTGCAACGTATGGAAAAGCTCCAGGCCGCTCGCGCCGAGGCCATCACGCCTCTCGCCGAGATCCAGGAGGAGCGCGCGGAGCTCCTCCGTCGGCTCGCATCGCTCGACGAGCCCTACGGCAAGGCGTACGCCGAGGCAGAGGTCGCCGGATGGTCGCCCGAAGAGCTGGCGGAGATCGGCATCGACGAGCCGCTGAAGCGCCCCAAGGGGCGCCCCCGGACCCGAAAGGCCGTCGCCAAGAAGACGGCCGCCCCCGCGCCGGGCACCTCGCCGGCGGCCACGATCCCCGCACAGGAAACCGCCGGGGACACTTCCCTGATTGATGCCGGTGACCAGTCTGGCTGAGAACACGAAGGCGCAGTGAAGGGCCCCGCTTCGCGGGGCCCTTTTGCGTTGCGGTTGCTTCCCTCCCCGGCCTCACCAGTGTCCGGCCGGGCTCCTCCGCGTCAAGGTCGTACGTCCGCTCCTCGCCCCGTCGCTCGTGCCTCGCGCCGCGCCTGCGGTGCGGGCGCTCCACCTTGACACTCCGTCCCCCGACCTTGGGAAGGGCCTTCACGGGGAGGGACGGAAAAAGAGTCGGCGCCGGGGCGCGAACGACACTGCGGCTCGTCGGGCAGGCGCGGGACGTAGGCACGAAATGACCCCTGGGCGGGCACTAGGCCGCCTGGACGGCCGGGCTGTCCTGGTCGGCGAACAGAAGCAGCTGCTCGATCCGCGCGGCCGGAATGGTGGGCACCGAGTAGATCCGGTGGACGTAGTCGCGGACCCTCTCTTCCCAGTCCAGAATGCCGAGGATGCGGGCGAAGAACGCTGCGGACACCATCGGGCAGACCGCGTCGGCTGCCTGCTGGGCCATGTTGCGCACCCCCCGGCCTCGGCCGACATGGCGCCATGGGAAGTCGCCCGGGAATCCGACCAGTCGGGCGATGTCACTCTGGGTGATCCGCTCTCCGGTCTCGGAGTCGGTCCAGCCGTAGATGGTTGCGGTGACGCAGGTCGACGGCCGGTCTGCGGAGCGGCTGCCGCCGCCCTTGGCGCGGCCGGTCTCCGGGTCGAGCGGGCGGTTGCCGCGGGTGAGGATCGTCCGGCCGGTGGGCCACCCGACGACCTCGGCGAACGTCGTGACGGGGAAGGGAATTCGGGGGGTGAGGTCGACGAAGGGCTTGGCCTCGCCGCGGTAGGCGGCCATGAAACGCCTCTTGCGGTGGCTGGCCGCGCCGTAGTCGACAGCGTCCAGCGTCCACGCTTCGGTGGTGTGCCAACCTGCGCCAGTGAGCTGCTCGAAGAGAGCCTTCTCGATCTGCTCGGGCAGTGCGGAGGACTGCTCGACCGCGACCCACTCCAGGACTTCGTTCCACCGGGCAAGCATCCCCAGCGGCCAGATGATGACTTCGCTCATGAGCCCGGCGCGCGGGTCCTCCAGCTCCTTCAGGGGTTCACGGACCTCGTCCCACGTCTCCCCCGAGCGGGGCGCGAAGCCGGTCGCCGAGCCGTCCCAGGGGAGGAATCCGGCGGCTGCGGTGGCCTCGTAGATGACAGCCAGAATCAGGTTGATGGATCCGGCGTACCGGCCCTTGCCCAGCCCGCTCGGGGTGAATGGCTGGCACGGCGGGGTGAGCGCGATTCCGCTGACCCACTGGCAGGCGGGGTTCTCCGGGGTGAGGTCGGTGATGTCTGCGTGGATGACGCGGAATCCGGCGGCGACGGCGGTGGCGACGGCGCCGCCGTCCAAGTCGATGCCGACGATGTCGACGTCGGCGTTGAGGATGTCGCGCAGGCCGACCGAGAGGCCGCCGGGTCCGTGGAAGAGGACGATGATGCGCTTACAGATGATGCGGCTGAACGCGTCGCGCTCCGGCTCGAAAAGCCACTCGATCGGGAAGGGACGGGCGTACCACTCAAGGAGCTGACGGGTCTCGTCGTCCAGCGCCGCCAGGTCCTCGTCGGTGATGCGGCGGCCGCGGTCCTCCAGACGGCCGCAGGCGACGGCGGCGCGCTCCCCGCGGGCGTCGCGGGCGCAGCGGGCGATCTTCTCCTCATCGTCTTCGGCGATCGCGTACGCGCACTCGGTGACGCGCTCGTGCGCGTCGTACTGCCATTCGTCTGCCTGGCGGCCGGGGTTGAGGTGCGCGTACTCGGTGAGGATCTCGGCTGTGCGCCGGCACTCGACGAGAGCGGGGTGTTCGGCGGCCGCGGCAATGGTGGCGGCGTCCTCGGCGTCGTGCCGCGCGCTGTCCTTCGGGTCCGCGAGGAAGGTGCTGGGCATCGGGCGAAGCAGGTTCAGCAGCCCGCCGGCGGGCGCGCCGGAAACTCGGGTGTCACCCATGGGGTTCCGTCCGTTGAGGTGGTCAGTGGGGTGGGCCGGGGCCCGGTGCCGGTGAGGGATTCCCGCCCCCCTTCCGACGTAACTAATACTCTCAAGTTTTTGGGTGTGAGTCAAGCACAAAACCGCAGGTCAAGATGGTTTTTTGAGGGCCTTTCAGGCCCGCTCCCCCCTGCGCGGCGGCCCGCCATACGGCGGGCCGGGTCGGGGGGTTCCCTCCTCGGTCGGGCAGGCGAAGCCGATCACGGGCCGGGTCGGGGGGCCAGGCTCGCGCTTGCGCGACCGCCGCAGGCGGCTTGGCCTGGCGGCCCGGCGCGGGCTGTGATCGGCTCCGGGGGTCCGGGCGAGGAGGGAGCCCCCCGACCCCCACCACCAACCCAACCCACCCACCTGCCGCGCCTTCGCACGCGTCCTCCTCCCCCTCCGAGAGAGGGCCGGGGTGTGGGGCGGAGCCCCGCGTGCCTGTGCGCGCACCATCGGAAAAAGGGCGGCCACCCACGTGGTTCGGGGACGCGAGAAAGGCCAGCACCCGCCGCCTGCGGAGGGTGCTGGCCTTGGTCGATGCGTGGTCCTACCCGCTTCGCCGCCGCGCCTCGGTGACGATGCGCTTCCAGGTGTCGCTGGACTGGCCGTGCTCGCGGGAAAGGTCGGCGGCGACCTCTCCGGACTTCCGGTCGGGACGGGCCGCCAGCGCCTCGACCGCCAACTGGATGCGGGGGTCCGGCTTCTTCTCGGTGGCGGGCCCGGCGGGCCGTCCGCCGGCTGTTCCGAACGACGGATTGGCGTCCACGAAATCCCACAGCTGACGTCGGGTACGCCACCTTCGCGTGCGGGTCGGGAGCTGCTCAACTCTGCCTGCGGGCCACCCGGGCGGCGGCTTCTTGTCGTACTGCGTGATCCGGCTCGGGTCGATTCCGAGCAGCCGCGCCTGGGCCGCCGGCGCGAGCTCCTCGTTCGGGTCGCCGGTGCGGTCGACCGCGGGCTCCGCCTGCGGTTCCTTGCGTTCCGCCTGACGGTGCTGCTCGAACCACTGCGTCCACACCTCCAGGTCCCAGTGCATGACGCGGTCGACGGTGCGGGCCGCGGGGTGGCCGTTGGTCTCGCGCGCCGCCCACAGCTTCGCCAAGGTGTCCCGGCTGTAGCCGCTGTGCGCGACCAGGTCCGGGCGGGTCGCCCACCGGCGGCCGTCGATCGTCTTCACGGGGGCGTTCTCCTGGTGGTGTCGGGTTGGGGGATAATGGTGCCTGGTCTGGTTCATGGGCTTGTTGAGGGCCCTCGGTGGCCAGGCCATCGGCCCGGCGGGATTCCCACGCTTTTGCGCCCCGCCGGGCCTCCTGCTGTCTTCGGTCAGCTCCGTGCGCGCTCGATGATCTCGCGCAGCGTGATCGACTTCTTGAACGGCTTGCCCATCTGCACCTCCGCCGCCGCGTACTCGTCGAACAGCGCGGGGTTGAGCTGGGCGGAGCGGATCAGATCGTCGGTGTGTGCGAGCTTGTGCCGGTGGTTTCAGACTGACCAGTGACCAGGAAATCAGGCAAGCATCGGCTCGGCCGCCAGCTCGACGAACTCCTCAGCCAGCTGCTACTCCCGGCGGGATCTTCCGTATCGCTCCCACGCTGCCTGCTTGGAGATACCAAGCGCGTCGCCGATCTGCGACCAGGAGTGGTCCAGGTAGCTGGCGCGCAGAGCCGCGTCGCGGGCCTGGCGGGCGAAGTAGCCGCCCGACAGGCGAATCGCCGCCAGGGCGGCCATCGGTTCGTCCGCCTCGATCAGAGAGTCGAGCTGCTCACCAATGGAGCGGATCTGATCGGCTAGGGCCGCCGGGACGACGGCCCCGAAAAATCCGCGATGTGCTCGTCCAGCCACTCCTTCTCTGCGGCACTCTCGGCCTCGTCATAGTCCCCAGGGGACGAGATCGGGTGGCAGGAGCCGCCGCGATAGCCACTCTTCCCCTCCATGCCGGGATGGCCATCGGCCCCGCGCCAGCCGCAACTGCAGCTAGCTGCCAAGCCCACAAGCTCGGGGCCATCTTCTTCGCCGGCCAGCACGTGCAGAGTGTCAAACCGGTGCCCGTCGAACTGATACGTCGTCATGACCGTAAAGATTCCATTACGGCCGCCGAACGTCAAGATGGATCGTCAGGATTCCATTACGGCCGCCCCGGGGCGCCGGGGGCGGCGCGGGCCGCAGACCCTTGCGGGATGTCGATCCTGCGGATCTTGGACGCAGCTTCGAGGGCCGCGAGGAGGTTGGCGTTGTCGACCGAGAGCCGCTGGTCCGCGCCGGCAGCACAGAACACCTCCAACCCGCAGACACGAAGCGCTACAACGACCTTGTCCGCCGCAACGCGAAGATCCGCAGAGTCAACCGCGAACTCACCGACCAGCTCGCGCTCGCACTGGCCTGCAAGTCGTGGGCGTCCCAGTCGAAGGTGTCCGCGGGCACCGCCGGCGGTGCCGCCGGCGGCGCGGCGAACAGGGCGAGTTGAGCGGCCGCGCAGCCGGTGGCGCAGGGCGGAAGGTTGGAGCGCATGGCGTCCTCCTGGGTGAGGTGTTCGGTGGGGCCCGGGCGGACGGGGATTCCCGCCCCCGTCCGCCGGGCAATCAGGCAAGTTCTGGGGTTAGTGCTGCTGTGCCAACCATGCCCGGGTCCTGTCGTCGTCGTGGTGCCGTCGGCAGACGATCGTCGAGACCCAGTGCGCTCCCCGCGTGTGGGTGAGCAGCACCATGCCCTGGTCGTCGTTGCCGCACTCGATGCAGCACAGGGTGTTCGGGTCGGCGATCTCGGGCATGGGCATGTACGCGAACTCGGGCTGCTCGGCCGCGTCGATGGGGCTGTTGTTGATCGTGGGCAGGATCGCGTCGTAGATGCGATCCCGGATGGCGTGCACACGCTCGATGTCCGCGTCGCGGAGCATGCTGTCGGGCAGCGCGTGGAGCAGGGCGCGCGGCCAGGCAGCGGCGCGGTCGGCGAGCTCGCGCTCGACTTCGGGACCGATCGTCATGCCGTCGTGTGCGTCGTTCAGCAAGGCGCGCAGTGCGGCTTCGGCCTGGAACAGTCCGTCGGTGGTGAGCGGGTAGTCAGTGTGAGGCACGAGGTCTCCCGGTGAGGTAGTTCGGTGGATTGGGGCCCGGCCGGGCGGGATTCCCGCCCCGCCGGCCGGGCCGGTACTGGGGGATGCGCGTGGGCGGGCCCGGGCGGTGCTGCGGCGCCCGGGCCCGGCCGTCAGGCGGGGAGGTGTCCGACGGCGATGAGGGCGGCCATCCTGCGGGCGCGGTGCTCGGCCAGCGCCTTGGCGCGGACGGCGAGCGGGGCGCGGTGCCAGTCGGCGATGTACGCGGCGAGGGCGGTGGTTTCCCAGCCGGTGAAGCGGCGGCCGTCGACCTCGACGGGGCCGTTCTCGTCCGGCTCACCGAAGCCGAAGACGATGACCCACTCGTCGGTGGCCCGTACCGCGCGGTCGATGGTGACCTCGGAGGTGTAGTCGGGGTCGCGCAGGTGGACCGAAACGTAGGGTTCGGCGCCCATCTCGGGGAACGTTCCGCCCTCGCCGGGTCCGACGTTGAGCCAGGTCTGGGGCTCCTTGTACATCGCGGGGTCCTGGTCGCGGGACGGGGTCAGGCCATGCAGGGCGAGGGCGGCCCGCAGGTCCTGTTCGGCCGTCGTCACGCGGCCTGCGGCGATGTCCGCCAGTTCGAGCAGGTGGTCGGCGGCCTGCTCGGAGTCGGCGAAGCCGCCGGTCCACTGCGTTCCGCCGCGCGTGATGACCTGCCACCTCTTGCCGTGCCGGGCGATCTCGCCGATCCGCTGGGTGCCGCGGTACACGGGGTAGCACCCGTCCCGGCCGAGGGGGTGGATCTGGTAGTCGACGGGCGGGAAGTCCACGTCGTCCTGGTCGGCGTGCTCTCCGCCGTGGTGCTGGATGAGGTCGCGCACGGCCTCGACGGGAACGTCCAGGTAGACGCTGCCGCCGCCGCTCTGGCCGGTGAGCCACAGCTCGATGCTGTCCTCGTTCTCCCACGCTTCGGTGTCGGGGACCGCGATTCCGGGCGAGAGGCAGACCTCGTCCAGGTCGGTGGTGTGGGGCTTGGCCTTGATGTTGAGCATGCGGGCGTCGGCGAGGCGGATGCGGACGTAGCCGTTGGCGGTCCCGGCGGCGGCGATGCGGTTGAGGCGTTCGGTGAACATCGGGGTCTCCGTTCGGTGGGTGAGGGGGCCGGGCCCGGCGTGCGTGCCGGGCCCGGCGGTCTACTGCGGGTCGGGGCCTACTTCTGGTAGGCGGCGATCAGCTCGCGGACCTGGTCCTCGCCGATGCATCCGTCGTGCCGGTGCGGGCTGGGGGGCTGGTTGTTGCGGCCGCGCAGGTGGCTCCAGTAACGCGGTCCGGCCCAGTCGCACAGGTCGCACCGGAGGGACCACGGGTTGTCGGCGCCCGGGAAGCCGCCGAGCGGCGTCCACCGGTGGGTGGCGAGTCCGGCGAGCGCCTTCTTCGCGCCGTCTCGGTTGCGGGGGGTGTCGGGCAGGCGCGGGTGCAGCAGGGGCACGTCGCCCTCGGCGGGGAGCTCCTTGACCGGCATCTCGGCCAGCGGGGTGGCCGTGATGCGACCGGCGGCGTACTCGCTGGCGAGGTGGGCGGCGGCCATCTCGGCCCCGGGGGTGCCCTTCGGCGGTCGGCCGAGGTTGTGCTCGCCGGTGGAGGCCTGGACGAGCCAGTCGCGGTGCCAGCGGAAGATCGCGCCGATCACCTGGTCCTCGCCGATGATCACGGGGTAGTGGCACTCGATGTCGGCGGCGCCGAGTCGGTACGCCAGGGTGGTGCTGGTCATGATGCGCTCCTTGTTGAGGTGGTTCGGTGTGCTGGCCACCGGTGCGGGCGGGGATTCCCGCCCCCGCCCGCACCGGGCCCGGTCAGTTGGCGGTGTCGCCGAAACGCGTCGCGTCGAAGGCGAGTGCGTCGGCGAAGAACACCGCGGAGAGGTCCGCGAAGGCCTTCTCCGCGCGGTACTCCCGCTTGGCGAAGAAGGCGGCCCGACCGTGGCTGATCGCCTCGATCGTCAGGAACTTGAGCGGGGACTGTGAGTCCAGGACCGACCACGTCAAGTCGCGGCGCTGGAGCTCCCGCTCGATGCCGCAGTCCGCGGCGCGCTGGACGTCGAGCACGTCGCGCTCCCCCGTCCAGTCCTCGCGCCACTCGTTGCCGCTGTAGACGCCCTCGTCGTCGGCGATGACGTAGTAGGTCGCGGCGGTCTTGGTCAGGTCCACGCGGTACTCGGCGCGATCCATCTCACTGTCGGCGCCCATGAGGGATCCCTTCGGGTTGAGGCTTTCGGTGGGGGCCAGGGGGTCCGGCGCCGGTCGGGGATTCCCGCCCCCTCGTGGCGCCGTCCCTGGCCCCTGTGTCGGGGTGGAGCGGCGTCTGCCGCCCCACCCCGGTTGGGTCAGCTCTGGGCGTCGGCTGCCTTGCTGACGCGGAACGCCGTGCCACAGTCAGAGGTCAGGACGTGCCCAGCAATCAGGTCGTCGATATGCCCGGCCATCTCGCTGTGGTAGAAGCCGACAAGCTGCATATGACGGACCAGTTCGCGCGCGACTTCGCGGGGCTCGTCACCGTCGGCGGCGACCATCCACTCGCGCCCGGGGATGCTGACCTCGGCGCGGTAAGCCCCGGACGGGGTCGGCTCACCGGTCGGCCAGGTCGTCAGCTCGGCGTTGAAGATGTCGACGGCAGCGTCCAGGACGCAGGCGGCACCGCCGGACACCTCGTCCACGCTGGCCAGGTGCAGCAGGTCGGCAATCAGGTCCGGGAGGATCGAACCATCGAAGGTGCTGGCGTACAGCGCCCACGCCCCGCGGGCCCGGTCGGCGCGGTCCGGGGTGGTGAGACGGCTGTCGCGTGCAACGTTGTCCATGGATGTGCTCCTTGTTGAGGATCTTCGGTGGTGTCTCGGGGGATTCCCGCCCCCCTTGACGTAACTAATACTCTCAAGTTTTAGGGCGTGCGTCAAGCCAAAAACCCCAGGTCAGAGCACATTTCTCGGTGAATTTCACCCGCCACTTCGCGGCCCGGGGCCGGACGCCCGGCCACGACGATGCATGTACGAGCGGAGCGAGATGGACGGCATCAGCCACAGCGCGGCAGCAGCTGCTCCCCGCCAGGCACGGCCGGGCGGTGCGCTCGCCTCACGCTCCCGCATGCGTGACGGCGGGGGTACGGTCCGCGCCCAACTCAGCCCGGAATTCCGGCAATCCGGACAACCACCCGGGCACCCCTCCCCCGCCGTCGGCTGTCTTTTCGCAGCCCAGCGCGCCCGCAGCCGCCGTCCCTGCCGGCCACGCATGCCATGTGACGGTAGGCGCCCCACGGGAGCGCGGCTGTCCTTTGCCATCGAACCTGGACCGTTCGCCACTGAAGTTGGACGACCGCTGCTCGTGTGACAAAGAAGTTGGGCCGGGCTGGTGCCTCCTGAGCGATCGCTACGCCAGACTCCCGGCTTCCGTCCCGGGCTCCTGTTCCGTGCCGGGTGCGACATCTACTTGCCTTCGGTATCAAATTCCTCCAGGCGTACCCGAGCCGGGAGGCCGCGGGGTGCCGGTTGGCGGCTGACGATGCGTGGCTGGGGAGCTTCCTTTGAGATACCACATTATTACTAGCGGTATGCAAAGAACGATGACGCCGACGCTGGCCGCGAAGAAAGTCCCGATTCCGTCCAGATCTTGCGCTACCTCAGGATGGAATACTCCGAAGCGGATCAGAGCGCCACCCCCTAGAAGTCCCAGACCGGTTATGACTGCTATCGCTGTATCAATTGTCTCGCGGTGAGTTACCTTCTCCAAGAGGAAGACAATTCCGAAGAGTAGGGGAACGATTATAAAGGCCGAGACGTAACAGGCGAAGCCGTATGTCCCCACCTCGACTAGGAACTGCACCACCCCCCCGGTGCTCTTGATGAAGCCGACGATTGCGGAACCGGTGGCAATACAGAAAGTCAAAAATTCTCCGACTTTCTGAATGTTTTCCATGTGGGTCAGAACGCCCTGGCTCTCGTTGCCAGGTCTTCCGGGGTCAGGCATGCGCCTCGCCTCCTTGGTGGCGGGTGGACCATAAGCAGGCGGGCAGAATCATTCCTATTACCGGTCTACTCTTGTTCCGCTCGATACGCAAATCGGGCCTTATGTTCATGTGGGTCTTTGTTCATGTGGGTCTGAAGGGTTTATGTTTCACGGTCGCCGAGTGAATGCGTCAGGCCCAGCTGCGATGGCCAAACCCGCAAATTGATCTCAACCAAATACGCGCCCTAGCCGGCGGACAACATCGGCATGCCCCTGCTCCACCGCCCGGTCCAGCGCCGTACGCCCATCACGGTTCGGCGCGTCCACCACGGCACCCTGCCCTAGCAGCCGGGCTACCTCGATCACGTCGCCGTCGCTCGCCGACCTCACCAGTTGATCCGCGATGTCCATACCTGGATCATTCCGGTCCTCCTGGCCGGGGGAACACTGGGGTCGCCCACCAGCCCGATTCACCCGCCATCGAGGCGGAGCCCAGCACTGCGGACTCCGGTCCAACTTCGCGGTCACGCGACCACCGGTCGTCCAACTTCAGTGGCAAACGGCCCAGGTCCGATGACACAGGACAGCGGCACCCGCCCATGGCCGCGGCCACCCCGACACCCCGGGGCGGGTAGCGTCACCGAGAGGCGTCACCGAGTGACGTCTGCTGAACGCGACGGCGCCATGCCCTGGTCCTGCACCTGGGCGAGCAGTAGCGACTGTCCGACCGCTTGCGCACGCCGAAGGGAGTGTCCGCGGAATACCAGGTCGAGCCGCACTCCGGGCACCGGAACTTCGGCCAGGGGTGGCGGCGACCCTCGATCAGCGCCCGCAACGCCTCACCGCCGGCGTCGAGCGCTGCGCGGCGGGCCCGGGCCTGCCGCCACGACCTCGTACGGCAGGCCGTCGTGCAGTACCGGCGCGAAATCCGGGACTCCGGCGGGAGCGGGCGGGCGCACTGCGAGCAGCGCCGCTCGGGCTTCCTAGTCACGACACCAGGATCCTCCTGGGGCGCGTCACCGACCAGAAGGCCCGGGCGGGCTCAGCGACAGCCGTAGGAGTGCAGGATGGCGTCCGACGCGTCGTCGGCGGCCTTCAGGGGGTGAATGCCGCCCCTGACGGCGTTGTCGAGCCGCAGGACACCGGTTCCGCGCTGCTTGCCGGGGGCCTCGCCGGGCCAGATCTCCATCCGGTCGTCCCCGCGCTTGGGCATCGCGATGACCGTGGCGTTGTCCTTGCCGTACGGGGTGCCAGCCAGACACCGGCCCGGGCCCCCGAGCTCGTCGACGTAGTGCGCCCAGGGGGACGGCAAGGCCTGCTCGGCGAGCGCCTGCGCGCCCCAGACCCCGGTGCCCGCGATCACCAGGGTGATCATGGCCAGCCGCGGGCTGAGCGGGGTGAAGCGGAAAGCCCGGCGGCGCCGGAAAACAGCCCACGCGGCGGCGAAGCCGAGTAGGCCCGCTGCCACCCAGATGAGCACGGCCAGGACCGGGCTGTCGAAGAGAATCCGGGTTCGGGCGGTGACCACCAACGCCGCGGCGGCGACGGCCGTCCCGGCGGCCGAGGCGAGGAAAGGCACGGCGCCGTACCGATCCCCGCCCTGCACGCGGGAGCGACCCTCGTCTCCTGCCTGCTGCGCCACGGCGCCCCACCCCTCGTCAGCGTTCGTCGCCCCGCAGGATCTCACGGACCGCACCGTTCCCTCCTCACCCGGAAACTCACCTCTTAAGAGGTGAGTGCGTGACTGGTGGTGTCGTGCTCCGGTCGCTCGGAGCACGACATGCGGAAGGGCCCGGCGAGAGGGGGGAATCTCGCCGGGCCCTTGCAGTCGGAAAGGATCGGTCAGTACAGCTGGATGCGGGTCAGAACGATCTGCGGCGGGTCGGCATCGGCGGCGATGACGTACTCGGCGAGGCCAAGGGAGCCGTCCGCCCCGAGCGGGATGCGCCGCTGCTGGGGCCACGTCTCCGAAGCCGTACTGCCGGGCACCATGCCCCGCGTCTCGTTGATCGCGACGGTGAGGGCCACGATCGCGGAGAACACCTCTGCTGGCAGGTGCGGGTCACTGAGGAGTTCGGTCACCCGGGGCGAGGCCACGCACGGCCAGCCCCCGGGTTCCTCGTCGTACGGGTCACTCAAGGGGGAGGCCCGCTTCCCGCCGGCGCGCGATCAGGTCGGCCACCGGGGTCGTCTCCAGCGTGCCGTCGAGCGCGGCCGCGGTGATCCGGTCGCCCAACGGGTCCGTATCCAGCATGGCCTCGCACCACCACTGGCGAAGAACCGCTTCGGCCTCCTCGGGGGCCGCGGCCAGGAGCTGGCGCAGGAACTCCACCCGCCGCGTGCCGACCAAGGCCTCGGCGATGCCGTTCGCGTTGCGGGGCACCCGCGGGTCCGGGTCGTGCGGGTGGATCGGCTGTGCGGTCATCGCGTCAGGCCCCTCTCGGTCTGCTCCGAGTCTGCCCTGCCCGCCGGGTCCCGGTCGACCCGTGGCGCGGGTACGGCCGCTTCCTTGCGCGCCTTGAAGAACGCACTGGCGGCCGCGTTGACCACGACCTCCAGGTCCGCCAGCTCGCCGGCCAGCCGGTGCAGGGCCCCCTTGGCCGGATGGCCGTTGGAGGTGACGCCCAGTACCTCCTGCACGTGGACGAGGGCGTAGTGGTGGCTGAAACCGCCCGGGCTGCGGGTGCAGCTCTTGAACGTGGCGCGGTGGAGCTGACCAAGCTCCCGGCGTGCGGTCTCGAGCCGGGCGACGTCCACGGTCGGCCGCTCCGCCGTCCGCTGCGCCTTGATCACGGTGTCCAGGACCGCGCGCATCGTGGGGTAGAGCGGGTTCCAGTGGTCAACGATGCGCTGGGCCCGGTCCGCGTCGATGAAGCGGGTGGTCACGCTGTCGGTGGTGAGCATGTCGGTCTCCCTCTTCTCGGTGCTCAGAATCCGGAAGCAAGGTCACGGGCGCGGGCGTAGTGCCCCTGGAACGCGACGGTGACGGTGCCCGTCGGCCCCTGCCGGTTCTTGCCGATGATCAGGTCCAGCTCTCCGGCCCGCTCGTGCTCCTTGTCGTACGCGTCGGGCCGGTGCAGCAGGATCACGGCGTTGGCATCGGCCTCGATCGATCCGGACTCGCGCAGGTCGGCCATCATCGGCTTCTTGTCCTCGCGCTTCTCGACCTCGCGGTTCAGTTGGGCCGCGGCGATCACGATGACCCCGAACTCGCCGCCCAGCTCCTTGAGCCCGCGCGAAACCTCGTCCACCTCCCCGGTGCGGTTCTGCCCGCTCTTGCCGGAGCCCTTCATGATCTGGAGGTAGTCCACACACAGGACTGCCGGGAGCTTGTCCTGTCCCTGGAGCCAGCGCAGCCGTGATCGCAGCTGGACGATGGAAGCTGCCGGGCCGTCGTCGACGACCAGCGGGGCTCCGCCGATCCGCTGGGCCGCGTCGTAGATCCGCTGCTTGTCGTCGCCCTCGTATTCGCGGTTCTTGATCCGGTTCAGCGGTACGCGGGCCTCGGCCGCCATGAGCCGCTCCATCAGCTGCGGACGGCTCATCTCCATGGAAGACATCAGCACGGTCATCCGGTGCTTGATCGCCACGTGGCGGGCGATGTCGAGCAGGACGACGGACTTACCGATCGCCGGGCGCGCCGCGACCACGACCAGGTCGCCGGGCTCCATCGGGAGCATGCTCTCCAGATCGATGTACGGCAGAGGCAGCCGGGTCGGCGGCGGTGCGTCCATGCTGATGAGGTAGTCCTCCAGCATGTCGTCCGCCCACTGCACCCGCTCCAGCCCGGCGCCGGCGGAGAGCTGGGTCGCCGCCTGCATCTCGGCCTGGGCCGCGTTGACGATGTCGGCGACTTCGCCCTCGGCCGCATAGCCCATCTGCACGATCTTCGTGCCCGCCTCGACGAGGCGACGCAGCTTCGCCCGCTCGACCACGATCTCGGCGTAGTAGGCCGCGTTTGCCGCCGTCGGAACCATCTGCACCAGGGTGTGCAGGTAGGAGGCGCCGCCGATCCGATCGATCTCACCCGACTTGGTCAGGTACGCCCCGACCGTGATGGGGTCGACCGGGTCGCCCTTGCCGTAGATGTCCATGATCGCGTCGTGGATCGTGCCGTGCGGCGGCCGGTAGTACGTCCGCCGGTCGATCGCCGTCTCGTTGACCTCCCCGATCGCGTCCTTCGACAGGAGCATGCCGCCGAGCGTGCACTGCTCAGCGTTGATGTCCTGCGGGGGAACGCGCTCGAACGGCATGGGCGCGGGCGCCTCGTCGAACAGAGAGCTGCTGCCGTCGTCAATGCCGTCGTGCTGGGTGGGTACGCTCATGGGTGAATCCCTTCTAGCTGGGTGATTCGGTCGGCGGCAGGGGCCTTACCAGGGGCTCCCCTGCCGCCGTCGTGCTGTGGAGGGTCTTAGACCAGGACCGGCGTCTTGGCGTTGCTCGGGTGGCACTCGCACTTGACGAGGCGACCGTCGTCGGCCTCGCGCAGACGGTGGCCGACCTGCGCGGGCTCAATGCCGTCGTTGCACTTTCCGCACCAGTCCGGCGGGGCGGGGCGCTGTCCGGGCAGCGAGGCCTTCGGCAGGACGAAGCGCTCCAGGTGCCGCGCGAGGCTGAACCAGTTCTCGCGCGTGCCCATGTCGGCCGCCGCGGCCACCAGGTACTCCAGCTCCACGCCTTCGGTCAGCAGTCGAGCGGCGTCGCGGACCATCGCAACCCGGGCGCGGGCCGGAACGGCGTGACCGTGGTTCTGGCGAGCAGCAATCCAGGCCTCGGCCACCCGCACGTCGTCGTGGGTGTCGGGCTCCTCGGCCGCAGCTGGGGAGCTGTTGCTGTTCTCCGGCGAAGCCGAGTTCTCCTCTCCTCCCGTCGGGGTCTCAGCCGCGACGGTGGGGTCCGCTGGGGCACCCGGGTCAGGGGAGAGAGAGGCTTCTTGGAGAGAGCTTCTTAGAGGGTGATCATTTCCGCTGGTCAGAGCGAGATCCGTTCCAGAAAACTGGGATGGCGTTCCAGATTTCTGGGCTGCCGTTCCAGTTTTCTGGAATGAGGGGTCCTCCGGTGCCGTGACCTGCTCCGTTCCAGTTTTCTGGAATGGCTTCCCGTTGCTGCCGACAAGGCGCACGCGGGCCTGGATCTGACCGTTCGGCGTGGTCTCGATCTCGGTGAGGTGCGTGGGCGGCTGCGGAGGGTTCTCCCGCCAGTCCGGCGCGTAGGCGTCGAGCTTGTCCCATGCGTTGCGCCACCCGGTGTGGACAGCCTCGGGGGGCAGGTCGTTGACGCTGAAGCCGTGCGCGATGCCCCTGGCCGCCCGCTCCTTGCCCTTGAGCTGCGTGATGCCGTCCAGCTCCAAGGTGTCCTTGGGCACGATCAGGTGGAGCTGCTTGAGGGTCGCCAGCACCTCGTACATCGCGCTCACGCTCAGCGCCTTGTCCTTCGGGCCGGGCAGCAGCCAGCACATCTGGTCGAGCGTCATGCGCCGCATACCGCTGCGCGGCCGGCGGGACGCCTCGACCATCATCGAGCGCAACAGGCTGTAGAACCGGAACGCGGTGTGCGTCATCCCCGGCATCAGCATCACGTAGTCGCGGACCTGCGTGTACGACCAGTAGTCCGTGATCGTGCCGGAGAACTCGTACAGGTCGTTGCCGTCCGGCGCGTCGTCGTCGGCCAACGACGCCTTCGGGGGGCGCTTCAACGGGCCACCTCCTCGGCGGCCTGCGCGATGGAGACCGCAGCGAGCGCGACCGAACGGGTCGGAGCCGCAACGCTGCGTGTCATCGGGTAGGTGTGGAACATGGTGCGAGGTCTCCCCTACGTGGGTTTGGGGAGCCGCAAATCGGCAAGTTGACGGAAACGAGACGTGCTGACTGGGACACGCTGCTGCGTATCCCCCGTCGCGCGCTCTATCCTGGGGTTGGTGACCTCGGGCCTGGCAGGGCTCGGGCCCCGGCGTCATCGCCGACCTACGACTCGGGCAGTGAGTCGATTGCTAGATGAGATGGCCGCCCTGGCAGGGGCGGCCATCGCCATTTCACGGGGCCCGCGCGGGCCGGGGAGTCTGGTCCAAGTCGCCCGCCCAGTAAGTCTTGTCTGCGGAGAGAAGCCATCCTTCGATCTTGCCTAGCTTCTGGCGCAGACCTGAACGCATTTTCGACCTAAGGGCATGGCCGAGCAGCGCGTCAGCGCACGGGGGGTGCAGTCGAGAGGTAGTGCTGGTCACGTCGTGGTGCCTTCCTGGTTCCGTTGGTTTCACCGCTGTTGCGGCTACTCGGATCAGTGCGGCGCCGACCACCACAATCGGCGTCCGCATCGCGACGCTACCGGATGATCTAGTAGGAGGCGTCTGCGTTCCTGCGCATTGTCCTCCCTCGGCGCGCACTTCGGCGTCACGCCCTCGGGGTCGGAGTGTCGACGGCCCCAAGGTGCGACGCGTGAAAGCCGTGGTCGGCGTGCCGCGCGGGTCGTTGTGCCGCCCAACCGGAAACTGCCTGCGGGTCCAGATTGGTCCGAACGTGGGTGAAGCCGTGGGCGCGGTAGTACTCCTGGAGGCGGGAGTTCGTGGTCCAGGCGTCCAGGCGAAGCCATCGGGCTCCCCGCTGGGCGGCCTCATCGCCTGCCCAGTCAAGGAGTCGCGTACCGAGACCGGTGCCGGCGTAAGCGCGGTCCACCGCGAGTTTGTGGACGTAGAGGGCCCCCTGAGCAACCTCGTCGGGGGTCCACAGGCTTGGGTCCGCGTCGCGATCCAGGGTGATGGTTGCGGCCGCGTCCTTCTCCGGGTGTTCCTTGGCGAGGTAGACCTCTCCGCGCCGGATGCTGCCCAGGATGTGGGAGGCAGGGAAGGGCTTGGCCCACTGGTCGGTGCCAAGCGCGGACAACCATCTGGAGGCGTCGGTGCGGAACTTCAGGAGCCGGGGCAAGTCGGCCTCTTCGGCACGTACGAGGATCACGGAGCCCCCCAGGGGATGCGCGGGAGTTCCTGGTTCTCGGTCTCACGGTGGGTTTCGAAGACGATGACGTGCCGGTCGCCGGGGACGATGTTGACCGTCACCTGAATCGGATTGCGATCGGCGTCGAAGGACGTCGAGACGTGTTCGGCGACCGGCACGCCGGCGCCGAGGTTGAGTCGGTGAACCTCGGATGGGGTCGGCATCCGCAGGTAGAGCTCGTGGAATCCGTAAACGAGCTGCTGACCGATCAGCTCGCTGAGAACCGTGTCGGTGCCGCGCTGAACGTCGCCGGGGTGCATCCACTCGCTGCCTTGAACCAGATCGAGGGCCACGTGGGAGTCGTTGATGTTGTAGGCGACACCGTCGAGGCGGCGAACCCGGCGCCGGGCGGCGGCGAGGGCCCCCTCCTGGAGCTTCAGCCGGTCTTGGATGAGGCCGGTCGCCTTGATGATTGAGACCTCGATGTCCTGGCTGGGGACTCGCCCGTCTTCTTCCGCGACCAGGTTGGTGAAGATGTCCACCTCGGGCGGCTTCTTCCGGAATTCGGCCTGAGGGCGGTAGACGAGTCGCTTGTGCTCGATGACGAAGTAGCCCTTGGGTCGACGGGCTTCGATCAGGCCCTCGTTCACGAGCATCGCGAGACCCTGGCGGACGGTCGCGCGGGATTTGACGTCATACCGCTCGATGAGGTCGGCCTCGGTGGGGATCTGAGCACCGGGCGGAAACGTGCCGTCGGTGATCTTCCTGCGGAGATCGTCCGCGATTCGCTGGTACACGGGTGAGGGCTTCATGCCCTATGTGTACCTGCATCTCCGCATCATTGTCTAGTCAATGAAAAATGTTGTGTCGCAACGCCGTTGATGACTTGACGCGGCGTCACTCGCGGTGTCATGGTCTTCCTCGTCGCCACATTGTCTAGTCAATGCAAAGCGACCGGATGAAGTGCTGAGTGTGGCTTGTGTAGTTGATGGTGGCTTCAGTGAACTCGTCGCTTCTTGCGGTGGGGTGATGAATGGCTGCTCGTTCCTTCTCAAATCCACAGTGGACTGAAATTCGGGCGCGGCGCCCCTGCCTCATTACGACGAGACGACCCTCTCACCAGCGGTTTTCTGGCTGGTGGGGTCTTGAGCGGGGGTTGGCCGCATGGCAGCCCGAGAGCGGATCTGTAGAGGGCCCCAGGGGTGGGGCTGAGGGTGCGATTCCCCGTCCGCTCACCGCGCCGCACAGACGGCGCGACCCCCGGCACGGCGCTAGAGACGCCATGTGTGCCGGGGGTCTGCACGGACCAAGCCCAATCTCACAGGGAGCTGATCCGCATGACCATCATGCCTTCTGACCTGCCGATCGACGCCACCGGCATCACCGACAGCTTCACGGACGCCGCGGCCGAGGTCTTCCCCCTGTTTCAGGAGGTCCAGGGCCTCGCCCGGCTCGGCGTCAACGTTGAGTTCGCGGTGGCCCCCTCCAGCATCATCGCCACGATCACCGTGGCGCCCGCCGCCGCGAGCGTCCTGCCGGCGCTGCTCAGCCAGATCGACGCTGCCCGGCCCGGTTCGCTGCCGAACGGACGGCTCGTCGTCCGGGGCGAGATGTTCCAGGGCACCGTCGAGCTGCGGGTGCTCATCCCCGAGGGATGGGTCACCGCCGAGGAGCTCGCGGTCCTGACCGGCACCACCCACGCCGACCCCTCCGACCTGCTGTGACCGCCGCAGACGCGGCCCAGAAGGCCGAGGAAGCCCGACGGGAGGCGGAAGCGGCCCTGCGCCGCCACGCCCAGAGCGTGATCGCGCTGGGAGGCAAGAAGTGAAGCTCTGGCCGTTCAAGACGACTTCCACTGCCCGGTACGACGAGCTGGTGGCCGCCGAGGGCGCCCTGACCGTGGCCCTCGGCGAGACCGTCGCCATGGAGGAAGCCCGCGACTCGGCCCTCGCCGCGCGGGACGACGCCCTGATCGCCCTCGACCTCCTCCAGGCGGAACTGGAGGGCAAGGGGCGGGAGCTGGAGCGCCTCAACCACCTCGTGGACCAGGCCGTGCACGGCGCGGGCAGCATCCACGTCCTGCTGAACGACGGTGAGGCCATCAGCGCCCACCGGACCAAGGACGGCGCGAAGGCCGCCGCCCGGCTCCGCTACGGCCTCTCCGAGGACGGCTGGAGCCAGGGAGTGGGACGCCCGCTGACCGAGGGTCAGGTCATCTCCACCATCCCGCTGGCCGCCGAGACGGCCCACCCCGAAATGAAGGCGGCCACAGCATGAACATCCTGCTCAGCAAGCCGAAGCGGGTCGTGAGGAACTTCCGCCAGGAGCACGGCGACATGGAGGGCTGGACCGCCGACGACTTCGGCCTCCTGCACGACCTGCTCGTCGTGGTCCACGCCAAGCCCGGGCCGCTGCGGCGGGCCCGGCTCCGCGCGCAGACCCTGGCGGTCATCGCGTACGGGCTGCCGCTGTACGCGGTGGACGAGCTGGTCCACGCGCTGCGCGGCACGTACTGGACGCCGCTGGGTCAGCACCTGGACCGGGTTGACGACCGGTACATCGCCGCCGAGGCGGCCTGCACGAAGACCGGCGACAGCACCTTCGTGGCGCGGGTCGGCTCCGTCACCGGCTGGATCGCGGACGCCGTCTGGCGGATCACGCACTCCGTCAAGGCCTGAACGGACCGCATGGTGGCCGCCGGGAGGCGGCCACCCGCACGAGAGGAGTAAGGCGTGGCGGCCCGTACAGCCACCCGATCCACCCGGAAGACCCCGGCGGCCCGCAAGCCGCCGGCCAAGACGACTCCCCCGCCCCGCCGCCCGGCCCCGGCCGAGACAGCGCCGCCGAGCCCCGAGGTACGGGAGGAGGCGGAGGCCCGGATTGCAGACATGCGGGACCGGGCCGCCGACCTGATGGACCGAGCCGCGGATGTCCTCGATGGCGCCAGGCAGGCCGCCGTCGAGGAGACGGCGGCACTGATCCGTACCGCCGAGGGCCAGGCCCGCCAGGTCCGCCGGGCCGCGGCCGCCGACGCCAGGACGCTCCTGGCCGAAGCAGCCGAGGAGTCCGGGGAACGGCTGCGCCGGGCCGCCGGTGACGCGGACTTGGTCCGTGCCGCCGCCGGCCGCGAGGCGCAGATGGTCATTGAGTCCGCCCGGACCGACGCGGCCCGGGCGGCGCGGCAGATCACGGACAGCGCCGAGGAGCGAGCCAAGATCCTGCTCGCCGAGACCGAGAAGCAGGCGGCCGCACTCGCCGATCTGCGCCGGGCCTCGGCGGAAGCCGCCTACCGCACGGCCCTGGCCGACGCCGCGAAGATCCTGGGCGAGGCCCAGGAACAGGCGAGCGAGGTCAAGGCGGCCCACGCGGCCGTCGAAGCCGAGACGGACCTGGCCCGACGGCGGGCGCGGCTCGCCCTCGACGAGGAACTCGCCGAGAAGCGTGCCGAGATCGACGCCCAGCTGACCTGCTACCGCCAGGGGGCGGCAGAGGCCCGGGCCGAGATCGACACCGAGGTCGCGGCCCTCGGCGAACAGCACGAGCTGGCCCGCCGACAGCAGCGTGCCAAGCTGACGGCCGAACTGGACCAGATGCGGCGCAACGCCGAGACCGAGGCCCGAAAGGCGGCGCAGGCGATCCTCGCCGAGGCCGAGCGGGAGAAGGTCCAGGTAATGAAGGAGGCGGTCGAGGCCACCGCCCGGGCCGAGAAGCTCCAGCGCAGCGCCGAGGCCGAGCACCGCAGGGCACTCGCCGCGGCCGCCCGCAAGAAGTCGTGGGCGAAGCGGAAACGGAGCATGTCCCGGAAGTTCTGGGACCTGATGGTCTGGCTCGCCCTGTTCGCCGCGATCGGACTCGCAGCCACCGGCGAGTACCACCTGGCGCTCATGGTCGGCTTCGGCCCCTTCTCGCCGCTGCTGCCGGTCTGCATCGACATCTACTGCGTCGTCGCCTTCAAGCGCGAGAAGGACGTGTACCCGGCGCTACTGCTGATGCTCGGCGCGAACATCACGTACCACCTCGCGGTACCGGAGGCGGACGGCAAGACCTTCCTCATCATCGCCGTGGTCACGATGTTCGTCGGCGTCGTCTGGCGGGTCCACAAGCTCATGGACGCGCACGCCGACGCTGACGACGAGGACGGCGACGAGGAGACCCCCGGCGGCCGTACGGACGAAGAACACTCTGACCGTACGGCTCTCCGTACGGGCCGTACGGAGAGCCGTACGGATGGGCCCCGTACGGGGCCCGTACGGGAGGACCGTACAGAGCCCCGTACGCCTCGCCCCCGTACGGCCCGTACGGCAGCCCGTACGGGAACCGTCCGTACGGCCCGTACGGACGGCGCCCGTACGGGCAGTGCGGCGCCCGTCCGTACGGACGCCGAAGCGGTCGCCATCCTGCGGGCCCTGACCCCGGACGCGGACGGCTTCGTGACCGTCAACGCGGCCCGTACGGCCCTCGGCAGCAACCGCGACCGAGCCGTACGGCTGCTCGCCGAGGCAAGGCTTCTGCGCCCTGCCGACGCGGCCAAGCACCTGAGCAACTGAGCACCCGGACGGGCGGCCGCCATCGGCAGCCGCCGGTCCGTACGGCGCGGGCCACAGCCCGCCGCTTCTGCCCCCGACAGACGGCGGGCCCCACCCCGAGAAGGAGCACTCCATGGACATGTCCCCCCTGCTGTCGCCCGAGGCGTTCGCCGAGTTCAGCCAGGCGCGGCGTCGCTCGCACGGCACCGACCACGAGGTGTACGACGACCTGCTCGCCGCGGTCCGCGCGAAGTACCGCGCCGAGCACATCCCCGGTGACCGCTTCAACGCCGCCGCCCGGCGGTCGAAGAAGCTGGAGAAGCACGCGAAGGCCCTGGTGAAGGCGGCGAAAGCGCAGTACGAGGCGATCCAGGCCTTGCAGATCGCCCTCACCGACCACACCGCGCTGGTCGCCGTCCTGCCCGAGCAGCGCAAGGCGAAGGCCCTGTCCCGGGCCCAGCGCAACGCCGCGATCGGGGAGTTCGCCTCGAAGTCCCTGCACAAGACGGCGCAGGCCCTCACCAAGGGCGGTGAGGACGAGGCGGCCGCCGGCGGCAGCGTCCCCAGCTCGCTCTACGACCTGGACAAGAAGCGGGGGGCCGCGTGACACAGCCGATGACCCGGGCTCAGGCCCGGCGCCTTCGCCAGGACGCGCACCGCGAGAAGCGGATCGCGGACTTCTCGGCTCGCCTCGGCGAGTGGGGAGTGATCCTCGCCTGGGTCGAGGAGGCCAAGGCGATCGCCAAGGCGGAGCAGCAGAAGGGCAGCAACGCGGCCGTTGTGGAGCTCGCCCGGACGCTCGAGAACTTCTGTACCCGCTACAGGCCGTAGTCACCGCGCGGGCGCATCAGGGCCGCTTCCCGGTCGGGGAGCGGCCCTGATGGAGCCCCAACCGGACGCACGGACACGCGGACGCGCGGGCACGCGCGCGCGTACGCGAGGACATCACTCTGTGTCAAGAGGAGTAGGCATGTCGGATGACGGGGATCTGATCCACTTCCCCACCCGAGAAGGGGACCTGGGCGGGATGCCGGGGCTTCCCCCGCCCCGCCGGGCTGCTCCGCCGGAGACCCCGGAGGAGACCACGATGGAACTACCGGTCATCCCCGAGCGGGAGACGGCCGCCCAGTCGGCGGCCGCCGTCACGGCGGCACCCTTACCGATGACCGGCCTGCCGCCGGCCCCGACCGCTTCCGGCTCCCCGGCCGTCGGCGGTGGGAGTCTGGCGGTCGTCGCTCCGCTGGCCGTCGCGCTGGCCGCGCTCCGCGGTATGGCGATGGCGATCACGGACTGGCGTCAGCGCCGGATGAGCGAGCACGCTGAAGCCGCCCCGCTGCGCGAGGCGCAGATGAAGACCAAGGTTGCCGCGCTGGAGCAGCAGTCGGACCATGCCCTGGCCATGCGCAAGCTCGGTGACCAGGGCCGTGAAGCGCGCGCCAAGGCCACCGTCCCCTCCAGCCAGGAGTATGGCCGCAAGGCCGCTGGCGGAGGAGGCGGGGGTGGCCGTACCGGCTCCGGCTCCTCCGGCGCGACGGGCGGAGGCAAGGGATCGGCGGGCACGTCCGGGGGCGGCAAGCCGGGGGCGAAGCCCTCCAGCTCCTCCGGGACTCCCGGCTCCTCCGGGACTCCCAGCTCCTCCGGGACGTTGGGGAAGGGCGCGGGAGCGAAGGGCACCGGCTCCACCTCCGGGAAGGGCTCCACCTCGTTTGGCTCCAGCGGCACGTCGGGCTCGAAGGGCTCCGGGCCCGGGGCCAAGGGGTCGGGTTCCGGTGCCGGCGGAGGCAAGGGCGCCGGAGGCGGGAAGGGCTCTGGTCTCCAGAGCCCGAGCGGAGGAAAGTCGCCGAGCTCGCCCGCCTCAAGTCCGGCGATGGAGCGGGCGCGGGGCCGCCAGGAGCGGCGTGCTGCCCGTCAGGCTGCCCGAGGCGAGCGGCGGTCGGCCGACCAGAGCGCAGCCCTGGCCGACCGGACCAAGGACCGCGACCTGGCCCGCGACAACAAGCAGCAGGCCCGGGAGGCCCGCCGGGCGGCGAGGGAGACCCGCCGCGCCAAGAGGGCGGACCTGCGGGCCGGACGCAAGGAGCAGCGGGAGAAGAAGAAGGAGGAGGCCGCGGCCGCCAAAGCCGCCGAGGGCCGCACCACTTTCGGCGAGGCCGTGGCAGACACTGCCAAGCGCCGCTTGAAGAAGCGCCGCAAGAACCTGGCCTCGCCCGTCCTGACCACCGTCAAGCGGCGCAAGAAGAAGAAGCCGAAGCCCGGATCCGCTCCGGGCGCCGGAGCACCATCCGGTCCAGGAGCGGGAAAGTCGTCCGGCAAGAAGGGCTCGGGAAAGTCGTCCGGCAAGAAGGGCTCGGGGAAGCCGTCCGGCACGAAGGGCGAGGGGAAGAAGAAGCCGAAGTCCGGTTCGAAGCCGGGTTCCGGACCAACCCCGCCGTCCGGAACGCCGTCGGGGACCAAGAAGCCCAGGCGGCCGAAGAAGACCCGGGTGAGGAAGCCCAAGCCGAAGAAGACCGGCCCGGGCAAGGCAGCCCCCGGCGCCACCGCAGGCACTGGGTCGGCGAAGAAGAGGAAGAAGCCCACCGGCGGCCGCAAGTCGACGTGGTCGTGGTGGAAGCGCAGGCGGACCCGCAAGCCTGGCCCGGCCGGATCCACGGGGCCGAGTAGCTCCACCGGATCTACCAGTACGAGCAACTCCACCGGGTCCACCGGTACGGGCAGGTCCGGCACGGGTTCGAGGACGTGGTCCGGTCGTGAAGACGCCTGGACCTCGGCGCAGCAGGCGACCGGTTCGCGCTGGGATCCCTTCTGGATCTTCCGCGACGACGAGCCCACTCCCCCGACGAAGCCGCCGGCGGGCGTCACCGCCGGGCAACGCGGACTCCCCCGGGCGTCCGAGCCGCACACCCAGCGCCCCGGCACCCAGCGACCGCAGGGCACCGCAAGCACCCAGACGAAGGAGTCCCGAGTGGGCGCAGTCGACACCAAGAGTCCCCAGGGCGGCATGGCCGCCAAGCACCAGACCGAACTGAACCTGGGCGGCTACCTCAGGAGCATGAGCCGCGTCGGTCTGGGGGCGGCCGAAACCGAGGTAGAGACCAAGCGGGTCGCCTGGCAGATGGAACAGGTAGTCAAGGCGATCGAGGAGTTGCAAGCCGATCTCCAGGACTCCCAGAACGTCACCGACTCCGGCGTGCTGCTCAAGCTCGACCAGCTCGTCGAGGCCGCCCAGACCATGGGCAAGGAGGCGGAGCGCATGGCCGCTAAGTGTCGTGAGGCGGCCGACGGCGCCGAGATGGCCGCCCGGGTCCTGTACGCCGACTACCGCCGCGACAAGGAAGCCAAGACCGACGCGGGGCTCACACACGTCTCCGCCGCCGCCCACCACGAGGGATGAGGACATGAGCGAACTCGCCCGCCCGTCCGGCGACAACAGCTACACCGGACTGCAACGCAAGCTGAAGACCCTCGCCTTCGCCCTGGAAGTAGCCAGCGAGTCACTCGGCAAGATCCAGAAGGACATGAAGGGCCACGCCTCCCTGGCCACCGCCACCTCGACCCAGCTCGCGGAGGCCGGTGGCGACGAGAAGTACGTGGACCTGACCGACACCGTCGCCACCCTCCTCGGCGAGGCTGCGACCCAGACGCAGCGCACCAAGTCCGCGGCCGACACCGGCGCGGCCGCGGCCCGCGCTGCCGCCGACACCCACCGCGCCAAGTACGGCGCCCTCGACAACATCCGCGCTTCCCGCACCACCAAGACGCCGAAACCCGGCTTCTTCTCCTGACCCCGCGTTCGGGAGATGGGGCGGGTCTCGCATTCGCGGCCCGCCCCATTCCTTTCCCCACTCTCACGAAAGGAAGGTTCACCCCGTGTCGAGCTTGGCTATCGGACACACCATTGCCCGCCGTGTCCACCTGGAGCGCACCGTCTACGGGGCGGCAGCCCTCGGCCTGGTCATCGCCCCCAACATGGATCCGTCCGGGACGGCCAATCTCGCGATGCTCGCCTCCGCCGGAATTCCCGCCGGAATTGCCGCCTTGCGTGCCTGGAAGAAGGCGGACAGTCCGGACTGGAGCCTGATCCGCCTCATCACCCGGGCCCTTCCCTTCGCCTCCGCCACAGCGGTCGACGTGACTGCCCTGTTCACCTCCGGGTGGGGGATCGACGCCGCCCTCGCGGCGGGCTGGGGCCTGTCGATGGCCTTCTGGGCGCCGCTTTCCCGCTCGGGGAACCTGCGCCTGGCCCACCAGGCCCTGCGCGAAATCGAAGCAGCCGCCACCGAGCCCGACGAGGCCGCCGGCGCGGAGGACGAATTCGAGCGGACGCTGCACGCGATGTGGGAGCGGGCGCAGATCCCTGGCGACACCCGCCTGCGGAACATCGAACGCCACATCGGCCGCACCATCGACTTTTCCGCCCTCATCAAAGCTCCCGACGGGCGGGTCGTCCCAAAACTGGAGAAGCGGATCATCGCCGGTGCCTTCGGTATCTCACCCGAAGAAGCCATCGAGCTGAGGGAGACCGCCTACGGACCGGGATGGCTCGACCTCACGGTCAGGCCTCAGGCCTACAAAGAGTCCACGAAGAAGGGCCCGACGGACGCCGACTGGTGGGCGCAGAACATCGCCCGCACCGGCAAGGCCATCCCCGGCTCGGTCTTCGACTACAAGATCCGCGACGACGAACGAGGTGTCACCCACTGGGTCGCGCAGATGGAAGACGAGACGGACGCCCCCCGCCCCGACATCCCCAAGTTGTGCACCGCCGTGGGCGCCAACAAGGAGGACCTCCGCGTCTTCGCTCACGTCGATGGCCACCGCGTGCACGTCATGGTGTGCGACGAGCCCCCGCTGGTCGTCGTCCGCCACGCCACCCGCGAAGACGTCACCCCCGACGCCAAGGGCTTCTGGCGCCTCGGCGTCGCCTACGACGGCTCCTACGTCAACGGCCGCGTCCACCGCCCCGAGGGCATCGCCCTGGGCCTCACCGGTGGAGCCTCCGGCTCCGGCAAGAGTCAGCTGATCATCCTGGGCGTCGCGGCCGCCGCCAACGCCGACATGGTCAACTGGGTCGCCACCGAAGGCGCGGACGGAAAGATCGCCCTCCTCGCCCGGCACGTCGACCGCCACGGCGTCGGCGCCCTCTACATCTGGCGGATGCTGCGCGCGGCCGTCGCCCTCATGGACATCCGCGGCGCCATGCCCCGCGCGGACGGCACCGTCCGCGACTGGAAGCCGAACGACCCCGGATGCCCCTACCGCGGCCTCACCGTCGACGTCGACGAATACCTGGCCGCTGCCAAGCACGAGAAGTACGGCGAGCGGATCAGCCTCCTCGGCGAGCTCCTCAGCGTGAAGGGCCGCAAGTACGGCGTCGCATTGAAGGCCGCCGGCCAGGACATGAAAGTCGAAGACGGCTTCACCACCACCATGCGCAACCAGCTCAAGGCCAACAGCCGCCCCGTAGTCCTGAACATGGGCGACGCCGCCGCCACCCGCCGCGCCTTCGACGGCCTGGTGCCCTCCGAGTACATCCCCGACCCGCTCCCCGGCGAGTACGGCGGCACCCGGCTCACCATCGAGCAGCGCATCGCAGGCGAGGAAGCCCCCGAGGACGCCTCCGGTATCGGCGGCGTCGGCTGGATCGTCATCAAGGGCCGACCGGTCCTGATGTGCACGCTGTTCGTCGACCTGTCCGGCGACGACGCGGAGGCCAACCTCGCCGCCCTGTTCCCGGACACCGCCTGGGGCCTGACCGACTACGAGCTCCAGAAGCTCGACGAGCTCGGCCTCCTCGGCGACTGGAACGCCCCCGACCTCGACGAGGACGACGACCAGACCGAAGGCCAGGGCGACACCGAAGGCGGCGCCGCTCCCCGCAAGACCGGCAAGAGCAAGTCGGCCAAGGCCAAGCCGAAGGCACCCACGGCGGCCGACCGGGTCACCTCCTTCCTGAGGATGCTCCCCGACGCCGACCGGCAGATGGTCATCGACGCGGTGACCGGCGACGGCGTCACCGCCGAGGATGCGGCCGCCGCGTACGACGCCCTCACCCACGCCTGACCCACACCCCACCGCCCGGGCCCCGGAGAACACACTCCGGGGCCCGGGCGCACCCTGCGACGACCCTGGAGACCCTCGTGACCAACCCCCGCCTGCCCCTCAGCGACGACCAGGCCGCCGACGAGGCCCGCCGCCTCATCGAGGACGCCTACCGGCCCGCCCTCCCGATCCCCACGTCCTACCGCGACACCAGCCCCGTCCCCGCCTTCGGTCCCACCCCGCCCGTCGCACAGCCCGGTCGGCCCCCGATGGGGCAAAGGGCCACCGACGCCAGCGCCGTGATGCTCACCGCGGGCATCGCCTCCGTCCCCATCGGCGGCTCCCTCTCTCTGGTGCTCTACACCGTCGGCAACGTCGACCCCGTCGTCGTCGGCATCGTTTGCGCCGCCCCGGTCCTGCTCCTCGGTGCCCTCTCCAAGGTCATCAAGAGCGCCAAGGTGGCCCTGGAGGTCGCACCGACCGATCACCACCACCACTACAACGGCCCGGTCATCCAGGACCACCGCAACATCACCGCGACCAGCACCACCCGCGGCCTGGTCGCCCGGACCCACAACGACCTACACAACTGACCCACCCGGAAGGACCGGCATGTTCGTCATCCTCAGCACCCGCAAGAACCGTGAACTCGGCACCACCATCCAGACCCTCCACGACCGAGCCGAATCCAACCGCCGCTGGCATCGGGAGGCCCAGCAGCGCATCGACCAGGCCCTGGAACTCCTGGAAGGGCAGGACGCCGAGCAGGCAGAGCAGCTCCGCGCCGTACTCAAGGGGGGCGAGCCGCAGTGATCGCCAACGCGACCACCGAGACCGAGACGGTCTTATCCCTCGTCCTCAAGGCCCACGGCGGCACCTGCGCCTGCGAGGGCGCCTGCGGCCAGCACGCAGGTCGGCGCTGCGGCAGCGACAAGCTCAACCGCAGCGGCAGGACACAGCTGACCGCCGCCCCCTACCCGCCGCGCGCCACCGACACAGCTAACGCGGCCGCTCCCCTCGCCGAACTCCGTCCCTGGTGCCCCACGTGCTGGAAGGAAGCCCTGAAGATCCAGCGGGCCCGCGTCGCCGACCAGCGTCGTCGCGAGCTCGAAGAGAGCCAGCTCGACCTCTTCGACATCGACAACGGAGCCGCCGCATGAACGCCCCGACATCGCCCAGCGGCTGGAAGTAGCAAGCATGACCGTCCTCGCCGAGATTGCCCGCACCGACGCCAAGGGTGCGGTCCTCCTCACCGCCTTCAGCCTCCCCCTGGCCCTGCTCGTGGCGAGCATCCCCGGACGCTCCCTACCGGGACTCGCCGCCGCTCTCACTGCCGCCGGCGCGGTCGGGCTGATCCTTGCGATACTCGTCGTCCTCATCGTCGTACGGCCCCGCCTCGGCCGGGCCCTGCCCGGCAGCTACCTCTACTGGGCCAGCGCGACGCCCGAGGAAGTCATCCAGGACCTCGAGAAGCCGACCCACCGAGTCGAGCACGTCATGCAGCTCTCCTCGATCGCGAGGCATAAGTACCGCGGCCTCCAGCTCGCCGTCGACATCACCGGCGCATCGCTGGTCTTCCTCGGCCTCGCACTCCTCGCCACGCTGTAGTGACACCCTTCCGACGCATGCGAAAGGCGGGCCCCCATCCACGGATGGGGGCCCGCCTTTTCGTGTTTCTGGCCTACGCGGCTGAGGTTTCCGCCTCCTCGGCGGCCGGAGGTCTGGCCGCCGCCTCAACCGCAGCTGGGCCCTCGGTGAAGGAGACCGCCACGCCCCCCGCCGCGGCCAGCGACTCGATCAGAGACCGCAGAGCTGGCCGAGTGCGTTCCGGATCGTGCGCCAACGCCGCCTGAATTGTGGTGGCGTCGAAGGTCTTGGCGGCTCGGGCAAGTGCCTTCACCGCTCTTGCTGCATCCGCGGCGACAGCGGGGGGTTTTCCGTCCTCTTCCAGTGAGCCGAGGTACGCCAGCACGGCATCCTCGGTCCTGGCCTTGTGGCCGGCCGCTTCCCGAGGGAGGGCTTCCACGGCACCCTGCACGTGCGCCGCCGTCACTGTGGCGCCCTTTACCTTGATCAGTGCCAGGTATAGGTAGACCGCGGCCTGCACGCCGTGCTCTTCGACCACCGGTACCAGCTCCCAGGCCTGCCCGTACCTCAGCTTTTTGGAAACAATTGTTTCCAATCCGCCGCTGGGCTTCGCCGTGTGGAGCGCCTCTCCCACCCGCCAGGTGCGGATCAGCTTGCCTGCGTACTGCGGTGTGATGTCCCACCGCTCTTGCGTGTACTCCTCGAAGGTGCCGAACTGCCCGCGGTACAGCTTGGCGTCCCTAACCACCTGGAGTGCCTTGCCTGCCGCGAAAAAGGCCAGGTTCAGGTTCTCGATCGCGCTCTCGCACTTGAGGAGCATGTCCTGCTCCGGGGCGATGAGCGTCGGTGTGTCGGTGAGCTGCTTGGTCGGCAGCTTGTCGGAGGCCCCGAGCGCGCGCGCCAGCTGAACCGCATTATCGGGCCGTCCGGGTGCTGCCGGTGCCCCGTCGATGTTGATTGGCTTGCCCATCAGAGCATCTGCTCCATCGTCAGGGCCACGCGCATGAAGTCCTCGCGGCCGTTTAGGGCGGTGCCGCTCATCCTGTACTCGGTAACCAGCGTGCCGTTCTCGTAGGCGTGCTCATGGAGGGTGTATCGCCGAATCGGGTCGGCGACCCGCGGGTAGTTCCGCTCGTCGATCCAGGCCTTGACCTTGTTCAGCTGCTTCTCGCCCTTGTCCTTGCCTGGGTCGTGCATGTTGATAACGACCAGGAACGGGATGCCGCGCGGCTTGAGGATGCGCTCGATGGTGAACTCGCACTCATCCCACGTGATCTTCGACGGGGTAATCGGGACGATGGCCAGATCGGCCACGTCCAGCACCTCGCGCAAGGCGTCAGCCGTGCGGCTCTCGCCGAGCGGGTCCGCGCCCCACTCTGCGTCCGGGTCGATATCCAGGAAGCCCGGGGTGTCGATGATGATGCGTCGGCGGTCGGGGTCGGCAATGATCCCCGGCAGGATGCCGAGCTTGCTCTTGGTGACGACATAATCGAAGGGGAGGGACTCCTCGCGTACGCCCGCACACCACTTCTCCAGGGTCCCCTGGACGTCGATGCCGGCCGCCACGATGGGCGCACCCGTCGCTTCGTCGGCGTTGGACATCACCGCCGAGCGGCCCGCGCACGCGGCCACGTTTACAGCGATGGTGGACTTTCCAGCCCCGCCCTTCTGCTGGATGACGACGATTACCTTCGCCGTTCTCGTGCCAGTGCGGGCGGCCGTGTCGACGGCCGATTGGAGGGTTGTGGTCATTCTCTGGCGCCTTCCGTGATTTCACCGCCGGATGCGGCTACTCGGATCGCGCACAGCTTGCCAGACGATGGCGGTGCGAGCGCGCACCGCTCCCGAAGAACGCTCGCGGTCTCGTTCGGCCCGAGTCGAACGGCCTGGAAACAATTGTTTCTAGCGATCGGAGGTGCCAGGGAGTGTCGGTTGGCGATCCAGGATCAGCCGGTTTACGGCGGCTCGAATCAAGTCGCCTGTCGTGAGGACCTGTTGGCGGATGCTCTCTCTGATCTCCAGTACGGACTGGGGTGCCGAGGGTCGCCCGGCGGCTGCGAGGAGGGCGAGCTCGGCGGGAATGCTGTCGCGTGCGGCCTCGCGAAGCGCGACTTCCGGGCCGTCGCCCCATCGGGCGGCCCATTCCTGGAGGGCCTCCACGGCGGGCTTGCTGGTCCAGTAGGCGGCCCTGCGTACGGTCTCGCCGAGGGCTGCGGGGAGGTTCAGCGACAGCCTCGCGTTGTAGCCGCCGGCGCCAAGAGGCTGGCTCGGCGGGGTGCCCCACCGTCGGCCGGGAGCGTCGACTTCCCCCTCCGGGGGTTCGGGCCATTCCCGGTCCAGCCCGCGGGCGCGTAGCTCCTCCCGTACGGCGCGCGTCACGAGGTCGTCGCGGCTGCCGCCGAACTCGCCGGTGCGACGCTTCGCGGCGACCTCGACGCGGATCCCGCGTCGGATGTCGGCGGCAGCCCGCCGGGACGCCCCGGGCGGCATCAGCTCCTGGCGACGCTCGGCGATCCACTTCCGCTCGCGTTTCTGCTCCTCCTCGGCCAGCTCGACGAGTCGCGTCATCGAGTCCTCGGGCAGGGCCACGTGGAACGACATCTTTGCTACAGCCATGAAGGAAATGTAGCCAGATAACCGCCGAGATCACGGAGGCGGTGCGTGTAGGGGGTGGTGGTGGGGGTGCGGGAACTAAATTCGGTTGCTTCTGAGTCGTTATGGTCGTCGAGTAAGGATCATGTACGTCTGCCGCCGGCCGGGGGCTCGGGCTTGGCCCGGCCTCGGTACCAGCGGCGCAGGGGTGGGTCGTTGGGTCCAGATCCTGACTGAAACGGGGGAGTAGCGCATGACGATCCGAAGTGATCACCAGCCGTACGTTCAGGTTGTCGTGGAGGAGATCGAAGAGATCGGTCTCGCCGTGCTGGGGCATGCCGTCCCGGGCCGCCCGCCGGCGGTCCGTACTGCCGTCGTCACGCTGGCGGTACCGGACAGCGGCCCGTACGCGGACGAGGACGAGGACATCGAGCTGGCGTGGGACGAGGCCTTCGGGTGGGTGCTCCGGCTGCCCGCCGAGGCGGGCGTCAGCAACTGGTTCATGGGGGAGGACCTGGTGCCGTCACCCGGGCGGGTGGCGCGCTGGGTCGACATGGTGCTCGCCCACCCCGGGATGACGCCCAGCCGGGAGGACGGGCCGCAGCGGCTGCCCGAGAGCGACGACGAGGCGTTCGAAACGCGCCTGTCGGCCTACGCCGCGTCGGCCTGACGCGCTCGCTGCCCTCCCGACCGCCCGCGGGCCGTCGGCGCTGAGGCTGCGCCGGGCCCCGCTGCTTGGAGACCCACATGTCCATCACGCCGGTTGCCCCTGCCCCTGAGCCGCCCGAGTCGCAGTCGCGTCTGGGGCCGATCGGCCGCGCGCGCGCGAGCGTCGCGGCCATCGAGATCCTGCTGCGGCTGCGCGAGGACCAGGCCGAGCCCACCGAGGACGAGCTCCGCGCGCTGCGCCACTGGCCCGGCTGGGGCCCGCTGGCCCCCGCCCTCGCCCCGAACCGTGAGGGGACGTGGGCGGAGATCGGCGAGCAGCTGCAACGGCTGCTGTCCCCGCGGGAGTATCGGCATGCCGAACAGGGCACGCCCACCGCCTATTACACCCCTGACCGGATCACCGAAGCGTGCTGGTCGGCCCTTCAGGGCCTCGGCTTCAACGGCGGCCGCGTTCTGGAGCCGGGGTGCGGCGCGGGCACCTTCATCAAGCACACCCCTGCCGGACTGCCCGTCGACTGGTTCGGTGTGGAGCGGGATCCGACGACGGCGGGTATCGCCGCGCTGCTCCACCCGGGCGCCGAGATCATCAATGCCCGGCTCCAGGACGCCTCTCTCCAGAGCAACAGCGTCGACGCGGTGCTCGGCAATGTGCCGTACGGGAACTACCAGGTGTTCGACAAGACCGCGCCGAAGGTGGTCACCTCGAGCATCCACAACTACTTCATCTGGAGGTCGGTGCAGGCGCTGCGGCCTGGCGGTGTCGCGATCCTGCTGACCTCCCGCTACACGATGGACGCCTCCGACGACTCCGCCCGGCGGGCCATCGGCAAGCATGCGGACCTGGTGGGTGCGATCCGGCTGCCCAACGGCGCGCTCGCCGAGGGCGGCACCGGTGTCCTGGCCGACATCCTCGTCGTTCGCCGGCGGGACACCGATGGGCCGATCGACGAGAGCTGGATGGGCACCAGCGCGGTGCCCGGCGTCGATGACCAGCAGTGCAACGACTACTTCCTCGCGAACCCATCCCACGTGCTCGGCGCGTGGGAGCAGGGCCGGGCCGCCCAGTACGGGCACACCCTGGCGGTGAAGGCCCCCGAGGACCAGGACCTCACCGCGGTGCTCGGCGAGGCCTTCGCCGACATCACCGTCAAGGCCCGCGCTGCCGGCCAGGAGTGGAAGGTCGCGGCTGCTGCCCAGCCCTGGACGGCTGACAACCTGCCCTTCCCCGTCCGCAATGACGGCCGCAAGGAAGGCTCCTTCCACCTGGTGGAGGGCAAGCCGCACGAAATCATTGAGGGCGAGCTCGTTGAGGTGCCACGCGCGGGCAAGGAACTGCCCAAGCTGATCCGGCTGCGCGACGCCACTGTGGCGCTGATCGAGGCGGAGACCAACCACGACACCCCCGACGAGCAGCTGGAGCCGCTGCGCGCCGAGGTGAATCGCCTCTACGACGCGTACGTCCGTGTGCACGGCCCGATCAACCGGTTCACCATCGCGCAGGGCGAGGTCGACGAGGAGACCGGCGAGGCTGCCGTCAGCCGCCGCTACCCGCGCCTGGGCGGCTTCCGCCGCGACCCGGACATCGTGGCGGTCCTCGCGCTGGAGGACTTCGACGATGAGACGCAGACGGCGACTAAGGCCGCTCTTCAGACCCGCCGGGTCAACAAGCGCATCCCGCGGCCCACCTCGGCGGACACCCCCGAGGAAGCGCTGTCGCTCTGCCTGAACTTTCGCAACCAGGTCGACGTCCCCTACATCGCGCAGCTGCTGAGCATCGAGCCGGACCAGGTCGCCGACGCGCTCGGAGACCTGGTCTTCCTCGACCCGGACACCGACGACCTCCTCACCGTGGGCGAGTACCTGTCCGGGCCGGTCGTGGACAAGCTGGAGCGGGTGGAGTTCCTCCTCTCCCAGGGTCGCGAGGACCTCCAGCGCCACGTGGACGCCCTGCGGGAGGTCCAGCCCGAGCCGCTCCAGCCCGAGGACATCAAGGCCAGGCTCGGCGCCCCTTGGATTTCGGTGGAGGACGTCACCGCGTTCGCCGAGGAGCTCCTCGGCGTGGACGTCGACATCACCCACGTCGCCAAGACGGCTACGTGGAACGTCGACACCCCGATGACGATCCCCGAGGCCGCCACCAGCGAATGGGGCACCCACCGGGTCCACGCCTTCGAGCTGCTCGACCTCGCCCTCAACGGGCAGAGCCCGAAGGTCTACGACACCTTCCGCACCGCGGAGGGAGGCTCGAAGCGGGTCCGCAACGACAAGGAGACCCTCCTTGCCGAGACGAAGCTGACCGACCTCAGCCGCCGCTTCGCGACCTGGGTGTGGGAAGACCCCGAGCGATCCGACCGGCTGGCCGCGGACTACAACCGCCGCTTCAACAGCACGGTGCTGCGCAAGAACGACGGCTCCCACCTGACCGTCGACGGCCTAGACCCCGAATTCACCCCCTACTCCCACCAGTGGGACTTCGTCCAGCGCGTCCTGTCCGCGGACGAGGGCTCCCTGTGCCCGTACCCCGTCGGCGCCGGCAAGACCGCCACCATGTTCATGACCGCCCTCAAACTCAAGCAGCTCGGCCTGGTCAACAAACCCATGGTGGTCGTGCCCAACCACCTGCTGGAACAGATCGCCCGCGACGGCAAGAAGCTTTTCCCGCAGGCCAACATCCTCATGGCGGGCAAGAAGGACCTCGCGGACGCCCGCTCCCGCATGCTCTTCGCGGCCCGCTGCGCCACCGGCGACTGGGACACCATCGTCATGACGCACAGCAGCTTCGGCCGCCTGGGCGTGCACCCGGTCACCGAGGCGACATACCTGGAAGAGCTGGCCACCGACTACCGCGAAGCCCTCGGCGCGATCGACGGCGACGACGCCAACCAGCGGCGCATCAAGGAGATCGCCAAGCAGGTCGACCGGTTCGACGCCCGCGCATCCGACCTGAGGTCCAAGGCCGTCGATGCCGGAGTCACCTACGAGAACCTCGGCGTCGACTTCCTCCAGGTTGACGAAGCACACCTGTTCAAGAACCTCGCCCTGCCGGCCACAACCGAAGGCATGTCGCTCGGCAAGCCGTCCAAGCGGGCCACCGACCTGGACCTGAAGATCCTGGTCACCCGCGAACGCACCGGCCGCGACAACGTCGTCGCCCTCTACAGCGGCACCTTCATCAGCAACAGCGTGCGCGAGATGTACGTCTTCAAGCACTACACGATGCCCAAGCGCCTGGAGCAGCTCGGGCTCGGCACCCCGGACGCCTGGGCGGCCAACCACATCAACTTCGAGACCCGCCCCGAGGTCGGTGTCGACGGGGTGTCCTTCCGGCTTAAGCGGCGGCCGGTGGACTACGTCAACGCCGATGAGGCCGTCGCCCTGTTCAACGAGGTCGCCGAACTGCGGCCCCGCGAGGATTTCAAGATCGAGCGGCCGGAGCGCGAGGAGCGCTTCGTGGAGATTGAGGCCACCCCGAACCTGATCCGCTACGTCGAAGGCATCTCCGGCCGCATCGACGACATCCAGGGCGGCAAGGTCAAGCCGTGGCAGGACAACATGCTCAACGTGATCACGGACGGTCGTAAGGCCGCCCTGGACCTTGAGCTGGTCGGCTTGGAACCGGACGGCCCCGGCAAGGTCGGCGCTGTCGTCAGGAACGTCCTGGAGATCCACAACCAGACCAAGACCCTCAAGTTTCCCGACGACCCGGAGGACGTCGAGGGCGCCTTGCAACTGCTGTTTTGCGACCTGGGCACCCCGGGCAAAGAGCGGGGAAGCCAGGTCTACGGGAAGATCCGCCGCGGCCTGATCGCCGGTCTGCCGGACGAGGGACTGCCCGGCATCCCGCGCGAGCGCATCAAGTTCATCCACGACTACAACAGCGACCTCGCCAAGGAGCAGCTGTTCACCGATGCCCGCGCGGGCAAGGTGAACGTGCTGTTCATGTCCTCCCAAAAGGGCGGGACGGGTGTGAACGTCCAGCCGCGCGGTGTCGCCCTGCACCACGTCGATCCTCCACACCGCCCCGACGAGTGGGAGCAGAGAGAGGGCCGACTCGACCGCCCGGGCAACAAGATGATCAAGCTCGGCAAGCCGGTCACGTTTCTCCGCTACCTGGCCTTGAACAGCTTCGACTCCTACATGTTCCAGCAGCTGGAGCGCAAGCAGCGGCCGATCGTGCAGATCCTGTCGGGCCGCAAGGTCGGCCGCGTCATCGAGGAGATCGACGCCGTCGGCGCCGGCTTCAGCGCGGCGAAGGCCATCGTCGCGGGCAACCCCTTGCTGATGGAGCTCACCACCGTCAACGGCGAGCTCCAGACCCTGCTGAACGAGGCCGACGGCCACCGCCAGTCACAGGGCCGCATGCAGCGGAAGGTGGAGATCCTCGACCAGGAGATCGGCCAGGCGGAGCGCTCCTTGGCCCCCATGCAGACCATGGCCGACGCGGTGACCGCGGCTGGTGACGACGACACATGGCGTACGGCCGACGGCCGCCTGGTCGAGCCGGACGACGTGGCGGCCGCGCTCGCACAGTCTGCGCAGGGCGCCAAGTCCACCCTGGACCTGGACGCCGGCTATACCTGGCGCGGCCTGTCGGTCGGCTTCACCTGGCACCGCAAGCAGCAGTTCGGCAACGTGGCGTACGAGTCGTACGCGCACCTGGTGGTCCCCGGCGAGCACCAGGTCGACGTCCGGCTGAACCTGCCGTGGTTCGGCAAGGGCCAGACCTGGCGCATCGCCAAGGCGTTGGGAGAGGCCGCCGACGCCGCGATGACCGCCCCGGACGAGCTCCGCGGCAAGGTCGCCAAGATGCGTGCCTCGTTGGAGGACACCCGGCCGCACCTGGGCCGCCCCTTCGGTAAGCGCGCCGAGCTGGAGGACGTCCGCGCACGCAGGGCCGCCCTCGAAGCGCGGATCGCGGACGCCGCCGTGACCTCCGGCCGCGAAAGCCAGTCGGGCCCGCAGGTCGATCCGGGAGCCGCTGGCGCGGAGATGACCGAGGCGGACATGGCGATGCACGACGCCGCCGTCATGGTCGGCATGATGGGCGGCTCCGCCATCGTCCGCAGCGAAGGACAGATCGTCGGCACCGTTCGCACCCTGCGCGGTCCCGCGCCCGCCGACGAGCCACCCCGCCCCCACCTCCAAAACCCGGACCGCTGGGACGAAGCCCTGAAGGCCGTCACCGACGCGGGCCTCGCCGACACCGACGTGATCGCGTGGGCCCAGAGCAACGCCGCCGACAGCGCGTTCGTCGGGGCCTTCGGCGAGTGGACGCGGGCCTGGGTGGAGCAGTATGCGAACGGCGCCCAGGACCGGCCGGAGTGGGTCCACGCCTACCTTGACGACCGCGCCTACGCCGTGAGGGACGAGCTCCACAGTCAGGCCGCGGTCGCCGTCCGGCAGCAAGCCCGTGCCGCCAATGCCGAGCCTGCCCCGGATCCGGCACCGTCGGTCGCCCCCCGGACTGCCGGGAAAGCCGGAACGGGCGCGGCGCCCGCCGCCCCCGCCCCGACGCCGCCAGCTGCCCCGACCCCCAAGCCCGAGCCTGCACCGCAGCTCGAGCCTGTGCCGCAGCCCGAGCCTGCGCCGCAGCCCGCGGCCGCGGCCAGCAGACTGACCGACCAGCACCTGTGGGAGGAGGGCCTGCGCACACTCCTCGCCGGCGCCGCGGGCGTCGAGCAGCTGGAGCAGACCGCGCGGGCCAACGACGCCGCCAACTTCGCCATCGTCTTCGCCGACTGGGCCGAGGATTGGCTGCTGGACCAGTACACCGACCCATCCGCCGACTGGCCGGAGTGGGCCCGCAGATACTTCGGCGCCGGGGAGGAGGCGTACCAGGACCGCGAGCGCCTGCACGCCGCAGCCTCCACCATCGTCTACGAGCAGCTGCGGACCACAGACGCCCCGACCCCCGCCCCCGCCCCGGCGCCCGCCTCGACCCAGCTGCAAGAGCTGATCGAAGGCTTCGGGGATCGGGTCGTGCTCGGACACATCGGCGGCCCGCAGGCGGCTCGCACCCACCAGTCCGCCGGGTGGGCCATCCGGGCCGTGCTCAGCGAAGAGCAGGCGCTCGGGCTGGTGAGCGCGGTCGCCGTGGACGCTCAGCCCGCGAGCACGGAGTCCGGTGCCTCGACCACCGAACGGGTCCGCGAGTGGATCGTCGAGCAGCAGCAGGCGCCGACGGCCGCGTACTACGCGGACACCTCCAGCTCGCTACCGCCCGCCCTGACCGGCAACGGTGAGGTGCAGCTGTCGACCAACGCCGAAGGGCTGACCATCGCGCAGCGGGACGTGGGCAGCACGATCCTGTGGGAGGAGATCCCGGCCTGGATCGAGGCCGCGGTCGCCCACGACACCGCCAACCGCTCCGCGTCCTTGCCCGCGTGGCGCTACGGTCGGCTGGACCACGAACTGCACTTCCGGCGAGACGAGGACAACCAGGCCCGGGCCCTGGCACTCAACGCCCTGTACCTCGCCCTGCGCGAGACTGCTCCGCCCAGCGACGAACAGCTCGCCGCTTCCCGTGACCGCCACGGCCCGAGGGCTGCGACGCTCACGGCGGAGACCGCCGAGGAGCAGAACCAGCCGGACCCGGAACAGACGGCCGAGCCGCTTCCCACCGAGCCGGTGCCCGGCGCTGAGGGGTACACGTACCTGGAGACCGGCCGCACGGTGGCGCTCTACGACAGCACCGGCGAGCAGGTCGGCCACGCGAAGTGGAGCTACACCAAGTACCGGCATGAAGGCGACGTCCGAGGGGACGAGGTCAGAGGCACCGACGAAGCCGCGGTCGTCGCGCAGCGCATGGCCAACCATCACGCCGTCGTCTACGGCGCCGACGTATACCGTCCCGCCCTCGACGACCAGGGCCGTGACCCGGTCTGGATCCTGCACAACCGCGACGACACCCTCGTCTATGGCATCAGCCCAGAGGACAAGACGGCCAAGGCGGCGCTGTGGACCGGCGGCGGCTTCAAGCAGTCCCGCAAGGTCGGCGGCTACTACCTGCCCCGGACCTGGAAGGAACCGACCCGCAAGGGCCGCGTCGACACTGCCGTGCGCGTCCTGACGGCCGCCGGCCGCACCGTGATCGTGCACGCGGACCGGGAGGAGCGGCGGCGCCTCGACGCGCCCGTCGGGCTGCCGGTCCTGGAGGTCACCGCGCCGAACCTGGACGAGGTGCCGAACCTCTTCGCCACCAACCCGTACGCCAGCGAGGCCGAGGTGCAGGCGGACGTCGCGAGCCTCACGGACGCCTACGAGCGCTGGAGCGAGCTGCCCACCGTTCAGGCCTACAACAACGAGGACCGTGTCGCCCGGCCCGACGGGTGGGGCACCCCGGCGAACCCGTTCGCCGAACTGCGCGTCGCGTACGCGCGGGCCGAGGGCGCACTGCGCGGCGACGCGCTGGGCGGCCCTCCTGAACTGCTTCGCCGCATCTACGGCGTCGCTGCCTGGAGCCAGGCGCTGGAGCCTGTCGTGGAGGAAGACCTCCTCGCTCCCCTGCAAGAGCTCTACGCGGCCGCCCACCTGCTGGCCGCCCGCTCTCAGGCAACGATCGAGTCCGTGGCCCCGGCGTCGGCCGAGCCTCAAGAGGCCGCGGAGCAACAAGTCGAAGAAGCTCCACAGCCGCCGCTCGAACCCGGTCCCGTGGCAGACGACGAGCAGGAGACGACCGTCGAAACCGCAGCCGGGCAGGGACAGGAGCGACCGCAGCCCCCGGGCGAGGGCGACGCGGCAGCAGCACCCGCCGAGGCTCAAAGCGCCGCCCCCGCGGGGACTGCCGACTGGTGGGCGGGTGCCAGCAGCGAGGAGCTGCCCCAGGGCTACCAGCCCTTCGCGGACGACTCAGTGGAACTGCTGGAGGGCGACACGGTCCGTATCGGCTCCCGCCGCTACATGGAGGACACGACCCTCCTGTTCCACACCCTCACGATCGCCGATGGCCCGGACCGGGACGGCTACTACGTCGGCATCGCCGAATCCGGCGCCAGTCGCCGCTTCGCCCCCCGCGCCATCGTCGCCGTCCCGGACAACTCCCGCCTGCTCGACGCCACGCCGCCTCCGCCGGCGGATCCGGATCCCCGGGAGCAGCGGCCTGACCGTGCCCCGGACGCCGCCAAGCCGCAGCCCCCTGCGGCCAATACCCGGCCGGGGACCTCGTCGAGCGGTGCCGACGTTGGCGGACAGCTCGATCTGTTCGGTGCGGAACCCGGCCCGGCGCCGGCGGCAGAACCCGACGAACAGACGCTCGCCCAGATGCGCATGACCGAGGTGGTCGGAGCAGCCGGAATCCGGTACAGCCTGTTCGGGAGCTGGACGCCGGGCGCACCGGAACCTCTCCGATTCAGCGTCCACCGCCTGTCCCGCGGGATCACGGGCACCATGGACCACTCCGGCACGCGTGAGGAGTGCCTGGCGTACATCGGGTCGGAGGCTGCCGTACGGTCGGCGGCCGAAGCGGTGGACGAGAACGCCGAGCAGCAGGCGGCCGCACTGGCATGGCTCAGCGAAGCGACAGCCACGGACAATCCGCCACTCGAACCCGCCCCGGTTGAGGACGCGGACGACAAGGCTGTCGACACCGCATCCGGGCAGGACGCCGATACCCCGTCGCCGCAAACGGGCTCGGAGACCGCGCCATCCGCGCCCGCGACGCCGACCTCGACTGATGGGGCGACGCCTCCTTCGACGGTGCAACCGGCAGCGGGCAGCGGACCGGCCGCGCCACAGGCTGCGGCGGGCGAGCCCGCTGCACCCGCCGCTCCGGCCGAACCCGCCCCGGACGAGAACGCAGTGGAGCGGCCGCCGGCTCCGGTACCCACCGAACCGGCCCCGGAAGCCCCGCCGGCCGACGGCGAAGCTGCGCCCGAGTCCGCTTCCGAGGCGACTCCGGAGAAGGCGCCCGAACCCGCGCCCGAGTCGCCCGCACAGGAACCTGCTCCCGCCGAAGCGCGGTCCGGCAGCGGACTGCCCGGCGGCTTCGATCGGTCCGCCCGGGTCCTCTACGACGGAGAGGAGTACGGGGTCGAGTCCGCCGTCCCGATGGCCGAGGCGCCGCCGGTGATCAGCCGACGCCTGGCACCCCGCTGGATGGAGTACGAGTACGAGGGGCGGACCTATCGCGGCGCCCTGCTGCCCGACGATCTGGCGCGCGGGAGGCTGGGCACCCTGTCTGCCGTCATCGTCGACGAGGACAACGAGCTCGTCGGGCGATCCTTCGGGATCCCCTTCGATGCCCAGATCCGCTGGGCACACGTACACCCGGGCGTACCCGACTCGATGATG
>JAEBET010000030.1:0-55761 GCA_049998195.1 Streptomyces sp. cmx-11-4
AACCTCGAAATCAACCGCTGACGGAAGATCTACTGCTCAGACAGACGCCCGTGACAAGCGTCAGCACCGCGAGAGACGGTCACACCAGCCCTTTGACCTGCGACTTCAGGTTGGCGGAAGCTCACTGTTCGCCAGGCCGGAAATCTGCCGAGCGGTGCGGTAGGGCCAGGGCCTGAGAGTCAGCCGGTCGTAGGAGAGGTAGGGGCCGAACTCGGCCAGCCGCTTGAGTGTGGTGACCTGGTCCTCGACCATGTTGGGGCCCGACGGCCGCAGGAGCGGGAGCACAGCTTCCAAGTGCTCGCGGCGCACGTCCTGCAGCCGGTCGACCCCGATCGCACGCAGGTGCCTCCAGACCCGGGCCAGGGTGTTGATCGCCTGGGGGAGCCCGGTGGGCTTGGCCGGGCGAAGCTGGTTGCCCGGCGTCTCCCGAAGGAGCGCGAACGCGTACTCCTTCGCTGTGTGCCGCTGCAGGCCCTCCTCGAAGACGAGGAAGTTCACCCGGCCGCGCCGGGTTGTCCGCGGCAGGAACTCCCGCAGGTCCCAGACGTCGTCGCGGAACCGGGGACCCCGGCTCGCCTTGCCCCTGGTGTACTTCTCGGGCAGCACGAAGTCATCCGGGGCGGGCCCGGTCCGCACCGGGAGCGAGGTCGCGAACGTCAGCGTCACTGGATCGTCTCCAAGAACGAGGAGGGCAGGACGAACCGAGGGCCGCCGGCCTCGGCGATAGCACGAGCGGTCGTAACCTGTCGTGTGCTGAACCGGTTCAGGACCCCGGTGGTGATGCGCTCGTGGGCCAGGCCGAACCGGGCTTGCCACTCGGGGACCGAGAACTCCTCGCGCTGGCGCTCGATGGTGTCCAGCACGGACAGCACCGCCGGCAGGTGGCGGGTGGTGAACACCGCGTTCGGGCACTCCAGACACACCCACGGCGGGACCGGGCATGCAGCCCCCTTCTTTGCGGCGTACGGCGATGCGAAGAAGTTCATGCACGAGGACAGCCACACGTCCGTCGTGCCGGACAACGCATCCTGCACGACCTGGGACGACAGCTCCTCCTGCCCGTCGTCCAGTCGGCTGCCGTCTTCGCCCAGCACTACGGGCGGCGGCAACGCGACTGCCAGCGCCTCAGCGAGTCCTGCCTCCACGGCCTGGTCGTGGATCTCGTCGTGGGCGGCGATGTCCGCGTAGTGCCGGGCCGCGACGCCGGGCGAGTGCCCGCTGACGAAGTCGGGCAGGATTCCGCCCGCGCGGAGGTACTGCCGGGACTTGAACGTCTTGCGGATCCGGCGCAGGTCCAGCGCGACGCTCCCGCCGTCATGGTCCTTCATCGCATCGATCTTGTTCTCCGCCATGAACGCCCGTCGCGGAAAGGTGTCCACCGCGACGGTCCGAGTGAATCGAGGCGCCAGCACGCCCGTAGTCCCTGAGGGGAGCACCCACAGTTCTTCCGCTCCGGTCATGTCCCGTGCCCGTTGGGTCAGCCGCATGGCAAGGCGGATGACGCCGCCCGGTGTGTGCAGTGTGCCGCTGTCGCGCACCCGGAGCGACTTGTTCTGTTCGGCTCGGGAACGGCGCTTGAGGTAGCTGACGGTGACGTAACCGCGAGCGGGGCTGACCAGGCAGGTGGCCAGCAGTTCCCTGATGGCCTCGGGCTCCAGGCCGGTCTGGCAGGCCAGGAGGACCTGGAATCGAACCATGTCCCCCGGCGTCAGGAACAGACGGGAGTTCAGCGCTTTCATGCCGCCGTGGTCGGCGACCCCGCGGATGGCGAGGTGGCCCGGGGTGAGCGGGCCTCGGTTCGCCAGGTACCAGCAGATGTTCTCCAGCCGGTCCCATCCGCGTACCTCGGGATCGTGGCCCTTCTCGGCCAGCCGTTCGCCTTCCAGTATTCGGTCGCGGATCTCGCCGACCCCGGCCAGGGCCGCGGCCTCCATCGCTTCATATACCGGGAACGGGTATGAGTTCAGTGGTTTCGAGGCGGTGGTCTCTTCGGAACTGCGCCTGGCGTTGATGCGATTGGCAAACTCCAGTTCGAACTGGCCGGGCTGGGCTTCGTCCACCTTTCGCAGAATCCGTAGCAACAGCGCGAGCACATCCACCCGGTGGCCTTCTGCGTCGTTTCGTCTGAGCAGGACCTGCTTGTACGCGTCGAGCAGGCCCGGCTCCAGGTCGTCCAGGGCGATCTCTCCGTGACCCTCGAGGGCAGCTGCGGTGAAGGCGACGAAATCACGGACGGTCTGCACAGTCTCCTGCAGCCGCGCCCGCTGCCTCACCCCGCCCCTGGTACCGAGTTCCTCGACCATGGCACTCGCCAGCGGCCGGACCAGACGCGGATGTCCAAGACCGGACAGGTCCACCACCATCTCCGTGCCCAGCACGAGCAACGGCACGGAGAACACCACCGGCCCGAGACTCGACACCGGATCCCCCGTCGGCGGGGTCGCCGTCGCCGAGAACCGCACGCGCTTCGGACTCACAGGCCACCCTCCGCGAACTCGATGCTGTCCAGTACCGCCGCTTGCTCGTCCCACTCGGCCAGCGCTGCGAGAACGATCTCCTGGGCCTCGTCCAGGACATCCAGGTAGAGGTAGACCGTCTGCTCCCGGGTATGCCCGAGCAGCAGCTGCAGTTTGCGCATCGGATTACCGATCAGCATCCGCTTGATCTGGGCCAGCGTGAAGCGGCGGTCCTCGGCCATTCCCATCGCCCGGATCGTCTGACGCAGCAGTAGCCCCAACATGTGCACGGCGAACGTGTGCCGCAGGGTGTGCGGGTGCACGTCGAAGTCGAGTCCGAAGCTCGCGCACCGCGCATTCGCCCGCCGGAACGCGGACTGCCAGGTGGAACTCTTCAGCGGCTGCCCGTCTTCTCCCAGCCACAGCCAGAGCGGACCGGCCTCACGGCCGTGCGCGTCCACCGACACCAGCCGCAAACGGTCCTCGTAGCCGATGTCGGCGTAGGTCCAAGCTCGCCGGCTGCCCTCGATCAGCAGCGCTTGTCGGCTCGAACGCAGCGCTCTGTGCCCGTCCGCCCAGGTGTAGCCGCCGGCCTCGCGTGTGCGCTGGACCACCTCATCGCGCTCGATGGCGAGGTAGTGGTGCAGATCCCGCACCACTCGTCGGCGCGCGAAGACGGTCCGGGCCTTTTCCCTCTTGGTAGTCGACTTCGACAGGTGGAAGTCCCCGCGGCCGTGGGCGAGCGGCGGCACTTCGGGCACCAGCAGGCACGACGCCTCCGTCAGCCGCATCCCGGTGCACACCAGCAAGTCCGAGAACAGCGCATTGCGCTCGGCGTTGCGCCCCCGCCACTTCGGATCGCGCCCACCGTCCGGCAAGAAGCCACGCAGCCCCACATCCCGCCACAGCAGATAGTCCTCGTACGGCAGGAACGAGATCGGCCGATCGCTCTTGCCAGGCTCCGCCTCGGCGTTCACCCGGACCTGGACGGGGCCCTGCGGAGTCATCACCATCTTGTCGACGTACCGGAACGGCTCCGCGGCCAGGAGTTCTGCGTCCAGCGACCACTGCACCCACTTGTCGAGTGAGGCCAACAGCCGGTTCCAGGTCCCGTACCCGACCCGGTCGTCTGGGTTGGCAGCGAAGAGCCGGGCCTGCTTGAGGGCACGTAGATCGGCGCCGTCCATCTCCCAAATCGTCTTCCCGCCCCGGCCCTCGTGGAGGAACCGGCAGGTGATCATCAAGTCGGAGCAGTACGCCTGCTGACCGTTGACGGACCGGACACCCCAACTAGGCAGGTCCCGGATCATCCGATTCAGATTCAAGTCGTAGGAGCCGTCCGGTCCGAGGATGAAGCGCTGCCTCTCCTTGACGCCGGCCCGGCGCAGAACCCCGTCTGCGTCGGTGCAGTCCACCTCCGTGAAGTCCACAAGGGTGCGATGGCTGTCAACCACCGCCTCAACAGCTGCTTCCTCCACGGCGCCGGACAAGCCGCTCTCCTGACTCATGGTGAGACACATGGAAAGACCGCATAATCTCGCGATCTTTGAGACACCTCATTGTGCCGAGATAACTTGCGGAAGTCGTACTTGGTGATGGGGTAGGCCGCCCAGCCGATCACCTTCTCCGGATACGGCCACAACTGAGGCGTTTTCGCGTCGGACACGGCCTCCAGGAAGGGTGCCCGGGTCTTGGGGTAGTCCGCGTTGGCGGGATTGTTCGTCCAGCCGAGTCCCCAGTTGCCCCTGTCGTCCGTGCACGTCGGACCAGGGGTGCACCCGCTGGTGTTGCCGGTGTGCGCCTGCGGGTTGATCCCGGAGTTGTACGCCCACAGCGCGGCGAACCAGTTCTCGATCTTGGCTGGGTCGGCGTTGTTGATACGGATGCCCGCCCGGTAGGTCTGGTTCCACTTCTCTTGCAGGATGCGCAACCCGGCCGCGATGTTGGTCGCGTAGTCCACCGCGATCGCCCGCTGGGTGGTCTCGGGCTGCTGTCCCACCCGCATGCCGTCGGTGACCTGGGCAACGCCGTAACCACAGTCGGCCTCGGCCCAGTTGACCGACCACTCGTCGGTGCTGGGTGCACGCATGCCGGCGCGCCTGCCGTAGAAGTCGCCGACCAGCGGGTTGCCGGTCATGCCCTCCAGCGCGTGGTTGGACGCCTGCCACAGGTTCGACTCCTGGGCGAGGATGCCCAGCAGGATCTGCGCCGGAACCCGGCCACCGCCCTCCAGGGGGATCGAAGGACGCAGGCCCTGGGGGCTCCATGCGGGCAGCCCGGACTGGTTCCAGTTCGCCGGCCGCTCCGTCCTCAGCGCATCCTGCACGGCGAGGTTGGCCGCCCACTCCACCTGCTTCCAGTGTGGCTGGAACACCTGCGTCTTCGGGTCATTGCGCGGGACGGCACAGGTGCGGTCGTCGTCGACGGGGTTCGTCGGTGATCCGGCTGCCTGTGTCTGCGCGGTGACGGAGGGCTGCGCCTCGGACTGTGCCGCGGGCGACGGCGCCACAGGCGGTCCGGCCGGGGTGAAGCGGAAGTCGGCCGTCTTGCCGGAGCGGGTCATCCGCGCGGTGAAGGCCACGGGCTGTGCGGCGTCAGGCGCGGCGATGGTCGCCGCCTCGCCCCGGGTGGCGTCTCTGCTGATCTCCACCTGACCGAGGCTGGACAGCTCCGCTCCCGGGGCCGCGTCCACCTGGGACATGGTGCGGGGGAAGGATTTCTTGCTGGTGGGCTTGCCGGTCAGGAAGACCTTGCCGCCCGCCCCGGCGGACAGACCCAGACCCGTGAGGGGGCCCCGGGCGATCTCCCTGGCGGTACGAGCCTTCGCGGGGAGGTGCTTCGCCACGGCCACCTTGTCATCGGGTGCCTCCAGGAACGCCAGGCCGCCGTCGGCGTCGGGCCGCAGGTACAGCGGCACGCCGGCGGTCGACGTCAGTGTCTTCTGGCGGCCCGCGGTGTCGATCTCGATGACCCCCGGACCTCCGGCCGCGAGGATCTTGTCGCCCCCCGGGACGGCCGAAGTGATCTGGCCCGCCAGCTCGTGACTGCGTACGGTCGTCGCCTTCTCCGTGTCCACGACGGACAGCCGGGTGCGGCCGAGCTTGGCACCGCCGTTCTGCGCCAGCACCGCCGTCTCGCCCACCCCGCAGCCGGGGTTGTGATAGGCGAGGCTGGCCGTGGAACCGAGCTTGGTCACCTTGCCGTCGGCCAGGTCGACCACGGCGACGAACCCGCCGCGCTGGAAGGTCTCCTCGCGGTTGGTGAACTGGCGCGGGCCGTAGACGACCACGGCGCGCTTGCCGGAACCGGTGAAGCACACGTTGCCGATCCAGAGATCGGTCTCGAACCCCGGCTCGGCGAGGGTGGCCACGGTCCGCCACGCGTAGCCGGACTTCGCGTCGGCGATCAGCAGGTGGAAGCCGGTCGGGTCACCCGCCGTCGTCCACGCCCGGTCCTGCGACCTCCGCCAGTCCTTCGGCAGGATCGCGTCCCGCTGGGCGACGTCCACGGCAGACCTGTCCCCGGCGGCGGCGGTGGCGGGGGTGGCGGCGGCGGTGCGTGCGTCGGTCGGGGCCGGGCCGGCCGGTGGACGGGGGGCGGCCGAAGCGGCGGCGTCGATGGAGAACACCATCGCCGCCGCCACCACCAGGGCGGCCAGCCTGCGCCGGCCTCTGCGCCGGCGTCTCGTATCTCTCGACTTGTGCATACGGGCTCATTTCAGGTCGATGCGCGAGGGTCCGCCGTGCCCCCCGGACACGGCGACCACGCGTCGACAGCCCGGGCGCGACAGCGAACTGGGAAGGGGCCAGAGGGGGCTGTCCGTTACGACTTGGATCGGCTTGACCGGCTTTCCGGTCCGACGATCAGTAGCGGGAGCTGCAGACTTCAGGCTGGTTGATGACCTTGTAGCAGACCTCGGCCAGGAGGCCGTCCCCGTCGTCGAACATGGTCGACCAGTACGGGGCGCCACTGGGGTACTGCTGGCCGGCATAGTCGAACGTCAGCCGCGGAGCGCCGTTCGAGTACAGGCTCCTGAAACGCCAGGAAAGCTGGCCGCTAACGTTGTTGGGATCCTTGATCCTCATCCACGCTGCCTGGCACTGGGGGCTGAACCGTAGTTCGACATTGCTGCCCGCCCAGGCAACAGTGAAGGCGTCGCCGCCGCAGCTCATGGCCTGAGGGTCCTTGCCGTCGCAGGAAGCTCGGTAGCAGCCGGCCGTGGTGGCCGCCGTGGCCGTTCCCGTCGTGGGAAGCAGCAGTCCGGCCGTCAGTGCCAGTGCGGTCAGTGCCGCCCGGGCGAGCCTGGTCTTCTTCGTGAGCATGATGATCCCCACCCTCTCGTTCGGTGATCGCGGTTGCCGCGACGTGCCGTCATCAAAGGGGCTTCAGGGCAAGCGAGGCGAGCCTCCGGCCGGCTCTCGCACGATCTCGCACACCTCGGACACGAGGTCATCGCAGGTCACGGCGGGTGCACAGGTGTAGCGCCGCAGTTGCCGTTCTAGAAGATCACTGAAAATCACGGTTCTGGCCTCGCGTGTGCTGACGTGGGGCCAGACTGCTGTGTATGCAGGGGGAATGGGCTGGCGAGAGCGTCGGCGAGGACGTCTGGGAGACCTGCCGGGAGTTGAACCCGGCAGGGAGTATGTTCGCGTTCCTGGCAGAGCACCGCGAGGTGCTGTTCCCCAGGTCGATGTTCGCGGACATGTACCCCTCGACGAACAGGCGGCCGTCGATGCCGCCCCAGGTTCTGGCCGCCACGGTGGTTCTGCAGAGCCTGCACGGCTCCACGCAGACCACGAGCTTCGAGGACGTACGTGGCCCGGCGAGCGGTCAGAAAGCCTCAGGTCTGTGCGAGGTCCTGGGGGTGGGCCTGGGCGCCGTCCCCGCCGTCACGCGGGGTCAACGCGATCGCCCTCGTCTGTTTCGGCTCATGGACCCCGCGCCCGGTTCCTCAACCGAGCGCACGGTCCAGGTTGAACGCGGCGCTGATCAGCGCGAAGTGGGTGAACGCCTGTGGGAAGTTGCCCTGTTGTTCGCCGGTGTGGCTGATCTCCTCGGCGTACAGGCCAAGATGGTTGGCGTAGGTGAGCATTTTCTCGAAGGCCAGGGACGCCTCGTCGAGCCGCCCCGCCCGGGTCAGCGCCTCGACGTACCAGAACGAGCAGATGGAGAAGGTGCCCTCGTCACCGCGCAGTCCGTCGGGGCTCACCTGCGGGTCGTAGCGGTAGACCAGTGAGTCGGACACCAGATCGTGGGTGAGCGCGTCAAGGGTGGACAGCCACTTGGGGTCGGTCGGGGCGATGAACTTCGTCAGCGGCATCATCAGGACGGCGGCGTCGAGGACAGCGCCGTCCTCGTGCTGCACGAAGGCCTGACGAGTCTCGGACCAACCGCGCTTCATGATCCGTCGGTAGATCGTGTCGCGGCACTCCTGCCAGCGGGACAGGTCGGCGGGCAGACCGCGCCGGTTGGCCATGCGGATCGCCCGCTCGATGGCCACCCAGCACATCAGTCGCGAGTACAGGAAGTTCTTCCGGCCGCCGCGGGTCTCCCAGATGCCCTCGTCGGGCTGGTCCCAGTGCTCGCACACCCAGTCCACCAACGCGCACAAGTCGTCCCACTGGTCGCTGGGGATCGGCTCGGCCCACTTGTCGTAGAGGTAGACCGAGTCGATCAGCGCGCCGTAGATATCGAGTTGGAGCTGTTCAGCCGCGCCGTTGCCGACCCGTACCGGCGCGGAACCTCGATGTCCCTCCAGGTGGGTGAGCTCACGCTCGGGCAGGTCGGTGCGACCGTCGATGCCGTACATGATCTGCAGCGGGCCCGACGGCTTGCCGCCGCCGCCCGGGGTGATGTGCCGGGACACGAAGTTCATGAACGCTTCGGCCTCGCCGGTAAAGCCCAGCCGCAGCAACGCGTAGACGCAGAACGCGGCGTCGCGTACCCACACGTACCGGTAGTCCCAGTTGCGCTCGCCGCCGAGCTGCTCGGGCAGACTCGTCGTCGGCGCGGCCACGATCGCGCCGGTCGGCTCGTAGGTGAGCAGCTTCAGGGTGAGGGCCGAGCGGTGCACCCTCTCCCGCCAGCGTCCCCGGTACTTGGACGCCGACAGCCACTTCCGCCAGTAGACCACCGTGGTGGTGAACTGCTCCTCGGCCTCCGTCCGCGCGCACCCGCGCGGTGCCACCTTGCCGCCCACCTGGTCAAGCGCGAGTACCGCCGACTCGCCCTCGACCAGCTTGAAGTGGCCGCGCGCGTCCAGGCCGTCGATCTCCAGCGGGACGGTCGAGGTCAACCCCAGCGACAGCTTGGCGGACTCGAACACCGCGACGTCGCCGACCATGTGCACGGTGTGCGGCTCGGCGCCGTAGTCGAAGCGCGGTGCCACGCGGGTACGGAACGGGATGGAGCCGCGCACGCACAGCACCCGCCGGATCAGCCGGTGGCGCTCGGTTTCCACCGCGTCGCCGTCGACCGGCATGAAGTCCTGCACCTCGCCGACACCGTCCTCGGTGAAGAACCGGGTGATCAGGACGTTGGTGTCGGGGAAGTAGAACTGCTTGGTGCGCGCCGGCGCACTTGCCGCCAGTTCGAAGCAGCCGCCCTTGTCCGCGTCCAGGATCGCGGCGAAGACACTCGGGGCGTCGAACGAGGGGCAGCAATACCAGTCGATCGTGCCGTCGGTCCCCACCAGGGCCACACTGCGCAGGTCGCCGATCAGGCCGTGCTCGGCGATCGGCAGATAGCGCGCGGCCCCGGGCCCGTGCTGTGTTTCACCCATCGCAGCCTCCCCGGCCCGACACGCACCTCACCCTCAGCTTAGAGGGAGGGGCAGGGTGACGCCCGGCAGGAGATACGAGGTGTAGGTACAGTTATTAGAAAAGCCGCAAAGGCTTCAGGTAGTGGGTTAAGGCTCGCGCAGGACTGAGGGAGTGCCCGGTGCTACGTCGCGGCCTAGCTGAGGCTCTCCTTCGGAGGCGGCGGCGTTATGCCGTCGGCCGACACGGATGACCTGAGCGATCCTGCACGGTTACGGCTGACGGAGCCGCTCACGGGCACGCAGCTGGTTTTCGCGGTCTACGGCCCGTACCAAGCGGCGCTCCGACAGGACCGCCGCAGGGAACATTGCCTCACCCGTGAGGTCGCACCGGGCCAGGGTGCCGCCCCTAGAAGGACGGCCTCGAACCAGCTGGCCGCACCGGCTTGACTCCAGGAGCGCCAGACCACCAACTGTGCTGCGGGCATAGCGAGTCGGTCTGCGGCTGCTGTTGTCCATCTGCTACACGCCGCTCTTCATCGCCGCATCAGTACTGTTTGCCGTGTGGGCAACGCGCTCTCGGCCGGGCAGCAGCCCAACCTCCTCACAACTCGCGGTATTGGCGGGAGTGTGCACCGTACTCTCTATGATCTCAGCGGTGGACCTGGTGGTCATCCTCCGCCGCCGCAGAAGAGAGCGTCCTCTGCGCTGGAGCGCCCGGTAAGTCGCCGGTGTACCCCGCTGGTCAGCCGCCGGGCTCGCTCGTGGGTGTATCACCTTGCGGGTCGCGTTGCTGCCCATGGCGGCGCGCACGCGCTGGTCCGTGGGCTGTGTGGGAAGAACCCGGAGCTGCGGCACGAACTCGGGCCTATGTCGCCGAGGTGGTCGGTGACCGGCTCAGGTCCGCCCGTGTGCGACTGCTCGACCTGTACGCGCCCTACGGCGCCGGCGATGTGCCCTGACGAGGCGGGACGAGGAAACCTCGAATCCCACGCCGGGGCTTCTCCGGGGATGTCTGGAGGGGCTCGGGCGGGCTTTCGTGTATGCCCCGTCCGGACGGGGCAGTCAAGGTGGGAAGGAGCGGGGATTCGGGGCAACGATTCTCCGTGCGAGGGATGTGCGGCGGAGGGATTCGGAGAGTGCCCATGTGCCTCGTCAAGAGCAAGCTGTCCGGGTGGCATCAACCGTGCCCGCGGCGTTGCAGGGCGCACTGGTCGATCTGGTGGATCTCTCCCTTGTGGGGAAGCAGATCCACTGGAATGTGGTCGGGCCGCGTTTCCGTTCCGTTCACCTGCAGCTCGACGAGGTCGTGGCGACCGCGCGCATGCGTTCCGACATCGCGGCGGAGCGCGCCGTGTTGCTAGGTGTCTCGCCCTGCTGGCGGGCCGACACGGTGGCGGCAGTGCCCCCGGGGGCTGGGTCACTGACACGGACGCGGTGGGCACGCTCGTGGCCGCGCTGGACGCAGTGATCACGCGGATGTGGGAGCGGGTGGAGGCCACCGCCGAAGCGATCCGGTGAGCCAGGACATCTTCATCTCGACCACGGCGGCTCTTGAGAAGCATCACTGGATGTCCCAGGCGGCGAACGGCTGAGCTGGAGAGGTCGCCGTGTGCGCCGACGATGGCCAGCGCCTGTGCTCGCCCTCATCAGCCATCGGTCAGGGGAGGATCTTGATCGAGCTGTGCCAGTTCAGCTCGAGGGGCTGCTGGATGGCGATGTGCAGGAATCCCATCGCCTCCAGCTCCCGAGCCCTGCGCAAGGGCCCGACGTCGAACGGGCGCATCGCGCCGGAGCGGACAAGCTCCGCGACCTTGTCCTTGGCGGCCGAGTCGTCTCCGGCGATCAGGACGTCGAGCGGGAAGTCATGGCCCTCGCCTGTCGTCAGCAGGCCGGCAAAGGTGGTGTTGAACGCTTTGACGACCTTCACTTCCGTGCCGACGATCCGCTGGATCTCCTCGGCAGCCGAGCTGTCCGGGGGTGTCACCCGCCCATCCATGGTCGACACGTCGATGGGATTGCAGATATCGACCAGGACCTGTCCGGCCAGTGCAGCCCCTGAGGATCTCGCGACCTCCAATGCCCCCTCATACCACAGTGCGAGCACGGTGACATCGCCCGCCTGCGGCGAAGCGGCCCAGTCACACTCGCCGTCCGGGAACCGCTGCTTGAGCTCCTCGGCCACTGCCCGGGCACGGTCGCCGTCGGGGTGGACCAGGCGCACTCCATGGCCGCCGGCAAGGGCACGGGTGGCGATGGCGCGGCCCATGTTGCCGGGTCCCACAATGTTGATCTTCACGGCTGCTTCCTTCCGGTCTGACGGAGCGTACGACGCCGTCGGGTCCGTCGGTCTGCCCATGGGCAGTGCCGGCCCGTCGCGAAGGGCCGCGTCAGGCAGGACGCCGAAGGCGCAGATACATCCCTATCCCGAGGGCCGACGGCAGTGCGGCCAGGACGGCCGGTGTCACCCGGATGCCGGACACGAGGCGGGATGCTCCTACCACGGGTGCTGTGGAACTGTGCTGGCGACCACCGGCCTTGCTGTGGCGCGCTCCTGGGCGGAGGAAGGGGGAGCCGGACGCCAGTGGAGGCTAACGTGAGACCAGTGGCACCGGGATCGAACTGGACCCGGCCCTTCGCAGGCTGGGAAGTCTCGTGGCCGGGCTGGGCACTCGGGTTGTTCCGCCTCACCGGGACGACGGTGCGGCTCACGCTTCGCCGCGCGCATTCATCACCAGCTTGTTGAGCGCCCACAGCCCGATTCCGATGGCCAGCAGCACACCCGCCCTGATGTAGACGTCCGCGGGCCGGTCGGACAGCGGGCTGGCCAGGATGAGGGCGGTGATCGCGCCGAGCACGGGCAGGGCGGTCGGCGTACGGAAGTGCTGGTGCTCGACACGGTCGCGGCGCAGGACGAGGACGGCGATGTTGACGACGGTGAAGACGCGCAGGAGCAGAAAGGCCGTGGTGTCGCCGAGGCCGGCGATCTCTCCGGTGGAAACCAAGCCGATAGCCAGGAGCGAGACGAAGACGATGCCGACGACCGGGGTGCGGCGCCGGGGCAGGACACGGCCCATGCCGCGGGGCAGGATGCGTTCGTTGGCCATGCCGTAGCACAGGCGGGACGCCATCATGATGTTGATCAGGGCCGAGTTCGTGACGGCGAACAGGGCGATCAGTGCGAACAGCTTCGGAGGAAAGTCGATGCCGCCGGCCTTGACGACCTCCAGCAGCGGGCCGCTGGACTCCTCCAACACGCGGTAGTCGACGAGCAGCGAGGAAATCAGGGCGACCAGAACGTAGATGGTGCCAGTGACGGCGACACCGATGAAGATAGCGCGCGGGAACGTACGTGCCGGGTCCTTGGTCTCCTCGGCCATGTTGACGGAGTCCTCGAAGCCGACGAAGGCGAAGAAGCCAAGGGCGGTGGCCCCCAGCACGCTGGTAATCAGCGCGGCACCGGTGCCCTCCGCCTGGAACTCGCCGAGCCGGCCCGGTTCACCGTCACCGGCGAGGACCGCCCACGCGCCGACCGTGAGGATGACGATGAGGCCGGTCAGCTCGACCAGGGTGAGGACCACGTTGGTCTTCACCGATTCCGACACGCCCCGCAGGTTCAGGGCCGCCAGAGCGAGGATGAACAGGATCGCGACGAGGGTGGACGGCAGGACGTCCGTGAACTCGGCGAGGTAGTCGCCGCTGAAGGCGCGGGCCGCCGCGCTCGCCGAGGACAGGCCCGAGCACATGACCATGAAGGCGATGATGAAGGTGAGAAACGGGACCTGGAAGGCCTTCTGCGTGTAAAGCGCGGCACCGGCCGCCTGCGGGTACTTGCCGACGAGCTCGACGTACGAGGCCGCTGTCAGGATGGCCACGGCGAACCCGATGACGAACGGCAGCCACAGCGCCCCGCCGACCTTGCCGGCGACCTGACCGGTAGTGGCGTGGATCCCCGTACCTAGGATGTCGCCGATCACGAACAGGACCAGCAGTCTGGGACCGATGACGCGCCGCAGCGGGGTGCCATCCCCTCCCCCGGTGAAGCGCTGCCATCCCTGCCGCTTGTGGACACGAGCACCCCCTGAGACGTTCCGCACTGAACAACGTCTTGCCTGCCCTGCAGACCCGTGAGTAATGCCTTGGGCTACTGCAATCGGAGCACGTCCGCAGAGCCCGTTTGCCCTTGAGTGCGCCGTACGGCCGCGGCTGCCATAGGCGGTGGCACTTGGCGGCGTGCCACGCGCGGCGGAGTCGGCCATCATGGAGGGGTCCGCAGGTATCCGCGCTCAGCCGGAGCCTCCGAGGAAGGACGGCTCATGGAGCTCTTCCCGCCGATCCCGCTTGCCGAATGGCGGGACTGCAAGGAGGCGCTGCACCGGTTTGCGCAGGTCGTCGGCAAGATCCGGCTCGCCGCCAGCGTTCGGCGCAACCACTGGTGGAATGTGCCCTTCCACCTCACCGGGCGTGGCATCACCACGCGCCCGATGGGGCAAGCCGACGGTGATCCGTTCACCATCGACTTCGACTTTGTCGGCCACCAGCTGGTGGCCGCTTCGCTGGACGGCACCGAGGTGTCCTTTCCGCTCTACGGCCAGTCGGTGGCGTCCTTCCACCGCGCGACCCTGGACGCTCTGGCCGCGCTGGGCGTCCGGGTGGACATCCCACTCCCCAGCCCCTTCGACCTGCCGGACGCATCCCGGCCGTTCGCCGAGGACACCGAACACGCAGCCTACGATCCCGTGCAGGCCAACCGCTATTGGCGAGTCCTCAGCCAGGTGGCGCTGATACTGGAGGAATTCGCGGCTGAATTCTCGGGGAAAGCCAGCCCTGTGCATCACTTCTGGCACACCTTCGACATCGCCTACAGCAGGTTCTCCGGACGGCACGCCGAACAGCCGGCGGATGCGGACCCGGTCACCCGCGAGGCGTACTCCCGTGAGGTGATCAGCTTCGGCTTCTGGTTCGGGGACGACACGTTCCCCGAACCCGCTTTCTACTCCTACACCTCACCCGAGCCCCCAGGGCTGGCGGAAGAGCCGCTCGCACCAGGATCCGCCCGGTGGGTGGCGCGCAACGGCAGTCATCTGGCCGTGCTCCGCTACGACGATGCCCGCGCCGAAGAAAACCCCCGTGCCTCCGTGCTTGCCTTCTACGAGAGCGCCTACCGGGCCGGCGCCGGGCGCGCCGACTGGGACATGGCCAGGCTGGCCTGCCCTGGCGGGATAACGGACCGGCACCTGGCGGCCCCGCCCGCCTGATCCCGACTCGGCGCGTGCTCGCCCCGGCGCTACCCGGCCACAACTCGCATACTGACCCGTTCGACGTTCTCGTTCGCCTGTGGGATTTCAGTGCAGGTGCCGCCGGTCCATGGGGAGCTTGTCCTTGGGGCCAGGCACTAGTTGCGCTTCCGGGTGCGAGGTGGGCGGCATCAGCTTCGGCCCTTCAAGGAACGTCTCGGTCTCGGCATTCCAAAACCAGCTCTCTCCGGGTTCGAAGCTGGTCAAAATGGGGTGCCCGGCGTCACGTGCGTGCCTGGTGGCGTGCTGGGAGGGTGAGGAATCGCAGCATCCGATGTGCCCGCAGGCGGCGCAGCGCCGCAAGTGGAACCACCATCCGGGGCCGTCACCTGCCAACCACTCCACACACCCTTCCCCGCTCGGCCCCGCGTTGGGATCGATTCCGGGGATGCGCTCAGCGTCATCAGACATGACCCCATCGTCACAAGTGTGCGCATCTGGGCTGCTTTCGGAGCGGGCCGCTCATTGCTCAGGCTCCGTTCATTCTCGGGGGCTCGCGATTCCTTTGGGCCGGGTTCTGCGTGGCGCTGAGCGATGTCAGCGACGATTTGGCGGAACTTCTTCTCGGTCAGGGGGTAGGTCACCATGAGGGCGATCGCGGGGATGATGACCAGGGCAGGGACAGCCCCGGCCGCGATCCTGATCGAGGTGATAGCGCCGTCGCTCTGGGTGGCGGCGCCGGATTCGTCCCGGCAGGCCACGCCCCCATGTCTAGACGGGCCACTCCCCGGTGCCCGACCTGGGCCCATGGTGTGAGGCCTCGGCGCAGACGTTTTCAACGGAGAGACCAGCGTGGACTCCTCCGCGGGGGCTGGCTGCCAAGGGCTACGTGACCAGCTGGCCGAGCGATCAATGCGATGCTCGCAGGCGGCAGGGGTAGCGCTGTTGACTCAGGCCCTCGATCCCGTGGATCCGCAGTGACCAGAGCATTCGGTATCGGTCGTGGACGATAGGAGCACGGTCCCGGAGTTCTCGCGCTGGCAGCGCCCTAACACACGCTGCGCCACCGCGCATGACATGCGCACTACGTCATTCGGCCCCATCCTGAAATGCGGCACCATCGGCTCCGCAGGCCGACCATCCCCCGGGAGGTCCTGTGATTCTGCTCGCTCTGCTCGTGCCCGCCCTGATGATGGCGTTTCTCTTTGCCATGGACGCTCTCGAGGAGCACTTCTTCCCCCGCCTTACAGCGGCAGGTGACGTGAGACCTCCAGCCGACGGCATACAGGTCCGCTCCCCTGAGCGTTGACGTTTGAGGATCAGTCCCGGTTTCGCCGAAATCTCCACACTGCAACGCGAGGAACAGAGCTGTGCAACCCAGCGGACTGCGTCGGTCCCTCATGATGGGGGCGACGTTGGTGGCTGGTCACGTGAAGGCCAGATCGTCTCGACGATGCCCACCTGCTGGTTGAGGGCGGTTCGCGGATACCCCTGTGATCGCGGCTCCCTAGCGCCTGCGAGGTCCGGAGGCTGTACGAACGGGAGGTTCCGCATCGTCCGTCGGCGGCCAGGGGTTCGGGCTCGCGCCTCGGCCGCTTGAGGTACGAAGTCGGTAGCGCAGGAAGAGGTATGAGTCCCGTCGGCGGACGCTGATCAGGTCCGTCCACGCCGGCTGGTTCGGCAGCAGTTCGAGCCCGGCGACCACCCCGGGTCGGGATGTGCCGTCCCGGCCGGCCAGCACTGGGGATGTCGTGAGGAACAGCTCATCCAGCAGGCCCTCGCCAAGGAGGTGACCGATGAGCTGTGGCCCACCCTCGGTGAGCACCGCGGTGTGTCCCTGGGCATGGAGAGCCGCCAGGACGTCGGCCATACGGAGGGCGTGGGCGGATCCTGTGTCCGCGGTGAGTATCGCGCAGGCCGGCGGCAGGCGGCCCTCCAGTTGACTGGCGCCATCCGCGGTGGTGGCCACGAGAGCGCCCACCTGCAGCGCTGGGTGCTCAGTGGGCACATCGCCGCTCGCTGTGATCACAACCAGTTGCGGTCGGGTGGCGCGTTTCAGGCTGCGCCGTAGCTCGTCGAAGTCGGGTGCGGCTTGCGGACAGACGTGGTCGGGGGTCCACAGGTGGCGGGGTGTGGCTCGGAGTGTGCCGGCCCCGATGAGTACCGCGTCGGCGCATGCGCGCAGTAGTCCCATGACGAAACGGTCCGCGGGTTCACGCCCGCTGATCGCCGAACCGGAGGATGGGTATTCGGGGCCGAGGGCGACCACTCCGTCAAGAGAGGTGACGAAGTTGGCGTACACGCACGGTGAGGTGAAGCCCAGATCGCCGTCGTACGCTGTGGCGAGCGTCGCAGGCAGACAGAAGGTGGGCTGCCCTGCCTCCTCGTACAGCAACTCCAGGGGATCCAACGAACCTTCTTCAGCCATATCCGGCCAGGCCGCGTTGGCCGCACAACGTGAAGAATTCGCCACGCAGGTGCGGATCCTCGTCGTAGGTGCCCCGCCAGTGGGTGGTGCGGGTGCTGGACTCGATCTCGCGTACTCCGCGCATCTGGGTGCACAGATGCACCGCTTCCAGATGGACCGCGACGCCGTGGGGCAGCAGGATCTGCTGAAGTGATTCGGCGAGCTGGCGGCCAATGCGCTCCTGCACCGAAAAGCGGCGGGCGAACAGCCGCACCAGCCTGGTCAACTTGGACAGTCCGAGGATGTGCTCGTGTGCGATGTACCCGACGTACGCCTTGCCGAAGAAGGGCAGAGCGTGGTGCTCACAGAGGGCGAAGAAAGGGATCGGTCCTTCGACGATCTGGCTAATCCGGCAGTCCGATCCGCCATGGCATTCGGTCTCGAAGGCAGTCACCAGCTTTTCGTCGCCTTCGTACCCGCTGGTGGCGTCGAAGAGGGCGCGCAGGAAGCGGTGGGGTGTGTCTGCCGTGGCCGCTGATCCTTCGGCCAGGCCCAGCGCTTCGAAGATCTCCTTGAGGTGGCCTTCGAACCGTTGCCAGTCCTCGGGGGTGATCTGCCGTGGAGACACGGCCGCCCACTCGATCTCGTCCGTGACGGGTATGAGGCTTTCGCCGACCAGCCCTGCGACGGGCGGGGGACCGTTCATCTGCGGCAGCTGATCATTCATAAGCAGCTCCAAGACGCGAGACACTGCTGAAGTCGATCACACTCATTATCAACCGATTTGCGCATGACTGCCTGAGAACACGATGCCGCTGCGCCAGCACAGTGACAGCGGCGAGTGCAACGCGGTGCCCTTCGACCCCGATCCTCAGCTTCGGAGGATCTCGGCAAGCACCTCGGCTTCGCTGATCTCGGGATGCTTGGTTGCGGTGAGCAGCGTCAAGGGCCGGTCTTTGGCGAGGCCGCGCAGGTGCGCCAGAGCGTCTGCGTGTTCGGGATCTTTGAGCTCGGTCCGGTAGCGACGGCTGAATTCCGTGAAGCGCTCCGGATCGTGGCTGTACCACTTGCGCAGCTCCGTGGATGGGGCGATCTGTTTGCACCATTCGTCGAGGTGGGCTTTGTCCTTGGTCATCCCTCGGGGCCAGACTCGGTCGACCAGCACTCTCATGCCGTCGCTCTGCGTTGGATCCTCGTAGACGCGGCGCACATGTACTGCCCTACTGCGAGCCATGAAAGGACCTCCTCGTGACCTGGGTGCTCGGCTTCCTCCCGTCAGACGTAGTAGCGAGTGATGATCTCGAGCCGTGCCACTTCGTCGGGCCCCGGATAGGCCACCAGCACCGGCAGGCCGCTGGGATCCCGGCCCTCGACGAGGGTGAACCCCTCACCTTCCCTGGTGGAGACGTGGTCGGAGCGGGCTCTGAGTACGCGCTCGCACCGCTGGAAGTCGTCGGGGCCGTCTGCTGTCCAGATGACGTACTGCGCCCCGACGTGGCCCACCGGGTGGGCTGCGTTGGGGCCAACGGCGCGTAGGTACACCTGGAAGCCGCCTCGGCCCACGAGCAGCGCGGCGGTGGCGGTGCGAACGGTGACCTCCATGTTCAGCAGCTCTCGGTAAAAGTTCGCCGATGCGTCGTGGTCGTGGACGAACACCACAACCGATGCCAGCCGTGGCCCGCGCGTGTCCGGTCCGCTAGCAGTCGGCTCCGGATGCGGGTCGCTGGGTGCCGCTTCATGGGTATGTGGCATGAGGACCTTTCCGCCATGACCGCGATGGCAGGCTTGTATATGCGGGGTCTTGGTCCTGGTTCCACGCTACCGGGCCCGCGTACGGTCCGCCGGGAACACACCGCCGGCCCCTGGGCGGTACCGCCGGGCCGTCAGCTTGGCCAGGCGAGAAACCCTCCCACGATGGTGCCGTAGGCGAGGTGCGCGGCGAGAGTGACGATGGGTGTGCCCCGTCCGTAGTTGAGCATGAGGAAGCCAGGGGGTTCGAGCAGGGCGATATCGGGGGCGCTGGTCTGGGGCGTGCCCATGCGCGGATGGACGAGGGGCAGCAGGATGTTGACCAGCGCGGTGGCAGCGAAAAGGCCATGGACGAGGCCGAAGACGGTGCCCAGCCACCAGCTGCTGTAGTCGATGGCGGCGAAGACCGCGTAGTAGATCAGGGCGAAGATCAGACCGTTGACGAAGTGTGCGCCGTAGCCGAGGGCCTTGGCGCGGGTCCGGTCGCTGGTGAAGGCCGTGCCGAGCAGGAACGGCAGATCGATGCGGGTGAGGTTGAAGCTGTTGGCTGCCCGCAGGCCGGTGGTGAGGACCAGGGTGCCGACGAAGCCGCCCGCCAGCGCGGCCCAGATGCTCATCGTGTGGCCTCCCCGATCGCGCAGGCGGCGCTGATCAGGGCCAGGTGGGACAGGCCCTGGGGCATGTTGCCGAGGAAGGCGCCTGTGGTGGGGTCGACTTCTTCGCTGTAGAGGCCGACGCCGTTGCCGAGAGCCACGAGCTGGTCCATAAGGGACACGGCTTCGTCGATGCGGCCGCATCGGGCGAGGGCCTCGGCGAGCCAGAAGGAGCACGCGAGGAAGGCACCCTCACGGCCGGGGACACCGTCGGAGCCGAGGTAGCGGCTGACGTAGGTGCCCTCTCGGAGGGTCTCCTGGACGGCGGAGACGGTGCCGCGCATGCGTCGGTCGTCGGGCGGGCGGTAGCCGTGCAGCAGGCCGAGTAGGAGGCTTGCGTCCAGGTCGTCGCTGCCGGCGCAGCGCACGTAGCTGTTCTGCCGCTCGCTGAAACAGCGGGTTTCGATGAAGTCGGCGAGCGCCTCTTGCTCGTGCCGCCACCCTGCGGCGTGCCGGTCCGGGATCAGCTGCCGCCCCGCCAGGTCGAGGGCACGGTCGAGGGCGATCCAGCACATCATCTTGGACTGGGTGAAGTGTTCCGGGGAGCTGCGGACCTCCCAGATACCCGCGTCGGGCTGCCGCCAGATGGTGCAGACGAAGTCAGCGGTCTCGGCCAGACGGCGGGCGATGTCGGCATCGAGTCGATGGCCTGCGGTGGTGTAGAGCCAGGCTGTCTGCAGCAGCTCCCCGTAAGTGTCCAGCTGGAGCTGACCGGCGGCTGCGTTGCCCACCCGCACGGGCGCCGAGCCCCGATAGCCCGACAGGGCCAGGACCCGCTCGGGCGCCCGGGTGCTGCCGTTGAGGCGGTACAGGACGTGCAGGCGAGGATGGGTGAGCTGCGAGGCGTGCATGAGCCACCACAGGTAGCTGGTGGCTTCCGGCGCGCAGCCCAGCTTGAGGAAGGCGTCCAGGGTGAAGGCGGAGTCGCGGATCCAGCTGAAGCGGTAGTCCCAGTTGCGTTCCCCGCCCTGCTCCTCGGGCAGCGAGGTGGTCGCGGCGGCGGCGACCGCGCCGGAGGGGGCGAAGACCAGGAGCTTGAGGGCGAGGGCGCTGCGCAGTACGGCGTCACGCCACGGTCCGGTGTAGGTGCGGTCGTCCGACCACTGCCGCCAGGTGGCGGCGGTGTGGTCCAGGCGGGCCTCGCATTCGGCACGTGTGGGGAGCACCAGGGGTTCTTGGTGTGCATACGGCAACGCGATCAGAGCCCGGGTACCGGCTTCGGTCTGGAACCGGGCGGTGACAGAGTCGGCCGTGCAGTGTGGTTGGCCAGCGTCCCAGGCACAGATGGCGACCGCTTCGGCGCCACAGGTGGCTACCGGGACGCCCGCTCGGCACGTCAGAGGCGGTGTGCGGGCGCCGTAGCCGAAGCGCGGCTGGATGCTCCAACGCATCGGGACGCTGCCCGAAAGACCTTCGATCCGCCGGACCAGCTCTCGTCCGGGTGCCAGCGAGGCGGTGCCGGGGAGCGTCAGCGCGTCGGTCACCCGGACGGTCCCGCCTGCGGTGGCGAAGGTCGTCTCCAGCACATTGGTGCCGGGAAGATAGCGGCGCGCCACGGTGCACGGCACGTCGGGCCGCAGGAGAAAGCTGCCGCCCCGGGCCTGGTCGAGGATGGCGGCGAACAGGGTCGGTGAGTCCAGGTCCGGCCAGCTCAGCCAGTCCACCGCTCCGTCGAGGGCGATGAGCGCGACACAGCGGCCGTCGCCGATCGCTGCGTAGTCCCGTAGCTCCGCGTAGCCGTCCACCCGTGTAGGCGCGGTGGCGACGGAGTCATTCACGACGGCTGGTCCGGCTGCCCGCCGGGCACGACGACGACGGGGAGATGGGCGTTGTGCACGACTTCGGTGCTGGTGGAGCCCAGGGTGAGGCGCCCCCATGCGCCCGAGCCCCGGCTGCCGACCACCAGGAGGCAGGCGTCCGCGCTCGCGTCCAGGAGGACCTGCGATGGGCGGCCCGGCTCGACCCTGATGTCGACCTCCACCGGCTCGCCGCCGACCTGCTCCCGGGCCTCCTCCACTGCTTTGTTGACCGCCTCCAACGTGCTGTCGCGCAGCTGCGTGTCCAGATCATGGAAACCGGAGGCGGCAAACCACTCGAGACCGCTGTACCTGGTGGCGAAGTCGTAGGCGCATACGGCGCGGAGGCCGGTCCCGCGCAGTTGGGACTCCTGAAGCGCGAAGCGCAGGGCCGGCCCGGAGGCGGGAGAGCTGTCGGTGCCGACCACTATGGGTGCGGGAGGGGCAGCGTTCGTCATTGCGAATGCCTCCAAGCCGAGTCCGGTGCTCGTGTGGAATATCAGTTGAGCGCAATTCTGCGGACCACAAGGGCGGTGATGTCGTCCCGGTGTTCTCCCGCGGTGTGGCGGCTGAGGTCTTCGGCCAGGTAGTCGGCGACTCGCCAGGAGGAGATGTGGGCCAAGGCCTCCAGGCGCTCTGCAAGGGGGTAGAAGGCTCCGGTGGCGTTGCGGGCTTCGGTGACACCGTCGCTGCAGCTGATCAAGGTGGCATCCGGGGGGAAGGGGAACCACGCGACGGTTCTGGGTTCGGAAGCGAGGTCCGCGAGGCCCAGCGGTACACCAGGGTTGCCGAGCGGCACGGGAGCGACCGGCCCGGCCTTCAATAGGTGGGGCGGAGGGTGGCCGCAGTTGACGGCCTGTGTCTGGGTCGAGGTGTCGATGTTCAAGATGAGGGCGGTGACGAAGCGTTCGGGCTCGCCGGTCTGTTGGGCGAAGGCGTTGTGCCGGACCACGGCCTGTTCGAGGTAGTCCACGAGCGCGGTAAGGGTCGGCTCACGCGGAGCGGCCTCGCGGAAAGCGCTGAGGATGGCGAAGGCGGCTCCGATCGCGGGCAGACCCTTGCCCTGGACATCGCCGAAGAGTAGCCGCGTGCCGTACGGCGAGGCCACCACCTCGTAGACATCTCCCCCGACCAGCCTGTCCGCCTCCACCGGTAGATACACCCCGTCGACGACCACCCGGTCGGTGAGGATGGGCAGAGGCCGCAGCATCTGCCGTTGGAGAGCGACCGCCGTGAACCTGACCCTCAGCAGCTCCCGCTCCCTCCGGATCCGCCAGTGACAGGTCACCACGCACAGCACGCCGAGCCCGAAGGCGAGCACCATGACAATCCCGTAGTCGTACGACGAAGGCAGGGGCCGGTACAGCAGAACTGCCGTGATGACGACCAGCACCCAGCCCACCGCGCATGCGGTCTGCCGCACCGTTCCGACCACCGCCGGAAACGCGGGAAGCAGAATCAGTAGGGGGATGAGCCGCACCGTGCGGTCATCAATCGTCAACTCCAGCAGCACGACCGGTACGGTCGCCGCGACCACATAGGCCATCGGAGCTTTGACGCCACCCCTGGGAGATGACTCGACACCGCTCCCAGCGCGCGACGTCAGCGGCGCGCCGGGCGCACGGGCCGCCACACGCCGACGAATCACCTCTCCAGACTCCCCCGCTCGAGGCGGCACCGCAAAGCGACGGGCAGGCCCCGCCCGTGGAGTCACCACGGCCCCGCCGGAGCGGCCATGCCGTGCATCGACCCGGCCTCGTCGATCCGGCTGGGGGTACCCGCGTCCGCACGCACCGACGACCGGCCACAGTCCACACGGCTGGTTAGCCTGCGAACTCGCGGACGGGCAGCCCTGCGACGCCGACCCGTGCCCGGAACAGCGAGCCTGCCAGCGGGTCCTCCGTACGTTCGAGACCCTCTCGGGATGTGGTGATGAACAGCTCGTCCAGGCGGGGCCCGCCGAAGGTGCAGGCGGTGACCTTCCTCGCCGGCAGTTCGACCACCTCGTCGAGCACCGCCGCGGGAGAGTAGCGCCGCACCGCACCGCCGTTGTTGAGGGCCACCCAGACACCGCCTGTTGCGTCGACGGTCAGCCCGTCAGGACGTCCGGCACCGGCCGGAATGGTCACGAAGGTGCGCTGCCCGGTCAGGCCCGCCTCGGGGTCGTAGTCGAACACGGCGATCCGCTGCGTGGGCGTGTCGTTGTAGTAGGCGAGGGTGCCGTCGGGGCTCCACTCCAGCCCGTTGGAGACAGTAGCCCCGGTCAGGACCACCGCGACGGAACCGTCGGGCGCCAGCCGGTACAGCGTGCCGGCACCTGGGCGCTTGTCGTAGGCCATCGAGCCGCAGTAGAAGCGGCCTTCCGGATCGCAGCCGCCCTCGTTCATCCGTAGCCCGAGGGCGTCGTCCCACAGCGCGGGCAGGTGCGTCAGGGTGCCGTCGGCGTCTTCCAGGGCGAAGCCCCGCTCGATTCCGATGACCGCGCCCCCCTGGCGGCGGGGCCGCACTGCCGCGGCCACATCGCCCACATGGCGACGGGTGACGGTGCCGTCGTCCGCAAGGGACAGGATGTCGCCGGCCAGCATGTCGACCCAGCGCAGACCACCCCAGCGCGGCGACCACACCGGCCCCTCACCGTGGTACACGATCGGATCGGTCACCTGCTCCACACGCATCGGCACTCCAGGCACAGCAGGTAGTAGATAGCTTTGGGGGTGAAGGCACCTTTTCTCCTTAGCGTGCCACAGCGCCTGAACCAGGAGACCGCCGGATGGCCCGTTCGCGCAGAGCCGCAGTGTTGCGGACGTGGCTCGCCGAGGTCTGGCCCTTGTCACAGGCGACGGCGGCAGCCACGGTGGCCTGGGTGATCGCTGTCCAGGTGGGCGGTCACGATGCGCCGTTCTTCGCGCCGATCGCCGCGGTGGTCGCCCTCAACTTCGGGCGCGGCGAGCGGGGCCGCAACGCCCTGCGGCTGGTGTCCGGGGTGTGCATCGGCATCGTGATCGGAGAACTCGTTGTCGCGGTCCTCGGCGGCGGTTGGGACAGCCTGGCGCTGGCCATCTTCGTCGCACTGGTCATCGCCCAGACGCTGGGGGGCAACCGGCTCATCCGGGTCCAGGCTGCAGGCGGGGCGATCCTCACCATTGCAGCAGCCGATGGCGGGGCGGGTGTAAACCGGCTGATCGATGCGCTGATCGGCGCAATGGTCGCCCTAGTGTTCACCCAGGTGCTGTTTCCCCCAGAGCCGCTGGCATTGGTGCGCCGGGCGGAGCGAGCGGCGCTCGCGACCATGGTCGAGGGGCTACGGACGGCGGCCGAGGCGATCGAGCGCGGCACGTACGACGAGGAGCTGCACACAAGGCTGATCAGGTGCATGACCGGCGTACGGGAGCACCTCGCCGAGGTGGGCAGGGCCGGACCGGCCGGTTCCCGGGTCGCCGGTCACTCGTTGATCTGGCGCTACCGGCGCCCCGCGGCCACGCGAACGAACGAGGAGACCGCCCAGGTCCAGTTGCTCGGAGCCAGCTGTCTGATGCTCATGCGCACCGCCGTCAGCGCGGACCGACCCCGGCAGGGCAGACTCGCGCAGGCGGTCCGGGAGCTGGCCAGCGCCGTCGCCGACCTCTCGACCGACCTGGGCAGCCGCACGATCCGCCAGGGTGCGGTGGACCGTGCCTTCACCGTCGCCCGCTGGGCCGGTGACGCCCCGACGCCGCACATGGAGCGGGAAGCGCTGGCGGCCGGCGTGCGGTTCCTCTGCCTCGACATCATGGTCTTCGCCGGCGTCGCCCCCCAGGAGGCGTCCGCCGTGCTCCAGCAAGCCGGCGCCGGCAAGCCGCGGGCGGCCGAACCTCCGCAGGACTTCCACCTCCCCGGCCTGGCACGCGCCGCCGGAGCCTTGCGCCGAATGGGGTGCCGGCTGGCGAAGCGACGAAGGCACCAGGGTTGAGCAACCGGTGGCGGCGAGTACGTGTCAGGGCGGGCCGGCGCTTCCTGCCGGATATTCCTCCAGCGGGACCAGCCCCGCGCTCCAGGCATCCAGGACGGGCATCATCACGCGCCAGGCCGCTTCGGACTCGTCGCCGCGGACGGACAACGTACTGCCGCCGGACAGGACATCGAGCAGAACGCGGCCGTATGCGGGCAGGTCGGCGGCGGGAGGCGGTGCGGCGAACGAGACCGGCGCCGGGCTCGATGGGTCGAGGGGTGCACCGCCGGTCAGGTGCAGGGCGAGGTCCTCGGGACCGTCGAGGCCGATCCGCAGCTCATTGGCCGGAGCGCTGCGGGCCAACGGGTGCTCGGCCGGCCGGAAGCGGACCGTGACCTGCTTGCGACGGCGGCGCAGCGCCTTGCCGGCTCGGAGCAGGAAGCGGGTGCCCGCCCACCGCTCACCGGACAGGTCCAGCACGACCTCGGCGAAGGTCTCGGTGCCGCGAGCCGCGTCGACACCGCCCTCGTCCCGGTACGCGGAGACGGCGCGCCCGGCCCCGCCCGTCGGATCGTAGAGCCGGCCAGCGCCGTAGCGGGCACGACGGGTCCCGGACACCACGTCGTCGCGGCTCAGGATGCGCACCGAGCGTAGGACGTCGACCTTGCGGTCCCGCAAGGCGTGTTCGTCGAGGGACGCCGGCAGGTCCATCGCGATGAGGGACATGATCTGGAGCATGTGATTCTGCACCACGTCCCGCAGGGTGCCGGAGCGGTCGAAGTACCCCGCCCGGCCCTCCAGACCCAGGTCCTCCTCCCACAGGATGTCGATCTGCTCGATGTGCCGGCCGTTCCACACCGGCTCCAGGACCCGGTTGGACAGGCGCAGCGCGAGCAGGTTCTGGACCGTCGCGAGCCCGAGGACGTGGTCGACGCGGAACACCGCCTGCTCCCCGGCCGCGCCGGCCACCTCGGTGAGCAGCCGGTTCAGGGCCAGAGCGCTGTCGAGGCTCTCACCGAACGGCTTCTCCAGCGCGATCCGGCTTCCCGCGGGGAGCCCGGCGGCCCCGAGTGCGGTCACCACCGGCGGATAGAGGCCAGGGGGCAGGGCCAGATAGACCGCCACCGGATGCCGGATGCCGGACAGCAGGCCGCTGACGCTGGCCGGGTCCGTCACGTCGGTCGGGCGGTAGCGAACGGCCTGGATCAGGTCCGCACGGGCTGCGTCCGGCAGATGCGGAGCGTGGCGTTCGAGCCGCTCGGCGACGAAGCACTGGAAGGCGGCGTCGTCCAGGTCTTCCCGGGCACCTGCGATGACCTGGACGTCGTCGGGAAGCCGTTCCGCGGCCCGGAGTGCGGCAAGAGCGGGCAACAGGAACCGGCCGGCGAGGTCACCGGTCGCACCGAGCAGCACCAACGTCTTGATCAATGGTCGGCCCCCGTACGACGGCAGCGGCAGCACCGGACAGCACAAAGATACTGGTTATGCCAAAAAACAGCCTAAATGGCGTGTTGATGCCAACCATGAAGAATGGTTGATATGGCTGATCTTGAGTCCCCGGGTGCAGGACCGAAGCGTTCTCCGGCCGTGGTGACGCTGGCCGCGCTGTACGGAACGGGCGGCGTCGTCATCGGGCCCGAGCTGTCCCGGCGGCTCGGGGTGGCCTTCCTCGATCGCGCCATCCCCGCCTCGGTCGCCGCGCAGTCCGGAGTTCCCGAGGAGGTCGTCGCCGCCGCCGATGAGCGCCCGCGCAGCCGCGGGCAGCGGCTGCTGGCGGCACTGGCCCGGGCACCCAGCCTGACGGGCGGCCCCGCCCAGGACCGCTGGCTCCTGGAGGAGGGCGCGATGCGGGCGGACATCCGGCGCTTCATGGCCGACGCCGCCCGGTCCGGAGGAGTGGTGCTGGGGCGCGGCGGCGCGATCGTGCTACGCCAGGTGCCGCAAGCGCTGCACGTGTACCTCGGCGGGCCGCGGCAGGCGCGTATCGCGCGGGTCATGGAGGCCGAAGCCGTCGACCGCGCCACGGCCGAGCGGCGTGTGAAGGCCAACGACTGGGCGCGCAGGGAGTACGTCAAGAGGGCATACGGCGCGGACGGTGACGATCCGGCCCTGTACCACCTCATGATCGACGCCACCGCCTTCAGCGAGGACGCGTGCGTGGAGCTGATCGTCCGCGCGGCCACCCTCCGTACGCCGCGCAGTGCCGACGCAACGACATGAGGAGTGCCATGCTCAGGCCCCGCGACACGCCCACCCGTGAGTGCACCCCGCTCAACGGCCTGTGGCGGTTCGCCGTCGACACCGACGGCGTCGGACGCACCGACGGCTGGTGGCGCCGCGCCCTGCCCGGCACGCGGGAGGCGCCCGTACCGGCCAGCTACAACGACCTGTTCCCCGACCGAGCGGTCCACGACCATGTGGGTGACGTCTGGTACCAGAAGATCGTGCGGGTCCCCAGCCGGTGGGAGGACCGGCGGATCGTCCTGCGCTTCGACTCCGCGACCCACCGGGCGGTGGTCTGGGTCGACGACACCGAAGTCGCGGCCCACGAGGGCGGGTACACGCCGTTCGAGGCGGACCTCACCGACCTGGTCGAGCCGGGCACCGAACACCGGGTGACGGTCGCGGTGGACAACACCCTCACGTGGCAGTCGATCCCGCCGGGCTACGTCGAGCAGACCCCCGACGGCCCGCGCCAGCGCTACTTCCACGACTTCTTCAACTACGCCGGCCTGCACCGCAGCGTCTGGCTCTACACCACACCCCGCACGCACATCGGCGACATCACCGTCACCACCCGACTGGCCGGTCCGGCCGGGAGCGTCGACTACCGAATCCAAACGGTCGGCGACGAGGAGCACGAGGTCCGCGTCGTCCTCAGGGACGCCGACGGCACAGAGGTCGCGCAGGCTACCGGCCCCACCGGAGAGCTCACCGTCGAGGACGCGCACCCGTGGCGGCCGGGAGAGGGCTACCTCTACCAGCTCCGGGCCGAACTACGAGGCGTCGGCGAAGAACCGGCCGACGTCTACGAACTGCCGGTGGGGGTGCGCACCGTGGCGGTCGACGGAAGCAGGTTCCTCATCAACGGCGAACCGTTCTACTTCACCGGATTCGGTAAGCATGAGGACAGTCCCGTACGAGGCAAGGGGCACGACGACGCCTTCATGGTCCACGACTTCGCCCTGCTGGAGTGGCTCGGCGCGAACTCCTTCCGCACCTCGCACTACCCCTACGCGGAAGAAGTACTGGAGTACGCGGACCGGCACGGCATCGTGGTCATCGGCGAGACCGCCGCCGTCGGACTCAACGCCGAACTCGGCGCCACGCTCGCCGGAGCCGTGTTCTCCACGTTCTCCGACAACACCGTCAACGCCGCCACGCAGGAGGTACACCGCCACGCCGTCCAGGAGATGATCGACCGGGACAAGAACCATCCCAGCGTGGTCATCTGGAGCATCGCCAACGAGCCGGAGTCCACAACGGCCGCCTCCCGCTCCTACTTCGAGCCGCTGGTCGACCACGCCCGGCGCCTGGACCCGTCCCGCCCGCTGGCCTTCGCCAACTTCATGAGCGCGACCCCGGACAACGATGTCGTCTCCGACCTGTTCGACGTCCTCATGCTCAACCGCTACTACGGCTGGTACAAGGACCTCGCGGACCTCGCCGCGGCCGAGCGGCACCTGGAGACCGAACTCCTGGCCTGGACGCGCAAGCACGACAAGCCGATCATCATGACCGAATACGGCGCGGACACAATCGTCGGCCTGCGCACCATCGTCCCCACCCCGTGGACCGAGGGCTACCAAGCCGACGTACTCGCCATGTACCACCGGGTCTTCGACCGCGTCGAGGCCGTCGTCGGCGAACAGATCTGGAACTTCGCCGACTTCGCGACCGCCCCGGGCGTCCTGCGTGTCGACGGCAACAAGAAGGGCGTGTTCACGCGCGAACGCAGACCCAAAACCAGCGCATGGCAGCTGCGCGCACGCTGGCAGGAGCACCGATGACCGGCCCCCAGGGCGAACAGGCCGCCAAGCTGCGCCCCCTCCAGTACATCGGCTACGGCGCCGGCGACTTCGCGAACAACCTGGCGTTCTCGATGGCGTCGATGTTCCTGCTCCTGTACTACACCGACGTCGTCGGGATCTCCGCCACCACGGCGGGAACCCTGTTCCTCGTCGTACGGGCCTGGGACGGGATCGGCGACGTGATCGCCGGCCGTATCGTCGACCGCACGTCCACCCGGTGGGGCAAGTACCGCCCCTACCTGCTGTTCGCTTCGCTGCCCCTGCTGCTCCTGCTCGTCGCGCTCTTTTCCGTGCCGGGCGGACTGAGCGAAGGCGGCGCACTCGTGTACGCGTACGTCTCGTACGCCTTGTTCTCCTTCGCCTACGGCCTGGTCAACATCCCCTACGGCTCCCTGTCCACCGCCATGACCCAGGATCCCGACGAACGCTCCAAACTCTCCAGCGCCCGCGTCCTCGCCACGAACCTGGTCATCCTGCTCCTGGCAGTCGTCGTCGCACGGCAGATCGCGACCTCCGACGACCTGCAGCAGTCCCTGACGGCCCTCACCCTGGTGCTCGTGGTGATCGGGATGGTGCTGTACGTGTTCACCTTCGCCACCGCCAAGGAACGGGTGCAGCGCGATGTCGAGAAGGCCAGCCTGCGCCAGGCATGGGACACCGTGAAGAAGAACAAGCCGCTGCTCCGGCTCGGCTTGTCCAGCATCCTGTTCCTGTGCGGCATGTTCGCCTTGGAGACCACCTCCATCTACTACGCCCGGTACGTGCTCGACAACGCCGGCCTCTACGTCGTCCTCGTCGCCGTTCAGGTCGTCGGCATGCTCGCCGCCACCCTGGTCATCCCCACCATGGTGAGCAAGGTCGGGAAGCGGACCTCCTACATCGCGGGTGGAGCCATCGCCGTGCTGGGCGGCGTCATCACCGCCGTCGCGCCGGGGTCCATCCCCGCGGTTGCCATCGTCGGCTTCGGCATCATGGGCCTCGGGATCGGCGCCATCAACACCCTGATCTGGGCGCTCGTCGCCGACACCGTCGAGTACGGGGAATGGAAGACCGGCGTGCGCGCTGAAGGCGCCACCTACTCGGTCCTCTCTCTCAGCCGCAAATTCGGACAGGCCATCGGGGCGGCCGCCGCGGCCTACATCATCGGCCTCGGAGGGTACGAATCCGGCGCCGCCATCCAGAGCGACGGCACCCTCACCTCGATCAGAATCGCGGCCGGGGCTGTCCCGGCGCTGGTCACCATCCCCGCGATCGTCATCATGTTCTCCTACCCCCTGACCGAGAAGAAGTTCCGCGAAATCGTCGCTGACATCGCCCAGCGCCATACAGAACCCAGCCCCGACCGATCGTGAACCCCTGAACGTGAGTGCCTCAGCTGAGCACCACAGCGGGGGGACCGCTCGCACCAAGGCCCATGCCCGGTCACCGCGGTGCGGTGCGAGCCCCCGGTGAGGCTGGCCAACCACGTTGTGCGGCTGGAACGGCGCAGGAACCCACGGGCAAAGCGATGGTGCGGCGAACGACCTCCATGCCGGCTTGGCCCCGACCCCTCTCCCCAGGCGGGGGGTCACGCCGTGAGTTATGGATGCTGACATCGACGACGGTGGCTCCGGTCTGGATGCGCACCGCAAAAGTCGTCAGCGAGGGCGTCGAGATCACCAGGGATCGAGTAGACGCATCGGCCCCGCTTCCGCGGCCGTTCTGCGGCAGGAACACCGTCAACGACGTTTCCCTGATGGGCTTTTCGACCTGACGCCTTCGCCGGATGTTCGGGAGCGTAGGCCCGGCCCGGCCTTGTCGCCGAGTGGGACGCGCCGCTGCGGCGTCGGGCGGCGCGGGTGGAGTGCTATGGCGGCGGGGGCTGCGGTGAAGACGGAGGAGTAGGTGCCCACCGCCAGGCCGATGAGCAGGGCGAGGGCAAAGTCAGTGAGGGCGTCGTCGGCGAGGACGGCCAGCGCGGTCAGGATGAGGGCTGCGCCCATGCCCGTGTTGACCGTACGGGGGAGGGTCTGGAGTATCGCCCGGTTCGTCGAGCAGGGCAGCGGTGTGGTGCGGTCGCGGGCTAGGAGTTCACGGATGCGGTCGAAGAGCACGACGGAGTCGTTGACCGAGTACCCGATGACGGTCAGCAGGGCGGCTAGGAAGATGGCGTCGACGGGCTTGCCGAGCCATGCGAACACGCCGACGAGGATGAGCACGTCGTGGGCGAGTGCGCCGACGGCTGCGGTGGCGAACCGCCATCTGAAGCGGACCGCGAGGTAGGCCAATTGGGCGGCGAGCGCGAGCCCGAGGGCGATGAGGGCGTTGCGCCGCAACTCCTCGCCCAGCGTGGGGCCGACGAGTTCGTCGCGGATCTTGCGGGCGTCGCCGCCGAGCCGGCTGATGGTTTCGGCGACGGTGGCTGTCTCGGTGTTCGTCAGCGTCTGGGCGCGGACCGTGAGCTGGTTGTCGCCGGAGGGCTGGACGAGCGCGCGGGGGAATCCGGCCTCGGACAGTGCGGTACGGGCTCGGTCGGGGTCGACGGGACGGTTGGTGGTGTACTCGATGAGCCGGCCGCCGGTGAACTCGATTCCGAGGTCGAGGCCTCGTACGACGATGCCCGAGCCCGCGGCGAGGAGAAGGGCGGCGGAAACGGCCAGCCAGCGGCGCGGGTGACGCATCAGATGCGGGTTGCGGCGCATCAGCCGGTCCCGTATCCAGCCGGTGTCCGCGATGCCCGTGATGCGGGGACGGCCGTGGACGAAGGGGCGGCTCGCCGCGTACTCGGCGCATACGCGGGTGATCAACAGGGCGCTGATCATGGAAGCCAGGACGCCGATGCCGAGGGTGACGCCGAAGCCGCGGACCGGGCCGGAGGCGAAAGCGAACAGCAGCCCCGCGGCAATGAGGGTGGTGACGTTGGAGTCGGCGATGGCACTCAGTGCCCCGCGGAATCCGGCGGTCAGTGCCGAGCGGGCAGTAGGGCGGCTGCGGACGGCGAAGTCTTCACGGGCGCGTTCGAAGACCAGGACGTTGGCGTCCACGGCCATACCGATGGTCAGGACGAATCCGGCGAGACCGGGCAGGATCAGGGTGGCGCCCAGGGCGGCCAGAGCGGCGTAGGAGATCAGGCCGTAGCAGGCGAGGGCCATGGTCGCGAGCAGGCCCATGAGGCGGTAGACGGCCATGATGAACAGCGCGGTCAGGACGGTGCCGATGCTGGCGGCCCAGGCGGCGGCGTTGATGGCCGCGTCCCCGAGGGTGGCGCCGATGATGCGCTGTTCGATGATCTCGACGGGGACGGGGAGGGCGCCGCCGGAGATGAGCAGGGCGAGTTCGCGGGCTTCGGTGTCGTTGAAGGACCCGGTGATCTGGGTCGTCCCTCCCCCGATGCCGACTCCGCAGGCGATGGACGGGTCGATGCGCGGAGACGAGATGATCTTGTCGTCGAGGACGATGGCGATTCGTCGTTGAGGGTCGCCGGTCGGATGGCAGGCGGCCTCGGCGGTGGCTTTCGCCCACCGGATGCTGCCGTCATCGGTGAAGTCGACGGTGATGTGCCATCCGGCGCCGCTCTGCTGGTCAAACCGGGCGTCGGCGCCCTTGACGTCGTCCCCCCTCAGGTCGGCGGCTTTCAGTCGCAAGGGCTGCCCCGTCTCGTCGGGCAGGATGCGTTCGGTGGCCGGGTCGATCGCGGGGCCGGCGGCGTCGGAGGCCCGGGCCGGACCGAGTACGGCGTGGACGGTGAGCTGTGCGGTGCGGCCGAGGACGTCCGCGGCCTTGCTCGGGTCCTGTACGCCGGGCAGTTCGACGAGGATGCGGTGGTCGCCGGAGCGCACGAGGGTGGGCTCGGCAAGGCCGAGCGCGTCGATGCGGCCGCGCAGTACCTCCACGGTGCGGTCGGTGGCTTCGCGGCTGGTGTCGGTGGTCGGGGTGGAGCGGGTCTCCAGCACGATCTGAGTGCCGCCGCTCAGATCGAGTCCGAGGCGGATCGGCACGGTGAGGGCGATGGTCAGTGCTGCGGCGATCACGGTGAGGGCGAGCAGCGCTCGCGTGCGCAGCGAGCGGTTATGGCGTGGCAACGGGGTCTCCGGCAGGCGGGCCGCGGAAGCCGTGGGTGCGGCCGCGGCGGGGGGAAGGGGGTTGTCAGGTGCCGGGAGGGACCGGGGGTGCCCGGTTGCGGTCGTGGAGCGGGGAGCCGGGTGAGGCCGCTGTGTAAGTGGACTTCGGCGCGCAAGTACCGGCGGCCGGGGCTGCACCAGTGGTGCGGGCAACGGTGGCGTGGTGGTCCGGGACGGAAGGGCGTTCGCCGAGGTGCGCGTACACGGCCGTGGCCTCGACGGGGCAGCCGTCTGCGTGCGGGGCATCGGCACGGAGACCGGCGTGGGCGCACTCCGCGCTCCCCGCCCCCGCCCCCGCCACGGCAGTCATGGGTGGCCGGCCCGGTGCGGCGGGTGGGGCAGAGGCGGCGACCGTCGTCGTCAGGAGGGCAAGGAGTACGCAGAGTGTCGCCGCGATTCGGTGCCCGGTGGCCGGGACGGTGCGGAGTGTGGAGTGCATGCACCGTCCCCTTTCTGGGTGTCCGGATGCGGGCGAAGGTGGAGCTGGGGTTCGGACCGGGAGGAACGGACGGCCGGCGCCCCGGATTGTGGGGAGAGGACGAAGCGAGCTGCGGGGTCAGGGTTCGACGAGCCCGGCGCGGATGGCGTACCGGGTCAGCTCCAGCCGGTCGCGCAGACCAAGCTTGTGCAGCAGGTTGGCCCGGTGACGGTGCACGGTCTTGATGCTGATAAACAAGAGCTCGGCTATGTCCTTGGAGGAGTGCCCCTCGGCCACGAGTTTGAGGACTTCCTCCTCGCGCGGGGTGAGGAGACGCTCGCGGTCGTCTGCACCGCGAAGGCCCCGGTCCAGGTAGTTGCGGATCAGCGCGGTGACCGCTCCGGGGTGGAGGAACGGCTCGTTGCGCATCGCGGCTCGGCAGGCGCTGACCAGGTCCCGGTCCGCGACCGATTTCAGTACGTATCCGCACGCTCCGGCCTTGAGGGCCTGGAACAGGTACTGCTCGTTGTCATGCATGGTGAGCATCAGGATCCGCAGGTCCGGCTGGAGAGCAGCCAGCTCGCGGGCGGCCTGCAGGCCGGTGAGGCGCGGCATGGTGATGTCGAGGACGGCCAGGTCGATGCCCGTGCCCCGGGCCGCCTCGACGGCCTCCGCCCCGTCTCCGGCTTCGGCGACGACCTGCAGGTCCACTTCCCGGTCGAGAATCAGGCGTACGCCGCGGCGTACCAGGGCGTGGTCGTCGGCGAGCAGGATGCGGATCGGCCCCGGGGTGGGTGCGGCGGGCGCGGAGGCGGTGACAGTTGCGGGCGGAAGTGCGGGCTCGGGCAGGGTCACGGTCACGGCTCCTTGGCAGCGGGGGCGGCGAGGCGGATCCGGGTGCCGGAACCGGGCGTCGAGGTGAGGTGCAAAGTGGCGCCGGCGAGCAGTGCGCGTTCGCGCATGCCGCGGATCCCGGCACCCTCGCAGGCTCCCCCGATGCCGCGGCCGTCGTCGGCGATCTCCAGCACCACCGCCTCATCTGCACGATGCAGGCTCACCCCGATGCGGCGCGCGTCCGCGTGGCGGGCTGCGTTCGTCAGGCTCTCCTGCGCCACCCGGTACAGAACGAGTTCGGTCTCCGGTTCCAGGGTGGGTAGACCGGTCTCGAAGTGGCGCACCACGTGCAAGCCGCTGTGGATGGAGAAGTCCTGCGTGAGTGAGGTCAGGGCGCTGACCAGGCCCAGATCGTCCAGGACACCCGGGCGCAGACGGCGGACCAGGCGGCGGACCTCATCCAAGCTGTCGCGGGTGATCTCCCGGGCCTGCTGGAGCTCCTCGCGCAGGGGTGCGTCCGCAGTGTCCGCGGCGCGGCCCAGCACCAGCAGGATCGCGGTCATGCTCTGCCCGACCTCGTCGTGCAGTTCCTGGGCGATCCGTCGGCGCTCCGACTCCTGGGCGAGCAGCACCCGTGCGCTGGACGTGGCCCTTTCCTGCTCCAGCCGCTCCAGCATGGCGTTGAACGCGCGGACCAATTGGCCCACCTCGCCGTCTGCACCTCCGCCGGTGCCCGGCATGGGCAGACGTTGCCCGGGGCGCAGCAGGTCGACGGTGCCCATCAGGCCCTTCAGCCGGTCCAGCGGTGTCAGGCCCCAGCGCAGCAGGGTGGCATTGGCGACCAGCATGACGGCCAGGCCGCCCACCAGGATGACCGCCTCGGTCAGCAGTACCGGTACCGAAACGGTTACCGGCGCCCACAGAAGCAGCGCCGTCGCGGCGCCCAGCACCACACCGTTGAGCCCGAAAATCCGCCAGAACAACGACACCGGAGAGGCTCCTCTTCCTACGATTTGGACCCGATCACCACCACTCTGGCTTCATTTCTACGGGTTGTCGATGGGTCTTGACCCCCATATCTCAGACGCCTGCACGGCCACGTGGTCATCGCCAGGCGCGCGAAATGGGGCCTGGCCCCCATGTCTTTCCGACGGCGGGACGGGCACAGTCGAAGGACCGAACCGCCGGAACGGTCGGTAACCGCCCACCGACCGCACGATGCCATCGGACCGGGCGCCACCGCCGCACCCGGAGCCGCCCAGAAGGGACTCTTCCCGTGCCTCTCGATACTTCCCAGACCGGCCCCCGCTCCGGCCGGCTGACCACCCACGACGCTCGCCAGCGTCTCGAACACGCCCGCAGCAGCCGGGCGGCCCAGCTCCAGGCCCTCCTCGGAGGCGGGCAGAGCGCGGAGGGCCACCTGATGTCCGCGCAGGCGGAAGCCAACAGGCGGGTGCTCAAGGAGATCGAGGAGGCGTTCACCCGCATCGAGGACGGTTCCTACGGCACCTGCCTGAAGTGCTCCCGGCCCGTCCCCGCGGAACGCCTGGAGATCCTCCCCTACACGCGGTACTGCGTCGCCTGCCAGCACCGCGCCGCCACCTGACCCCGACCAGTCCGCATGTCCCGCCCTGCTCACAAGGGGTGAAATCGTGAACCACCAGACCATCAGCCGCCCGAGCGCGCACCTGTCGATCGAGGACCTCGCCGCCATGCAGGAAAACCTGCACGAACAGCTCCTGTTCCGCCAGGAGCAGCTGCGGAAGATCGCCACGGCATCCCGGACAGAGGAACTGCGGCAGCGCCGCTCCCCGGCGCAGATCGAGGTGCAGGTCAAACTCGCCGCCTCGGCCCGCATGGTCCTCGCCGATGTCCAGGCGGCGCTGCAGCGCATCGCCGAAGGCTGCTACGGCACCTGCCACCTGTGTCGGCGCCCAATCGACCGGGGACGCCTGGCCATCGTGCCGCAGGCCCGCTACTGCACACGCTGCCAGCAGGTACGCGAGGCCGGACGGTGAGCGCCGTACGCCGACTCGGCGTCGCCCTGCCCGGCAGGCACCGGCCTCGGCCACTGTGCCCGTGCTGCCCCGGCCTCGCCCTTGACATGGGCAGTTCCCGCACGCGAGCCTGGATCTCCGGGCGCGGAGTGGTCCTCGACGCGCCCACCATCACTTTCCCCGACGCGCGGATCGTGCACCCCATCCAGCGCGGCGCGATCGTGGACGTACCAGCAACAGCCCGCATGCTCGACCGACTGCTTGGCCACCACATGCCGCGCCTCGCTCGCCCCCTGGTCGTGGTCACCACACCCGTGTTGCACGGCCCCGCCTACCGGGAACAGGCCCGCGCCGTCGTGCAGGTTCTACGCCCGCGAGCGGTCCTGACCGTGCCCACCGCCCGCGCCGTCGCCCTCGCAGCGGACGCCGATCTCACCCGGCCGCTGCTGGTGGCGGACATCGGCGCCCACCTCAGTGAAGTCGTCCTCCTGGTCGACGGCGCCGTCGTCGACGCACGCAGTACCGCCCTGGGTACCGGCGACCTGGTCGACGCCGACGCTTCCGGGGAGCTCAGTGAATCGGTCATCGCCATGGTCACCTCCATGCTCCGTCAGGACCGCACCGCGCTGACCGCCACCGCCCTGAAACGGGGCGCACTCCTGGCCGGCGGCGGTGCGCTGCGTCCCGACCTCGCCCCCCGCCTCGTCGCCGGTCTGCAGGCGCCGCTGACGGCAGTCCGCGCGCCGCACACCGCCGCACTCCGCGGCGCCGCCGGACTCCTTCAGTCCGCGCACGCCCATCCTGCGGTCCGAGCCACGTCCCGGACCGGATTCGATCCGATGTCCAGCTGAACGTGGACCCGGCACCCTCCACCTCCACCTCGGCCATGAGCCTGAGCCCGTGCCGGCTCATCAGACCGAATGCCTGGCCCCCGTTCCGATAGGGAGCCGGGGGACGTGGCCAAGCGTTCGCGATCAGAGCCACAATGATCTTTCGATCGCGAACGGGGTGGACTCGACGGTCATGGCGGCAATCGTTCTTCGCAGTTCCCTGCCCAGGGGCGGTTTGCATCCATCGTGCCGAGCACGGCAGCGCCGGAGCCGGAAACGTCAATGGGCGACCCTGCCTGCATGGTGGCCACGAAGTCCCCACTTCCCCGAAAGAAAGCCATCAGGGCGGCGCCAAGGTGCTCCGCCCGCGTCGTAGGCGGAGGATGGTTGGGAAGGCACCGGCCGATCCGTGTCCGAGCCGGTCGGAACCGCGGAGGACTGCGACATGCTGGAGCGGCGGCCTCAGAGCCGGCGGCGCCGAGGGACGTGTCGCCTCGCCTGATAGCTGTCAGGAGGCGTGATGACCCCAGACAGTCGTTGCGCGGCCCACCATACGGTCGCGAGCCCAGCGACACGGCAAACCGCCGGATCCGTTCGGACTCGCGGGTCAGCACGGTCTTGACCGTGACCGTAAGCAGTTCGCTCCCACTCGTTCCGGTTGTGTCGGGCTACGATCCGTCGCGCCGGCGGCGGCCACACCGAGCACGGGCGGTCATCCGCAGAGCGAGGCGATGGGCCGCACTCATAGGCACGCACAGCTCTACCCAGGACCGTTCCTGCGAAGTTCGGTGTCTTCGGTGGAGACAGCCGTCCCGGAGGTCCTGTTGTCTGCCTGAGCGGAGGGAAGCCGATGCGCGCGTTGACCGTCCGTCCGCACCTCAAGAATTCGCTGGAAGTCTGTGATCTTGCCGAGCCGGTCCCCGAGGAGGGGCAGCTCTTGGTGGACGGTCTCGCTGTGGGGATCTGCGGCACGGACAGGGAGATCGTCGAGGGCTCTTACGGTTGGGCGCCATCGGGCCGTGACCGGTTGGTGCTGGGGCACGAGTCGCTTGGTCGTGTGCGTCAGGCACCGCCCGGTAGAGGGTTCTCGGCCGGTGATCTGGTCGTCGGTGTGGTTCGTCGGCCCGACCCGGTGCCCTGCGGAGCGTGCGCGCGCGGTGAGTTCGACATGTGTCGCAACGGCCGGTACACCGAGCGGGGCATCAAGGAGATCGACGGTTACGGGTCTCAGGTGTGGTGTGTGGAGACCGACTACGCGGTCAGACTCGATGCGCGCCTCGAGCGCGTGGGGATGTTGCTGGAGCCGGCGTCCGTCGTGGCGAAGGCGTGGGAACAAGCGGAAAGGATCGGCGGCAGGTCGTGGTTCGAGCCGGAGCGGGTGCTGGTGACGGGAGCCGGCCCGATCGGGACACTGGCCGCTCTGCTCGGGGTGCAGCGTGGCCTGGAGGTGCACGTGCTGGACCGCGTCACCGAGGGTCCGAAGCCGTCGCTGATCGAAGGTCTCGGCGCCATCTATCACACGGAGGACGCCGCAGAGGTGATGAGATCGCTCGTCCCGGATGTCGTCATCGAGGCCACAGGGGCGGCCGAGGTGGTGTTTGCGGCGATGTCCGGGAACGGGCGGTACGGCATCGTCTGCCTGACCGGCGTGTCGCCCGTGGGCCGGAAACTGAACATAGATGCCAGCAGCATCAACCGGGAGATCGTGCTGGAGAACGACGCGGTGGTGGGCTCCGTCAACGCCAACCTGCGGCACTACCGGCAGGCGGCGAAGGCACTGGTGCAGGCAGATCTCTCGTGGCTGGAGAGCCTCATCACGCGCAGAGTGCCACTGGACCGTGCCAGTGAGGCGTTCACGGCGCGGAATGATGACATGAAGGTGGTTCTCACGCTCGGCTCGTCGGGTGACCTGACGTGAGCGGCGGGAATCCGGCGCGAGGTCCGTGGCAACCGTTGGTCGTCGTGATGGGGGTCTCGGGATCAGGGAAGAGCACCATTGGTCAGAAGCTCGCCCGGCGTCTGGCCGTGCCGTACGCCGAGGCCGACGACTTCCATTCGCCGCGCAACGTGGCGAAAATGCGGACCGGCCGCCCCTTGGACGACGAGGACCGCCGCCCGTGGATCGATGCGATCGCCGTATGGCTTGCCGAGCACGTCGAAGGCGGAGGAGTGGTCAGCTGCTCGGCGCTCAAGCGCCGCTACCGTGATCGGCTGGCTGCCGCTGCACCCAATGTCTTCTTCCTCCACCTTGTTGGTTCGGCAGAACTCATCGCGGGCCGACTCGCGGCCCGTGAGGACCACTTCATGCCGGTGAGTCTCCTGCAGTCGCAGATCGCCGCTCTGGAACCGCTGGCGGGCGACGAACAGGGGGCGGTGATTCCCATCGACGGTACCCCTGAGGAGACGGCCGCTCTGGCCCTCGCCGCCGTCAAGGAGGGGGCGCCCGTCCAGGACCGGTGAGGATGAGCAAGCAGCGCAGCCGGTCGCCGCTGCGCGCCGGGCGCACGGGCCGCCACACGCCGACGAATCACCGGCCGCAAGACGACGGGCTTCCTGTCGCTCCGCCACGAAGAACCGCTGCTGAACAGCACAGCACTGGTGCCGAGTGTGCAGGACGCTTGAACCACGCGGTGGTCACGAATCCAGCGGCTACGGATGGACGAACGACCAGCGCATCGACGCTGCGGAGGCGGTCAGATCAGTGGCTGCCACGGACCTGGGTCGAGCTGGGCGGGGGATGACGCCACTGGGTCAAGGAGACGCCTCGCTGCCCGCCACGGTCCGCACCGGTACCGCCGCGCTGCTTGTGCGCGGATCGGGGACAGCGGCCAACCGGGTCAGCAGCCCGGGCAGTTCATGTTCCGCGGCATCAAGCTGGTCACGGAGTTGGTCAAGGACGGGCGGGGTCGGAGAGGATACGACGGCAGGCACGGACTTCCGTAGGGATCACTGGACTCGACACCCACATGATCTTGGAAGTTCGTGCCTGTCCTGCGTCCGGGCCACCGCCGGCACACATCGGGAAAACCCACTCAAGCCGCGACTACGCCGAAGCCCTGGGCCTACACCCGCCAGCATATCCGTCAGGCCAGTGTGGCCTGCCTATAGGACGACGAGGAATACTCAAAGGTTTACTCTCGTCGAAGGCCGCGCTCCCAGAGGCTTGCGGGTGATGGCCTACCCCGTCCGGACGAGGTCGCACGGCTTGAAATCATCGCCCGCTAGTATTTGTGATTTCCTCATACACCCAGGTTCAAGGAGGGCCAGCCATGGCCCGAAGGTCAGAAAGCGGGTCCGCCGGATATGACATCCGGCCGAGGGCGACGGGGCCAGAGTGCTCGTCGACCGAGCCTGGTCCCGAGGGCTGACCAAGCAGGAGACTCACACCCCAATGAGTGGTGCAAGCGGGTCACACCCCGGGGCCCTCACCGATGTCGCGCACGCTCCATGTCCACCCGCGTCCCCCGCATCGGGGTCCCCTCGCGGTTGAGCAGCTCTGGTGCCTGTCCGCCGTGGCAGGCGGCCGGTGTTCCGTCGGTGTGGACGACACGCCACCACGGCACGCCGTCGTCGAGCAGACTCATCGCCCGTCCTACCTGCCGTGCGGTCGTACCGATCCGCATGGCGATGTCACCGTAGGAGGCAGCGGACCCAGCGGGGATGGTGATGACCACCTCACGGACTTCCTCGATGATGCTCATGGTGGCCTCAGGGGTGCGCCGGATAGGTCAGGTGTCCGTTGTGGACCTGCGCGTTCTTGTTCAGGACCGCTGGCTTCGCCGTGGTGTGCGAGATGATGTCCACGACCTCGGCTCCGTTGACGATCAGCGCATCGGTGATCAGTCGGCGGTGACAGCGCCACGGCACCGCCTCGCTACACATGATCGCCGGCCGTTCGTGGTGGGCCAGTTCGAGCAATTCGTCCAGCCCCTCCTTGAAGGCATCGCCTGCCATGTAGTCAGCGTAGTCACGGAAGGCTTTGACCCGCCAAAAATCGTTCACGCTCGGAACGCCCTTGGGGGTGTGCCGCCGGCCGCCCAGCTTCGGGATCCACCGGTATCCGATATCGGGAGGGAGGGCGTCAATGACCGCGTGCTGGTCCCATTGCGGAAACTTCCTCGACGAGGGAAACGACCGCACATCGACCAGGCAGGTGATCTCATTGCTCCGCAACAGCTCCAGCACTTCCTCGAAGTCGCGCGTCGAATGCCCCACCGTACAGATACGGTTCGTCATCCTGCCGCCTCACTCACGCCACTCGATTGCCCGCCCCACCGGCTGGCCGTCAGCTCGCCTGCACTGCCGTACAGGCCCTTCGCTATTCACCGTACGAACCCGGCAGGACACTGCGCCACCTGGCTCGACGCGCCCCCGTGGATCTCGGCCTCCTGCGCCGGAACGGTCGTATCTGATGTCCTGGCCCTGCTCAGGGTGCTCTCGGACAGGCCGGGGGTTGTCCAGGGCGGAGACGTTCACCCATGCGCAACCAGTCACTGTGAAAGCGGATTGATCATTGTCCACGGAATATCCGGTGCGGGCCGCAGCCAAGGCCCGCACGCTGACCGAGCTGGAGACGCGGCTGGTGCGGTGCCGTGCCTGCCCACGCCTCGTGGCGTGGCGTGAGGAGACCGCCCTCGCCAAACGTCCCGCGTTCGCTGATTGGGAGTACTGGGGGCGGCCGGTACCCGGGTTCGGGCCCGCGGACGCCACCATGGTGATCACAGGACTCGCGCCCGCCGCACACGGCGCGAATCGGACGGGCCGGATGTTCACCGGCGACCGGGCGGGCGACCTTCTGTACGCGACGCTGTACGAGCTCGGGCTGGCCTCCCAGGCAACGGCCACGGGCCTGGATGACGGGCTGGAACTGTACGGGGTCAGGGTCACCGCACCCGTGCACTGCGCTCCGCCCGCCAATCGTCCCACGACCGGCGAGAGGGACACCTGCCGCGTGTGGCTGGTCCGGGAGGCACAGTTGATGCAACCGACCCTGCGCTCCGTCGTCGTGCTGGGCACCTTCGGCTGGCAGGCAGCCCTCCCGGCCCTGGAGGAGGCCGGCTGGAGCGTGCCCCCGCCACGCCCGGCGTTCGGCCACGGCGTACGGACGAAATTGACGCCAGCGGGCCCGACGGGCGCCGAGGTGACAGTGTTCGGCTGCTACCACGTGAGCCAGCGCAACGTGTTCACCGGCCGACTGACCCCAGCGATGCTGCGCCTGGTGCTCGCCGAGGCTGCGTACACGGCCGGCCTCCCCGTCGAACGACCAAGCCCAGGGTGACACCCTCCGGTGCGACCGCCGAGACGTCCGGGAGTGGTGTGGCCATTGGACTCTCCTGCCCCGGCGGCTGGCCTCAGCCGTGCGCGACGACGGCGACCGGAGAGATGGAGTGATGCATCAACGCGTGGGCGATGGGGCCGATGTGGCCGCCGAAGTCCGACCGGCGGATGCGTCGGCCGACGACGACGAGGGCGGCGTCGGTCGCCGCGTGGAGAATCTGGGCCGCGGCCTGACCGATCGGGGCACGTGGTTCGACATGTACGTCGGCGAACCTGTCACGCCACGGGCTCAGCATCTCGTCCAGGGTGGTGGTGATGGCGTGAGCCATCTCGCTCTGGATACCCGGGTTGAGCGCTGGTGCGTAGCTGAGAATCGGCGGCGGGGTCCATCCGTGGACGACGATGAGCGTCGTGTCACGGTGGGCGGCTACCTCGAAGGCGAAGACGAGGAGATTGTCGCAGGGCTGACGAATGTCCAGCCCGGCCACGACGGGTCCGCTGGCGCGGCCGCCGTCGGGTGGCTTGCCCGTCCCATCGGCGGACCCCACCAGCACGACGGGGCGTTCGGTCTCGGCGATGGTCTCCGAGGCTACGGATCCGACGATGAAGCCGGCGACGACGCCGAGCCCGCGCGAGCCGATGGCCAGCAGGTCGGAGTCCTTCGCTGCGTGGGCGAGGGCCAGGGAGGGCAATCCGCCCACGCGACGTGTGGAGACCTCGAGGTCAGGGTGCTCGTGACGCAGCTCGTCCGCGGTGTCCCGCAGCAGATTTTCCGCCCAGGCGCGCTGTGCCTCGGTGGTCGTGACGGGGAGCGGTGGATGTTCCAGCCATTCCTCGGCGTGGACCAGATCCAGGCGGGCGTGTCGGAGTTCGGCCCCGCCGGCGGCCCAGTGAGCGGCTGCCGTGCTTTGCGGTGTCCCGTCAAGGCCTACAGTCACCTGGTTCGTCATCGTGTGCATCTCGTTAGAGTGCGGGTCATGCTGACGGACTCCTCCGTGTTGCGGTGTGGGGTGTGACGAGTGGCATGTCGTCCTGCTCGTAGGTAAACCGGTCGATGACGTCCACGACGCCGTACGACGAAGGAAGGGGCCGGTACATCGGAACTGCAGTGATGACGATCAGCGCCCAGCCCACCGCGTAGGCAGTCGGTCGCATGTCGCACCGTGCCGACCACCGCCGGGAACGCGGGAAGCAAGATCAGCAGGGGATCAGCCGCACCGTGCGGTCATCAATCATCAACTCCAGCAGCACGACCGGTACGGTCGCCGCGACCACATAGGCCATCGGGGCTTTGACGCCACCTCTGGGGGATGGCTCGGCCCCGCTCCCATCGCGCGACGTCACAGCGCGTCGGGCGCAGGGGCCGCCACACGCCGACGAATCATCTATCCAGATTCCTCCGCTCGAGGCAGCGCCGCAAGCGACGGGCTTCGCCCGGTGTGCGGCCACGGGCACGGTCGAGTCGGCCGGGTACGTCGCCAGGCGGTGTCCCGCTGCCCGATCGTCTTGCCGTATTGCCCGGCACGGGGCATGTGGTGCCCGCCCCGCAAGAGCGTCGGGTCGTATGCGGACGTATCCGGGGCGACTATCGAAGGGAGAGACGTAGTTCTCGCGCAGGCTGTGACGCGGCCGCGGGCCGGCACCGGCGCAGCCCTCCACGCCGGGGCGGCTAGATGCGCGGAGCCGAAGAGTCCTGGGGCAGCGGCCATCGTGGCAAGACCATGGGGAGAGGCAGCGAAGATGTCAGTCACCGAGCTCTATCTCGCGAACAATCGGGCCTATGCCTCTCGGCACACCGGCCCGCTTCCGAAGGAACCCTCCCAGCGTGTCGCCGTGGTTGCCTGCATGGATGCGCGGCAGGACATCTACGCGGTCCTGGGCCTGAAGGAGGGCGAAGCGAGCGTGATTCGCAACGCGGGGGGAGTGATCACTGAAGACGTCATCCGCTCGCTGGCCGTGAGCCAACAGTTGCTGGGAACGGACGAGATCATGCTCATCCACCACACTGACTGTCGGATGCTGACCTATCCCGGCTACTGGCCCAAGGGAGCCGATCCTCAGCGAGTCGGGGCTTCGGCCCCCCTGGCCGGAGGAGTCCTTCCACGACGTGGAAGTCGACGTACGACGGTCCCTCAGCCGCGTCAAGGCGAGCCCGTACCTCCCCCACCGCGAATCCGTACGCGGTTTCGTGCTCAACATCGCCACGGGACTGCTTGAAGAAGTGAAATAGCCCGCCGTCGGAAAATCGCCGGGCATTGCCTAATCGGTGACGATGCGGATCGGGATGGCGAACTGATGCGTATGGCCCCTCGCGGACCTTCAGCCGGTCACGTCGGGGTGGTTGAGGAGCTGTATCAGCGGAACGTCCGCATCGGCGACTTCCTTTGCGTCGACTGCTTGGCCGGAGGTGACGAGGGCGCGGATCGGGTCGGTGACGTCCCAGACGTTGACGTTCATGCCCGCGAGGACCCTGCCGCCGGAGAGCCAGAACGCGATGAACTCTCGGGTGTCCCTGCGGCCGCGGAAGACGACCTGGTCGTAGCCGCCGGGTTCGACGTAGCCGGTGTACTCCATGCCCAGGTCGTACTGGTCGGTGAAGAAGTACGGAACGCGGTCGTAGGCCACGTCCCGGCCGAGCATCGCCTTCGCCGCGACTTGCGGCTGGTTGACGGCGTTGGCCCAGTGCTCGACACGGATGTGCTTGCCGAGCAGTGGGTGGAAGGCGTTGGCGACGTCGCCTGCGGCGTAGATGTCCGGGTGTGAGGTGCGCAGGTGGGCGTCGACGCGGATGCCGTTGTCGACCTCCAGGCCGGCGGCGTCGGCAAGCTGAGTGTTGGGGGTGATGCCGACCCCGACGATGACCGCGTCGGCGTCGATGCGGCTGCCGTCAGCCAGCAGCACACCGTTCGCCCGTCCTCCGGCACCGGTGATCTCGGCGACCTGGACGCCGAAGCGCAGGTCCACCCCGTGATCGGTGTGCAGGTCGGCGAAGACCTGGGCCACCTCGCGGCCCAGCACTCGCAGCAGCGGCAGCTCCGCCATCTCCAGCACCGTGACCTCCACCCCGGCCGCGCGGGCGGCGGCCGCGGTCTCCAGACCGATCCAGCCGGCGCCGATCACCACCATGCGGGAAGCGGACTCGAAGGATTCCTTGAGGCGGTCGCTGTCGGCGAGCCGGCGCAGGTAGAGGACACCGTCGAGGTCGGCTCCGGGCACCGTCAGGCGACGCGGTGAGGAGCCGGAGGTCAGGAGCAGCTTCGCGTAGCCGATGCGGCTGCCGTCAGCGAGTGTCACCTCGTGTCCGGACGGGTCGACCGCGGTTGCGGTGGTGCCCAGGCGCAGGTCGACGTCGTGTTCGGCGTACCACTGGGGAGGGTGGACGTAGACGGTGTCACGCTCGTCCTTGTCGAGCAGATAGCCCTTCGACAGCGGCGGCCTTTCGTAGGGGCGCTCGTTTTCCTCTCCGAGCAGCACTACGGGGCCGTCGAAGCCCTCTTCGCGGAGGGTCTGTGCTGCCTTCGCACCGGCCAGGCTGGCTCCGACGATCACGAATGCGTTGTTCGCGGCCATGTTCTCTCCTCTGCTGCGTTGGCTCGGCCCGCGGGCGGGTGGTGATCCACTCCCTGCCCTCGTCGCGGCCAGGCCATCGTCGTCGATAGCCCTGCGCTGTCAGCGGTTGATTTATTCCCCGGTGTGTCTGCCGATCGGCTGTCGCCGGTGACTGGGGTGCTGGGACCGTTCGTCGACAGCCGTGTCAGGCGGCGGTGCGCGTGCTGTGCAGTTCGGCGTCCAGTTGCTCGAACAGTTCATTGCCGGAGGCGGTGAACTTGGCGATGCCCTCGTCCTCCAGCACACGGACCACGTCGTCGTAAAACACTCCGACCGTCTCCAGGTCGTTGAGTACCTGCTGGGATGCCTCATAGGTGCCATGGATGGTGTCGCCCTGGATGTGGCCGTGGTCGGCGACCGCGCGCAGGGTCTGCTCGGGCATGGTGTTGACCACCCCGGGCGCCACCAGTTCGTCGACGTAGCGGGTGTCGGCGTAGGCGGGGTCCTTCACCCCGGTGGAGGCCCACAGTGGGCGCTGGGGGCGCATCCCGGCCGCGGCGAGCGCCTGCCACTCCTGGGAGGCGGCGGCCTGCTCGAAGTGCTGGTAGGCCAGGCGCGCGTTGGCGATCGCGGCCCGCCCGCGCAGGGCCAGTGCATCAGGTGTGCCGATCTTGTCCAGTCGGCTGTCGATTTCCGTGTCCACCCGGCTGACGAAGAAGGAGGCCACCGATGCGATGGACGCCAGGTCACGCCCGGCCGCATGGGCCTTGCCCATGCCGTCGAGGAAGGCGCGGAGCACTTGGTCGTAGCGGTCGAGGGAGAAGATCAGTGTCACGTTGATGCTGATGCCTTCCGCGAGCGCCGTGCTGATCGCCTCCAGGCTGGGCTGGGTGGCGGGGATCTTCACGAACAGGTTCGGCCTGTCCACCAGCCACCACAGGGCCCGTGCCTCCGCGATTGTCGCCGCCGTGTCATGGGCGACTCGCGGGTCCACCTCGAGCGACACCCTTCCGTCCACCCCGCCGCTGGCCTCGTACACCGGGCGCAGGACGTCGCAGGCCCAGCGCACGTCGAACGCCGTCAGCAGCCGGACGGCCTCCTCCACGCGCACCCCGCGCCGGGACAGATCACCGACCTGCTCGTCGTAGCGGGCACCCGAGCGGATCGCCTTGGCGAAGATCGTCGGATTGCTGGTAATGCCCACCACCCGCTGGTCACGCACCAAGTCGGCCAGCCCACCACCGGCGAGCCGCTCCCGGCTCAGATCATCCAGCCAGACCGCCACGCCTTCAGCGGACAGCCGGTCCAGGTTCTCACTCATGATCTTCTCCTTAGCGTCGTCTCGCGAGATGCCGGCTACGTACCGCCCGGCTCCCCTGCGGACCGGGCACATTCCTCCTTCACACACGCCCCATTGGCAGGGCCCGGCACGCTCGCACCGGTGCCTGCGGCGCGAAGTTCCACACAGCACCGTCCCGGGTAAGGGGCGAGGACCGCGGCAATCCCAGATGCCTGCAGGCCGGTGAGGAAACCGTCGAGGAAGGCGTGGTTGATCGAGCACACCAGCTCGGGCGATCGTGCGGCCAGCGGGTGGAAGGGACAGTTCAGCAGCCGCACCTCGGTCGGAGCCTGCCGGTCGGGCTCGAAGCCGTGCTCCTCCAACACGGATTCCGAAAGCGTGAGAGAACGCTCGGGGCCCAGACGGCCGGGACGGCTGCTGGCGCGTGTCTCGGCTCCGAGCGCCTCACCGCGATCGCGGGCCGTGCGCAGCACGGCGGACTGCGCATCCTCGCCCTGCTCTCGGTCGAGGACCGCGTCGATGAGGATCTCGGCCAGGACGTCGGGGCGGCGTTCGGGGATGGAGATGCGGATGTCGGTGTCCGCCGGCTCGTACACCTTGGGCTTGCGGCCGACCCTGCGGATGCCGCCCGGGTGGTCGTATCGGGAAGTCAACAGTCCCGCCGCGGCCAGTTTGTCGAGGTGGAAGGCGGCCAGCTTGGCCGAGATCCCGGCATCGGCGGCGGCCTCCTCTCGCGTCACCGGCCGGTGGGCGCGCCGTATGAAGCCATACAGCCTGCGGCGCACCTCGTCCCCGAGCACCGAGACCGCTTCCACTCCCGAAACGGTGCGGGCCTGAGGAGGAGCCGGGGTCGAGTCAGAGGTCATACATCAACGATAACTCCAATCCACATGCACGTAATCGAGCAGTTTCGCATCCCCCACCTGGCGGATTGCCCCCTTCCTCGAATATGTCCAATACTAATTGGTGAAATCTTCTGGAGGAGGACCCTGTCATGCCGAGCGCACCGCACCAGCAGGCGAAACAGCCGGTCAGCGCCTCCCTCGCCGGCCCGTACGGGCATCCGTTCCATCCGATCCTGGTCACCGTGCCGATCGGCGCGTGGGTGGGCAGCCTCGTCTTCGACATCGCCTCCCACCTCGTGGACGACCCCGACTTTCTCGCCCGCTGGGCGATGTGGCTGATCGCCGTGGGTGTGATCGGAGCGCTGGCTGCCGCGCTGGTCGGCCTCCTGGATCTGTTCGCCATCCCTACCGGCACGCGTGCCTTTCGTACCGGCCTCATCCACATAGCGCTGAACCTGCTGGTGACCGCCTCGTACGCAGGCAGCTTCCTGTGGCGTCACGCCGGGGACGGGCCGTCCGGCAGCGTCGGGGCGGGGCAGCTCGTGCTGAACGCCGTGACGCTGGCCGTGCTCGGCGTCTCGGGGTTCTTGGGCGGCAAGCTCGCCTACCGCTACGGCGTTCGCGTCGCCGACGAGGCGACCCAGGCCGAAGGCTTCGTTCCCTCGCGCCGGAACTCAGCCCGCCCCTGACCTGCAGCGCAGCGCATCTGCACTGCGCGTTCACGCCTACTGCTCAGGGAGTTCCGATGGACATGGCCGCACTGATCGCCTGGGTGGTCACCGCCCTCGGCGGCTCCTTCATGCTCAGCATCTGGCTTAAGAACGGCGGCGCCCGAGGCGGCACCAGTCACCTGCCAGTCCCGGTCATCTTCGGCCACTTCGCACTCGCCGCCATCGGCCTCGTCGTGTGGATCATCTACGTGATCACCGAAAAGCACGCGCTGGCCTGGACCGCCTTTGGCCTCCTGCTGCCTGTCGCCCTGCTCGGGTTTGTGATGCTCGCCCGCTGGATCCCCGTCCACCGCGACCGCGCAACCGCTGTCGGCCAGAACGCACCGGCCGAAGGCCACTTCCCGCTCCCCGTCGTCGCGGGACACGGCCTCGCCGCCGTCGTAACCCTGGTCCTGGTCCTGCTGACCGCACTCCAAACGGGTGAGTGACGAGTCCCCTACCTCGCCCGCACAGCCAAAGGCTCAACCGGGTACCGTACTGGCCGAAAGCTGCTGCACTCGAGGTATGCACCATGACCGTACCGACCCTGCAGGCGGGCCGGGGACCCGGCTTGAGCTGATCACCTTCGACCACAGCACCGCGGACCTCGCCTCGCTGGCTGGACTTCTCCGGGAAGCCGGCGTCACAGCGGTCGTGGGCATCAGGATCAAAGCCGCCCATGAACGGCATCCCCCGCCCCGTCTCCCTCTAACGGCCGCCTCCTGGCGGGTCGGCAGCGATGTCCGTCGGCCGCCTCCGCAGCCGGTGCAAGGGGTGCAGCCGAAGCGAGACGCAGGAGGACTTGGGGGACGCCACCGTGCGCCACATCCGGAACCTGAGCCGGTTGAGAACGGCCTGGAGTGCGGTGCACCTACGGCTCACCAGCCGCGACCCTGGCGTAGCCCTGGTGGAGGCGTACGCCAAAGTGCAGGACTGTGCGCCGCGGGATTGGGCCGCCAAGGGGCCCGTGCCGCTGACGAGCCCCGCCTCACTCGGTCTGGGTGCCGGAGTCCGCCGCCTCGACGGTCCCACGAACGATGACGACCGGACACGTGGCGTGTAGCGCACACTGCTGACTCACGGAACCCAGCAGCGTTCGACGGAATCCGCCCATGCCCCGGCTGCCCACCACGAGGGCGTCGGCCCCCTCCGACTCACTGAGCAGCACCTCGACGGGATGGCCCTTCACCAGACGTTTTCGTACATGGGCGGCGCCGGACTCGCCGAGAACCTGGTGCACCTGGTTGACGAGGCCCCGCTCGGCGATGGTTCTGTCGAAAGTGGGGTCCACCGCGGGCGCGGACCACCCGTACGCCCAGGGTGGCTCCCAGGCAGCCACTGCCACCACATCACCGCCGATCAGCTCGGCATACTGAACCGCCCACCGAAGCGCGGCATGCGACGAAGGCGACCCGTCGAGACCCACCACGACGTGCAAGGCCGCATTCTGCTTCCCCATGACATTTGCCCCTTCTGCTCACATATGCGTCCACACTGTGTGACACGGGGCTGATTCGCCATACAACCGCAGCCGACAGGTACACCCCCACCGATCCGGCGAGTGGGTAGGAGTCGGTTCGGGTCGCGCGTCCAGCCGGTCGCCGGTCGCGACGCAGCAGCCTGAGCAGGTCGGTACGCCGCGAATCCCGTGATCCATCACGACGCCTGCGCGCCCACCATCGGCCAAAGGCTGAGCAGTCAAAGAAGCCGACAGATCACTGTGCTCCGGCGGGCGGTGGCTGCATGGTCTGTGAGCGCGTGCGGCGCCGGGTACGGGACCGGAGCACCGTCTTGACCAGCTCGCCGGCCCACAGGATGGTCGAGCCGACGGCTGCGCACACGAGCCACTGGCTGGAGGTCAGGTTGGTCGTGGTGAAGAAGCCGTGCAGGGCGTCCATCTCGACGATGAGGACGAGCAGCGCGATCACGGCGGCACCGGCGACGAACATGGAGGGGTTCTCCAGCGTCCTTCTGCTGAAGACGCTGTGCGTGTCGTGGCGGACGTTGAGAAAGTTGTAGACCTGGAAGAAGACGAAGGTGACGAAGGCCATGGTGCCCGCGACGGTGGCCTGTCCCGGTTCCGCCTCCGGGCCTGGCGCCCAGGCCAGCACCGCGAGGGTGCCTGCCGCCATGACCGTGCTGGTCAGCAGGATCCGTGCAAGCCGCGGTCTGCTGAGGATGGGTTCGCCGGTCGGGCGTGGGGGTTTACTCATCACGTCCCGGCTGACGGGGTCGACTCCTAGGGACATCGCCGGCGGGCCGTCCATCACCAGGTTGACGAACAGGATCTGCAGTGCTGTGAACGGTGCGCCGCCTGCCAAGCCGGTCAGCGAGCTGACCAGGAACGTGGTCACGAAGCCCAATGCCGTCGAGACCTGGAAGCGGACGAACTTCACGATGTTGTCGTAGATGCCCCGGCCCTCGCGGACGGCGGCCACGATGGTCGCGAAGTTGTCGTCGGTCAGGACCATCGTCGAGGCTTCCTTGGTCACCTCCGTGCCAGTGAGGCCCATCGCCACTCCGATGTCGGCCCGGCGCAGTGCGGGTGCGTCGTTGACTCCGTCGCCGGTCATGGCGACCACGTCCCCACGGGCCTGCAGCGCCCGTACGATCCGGATCTTGTGCTCCGGCGACACGCGGGCGACCACGCCCACTTCGTCGAGCCGGCCGGGCAGGGCGTCGTCGTCGATCTGGTCCAGGTCGGCGCCGGTGATGGCCGCCCCCGGGATCCCGAGTTCACCGGCGATGGCTCCGGCGGTCATCGCGTGGTCACCGGTGATCATCCGGACCCGGATCCCGGCATTGCGGCACTCGGTGATCGCCGTGCGCGCCTCCGTGCGCGGTGGGTCGACGATGCCGACCAGGGCCAGCAGCACCACCCGGTCCAGCAGCTCCTTCGGGTCCTCGGGAGCCTGGAAGTCCTCGGCGGGGAAGTCTTCCGCCCCCAGGGCCAGCACCCGCATGCCCTGTCCGGCCAAGGCGCTGTTGGCCTTCTCGTAGCGCAGCCGGGCTTCCTGGTCGAACGGCAGGATCGTCTCCCCGCCGAGGTAGCGGTCCGCACGTTCGGCCAGCACGTCGGGGGCACCCTTGACGAAGCACCGGATCACCTCGCGGCCGGTGTCATCGGTCCAGTCGTGGAAGGTCGCCATGAACTTGTAAGCGGAGTCGAAAGGGATCTCCAGTCGCCGGGGCTGCTCCTGGCGCAGCCGGGCCACATCGATGCCGGCCTTCTCGGCCAGCACCACCAGCGCACCCTCAGTCGGGTCCCCCACCACCTGCCCGTCCCGGACCACGGCATCGGAGCACAGGGCCATCGCGGTCAACGCATCGTCCATGGTGGCCGGCATCGGCGAGCCGTCGGTGGTGCGGATGCGGCCGTCGAAGGAGTAGCCCTGGCCCGAGACCGTGAACCGGCGCCCGGCCAGCAGCAGCTCGCGCGCGGTCATCTGGTTCAAGGTCAGGGTGCCGGTCTTGTCGGTGCAGATCTGCGAGGTACTGCCCAAGGTCTCCACCGATGCCAGCCGTTTGACGATCGCGCCCCGCTTGGCCATCCGTCCCGTGCCCATGGCCAGCGTGAACGCCACGACGGCCGGCAGTCCTTCGGGGATGGCCGCGACCGCCAAGGACACGGCGCTGACGAACAGGTCGCCGAAATCCTGCCCGCGCACCAGGCCCAGGACGAAGACCGCGACGATGACCACCCCGGAGACCCAGGCCAGGGTGCGGCTCAGGGCGTCGATCTGCCGCTGCAGGGGTGTCGGCCCCGGCTGGGCTTGTGGAGCATGTCGGCGATGCGGCCGGTCTCTCCGGCCATGCCGGTGTCGGTGACCAACACCTCCCCGCGACCGCGGGTGACCGCCGTGTTCATGTACACCGCGGTCACCCGGTCTGCCAGCGGCACATCGGCCCCGACGACGGCATCCGCCGACTTCGCCACGGCCAGAGCCTCACCCGTCAGGACGGATTCCTGCACTTCCAGGGAGCTCGCCCAAAACAACCGGCCGCCAGGACGACCACATCCCCGGGCACCAGTTCCGCGGCGTCCAACCGCACCAGTCGGCCGTCACGACGCACGGTAGCGGTGGTCACGGTCATCTGCCGCAGCGCATCCAGCGCCGCCTCGGCGCGAGACTCCTGGACAAACCCGATTGTCGCGTTGAGCAGCACCACGACGACAATCGCCACCGGCGTCTCCCACTCCCGGGACACCACCAGGCTGACCGCCGCTGCAACCAGAAGGATGACGATCAGCAGGTCCTGAAACTGCCGTAGGAACGCCCGCCACCCGGGCTCTCGCGGAGCCTCCGCGAGCCGGTTTGGCCCATACTCCGCAATCCGCCGGGCCGCCTCAGCCGACGACAGCCCGGCGGAAAGATCCACATCGAGCCCGGCGGCCACCTCACGGGCCGACAAGGCATGCCAGGAACGCGGCAGTCCCTCGCTCGTCGAATAGGCCATGCCCTCATTGTTTCTGCGACCGAGCACTGACGCAGTACGGGCGCAGCGTGGCCGGACCACACCGACTCCCACCCACGCGCGGGATCGGCGTCGAGGCGGGTGTACCTGTCGGCGGCGCTTGTATGGCGGATGGCTCGTCTCTCGCACAGTGTGGGCGTACGTGACAGCGAAGGGACAGATGCCGTGGAGAAGCAGGATTCGGCCTTGCGCGTCGTGGTGGGCGTCGATGGTTCGCCTTCATCGCATGCCGCGCTTCGGTGGGCGGTCCGGCATGCCGAGCTGATCGGCGGTGATGTGGTGGCAGTGGCTGCCTGGGAGCTGCCCGGGGCTCACGGATGGTCCGCGCCCGCCGTGGACCCCGGATTCGACAAGTCCATCGCCGAGCAAGGCCTCGTCAACCAGCTAAACCAGGTCCTGGGCGAGTCCGGCGCTGCCAAGGTCCGACAGCGTCTGATGCACGGCAATCCCGTTGAAGTGCTGCTCAGCGAGTCTGAGGGCGCAGAGGCGCTCGTGCTGGGCAACCGGGGCCTGGGCGGATTCCGCCGTGCGCTGCTGGGTTCCGTGAGTCAGCAGTGTGCGCTGTACGCCACGTGCCCGGTCGTCATCGTGCGTCCGGCCACCGAGGTAAGAGACTCCGGAACCCACACCGAGTGAGGCGGGACCCGTCGGCGGCCATGGTGCGACCTTGCTGGCCCAATCGCCTGATGATCCGGAGCCGTATTCCTTGCTGGCGATGCGTGGAGGCGCGCGCCCTCGGTGCGTACCGCATCGCCGCTGGGTAGATCGTGGTCCCTTCGCCGTCGGGCAGATGCCGGGTGTAACTGCCCTCGGTCCCAAGGCCAAAAGGCTGCGCAGCCGGATGTTGGCGAAGGTGCCGCGGATCACGTCGTGGTTGTCGCGCCGCGAGCCGTAGGAGTTGAAGTCCTCGGGCTCAACGCCAGTGGGCCTGCAGATTCTCACTCGCCGGTCTCCCCTTCAGGGTGCCGGTCGGGCCATCGGCCGCAGCCACCGGACGACACCACTGGCGCGTGGGGCATGTGCTGGAAGCCAAGCCGCCTGCGCACGTATGCGATGGCCCCTTGATCCATTGAGGGCGGAAAGTTGTGGAGTCGTGATGAGCGGTCTGGTTGTGGTGGGCGTGGACGGTTCGGCCTCTGGTTTGGCCGCGGTGGAAGCGGCGGCGCGGGAGGCGCGGTGGCGCGGTGCAGGTTTGCGGCTGGTGCACGCGTTTATCTGGCCCGCCATGCACGTGCCGTTGGGCCCGTCGCCACTGGGCCCGCCCGAGGGCGGCTTGCGCAATATGGCGGAACGACTGTTGGCCGAGGCGGAGGAGCGCGCCAGGAACGTGGCACCGGAGGTCGATGTCTCCCACGCTGTGGTGACGGGTGAACCGCTGACGGTCCTGGAGGCGCAATCGCGTGCCGCGGAGCTCGTAGTCGTCGGGTCTCGCGGTATGGGGGGGTTCGTCGGGCTGATGGTTGGATCGACGGCCGTGCATCTGGCAGCTCATGGCCGGTGCCCGGTCCTCGTCGTGCGGGAGCAAGGTGAGGGCACAGGACCGATCGTCGTGGGTGTCGACGGCTCCTCGGCCGCTTCCGGAGCGGTTGACTTCGCCTTCGCCGAGGCGGCACTGCGCGGGGTCGACATCGTTGCCTTGCACGCCTGGACCACCTGGAACACGCCGATACCACCGCCGCAGGACGAGACGATGCCGTACGCGAACGAGCCGCAAGCCCTGAAGGTAAGGCAGGAAGCTCTGATGTCCGAGGTGCTCGCGGGCCACCAGGAGAGGTACCCGGGGGTGCGGGTGAAACGCGAAGTTGTGCAGGGCAGGACGCGGGAGACGCTGATCGAGGCGAGCCGCACGGCCCAGCTGCTGGTGGTCGGCGCGCGCGGACGCGGAGGTTTCGCCGGACTGCTGCTGGGATCGGTGAGCCAGGCATTGCTGCATCATGCACACTGCCCAGTGGCGGTGGTCCGCAGCCCCGGCGAGAGCCCCTGACCGCCGCTGTGCCCTTCGGCCGCGGCGGAATGTGGTACCTCGATCGTGTACCAACACGTACGGATCTCTGTTCTCAGCTGTCCGTTCCATCCGGGACGGCCACGCGCCGAGGGGCGGCTCAGCTGTTGAGCGGAGGGAACGGGATCACATTCTCCGGTACCAGACCGGGTTTTGCCGACGCATATGCTTATCGTGTACGCGGCCGCAAGGGCTGTCGCGTAACTGCGGTGTCTCGTCTCAGTCAGGTTCAGCCGATGCCGTTAAGAGCTCGTAACAGGATCTTGTTGAAGTCCTCTGGTCAGCCGTGACCGGTGTGACGATTCGGCCGTTCGTGATGGCGTGAGCACTCGGCCTTGGATCGTGGACGACGCGTTGTGGGCACTGATCGAACCCCTGCTGCCGCCCTGGCCTACGCGGTCGCCGGGGC